>CAVTSZ010000024.1:0-127509 GCA_963737385.1 uncultured Actinomycetota bacterium
TGTCTGCCGGTGCGCGGTTCGATCTCCTCTGCGTACAGGTGCAGCGGGCTCGCGAACGACAACAGTCGCTCGCACAGGTGCTTGGCGCGGCTGAACTCGCCGATCTCGACCAGCGCCGACACCAGCCAGAACGAGCAGATTGTGAAGGTGCCTTCTTCGCCCGACAGCCCGTCGTCGGTCTCCTCGACGCGGTACCGCAGCACCAGGCCCTCCTCGGTCAGCTCGTCGGCGATCGCGAGAACCGTTGCGCGCACTCGCGGGTCGTCGGCGGGCAGGAAACGGGTCAGCACCGCCAGCAGCAGCGACGCGTCCAGCGCGTCGTCGCCGTACCGCTGGGTGAGTACGCCGCGGGAGTCCACACCGTTCTTGAGGATGTCGGCCTTGATCTCCTCGGCGATGACGCGCCATTGCTGCGCGTAGGATTTCTCGCCCTGCAACTCGGCGAGCTTGGAGCCGCGGTCCAGGGCGACCCAACACATGATCTTGCTGGAGGTGAAGTGCTGCGGCTCGCCGCGCACCTCCCAGATCCCGCGGTCGGGTTCCTTCCAGTGCTTCATCGCTTCCTCGACCTGTTGCTTGAGCACCGGCCACAGCGTGTCGGAGATCTGTTCGCGCGACTTGGCGTGCAGGTACACCGAATCGAGCATCGTGCCCCAGATGTCGTGCTGCATCTGGTCGTAGGCGCCGTTGCCGATCCGCACGGGGCGGGCGTTGTCGTAGCCGGAGAGGTGGTGCAGTTCCTCCTCGACGAGGCTGCGTTCGCCGCCGACGGCATACATCACCTGAAGCGGGTGGCGTTCACCGTTGTTGGCGCCGGAGACGTCGGCGATGAACGCGAAGAAGTCGTCGGCCTCGCGGTCCAGGCCCAACGTGTACAGGCCCCACAACGCGAATGTCGAGTCGCGAACCCAGGCGTAGCGGTAGTCCCAATTTCGTTCGCCCTGAGGGGTTTCCGGCAGCGATGTGGTGGGGGCGGCCAGCAGGGCACCGGTCGGCGAGTAGGTCAGGCCCTTGAGAGTCAACGCACTGCGCTGCAGGTACGCCCGCCATGGGTGATCGGGGAAGTCGCCGATGTTGATCCACTGCCGCCAGCACTCACTTGTCGCCCACATCTTGTCGGCGGCCTCGTCATACGTCTGCGGCGCCGGATGCTTGGACCAACTCAGCGCGACGTAGGCGTTGTCGCCCTCCTTCATCCGGGTACGTGCCCGGGCCTCGTGGCCCTCCAGACCCAGTCGCAGGTTCGTGGTCAGCCGCATGGTCGGATGCGCGTCGGGGTCGCGGCTGGCCCGGGCGATCGCCTCGCCGTAGGCCTGGGCCGAGTACTCCCACGTGGCGGGGATGCGGTGGTAGTCGAACGCCGGCTCGGCGTTCATCACCAACTCGACGGTGCCGCTCACACATCGCACGGTGCGCAGCAGGATGTGCTCGGCGTCCCAGTCCATCGGGGTGCGCCGATGTGTGCGCGACCGGGCTTCGATGTCATGCCAGGGACCCATGACCAGCGCGTCGCGCACGATCATCCAGCCGGTGTGGGTCTGCCACGTCGTTTCAAGGATCAGGCTGCCCGGCAGGTAGCGGCGTGCGGCGGGCACCGTCACCCCGTAGGGCGCGAGGCGGAAATGGCCGGCGCCGCGGTCCAGGATCGCGCCGAACACGCTGGGGGAGTCCGGGCGCGGGACGCACAGCCATTCCACCGAACCTGCCGAGGAGATCAGGCAGGTCGTCTCGCAGTCCGACAGGAACGCGTAGTCGGCGATCGGAGGAAACGGGTTCCGCAACGAGCCGCCGGAGGTGTAGGGCACCGGGGCCGTCACGGTCAACGGGGTCTCGAACTCGGCCTTGGATGACCCGTCGGAGGCCTCGGTGTGTTGCAGAACCATGCGGACATCATCGACCGCCGACCTGCCCGGCGTCCACTTATGACATGCGTGGCCAGTGGGCTTGCGATCAGCGGCGGGCAAACTCCGGCACGTGTTCGGGAAGCGGGCCGATCGCGATCCCGTATCCGGCCGCGGTGCGCAGCGGCCGAAACCGTGCCGCGATCCGCACCAGCAGCGGCGGTTTGGCCTGCCCGGTGGACGACACGGCCACCGCGATGACCCGGCTTTGGACCAGCCGTTGCACGGCCTGGATCAGCGCCGCAGGTACCCATCGCCGGGCCTGGACGCGGGCCAGGTGCCGGGTGGAGAGGGTGCCCGTGCGCAGCGGACCTGCCAGGATCCGGGCGGCCGCGACGGCGTCGGCGACCGCGAGGTTGATCCCCACGCCGCCGACCGGGGACATCGCGTGCGCGGCGTCGCCGATCAGCAGCAGACCGTCGGTGTACCACCGCCGGAGCCGGTTGAGCTGCACGTCGAGCAGCTTGACCTCGTCGAAGGACGTTAGCGCGCAGATGTGGCCGGCCAGCCACGGCACCAGGGCCACCACACCGCGGTGCAGCACCTCGATGCCCTGCGCGCGCAGCTGCGCGTCGCGGCCCTTGGGGATGACGTAGGCGCACTGGTAGTAGTCGCCGCGGTCGATGACGATCTGCGCGGCCCCGGCGCCGAGCACACCGGCCAGGCCGTGCGGGTCGTCGGTGTCGCGCGGCAGCCGAAACCACCACACGTCCATGGGGGCGCCGAAGCTCCTCGGCCGCAGATCCATGGCGCTGCGTAGGGTCGACGAGCGGCCGTCGCACGCGACGGTCAGCGCCGCGCGCATCTCCCGGACCTGCCCGTCGGCGCCGCGGTAACTGACACCGATCACTGTGTCTTTCCGCGTGCCTGCGCGCATTATCGGCCCGAGCACCTCGGTGCTACGCAGAAGCCGGAATGTCGGCTCCTTCTCGGCTGCGGCCGCGAGCAGCTCGAGGAAATCCCACTGTGGAACCAGCGCAATGTGCTTGTGTGGCCCGGGGATTCGGCTCAGATCGATGCTCACCTCGGTGCCCTGGACGCTCATCGTCAGGGTATCGATCTCGCGGTGCGGCATCGCTGCGAATTCCGCGGCCAGCCCCAGTTCGTCGAGCAGGCGCAGGGTGCTGGCGTGCACGGTGTCGCCGCGGAAATCGCGCAGGAAATCGGCGTGCTTCTCCATGACGGTGACGTCCACACCTGCGCGGGCGAGCAGCAGGCCGAGCATGATTCCCGCGGGGCCGCCGCCGGCGACGATGCAGGTGGTGCTGTCTGTGCTGTCTCCGTCAGCCGGCACCCGCCCATTTTCGCATCGAATAGTCTGGCTGGATGGGCGGCTTCCTCAATTGGTGGGACGGTGTTGAGCTCTGGCTCTCCGGCCTGCCGTTTGTCGTCCAGACCGCCGTGGTGATGCCGGTTGTGCTGGCGTTGGCCTACGGGGTGGCCATGCTGCTGGACGGCGCCTTGGGCAACGGCATTCGGGTGTTGCGCCGCGTCCGTCACTCAGACGAGGACGTCGAGTGAGCGGCGGAATGCCGCGGTCGAGGGTGACGTTGGTGCTCGTCATCCTCGTGGTGCTGGTGCTCGTCACGTGGCTGCTAACTCGTTAAGTCGGCTAAGGCCCAACTGAGCGGCGCCCCCGAACTCTGTTATTCTTCGCGCCATGCGAACGGCAACCGGCAACAAGAGCGGCCACGTCTTGGCCCTCATCGCCGTGGGTTTCACCGCCGTCGCTGACGTCTGTTGTTGTCGCTGACTCCATACCCGTCCGCGGTTTGGTATCGGTAGCGGCTGACTATGCGCAAATACTGATCCAGAGCCCTGCCGTCGTGACGGAACCCCCCCAAATTCCCGCAAGGAAAGGTCACCAATGCTCAACTTCCGAAAGTCCTGGCGAAACGCCACCGTGCTGGCCACCGCGGCCACTCTGCTCGCCGCGTGCGGCGGCGGGTCCAGCGACGTCGCCGGAGGGGGTGACCAGCCTGCGGCCGACACAACGTTGACCCTTGTCGCCTACGCCGTGCCCGAGCCAGGCTGGAGCAAGATCATCCCGGCGTTCGCGGCCACCGAGGAGGGCAAGGGTGTCGCGGTCACCACGTCTTACGGCGCATCTGGTGATCAGTCACGTGCCGTCGTCGACGGCAAGCCCGCCGACATCGTCAACTTCTCGGTGGAACCCGACATCACCCGCCTGGTCAAGGCGGACAAGGTGGCCAAGGACTGGAACACCGACGCCACCCAGGGCATCCCGTTCGGATCGGTCGTGTCGTTGGTCGTCCGCAAGGGCAACCCGAAGAACATCAAGGACTGGGACGACCTGCTTGCAGCCGGGGATCGAGGTCGTCACGCCGAGTCCGCTGAGCTCCGGTTCGGCCAAGTGGAACCTGCTGGCGCCGTACGCCGCCAAGAGCAATGGTGGCCAGAACACCCAGGCCGGCCTGGACTATGTGACCAAGCTCGTCAGCGAGCACATCAAGACTCGTCCCGGGTCCGGTCGTGAGGCCACCGACGTCTTCCTGCAGGGCACCGGTGACGTGTTGCTCAGCTATGAGAACGAGGCGATCAACGTCGAGCGGCAGGGCAAGCCGGTCGAGCACATCAACCCGCCGCAGACCTTCAAGATCGAGAACCCGGTCGCGGTGGTCACCTCGAGTGCACACCAGGACCAGGCCAACGCGCTGAAGAACTTCCTGTACACGCCCGAGGGGCAGAAGATCTGGGCGCAGGCGGGCTTCCGCCCTGTCGACCCCGCGGTCGCCGAGGACTTCGCCACCGATTTCCCGACGCCGCAGAAGCTGTGGACGATCGCTGATCTCGGCGGTTGGAGCGAGGTCGACCCCGCCCTGTTCGACAAGGAGAACGGTTCCATCACAAAGATCTACAAGCAGGCGACTGGATGACAGCTGCGCTCGATCCTGAGGCGACCCGGCCCGAACTCACCGACGGCAACGGCGGAGACAACGGTCGGGCGCCCGGGCGCTTCAGTGGGCGCTACGGCACGACGTCGCTGCGCGTCGGCGCCGCATCGATCTGGCTGAGCGTCATCGTATTGCTACCGCTGGCGGCGATCGTGTGGCAGTCCGCGGGCGGCGGGTGGCAGGCGTTCTGGCTGGCCGTCACGTCGAATGCGGCCCTGGAGTCGTTTCGGGTGACGCTGACCGTCTCGATCGGGGTCACGCTGATCAACCTGGTCTTCGGCCTCCTGGTTGCGTGGGTTCTGACGCGCGACGACTTCCCCGGCAAGCGACTCGTCGATTCGGTGATCGACCTGCCGTTCGCGTTGCCGACGATCGTCGCCAGCCTGGTCATGCTGGCGCTCTACGGACCGGCCAGTCCGGTCGACCTGCATCTGCAGCACACCAAGTGGGGCATCGGTGTCGCGTTGCTGTTCGTCACGCTACCCTTCGTCGTGCGTTCGGTTCAGCCGGTGCTGCTTGAACTGGACCGCGAGACCGAGGAAGCCGCAGCCTCGCTGGGCGCCAACAACTGGACCATCTTCACCAGGGTGATCCTGCCCGCGCTGCTGCCCTCACTGCTCTCCGGTGCCGGCCTGGCCTTCTCCCGCGCGATCGGCGAATTCGGCTCGGTGGTGCTGATCGGTGGTGCCGTGCCCGGCGAAACCGAGGTGTCCTCGCAGTGGATCAGAACGCTGATCGAAAACGATGACCGTACCGGCGCCGCCGCCATTTCGATTGTCCTGCTGGTCATCTCGTTCGTGGTGCTGTTCATCCTGCGCGCAGTCGGTTCGCGCGCCGCCAAGCGGGAGGAGTTGGCGCAATGACCCTGACGCCGGCCGTCAAACACCTGCTGCGCTATCTTGCGCTGGCCTACATCACCATTCTGGTGATCGTGCCGGTCGGGCTCATTCTCTGGCGCACCTTCACGCCTGGCGTCGGGGCGTTCTTCGAATCGATCACCACTCCGGCGGCGCTGTCTGCTCTCCAGCTTTCTCTACTGGTCGTGGCCATCGTGGTGCCGCTGAACGTGTTGTTCGGGGTGCCGACCGCTCTGGTGCTGGCGCGCAACAAGTTCCGGGGCAAGAGCGCTCTGCAGGCCGTCATCGACCTTCCTTTCGCCGTGTCGCCGGTGGTCGTCGGTGTTGCGCTGATCCTGCTGTGGGGCTCGGCGGGGCTGTTCGGGTTCGTCGAGAACAACCTCGGGTTCAAGATCATCTTCGGCTTTCCCGGCATCGTGTTGGCCAGCATCTTCGTCACGGTTCCGTTCGTGATCCGCGAAGTCGAACCGGTGCTGCACGAGATCGGCACCGATCAGGAAGAGGCGGCGTCCACGCTGGGATCGCAGTGGTGGCAGACGTTCTGGCGTATCACGCTGCCATCGATCCGGTGGGGGCTGACATACGGCATCGTCCTCACGATTGCGCGTACCCTCGGCGAGTTCGGCGCGGTCATCATGGTGTCATCCAACCTGCCGGGAACGTCGCAGACCCTCACACTGTTGGTGGCGGACAGATACAACCGCGGCGCGGAGTACGGTGCTTACGCCGTGTCCACGCTGCTGATGACGGTGGCGGTGATCGTCTTGATCGCTCAGGTGATCCTCGACGCCCGACGAGCACGCGCCGCCAAGGCTTAAGGAGACACGACATGACCACTGCGATCACTGTGCGGGGCGCGAACAAACACTATGGCGACTTCGCTGCGCTGGACAATGTCGACTTCGACGTGCCGTCGGGTTCATTGACGGCGCTGCTGGGGCCAAGCGGTTCCGGAAAGTCCACGCTGCTGCGGGCTATCGCGGGTCTCGATCAACCCGACACCGGCACGATCACGATCAACGGCCGCGACGTGACAGGCGTGCCGCCCCAGCGGCGTGGTATCGGGTTCGTGTTCCAGCATTACGCGGCATTCAAGCATCTCACCGTGCGCGACAACGTCGCGTTCGGCCTCAAGATCCGCAAGCGACCGAAGTCCGAGGTCAAGGAGAAGGTCGACAACCTCCTGGAAGTCGTCGGGCTCAGTGGATTTCAGACCCGGTATCCCAACCAGCTGTCGGGCGGCCAGCGTCAGCGCATGGCGCTCGCTCGCGCGCTCGCCGTCGACCCGCAGGTGTTGTTGCTCGATGAGCCGTTCGGCGCGCTCGACGCCAAAGTCCGTGAAGACCTGCGGGCCTGGCTGCGCCGACTGCACGACGAGGTACACGTCACGACTGTTCTCGTCACGCATGACCAGGCGGAGGCCCTCGACGTCGCCGACCGGATCGCGGTGCTCAACAAGGGCCGTATCGAGCAGGTCGGTTCGCCGACCGAGGTCTACGACTCGCCGGCGAACGCATTCGTGATGTCGTTCTTGGGCGCGGTGTCGTCGTTGAACGGAATATTGGTGCGGCCCCACGATATTCGTGTCGGCCGCAATCCCGATATGGCGATTGCCAACAGCGACCATTCCGTCCAGGCCACCGGCGTGCTGCGGGCGACCATCAATCGAATCGTCATGCTGGGCTTCGAGGTTCGGGTGGAACTGACCAGCGCGGCGGACAGGACGTCCTTCACCGCGCAGATTACCCGCGGCGATGCCGAGGCGCTCGGGCTCAAAGAGGGTGACACAGTCTATGTCCGGGCGACCCGCGTCCCCGAGTTGCCCGGCGGCGCCGACGATGTCCGAGGTGGATTCCGCCGACGAGGACGAGACGCTGACCAAGGCCTGACGTCTTCGGGGCAGACAGAGAATCTGCTACCGAGGGCGTCGATTTGTACGCTTTTGCGTCTTTCGCGCCTAACATCTGCGCATGAGCGACACGGTTCTCGGGTGCATCATCCTATTGACCGTGGCTGCTGTCGCCACGGTGACGTGCCTCTATTACTCCCGCCGGGTCGACCGCCTGACGCCCGAAGAGCAAGAGGAACTCAAGAAGCGTTGGTCAGCAGGCGGTAGCGGCGGCGGCAATGCCGGCTGCGGCGGCGGGTGTGGAGGCGGGTGACTCAGAAGTAGCCGTTGGTCGGCGGCCAGACGCCGTTGACGGCGTAGTTGCCCGCCGCATATGCCTTGTACGCCAACGGACTGTGGGTAGCCACGGTTCGCGCGTTGCGCCAGTGCCGGTCCAGGTTCAGCGCGCGTGCGGTGGCCGACGCCCCGCCGGTGTCGAAGAGTCGCTCCGCCGCCGAGATCGTCAACCGCTCGGCGACCAGTTGCGCCTTCGCGACGGTCACAGCGACCTCGGCGACGTGTTCGGGGTCGCTGCGGCGGCCTTGATCCACCAGTCGGTCGATCGCGTCGGCGGCCGCCAGCACGACGGCCTCGGCCGACGCTGCGGCGGCCGAGATCTCACCGACGGCCTGCAATATGAACGGGTCGGCGTCGGCGGTGTCGGCGACCGAGTGGGAGGCCGGACGGGCCTTCGTGCGCACGTAGTCGACGGCGTCATCGAAAACCGCGTGGGCGATGCCGACAGCCACCGCCGCGAGATACAACTGCAGGAACGCGGTCGCGTGCCCGAGCCGGGTGCCGTCGGACACCGTGACGACTTCGTGGGGCATGACTTCGACCTCGGTGAATCGCGTTCCGCCGCTGGCGGTGGTGCGCTGACCGAATCCGTCCCAGTCGTCGAACAATTCGACCCCGGCCCGCTCCACGGGAATGATCGCCTGCACGTCGAGACCGTTGGCGTCCACTGCCGACACTGCCACCACATCGGCGAACAGGGTGCCCGTCGAGTAGAACTTGTAGCCGTTGAGTCGCAGTACGCCTGCGGTGTCGGGCAGGACCTTGGTGTCCGCGCTCGACGGGGTCCGCCCTGCCCCGTCCGTGATCGCATTGCCGACGACGACACCTGCGTTGACTCGCGGGAACCACTCGGCGCGTTCGTCGGACGTCGCACGGTTGCTCAGCAGACGCTCGGAGAATCCGAAGTGCGCGCGAAGTGCCTGCGCGACATTGGAACTGCCGCGCCCGATCTGGATTACCGCGACGAGAACGTCGCGCACCCTGCCACCGGGTCCACCGAACTCCGCCGGTACGCGCAGTCCCAGCACGCCCGCCCGGCGGATCGCTTCGACGGCGTCGTACTGCAGCACCCGCTCGCGTTCAGCGGCGGGATCGTCGTGCCGCAGCGACGCCACGATCTCGGGAAGCCGGGCCAGCCGCTCGTCGACCGCCCCACCGAGTGGCTTGGTGGTGAACGGCTTTCGCGCGGCAACTGCTTCGTGTGTGACGGTCATAGCGGCTCCATGCTCATCGGAAGTGGGGAATGATCTTGTCCGCGAACCGGTCGAGCTCGTTCTCGATGGGCTGGAACTGGAGCATGAACAGTTCGACGCCGGCGTCATGGAACACGTGGAGGCGCTCGACTATCTGGTCGTAGCTGCCGACCAGACCGGCCAGTGTGCCGCCGTTGGAGCCGATGCGCTTGGTGCCGGACAGCACCTTGTACATCTGAGTCTTCGGGTCGGTGCCGCCGGCGATCTCGGGTCGGCTCTCCGCGTCGCTGAGGGATTGCAGATAGTCCAACTCCGCAATCGCCTCCGCCTCCGTCTCGCGCGCTATCACGAAGGCGGACAGGCCGAATCGCAGTGCTGCACCGTCTCGCGGCCGGGCCCGCAGATCGTCGATGACGTCCATGGTTTCGAGCAGTGGCCGGCCGTTGATGAAGAAGACATCCGCGTATTCGGATGCGAGTGCTCGGCCGGGCTCCGATTCGCCGCCGACGTAGAGCGGTGGTGGGTCGGCGGGCGCGGGCCGGATCAAGGCAGGCTGGCCGCCACGGTCACCGATCGCGACGTGCTTGCCCGCCCACAGTTGGGTGACGACCGCCAGCCATTCGCGCGAATACGCATACCTGTCATCGTGATCGAGGGGGTCCAGACCGAGTCCCTCCAATTCGGGCAGGAACCACCCGGTCACCAGGTTGACGGACAGTCGGCCCTCGGCGATGTCGGCGATGTTGGCGGCGATCTTCGCGAAGACCAGCGGATTGAACAGCAGCGGCTTGACCGCGCCGATCAACTCGATGCGCGACGTGGCCTCGGCGAGCGCCGCCAACGTCGACCACGTCTCGAGCACGTCGTCCTCGGTATTGCTCGGGTGGATGACATGCTGTGCCAACAGCGTGGAATCGAACCCGGCCGCCTCGGCACGCAGCAGCAGATCGCGGGTGCGGCGGTAGCTCGCGTCGGGCGCATCGTGCGGGTGCAGGCGCGCGCCGTGGTTGCCGTAGACCGGCGCCCACACCCCGAACCGCGGCGTGGTCACGACCGGGCCAGGTAGCGCCGGCGTTCCCAGTCGCTGACCTCTTTCGAGTACTCCGCCCATTCACTGCGGGCCAACGCCGCGAAGTCGAGCACCGAGTCGACGCCGAGGATGTCGGATATGGTGTCGTCGCGGGTGGCCAGTTCCAGTGCTACACCGAGTGATTCGGGCAGCGGAACCCCCTTGGTGTACAGGTTGCCGCCCTGCGCAGGCGGTGGGGTGGCCTTGCTCTCCAGTCCGGCGATCACCGCCGCCAACGCCGAGGCGATCAGCCAGTACGGATTGGCGTCGGATGCACCGCTGCGCAGTTCGATCCGGGTGGCCGACGGGTCGGCCTCCACCAGCGACCGCACTGCGGCACTGCGGTTGTCGCGGCTCCATGTCACGGTCGCGGGCGCGAACGAGTCGGGAGCGAAGCGCCGATAGGCATTCACCGAGTGCGCCCCGAACAACGTGATCGACGGAAGGTGTTCGAGCAGGCCCGCGATCGCATGCAGGGCGGTCTGGTTCTCGGCGCCGTCATCCGGAGCAAAGGCGGGTTCGTCGCCACGCCAGAGTGAGATGTGCAGGTGCTGGGAGCTGCCGGAGTGCTCGGTGAACGGCTTCGGCATGAAACTGGCGATCTTGCCGTGCTTTCGGGCCACCTCCTTGGTGGCGTACTTGAGCCGGACGGCATCGTCTGCGGCTTCCAGCGCGTCGGTGTAGACCAGGTTCGTCTCGATCTGACCGGGACCGTACTCGGTTTGAATGCCCTCCAGACGCGTGAAGGCGCCCAATGTCTCGTAGAGGTCGCTGAGCAACGGGTCGAGCGCGTTGGCGTTCTCCAGCGAGTAGGCGTGGATGTCGTCCTGAAAAGGTGAGCCGTCGGGGTCGAGCAGATACAGCTCGAACTCCACGCCGATTTTCGCGGTGTAGCCGAGCGAGGCCAGTCGCGCGATCACCTTCTTGAGCACCGCGCGCGGATCCAGCAGCGACGGGCTGCGGTCGTGCGCAACGATATCGGAGATGACATGACCGACTCGGGGACGCCACGGCAACGGCCGATAAGTGGACAAATCCGGCACGGCGGACACGTCGGGATACCCGCCGACCCAGTTGGTCAGCCGTAGCGAGTCGATCACGGTGCCGTCGGTGTTCCAGCCCAGAGACGCTTCGCAGAAGGCGAATCCGGCGCCCACCGCGCGGTTCAGGAACTGCGAGGCCGGGATCCGCTTGCCCTGCGCATGGCCGAACGGGTCACTCCATGCCACCTCGATCTCGGCGAGCGACCCGTCGCCGAGCCCATGGCGCAGTTCGCGCTCAGGAGCCGACGTGGTGGCCTGCAAGGTGGGTGCGTTGACGGTGCGCGTCATGACAGCCCGACCGTGTTGTCGCGCACCCGGGTCCCGACGACGGCGCCGACCGCGAAGGCAACGACGAGCAATCCGACGATGACCCACGCCAGGATGCTGGAGCCGCCGACAAGGGTGTCGAGATTGGCGAGGATGAGGACCAGCGATCCGAGCAGACCGAGCAGGCCGAGCGCCGGGGCGATGCGGACCCGCCACTGCGAATGGCCGCGCCGGTCCTTGCCGAAATACACGAGCACCGCCACGCTGGTCGCGATCAGCAGGACGATCACGCCGACGGTGGTGGCACCGGCGAACCAGGTGTAGAACTGCGCGGCAGGGTCGAGCTTGAACACCACGGCCAGCACGACGCTGATCGCGACGACGCCGGATATCCACAGTGACGCCCGATGCGGGGAACCGTGTTTGGGGTGGGGCCGGCTCAGCGACTCCGGTAGGACGTCGCGCTGCGACAGAGCGAAAAGGTAGCGCGATGCGACAGTATGGAACGCCAGGATGCAGGCGAACAGACTGGTGAAGTACAGCACCGTGATGATGTCGGCGCCGACGACGCCGATGTAGCGCTGCGCGGTGTCACCGAGGAACGTGCCGCCCGAATCGGTGGCGCGCTGCACCGCCTCGTCGTCACCCCAGCCGGAGATCAACGCCCAGCTGGTGATTGCGTAGAACACGCCGATCAGGATCAGCGCGACGTAGGTGGCGCGTGGGATGGTGCGTTCGGGGGTGCGGGCTTCGTCGCGGAAGATGGCCGTCGCCTCGAAGCCGACGTAGCTGATGATCGCGAAAAGCAGTCCGATGCCCAGTGATCCGGACTGGATGGCGCTCGGGTTGACGATGCCGGTCGACAGCCCGTGGTCACCGCCCCGGGCGACGATGACAAGATCGAGTATGACGACGATCGCGATCTCGGCGCTCAGCAGAACCCCGAGCACCTTGCTGGACAGTTCGATGTTGCGGTACCCGAGGAAGGTCGTGACGGCGAATGCGACTGCCGCGAACAACCACCACGGCAGTGCCGGGCCGCCGAACAGATCGACCACAGCGGCACCGGCGGGTCCGAGAAGGCCGTAGACGCCGGCTTCCAGGGCGACGTAACTGACAATCGCGACGAAGGCGATGCCGATACCCGTCGGGAGTCCCAACGACTTGCGGACATACGAGAAGAATGCGCCGGCCTCATCGACATACGGCGTCATCGCGGTGAAGCCGACTGCGAAGAACAGCAGGATCACCGTCGAGATGATGAACGTCGCCGGGAAGCCGGCTCCGTTGCCCGAGGCGAGCCCCAGCGGTACGACGCCACCGATCACGCCCAGCGGCGCGGCCGCGGCCACCACCAGGAAGACGATGGAGGCCACGCCGAGGTTGCCGCGCAATTGCCGCGCTGGAAGGGAGGGTTCATCCCTCAAAGCATCTGGAACGGCGGTGATTTCGGACATCAGAGGGCCATCCTTCGATGGAGGGTCGATAGGTCTTCTGCACGCTAGAGCTCAGCGGCGGTGGTCACCACATCTGAAGTCAACGTGAGTCTTATTACGCGGCTGCGGCCTTCACTGCTCGGCCCACCTCGGTGCGTATTTCCGTGTACTCCGGTGAGCGCCGAAGTTCGTCGGCGTCCACGCCGGTGCGGGGCAGGTCGACCGGTAGGTCGAGTGCCACCTGTCCGGGCCGGCGGGTCAGCACCACGATGCGCGAGCCGAGAAAGGCCGCCTCGTCGGCGCTGTGGGTGACGAACACGGTGGTGCGACCGGACTCCGCACTGACCTGACGGACGTCCTCCTGCAGGCGTTCCCGGGTCAGCGCGTCGAGCGCTGCGAACGGCTCGTCGAGCAGGAACAGCGGTGTCTCGGCTGCCAGCGCCCGCGCGATGGCGACGCGCTGTTGCTGCCCGCCGCTGATCTCCCAGATCTTGCGGCCCGCAGTGCCTTCCAGGCCGACGCGGGACAGCAGCTGGTCGCGCCGCTCGGCCCGTCGTTCGCGCGGCACCTTCGCGTACTTGAGCGCGAGGTCGACGTTGCCGCCGACCGTGCGCCACGGGAAGAGCCGCGGCTGCTGAAACACGACGCCTGCGGTCACCCCCGGTGTCGGCGGTGTACCCGAGACCGCCACCGTGCCCTCGCTGGGGGATTCGAAGCCCGCAAGCAGCCGCAGCAGGGTGCTCTTGCCGCAACCCGATGCGCCGACCAGAACCAGGAAGGAACCAGGGTCGATGCTCAGGTCGACCGGACCCAGTGCGGTGACTTCGTCGCGTCCCCTGCCGTAGCGGTGGGAAACTCCGCTGATCCGGATCGCTGCGTTGTCGGTCCGCTTGGCGGCGTCCTTCAGATCACTGGCTGAGGACACTCGGCAGGCCCTTGGTGTAGATGGCGTCCTGGAACGTCTGCAGGGGTGCGGCCGACGGGATCTGCTTCTGGTCGGCGAGGAACTGCGATGCACTCTGCAGATTGGCGGCGATGTTGCCCGGCTTGCCGTCGGCACCAAGCCATTCCGGCGATGCGACCTGTTCAGGTGTCAGGAAGACTCCCTGCTTGATCTGACCTTCCGTCTCCTCGGGCGACAGGCCGATCTCGGCGGCGACGGCCTTGGCGGCCGCGGCGGGATCCTCGTGGATCAGTGTCAACGCACGGGCCTCCTGCTGGCGCCAGATGTCGACGACCTCCGGATGCTGGGTCGCGAACTCATCGGACACCGCGCCCAGATCCAGTGTCGGCTTACCCTCCTTGGCGAGTTGTCGGCTGGTGATCAGATCCTTGCCGCTCTTTCGCAGGTCGTCCAGCGTCGGCAGCCACGTGTACGCGGCGTCGATGTCACCGCGGTCCCATGCGGCCAGGATCGCCTGTGGCTGCAGATCGACCAACTGAACATCGCTGGGGGACAGCCCATTCTGCGACAGGGCGGCGAGAAGGCTGTAGTGGGCCGTCGAGGCGAACGGTGTGGCGACCCGCTTGCCCCTCAGCTGCGCGATGGTGTCGATGCCAGCGCCGTTGCGTGCCACCAGTGCCTCGTTGTCGCCGGCCACGTCGAGCACGAATGCGACCTTGTACGGGATGTTCAGCGGTGCCGACAATCCGCGGGCCACCGGACTGGATCCCAGCGCGCCGAAGTCGAGTTCCTTGGCGATGAACGCCGTGTTCACGTCGGCACCGGAGTCGAACTTCGTCCATTTGATGTTGTAGTCGGGCAGCGCCTCCTCCAACCAGCGGTTGTTCTTGACGATGAGGTCCCCGCTCGGGAAGGTCTGGTAGCCGACGCGGATGGTGGGTCTGTCGGCCTGTTGACCCGACTGCTCCACCGCGCAACCGGCCAACGTCGTCGTGGCGAGCACCAGCGCTGCGAATACGGCTTTGAATCTCATAATTTTCCTCTCCACGGGACCGCGCGCCGTTCGATGGCGCGAAGCAGACTGTCGATGATCAGGCCGGAGATGCCGATGGCGAAGATGCCGACGAGCACGACCGGGGTGTTGTTGTAGTTGCTTGCGTCCTTGACCAATCCGCCGATTCCGGGGATGCCGTTGAACAGTTCCGCGGCGACCACCGACGAGTACGCCATGCCGACCGCCAACCGGATGCCGGTGAACGTCTCGGGCAGTGCGGACGGGACGACGACGTCGCGGATGACCTCACGGCGGGAGGCGCCCAGCGCGCGGGCGGCCTCCTGCAGCCCGACGGGTGCCGCGACGACCGCAGCTGTGGTGGCGACGGCTGCGGGCGGCAGCGCCGCGAGGGCGAGCAGCGTGATCTTGGGTGCCTCGTCGATGCCGAGCCAGATCACCAGCAGGAAGAAGTAGGCCAGCGGCGGCAGTGCGCGCAGGAACGTCAGCCACGGTTCGAGCACGCTGCGCACCCACGCGACCGACCCCATGACCAGGCCGAGCAGCACACCCAGCGCCACGCCGATCACGACGCCGGCGAGAACGCGGCGCAGGGTCATGTACAGGTGCTCCGACAGCAGGAATCCGGCATAACCGCGGACGCCGTCATGGGTGCTGGAGACGTCCAGGAACGCCTGCCACACTGTGCTCGGGTAGGGCACGAACGTCTGGTTCCAGATTCCGCTGGCGGCCACCAGTTGCCACACCGATGAAGAAGACGACCACCGACAGCAGGGGCAGTGCGGCACGGGTGATCCGGCCGCGCCATTTTCCCGCCGACGCGACGACGGCCGGCGAGCCGACTTGCGGCTCGCCGGGAGCGATATCTACGAACACCGACACTGTGAGCGACCTTCTGTTGCCGAGACGAAACGGAAATGGTTCAGCGACAGCAGGAGTCGTCAGACGGCACGGCGGTCATTCCGGTATTCCTACCGGCTGGTCGTCGACGAGTGGAGATCTAGGCTCACCGCGAATTTATTGCCGCGGTGGCTCGCGGTGTCGACGACTGAGCTCAGGCCACCAAGCGTTGACCGGCGCCGATGGCGTCGAAACGGTCGAGCACCGTCGCGGCGACCAGATTGTGCGATCCGAGCGGCTGGGCCATCGAAATACCTTGTGCGGCAGCGTCAGCCGCTACCCGGTCGGTGATCAGGCCGTGCGCCAGGAACCACGGGGCGATCACCATGCGGTCGGCGCCGTCGGCTCTCAAGAGTTCGGCGGCGTCGGCCACGCCGGGATGCGGTCCGGTCGCAAACGCGACCTGCGCTCCGGCCCAACGGGTCCCGGCCCTCAGAGCCCGCGCCACCGTCGCGGTTCGCGCGTTGGAGGCCTCGTTCGACGAGCCGACGGCGACGACGATCACGCCGAGGGCGTCGTCGTCAGGAGACACTCCGGTCTCGGCCAGTCGCTGGCGCATCACAGACAACAGCGCGGGATCCTCGCCCAGCACCTCGGCCTGCTCCACCGAGACGCCGGCGTCCTCGATCATCGAGGGGATGTCGACCCGGGCGTGAAAGGCGTCGGCCAGCAGAAACGGCACCACGACGGCATCGCCGTCCAGATCGGTCAGCACGTCGCTCAGGCTCGGGCCGGTTCGCTCGAGAAACGCCGGACGGACGTCGAGCCACGGCCGAAGTCGGCGGATGCGGCCCGCCACTGCGTGCGTCACCGCCGCCGACCGTGGGTCGACGCTGCCGTGGGCCGCGAGTACCAGCGGGTGGTGGGTGGGAAGCGACAGTGTCACGAAGCGTGCAATCCGCATTCCGTCTTGGACAGCCCCGACCAGCGGCCACTGCGTGGGTCCGCTCCCTCGACGGGCTTAGCCGTGCACGGCGCGCAGCCGATCGACGGATAGCCTTCGAAGACAAGCGGGTTCACCAGGACATCGTTGGCGCCGATGTAGGACTGCATGTCGTCGTCGGACCACGCCGCGATCGGGTTGATCTTCACCAGCCCGAAGGCCTTGTCCCAGCTGATCAGCGGAGCGTTGGCCCGGGTCGGGGCCTCGACCCGGCGGATACCGGTCACCCATGCGGTGTAGCCGCGCAGCGCCTTACCCAGCGGCTCGACCTTGCGCATCCGGCAGCATTCGTTCGGCTCGCGCGCGAACAGATCCTTGCCGAACAGTTCATCCTGCTTGGGGACGGTGTTCTCCGCCGTGACGTTGACGACGTTGATGTCGTAGACCGCCTCGACCGCATCGCGGGTGCCGATCGTCTCGACGAAGTGATAGCCCGTGTCGAGGAACAGCACGTCAACGCCGGGACGCACCTTAGCCGCCAGGTCGACGAGCACCGCGTCCTGCATGTTGGAAGCCACCACATAGCTTCCGCCGAAGTTCTCGTCGGTCCAGCGCAGCAGCTCGTCGGCGCCTGCGCCCTCGAGTTCGGCCGCTCCGCGCTCGGCCAGCTGCTGCAGTTCTGTGTCGGTCATCACTGGTGCATTGCCAGTCATGGCTGCTCTCCGTCCCCCTGGCCTTCGGCCGGGTGGTGCCCCCACTTCGCGCAAGCGCTCATCGCAAATCCGCCTCGTCTGCTCGTACTGCCCACGTAGCGAAACGCTCACCCTGCTCGCGTTGTTTCACGAAATTGCGCACAACCCGGTCGATGTAGTCGCCCAGCTCGCTGGACAGCACCTTGTGCTGGCGCAGCTTGCGGCCGAAGCCGCTGTCGAGACCCAGGCTGCCGCCGAGATGCACCTGGAAACCCTCCACGGGGCCGTCGCCGTCGTCGATCATCTGACCCTTGAACCCGATGTCGGCGACCTGGATGCGTGCGCACGAGTTGGGGCAGCCGTTGATGTTGACCGTGATCGGCACATCGAGCTGCGCATTGATGTCCTCGAGCCGTTTCTCCAGCTCGGGCACCAGCACCTGCGCGCGGTTGCGGGTCTCGGCGAACGACAGCTTGCAGTACTCGATGCCGGTGCAGGCCATCAGGTTCTTGCGCCACGCCGACGGGCGCGACGGCAGCCCGAGTGCGTCCAGGCCGGCGACCAGTTCGTCGAGCTTGTCGTCCGCGATGTCGAGGATGACCAGCTTCTGGTACGGGGTGAACCGCACTCGATCAGAACCCGCCGCCTCCGCGAGGTCGGCGACCTTCGACAGGATGGTTCCGGTCACCCGTCCCGCGATCGGCGCGACCCCGACCGCGTTCTTACCGTTCTTGAGCTTCTGGATGCCGACGTGGTCGATCGGGTGCTTGACCGGCTCGGGGGCTGGCCCGTCGATCAGCTTGCGGCCGAGGTATTCGTCCTCGAGAACCTGGCGGAACTTCTCGATTCCCCAGTCCTTGATCAGGAACTTCAGGCGCGCCTTCGCACGCAGTCGCCGGTAGCCGTAGTCCCGGAACACCGACGTCACGCCCTCCCAGACGTCGGGCACGTCCTCCAGCGGGATCCACGCGCCGACCCGCTGGGCCAGCATCGGGTTGGTGGACAGGCCCCCGCCCACCCACAGGTCCAGGCCGGGGCCGTGCTCGGGATGGTTGACGCCGATGAACGCGACGTCGTTGACCTCGTGGGCGACGTCCTGCAGGCCCGAGATCGCGGTCTTGAACTTGCGCGGCAGGTTGGAGAGTTCCGGACTGCCGATGTAGCGGCGGACGATCTCGTCGACCGCCCAGGTCGGGTCGAGCACCTCGTCCAGCGACTCGCCTGCCAAGCGGGGAGCCCAGCACCACGCGCGGGCAGTCGCCGCACGCCTCGGTGGTCTGCAACCCGACCGCGGCGAGCCGGTCCCAGATCTCGGGCACGTCCTCGATGCGGATCCAGTGGTACTGGACGTTCTCGCGGTCGCTGATGTCGGCGGTGTCGCGGCCGAATTCGGTCGAGATCTCGCCGAGAACGCGCAGCGCACCCGTGCTCAGGGCGCCGCCGTCGCAGCGCACCCGCATCATGAAGTACTTGGCCTCGAGGACGTCGGCGTTCTCGTCGCCCGTCCACGTGCCGTCGTAGCCCTGCTCGCGCTGGGTGTAGAGGCCCATCCAGCGCATCCGGCCGCGTAGATCCTGCTTGTCGATGCTGTCGAAGCCCTGCTTCGAGTAGATGTCGACGATGCGGCCGCGCACGTTCAGCGCGTCGTCGTCCTTCTTGAACTGTTCGTTGGGGTTGAGCGGCTCGCGGTAGCCGAGCGCCCACTGGCCCTCGCCGCGAGGGCGTTTCACGGGCTTTGCAGTGGTCATATGGTTGGGCTCCTTTGTGGAGCCGGATCGCGCATCCTCACCGGGGGGCTGTCCGGCGGCGCAGGTCCGGCGGCCAGCTGAAAGTCAGGTGGGCAGGTCTACGACGTCAAGGCAGACAACAACAGGTACAAACGCGCTTGAAGTCGACGTGCCGCCGCGCCACCAGCGAGACGCGGTGGGTGTAGATGCGGGCGGCAATCACGACGTCAATTGTGCCACGGAGACCGACATATGCCCTAACCGGGCCAGATTTGCGCTCACGGTGAGCGGAAAGAGCGGTGAGAGCCGTCCAACGTGAGCTTGTGCTCGATATTCAGTGGGATTCTCGAACATAAGTTCACGTTCGGCGCCCAGGACGGGTTAACCGCTCTGGGAGACTGGCTGCATGACCGTCCGGGCGGCAGCCATCGAGCTCCCCGGCCTGGCGCCGACGCCGGGCCGGGCGTTCGGCATCTATATCCACGTGCCGTTCTGCGCGGCCCGCTGCGGCTACTGCGACTTCAACACCTACACGCCCGCTGAGCTGGGCGGTGCGAATCCCGACGCGTGGCTGGCAGCGGTATGCGCCGAGCTGGCCCTGGCGGCCGATCGGTTGGGGTCCGCGCCCGCCGTCAACACGGTGTTCGTCGGCGGCGGGACCCCCTCGCTGCTGGGCGGGTCGGCTCTGGCGGCGGTGCTCGATGCGGTCCGCGAACACTTCACCCTGGCTCCCGAGGCCGAGGTCACCACCGAGGCGAACCCCGAGTCCACCTCACCGCAGCTCTTGGAGCAGCTGCGGACGGCCGGCTTCACCCGGGTGTCGCTCGGCATGCAGTCGGTGGCACCGCACGTCCTCGCGGTGCTGGACCGGGTGCACTCGCCGGGACGGGCGCTCGACGCGGCGCGTGATGCTCGCGCGGCCGGCTTCGAGCACGTGAACCTCGACCTGATCTACGGCACGCCCGGGGAGACCGACGACGACCTGCTGCGCTCGGTGGACGCCGCCGTCGAGGCCCGCGTCGACCATGTGTCCGCCTACGCCCTGGTCGTCGAGGACGGCACGGCGCTGGCGCGCCGGGTCAGGCGCGGTGAGGTCTCCGCACCCGACAACGACGAGCTCGCGCACCGCTACGAACTGATCGATGCGCGGCTGTCGGCGGCGGGTTTCGGCTGGTATGAGGTGTCCAACTGGTGCCTGCCCGGCGGTGAGTGCCTGCACAACGTCGGCTACTGGAACGGCGGCGAATGGTGGGGCGCCGGGCCCGGCGCGCACGGTTACGTCGGCACGACCCGGTGGTGGAATGTCAAGCACCCCAACGCCTATGCGCAGGCGCTGGCCGACGGGCGACTGCCGGTGGCCGATTTCGAGCGGCTCGACTCCGGCGCGCTGCACACCGAGGACGTCATGTTGAGGGTGCGGTTGCGCGACGGGCTGCCCGTGGCCACGTTGAATGAGGCCGAACGACGTCGGGCCCAGACGGTGATCGAGGACGGGCTTCTGGCGCGTGACGGCGACCGCCTGATCCTCACCGATCCGGGTCGACTTTTGGCCGACGCGGTGGTCCGCACTCTGCTTGACTAGAAATGCTGCGAGCGTGGGATTGATGCACGCTTTTCATGCATTTAGTGTGCGGGTAACCCACGTTCGCGCGGTTGATTGAACGATTCCGGGCTGGTGTTCCGTTGTGATTTGCGACGACGACGGAGAGCGAGGAATGCACGGGTGCATGTGTCATGACTGATCCTGATCGGGCGGCGCTGTTGCGCGCGATCCACGACGCCCACAGTCGGGACCTGCTGCGCTATGTCCTGCGACTGACCAGGGGAGACATGCCGTTCGCCGAGGACGTGGTGCAGGAGTCGCTGCTGCGGCTCTGGCGCAAGCCCGACGTCCTGGAACAGCCGAGCGAGTCGGCGCGGGCGTGGCTGTTCACCGTCGCCCGCAACCTCGTGATCGACGACCGGCGCAGTGCGCGCTTCACCCGGGAACTGCAGAGCGACAACCTTCCCGAGCGGCCGTCGCTCGACGCGATCGGGCCCGCGGTCGACAAGTGGGTCCTGTCGGACGCGTTGAAGTCGCTGTCCCCGGAGCACCGGACCGTCATCGTGCGCGCCTACTACCTCGGCCAGACCGTGGCCGATATCGCCCAGCAGGAACAGATTCCCGAGGGCACGGTCAAATCCAGACTTCACTACGCGCTGCGCGCGTTACGAATTGCGTTGCAGGAAAGGGGGGTTGTCCGTGACTGACAACAGACCCGACGACCTTGCCGAGTGGGACGCCGCCTATGTCCTCGGCGCGTTGAACCTCGAGGACCGGCGGGCCTACGAGAACTATCTCGCGGCGAACCCGCAGCGCTCCGCCGAGCTCGCCGAGCTGGCCGGGATGCCGGACATTCTCAGCGTGCTCAGCCGCGACGAGGCCGTGGCGTTGACCGACCTCGAGCGGCGGTGCGCCGGCCGAGGCTGGGCCCGACAACGTCGCGTCGCTGGCGCAGGCGGCGGCGAAGCGACAGCGGCGATCGCGACGTACCGGGCTCGCGGTGGCGGTCGCCGTCGCGGCCGCGCTCGCGATCGTCGGCGGAGTCGTGGGGGCGACGGTCTTCCCTCGCGCGGGATCCGTGCAGACGGTGGCGATGGCGCCGATGCAGCCCGGGTCGCGCGCCGGCCTCACCGCCCAGCTCGCGGTCACGGAGAAGAAGTGGGGCACCGAGCTCAACTGGGCTTGCGAGTACACCAAGGACTGGTCGCGCGACGTCGACAGTTACGACATCGTCGTGACGACGAAGGACGGTGCGCAGACGGCCGTGGGCTCATGGAAACCCGCGGGCGACGAAGCCACCGGGCTGTCTGCGGCGACGAGCATCCCGACGTCGGAGATCCGCAGCGTCGACATCCGGGTGACCGGCACGGATCAGCCGCTGGCGGTCACCACGCTGTAAGGCCCGGCGTCGCGTAATTAACGGCACGGCAGCACTTCCGAACGTGATCGGTGCCACCCTCAGCGGCCGTCCGTAGCCCCTGCGTAGCTACCAAATACGGGGCCGGATGTGCCAGGATGGCCGACATGACGGGCGGTTTGTTAGGCAAGGCTAGCCAGACCTCGATACGTCCCGGACTTCGCTGACGTGGCCGACATCCCTGAACCGATCGCGATTGTCGGCGTCGGCTGCCGACTGGCCGGCAGCATCACCGGCCCCGCGCAGTTCTGGACCTTTCTGACCGAAGGCCGAAGCGACGTCCGCGAGGTGCCCGCTGAGCGCTGGGAGCCCTATCTGCGCCGCGACCCGCGCAATGCCGCGGTGCTGAAGGACACCACCCGCTGGGGCACGTTCCTCGACGACCTCGCTGGATTCGACGCCGAGTTCTTTGGCGTGTCTCCGCGCGAAGCCGAACTGATGGACCCGCAGCAGCGGCTCGCCCTGGAGGTGAGCTGGGAGGCGCTCGAACACGCGGGAGTGCCGCCGCGGGCGCTGGCGGGCAGCGACACCGCGGTGCTGATGGGCGTCAACTCCGATGACTACGGCAAGCTGATCATGGAGGATCTGTCCGGCATCGAAGCCTGGACCGGGATCGGCACATCGTTGTGTGGGATCGCCAATCGCGTGTCACATCTGCTCGATCTCCGCGGGCCGAGCGTCGCACTCGACGCCGCGTGCGCCGCGTCGCTTGTGGCGGTGCATCAGGCATGCCAGATGCTCCGATCCGGCGAGACCTCGCTGGCGTTGGCCGGCGGCGTCAGCGCGCTGATCGGTCCGGGGCTGACGCGCGTGCTCGACGAGGCCGGGGCCACCGCGCCGGACGGACGGTGCAAGACGTTCGATGCCGCCGCCGACGGTTACGGACGCGGCGAAGGCGCCGGGGTGGTGGTGCTCAAGCGCCTCGTCGACGCGGTTCGCGACGGGGACAGGGTGCTCGCGCTGGTGCGGGGCGGCGCGGTGGCGCAAGACGGCCGCACCGTGGGCATCATGTCGCCGAACGGCGACGCCCAGGCCGACATGTTCCGGCGCGCATGCGAATTCGCGGGCGTGGCACCCGCCAGCGTCGACTTCATCGAGGCGCATGGCACCGGCACGCCGACCGGCGACCCCACCGAAGTGCGGGCGCTGGCCTCTGTCTACGGAGTCGACCGCCCGGCGGACGCACCGTGCCGGATCGGATCGGTCAAGCCCAACGTCGGCCACCTCGAGGGCGGGGCGGGCGTGGTCGGTCTCATCAAGGCGGCACTTGCCCTGCATCGCGAGGCAATTCCGCCGACGGCAGGTCTGAAAATGCTTACACCTGCCGTTGATTGGGCGGACAACGGCCTGCGGGTGCCCACCGAGGTCGAACCGTGGGAGCGTACCGACGGCGCACCGCGGCGCGCTGCGGTCTGCAGCTACGGATACGGCGGCACCATCGCCCACGTACTGCTCGAAGAGGCGCCGGCAATCGCGACCCAGCGCAACGGACAGCACCGCGGATTCGCCTACGGTGATACCGATCTCGGCACGGTCGCCCGCCCGGTTGCGCACCCAGGCCCAGGCACTGGCGGACCGCCTACGCGCGGGCGCCACCCGATCGATCGCGTCGCCGCCACGGCGTGGATCCGCCGCTCGCACGAATCGGCGAGGGCGGCCGTGGTCGCCGATGACATCGACGGTGTGGTGGCCGGGTTGGACGCGCTCGCGAACGACGTTCCGGATCCGGCCTTGGTCACGGGTACCGCACTTCCGGCGGCATCCGACGGCGCGGTGTGGGTGTTCTCCGGGCACGGATCGCAGTGGGCCGGTATGGGACGGCAGTTGCTCGAACGCGAACCTGCCTTCGCGGCGGTCGTCGACGCGATCGATCCGGTGTTCCGTGACGAGTTGGGATTCTGCGCACGCGACGCTTTGAGAACCGGTGACCTCGGCGGCACAGACCGCGTGCAGGCCTTGACATTTGCGATGCAGGTGGGCCTCGCGGCTGTGCTGCGCGAACGCGGAGTGACACCCGCCGCGGTGATCGGGCATTCGGTGGGCGAGGTCGCGGCCTGTGTGACGGCTGGGGTGTTCGACCTGACCGTGGGCGCCAAAGTGGCGTGCTACCGGGCGCGCGGATTCCGAGGGTGATGGGCGACGGTGCCATGGCACTGGTGCGGTTGCCCTTCGCGGAAGCCGAACGCAGGCTGCACGGCCGCAACGACGTGGTCCGGCGATCAGCGCCTCATCCGCATCGACGGTGGTGTCCGGCAGTCCGGCGCCGTCGAACGATGTCTGCCGATTCTGGACCGACGAGGGTGTGATGGTGCGCCGGGTCAACACCGACGTCGCGTTTCACAGTCCGGCGATGGACGCGCTGACCGGTGAACTCGCGTCGACTCACCGGTGCGCTACCACCGCCTCGTCGCGCAGAGATTCCGTTGTATACAACGGCATTGGTCGACCCGCGCGCGACTGCGCCGCGCGATCAGGACTACTGGGTGGCCAATCTGCGTGATCGAGTGCGCTTCGCAGAGGCGGTGACGGCCGCCGCCGAGGACGGCCATCGGCTGTTTCTGGAGGTGTCCGCGCATCCGGTGGTCGCGCATTCGATCGTCGAGACGTTGACCCACGCTGGGATCGACGAGCATGCAGTCGTTCCGGTGCTTCGGCGCGACCGCCCTGAGTTGCATTCGGTGGCAACGGCACTGGGCACACTGCACTGCCACGGCGCGCCCGTCGACCACGGCGTCGGCGCATCCGCACCCTGGGCCGACGACCTGCCGGTCACGCAGTGGCAGCATCGGCGCTTCTGGCGCACACCGACGCCTCCGCCCGGCGGTCGCGGTGTGCACGATGTCGACAGCCACACCCTGCTCGGTGGGCGGATGGACGTGACCGGAGCGGTCGCATCGACGCTGTGGCAGACGCGGCTGGATCTGGGCAACCGGCCCTACCCGGGAAACCATCCCGTGCAGAACACCGAAATCGTCCCTGCGGCAGTCATCTTGAACACGTTTCTGGGTGCGGTCGCGGATCTGAACACGCGGTCGGACCGCGCCGGCACTGATCTCGTCGACGTTCGGCTGCGGACGCCGGTGGCGCCTGGCCGGGCCCGCGACGTGCAGGTGGTTCTGCAGGACCGCGGGCTGACCCTGTCGACCCGGCTGGTGGACGACGACGAACCCGCGGAGGACGGCGGCTGGCTCACCCACAGCAGCGCGGTCGCCGCGGCCGACGACGACATCGAGGATCTGCTCGGGCAGGTGCTCGACGAGCCCGCCACCCGAGAGCGCTGTTCTGAGATCCTGCCGCCGAGCCATGTCGTGGACACCCTGGCGACACTGGGAGTGGCCGCGATGGGATTCGGGTGGGAGATCCTCGAATTGCGCTGTGGTGACGGTGAACTGCTCGCCCGGGTCGCTGCGGACGGTGACCGGTCGGAGCCCGCCACGTGGGCGTCGTTGTTGGACGCGGCGACGTCGGCGGCCTCAACTGTCTTCGACGGCCCACCGCGACTGCGGATGCCCGCCCGCGATCGAACGGGTGCAGGTATACGGCCGCCCGCCCGCGGTGGCCGTTCTGCAGGTGCGACGCCGTGCCGGGACCACGACAACCGACGTGTCTGATCGCCGAGGAGTCGGGCGCAGTCCGCGCGTCGTTGACCGGCATGTCGTTCGAGGAACTCGAAAACCCCGCGGGCAGCGACCTTTCGCGGATGTTGCATCACGTGACGTGGCACCCGGTCCCATGGCGAGACGACGACCGTCCGTCCGCGGTGTTGCGTGGTCGGCGGCGACGCCGACACCCGGCGGTTCGTGACCCGCGACCTCGCTGCGGCCGATGTGCCGCATGCGGCGTGCGCCGACCCGGCCGACATCGAGGCGGCCGACGCCGAACTGGACCGCGATGCCGTGGTGCTGGTGCTGCCGCGCGTCCACGACTCGCCGCAGAAGTCGGTCGACGTCGTGATGCGGACGTTGAGGCACCTGCTCGACCGGGGTGCGAAGGCGCGGATGTGGGTGCTGACCCAGCGGGTACACGAAGGCAACAACGTGGCGCATGCGCCGCTGTGGGGTCTGGCCAGGGTTGCTGCCGCCGAGCATCCCAAGGTCTTCGGCGGCGTACTCGATGTGGCCGACGCGAAACTGCCCGTCGGCGCACTCGCCTCCCTGCGCGGTCAGCCCGTTGTCGTGATGCGCGACGGAGACGCCATGCGGCGCAGGTTGGCGTTCGCCGGCCGCGGGGACCGGCGCGCCCATGCAGTGCTCGGCAGGTGGTACGTACCTGATCACCGGTGGCACAGGGGTTCTCGGTCTGCGGATGGCGCAGCGGCTCGCAGACATCGGTGCGCGGCGGCTGGTGCTGTTGTCCCGCCCGGGCATGCCAAGACGCTCCGAGTGGCGCGACGCGGCTGATTCCGAACTGATCCGCACCGTGGCGGCGCTCGAGGAACGCGGCGTGTCCGTGCACGTCATGCCGCTCGACATCGGCGCGCCAGGGGCCGCGGACCAACTGCGGGCCGGCTGCGGTATCTGCCGCCGGTGCGCGGCGTCATCCACGCGGCGGGCGTGGAAGCCGGTGCCCTGCTTGTCAATACGAGCGCGAGGACATCGCGGCGGCGATGCACCCGAAGGTCGACGGCACGTTGACGTTGCACGAGGTCTTCCCGCCGGAGCAGCTGGACTGGATGGTGCTGTTCTCGTCGTGCGGCTACCTCGCCGGCTTCCCCGGACAGGGCGCGTACGCGTGCGCGAACTCGTTCCTCGACGTCATGGCCCGTCATCGCCGTCGCCTCGGCGACCGCACCGTCAGCGTCGCGTGGACGGCATGGCGGGGGCTGGGTATGGGGTCGACGTCCGGTTTCGTCGCGGCGCAGCTCGACGCGCTCGGCATGGGCACCATCGGCGCCGACGAAGCGGTCCGTGCGCTGGACCTGGCGATGCGCGACGACCAACCGAATGTCGTTGTGCTGCCCGTGCTTCCGGCGGCGGCGACGTGCCGATGCTCGCTGACGTGGCGCCTGCCGAGGTCGACGAGTCGGCTCGGCCGGAATCGCTGCTGGGCGGCTTCGTCGGCGACGACGGCGAACCGGACCCGGAGCGGGTGGCCGAGTGTGTCGTCGCCGCGGTGGCGGCCCAGCTCGGACTGCCGCGAGGCGACGTGGACACCGGCCTGCCGCTGGTGGAGATCGGTGTCGACTCGATCATGACCGTCGGACTGCTGCGCCAACTGGAGAAGCAGACGGGGCTGTCGCTGCCGCCGACGCTGCTGTGGGAGTACCCGACGGCCGCGGCGGTGTCGGAACGGATCGCCGAACTGCTCGCATCGCCTGATGTTTCGCAAGAACCCCGAGAAGTTCGGGTGTCCTGAAGGCGTCGCGGTAGGTCAGGACGGCGCCAGCTGCGCCACGACCTTCTTCTTGTCCACCTTGCCGACCGCGGTCTTGGGCAGCGTCGGCATCGGCGCGAGCACGTCGGGCCGGGAGTGCGCGGACACGCCGCGTTCGTCGAGGAACGCGTTGAGTTCGGCGAGCGTGATCGGCGGTCCACTGAAGACGACTGCGGCGCAGATCTTTTCGCCGAGGTAGTCGTCGGGCAGGGCAACGGCTGCTGCGGCGTAGATCGCCGGATGCGCGAACAGGTGCTCCTCCAGATCGGAGGCCGACACCGTCTCCCCGCCGCGGTGGATGACATCCTTGATGCGCCCGGTGACCTCGACGTAGCCGGCCCGCGGACCGTCGGCGAAGATGCGCACCCGATCCCCGGAGCGGTAGAAGCCGTCGGGGCTGAACGACCGTGCGTTGGCCTCGTCCGCCCGGTAGTAGCCGTTGAGCGTGTAGGGCCCGCGCACCAGCAGCTCGCCCTCCTCGCCGGGGGCCACCTCCGCGCCGGTCTCGTCGACCACCCGCATCTCGTCGTGCGGCGACATCGGCCGGCCCTGCGTGTTGACCACGACGTCGAAGGGATCGCCGAGCCGGGTGAAGTTGAGCATTCCCTCTGCCATGCCGAAGATCTGCGGACAGTCCCGGGGTCAACCCGTCCAGGATGTAGCGGGCTTCCTCCGGCGTCATCCGCGACCCGCCCACCTGAACCACGCGCAGCGACGTCGGCAGCACCGGTTCCCACTCGCAGGCCTGCGTCCACACCTTGGCCAGCGCATTGACGAGCGCCGGTGACGGTGATCTTGTGGCGGTCGATCAACGCGAAGGCCGACTCGGGGCTGGGGTCGGCGGTGAACACCGTCGTGGCGCCGACGGTCATCGAGCCCAGCAGCCCGGGGCAGGCCAGCGGGAAGTTGTGGCCCGCGGGCAGCGCGACGAGATATACGTCCTCGCCGGTGAGCCCGCAGGCCTGGGCGCACGCGGTTGCGTTGTAGACGTAGTCGTCGTGGGTGCGGGCGATCAGCTTCGGCAGTCCGGTCGTGCCGCCGGAGACCAGCAGCAGGGCCGGCGCGGCCGGGTCGACCGGTGCGCGGTCGCGACACGGGACCGTCGAAATCGGCCAGCTCCGACCAGGATTGGAAAGGTGCCGGGTTCTCCGTCGACGAACACGTGGCTCAGCCGCGGATTGTCGTTAACCAGGGCCTGGGCGAGCTCCCGATAGTCGAAACCGGCGACACGGTCAGCGAACGACGAGACCGACCGCGCCGCTGACGTCGGCGAAGTGACTGAGCTCGGCGTACCGATGACCCGGCAGGCACATCACCGGGACGGCGCCCGCGCGCAGCAGTCCGAACAATGCGACGGCGAACTGAGCGGAATTCGGAAGCTGCAGCATCACCCGGTCGCCGGCGCGCGATACCGCGATCGGCCAATGCCGAGGCGATCCGGTCGGCGCGGGCGTCCAGTTCGGCGAACGTGTAGGAGACGTCCGGCGTCGACGACAGCGGTCGCGGTCCGGCCACGCGCGGCGGCGTCGCTCGAGGATCGAATCCAGCGCGCGACCGGTCCAGTAGCCCGCCCGCCGGTATTCCTCGGCACGGTCGGCGGGGAAGGGCACGAAACCCGTCGTCAGGTCGCTTTGCTGAGGGTCTAAACCAGTGCTCATGAGTGGATGTGACCCCTCTGGGTAGGTGTGTTCGGTGCCTCGAATATAAGGTAGCCTCGCCAGGTTAGTTAGGGCAGCCTGTACTAATTTGGAGGACAGCATGGGTGTTGCTGGGAGGAGTACTACCGACAGTGACGGTGCTATCTGTCCGCACCGTCCGCGAGGAGGTTGCCGAACTCCTCGGGGTGACCCCCGATGATGTCGACCCGGACGCCGACCTGATTGCCTCCGGTCTCGATTCGATCCGAATGATGTCGTTGTCGGGGCGGTGGCGTAAGCAGGGCATCGACGTCGACTTCGCCGCACTGGCGGAGAACCCCACGTGGCGGCATGGTCGGCGCTGGTGGCCGAACGGTCCAGTGACGATGCATCCGTTGGATTCGGTGACCGCGTCGACGACGCTGACGACGCCGGCGATCCGTTCCCGCTGGCGCCCATGCAGCACGCGATGTGGCTGGGCCGCAACGACGATCAGCAACTCGGTGGCGTCGCCGCCCATCTTTATGTGGAGTTCGACGGCGCAGGCGTTGATCCGGACCGGTTGCGCGACGCGGCGGCGAAACTGGTTGCGCGCCATCCGATGTTGCGCGTGGAGATCCTGCCCGACGGTACCCAGCGCATCGGCGATCGCGGCCTGCCCGTCACGGTCTACGACCTGCGCGAGCTGGATGCCGAAGCGGCCGAGCAGCGGTTGGAAACCATTCGTCATCAGAAGTCACATCAACTACTCGACGGCGACGTGCTCGAGCTGAGCCTGTCGCTGCGCCCGGACGGCCGCACGCGGTTGCACGTCGACATGGACATGAACGCCGCCGACGCGGTGAGTTACCGCAAGTTCATGGCCGACCTCGCGGTGTTCTACCGCGGCGGGGAACTGCCCGAACTGGGCTACACCTATCGCCGGTACCGGGCCGCGCTGGCAGCCGCCGACTCGGGACCCTCCGACGAGGACCGGCAGTGGTGGGCCGAGCGGGTTCCCGAGCTGCCCGAATCGCCTGCGCTGCCGCTGGTTCCGTTGGCGGAACAAGCTGACCCCCGCCGCAGCGTCCGGCTCTGGCACATCTTCGATGTCGCGACGCGAGACGCACTCTTCGCGGCCGCGCACCGCCGCGGGTTCACGCCCGCGATGGCCGTCGCGGCGTCGTATTCCAATGCGCTGGCGCGGTGGTCGAGCGGCTCGCGGTTCCTGCTCAACCTGCCGATGTTCGGCCGTGAACCGTTTCACCCCGATGTCGAGAAACTCGTCGGCTGCTTCACCTCGTCGCTGATGCTCGACATCGACCTGACACAGACCCGCACACCGGCGGAGCGGACACGCGCCGTACAGGAAACATTGCACAACACCGCTCGTCACTCGAGCTACTCCGGCCTGTCCGTGCTGCGCGACCTTGGCCGCCACCGCGGCAACCAGACGCTCGCTCCGATCGTCTACACCAGCGCGCTCGGACTCGGCGACCTGTTCGCGGGCGAGGTCACCGACCTGTTCGGCGCCCCGGTGTGGACCATTTCGCAAGGCCCGCAGGTGCTCATCGATGCGCAGGCGACGCCGCTGGCCGACCGGTCTGATGATCAACTGGGACGTCCGCGTCGACGCCTTCCGGCCGGGTGTCGCCGACGCGATGTTCGCCTACCACCTCGCCGAGTTGACCCGGCTCGCCACCGACGACGCGGCCTGGGACGCCCCGATCCGTCCGCGGTGCCCGAGGCGCGGCGCGCCGTCCGGGAGGCGGTGAACAGCGCGACCGCGCCGCCGAGTGGAGAGACGATCCACGACGGGTTCTTCCGCAACGCACTCGCCACGCCCGACGCGCCCGCGGTGTTCAGCGGCGACGGTGACCTGACCTACGGCGAACTGCGCACGCAAGCGCTTGCGGTCGCGACAGCATTGCGCGGCAACGGAGTTCGCCCCGGAGACCTCGTCGCGTTGATCGGTCCCAAGTGCGCCGAGCAGATACCCGCGGTGCTCGGCATTCTGGCCGCCGGTGCCGCCTACCTGCCGATCGCCGCCGATCAGCCTGCCGACCGGACCACCCGCATCCTCGAGTCCAGCGGGGTAGCCGCGGTGGTGCTCTGCGGTGGTGCCGACCCGGTCGAGGCCGCGGCGCCGGTCATCGCCGCCGCCGACGCGATACGCAACGGCTCTGTCGACGCCGCCCGACGCCGTCGACCCGCACGCTTGGCCTACGTGTTGTTCACTTCGGGGTCGACCGGCGAGCCCAAGGGTGTCGAGCTGACCCACGACGCGGTGATGAACACCGTCGAGTTCATCGACAGCCATTACGGATTCGGACCGACGGACCGCAGCCTGGCGCTGGCCTCGCTGGAGGCCGACATGTCGGTGCTGGAGATCTTCGCCATCCTGCGGGCGGGCGGCGCGGTCGTCGTCGTGGACGAGACGCAGCGGCGCGACCCCGATGTGTGGGCGGACCTGATCCAGAAGCACTCGCGTCACGTTCCTGAACTGGATGCCCGGCTGGCTGGACATGCTGCTGGAGGTCGGCGGTACCCGCCTGACAACCCTGCGGGTGGTGCTTCTCGGCGGCGACTGGGTGCGCCCCGAACTCATTCGGGGGCTTCGTAAATCGGCGCCCGCAGTGCGGGCGGCGGGCCTCGGCGGCGCGACGGAAACCGCGGTGCACGGCACGATCTGCGAGGTCGACGACCCGCCCGCGCACTGGACGTCGATCCCATTCGGCAATTCCGTTCCCGAACAACGCGTGCCGCGTGGTGGCCGCCGACGGATCCGACTGCCCGGACTGGGTGCCGGGCGAATTGTGGTTCTCGGGGCGCGGCATCGCCCGCGGTTATCGCGGCCGGCCCGACCTGACCGCCGAGAAGTTCGTCGAGCACGACGGACGAACCTGGTATCGGACAGGCGATCTCGTCCGCTACCAACCCGACGGGACACTGGAGTTCGTCGGCCGCATCGACCATCGGATCAAGATCAGTGGATACCGGATCGAACTCGGCGAAGTCGAGGCGGCACTCAAGCGGGTGCCGCAGTCGACGCGGCGGTCGCCGCCGTGGTCAAGGGGGACCGGATGTGCTGGCGGCGCTGGTGCGCACCGATGACCCCGGTGTCGATGCAAGCCCGTCGCGGCCGCAATGACCGAATTGGTGCCCGCACACATGATTCCCAAGGTCATCGTCGTGACCGACCGGATCCCGTTCACGGTCAACGGCAAGATCGACCGCAAGGCCGCCGCGCGGCAGTTGGCCGAACGCCGAACTGCCCGCCGCACAGGTCTTCCGGCCGCCGTCCACCCCGCTGGAATCCGCGTTGGTCGCGATCGTCGCCGAGGTGCTCGATGTCCGCCCAGAAAGGTCGGGATCGACGACGACTTCTTCTCCCTCGGTGGCGATTCCGTGCTGGCCACCCAGGTGATCGCCCGGGTTCGCGACTGGCTGGATACGCCGACGGTGTTGGTCACCGACATGTTCGCCGCGCGAAGCGTGTCGAAACTGGCCGATCGGCTTCTGGGTCGCGAACCGGACGCCGACCGGCTCGACACGGTCGCCGAGGTGTATCTGGAGATCGCCGGAATGGACAGCGCCGACGTGCTTTCCGAGCTCGCAGGCGGTCTAGGGAAGGGCTGCGGCCAGCCGTCGCCACTGCTCGCGGGGGAATTCTCTCGGGTCTGCGGTGAGCACCTGAACGCATACGTGGTCGGCGCCGGCCGACAGGTGCTCGTTCACCCGGCGCAACACGGCCTCCTCGTCGCCCCACGCGATGATGGCGTCGAACAGCCGGTCGCTGACCGATGTGAGATCGTCCTGCGTGAAGCCGGAGCGCAGCAGGTTGTTGGCGTAGTTGGGCAGCGCCAGATACGCCCGCAGCCAATCGGTTCCGATCGCACGCGCTTCTGCCTTGTCATCGGTGAGCAGCACGGTCTGCTCCGGCAGCAACAGCGGGCCGTCGCCGAGGTGCTCGCGGGCATAGCGGGTGTGATCGGGTGTCACCAGATACGGGTGGGCGCCTCGCGACCGGGTCGCGGCGAGCTCGAGCATCTTCGGGCCCAGCGCCGCGAGCACGCGGTTGGCGACGGGTACCGGTTGTTCGGTCGCATCCAGAGCGTCCAGGTAGGCGCGCGTCGCGGCGAGCGGTTTGCGATAGAGTCCGGGTTCCTTGGAATCGATGAGCGGGGCGTGGCTCACCCCGATCCCGAGGAGAAAACGCTCACCGTGCGTGGCGGCCAGCGATGCGTACGACGCCGCCACATCTGACGGGTCGTGCATCCACAGGTTCAGGATGCCGGTGGCGATCACCACCTGCTTGGTCGACGACAACAACTGGCCCACCGAATCGAGCACCGGCCCACCGACGTCCGGGATCCATAGTGCGGTGTATCCGAGTTCCTCCAACTCCGCCGCGGCCTCGGCGGCCTCACCGGCATCGCCGTACCGCAACTGCGAACTCCACACACCGACGCCTGCCAGATCCATGCATTGATCCCTTCCCGCGTACCGACACACTCACGCTACCGTCGGCCAATGGCATTCGATCCGGGCGCCGTCGGCCGCGCGTTCTCCGGGCACCGGTTCGACGAAGCACTCGACCACCTCGCCGACGATGTGCGCTGGACGATCGTCGGCTACATGGTCCTCGAGGGGGCCGATGCCGTTCGGCATACCTGCCGAGAGACGCTGGAAAGCCGCTCTGACACCACGACGACCTACGACCGCTGCGTGGTTGCCGCCGGGCCGACGTGGTCGCCGTGGACACCCTGGCGCGCTACACCGGGCCCGACGGCACGACCGCCGTCGCCAGCTGCGACATCTACGAGTTCAACGGCTCCAAGATCGCCGCTATCACGTCGTACGCCGTCGAGGTCGACCCGGAATCGGCCGGAGCGCAGCCTCCGCCGAGGTAGCCCAATCCGCACCCCGGATGTACGGGTCATCGACAAGCTGATTTAGGGTAACCTCACAAACTTAGGACAGCCTGCGCTAATTCACGCTGGAGGAATTTTGGGTGCTCTCGCTGCGGAGTCTCTGGCTGTCCGCGACAAGCCCAGCGCTCACGCTCGCCGGCCGTGCTGGACGGCACACCGGCGCTGAGCTCATCGCCGGCCTCGACGCCCCGGAACGATCAGAGAAAGTGGAAACCACGCGTGACTGACATCGCCGATACCCGCGAGGAGCTTGACGAGCGCCGGCTGGAGCTACTACGCCGCAAGCTGGCCGAGCGCGGACTGAAGTCGAGCGGCGAGGCGGCCGCGGGCACCGACGCCGCCGGCATGTCCGACGGCCAGCGCCGCATGTGGTTCGTCCAGATGGCCGACCCCACCGGGGCGATCCTCAACATCTGCCTGTCGTACCGCATCACCGGGGCGCTCGACGTGGCGCGGCTGCGCGAAGCCGTGAACGCCGTCGCGGCGCGCCACGCACTGCTGCGCACCACCTATCCCGCGGACGCCGACGGTGAGCCGCAGCCGACCGTTCACGACGATCTGACGCCCGGCTGGTCCGCACACGACCTGTCCGGCCTGTCCGAGCATTCCCGCCGGTTGCGCCTGGAGGTGCTGGCGCAGCGGGAGTTCAGCGCCCCGTTCGACCTGAGTGCCGATGCGCCGCTGCGTCTGACCGTCGTGCGCACCGGGCCCGACGAACACGTCATGTTGCTCGTGGCGCATCACATCGCATGGGACGACGGCTGCTGGCAGGTGTTCTTCGCCGACCTCACCCGCGCCTACAGCGGCGAGCAGCTCGCCGCGCCCGTACCGGTTCCTGCGCCGGCCGCCGACGCCGCTGACGACGATCTCGACTACTGGCGCACGGTGATGGCCGATCCGCCCGAGCCGCTGGAACTTCCGGGGCCCAACGGATCTGCGATCCCGACGAACTGGCGCTCGCAGCGCACCACGCTGCACCTGCCCGACGCGACCGTCGACCGGGTGGCGGCGGTGGCCAAGGAATCCGGTGCCACACCGTACATGGTGCTGCTCGCCGCGTTCGGCGTGCTGATCCACCGCTACACCCATTCCGACGACTTCCTCGTCGCCGCACCGGTGCTCAACAGGACCGCCGAGCTCGAGGATGTCATCGGCTACTACGGCAACACCGTCGCGTTTCGCCTGCGTCCGCAACGCCGTCAGACATTCCGTGAGGTGGTTGCCGAGGCCCGCGACACCGCGGTCGGCGCTTTCGCCCATCAGCGGGTGAATCTCGACCGTGTGGTCCGCGAGCTCAACCCGGATCGTCGTCACGGTGTGGAGCGGATGACCAGGGTGACATTCGGGGCGCGTGGCGCCGACGGCCAGGGCTTCAACCCGCCGGGAATCACCTGCCGGCGGGCCGAGTTGCGCGGCCAATTCACCCAGCTGCCATTCGGTTTCATGGTCGAGTTCGACGTCGCCGGCGTCGAGGTGGAGGCCGAATACCTCGTCGAGGTGCTCGACGCGGCGCTGGTCCGACAGTTGCTCGAGCACTACGTGGTGCTGCTGGACAGCGCCCTGCTCGACCCCGACCGGCCGATCAGCGAACTCGATGTGATGGGCCCGCCGACGCGGACTGGCTGCGCCGGGTCTCGGCCGGTGAGGAATTCAGAACGCAGGCAACGACATTGGTGGCGCTGGTCGAAGAGCAGGTCGGCCGCACACCGGATGGGATGGCCATGGTGTACGAGGGTCGGAACTACACCTATCGGGAGGTCAACGAATCGGCGAACCGGTTCGCGCACTGGCTGATCGAGCAGGGCATCGGTGGCGGAGGACCGCGTCGCGGTGCTGCTGGACCGTTCGCCGGAGCTGGTGATCACGGCGCTGGGGGTGATGAAGGCCGGTGCGGTGTACCTGCCCGTCGATCCCACCTACCCGGAGGACCGGCTGAACTTCATCCTGTCCGATTCCGACCCGAAACTGGTGCTGCGCGAAGCGGTTGGTGATCTGGACCGCTACCCCGCGTCGAACCCCACCGACGCCGAGCGGGTCCGCCCGCTGCAGCCGGACAGCACCGCGTACCTGATCTACACCTCGGGCTCGACCGGGTTGCCAAAGGGCGTGCCGGTTCCGCACCGGCCGGTCGCGGAGTACTTCGTCTGGTTCAAGGGCGATTACGAGATCGACGACACCGAACGACTGCTTCAGGTTGCCTCACCGAGCTTCGACGTGTCGATCGGCGAGATCTTCGGCATGCTGGCTTGCGGTGGGCGGCTGGTGATCCCACGCCCGGACGGCCTGCGCGACATCGGTTATCTCACCGATCTGCTGCACGACGAGGGCATCACCTCGATGCACTTCGTCCCCTCGCTGCTCGGTCTGTTCCTGTCGCTGCCCGGCGTGAACCAGTGGCGGACCCTGCAACGGGTGCCGATCGGCGGGGAGGCGCTTCCCGGCGAGCTCGCCGACAAGTTCCACGCCACCTTCGATTCGCTGCTGCACAACTTTTACGGCCCGACCGAGACGGTGATCAACGCGAGCCGCTACAAGGTCGAGGGCAAGCAGGGCACCCGCATCGTGCCGATCGGTACGCCGAAGATCAACACGCAGATCCATCTGCTCGACGACGCCATGAAGCCGGTGCCGGTCGGCGTCATCGGGGAAATCTATATCGGTGGAACGCATGTCGCGCAGGGCTATCACCGCAGGCCGGGGCTGACCGCCGAACGGTTCGTCGCCGATCCGTTCACCCCCGGCGGCCGGCTGTACCGGTCGGGTGACCTCGCCCGCCGCAACGCCGACGGCGACGTCGAATTCGTCGGGCGCGCGGACGAGCAGGTGAAGATCCGCGGCTTCCGGATCGAACTCGGAGAAGTCGCCGCCGCAATCTCCGTCGACCCCAGCGTGGGTCAGGCGGTCGTGGTGGTCAGCGAGCTGCCGAATCTCGGTAAGAGCCTCGTCGGCTATCTGACACCAGCCAACGGCCGCCGAGGACGTCGACATCGAACGCATCCGCAACCGGGTGGCTGCGGCGCTGCCGGAGTACATGACGCCCGCCGCATACGTGGTGCTCGAGGAGATCCCGATCACCACGCACGGCAAGATCGACCGTACCGCGCTGCCGGAGCCCGACATCAACGCCTGGGCCGGTTCCGGCGCTGAGTACCGGGAGCCCGCCGAGGGCACCGAGCGGCGCGTCGCGGACCTGTTCGCCGAGCTGCTCGGCCGCGATCGGGTCGGTGCGGACGATTCGTTCTTCGACCTCGGCGGCCACTCCCTGCTCGCCACCAAACTGGTTGCCGCCGTGCGGTCTCAGTGCAACGTCGACATCGGTGTGCGGGAGGTCTTCGAGCTGGGCACGGTGGCCAAAGTGGCCGAACGCATCGACTCGACGTCGGCCATGGACTCCCACCGGCCACGGCTGGTAGCCATCCCGCACGACGGGCCGCTGCAGATGTCGGCGTCGCAGCTGCGGATGTGGTTCCAGTACCGCATCGACGGCCCGGACCCGTCAACAACATCCCGTTCGCCGCGCGGCTCACCGGACCGTGCGATGTCGACGCCTTCGTGGCGGCGGTGCGCGACGTCGTCGCCCGCCATGAGGTACTGCGCACGACGTACCGCGAAATCGACGGTGTGCCCTACCAGATCGTGAACGAGGCCGGCGATGTCGCGGTGCGACGGGCCCGCGGTGACGACGAGGCATGGCTGCAGGGCGAACTCGCCAAGGAACGACGGCACATCTTCGACCTCGAGGGTGACCTGCCGATCCGGGCGGCGGTGCTGTCGACGTCCGACGCACACGTGGTGTCGCTGGTGGTGCATCACATCGCCGCGGACCACTGGTCTGCCATGGTGTTGTTCAACGACCTGCTCGCCGCATACCGGGCCCGGCGCGCCGGCGAGCCACCGACGTTCGCCCCGCTGCCGGTGCAGTACGCCGACTACGCGGCGTGGCAGGCGGCGCTGCTCGCCGACACCGACGGACCCGTGGTGGCGCAGCGCGATTACTGGCGAGAGCAGCTGGCAGGCCTGCCGGAGGACCCGGGCCTGACACTCCGACTTCGCCCGTCCGCCGGTGTTGAGCGGGGAGGGGGATGCCGTCGAGTTCACCGTCGACAGTGCCACCCGCGCCAAGTTCGCGCGCCTGAGCCAGGACCTGGGTGTCACCGAGTTCATGCTGTTGCAGTCCGCGGTGGCGGTCGCACTGCACAAGGCCGGTGAGGGATCGGACATCCCGCTGGGGACACCGGTGGCCGGCAGGACCGAGGCCGAACTCGATGCGCTGATCGGGTTCTTCATCAACATCGTGGTGCTGCGCAACGACCTCGGTGGCAATCCCACTCTTCGCGACCTGCTGCTGCGGGCCCGTGACACCGCCCTGGCCGCGTACGCACACCAGGACCTTCCTTTCGACCAGGTGGTGGACGCGGTACGGCCGGTGCGATCGTTGTCGCGCAACCCGCTTTTCGGGGTCGTGGTGCACGTGCGCGAAGCGCTGCCCGCCGACCGGGTCATCGAGGCGGGGGCCGAAGGCAAGACCACGTTCACGGCGCTCGAGCCACCCTTCGATGTCGCGCACGCAGATCTGTCGGTGAACTTCTTCGCCACCGACGACGGGTACCGCGGCCACGTCATCTACCGGACCGACCTGTACCAGCGCGCCACCGCCGACCGGCTGGTGCGCTGGCTTACCCGGGTGCTCGCCGCTTTCGCCGACGATCCCGATCAGAGACTGCGGGACATCCAGATCGCCGGCCGCGAGGAACGGCGACAGGTATAGGACGTTCGCCGCGGCCGCCGGTGTCAGCGTGCTCGACCAATGGCGTGATCCCGTCTCGGTCGGTGTCATCGGCGACGAGTACGACCACCACGACGAGGAGCAGGGCGCACACCTACGTCCAACCGGTAAGCGGGCCCGGTGGACCGAGGACGGCGGGGTGGAGTACGTCGAAGCGTGCACTCTGCGCGTCGGCGCCTGCGGTCCGCGTCGGGCCCGCCGAACCCGCCCGCACCGCAACGGAACAGACGTTGGCCGCCATGCTGGCCGACATGCTCGAGGTGCCCGAGGTCGGAGGCAACGACGACTTCTTCAGCCTGGGTGGCGACAGCATCCTTGCCGTGCAGCTGGCCGCAAGGGCCCGCGACGCCGGGCTCCCGCTGACTGCCCGCATGGTGTTCGAGCACCCGGCCATTCACGAACTGGCCGAGATTCTCGACGATGCGGACGCCAGCGCGCAAACCGCCGACGTCCACCACGAGCCGATGGCCGCGTCGGGATTGTCGGCGGACGAGCTCGCTGCCGTGACATCGATGTTCTCGTCGTGGCTCGCCTCGCAAGACGGTGCGCCGTGACCGCGACCGAAGCAAAGGTGGCCGTCGAGGATGTGATGGCGCTCAGCCCGCTGCAGCAGGGGCTGTTCTCACTGTCGAGGCTGAGCAGCGGAGACGCTGAGTGGCGGGGTCGACGACCCCTATGTGATCGCGATGTCCGCCGACATCGTCGGCGTGTTCGACCCGGAACTGTTACGCCAGTGCGCGGCGGCGCTGCTGGCGCGCCACCCGAACCTGCGGGCCAGCTTCTTCCACGGTGACCTGAGCCGGCCGGTGCAGGTGGTTCCCACCCGGGTCGACGTGCCGTGGCGCATCATCACCGCGACCGCCGACGAGGTCGATGCGCTCGACGCCGACGAGCGCCTCCGCCCGTTCGACCTGGAACGCGGACCGGCGATCCGCTTCCTGCTCATCGAAGTTGCCGACGGTATCGCAACGCGAGATCGCATTGGCGTTTTGTGGTCGTCGCGCATCACATCCTCCTCGACGGCTGGTCGCTGCCGCTGTTCGTCGGCGAGCTGATCACGTTGTACCGCGCCGGCGGGGATGCCGACGTGTTGCCACCGCCTCCGCGGCCCTACCGCGACTACATCGGTTGGCTCGCCGGCCGGGACCAGGAAGCCAGCCGGCAGTTGTGGCGGGAACACTTCGCCGGCCTGGACGGTCCGACGCTGGTGACACCGGCGCTGACCGCGGGTGAGCCGCCGCCGGGCCGCCGCGGCGCACCGAACTGAACCTGGACCGCCAGACCACCGCCCAGCTGGCCGAAGCCGCGCGGTCGCGCGGTGTCACGGTGAACACCCTGGTCCAAATGACCTGGGCGATACTGCTGTCGGCGTTCACCGACCGCAGCGATGTGGTGTTCGGCGTGACGGTGTCGGGCCGGCCCAGCGAACTCGCCGGCGTCGAGACGATGGTCGGTCTGTTCATCAACACCGTGCCGCTGCGGGTACGGCTGGATCCGGTGGCGAGCGTCGGAGCGCAATGTCTTGCGCTGCAACGCGAGGCGGCGAAGCTGCGCGACCACAGCTACCTGGCCCACTCCGAACTGCGCTCGCTGGGCGGCGTCGGCGAAATGTACGACAGCTTGCTGGTCTACGAGAACTTCCCGCCCGGCGGACTGGTCGGCGGCGGGGAGTTCACGGCCAACGGGGCCACCTTCCGGCCCGCATCGCTGGAAAGCCTGTCGCACTTTCCGGTGACCATCGCCGCTCACATGGTCGACGACCAACTGACGGTGCTGGTCGAGGTGATCGACGGCGCGCTGGGCTCGATGACTCCGGAATCGCTGGGCCGACGCCTGCTGGCCACCGTGCAGGGACTGATCGCCCAGTGGGACAGTCCGCTTCGCGACGTCAGCGTCCTGCTCGACGGTGAGGGGCCGACCGCGGCCGCGGACCCGATCCTGGCGCCGACCGGCGGCGGTGTGCACACCAGGTTCACCGAGATCGCCTACACCAGGCTGGCGTCGCGCGCGTTGAGGTGGTCAGGCGGCGAACTCACCTACCGCGAACTGGACGAGGCCGCCGACCGGGTGGCCGCCGCGCTGGTCGCGCGGGGGGTGCGCGCCGAAGATCCGGTGGCGATCAACCTTTCGCGCGGCCCGCAGTATGTGATCGCCATGCTGGGTGTGCTGAAGGCGGGCGGCGTGATCGTGCCGCTGGACCCCGCGATGCCGGCCGACCGGGTCGCCGACATCCTCAGCCAGTGCGGTGCGACGGTCATCGTCGACGATGCGTTGATCACGGCCGCGGCATCGGAGCAGGTCGACGCCTTCACCGCCGTCGCCGCCCATCCCGGCCAGGCCGCCTACGTGGTGTTCACCTCCGGCACAACGGGTCGGCCCAAGGGCGTCATCGGCACGCATCAGGCGCTGCTTGGCCTACGCCGAGGACCACGCGCTGCAGTCCTGCGGCCGGCGGCGACCCGGCTGAGCCACCCGCTGCACGTCGCGCACGCTTGGTCGTTCACGTTCGACGCCGCCTGGCAGCCGCTGGCCGCCCTGCTCGACGGGCATCGGTGCACATCGTCGACGACGACGTCCAACGCGACGCCGAGGCGTTGGTCGAGACCATCGCGCGATACGGCATCGACTTGATCGACACCACGCCGTCGATGTTCGCTCAACTCCATGCGGTCGGCCTGCTGACGACGGTGCCGCTCGGCGTGCTCGCGCTCGGCGGCGAGGCCATCGGCATCCCGGCGTGGAACCTGATCCGCGACGAATGCGCGCGCACCGGCATGACGGCCTACAACTGTTACGGCCCAACAGAATCCACGGTCGAGGCCGTCGTCGCGGCGATCGCCGAACACGAGAAACCCACGATCGGGCGGCCCACCATGTCGACCCGCGCGTACGTGCTCGATTCATGGCTGCGGCCCGCGCCCGACGGGGTGCCCGGCGAGCTCTACCTGTCCGGCCACCAGCTGACCCGCGGCTATCTCGGCAGGCCCGGTGAGACGGCGGGCCGGTTCGTCGCCGACCCGTTCGTACCGGCGAGCGGATGTACCGGACCGGTGATGTGGTGCGACGCCGGCCGGACGGCACGTTGCAATTCCTCGGCCGCTCCGACGCGCAGGTCAAGATCCGCGGATTCCGCGTCGAGCCCGCCGAGATCTCGGCGGTGCTGCACAGCCACCCCGCGGTGCGCCATGCCCATGTCGCGGTTCGGGAGCGGGCGCGGGGCGGGCCGCGGTTGATCGCATACGTGGCCGCCGACCCGGCGCCCGATGTTTCGGAGCTGCGGGCCATGCTGTCGAAACGGTTGCCGCGCTACATGGTTCCGCACAGCATCGTCGTCGTCGACCAGATGCCGCTGACATCGCACGGCAAGATCGACGAAACCGCGCTGGCCGCGATTCCCGTCGACGACGGTCCGTCGGCCGCACCGGAGACCGAGACCGAGTCCGCGCTCGTCGCCGTGCTGGCTGAGCTGCTCGACGGCGCCGAGATCGACGTCACCGCGGAATTCCTGTCACTCGGCCTCGACAGCATCGTCGCGCTCTCCGTGGTGCAGGGCGCCCGCAGGCGCGGAATTCCGTTGCGGGCGCGGCTGATGCTCGAATGTGCGACCATCCGCGAACTCGCCGCGGCGATCGACAGCGAGTCGGCGCCCGTCGACCGGCAGGGCGACGGGGAGAGCGGGCCGATCCCCGTGCTGCCCAACGTGCACTGGCTGTACGAGCAGGGTCAACCGCGGCGGCTGGCGCAGACCGAGGCGATCCGACTGCCGGACGGGATCACCCGGGCGCATCTCGACGCATGCTGCAGGCCGTCGTCGACGGCCACGAGGTGCTGCGCAGCCGCCTGGACATCGCCACCATGACGCTCGTCGAGCACGACCCGCCGGACATCCTGACCGAGGTGTGGGTCGCGGGCGACCTCGCCGACGTGGTCGCCGAACAGTCCCGGAACTCGGTGGAACGCCTTGATCCCCAGCAGGGGTCGATGCTGTCCGCCGTGTGGCTGCGAAAGGCCGACGCCCCAGGCGTGCTCGTGTTGACGGCCCATGTCCTCGCCTTGGACCCGGCGTCATGGCGGATCGTGCTGGGCGAACTCGATGCCGGCTGGCACACCCTCAAGTCGGGCCGAGACCCCGTGCCCGCGTTGGAGCACACCAGCTATCGGCGTTGGTCGCGAGTGCTCACCGAGCGGCGGCCGGCCTCGACACATGTGACTACTGGGTCGCTCAACTCGACGGTGAGGATCCGATCTCGGCGCCCGCCGGGTCCGGCCGCAGACCGACCGGATCGGCGATGTCGTCGTCACCATGTCGCTCACCGATCCCGAAGTGTCGACGAGGCTGCTGAACGCGACCGAGCCCACCCAGAACCTGCTCGCCGCCGCGGCCGCGCGGACCGTCGACCGGTGGCGACTTCACCGCGGACAGGACCCGGCCCCGCCGCTGCTGGCGCTGGAAACCCATGGTCGGGCCGACGGATTCGTCGACGACGCCGACACCTCCGACACCGTCGGTCTGCTCACCGCCATCTATCCGCTGCGGATTCCCACCGCCCGGCGAAAGGACAACGATCGACGCGATGCCCGGCGACGGCATCGACTACGGGCTGCTGCGCTACCTGCGCCCCGATACGGCGGAGCGGCTGAAGGCGTATGCCGAGCCGCAGATACTGCTGAACTTCCTCGGCAGGATCCACGTCGCGGTGGGCGGTGAGCTGCGGCCGGATCGCGCGCTGCTGGCGCAGGTCTCCCCGCTGCCCGAGCCCGATCTGCGGTGCGACACGAGTTGACCATCCTGGCGGCGGTGATCGGCGAGGGGGACAACCCGGTGCTGGGCACGCAGTGGCGCACCCTGCCGGACATCTTGTCCGCCGAGGACGTCGCCACCTTGCAGTCGATGTGGCAGGACTCGCTACGGGAGGTCGCTCCGTGAGTCCGACTCTCGCGGTCGTCGGGGCGGGCGCCAAGGCCGTCGCCGTCGCCGCCAAGGCGGCCGAACTGCATGACATGGGTGTCGATGTGCCCAAAGTCGTCGCGGTGGAACGCACCGGCGTGGCCGCCAACTGGCAGGCCGAGGGCGGCTGGACCGACGGCCAGCACCGGCTGGGCACCAGCCCCGAGAAGGATGTCGGCTTCCCGTACCGCTCGTCGCTGGTGCCGCGCCGCAACGCCGAACTCGACGAACGCATGACCCGGCACAGCTGGCAGGCGTATCTGATCGCCACCGGTCAGTTCGCCGAATGGGTGGACCGCGGCAGGCCCGCGCCCACCACCGCCGGTGGAGCCAGTATCTGCGCTGGGTCGCGGGCAACTGCGAGATGAACGTCATCTCCGGCGAGGTCACCGGGATCTCGGTCGACAGCGGGGCCGACGCGCCGCGGTGGGCGCTGCACACATCCGACAGGACGGTGCTCGCAGACGGTGTGATGATCACCGGCCCCGGGCAACCCGAGCGGTCGATCCTGCCCGGCAACCCGCGGGTGCTGTCGATCGCGCAGTTCTGGCATCGGGCGGCGCGCAACGAGCTTCTCCGCCGAGCGTGTCGCGGTGATCGGGGGAGGCGAGACCGCTGCGTCGATGCTCAATGAGCTTTTCCGGCACCGGGTTTCGACGATCACCGTCATCTCACCCCAGGTCACCTTGTTCACCCGCGGCGAGGGTTTCTTCGAGAACACGCTGTTCTCCGACCCCACCGGCTGGACCGGTCTCACACTGGAGGAACGGCGAGACGCGCTGGCCCGGACGGACCGCGGGGTGTTCTCGGCGCGGGTACAGGATGCGCTGCTGTCCGACGACCGGATCCGCCACCTGCGGGGCCGGGTCGCACACGCGGTGGCGCGAGACAGCCGAATCCGCTTGACGCTGAGCACGAATCAGGGCGGGGAGAATCTCGAGACGGTGCACGGCTTCGATCTGGTGATCGACGGATCGGGTGCCGACGCCCTGTGGTTCGTGCCGCTGTTGGGCCAGGACGCACTGGATCTGCTCGAACTCGGACTCGGCGGACCGCTCACCGTCAGATTCGTTGCAGGAATTCATCGGCGACGACCTGGCGATCACCGATGTCGCTGCCGAAACTGTTCCTGCCCGGCCTGTCCGGTCTCACCCAGGGGCCGGGCTTTCCCAACCTGTCCTGCCTGGGGCTGCTGTCAGACCGGATACTCGGCGCGGATCTCAGCACGAGCGAGGCTTGTCCGAGCGAACATCGGGCACAGCCACCGACCCATCATTGGAGAGAAGCGATGAGCACGAACCCATTCGATGACGACAACGGCACGTTCTACGTGCTGGTCAACGACGAGGACCAGCACAGCTTGTGGCCGACATTCGCCGATGTCCCCGCCGGCTGGCGCGTCGTCTTCGGCGAGAGCACCCGCGCGGACTGCCTTGCCTACGTCGAGGAGAAGTGGACGGACCTGCGCCCACGTAGCCTGCGTGAAGCCGTGGGCTGAGTTACCCTGGGTGCAATCTCGAGCTTAGGAAGCGATCCGCCATCCGGTGCTCTGCTCCTGCTGACGCCAGAACTCGGCGAAATGCCCGCCCCGCTGCGTGAGTTCGTCGATCGAGCCCTGCTCGACGATCGTGCCGTCGTCGACGAACAACACCTGGTCGGCGTTGCGGATGGCACCCGGCCGATGCGCGATGATGACACGGGTGCGGCCGCGTGGATCGTCTCTGATCGCGTCGGTGATGGCCGTCTCGTTCTCGGTGTCCAGCGCGCTGGTCGCTTCGTCGATCAGCAAGACCCCCGCCGGCTTCACGAGTGCTCGCGCGATGCTGACCCGCTGACGCTCGCCACCGGATAGCGCGGCGCCGGCCTCGCCGACTCGGGTCGACTCGCCGTCGGGTAGGCGCGAGACGATCTCGTCGACTCGGGCCAGCGACATTGCATCTCGGATGTCCTCGTCGTCGGCGTCCGGGTGGCCGGCACGCACGTTGTCGCGGATCGGACCGTCGAACAGATACGGGTGCTGGAACACCATGCTCACCAAGGCACGGCGCGTGGCCGCATCGAGATCGCCGATATCGGTTCCGTCGACGAGGATCTGGCCGCGATCGGTGGTGTGCAGACCCGCGATGAGCGAGAGGATCGTGCTCTTACCCGACCCCGACGGTCCGACGATCGCCGTCGTGGTCCCCGGTTCGAGGACGAAGTGAGGCCGGTGAGCACGTCTGCGGCGTCCTCGGAGCCGTCGTAGCGGAAGCTGACATCCCGGAATTCGATTCGCGGCGAACGATTTCCGGTGGTGAGCCGCACCGTCGGCGGCCTGCGCCGTGCGGGGGGCATCGATGATGCTGCGAAGATTCGCGAGCACCCCACGCGAATTCTCGACCGCCCCGGAAAGGTCTGCCAGCACTGTGAAGGGCTCGAGGAACCGCACCATGACGATCATCAGCGCGACGGCCTCCGGCGCGCCGATCTGACCCCGTACCGCCAGGGTGGTGATCGTGCCGGCCAGCACGATGAGGGCGATCTGGCTCGCCACACTGAACAACAGCTGTCCGGGTATCTGGAACAGCAGCAGCCTCATCGTGGCGCCCTGCGCCGAGTTGCACGGCCTCACCGGTCTGGCTGCGCGCGGCGGTCGCGCGCCGGCTGGCCCGCAGCGCCTGCTGCGTGCGCGCGAACTCCAGGATGCGTTCGGTGAGCGCGTTGTGCGCCCGGGAGTCGGCGGCGTCAGCGGCCCGCACGATCCGCTGGCTGGCCACCAGTGCTCCGAGTAGAAGGGGCAGTGTGATGGCCGCTGCCACGCCGAGTTGCCAGGAGACGAAGAACAGCCCGACCGAGATCGCGGCGGGCAGCAGCACTGCGCCGAGGAACGGTGTCAGCAGATTCGCGACGAACGCGACGACGTCGGGAGCGCTGGCGGCGATGGCCTGGCGTGCCATCGCGGTGTTGTCGGCGGAGAACCAGCCCAGCGGGATGTCGGTGAGCCGGTCGGCCATCCGGTGTTGGGTGTCGTTCACCAGTGCGAAGCCGATGCGGTAGCCGATGCGCGCCAGGACCATGTCGACGATCCATCCGGCCACGGTGACCGCGGTGAGGGCGCCGAGCCACGTCAGCGCATCGGCAGGCACGGAACTGAACAGGGCGCCGAGCAGCGGCACCAGCAGCAGCGCGCTCGCGGCACGCAGAATCACCGAGACGAGTGACAGCACGCCGTAGGCGACGAGCACGCCGCGGTGTTCGGCCGGGATCAAGCGAAGCAGATTGCCGATCATCGGGTGGCCTCCCCGGTGAGTACGCCGTGTGTACTTGCCTCGCCCGATCTGCTGTCCCACAGCTGCCGGTAGCGGCCGTCGGCGTCGAACAGTTCGGTGTGAGTGCCGATCTCGGCGATGCGCCCGTGATCGAGAACGACGATCTGATCGGCGTCGGTGACGTGTGCAGTCGGTGGGCGATCACGAGCACCGTCCGGTTGCGGATGAGGCGGCCCAACGCCTGCTGCACAAGGTATTCCGATTCCGGATCGGCGAACGCCGTCGCCTCGTCCAGGATCAGGATCGGAGTGTCGGCGAGCAGGGCCCGGGCGATGGTGAGGCGTTGACGTTCGCCGCCCGAAAGCTGGATGTTGGCGCCGAGCACCGTGTCATACCCGTTGGGCAGTCGCATGATCCGGTCGTGGATCTGCGCATCCGTCGCCGCGGCCTCGACCTCGCCGGCACTGGCTTCCGGCCGGGCCAGTGCGATGTTGTCGCGGACAGTGCCTCCGACGAGCTGGACGTCCTGAAACACGAAACCGACCTTGGTGTACAACTCGTCGGGTGTCAGTGTCCGCACATCGCGACCGTCGATCCGGATCGCGCCGCTGTCGACGTCGTGGAACCGCGCAAGCAACGACGCCAGCGTCGACTTGCCGGAACCGGAGGGACCGACCAGTGCGGTGACGGTCCCGGGCCGCAGGGTCAGGCTGACGTCATGGATGACCGGAACCCCTGGGCGGTAACCGAAGCCGACGTTCTCGAAGGCCACCGTGCCGGACGGGACCAGCGACGGCACCTCGGCGGTGTCTGAGGTAGCCAGTTCGTCCTCGTCGAGGGTGACGGCTATGCGGCGGGCGGCCTGCATGCCCTCGCGAAGGCCGCCGAATCCGAAGGCGATGCCCAATAGGCGGGTGCCGAATGTGGTTCCGAGGATGAGGAACGGCAGCAGGGTCATCGGCTCCATCGCTCCGGACATGACGAAAAGGGTTCCCGCGGAAGCGATGAGCCACAGGAAGGTTGAGGGACGTGTGACCAGGTCCATGAACGTCTTCTTGCCGATGAACGGCCGTTGCCAGACGTTCAGGAACTCGATGTAGTCGTCCAGACGGCGCCGGAAGGAGGACGCCGCCGCACCGCCGAACACCCGGATCACCGGCTGCCCTTCGAGATACGCCGCGGCTTCACTGTTCATCCGTTCGGCCCACCGGGATGCCTCGGTGATCTTCGGGCCGCTCTGGTACACCATCGTCCACGTCGTGACGATGTAGATCAGGATCGGTAGGAGCAGGATCAACGCCAACCACCAGTCGACGACGAAGAGGTACACCAGCACCGCGATCGGTGCGACGACGGCGGCGACGGCGTCCGACACCGCGTGCGTGACGAGGTAGTGCAACGACAGGGTGTCGTCCTGAATGAGTTTCTTGACCGCGCCCGACCCGCGCTGGGTGAACCACCCCAGCGGTACCCGTGCAGCTTGTCGAGCAGCCGTCGGCGAATCGTTGCGCTGAAGCGCATGTCGACCACGTGCAGCCACAACAGAAGTCCGGCGCTGAGCACGGTGCCCGCCCCCAGAAGGACCACGAAGACGATCAACGTGCTCCGCAGCGCGGACTCGTCGGCACCCGCCAGCAGTTGCCTGGCCAGTTCGACCAACACGACGAACGGGGCCAACTGCAGCAAGGTGATCAGCACCTCGAGAACGCCGGTGGCGATCAGCTGCGGCTTCACCGGTGCCAGCAGGTCCTTGGCGGCCTGCGAACGCCACCGTCCCTTGGGGGCTTCGGTCGCGGGCCCGGACGGCGTGGGCGCTTCGGTGGTCGCCGGAGTCGCGCCGTTGGCGGCCACGGTGGTCGTGGGTGTGTTCTCGCTGTCGCGACGACTGCCCATTTCGCGGCCCTGCGTCCAATACGCCTGCGCGTGCAGGTCGGCCTTCGGGAATCCGAACGCCTCGCGTAGCCGCTTGCGTAGAACTTTGAGCGAGCCCGCCTCGGGACCCGCCCATGCGTACCAGTCCGACCAGTTCCGATCCTCGATGGCCGCGGCTAGGGCCAGCTCGTCGGTCCTGTCCACCCAGTGCAGACGCCGGCGCGGATGGTCGGTGATCGGGATGAGTTCGTCGTCGGTGGTGTGCCGTTCCAAATACACCTCGACACTGACGTCGGCCGGAAGCACCGCCAGGATCGAGTTGATCGCCGGTATGGACGCCGAATCGCCGATGAGCAGGAAGCCCGCCGGCAACTCCTCGGGCACTTCGAACCCGCGCGATCCCAGTGACACGACGGGAAGGGTCATGCCGGGTTCGGCACTCGAGGCCCAGTGACTTGCGGGTCCGGAGGGCTCGTGCAGGACCACGTCCACCGCGAATCTGCCCGTATCCGGCTCAGCCCACACGATCGTGTAGACGCGTTGGAATTCGCTGTCGCTGCCCTCGGGGTCGGGAAACCAGAACCGCAGGAAGGCCGTCGGCTCCACGGTGGCGTCTTCGAACAACGTCGGTGACGACATGGTGATCCGGATGCAGTGCGGCGCAACCCGAGAGATATCCAGCACGGTGGCCTCGTGGTCACGCCCGCCGAAGCTTCGCAGTAGGGCTCCCTGCAAGCCTCTTCCCATGATCAATGTCCTCTGCTCGACGGCGGATGTCCCGATCTCGCTCGCAAGCCCTCGCGGTGGCTGCCCCGTGCCGAGGAACTGCAGTTAGTTAGCTTACCCTAACCTACTTCGCGGTCCTTGAGTCGCGCAGGCGTCGTCGCAGGCTGCTCTACGGTTGTGGCAATGACGACTTCCCGGCGCCTGCTCATCGCTGTTGCCGTGCTGTGGATCTCGACCGCACTCATATACGTCGTCTTCGAGGCTCTCGCGGCGGCCGCCGTGCCGTCCTACAGCTACCCGCGGCACTACATCAGCGCCCTGGGCGTACCCGAATGGTCCCCCCGCGCGATCCTGATGAACTCGGCCTTCTACCAGCAGGCCGCGCTGTTCCTCGGCGGCGCTGTCCTGGCGATCCGCGCCATCCGCGGACGGTGGCTGGGTGCGCTCTTTCTTGTCTTTACGGCGATCAACGCTGTCGGCAATGTCCTGATCGCCCTCGTGCACGGTGGGTCGCCGCTGTGGAAGGACGGCCACGAATATCTGCATGGGGTGGGCGCAGGCCTGGCCATCGGCGGTGGCAACGCGGCGATCCTCGCGGGCACGATGCTGGTCGGCCGTGTGGTCGCGGCGCGCTGGTATCGGCCGGTCGGTGTTCTGATCGGCCTCGCGGGTTTCGCGGCCTTCGCGATGCTGCAGAACTACGTCAACTGGGCGATCGACTACGCGCCCCTGGGTCTCATCGAGCGCGCCTGCGTGTACACGATCATGATCTGGCAGGTGTTCACCGGCATCGTTCTGTTGACCCGACTTCGCCGGCCGACTGGACGCCCGAAGGTCCCTGGCGTGCCGGTGCAGGTTCTCGGCGACGTCGAAGTTACATCGACACCTGTTGCGACATCGGCAGATCCATGTCGAACACCCGCGCATGTAGCACGATGCGGTTCCGCAGGGCCGCACGCACGGCACGGTGAAGCCCGTCCTCGAGATAGACGATGCCCTTCCACTTCACTGCATGGCAGAACAGATCGCCGTAGAACGTCGAGTCTTCCGACAACAACCGGTCGAGCGCCAGCACCGTCGTGGTCGTCACCAGTTCGTCGAGCCGTATCTGCCGGGGCGGGATCTGCGCCCACTGCCGATGCGACAGCCCGTGGTCGGGGTACGGCCTACCGTCTCGAACCCCTTTGAAAATCATCGGGCAAAACACCCCCGCGTCGTCCCCCGAGGCAAACGCGTCACCCTGCAAAGGCTATCGCAATAGCTGCGTCCGCCACGCCTACCGGCGTTCGCGCGGTATCGCCGCTGATGATCACCGTAAAATGGACACCAACGTCACGGGAGAGGCAGGTGAACGCATGGGTAGCGCCGATGATCGTCGTTTCGAGGTGCTGCGCGCGATCGTCGCCGACTTCGTGTCCACCAAGGAGCCGATCGGCTCGAAATCCCTCGTCGAGCGCCATAATCTCGGCGTCTCGAGCGCCACGGTCCGTAACGACATGGCCGTCCTGGAGGCCGAGGGCTACATCGCGCAGCCGCACACCAGCTCGGGCCGGGTGCCCACCGAGAAGGGTTACCGCGAGTTCGTCGACCGCCTGGAGGACGTCAAACCACTGTCATCGTCGGAACGGCGCGCGATCCTGGGCTTCCTGGAGTCCGGCGTCGATCTCGACGACGTGCTGCGCCGCGCCGTGCGGCTGCTCGCGCAGCTGACCCGTCAGGTCGCGATCGTCCAGTACCCGACGCTGTCGACGTCGTCGGTGCGGCATCTCGAGGTGGTCGCGTTGACGCCGGCCAAGCTGCTGCTGGTGGTGATCAACGACACCGGCCGCGTCGACCAGCGGATCGTCGAGTTGGGCGATGCTCTCGACGAGCACGACGTGGCGAAACTGCGCGATCTGCTCGGGTTGGCTCTGGAGGGCAAGCCGCTGGCGGCGGCCTCCGTCGCGGTCTCCGATCTGGCCTCCCACCTCAGCGGCAAGGGCGGGCTCGCCGACGCCGTCGGCCGGTCCGCCACTGTCCTGGTCGAGTCGCTGGTCGAGCACAGCGAGGAGCGGCTGATGCTGGGTGGCACGGCCAACCTCACCCGCAACACCGCGGATTTCGGCGGATCACTTCGCTCGGTGCTCGAAGCGCTGGAGGAACAGGTGGTGGTGTTGCGACTGCTCGCGGCGCAGCAGGAGGCCGGCAAGATCACCGTGCGCATCGGCCACGAGACCGAGGCTGAAGAGATGGCCGGAACTTCGGTGATTAGCACCGCGTACGGCAGTTCGGGCAAGGTGTACGGAGGCATGGGTGTGCTTGGACCCACGAGAATGGATTATCCGGGAACTATCGCCAATGTCGCCGCGGTTGCTCTCTACATCGGGGAAGTCTTAGGTAGCCGCTAGAACCGGCTTCGAGCAGGCTTCGAAAAGACAGGGAAAGGTCAGGCAAGTCAGCGTGGCACGCGACTATTACGGGCTGCTCGGCGTGAGCAGGGGCGCAAACGATACCGAGATCAAACGCGCCTACCGCAAGCTGGCCCGCGAACTGCATCCCGATGTCAACCCGGACGCAGCGGCCCAGGCGCGGTTCAAGGACATCAGCGCCGCGTACGAGGTGCTGAGCGATCCCGAAAAGCGCCGCATCGTCGACCTGGGCGGCGATCCGCTGGAATCAGCCGCCGCCGCCGGTAACGGATTCGGCGGGTTCGGTGGGCTCGGCGACGTGTTCGAGGCGTTCTTCGGCGGCGGAGCCACCTCGCGGGGACCGATCGGCCGCGTGCGACCCGGCTCGGATTCGCTGCTGCGGATGCGACTGGACCTCTCGGAGTGCGCGACCGGAGTGACCAAACAGGTCACCGTGGACACCGCGGTGCTGTGCGACCTCTGCCAGGGCAAGGGCACCCACGGCAAGTCCACCCCGGCCACCTGCGACACCTGTGGCGGCCACGGCGAGATCCAGACCGTGCAGCGCTCGCTGCTCGGCCAGGTGATGACGTCGCGACCCTGTCCCGTGTGCGGCGGGGTAGGCGAGGTCATCCCCGATCCGTGCCACCGCTGCGGCGGCGATGGCCGAGTGCGGGCACGACGCGAGATCAGCGTGAAGATTCCGCCCGGCGTCGGCGACGGCATGCGCGTGCGATTGGCCGCACAAGGCGAGGTCGGGCCGGGCGGTGGGCCCGCAGGCGACTTGTACGTCGAGGTACATGAGAAGGCTCACGACATCTTCGTCCGCGACACCGATGATCTGCACTGCACCATCTCGGTGCCGATGATCGATGCGGCGCTGGGCGCCACCGTCACCGTCGATGCGATCCTCGACGGCCCGATCGAGATCACCATCCCGGCGGGCACCCAACCCGGCGAGGTCACGACACTTCGCGGGCACGGGATGCCCCACCTGCGGTCCGGCGTGCGCGGCAATCTGCATGCCCATGTCGAAGTGGTCGTGCCGTCGCGGCTCGACCACGAGGACATCGAGTTGTTGCGCAAGTTGAAGGAAAAGCGCACGCGCGACATCGCCGAGGTGCGGAACACAAACTCGACCAATCCCGGCGGCGGCGGACTGTTCAGCAGGCTGCGCGAAACATTCAGCGGCCGCTAGACGCCCGTGGCTGACGCGCTCTTCTACGTCGACGCGCTGCCCTCGGTAGGTGAGCTCGCTGTGGTGGACGGCGACGAGGGGTTCCACGCGGCGAACGTCCGGCGCACCCGGCCCGGCGAGAAACTCGACCTCAGCGACGGTGCCGGCGGTATCGCCCACTGTGTCATCGAGGACGTCGGCAAAGGCACCATGACGGCCCGGGTCCTGCGTCGCCTCACCGTCGAGGCGCCCATGCCGAGGATCACCGTCGTGCAGGCGCTGCCGAAGTCGGACCGCTCCGAACTGGCCATCGAGCTGGCGACCGAAGCGGGGGCCGACGCGTTCCTCGCCTGGCAGGCGTCGCGCTGCGTCGCGCGCTGGGACGGGCAGGCCCGTGTCGACAAGGGCCTGCGCCGTTGGCGCGCTGTGGCCCGGTCGGCCGCGAGGCAGTCGCGGCGGGCGCACATTCCGACGATCAGCGGGATGGTGTCGACGGCGGAGCTTGTTGAGCGCGTTCGTGACACCGCATCGACCCGAGTGCTCGTCCTGCACGAGTCCGCGGTGCAGCCGATCACCGACGTGCCTGTGTCGCAAGCCGATTCGCTCGCGTTGGTGATCGGGCCGGAGGGCGGCATCGCCGACGACGAGATCAGCGCACTGACGGCCGCGGGCGCGACGGTGGTGCGGCTGGGGCCGACGGTGCTGCGCACGTCGACGGCCGCGGCGGTCGCGTTGGGTGCACTGGGCGTGCTCACGAATCGGTGGGGTGGTCCTGGTACGGCGATCACACCGGCAGCGCGCAGCCTGCCCTAGGGGGACCCCCGCCAGTAGGCGAGGTTAGGCTAAATTAACCTACCGTGCCGAAGCTTGGTGTCGACCATAACGCGCAGGTTGAGAACTATGCGGCCTAGCCCGGGATGGATGAGGAAATTCCACAATCGGGACTCGACCGGCCGTCCGACGCTGTTGATCTTTCCGCATGCGGGCGCGGGAGCCTCCTGGTACAGGCAGTTCTCGAAGGCGCTGAGCGAGGATTTCGAGGTCATCGCGTTCCAGTACCCGGGTCGGCAGGACCGGGCGGGGGAACCGCCCCTGACGTCGCTCGTGGGCATCGCGGCGGGTGCGTTCGCCGAGTTTGCGAACTCGGAGTTCAACCGTGGGGACGCGATCACGACGCTCGGCCACAGCATGGGCGCGCTGATCTCGTTTGAATTCGCCAGAATCGCCGAGGCCGCTGGCGTGAAGGTGCGACAGCTCACCATCTTGGCGGCCGTCGCGCCGCACCGGGCGGCGAGCAAGCCTGCCGCGCCGAAGGATGACCAGGGTCTGCTGGACCATCTGCGGTGGCTCGGGGGAACCAACGCCGACGTGATCGCCGATCCCGATCTCGTCACGTTGACGTTCCCGGTCGTCAGGTCCGATCACCTTGCGGTCCAGACGTATTCATGCGACCGCAGCGCGCGCATCTCCGCCAGAATCCAGGTGATCGGCGGTGACCAGGACCCGATCGTCTCGATGGCGGACCTGCACGGGTGGCGTGAGCACAGCGACGACGTGGACGTGGCGATGTTCGAAGGCGGCCATTTCTTCCTCCTCGATCACGTCCACGGCATCAGAGAGCTGTTGTCCGAGAGCGGAATTCATTGATGTCTCGCCCATCAACTCTCGACGGCGACCCAATCGTCATATCGGGAATGTCCGTGGAGGCGCCCAGCGGCGTACACACTCCAGCGGAGTACTGGACCGCGCTGAGCGAATCGCGCGAACTGATCGGCCCGCTTCCACGCGATCGCGGATGGCCCGTGGATGACATGTTGTCGCTGTCGCGGCTCGAAGGCTGGGCCAATGTGTGTGACGCCGGTGGGTTCCTCGACAACCCGGGCGCATTCGATCCTGTTTTCTTCAACATCAGCCAGCGTGAGGCGGCGGTCACGAGTCCACAGATCCGACTCGCGATGCGCGCGGCGTGGAAGGCGTTGGAGAACTCCGGAATCAATCCAGCGGCGCTCGACGAGGAGGAGGCCGGCTGCTTTGTCGGGGCGTACCCGACGGAGTACGGGCCGCTCGGCGCGCAGGCCGATGAGTACTCCGGGTACCGCACCGTCGGCCGCATCACGGAAGGCATCGCCGGGCGGGTCTCACATAGCCTGGGCTTCGCGGGCCCGTCGGCCACCGTGAACACCGGATGCGCGTCATCGCTCACCGCGTTGCACCTCGCCGCGTCCTCGATCCGCAACGGCGAATGCGACTGGGCCCTGGCCGGTGGGGTGTGCGTGATGGGGTCCCCGGCGATCATTTACGACTTCGCGAGACAGAACGAACTGGCCATCGACGGACACTGCCGCGTCTACGCCGACGACTCGAGCGGCACGCTGTGGGGTGAGGGCGCCGGATTCGTCGTGCTCGAGCCCGAGTCCCGCGCGCGGCGCATGGGCCACCGGATCTTCGGCCGCATACTCGCCAGCCACTACAACCACAACGGCAAGGGAAAGCCGATCCTGACACCGCGCCCCGACGCGCAGGAGAAACTGATCCGCCGCGTCATCGGCGGGTCGGGTATCGACGCCGCCGACGTGGGAATGATCGAAGGACACGGCACCGCGACCAGAGCGGGTGACCGGGCCGAGCTCACCGCGCTCCTGAACACCTACGGCGCCGCAGGGTCGGCGGCATTCGTGGGGTCGGCGAAGTCGAACCTCGGCCACGCCCAGGCGGCGGGCGGAATGCTCGGTCTGATCAAGGTGCTGCTCGCTGGATGGCACGGCCATGTTCCGGCGTCGTTGTTCTCCGACAACCCCACCACCGGAGTGGATTGGGACTCATCGAGTCTGCGTCTGGCCACCAAGTTGCATCCATGGGAACCGAAGGACGGAATCCGGTATGGCGCCGTCTCCTCGTACGGGGCGGACGGGGTCAACGCCCACACCATCATCGGCATGCCGGCCCGAGAGGAGCGGGACGATTTCTGAGTACCGGCTGCCCGACGGGACCGTTCCGGTGCTGCTGTCGGCGGATACCCCGAACCTGCTCCGCGCCGAGGCGGCCGCGCTCGCGGCATATCTCGGCGATCACCCCGCGGTGCCGCCAAAACGCGTTACCGACATGCTGTTTCGGACCCGCGTCGCGAGACGGTACCGCGCGCTGTCGATGGTGACCGACGGTGACGGCCTCGCGGACGCCCTGCGTTCGGTGGTCGACGGCCGCGAGCACACCGCTGTGGTCTGTAGCGACAATGCGGCGGCGGCGCACCGGCTGGCGTATGTCCTGCCGGGTCAGGGGGGACAGCGGCCGGGCATGGGTGCGCTGTTCTACGGAGAGGTTCCCGCCTTCCGCGCCGAAGTCGACCGTTGCCACCATCTGTTCGGCGAACTGTTCGGCGAATCGCCGCTGGACTATCTGCTCGGCAATGGTGATGTCGGCGAAGGCACCACGGTGGTGCAGTCGGCGTTGTTCATGCAGATGGTCGCGCTCGGGGCGATGTGGCGCTCGGTCGGGATCGAGGCCGATGTCGTCGTCGGTCACAGTCAAGGCGAGATCGCCGGCGCCTACTTGTCTCAGAAGATGACCCTCGAGGATGCGGTGCTGATCGTCGGTACGCGGGCACGCGCGGTCGAGAACATCTCCTCGGACGACTACGCGATGGCAGTGGTCGCGGCCGACCGCGACGAATGCGAGAGCGTGCTGGCTCGCCAGTCGGGCTGGGCCCAGGTTTCGGTGATCAATTCGCCAGGCCTGGTGGGTATCTCGGGCGATCGCGGCACTGTGCAGGCGACGGTGGACACGTTGGACGCAGGCGGCCGGTTCACTCGGCTCATCCCGGTTCGCTACCCGGCGCACACCAGCCTGGTCAACAAGTTCCGCGACGAGATCGAGGCGGCGGTGCGCGAGCGGGTGCGTAATCCGCGCTTCCTCGACAGCGACATCGACTGCATCGGATCGACTCTCGGCGAGCCTATCGCCCCCGGTGTGACGGTCTCCGAGTACTGGTTCTGGAATCTGCGCAACACCGTCCGCTTCGACCGGGCGGTCGCGGCCGCTGTGGCGGGCAAGGTCGACACATTCGTCGAGCTTGCCGAACACCCGACGCTGCAGTTCGCACTGCAGGAGAACCTCGACGTCCTGGCTGCGCAGTCGGCGACCGTCGTGGGTACCTCCGACAGGCAGGCGAGGGACCTGACGGAATTCACCCGTAACCTCGCCGTGCTCGCGGTGAATGACATCGATTACCGCTGGGACGCACTCCGCGTGGAATCGGTTGGTGCCATGTCGCTTCCGCTGCTGGACTTCCCGAACACGCAGATGAACGAGTCGTCGCTGTGGCTGCCGTACCACGGCTTCGCGTCACCACCGGCCACCGCTCCGGCAGCGACGCCGCACGCGCAGGCCGCCCCTCGGCCGCAGGTCATCGTGGAGGAATGGATCCCGTTGACCCGGCGCTCGATGCTGCCGCCTCGACGCCTCGGCATCATCGACCACACGGGTGACGGCGTCGGCCTTGCCACCGCATTGTGTGCGCACGCCGAGAGCCAGGATCTGTCCGCACGACTGATCGCCGACTCGGACGAGGCCGTCGACGACATCGATTCTCTCGTGGTGCTGCTGCCCGGACTCGACGGCATGGGCCAGACCGAGGCGGCCCGACACGTCACGAGGTTCTTCGCCGACCGGCAGTGGTGGTTCACGCCCGGCGCGCTGCCGAAGGAGTACTGGTTGGTCACCGTCGGCGGTGAGGCAGTGGTGCCGGCCGACGGGCCGCCGCATCCGGTCCCCGCCGCGGTCAGCGCCGGATTCCGTTGCATCGGCGGCGAATACCCGGACACCGCCTTCCGCCACCTCGACCTGTCCCACGAACTCGCGAGCGCGGAATCGGCACAGGCGATCATCGCGGCCCTGCACACCGCCGACGAGCCGGAACTGGCGTTACGTGACGGCGGTCTGTACGCGAAACGGCTCACGGACGCCGGCACGAGCACCGCTGCGTCGCCGCTGGCGGGCCGACATGTGCTGATCACCGGCGGTACGGGCGACATCGGGCTGGAGTTCTGCGAATATGCCGCGCGAGACGGCGCGCGCCGGATCACTCTGGTGAACCGGTCGGGGGAGACCCGCGCCACCGCCGAACGGCTGCGGACCATCAGGGCTTCCGGCACAACCGACATCCGGGTGATCGCCTGCGATATCGCCGACGCGAACGAAGTTCTGCGATTGGCCGACGACATCCGTGATGCGCGAGTCGATCTCGTCGTCCACGCGGCGTTGGACGGGGCAAGCGCCGCCGATATGGAGTTGACCGACCTCACCGACGAGAAACTCAACAGCGCGCTACGCGGCAAGGTCGTCGGCATCTCGCACGTGTTGGAGGCGCTGGCCCTGGCCGACGACTGTCGGGTGCTGATGTGCTCGTCGACGGCGTCAGTGCTCGGTGGCCGCGGCAAGATCGTGTACGCCGCGGCCAACCGCATGCTCGATGCACACGCGCACCACCTGCGTGCCGAGGGCCGCGACTGTGTATCGGTGCAGTGGGGCCAGTGGGCCGTGTACAAGGGCCAGGACAGCTCCGATATCGCGAACCTGGCCGCGGTGGGCTACCTTCCCATGCGCTCCGCAGACGCTATCGCGCTCGGGCTCAGCGGGTTACCTGCGAACGCCGCGGTGGCTGCGTTCGACTGGGCCCGCGCTCGTGCGGTGCTCGGAACGCTGGGCTATGGCCCGACGCTGTCGCAGCTCAAGACCCCACCGGCCGAGAGCACCCCCGCACTCGCGGACACCCGCGGCGCAGTCGACCTGCCGGCGCGGATCCTGCACCTGCTGGCCGAGGTGATCGGCGCCGACGACGTGCAGGCGTTGGACAGCACGGTGCCGTTGGTGGCGCTGGGGCTGGACTCGCTGAACGCTCTGCGTCTGCGGCGGCGAATCAAGACCGAATTCAACTGTGAAGTAGCGGTTTCCGAGCTACTCGGTGGGGCCACGCTCGACGGCGTCGTGCGAATGGTGACGGCAGGCACGAACGAAACCGACGAGCCGGTCGAGCCCGCCGCGACGAGCGCACCGACGCAGGTCGACAGCGCCGTCGACGTCGACATGAGCCGGATCCCTTCCGCACGCGGCGATCTGGACCTGTTCGGATTGGGCGCCATCTGGCGCGTGCTGGAGCCGGTGCTCGGTGACGGTGACATGCACACGGCAGACGAGATCACCGCGCGGCTGCAATTCGCCGAGCGGCACCGCTGGGTGCTGCGACAGTGGTTGCACGAGCTCACCGTGCGCGGTTTCCTGCACCACGACGCCGGCGGATACCGCCGCGCCCGAGAGGTACCCTCGCCGACCCGATCCGACCTCGTCGCGGTCTGCTCGGACCTGGGATACCCCCAACCCTTCGGGCAGTTCCTGGATGACGCCAACAGCCACCTGGCCGACCTCGTCACCGACCGCGTCAGCGTGCAGGAGTTGCTGTTCCCGAACGGCTCGATGACCATCGCCGACGCGTTCTACCGCGACAATGCCATCAGCCGCTACCTCAACCTCGGCGCCCGAACGGCCGTCGCCGACACCGTCCGGCGCCTGATGGTCGAGAGGTCACCCGTTCGTATCCTCGAGCTCGGCGCCGGCGTGGGCGGCATGACCGACGACATCGTCGCGGGGCTGACCGGTCTGCCTGTCGACTACCACTTCACCGATGTCTCCACGTTCTTCCTCAATGCTGCGCAGAAACGATTCGCGGAGCATCCGTGGATGCGATACGGAATCGTCGACCTCAATGCGGATCTGTGCCGTCAACCGCCGTGCGACGCCGTCGTCGCCTCCAACGTCCTGCACAACGCGCAAGATGTCGGGCGCACGCTGGGAGAGATCCATGAACTTCTGCGTCCCGGCGGCGCGGTGATCTTCATCGAGGTGTGCAAGGCGCACTGCTCGTTCATGACCTCGGTGTACTGCCTCATGTCGCCGCAGCCGGGCCAGTCGCAGGTGGGTCTGACCGACGTTCGGTCCGGTACTGACCGGATCTTCCTGACCCGGGACGAGTGGCACGACCAGCTCACCGCGAGCGGATTCACCCCGGTGCAGACGCTGCCGAGCGCCGACCATCCGCTATCCCTGCTCGACCAGTACGTCTTCGCCGCCGTGCGCCGCTAGCGGGGTTGCGGCGTTAACTGTTGGGTTGCATCGACGCCCAGCGGTAAACTGGCCATACCCAGGCAAACAACCAGGCCAGACCCAGAAAGCAGGCAGAAAGCCCCACGTGACGCCCCGCGAGACGAACGCTGACTCGGACTCGCCCGTTCGCAGCAGCATCAATGTTCCGCCCGACCTCGTCGTGGGCCTGCTTGGATCCGCCGACGAGAACCTGCGCGCACTCGAGCGCATCCTGGCGGCCGATATCCATGTGCGCGGCAACGCGCTGACGCTCTCCGGCGAGCCCGCCGATGTGGCGCTGGCCGAGCGAGTGGTCTCCGAACTCATCGCGATCGTGGCCAGCGGCCAGAGGCTCACCACCGAAGCCGTCAAGCACAGCGTGGCCATGCTCATCGGAACCGGCAACGAATCACCGGCTGAGGTGCTGACCCTCGACATCCTGTCGCGGCGTGGCAAGACGATCCGGCCGAAGACGTTGAACCAGAAGCGATATGTCGACGCCATCGACGCGCACACCATTGTCTTCGGCATCGGCCCCGCCGGCACCGGCAAGACGTACCTCGCAATGGCCAAGGCCGTCAACGCATTACAGTCGAAACAAGTCACCAGGATCATCTTGACCCGCCCGGCGGTGGAAGCCGGTGAGCGCCTCGGATTCCTGCCCGGTACGTTGAGCGAGAAGATCGATCCGTACCTGCGGCCGCTGTACGACGCGCTGCACGACATGATGGATCCCGAGTCGATCCCGAAGCTGATGAACGCGGGCATCATCGAGGTCGCGCCGCTGGCATACATGCGTGGTAGGGCCCAGCCGATACAGACGGAGGTCTTGACGCCCAGCGGTTTTCAGGCGATCGGGGATCTTGAAGTCGGTGATTATGTGGTCGGTTCGGACGGCCGGCCGACGAAGGTCATCGGCGTGTACCCGCAGGGTTTCAAGGAGATTTACCGTGTGTACGCGCAGGATGGATCGTCCACTCTTGCGTCAGGCGACCACCTGTGGTCTGTCTATACCCGTGGCGATCGCCGACGAGGCAAGCCTGCACGGGTGCTTGCGACGAAGGAGATGATCGGCAACCTGCGTGCGGCGCATTATCACCGCTACGAATTGCCGCTGCTGAGTGAGCCTGTTGAATTCGAGCCGCAAGAGGTGCCGATCGATCCCTACGCACTGGGATTGCTTTTGGGGGATGGATGCGTCTCGAGCAGGACGTCGCCGTCTTTCGCAACCTCTGATCCGGAACTTGTAGAAGTGCTGAAACGCGTGATCCCGGGGCTCGCCGTGAGGCGCAAGACAGAGATCGACTATAACCTCGTCAGAGAGGATGGCAACTGCGGCGATACAACGGTCAAGAACCCGATCACAAGTGCAATGCGCGAGTTGGGCCTTGCGGGGGCTAGATCGGAAACCAAGTTCGTTCCGAGGAAGTACCTCTTCAATTCCGCTGAGGTTCGATTAGCGGTGCTCCAGGGCCTCTTTGACTCCGACGGCGGCCCAGTCAGCCAGACGGGTAGGACGTGTCGCGTCCAGTTCACGACAGTGTCGGATCGTCTGCGCGACGACGTAATGTTCCTCGTCCGGTCGGTTGGCGGAGTCGTCTACACCCGCACTCGTAAAGCTGAGGGGCGAAAGCCAGGTTTGGCGCGCGGTCGCGAAGTCCATCACCGTCACGATGCCCACATTCTCGACATCCGACTCCCCGTGGGCCTGGCACCGTTTCGCCTCGCCCGCAAGGCTGCTAAGTACGACGAGACAGGTGGCGGCCAACCGAAACGATACGTCGACCGAATCGAGTCCAAAGGTACCGAGGAAGTCGTGTGCATCGAGGTCGAGGCAGCGGATTCGTTGTACGTGACAGAGGATTTCCTACTCACTCACAACACCCTGTCTGACGCGTTCATCATTCTCGACGAGGCGCAGAACACCACCGGCGAGCAGATGAAGATGTTCCTGACTCGGCTCGGTTTCGGGTCGAAGATCGTTGTCACCGGCGACATCACGCAGGTGGACCTGCCCGGTGGCGCGGCCTCCGGTCTGCGTGCGGCGATGCGAATCCTCGACGGCATCGACGATATCCACTTCGCCGAACTCACCAGCGCCGACGTGGTCCGGCACCGGTTGGTGGCGGACATCGTCGACGCGTATGCGAAGTCCGACGAGCCCGACCTGATGAACCGGGCGCAACGGCGTGCCTCGGGCAGTCGGCCCCGGCGGTAGCGGAACTCGACGATGAGCATTGAGGTGTCCAACGAATCGGGCATCGACGTTTCCGAACAGGAACTGATCAGCATCGCCCGATTCGTCATCCGCAAGATGAAAGTGCATCCTGCAGCCGAACTTTCGATGGTGCTGCTCGACACCTCGGCGATGGCCGACCTCCACATGCGATGGATGGATCTGCCCGGTCCCACCGATGTGATGAGTTTCCCGATGGACGAACTCGAGCCGGGCGGTCGGCCCGACGCGCCCGAGCCGGGGCCGTCGATGCTCGGCGACATCGTGCTGTGCCCGCAGTTCGCCGCCGATCAGGCGGCCGCGGCAGGCCATTCGCTGGGACAGGAGCTTGCGTTGTTGACGGTGCACGGGGTGTTGCACCTGCTGGGGTACGACCACGCCGAACCCGATGAGGAAAAGGAGATGTTCGCGCTCCAGCAAGAACTGCTCGAGGAGTGGGTCGCCGACCAGGTCGAGGCGTACCACCAGGACCGCCAGACCGAGAAGGACCAGCGCCTGCTGGACAAGTCCCGATTCTTCGACGAACAGTGAACAACGTGGGACAGCTGATCGGCGCGATCGTTCTGATCGGCGTGGCCGGCCTTTTCGCGGCGATCGATGCCGCGATCAGCACGGTGTCGATTGCCCGCGTCGAAGAACTCGTTCGCGACGAACGCCCCGGCGCGGTCCGACTCGCCAAGGTCATGGTCGAGCGGCCCCGCTTCATCAACCTCGTCGTATTGCTCCGAATCGCGTGCGAGGTGAGTGCGACCGTCCTGTTGGCCGCTTTCCTCGACGACTACCTCGGGGTGAGCTGGGGTCTCGTCTCCGCAGCCGCGATCATGACGGTGGTCAGCTTCGTCGCCATCGGAGTCGGTCCGAGGACGGTCGGCAGGCAGAACGCCTATTCCATCTCGTTGTTGGCCGCGCTTCCGCTGCAGGCGATTTCGGTGGTTCTCACCCCGGTCAGCCGGCTGCTCGTGCTTCTCGGGAACGCGCTGACGCCGGGCCGCGGATTCCGCAACGGCCCGTTCGCGTCCGAAATCGAACTGCGCGAAGTCGTCGACCTGGCGCAGCAGAGCGGCGTCGTGGCCGATGACGAACGGCGGATGATCCAGTCGGTGTTCGAGCTCGGCGACACCCCGGCCCGTGAAGTGATGGTGCCGCGCACCGAAATGGTGTGGATCGAGATCGACAAGACGGCCGGACAAGCCACGTCCCTGGCGGTGCGCAGCGGACACTCGCGCATCCCGGTGATCGGTGAGAACGTCGACGACATCCTCGGCGTGGTCTACCTGAAAGACCTTGTCCAGAAGACGTATTACTCGAACAACGGTGGCCGCGACACCGAGGTGTCCGAGGTGATGCGGCCCGCGGTATTCGTGCCGGACTCCAAGCCTTTGGATGCACTGCTGCGGGAGATGCAGCGTGACCGCGTCCACATGGTGCTGCTGGTCGACGAATACGGTGCGATCGCAGGGTTGGTGACGATCGAGGATGTGTTGGAGGAGATCGTCGGCGAGATCGCCGACGAGTACGACACCGACGAAGTCGCTCCGGTGGAAGAACTGGGCGACAGGCAGTATCGGGTGTCGGCTCGGCTGCCGATCGAGGATCTCGGCGAGCTGTACGACATCGAGTTCGACGAGGACTTCGACGTCGACACGGTCGGTGGGCTCGTTGCCTTCGAGCTGGGCCGGGTGCCGTTGCCCGGCGCCGAGGTGACGTGGGACGGACTGCGGCTGCGTGCCGAGGGCGGGCCGGACCACCGCGGACGTGTCCGCATCGGCACCGTTCTGGTAAGCCCGACGAAGCCCCAGGAGAGCAACGATGAGCCGCTTGCGTGAAGAGCGAAGGAACAATGACTGAACTCGATGCAGAGGACGCCAAGCTGGTCACGCTGGCGCGCGGCGCGATGGGGCGAGCCGAGGCGTCCAGTGGCGCGGCGGTGCGCGACCTCGACGGTCGTACCTATGCCGGGGCGCCGGTGACGCTGGAGGCACTCGCGCTGACCGCCCTGCAGGCGGCGGTTACGGCAGCTGTGTCCAGCGGGGCGGCCGGACTCGAGGCCGCCGTACTGGTCGGCGGTGCGCTTGACGACGCCGGCGTGGCCGCAGTGCGCGAGCTGTCCGCTGATGCCACCGTGATCGTCACCGATCGCGCGGGCCGCCCAACGTGAAGCCACTGCGAAAAATGGGCCGAATCTCCACAGTGAGCGCACGTTCGGCGAGCACAGATCATGTCTGAGTTCCGTTCGGGATTCGTGTGCTTCATCGGACGGCCCAACACCGGCAAGTCGACGTTGACCAACGCGCTTGTCGGTACGAAGGTCGCGATCACCTCCAACCGTCCGCAGACCACTCGGCACACCATCCGCGGCATCGTGCACCGCGAGAACTTTCAAATCATCCTGATCGATACGCCGGGCTTGCACCGGCCGCGCACGCTGCTGGGGCAGCGCCTCAACGATCTGGTGAAGGGCACCTACTCCGAGGTCGACGTCATCGGGTGGTGCATCCCGGCTGACGAGAAGATCGGCCCGGGGGACCGGTGGATCTATGAGCAGATCCGTGCGATCGCCCCGAGGACCACCTTGGTGGCGATCGTCACGAAGGCCGACAAGGTGCCGAGGGATCGCGTGGCCGGTCAGTTGATGGCGGTCAGCGAGCTCGTCGGCCCCGACGCGGAGATCGTTCCGGTGTCGGCCACCAGCGGCGAGAACCTCGACGTGCTGACCGACGTGCTGGCTGCCAAGCTGCCGCCGGGCCCGGCGTTCTATCCGGACGGCGAGCTCACCGACGAGCCCGAGGAAGTGTTGATGGCCGAGCTGATCCGCGAGGCCGCCCTGGAAGGCGTGCGCGACGAGCTGCCCCACTCGCTGGCCGTCGTCATCGATGAGGTCGAGCCACGAGAGGGGCGTGACGACCTCATCGACGTACACGCGATCCTCTACGTCGAGCGCGACAGCCAGAAAGGCATCGTCATCGGCAAGGGCGGCGCCAGGCTGCGCGAGGTCGGCACCGCCGCGCGCACGCAGATCGAGAAGCTGCTGGGCACAAAGGTCTATCTGGACCTGCGCGTGAAGATCGCCAAGAACTGGCAGCGTGATCCCAAACAGCTTGGCCGACTGGGCTTCTAAGGCGTCCAGCCCACCGCCTCACTTCTAGACGCCGACCCCGATCGTGACGGTGACGGTGACGGGGGTGGAGTCGGCTTCGCCGTCATAGGCGGTGTAGACGAAGGTGTCGGTGCCGACGTAGCCGGGGTCAGGTGTGTAGGTGAGGGTGTCGTCTTGGTTGTATTCCAGGGTGCCGTGGGCGGGGGCCGGAGACGGCGAAGGGGTAGAGATCGTCGGGGCCGTCGGGGTCGACGTCGTTGCCCACCAGGTCGGCGTAGTCGATGCTCAGTGGGGTGTCGACGTCGGTGGACAGGTTGTCTTCGAAGGCGGTGGGTGCGGTGTTGGCCGGCACGCCCACGGCGATGGTCACAAACGATGTGTCGCTTACACCGGTGGCGTCGATGGCCACGTAGGGGAATTCGTCGTAGCCAGTGAACCCGGCGTTGGGGGTGTAGGTGTAGGTGCCGTCGGCGGCGTTGAACTCCAGAATGCCATTGGTCGTTGGCTGGGTTATCTCCACTGACAGTGCGTCGTTCTCGGCGTCGTAATCGTTGGCCAGCAGCTGTTCTGGGGTGATGACCAGTGCGGTGCCGACATCGGTGGCCAGGCTGTCCCAGCCGGCCACCGGCACGGCGTTGAATTCCGGTTGTCCGACGGTGATGGTTACGGTGGCGATCTCGCTGAGGTCTTCGCCATCGTTGAGTTGGTAGGTGAAACGGTCGGTGCCCTCGAAGCCGGGGTCGGGGGTGTAGACGGCGTTGCCGTCCATGTCGAAACCCAGCTCTCCGTGGACGGGCTGATCGACGATCTGCCCCATCACCATCCCGATATCTCCGTCGGGATCGCTGTCGTTGCCCAACAGGTCTTCCTGCACGATGGTCAGCGGGGTGTCGACATCGGTGGACAGGAAGTCGTCGTTGGCGATCGGCGGAATGTTGACCACGCCACCGACCTCGATCGTGACGACCGTCGGTGTGCTGTCGGCCTGGCCGTCGAATGCGGTGTAGTAGAAGCTGTCCGTACCGACGTACGTGGCATCGGGCGTGTAGGTGTACGTGCCGTCGCCGTTGTCCTCGAGGGTGCCGTGGGCCGGGTCGGAGACGACGTAGACATAAAGGGTGTCGCCTTCGGCGTCAGCGTCGTTGTCCAGCAGATCCTCCGAGGTGATCGCCAGTGGTGTGCCGATGCCGGTCACCAGGTTGTCCGGGGTCGCCTGCGGTGCGGCGTTGGCCGGTCCACCGACGTTGATCGTGACTTCGGCAGGGAGGCTGGAGTTCTCGGGATAGCCAGCCGAATAGAAGAAGCTGTCGATGCCGGTGAATCCGTCGTCCGGCGTGTACACCAGGTTGCCCATCGCGTCGGTGCTCAGCGTGCCGTTGGTCGGCTCCTGGGTGACGGACACCGTCAGCGGATCACCGTCTGCGTCGAAGTCATTGGCCAGCAGTGTATTCGGATCGATCGTCAGCGGTGTGTCGACGTCCGTGCCGAAGCTGTCGTAGCCGGCGACCGGCGGGGTGTTGCCGTCGGCTTGGCCGGCGACCTGGAGCGTGACGAGAGTCGGCGTGCTGTCCGCGTAGCCGTCGAATGCGGTGTAGTAGAAGCTGTCTAAACCGGTGAAGCCGGGGTCCGGCGTATACGTCCAGCCACCGCCGATGTTGGGCTCGAGGGTCCCGTACGCCGGGTCGGAGACGACGTAGGGCGTCAGGGTCTCGCCGTCGGCGTCGGTGTCGTTGCCGACCAGCTCGCCGGGGTTGATGACCCGCGGCGTGTCGACACGGGTGGACACCAGATCGGGAGTGGCGACCGGCACGGAGTTGGCCGGGATGCCGACGTTGATGCTGACGACGGCGACGTTCCCCTCGCCGATGGCGTCGGCCGCGGCGTACTGGAAGCTGTCGGTGCCGACGAAGCCGGTTTCGGGGGTGTAGGTGTAGCTGCCGTCGCCGTTGTCGACGAGCTCGCCGTGCTCGGGCGCCTGGGTGACGATCACCGTCAACGGGTCGCTCTCGGCGTCGAAGTCGTTGTCCAGCAACTGTTCCGCATCGATGACCAGGACTGTGTCGACCTCGGTGGCGAAGCTGTCGTAGTTGGCCACTGGTGCGGCGTTCGGCAGGTCCTCGTTGACGGTGATGTTGACGAAGGCAGGGTTGCCCGCGGTGGCGCCGTCGAACGCGTAGTACTGGAACGAGTCGGTGCCGAAGAAGTCGGCGTCCGGGGTGTAGGTGAAGCTGCCGTCGGCATTGAACGTCACGCTGCCGTGGGACGGATCGGTGAACTGCACCGCGGTGAGCGAATCGCCGTCGATGTCGTTGTCATTCGCGAGCACGCCAGGGCCGGCAACCTCGAGCGTGCCGTTCTGGACGACGGTGTAGTTGTCGCCTGCGGTCACCGGCATGTCGTTGACCGGGTTCACCGTGACGGTCACGGTCCCCGTGTCGCTGTCGTCGCCGTCGGTGACGGTGTACGTGATGGTGTCGGTGCCGCTGAAGTTGAAATTCGGTAAATACGACAATGTTCCGTCGCCATTGACCGCGACCGAGCCGTGCGCGGCCTGCGGGTAGGGATTCACCGCGACGCTGAGTGGATCGCCGTCCGCGTCCGTGTCGTTGGTCAGCACCGCGAAGGTCACATAGGTGTCCTCGTTCGTGCTGACGTTGTCGTCTCCCGCCACCGGTGCCTGGTTGCTGGCGGCGGTGACGCTGATGGTGACGTGGGCGGTGTCGGTGTGGCCGCCTCCGCCGAACAACCCGAGTAGGCCGTGCAGGTGCCAATTGCCTTCGTCGCTGACCTTGTAGGTGAACGTGTCGGTGCCGTTGTAGTCGGCGTCCGGGGTATAGGTGAACGAACCGTCGGAATTGAGCGTGAGGTCGCCGTGGGCTGGACCGGTGACCAGTGTCGCTGTCAGTTCGTCGCCGTCGGCGTCCGTGTCGTCGGCGCCGTCGGTCAGCACGTTGCCCGACAGGCCGATGTCCTCGGAGGTGGTGTAGACATCCGCGACAGCATTGGGCGAGCGGTTGAAGAAGGTCCGCTGAACCTCGCGCCGTAGCCAGTCCAGCACGGCGAACAGCATCAGCGGAGGTTGGGCCGGCGCCACCGGGCCGCGGCGCCAGGAATGGCGCCAACAGGGCGGTGACAAATCCGGCCGCAATGTTCACCACAGTGGCGGGCATCGCCATGAGGTTCTGCACCGGGTCTTGCGCAGCGGCCGGCGCCGTAACCTGCGCCGTGCTGAGGGCAGAGTTGTCCTCTGCGTTAAAGGTCGCGAACAACCGCGACCCGGCGTTGTCCTCCGCGCCCGACGCGGTGAAAACCTGAATGTCTGTGAATTCGGTTGCGGTGCCGATCGACGTTGTGCCAATCGACGTGATGCCGGTCGACGTTGCTGCCATCGAGCACATCGACCACGCTGGAATCTCCGGCCGATCCGGGGTCAAGCTCGGTTGTGGCCGGCGCATTTACGACGGTTGGTGAATCATCCTGTAGCACAGGGGTTTGCGCCGGGACCGGCTCTACGGACGGCGCAACCGCATCTGGCGTGGCCGCCGCCTCGGTAGTCGCGTCGGCCGCCGCCTCGGTAGTCGCGTCGGCCGCCGCGGCCGTCTCCGTCGGCTCGCCACCCTCCGATGCGCCGGATGTGGTTGGCACCGTGTCGGTCTCGCCTTCCGAACTCGGCGCGGTGGCGTTGGGCCCGTAGCTTCCGGTCTGGGCGCCGCCCGAGCTCTGCACAATCCCCGTGGGAGCTTCGGCCGGCGAATCGCCGGCGGATGCGGGATCCGACGGCGAGGCAGAGTCGGTCGACGTAGTGGCCGACGTAGTGGTCGACGTCGTCGTGTCGGTCGCGGTGGTGGGGTCCGACGGCTCCGACGACGAGCTCTCTGCCGAGGATGACGAGTCGGTGTCGTCAGCCCGTGCGACTCCCGGCATGCTCGTCGTGAACCCGACGCCAACGCCGAGCGCGACCGCAAGCGCGCCAACCCGGCCGATGAACCTCGAATACCCCTGCAAGCCGCGCCGCGCCGTGCGCTGCTGCAGAGGGATGAGTAGCCCGCGGTTGAGGGTGCTGGTGTCGACCGCGGGTGCCGCCGTACGCAGTTGCGCTCGATCATTGCGGTGCAACTGGTGCCGACCTCGGCCAGAACTACGCCCTGCGGACATCGCATCCCCCTCGGATGGTGCGGTTGCGTCGTATAGATCGTGCTGCGGCCGTGAGGGACCTGACGTGAGTAGTGCACTACTTGAATTTGGTGACGAGTGGTGTCACGACTACTCGACCGAAGCGTCAACGACGTCAACCGTCTTGCGTAGACCGGCACGCGAATTGGCCGGGCGGGCTTCTGCATCGGTGTCATTGACGAGCGCATTGCCCGACATGCGACGTCTTCGGACGCCATCGCAACGAACTGGCAGCACGACCCAAAACAGCTGGGCCGGCTGCGGTTCTAGCTCACAGGTATGCGATGCAGTGCGCTGCGTCGCCGGGCGCCTGTTCTGCCACCACGTCGCCGTCGACCGTGATGCGGCATCCCTGGCTACCGGTCTTGGTCACCACGACGACCTGGAGCAACGCTACATCGGGGCCGATCGACACAGATTGTGTGAACGGCGCAGCGGTGTCCTCGGGGATGCGGCCGCCGGGATCGAGGTCGATCGAGTACACGGTGCCCGATCCGGTGACCTCGAACACGACGCTGCGCGATTGCGCGGACGCCGGCGCACTGCCGTTACCCATGGATTCTCCCGAAAACAAGACTCAAGCCCCGACGAAACACAAGATAGCGGCAGGTCAAGATCAGAAACGATGATTTGAATATATTTCGCCGACGCTAGTTGCCCGGGGCGCCTGCGCCCGCCTGTCCGAACTCCCTGCCGGGTGCCTGAACTGGCGGCGCGCCGTCGCCCTTGCCGTAGACGGCGACGACGACGGTGCGGTCGATCAGGTTCGCCGACCAGACGCCGATGTCGACGTTGGAGCAGTCCGCCATGGTCGCGTAGTAGTCGGGCCGGTAATACCACTGGTTGATCAACTCGATGCCACTGATCGACAGCGCCGGGTTGATTGCGACGGTCTCGGCTACCGGTCCGGCGTAGCCGGCGTTGCGCGCGCGGTCGGCCACCGTCGACCCGTCCGAACCGATATCGCCGTCCAGCGCACGGTTGTTCAGCACGTCGTCGGTGTGCCACTGGGCCGCCAGACGCAGTTTCGGGTTGATCTTGATGTCAGTGGTGCAGCCGGCCTGATGCTGCACGGTGTAGACGTTGACGACCACGCTTTCGTTGAGCCGCTTGTTGTCGGCGCCGGCGGTCGGCATGCCCGCGAGGCCACCGGCTACTACGGCCGGTATCGAAAGCGCACATGCGATGTGCCGCGCTGCCATGGTCGATGACATTACGCGACTTCGTCGGGCGCCATCTGCTGAATGGAGTCGTCCTGCGGGCCGGTCGGCTCGGGGTCAGGGGCCACCGACGGGGTCCACCAGACCTCCGGCTGCTTGTTCGCCCAGCCGTTGATGGCCTCGAGCGCGGCGGCAAGCGAGACCAGCAGCGGCTCGCTGTTGGCCGGGCCCATCAACTGCACACCGATCGGCAGCCCCGAGGACGTGAACCCGGCGGGCACATTGATCGAGGGCCAACCCAGCAGATTCCAGGGCCAGGTGACGGGGCAGGCGCGGATCATGGCCCGGTCGGTGGACAGGCCGCCGCGGCGGTCGAAGTCGTGCACGACGGGCGGCGGCTGCGCGGTCGTCGGCGCGAGCACGACGTCGGCCAGGTTGAAGATCCACCCGATGCGGCGGTGCGCCGCCGCTTCGCGGGCGCGGGCCTTGCGCAGCGAGTTCTGCGACAGCAGCCAGCCGGTCCGCATATTGGCCCTGGTGCGCTTGTCGAGCGTGACGTCGTGGCCGAGGCGGTCGGCCCACTCCAGCAGGCCCGACGTCGACAGCGACAGGAAGCTCCACGACATGGCCAGGTTGTACTCGGGATCGGCGGACACGATCGTGTGCCCCAGCTCCTCGAGCTGGGCTGCCGTCGTCGTCATCGCGGCGCGGATCTCGGGGTGCAGCTTGGCCCGGAAGACGGTGTAGGGGAATTTGGTGGACAGGGCGATCTTCAGTGGGCCGGGTGCCCGGCCGACGTATTCCGACACCCGCACGGGCGGGGGCTGATGCAGGTCGCCGGGAACGTTGCCCGATGCCGCGTCGAGCACGATCGCCGCGTCGGTGACGGTCCGGGCGAGAACTCCGTTGACGGTGATGCCGTTGAACGCCTCGGGCAGCGGCCACGTGGAGATCCGGCCGCGCTGCGGCTTGATGCCGACCAGGTGCGTCCACGCGGCGGGGATGCGGACACTGCCCGCACCGTCGGAGCCGATCGCCGCGGCCACCAGTCCGGCTGCCACTGCGGCGGCGCTTCCGCCCGACGATCCGCCCGGCGTGTGCTCGCGCGACCACGGATTGCGGGTGTGACCAAAGGCCGGCCCACTGGTGAACGGCCACTGACCCAACTCGCAGGTGTTGGTCTTGCCGACGATCACCGCGCCCGCCGCCCTCAGCCGCCGCACGACCTCGGAGTCTTGGTGGGCCCTCCGGACGTATCCGTCGGCGCCGAACCGGGTGGGCACCCCCGCGACGTCGACGTCGTCCTTGACCGCGATTGGAATGCCCAGCAGCGGAAGTTCTTGGCCCGCCCCTCGTTTGCGGTCCGCTTTGGCCGCACCGGCCAGTGCCTCTTTGGCCAGCACCACGCGGAACGCGTTGAGCGTCGGCTGGCTGGCCTCGATCGCGTCGAGCGATCGTCGCACCAAGTCCTCGGACGTGACGGAACCACTCGCGAGCTGAAAGAGCTGCTGAGTGAGAGTGGGGAATCGGGCTTGCTCGACCATCACTTACAAGAATATCGGCGCTGCGTACCGGAATCTGTCGGATCGCGATGGGAGACTGTTCTGATGCGGCTGTACCGGGACCGAGCGGTGGTGCTGCGCCAGCACAAGCTCGGCGAGGCCGACCGGATCGTCACCCTGCTCACCCGCGACCACGGGTTGGTGCGTGCGGTGGCCAAGGGTGTGCGGCGTACCCGCAGCAAGTTCGGGGCCAGGCTGGAGCCGTTCGCGCACATCGATGTTCAGCTGCATCCGGGCCGGAATCTCGACATCGTCACCCAGGTCCAGGCCATCGATGCGTTCGCCACGGACATCGTCAGTGACTACGGCCGCTACACGTGCGCGTGCGCGGTGCTCGAGACCGCCGAACGGCTGGCAGGAGAGGAGCGGGCGCCGATGCCCGCGCTGCACCGGCTGACCGTGGCCGCGCTGCGGGCAGTGGCCGACGGCAGCAGGCCCCGCGAACTCGTGCTGGATGCTTACCTGTTGCGCGCCATGGGAATCGCGGGGTGGGCGCCGGCGCTGACCGAATGCGCCCGCTGCGCGGCGCCGGGGCCGCACCGGGCGTTCCACGTCGCGGCCGGGGGCAGCGTGTGCGTGCACTGCAGGCCGTCGGGGTCGGTGACACCGCCGCAGGGCGTGTTGGACCTGATGGCCGCGCTGAACGACGGGGACTGGGAGCACGCGCAGGAGTCGACGCCGTCGTACCGCAGCCAGGCCAGCGGCCTGGTCGCCGCCCACCTGCAGTGGCACCTGGAACGCCAGTTGCGGACGTTGCCGCTGGTCGAGCGAATGTACCGGGTGGATCAGACAGTCGCTCACCAACGGGTGTCGCTGGTCGGGCAGGATGTGGCCCATGGCAACCAAACGGGCGGGGAAAGCCACCTACCCACAGCTGCCCCAGGCGCCTGACGACTACCCCACCTTTCCGGACAAGTCCACGTGGCCCGTCGTCTTCCCCGCGCTCCCGCCGCGCACCAACGGTAAGTTCGCCCGCCCACCGCAGCACACTTCGAAGGCCGCCGCGCCCGAGATCCCGGCCGGCCAGGTTCCCAACCACGTCGCAGTCGTGATGGACGGCAACGGGCGGTGGGCCACCCAGCGCGGCCTGCACCGCACCGAGGGGCACAAGATGGGTGAAGCGGTGCTCATCGACATCACCTGCGGGGCAATCGAAATCGGCATCAAGCACCTGACGGTGTATGCGTTCTCCACCGAGAACTGGAAGCGCAGCGCCGAGGAAGTGCGATTCCTGATGGGGTTCAACCGCGAGGTGGTCCGCCGGCGCCGCGAGAACCTGAACGACATGGGCGTGCGGATGCGATGGGTCGGTTCGCGGCCCCGCATGTGGCGCAGCGTGATCAAGGAGTTCGACATCGCCGAGCAGATGACGGTCGACAACGACGTCATCACGATCAACTACTGCGTGAACTACGGCGGCCGCACCGAGATCGTCGAAGCCGTGCGCGAACTGGCCCAGGAGGCGGTGGACGGCAGGATCAATCCGGGCCGGATCACCGAGGATGCGTTCGCCAAGCATCTGCACCGATCCGACATTCCCGACGTCGACCTGTTCATCAGGACGTCGGGGGAGCAGCGGGCGAGCAACTTCCTGTTGTGGCAGGCGGCCTACGCCGAGTACGTCTTCCAGGACAAGCTCTGGCCCGACTACGACCGTCGCGACCTGTGGGAAGCGTGCGAGGAGTACGTGAACCGCAACCGCAGATTCGGCAGAGCCGAATGATGTACCTGAGCGGCAGAGCCGAATGATGTACCTGAGCGGTAGGGCATAGATGGATCTCCAGGATCGACTGGCCGCCATCCTCGGCGAGATCATGCCGCTGCAGCGGGAGGACGACGGCGCGATCACCCTGCACCACGACGGCACGATCGTGTCGCTGCGGGTGGTCGCCATCGCGGAGGACCTGGAGCTGGTGTCGCTCACTCAGATCCTGGCGTGGGACCTGCCGTTGGACGCGAAACTGCGGACGCAGGTGGCTGAGCATGCGCACAAAACGCTGCTGGGCACGGTGTCGTTGGCGACCAAGAGTGGTCATAAGGAGATCGCGGCCGGCGCCAAACGCAACTCCAAAAAAGCTGCGGATGTGTTGCTGCGCTACAACTTTCCTGCTGCGGGACTGGTCGACGACGCGTTGCGCACGCTGATCATGATGGTGCTGGCCACGGGCGCCGACGTGCGCCGCGCCCTAATCTGACAGCGCGGCACCGAGGCTGCGCGACTCCTCGAGGATGTCGTCGTCGACGGTGTGTTCGCCGATATGTGGCAGCAGCGCGAGCAGCATCGACCGCTCCGACGGGTTGTCGCGCAGAAGGCACACCGCGTGCTCGTTGGACAGCCCGTTGAGCATGAGGAAGACGCCGTTGTCCCACATGTCGGCCCGCAGCTTCGTCAGCCACGGCAGGCCGCGGTCGATGTAATGCTGCAACGCACAGAGAAGGAACCGGACATCGCCGATGTCGGGCCGAAGGTGGCTGTTGTAGTTGGACACCAGCAGGCGGGCGAGTTGCGGATCGGTCGTCGGGTCGCAGAACAGGTCGACGACTGCATCGGCTCCGCGGAGTCGCGTCGCCACCGCGGCGTAGCTCTTCGCGACGACGGCATCGGCTTCGGCGGCCGCCAGCGATTCGAGGAGCTCGCCGGCGTCGCGATCGTCCAGCGCCAGAAGGGCCTTGGCCGCCGCGAGTTTTCGCGCGCGGTCCTCACCGCCGAGGCTTGCGCGCAGCTGCTCGACGAGATCGGACCGCCGCGCTTGCGCGGCGGCGTCGGCGAGTTCGGTGCTCAGCGGGGCGCCCATGCGGGCGGCGGCGTCGAGGTCGGATTCGCTGACGAGCACGCTCACGCCGTCGCCGTTGAACGCCGCGTAGATCTGCACCGCGCCCGGATCTAGTTGGCCGTCGGCGTGCCCGCCGCGCAGGCTCCGCAGAGGCCGAAGATCTCTATGGTGTGGCTGACGTCGGAGAACCCGTGGGTGCGTGCGACTTCGGCGGCCCAGGCCTCGACCTGGCCGCCCTGTACCTCGACGGTCGAGCCGCACACGCGGCACACCAGATGGTGGTGGTGGTCTTCTGAGCAACGGCGGTACACCGCTTCGCCGGTGTCCGTGCGCAACGTGTCGACGACGCCGGCCGCCGCCATCTGCTGCAGGGTGCGGTACACCGTGGTCAGCCCGATACCCTCACCGCGCCTGCGCAACTCGTCATGCAGCTCCTGGGCCGACCGAAACTCGTCGAGCTTGTCCAGCAGCGCCGAGATCGCGGCGCGCTGACGGGTGGAGCGCACGCCCGTCGTCACTCGCGGCCCTCGGCGGCGTGAGTCACCGCGGCGACGACGATGTCGGCCAGGTGATGATCGACCAGGCGGTACATCACTTCGCGTCCCGACCGCTCGCCGGACACGACGCCGGCGGACTTGAGGATGCGCAGATGCTGGCTGACCAACGGTTGCGGCACCGCAAGCGCGTCGACGAGTTCGTGGACGCAGCGCGCCGACTCACGCAGATGTAGGACGATCGCGATGCGCACGGGCGCGGCCAGCGCGCGCAACAGGTCACCCGAGGTGTCGAGCACGTCGCGGGGCGGCAGCTGCGGAAACGGTGCGCCGCTGTGGTCGTGGCCGTCCTCGACCGCGGCTGCGAAAGTGGAAACCGTTTTCATTATGGCCCAGAATACATGCGCACCCACGCATGTCAACGATGTGTTGCTGGTCGGTAGGGTGTGCACCCGTGGCTTCCATCATCGACACCGTCGCCAACCTCGCCAAGCGTCGTGGCCTCGTCTTCCAGTCCGGCGAGATCTACGGCGGCACGAAGTCGGCATGGGATTACGGCCCACACGGGGTGGAACTCAAGGAGAACATCAAGCGGCAGTGGTGGCGCTCGGTGGTCACCAGCCGCGACGACGTCGTCGGCCTGGACAGCGCGATCATCCTGCCCCGCGAGGTGTGGGTGGCCTCCGGGCACCTCGAAGTGTTCCACGACCCGCTCGTCGAATGCCTGAACTGCCACAAGCGGCACCGGCAGGACCATATGCAGGAGGCGTACGCGGAGAAGAAGGGGATCGAGCGACCCCGACTCCGTGCCGATGAGCGACATCGCGTGCCCGGACTGCGGCACCAAGGGCCAGTGGACCGAGCCGCGCGACTTCAACATGATGCTGAAGACCTACCTCGGCCCGATCGAGACCGAGGAGGGTCTGCACTATCTGCGGCCCGAAACCGCGCAGGGCATCTTCGTCAACTTCGCCAACGTCGTGACCACAGCCCGTAAGAAGCCGCCGTTCGGCATCGGTCAGATCGGCAAGAGCTTCCGCAACGAGATCACCCCGGGCAACTTCATCTTTCGCACCCGCGAGTTCGAGCAGATGGAGATGGAGTTCTTCGTCGAACCCGACTCCGCGCGCGAATGGCACCAGTACTGGATCGACACGCGGCTGCAGTGGTACGTCGATCTCGGTATCGATCGCGACAACCTGCGGCTCTACGAGCATCCCAAGGAGAAGCTGTCGCACTACACCGACCGCACGGTCGACATCGAGTACAAGTTCGGCTTCCAGGGCAACCCGTGGGGTGAGCTCGAGGGTGTCGCCAACCGGACGAACTTCGACTTGTCCACGCACTCAAAGCATTCCGGTGTCGACCTGTCGTTCTACGACCAGGCGACCGAGACCCGTTATGTGCCCTACGTGATCGAACCGGCGGCGGGCCTGACCCGGTCGCTGATGGCGTTCCTCGTCGACGCCTATCACGAGGACGAGGCGCCCAACGCCAAGGGAGGCGTGGACAAGCGCACCGTGTTGCGGCTCGATCCGCGGTTGGCTCCGGTCAAGGCCGCGGTGCTGCCGTTGTCGCGCAACGAGGACCTGTCTCCGAAGGCGCGCGACCTCGCCGCCGAACTTCGCAAGTCCTGGAACATCGAGTTCGACGACGCAGGTGCCATCGGCCGGCGCTACCGCCGTCAGGACGAGATCGGCACACCGTACTGCGTGACGATCGACTTCGACTCGCTCGAAGACCAGGCCGTAACGATCCGTGAACGCGACGCCATGACGCAGGACCGCGTCGCGATCGATGCCGTCAGCGACTACCTCGCGGCACGCCTCAAGGGCTGCTAGTCCCGACGCCCCTTGCGTGAGCGTGCGTGTCTGAGGGCGACACGCCGCAGATTTGTCCGACTTCGCGCACGCTCGCGCTCTTGAGTTGATCCCCAATTGGCGGCGCATCAACAGATTGGCCTCGCCCGCTGAAGCTCGTGCGCCAATGCCCTGACGATCGTCGTCATGAACGGCGATGTGGATGAGCTTTTCGAGGCTCAAGGGGAAGTGGCAACGACGGCTCAGCTGTTGGCGGTGCTGACGCGCAGCCAGCTCGATACCAGAATCGGCAGCGGACAATTGTTGAAGGTCTGGCCGGGCGTTTACAGCCGCTGCGAGCCCGACACATTGATACGCCTGCGTGGTGTGGATCTGCGGGCCGGGGAGCGAGTCCCAATTTGTCTCGGCACGGCTGCGGCCGCATATGGATTCGACACCGAAGATGTCGTCGAACTGCACGTTCTCAATCCGGACGGCCATCAGCTGCGCAAAAGTGACGGTCTGTTCGTGCACCGCCGCGAGGGCGCGCCGATCACCGAGGTCGACGGGCGGCCGGCGACGACGCCTTCGTGGACTGCCGTCGAGGTCGCACGAAGCCTGCGTCGTCCCCGGGCTCTCGCCACGCTCGACTCTGCGCTGCGGAGCGGCACGTGCGACGTTCGTCAGTTGCGCGCCGCGGCTGCGCAGCAGGCCGGTAGACGAGGGATCGTCGCGTTGCGCGACTTGATTCCCGTCGCCAGGGCGGAGGCTGAATCGCCGATGGAGAGCGAGGCGCGGTTGGTGATGATCGACGGCGGCGTGCCGCCCGACGCGCTTCAGTACGAGATCGTCGATCGCAACGGGCGAGTGTGGCGAGTCGACTTCGCTTGGCCGGATCAGATGGTCGCGGTGGAATATGACGGGTTCGATTGGCACAGCGACCAGGAGAGTTTTCGCAGAGACCGCCAGAAGCGTGCGGCGCTCCAAGAAGTGGGCTGGATTGTCGTATCGATAGTCTTCGACGACGTCAGGCAACGGCCCTGGGACATGTTGCGTCGCATCGAGGTTGAGCTGCGTCGGCCGCGCGCCGCGTGAGCGTGCGGAAACTCGGAGAATTCCGGGGCGTGTCGCCCTCAGACACGCACGCTCGCGCAAAAAGGGGTCTAGAAGCGGCCGCCGCCACCGCTGTAGCTGCGTCCCGACGAACGCGACGACCCGCCGAAGGACGTCGACCGGCCCATGCCGAGCCCGCCGCCGAAGCCCCGCCGAACCCGCCGCCGAACCCGCCGCGCATCGCCCCGCTGAGGATGTTGCCGATGATGATGCCGCCGATCACGCCGCCCATGTCGGAACCACTGCCACCCCCGCCCCAGCCGGACGTGTACGTCCGCTGCGCGGCCCGGACGTCGTCGCTGGCCAGCGACTGCGCCTGACCGGCCAACATGTCCGCACCGTTGGCGTGCGCGATCGCTTCGCTCAGGTTCGTCGCCCGCTTGTCCTGCGCGGCCTGGAGCTGACGGACGGCCTCGGCGAGCCTGGTGCGGGCCTCCGGCCCGATGCTGCCGCGGCGGGTGTCGATGAAGTCCGAGACACCCCGCACACGCGATTGCGCGGAGAACAGCGCCTGGTCGAACGCCCGGCTGAGCCGTTCGATGGCCTGCCGCTCCTCGGCGACGCTGGCCAGCAGGTGATCCAGGTCGGCGTCGGCTTTCGTCAGACGGGTGAAGGCGCCGAGCGGGTCGGTGCTGCCGTTCTTCTCGGCATCGGCGACGGCGGCCGCCGCCTGGTCGCGCGCCGCCGTGAGTTCGTTCTGATGGCGGTCTTGCCCTGCTGTAGTTGGCCATTGGCCTGGCTGATGCCGTTCTTGATGTCGGTGATTGCGTCGGGCAGCGCAGCGACCGCGCGGTTGATGTCGGCGCCGGCGGTGTCGACCGCATCGAGTAGCGAACGGGCCTGCCCGAGTGAGGATTCCGCGGCGCGGACGGCATCCACCAAACCCATCTGCTGGCCGACCGGGCGAGCGACCAGCGCCCGCGCGGTGGTGATGTTCTGATCCGCCAAACCCAGCCGATGTTTGGCGGTCTCCACATTCTCGGCCACCGAAGTCAGTGCGGCAGCGTCGAATTGGTTGTGTAGCGTCGCCAAGCGACTGCTCCGAGGGGCCGAGGCGGGCGGTGAGGTCGACCATCTGCTGGGTCAGCACATCCAGTCGCGCGGGTGCGTTGATGACCAGATCGCGCAGCTTGTCGAACGCCTCCGTTTGCGCGTCCAGTTCCCGATCGGCCTTGGCGGCGGCGACCACCACGCGGGTGAGCAGGTCGCGGCGCTGCGTCCATGGACTCGGGTACGGCGTCGTCGAGGATCTGGCGGACGTTGAACGCCTGCGCCAGCGTCGTCTTGGCGCTGGCGACCGCGCGGCTGAACGGATCCGTCTGCGCAGCGCCGAATTCCTCGACTGCCAAAGCCAATTCGCTGTCACTGGTGCGCACGGCGTTGTCGACGTCGACCACGATCGCCTTGGAGAGGTCGTCCAGTGCGTCGATCGGCACCGCGGCCAACGCGTTCGGGTCGGAGGGGTCCACCCGCTGGGCCGCGGCGAACTCGGCTTCACGCCGCTTGCGCCGGCGCCGACGCGTCCACCACCACAGCGCCAGGAGCACCAGGGCGAAGACCGCCAGTGCGACCAGGAGGCCGAACCAGCTGATGCCCGCGCCCGTCGAGGGGCCCGTCGAGGTGGACGCAGTCTCCAGCCCGTTGGCCGCGGCGACGGCCGCCCCGGTCCAGTCGCTCGATACAGCGCAGGTTCGATGGTGTTGCGCTGCAGGATCCCGGCGTCGGCCTGGCTCATGACGGCCGTATCCACCTGAAATGCGTAGGCGCCTTCCTCGGTGGCGATCGCCAACAGCGCATCCCGTTCGCCGAAATCACTGATCTGCATGGTGGTTCGTGCCCAGCCGACAGCGCTCTGCCCGAAGCTGTCGACGTAGACCACCCACAGGCGGGTGCGGTTGTCGTTGTACAACTGATTGACTGCGTTCTCGACCTGCACGCGCTGGCCGTCGGACAGCACGCCGGCCCTGTCGGTGACGTAGTCCGGCACACGGAACGGTGGTTCGGCGGCCGTGACCGGAGCCAGCACGAGGCCGGCCGCCAGCACTGCGAGCACGACGCTGAGCAATCGGGCGATGCGCATGCAGGTCAATCTAGTACTGGCAGACTGTGCGTCGGTGGCAGTGACACAGGATCCCTACGACGAGTTCGACCGAGAGCGGCTGGTGGTCGAACCGCGGAAGGGCGCAGCGCTACCCGGAACCGACACCGAGCACCGCACCGACTTCGCCCGGGACCGGGCCAGGGTGCTGCATAGCGCCGCCCTGCGCAGGTTGGCCGACAAGACGCAGGTGGTCGGGCCGCGCCAGGGCGAGACGCCGCGCACCCGGTTGACACACTCGTTGGAGGTCGCCCAGATCGGCCGGGGGATGGCCATCGGTCTCGGCTGCGATCCCGACCTCGTCGACATGGCCGGGCTGGCCCACGACATCGGGCATCCGCCGTACGGCCACAACGGTGAACGCGCGCTCGACGAGATCGCCGTCGAACACGGCGGCTTCGAGGGCAATGCGCAGAACTTCCGCATTCTGACCCGGCTGGAGCCGAAAGTCCTTGACCCTGAAGAACACAGCGCGGGCCTGAACCTGACGCGCGCCGGGCTGGACGCGGTGACCAAGTACCCGTGGCGCCGCGGCGCGCAGCAGCGCAAGTTCGGCTTCTACGAGGACGACGCCGCCGCGGCCGGCTGGGTCCGAAGCCGTGCCCCTGCCGAGAAGCCGTGCCTGGAGGCCCAGGTCATGGACTGGGCCGACGACGTGGCCTATTCGGTGCACGACGTCGAAGACGGTGTCGTCTCCGGCCGGATCGATATGCGGGTACTGGCCGATGACGACGCGGCCGCTGAGCTGGGGCGCCTCGGCGAGTCGAGCGGGATGGGCGCGGGCTTGAGTGCCGACGACCTGGTGGCCGCCGCGGGACGGCTGTCTGACCTGCCGGTCGTCGCGGCCGTCGGAAAGTACGACGCGACGCTCGCGGCGTCGGTCGCGCTCAAGCGGTTGACCAGCGAACTGGTCGGGCGCTTTGCCTCTGCAGCCATCGCCGCGACCCGGGAGTCGGCCGGGACGGGGCCGCTGGTGCGCTACCAGGCCGAGCTTCGGGTGCCCGGCTTGGTCCGGGCCGAGGTCGCGGTGCTGAAGATCCTGGCGCTGCAGTTCATCATGTCCGACCCGCGACACCTGGACCTTCAGGCGCGGCAGCGCGACAGCGTTCATCGTGTGGTGGCCTGGATGCTCGCCGGGGCACCGGCCACGCTGGACCCGATCTTCGTGCCCGCCTTCAACGCCGCCGCCGACGACGGCGCCCGGCTTCGGGTGGTCATCGACCAGGTCGCGTCATTCACAGAGGGGCGATTGGAGCGGTTGGAACCGGCTTAAGCCTGATCGCGCCCGACGCCGGGCGCTCTAGACTGGCCCGGTGGCCGGCCGCATTCCCGATCGAGACATCGCGGCCATCCGTGAACGCGTACGCATCGAAGACGTCGTCGGCGACTACGTGCAGTTGCGCCGAGCGGGCGCGGACTCGCTGAAGGGCCTGTGCCCGTTCCACGACGAGAAGTCCCCGTCGTTCCATGTGAGACCCAACCACGGCCACTTCCACTGCTTCGGCTGCGGCGAGGGCGGCGACGTCTACGCATTCGTGCAGAAGATCGAGCACGTCAGCTTCGTCGAGGCGGTCGAACTGCTGGCCGACCGCGTCGGCTACACCGTCACTTATACCGGCGCTTCGGCGACCAACGTGCAGCGCGACCGGGGCAGCCGAAGCAGGCTGCTGGCTGCCAACGCCGCCGCCCAGGAGTTCTACGCCGAGGCGCTGAAATCCGATGAAGCCGCACCGGGTCGCGAGTACCTGGTCGCGCGGAACTTCGACGCCGAGGCCGCCGCGCGGTTCGGCTGCGGGTTCGCCCCGTCGGGCTGGGAAACGCTGACAAAGCACTTGATGCGCAAGGGTTTTGAGTTCAAGGAACTGGAGGCCGCGGGCCTGTCGCGGGAGGGTCGGCGTGGTCCGATGGACCGCTTCCACCGCCGCCTGCTGTGGCCGATCCGGGCCAGCGGCGGGGAAGTCATCGGTTTCGGTGCCCGACGCATCTTCGACGACGATCCGATGGAAGCAAAGTACGTCAATACCCCCGAGACCGTGCTCTACAAGAAGTCGTCGGTGCTGTTCGGCCTCGACCTGGCCAAGCGCGACATCGCCAAGGGGCATCAGGCGGTCGTCGTGGAGGGCTACACCGACGTGATGGCGATGCACCTCGCGGGCGTGACCACCGCCGTCGCCTCCTGCGGTACCGCGTTCGGCGACGAGCACCTCTCCATGCTGCGGCGACTCATGATGGACGACAACTTCTTTCGCGGTGAACTGATCTACGTATTCGACGGTGATGCCGCGGGCCGCGCGGCAGCGGTGAAGGCCTTCGAAGGCGAGCAGAATCTCGCGGGGCAGTCCTTCGTAGCCGTCGCCGACGACGGGATGGACCCGTGCGATCTGCGGCTCAAGGCGGGCGACGGGGCGCTGCGGGATCTGGTGGCGCGCCGCACCCCGTTGTTCGAGTTCGCCATTCGCACAGCGCTTGCCGATCATGACCTCGATGCTGCGGAAGGTCGGGTGTCGGCGCTGCGGCGCTGTGTGCCGATGGTGGCCGGGATCAAGGACAGCATGTTGCGCGACGAGTACGCCCGTCGGCTGGCCGGTTGGGTCGGGTGGGCCGACGTCGCGCAAGTGTTGGCACGGGTGCGCGAGGAGGCGCAGAAGCGCGGCATGCCCGAGCGCGGTCGGCGTCGCACCCCGACCGAGCAGGGGCAGCCGAGACAAGCACGCCCTGCCGTGATGGTGGCCGATCGCCCCAACCCCGGTGACCCCACGCTGTGGCCCCAGCGCGAAGCGCTCAAGTCCGCACTGCAATATCCCGCGCTGGCCGGGCCGGTGTTCGACTCGCTGACCGTGGAGAGCTTCACCCATCCCGGCTATGCGGCGGTTCGGTCGGCGATCGGCGCGGCCGGTGGCGCGGCTGCTGGGCAGTCGGGTGGGCAGTGGATAGAGGCCGTGCGTGGGCAGGCGCCATCCGAGGCCGCCGCGGGCCTGGTCAACGAGCTCGGTGTCGAAGCCATCAACGTTGACGACGACGAAAGAATGCCGCGCTACATCGGCGGTGTGCTGGCCCGGCTGCAGGAAGTGTGGGTCGGACGGCAGATCGCCGAGGTCAAATCCAAGCTGCAGCGCATGTCGCCGGTTGACCAGGGCGACGAGTACCACGCCCTGTTCGGGGACCTGGTCGCGATGGAGGCTTACCGCCGCAGCCTGCTGGAACAGGCCAGCGGTGACGACCTGACTGCGTGACGCCACGTAACGCGATAGGGTAGGCCCGCGATCAACCGTCGGGGAGCGGTAAGAAAGGCACACTCGTGACATCGACCAAGAACCGGGCGCGAGGCTCGTCGTCGCAGGCGCGTTCGCGGTGGCCGCGGTCGCGGCGCCCTTCGCTGCATCAGCGCTGACCACCTCCGCTGATTCTGAAGCTGTGGCGCTTCCCCCGGGATGCCTGGCGTGGTTCGGCAACGCCGAAGACGGCAAGTGCCTGGGTTACTCCAACGGCAATGGTGTGAACGTAGGGACGCCGTCCTTCCAGATCGGCAATCCCGACAACGGCAATCGCACCGGCTTCTCGACCGGGCCACTACTGCCCGGAATGATCATCGACAAGCCACTCGGCTAGCGCGACTGACCTTTCTGCGCGGCTTCCGGTCCGATCACTGCGGTACCGGCGTCGACCTCTGTGAGCGTGACCATCGGCGGATCCGGTGATACCCGGTCGGCGATCTTGCGGCGGCCTGCATCAATCACGGCCTTGGCCGCCGGGCTCTCGGTGACCGCCTTGTACGTTCCGGCGATCTGTTCATATCGGCGCCGGCCGGCCTTCGTACCCAATACGTAGCCGACGACCAATACGGCGAGATACCGGATCACAGGACCCCTCCCGGACGTTGTTTCATTGGTGTCCATCCTGCCTCACTTGCCTGTGTGTGCGCGGGGCGGCGGCATATTGGCGGGGCGAGTGGGAGGTGCGCTAGAGTCATCCCTCGGCCCGCGCTATTGCGACATCGCGGGTGAGCCGTCCCCTGTAGCTCAACTGGCAGAGCATTCGGCTGTTAACCGAAGGGTTGCTGGTTCGAGTCCAGCCGGGGGAGCAGACATTACCGCAGCTAGATGATGGCCGCAGACCCCACTAGCCGCTCCTCTCAAAAAGCTCGACGTGCTCACCAAAGACTGGTTTGCGCTATGCCTGCCGTGGCACCGTTCGCGGGCGGTGGAGGGGATGGCCGCCTGGGGTCCGAACCGAAATAATTGAATTGCTGCGAAAACGTCTTTCCCCGGCTAGCCTGCATGTTCATGGTGCAGCAAATTTGCCTGGGGCAGCTGAGAGGCCATCTGCGCGAATACTTGGACGAGGTATCGGCTGGGAGCACGCTAGAGGTCATTCGTCGGGGCAGGCTTGCGGCCTTGATAGTGCCTGAGTCTGCCTGCCCCCATGCCCCACCAGACGCGACCATTTCGATGAGCGGTCTGCGGAAGAACCCCGCGCGGTACTTCGACCGGGTGGCGGGAGGGGAAACCATCGGCGTGATAGGCAGCGCAGGCCCGGTCGCCCGCATCATGGCGGCCACCCCAGACGTGGCGGCTAGGCATGCCAGCACACATCGGCGATGCACCTCGGCCTAACTGCCGGGTTCGGCGACGGTGAGTTTGATGACGCGGTCGGTGTGGGCGATCTTGGCGCCGAAGCGGAACGTTGCCCGCAAAGCGACCGAGTCACTTCCGAAGTAGAAGTCAGTCGATGTGGCGAGTTGTACGTCGCCGTAGGCCGAGAGCACCGAGCCGGAGTCGAGGACCAGGACGTTGTAGCCGGACATGGCGTTGGACACCATGACGGGGACGCCGAGCAGGGTGCGTTGTGGTGCTTCCACACCCGCACCGACAAGGCTCACGTTGGAGTCGGTGGCGGTTTTCATCTTGACCAGTTCACCGAAGGCGGCGGGGCTCGCGATGATGTTGGTGGCGACCGAGTCGAGGTCGATGTCCACAGTGCCGCCGTTAGTGGGTGACAGGTTGAGCAGACCGGCGGGTGGCGTGACGGCTGGGCCGACGGGTGCGGTCTGTGCGAGGTAGGCGACGTTCGCTTTGCGGATGAGGGCGCGGCGCATCGAATCCGACAACAGGCTTGCGGCGTTGCCGGTGTTGTACTGCTCGCGGACGCTTTGGCGAGCACAGCGACTTTGCCGGTGTTGACCACGATTTCGGTGCTGTCGGGGTCGGCGATCTTCCAACGATTAGCGCCAACCGACTCCGTTAGCTGGGCAAAACGCCATACCCTGCATGTCGGGCGTACATCATCGGAACATGAATAACGGCAACCGACTGTCAGAGGCGATCGTTATGGCGGCGGTCGTTGGATTGTTGGCCGGGTGAAGTAGCAGTAGCAATCTTTCACCGTCCACGAGTCAGCTGAGGGGATCCTCGACAACCTTTGTCGCTACATCGCCTCCGGAAACCCCGCGAACCACTGTCGCGGCCCCGCCGCCCGCATTATCGACGACGAAACCAGGGTTGCAACCTGGGCCGCATTCCGCGGTCGCCGACGTGGACCTGCCGGACGGAACCGTTCAATGCACCACTGCTTTTTGTACTAGTGATCAGCCGAGCAGGGATCCTCACGAAGAGTCGTGGCGCTACAGCGCACCGTACGACGACGTCCTGGAATTTCTACGTCAACGGTTCGCCACGGGACGGCAGTACGACACTCGCGGAGCGACGTGGTGGAAAGGCTTGCCGCCGTGTTACGACGATAAGCACCAAAGCCCGCCGTGGGGATGGACCCTTGGGGACGACGAAACCGCGTGGCGGTGGTCCGATGGTTCCATCATGCTCACCGTTTATGTAGTCAAGCAGGGATCCAAGCAAGGCGACGGCTCGATGCTGCCTTTCGGCAGGATCGACGTCTGGCAGGATTTTGGTCCTGAAGGGGACATGTGCTTCCGCGCCTAACAGGGGGCGGTAGAGGCCTAGAAGGCCACGACGTGGAACATCCCGCCTCAACTGCTGCCAGGCGTCAAGGTCACGGTTTATCTTCGCCGCTACGGGTGCCGCCTACCTGAGCTGGTGCCTCTACCCCTTCATCATCACTGCCGGTTTCCGAGCCCTGCGAGGCTGGTTGTTCGTCAGCCGGCGACGCCGTCGCCCCGCCTGGCGTGTCCTCAGGCTTCGGAGACCGATACTCCGGGTCCTTCTCTGGCCTGCTCGCTCCGCCTGTGCCCGGATCGTCAGCGTGATCAATGTCTTTGGCGCTGGTTTGGCGGCCTTCGTACGGCGGTAGGACAGCTTCGGTCTTCTGGGATGGGATGGTGCCGACACCCCCGTCGCCAGTGTCATCTGCTGGATCGCTGATAGGGGGATTGGCGTCTGGGTCAACCGCCCCAGCCGGGCGATCCGGTATGTCGAGGGGTTGGTCGGATCCGGTGTTATGCGTGCCGGGTCCGCGGTCGACTTGTTCGGACTTCGATGTCTCCTGATTGGTCATGTCTGCTTCTTCCTAAGAGCGCAGCGAATGTGACGCCACTCAGCTCGAAATACCCCGCCTGGTCGTTCGAAAACCCGCCCCGGACACGACCATGCCGCGCCGGCTGCGCGCGTCATTGACCGTTCGACCGGGTAGTCCGCCGGATAGGCGACGCGGGAGGTCCGGAACCCCAACTCGCTGAGCCCCCGGTGAGTCCTGAACTCGGCTGCCGGGGGCGCCTCCGCCTGGAGGCGGCTTAACCGCAAGAAATAGGGCGCGGCCATTAACGTTTCTCAATCTCCCTCGTCCGGGAAGAGCCCTTTATGGCTGCGGACGTGAAAGACGTGTCACTCAAGTGGGCCATGTTGGCATTGAGCCGCGACTTCTTCACCGACGGCGATGACATTCCTGCCACACTTGGCCGAGTAACAGCTGCAGCGGTCGATCTTGTTAAGGGCGTCGACGACGCCGACGTCATGCTGATCCAAGACGAGGAGTTCCAGTCGGCACTAGCGACACGTGATGTGATTGGCCAGGCCAAAGGCATTGTGATGAACCGGTTTTCGGTTGACGCCGTGCGTGATTCGAGCTGATGGTTCGTCAATCACAAGACACCAACACCCCAGTCCGGGTTATCGCGCAACAAATCGTCGACGTATACGCGGGAAGCGACGAACCGCCAAAGTAGTCGCACGCGGGAACGGCCCCTGTCGCGAGACCGCCGGCCTCGCGGGTGCGTCGACGGCTTAACCCTCCGGCGGGTACGGATCGCCTCCACAGGAGTTCTTCTCGTCAATCATCCTGTCCTGATTGCGAATCGTGTACTCGACGCCGCGTGTTTTGGCCATCTCTCGCCCCACCGCCGCCTGCACTGCTTGGTAATGAGCGCGCCGGGATGAAATAGGACTCTCGGAATATCTTGTCTCGCAGGTGGCAGCCGCCGCGTGCGGGGCGGAACAGCACGCGTCTGGTGATTTGGCGACGTAGGTGTTGAGGTGGTGCTCGATGTCTGCACGGATATGGGGCGGCACAGTAACTTTGCGTGCCTCGCGTGACTTCGGTGTGCTGATGAAATACTCACTGTCGCCTGTGGGCCCAACCGAGGCAGACCAAAGCGACGATTCCACGTCAGAGAACGCCGCACAGCGGCGGCGAGCCCGCGCTCGTCAAGTTTGTCTGGCGGGTTGCGATCGGCGGTGAACGCCGAGGACGTAAAGGGTCAACACTTTCAACTGTCCGAAGCGGGCGTGTGCCTGAGCAGAACATTGCATCGGCAAGCAAGATGTGATCCAGAGCACATTTTTTACCTGCGCGATGGTAAATTTCCCACCACTGGAACGGGTCAGTCACCGAGGGGCCGCGTCATGGCTAAGCATCATCGGAAACCAGCACGCAAGTACATGAAGAAGGCCGCGACGGTAAGTGGCGTTGTCGCGACGGCCACCGCGATGACGGTCGGCATGGCGGCCCCGCCGGCCAACGCATCGAATTACACCCAGCTCATCACCGACAGTTCGAACAGCTTCAACAACCTCCTGTTCATCAACGGGAATGTGGGTGGGGCGGCGGCGTCGATCTGGAATCCCCTCGCGACCTTGATTCCCGGGGGACTGCTCCCGACGTTCACGGCGAGCACAGAGCAGCTTGACCTGACGTCCATCGAAGACCTTCTCGAGGCATTAGGGCAGATCCTGCCCTTGCCGGTGCCGGACTTGAGTGGGATACCCGGTCTCCCGGCGAACGCGACTGCACTCCTCACCCTGGGCCTCGTCCCCGGGCTCCTGGTGGCCATCCCTGGCGTGGGACTGGTCACCGTTGGGTCGGCTGATCGGACTGGGCGCCGTCGGCGGCGTGCTTGCGGCACTCGATGCCATACCTCTGCTCGACGGTGTGCCGACGCTCGGCGATCTGATTCCCGGCTTTGCGGTGACGCAGACCAACGGTTATTCGGCTTACAACTGGCCACTTCTGGGCCTCGGCCCCCTGCTGGGTCTGTCGGGATCAACCACCTTCTCCAACACGTTCGCCCAGGTGCCCAGCCTGACCGGCGCCTCGCTGGTCACCGAAATCCTCGAGCGGCCTCAACATCGGTGGGAATCCCGTTCTTCCGCCGCTCGTGCAGGCAGCCGTCACCGCAATCCTCGCGCCTCTCAACGCAATCAACACACCGTCGGTGACCGCCTGGATCCCCGCCGGGCAGGGGAACTACGGTCTTCCCTTGGGCGGCCAGTACGGTTGGCTCGCAACGATGCCGACCCTTGCCATTGGTCCGGTTATCGGCCTGTCTAACACCGACACCGTCATGTCGGTCCCCATCGGCTCTTTGGGTGCCGTCCTGCCGCTGGGCTTGGCGTCGTTCGGGTTCGCGGGCACCTCCGGCGTCGTCTTCCCAACCGCGACAGGGGTTTCCACCCTCGGTGGTACCTCGGTGACCTCGTTTGCAATTCCCGGCCTCGGCCTCAGCTTGACGAACCTGAACATCTTGTCGTCAACCTACGTCGGCACAAACGGATTCAATTGGAACAGCGGTACCAACCTGATGACGCTGACCACGCCGTTCGGCGTACTTCCGATCATCTACTCGCTCGGCTCGTACAACTTCGGCACCACCGGATTCGGGTTCACCCTTCCGTCACTGTTCACCGTCGGGCTTCTGCCACCGTTCCAGGTAGGCACCGCCCCGTCACAGCAGTCCCCGGATGGGCTCATTCCCGCGAGCGTGCTGAACCTCGGTCTGGGATTACCCACGCAGACGACCGATGTGCTTACGCTGCTCGGGCTGCCCAACGCGGGAGATTTGCTAGAGGCCCTCCTGACCCCGTTGTACAACACCCTGGTTACGCCATTCGGAAACATAATTACCAACGCCCTCAATGGGATTGTCGGCCCCCTGACCCTTGGAGTCGCGAGCGGCATCGAGCAGCTGACGGCGTTGTTGGCCCAACTGACGAGCGGTCTCCCGGGGGCGAATCCGCCGGCGCCATTTGCGCTCGCGAGCGCCAATAGTCTGCCGTCCGAGGACACCGAATTCATGACCTTTTCGATGGCGTCGGACGAAGACGGCACGGACACAAAGACCGCTGGTCCTGACGTGGACGCCACCGATACGGAGGACGACGGAACAATCGAGGACGCCACGGTCGTCGACGACGTCGATCTCGATGCCGCGGTCGACGGAATTGATGCGGACTCCACCGGCATCGAAATCGACGAACCCAACAAGGTCAAGACAAACGTCTTGAAGGACAACCCGATCGATGGCTACCTCAGCGACGCAGAGACGCCGCCGATCCCGGCAGACGACGCTGATGACGGCACCGACACCGACAGCACAGAAGTTGACGTCGACGACATCGATGTCGGCAACGACGACGCCGGCGACGCTGACACGGACACCGACAACGGAACGGGCGACGCGGACGGAGCCGACGGAGCCGACGGAGCCGGAGCGGACGCCGCCTGAGTAATACGTACGTCCAATGGGTCGTATCTGCGGCACATCGTTCGCAACATCAGACCACCTCCTTTCGCTCCGTTGAAAGAGACTGTGGCGCAGGCCTTGGTGCCTTCCAAACACGACTTCTTGCCCCCAAGAAACCTCCAAGGCGCGCCCGCGAATCTCTAGCGCATGATGATCACACGCCCCTCGCTCTTACTCGGTAGCGCCGTTGCCGCTGCCATCGCGCATTTCACCTCCATCGCCCAGAACATCGCCGACGCCTTCGAGCCCGACCTCGAAGCCTGGGAGGCGTTTCCCTTGACCCGTTCAACCGCCGTTGGTGAGCTGGTCAGCTGAACCGACCGGGGGCGAGTACGCGACGCTTCAACCGCCGAGAAATACGCGCCAATAGACGATGCGCCGGAAGCTTCGGCATCGACGAGAGCTTCCAGCGCACCGGTGACTGATATCGGCCGGCTGTGCTACCAGCAGGATTGGTGTCGGTCGGCTTGGAACAGGTTGTCGGCGGCGCATTCGCCGGCGTCGGCGACGATGAGCTTGCGGACCTGCCAGTACAGGTCGGTGGTGGCTTTGGTGGCCAGTTGTCCGGCCAGGTCGTAGTTGTTGATCGGTGGGTTGGTGCCCGGGATCAAGATGATGCCGCGGGGGGTGGTCCAGTCGTCTTTGTTCAGCGTGGAGTGGCATTCGGCGAATCCGGGCGGGGGGCCCCCGGGTGGGCAGCCGACCAGCGGGTCGTCGTGGTTGGCGTTGACGGCGAAGAACCCGGTGTGCAGGCCCGGGGGGCAGGGTGGCCGGGTCGCAGGTGGGCATCAGCGGGGGTGGCATGCGGTCCAGTTGGCCGATGGCGATGTTGTCTTCGACCCAGTTGGAGTGGGAGTAGAAGTCCTGCAGGGCATGTGCCAGGCCGCCGAAGGCGGCGCGGGCGCCGGGGCCGTCGACCAGTTCGGTGCCGCCCGGTCCTGCGGGTTGGGCGCCGGACAGGATCAGCGGGGTGAAGAAGTTCCACGCTTGTTGGGTGCGTGCGCAGATGTCGACGGGGGTGTTGGCGTTGTCGATGTGGCGGAACTCATCGGCGAAGAACGCGTCGCTGCCGACCGCACCGGCTCCCGGCGGGGGGCCGACGAGGATCTGGCCCAGTGCGGCGGGATCCACCCCGACCGGAGTCAGCGCATCGCGGGTGACGCGCTCATGGTTCTGAATCTGAAACGCCTGCGCCGGTGGCGCGAGCGCGCCGACGACAGCGGCGATCGCGGCGACCACGACCGCAACCGACAGACCCATTCTGGGTCGGCGGAACAACGACATCGATTTCCCCCTTCGAGCGGCATCCCGGCGGACGCACCGAGCCGGATTCTGTCAGTGTTAGTCAACGCTTGCCTAAGGAATTGGCGAATTGTGACGATCCGCACCGTCACGTCGGGCTTAGGCTGCAAATGTGGGCATGCCCGAAACCTGCCTGTCACGCGATGTTCGGGCATGGTCTCCCTCGATCAGATCCCGAGCCCGTAGTCACACGGGGAGCTCCCGCGAGTGTGCGTCTATGTATCGACGATGTTCTCCGGATGCAGCATCTCGGCGTACCGCAATTGCTCCGGTATTCCGAACCCGTCCACCAGCATCTCCGCGTAGGGCCGCAGGTTGCGACAGCGTTCGTTGATGCCGCGGGTGACGGCCTTGGCGCGCTCAGTGGACAGGAAGCGGTGTTCCATGAACCACGCTCTGTCCTCCTCCATCACCGACAGCGCATACAAGTCGCACACCATGTTCAGGATCTTGCGGGCTTCCTCGTCCTCGCAGGATTCGATGCCGGCCACAAAGGCCTCGAGGATGATGCGCTCGATATGCACCCGCGCCGCGTGCAGTACGTGGTCCTGCACCGAGTTGAACGCGTCGAATGCGCTCATCTCCTTGGATTTGCCCTGCAGTCGGCGGCCCACCGTCGCGATCATGTACTCCTCGCGGTCCTCGAACATCCCGACCTGCGTGCCGCGGTTGAACAGGCTGCCTTCCTCCTCGTTGTCCTGCCGGGTGTCGAGGATGGTCTGCATGATCGTCTCGGCGGCGGTGCGTTTGAGCACCCGTTCGCCGGCGAAGTTGGCCGCAAAGCGCACCCAATCGACCGGGCTCATGCCCTTGATGTCATCGGCGTAGGCGGTGAGCAGTTCCTTGGCGACGAGTTGGGTCAGCACATGGTTGTCGCCTTCGAATGTGGTGAACACATCGGTGTCGGCCTTCAGCGCGATGAGCCGGTTCTCGGCGAGATAGCCTGCGCCACCGCAGGCTTCGCGCGCCTCCTGGATGGCGCGTGTCGCGTGCCAGGTGTTGGCGGCCTTCAGTCCCGCCGCCCGCGATTCCAGCTCCCGCTGGTCCTCGGGGTCGGGGTCGTCGGCCGTCTGCAGTTCGTGGCACCTGGCCACGAGTTCGTTCTGCGCGAACTGCAGCGCATAGGACTTGGCGATCAGCGGGAACAGCCTGCGCTGGTGCACCAGGTAGTCCATCAGCAGCACTTCGTTCTCGTCGCCGGGCGCGGCGAACTGCCTGCGCTGCAACGCATATCGGGTGGCGATGTCGAGCGCCACCCGTGCTGCCGCTCCCGCGCTGCCGCCGACGGTCACCCGGCCGCGGATCAGCGTGCCCAGCATCGTGAAGAACCGGCGGTTCGGATTCTCGATCGGCGAGGTGTAGGTGCCGTCCTCGGCCACGTCGGCGTACTTGTTGAGCAGATTCTCCCGGGGAACGCGCACGTGGTCGAACTGGATGCGGCCGTTGTCCACGCCGGGCAGACCGCCCTTGTAATGGCAGTCCGACGTCGTCACACCCGGCAGATCGTTGCCTTCGTCGTCGCGGATCGGCACCACGAGGCAGTGCACACCGTGGCCCTGCCCGTCAGGGGTGATCAGCTGTGCGAAAACGGCTGCCACTCGCGCGGTTTCGGCGGCGCCGCCGATGTAGTCCTTGCGCGAGGTGCGGGTGGGGGAGTCGATCACGAACTCCTGCGTCGCCGGATCGTACGTCGCCGTGGTCTCCAGCGCCTGGACGTCGCTTCCGTGGCCGGTCTCGGTCATGGCGAAGCAGCCGAGCAGGTCGAGGTCGATGAGTCGCTGCACGTACGCCTCATGGTGACGCTCGGTGCCCAGGTTCTCGATGGCCCCGCCGAACAACCCCCACTGCACGCCGGCTTTGACCATCAGCGACAGGTCCGACATCGCCAACATCTCGATCTGGGTGACGGCCGCGCCGACGTCGCCGTTGCCGCCGTGCTCCTTCTTGAACCCGTCCTCGGCAGCCCCGTTGGCGGCCATGATCTTCATCTGCTCGCCCACCTTGGTCCGGGCGATGACGGTGTTCGGCGTGTAGTGCGGGCGGAACACCTCGTTGGAGAGTTCTTCGCGCATCCGGTTCTTCATGTCGCGCCAACGGCCGTCCAGCGTGTTGCGTAGATGATCCGCAGTGGTGGTCATGACTCGACGGTAGCCCGCCCGGCGGCGCGGCAAACTGTCAAGTGGCAAACCCAGGTAAACCTGAGTGAACCGGCAAACAAGGGCAGGGGTTGAATCGACTTCATGTCAGAGTCGGGCATGCGTAAACCGGTGGCGCCGACCGGTGTGCCGCACACCGCCACACACCGGCATTCCGATGTGACGGGCGGTTGGCTGCGCGCCGCGACCTTCGGGGCGATGGACGGTCTCGTCAGCAACACCGCCCTGATTGCGGGCGTCGCCGCCGCGGCCAGCGCGCACACCGTCGTGCTCAGCGGGGTGGCCGGTTTGTTGGCGGGCTCGTTCTCGATGGCGTTGGGGGAGTACACATCGGTGACGACCGCCAATGAGCAGATCGACTCCGAGGTCCGCGTCGAACGGCGCGCCTTCCGCAAGCATCCGCAGGCGGAGAAGGCCGAGCTCGTCGCGATGCTGATGGACATGGGGATGACGCGGGAGACGGCCGTGACGGCCACCGACGAGGTCCACCGGGACGAGAGTCGCGCCCTGAACTTCCACCTGGTTCAGGAACTGGGCGTGGACCCGCGTGAGAAGCCGTCGCCGTGGGTTGCGGCCGGGTCGTCGTTCGTCGATGTTCGCGATAGGTGCGATCGTGCCGCTGATCCCGTACCTGCTCGGGTTCGAATCGCTGTGGGCGGGTCTGCTGTGCGGCGGCGTCGGCCTCCTCGTCGCGGGCGGGCTGGCCGCCCGTTTCACCATGCGGCCGCTCTGGTTCGGCTCGTTGCGTCAGCTGGCATTCGGAGCGGTCGCCATCGCGGCGACCTATCTTGTCGGAAGCCTGGTCGATACGGTTCTTTAGTGCGCATGCCCCGTCCGATGGCGCTGGTGTGCTGCGTGGTGCTCGCCGCCTGCGGGGTTGCGGACACGACGTCGACGGTCCCCGACGGGCCCGCGTACCTGGGCCAGGTACGGCTCGAACGAGATATGACGTTCGACGGGACGGTGGTCGGCGGCCTGTCGGGGCTGAGCTACGACCCCGAAAGCCGGCTGTACTACATCATCAGCGACGACCGCTCCGCCAAGAACCCTGCGCGCTTCTACACCGCACGGATCGACCTGTCCGACAACAGCATCGACGGGGTCGAGTTCGTGTCGACCCATCCCTGGCTGGATGCGGGCGGTAGACCGTTCCGGCCGCTGGACGTCGACGTGCGTCCGCCGGTGGTGCCCCCTGACCCCGAGGGCATCGCCTTCGACGGGCGCAGGCAGCGGCTGTACTGGTCCAGTGAGGGGGAGCGGGTGACCGACGATCCCAGTGGCGCGGTGCTGCTCGACCCGTCGGTGCGCATCGCCACCCTCGAGGGCGGCTACGTCGGTGAGTTCACGTTGCCGCCGATGCTGCACATGTCGACGGGTCAGACGGGTCCTCGGCAGAACCGAGGTTTGGAGGGCCTCGCCCTGACACCGAGCGGGCGGTACCTGTGGGCGGCGATGGAGGGCCCGGGCTACAACGACGGGGATATGCCCACCGCAAGTGCCGGCGCGTTGACCAGGGTCACCCGATTCGATGTCGAAACCCGGACGGCGACAGCGCAATACGCGTATCCCGTCGACAAGGTCGGTTCAGGGCCTCAGGGCGACAACGGCTTGACGGATCTGGTGGCCCTTGACGACGAGACCTTCCTGTCCGTCGAGCGCGGATACGGCACGCACGTACAGGCCAGTGTCTACCGGGTCAGCGTCGGCGATGCCGAGGATGTGCTCACGCGGCCCTCGCTCACCGGGGCGCCGGTGCGGACGATGACGAAGACCCTGCTTGTCGATCTACCGAGCACCGTTGACCCACTGGACAATATCGAGGGCATCACGCTGGGACCCACGTTGTCCGATGGCCGTCAATCGCTGCTGCTGGTCAGCGACGACAACTTCTCGCCGCAGCAGTTCACGCAGTTTGTAGCGATCGCGCTCTGACCGTCCCGCGAGTTCTGCGTGAGGGTTGTGATTTGCGCTCAGATCAACAGCCCTCGTGCAGATTTCGGTGTTCAGGCGCCGGGTTCGCGACCTAGCTGTCGCTGCCGACCATGATCGCGGTGGCCTCGCTGACATCGTCGAGATCGGTTTCCTCGATGTCGATTCCGACCAAATGCGAGCGGCTGAGCGTGAGAACGCCCGCACCGAGCAACACCGCTGCGGCGCCGACCCGCCAGCCACGGCGCCATCGCGGCGCCGAAGAACCTCACGAAGCTGTAAGCCGCCGAGGCGACGCCACTTTCGACCGGCGCTGCCTGAGAATCGGGTCGACGAGACCGATCCCCATGAACGCGACGACAGACGCGAAGGCAACGGCCCAAACAGCTTTGGGTTGACGCCACATAGGGGCGAAAGCTCCTTTTCGTGTTATTTCGTGGTGATGGGGGAGGCCGCGTCCGCCAGGAGGCCACGCAGCACACGGACCGCCTCGCTGAGCGTCTGCCGGTCCGCGGCATCAAGCCGCTCCAGATAGGGGTCGACGGCCGCACCGCGGTCCAGTCGCACCTGCCTCAGGGTCTCGACTCCCTTGGGCGTGATGCGGATCAGCACGGCCCGCGCATCGCCGGGGTCGACGGTGCGTGACACCAGCCCTGCGTCTTCGAGCCTGCGAACCTGGGTGGTCATCGTCGGCTGCGAGCAGTGGTCCAGAGCGGCCAGGTCGGATATCCGGGTGGCGCCCTGGTCCTCGATCGTGGACAGCAGTCGCGCCTGCGCATACGGCAGCGGTAGCCGGGCGCGCTGCGTGGCCAGTCGGTTGATGCGGGCGACCACCGACAGCAGGTCGGCTCCGAGGGTCTGGGTCATGTCCCCATGGTTGCATAGCTTTGCTATGCATTTCAAACCGACACGGCCGCGGCTGCCTGTCACAGCGAGGTGATGAGAGCTCTCAGGATGCGGCTGGCAGAATCGTGCAATGACCGTGACCGGGGACTCGAGCGTGTCTCGGCGAACCGGCTCGCTGCATCCCGGCGAACTCGCCCAGGCCTCGGTGATGGCGGCGCTGACTGCGGCGACCGCGATCTTCTCCGTCGTCGTTCCCTTCGCGGCCGGGCTGTCGTTGCTGGGCACGGTGCCGATGGGGCTGCTGTCCTACCGCTACCGGCTGCGCGTGCTGGTCACAGCGACGGTGGCCGGCGGCATCATCGCGTTCCTGATCGCCGGCATGGGCGGCTTCATGACGGTCGTCAACTGCGCCTATATCGGCGGGTTGACGGGCATCGTCAAGCGCCGCGGCCGCGGCACCCCGACCGTCCTCGCGGCCTCACTCGTCGCCGGTGCGATCTTCGGCGTGTTCGTGGTGGGCGCGCTGGCGGTCCTCGCGCGTCTGCGCCACCTGATCTTCGAGTCGGTGACCGCCAACGTCGACGGCCTCGCCGCGGTGATCGCCCGCATCCCGGACATGGCTGGTCTGGCCGAACAACTCAAACGCGATTTCGCCACGGCGCTGCAGCATTGGCCGTATCTGTTCTTCGCCTCGTCGGTGTGGTCCATCGTGTTCGTCAGCCTCATCGGTTGGTGGGCGCTGTCGCGGGTGATGGCGCGGCTGCTCGGCATCCCCGATGTGCACAAGCTGGAGCCCACGACCGACACCGTCGATATCGCGCCGGTGCCCGCCCGGCTGGCCGACGTTTGCTTCCGCTATCCCCGCGCCGACGACGACGCGCTCGGCCCCGTGTCGCTCGTTGTGGAACCCGGCGAGCATCTCGCCGTCACGGGCGCCAACGGCTCGGGTAAGACGACGTTGATGCTCGTGCTGTCCGGACGCGAAGCGACGTCGGGCACTGTCGAACGGCCCGGCGCTGTCGGACTCGGCCGTATCGGTGGGACGGCCGTCATCATGCAGCACCCCGAGAGCCAGGTGCTGGGGACCCGCGTCGCCGACGATGTGGTGTGGGGTCTGCCGCCGGGCAAGACCACCGACGTCCACAAGCTGCTGGGGGAGGTCGGCCTCGACGGTCTGGCCGAGCGCGACACCGGCGGCCTGTCCGGCGGTGAGTTGCAGCGTCTGGCGGTGGCCGCGGCGCTGGCGCGTGAGCCGTCGCTGCTGATCGCCGACGAAGTGACCAGCATGGTCGATCAGAACGGCCGCGACGGGCTGATGTCGGTGCTGTCGGGACTCACTCAGCGCCACCGCATGTCGCTGGTGCACATCACCCACTACAACGACGAAGCCGACGCCGCCGACCGGACCGTGAACCTCACCGGACATGCGACCGACAACACCGAGATGGTCGAGACCGCGTCCGCACCCGCCGCGACGGTTCCGATACATCGTCACTCCGACACCCCGGTGCTCGAGCTGAACGGCATCAGCCACGAGTACGGTAACGGAACTCCTTGGGCGACAAGGGCCTTGAGTGATATCAGCTTCTCGGTCCACGAGGGCGACGGCCTGCTGATCCACGGGCTCAACGGGTCGGGTAAGTCGACGCTCGCGTGGATCATGGCGGGCCTGACCGTCCCGACCGCCGGTGCGTGCCTGCTCGACGGCACCCCCGTCTCCGACGAGGTCGGCGGGGTGGCGATCTCGTTCCAGGCCGCCCGCCTGCAGTTGATGCGCAGCCACGTCGCCCTGGAAATCGCCTCGGCGGCAGGGTTTTCGGTGTACGACCAGCACCGGGTGAGCGCAGCGCTGGCCACCGTCGGCCTGGATCCCGCGCTGGCCGCGCGGCGGATCGACCAGCTCAGCGGCGGCCAGATGCGCCGCGTCGTGCTCGCCGGTCTGCTGGCGCGCTCGCCACGTGCGCTCATTCTCGACGAGCCGCTGGCGGGCCTGGATGCAACGAGTCAGCGCAGGCTGCTCAGACTGCTCGAGGATCTGCGTCGACGCGAGGGACTGACGGTGGTCGTGATCTCCCACGACTTCTCGGGCCTGGAGGACTTGTGCCCTCGCACGCTTCATCTGCAGGACGGGGTCCTGGCGGCGGCGCCGACCGCGGCGGGAGGGATGTCGTGACCGCACCGGCGCCGACCCGTCGACAGCGCAAGCCCGTGGTGCTGCTGCGGCCCGTCCCCGGCAACAGCGTCATCCATCAACTCTGGGCCGGAACGAAACTGCTCGTGGTGGCGGGTATCGGTGTGCTGCTGACGTTCTACCCGGGCTGGGTGCCGATCGGGATGGTCGCCGCCCTGGTGTTGGCGGCCGCGCTTCTGGCCCGGATTCCACGCGGTGTGCTGCCGTCGATTCCGCGCTGGCTGTGGTTCCTGTTGGTCCTCGGCGGCGTCACGGCGACGTTCGCGGGGGGCAGCCCGTTGATCGACCTCGGGTCGGTCGAGGTCGGGCTTGGCGGATTGTTCAACTTCCTGCGCATCACTGCGCTTTCCATCGTGCTGCTCTGGCTCGGCGCGATGGTGTCGTGGACCACCAATGTCGCCGAGATCGCCCCGGCGGTAGCCACATTGGGACGCCCGCTGCGCGCCCTGCGGATACCGGTGGACGAGTGGGCGGTCGCGCTGGCGTTGGCGCTGCGGGCGTTCCCGATGCTGATCGACGAGTTCCGCCTGCTCTACGCGGCACGCAGGTTGCGGCCCAAGGATGCGGACGCCGGCAGGCGGGGACGGTGGCGCCGGTGGCCGTCGGAGGTCATCGACCTGCTCGCAGCCGCCATCGTCGTGACGTTGCGGCGGGCCGACGAGATGGGCGACGCCATCACCGCCCGCGGCGGCGCGGGTCAGATCTCGGCGGCGCCGTCGCGCCCGACGGCGATCGACTTGTGGGCCTTCGTGATCGTCGCCGTGGTGTGCGGCACCGCGCTTGCGCTCGAACTGACCATCCTGGGTACCAGCGCGGTCACGCGCTGAGTCATATTGCGGTAAGCGCGGCCGCCACCTGCTCAGGCCTGGAGAGCTGAGCCATGTGCGCCGCCGAAATCCGTGTCACGTGGTCGGCTCTCGCCGCTCGGGTCTCCTGTGCGGCGACGGACTCGTCCAGCTCCCCGGTGGCGATGATGTACGTCGCGGGATGTGCCCGATCGGGTGCTGTGCTCGGAGTGGTTGCCGACGAATACGACTGCAGCACCGAACGCGACATCATCCGTTCGGCGCCGACGCGGTCCATATCGGGACAGAAGGCCTGCCAGGCCAGGTCGAAATCGTCGACGATCTGCATCGCGCCGTCATCGCGGGCAAGGAACGAAGGCGGCAGCACGTCGCCCATCAGGTTGAGTGCCGACTGCCCACGCTCCGGCCATAAGGCGCAGAGATAGACGCTGTGGCGCACGTTCGGATGGTCGGCCAGTTCGGCGATCACCATCCCGCTGTAGGAATGCCCGACCAGGATCGCCGCCTCGTCTGACTCATCGAGCACCCTTCGCACGTGGTCCGCATCGGCCGTCAAGTCGCCGAGTGAGTCCGGGTCTGTGCCCGCGCTGGGCAGTCGATTCACGACGTGAAGGTGGTGCCCGTCGCTCGCCAACCGCTCGGCCACGTCGTCCCACACCCAGCCACCGCCGAATGCGCCGTGCACCAGTACGTAGGTACTCATGGCGAGAATCCTTACGTCGTCACGGCTGTGAAGTGTCGATAATCGCCGAAAGAGCCCTACCGTTGCGCCGCGGAGTTCGCGGCCCGCTGGGCGTGGGCCAGGGTGCTCGCGACGTCGCGTCGGCCCAGGAACATCTCGTCGAAGTACGGTTTGAGCGCGTCGAACCCGGCGGCGAATCCGGCGCCCCCGGGAGCGGCGATGCGAGGGCCGTTGAGCACGGTGAAGAACGGGCCGACGTCGACACCGCGGGACCGCCAGTACCGGTCGTACACCGGTTGGGCGGCAAGCACCGCGGGGATGGCCGCCCCATGCGCCCCGAGGTATTCGTTGCCGCGGGTGCCGCCCATCCAGGCCAGCACCTGCCGAACGGCGCCACTGGTGATGACCAATGGCCACATGAAGTTGTTCCATTGCGACACAACGGTGATCAGCGCCAGCGTCACCAGGATCGGCCGGCTCGCAGGCGCCATCACATGCACGATCACATCCAACGTGTTGGCGCCGTCGACGCGAGCGGTGTTGATCAGGTCGGCCGGGATCGTTCGGAAGTACTCCCGCAACAGGAAGATCGCGTACGGCGAACCGAACATGAGAGGCAGCACAAGCGCCCAGAACGTGTTGCGCAGACCCGCCTCGGCCATCATCAGGTACAGCGGCACCACCGTCACCGTTCCGGGCACAATCAGCGTGGCGACGTACACCCAGAATAACGCGTCACGTCCCGGAATCGCAGTCGCGCAAACGCATACGCCGCCAACACCGAGAACGTGATCTGGCCGACAAGGATCACCGCCGTCCACGAACGCCCGGCCGAACCCGGCGTCGGCCAGGCCTGCGTAGTTCGCCAACGTCAGCGGCGTCGGAAACGACAATGGCGACTCAGTATTGAACTGCCGTGCCGAGGTGAACGACGTCAACAACCCCAATGCGAACGGTGCCAACGTGATCAAGGCCCCCGCCACCAGGAACGGATAGATCACCGCGTCCGACAGAATGCGGCTAGGTGAGGTCATAGGAGATCCGCCGCCGGAAGTACATGAGCAGAGCACCAGAACGGTTTGTGGGTCGGCAAGGAACTGCTCCTTATCGCCAACCGGATACGGAACCAAGGTGGCTCCGAGGATGACTATCGGCGGTGGGTCAAAGCGTCTCACTTGTGGTTGTCGTACACGTACACCACCAGCGACCGCAGCGGTAAACAAGGTCGAGTCTGGAAGGTGCTTGGCGTAAAGCGGGCAGAGACCGTGATGATGACTTCGACCTGGAGGTCGCGCTCTCCGCTCTGCGGGAGCGGATCGCGGTCTACACCGGGTGGACCATCTCCCAAGAATCCGTCAGCCGCGCTCTTACGGCGCTTGCGACCGCTCGGGTTTCGTTCGGGTTCGCTAACCCGGCCGGCGTGGTGCGTCTGTACGACGCCGCCTAACCAACTCGGAGGGAGGTCCGGGGATTCGTCCGGACCTCCCTCCCCGCCACAGAGCCGTCGGACACTAGGCAAGAGCGGCCAGTGAACGTGGGTAATTAACCTCGTGAGTATTGCTCCTGTGGTTAATAGGCTCCCCCATGTGCCGATTCAACCACTAACTTTGCCAGGCGATCATCGCCGCTCGGCTGTCTCGTAGTGCGTCAGCGCGCCTGCCGCGACGAACAGCACGGCTCCGACACCAACGGCGACAACCGGATCGACGCCAAGCTTCCAGATGGTCATGCCCACACCGACGACGATCAGGACGCCGCAAATAAGGATTGCTGCTGTTACTTCCCCCATGGCTAGGGATGGTAGCCAGCAAAGTACAAGATCACATGGGAATGGCCCAGTGAGTTTTAACCGTGGCACGGCAGCCTTTGAATAAGGAGCCTTTTCTTGACCACGAGACAGTCCCGCCCACACGTCACCGAGGTGGGCGCAGCCACCAGCGCAGGCAGAAGCAGGCCTGTCACCGAGAGGGTTGTGACCAACTGCTCAAACCCGGCAGTAGGTACGGCACTTGCTCGATGTTGTGCGACCAGGTGAGCCGTGCGCTAGAAGATGCTCAGCGAGTGGCTGCCGCAACCGATGGCCCCGCAGGTACCGAGCACTGGCCTTGAAGCGGTAGCGCTGAACGATGCGCTAACCCTTCGTTTTATGCTGGCGCTGTTACGACGAGCTAAAGGAGACGCGGGATGGCGTGGTATCTCACCCTCCAGGGTCCGGCGCACACGGCCCATCAGTCGTCGGTCTATGAGCTTCAGGACTGGGTGGATGTGAAGAAGATCGCGGAGGAAATGGTCAGTTCGGCGACGCTGGACCGAGTCGTTGCCGTTCCTGCGGTGCTGGCGCCGAACCCTCGTGGTCGGCAGCAAGTGACGCTGTATGTGCGGCCCGCCGCCTGGGGCATGTGGACGTTCTACCAGCAATCCGAAGAAGACCGGCGTCAGATCATGGAGCAGCTCAATGCGCTGTCCCAAGCGGCGCAGCAGCGGGCACAGACAGGCGCGACGGCAAAGGTGAATCCGCTCACGGGTCAGATGGGACCGGCACCTTCACGGTTGGGTGGGTGAGTTGTTCCCCCGAGCCGACCGCCGCCGACGCCAGCATCGGTAACAGCATGAACGTGACGACGCCGAAGAGGCTGGGCGCCAGCAAGCCGTAACCCAGTGCGGCGGATCGGACACCTCGGGCGGCCACCGAGTCATTAAAGCCCGCCGATGGGGCCACCACTACGGTGGTGGCGTGACAGCGCACCGCCGAGTCGATGCAGACTTCCTCGGGCTGCCGCGCCATGAGCTGGCCGACGCGGCCCTGTCGACGGCCGCGGCCGCCGGAGCCAGTTACGCCGACCTGCGCATTCACGCCATCACGACAGAACACGTACAGCTGCGCGACAGCGAGTTGGAGGCCGCCGTCGTCAATCGGGAGATCGGCCTGGCGGTACGGGTGATCGTCGACGGCACGTGGGGCTTCGCGTCCCACGCCGAGCTGGACCCCGCCACGGCCGCCGACACTGCGCGCAGGGCCGTGCACGTGGCGAGGACGCTGGCGCCGCTGAACGGCGAGCGCATCGAGCTGGCCCCCGAACCGGTCTACTCCGATGTCAGCTGGGTGTCGGACTACCGCATCGACCCGTTCACGGTCGCCTCGTCGGACAAGATCGCTGTGCTGGGCGAATACTCCGGGCGGCTGATGGCCGCCGATGGTGTCGACCACGTCTCGGCCGGGCTGCACGCGGTCAAGGAGCAGACCTTCTACGCCGACACGTTCGGCTCATCGATCACCCAGCAGCGGGTGCGGCTGATGCCGACGCTGGAGGCGGTGACGGTCGACGCCGCGGCAGGCACGTTCGAAACGATGCGTACGTTGGCGCCGCCGACCGCCCGGGGCTGGGAGGTCATCGCTAGCGACGACGTGTGGAACTGGTCCGACGAGCTTGCGCAGCTGCCGTCTCTGCTGGCCGAAAAGGCCAAAGCGCCAAGCGTTTCGGCAGGGCCGACGGATTTGGTGATCGACCCGACCAACCTGTGGCTGACGATCCACGAATCGATCGGGCACGCCACCGAATACGACCGCGCCATCGGCTACGAGGCGGCGTACGCCGGCACGTCGTTCGCCACGCCGGACAAACTGGGTGCCATGCGCTACGGCTCGCCGGTGATGAACGTCACCGCGGACCGCACCGTCGAACACGGTTTGGCCAGTATCGGTTTCGATGATGAGGGAGTGCAGGCGCAGCGCTGGGACCTGGTGCGTGACGGGATCTTCGTCGGCTATCAGCTCGACCGGGTGTTCGCGCCGAGGCTGGGTGTCGGGCGATCCAACGGCTGCTCGTATGCCGACTCACCGCATCACGTGCCGATACAGCGGATGGCCAACGTGTCGCTGCAACCCGGCACCGATGACTTGAGCACCGACGATCTCATCGCCCGAGTGCAGGACGGCATCTACATCGTCGGCGACAAGTCGTGGTCAATCGACATGCAGCGCTACAACTTCCAGTTCACGGGGCAGCGGTTCTTCCGCATCCGCGACGGTCGCCTCGACGGTCAGCTTCGCGACGTCGCGTATCAGGCGACCACGACGGACTTCTGGGGATCGATGGAAGCCGTCGGCGGGCCGGCGACGTGGCGCCTCGGCGGTGCGTTCAACTGCGGGAAGGCACAGCCCGGCCAGGTCGCCGCCGTGAGTCACGGATGTCCGTCGGCGCTCTTCCGCGGTGTGAACGTGCTCAACACGCGGACCGAGGCGGGACACTAGTCGTGATCGGAGCACAGCGGGTAGTCGATCTAGCGCTGGCCGAGGCCGGCCGACTGGGTAAGGCCGACGAGACGATCGTGTTGGTGACCGACCGTGCTGACGCGTCACTGCGGTGGGCGGGCAACTCGATGACCACCAACGGCGAATCGGTGAGTCGGCATACGACGGTGATATCGATTGTGCGCGAGGGTAAGACCGCGCGCGTCGGGTCGGTGCGCTCCAGTGAGGTGGAACCGTCGTCTATTGCGGGTCTGGTGGCGGCGTCGCAGGACGCGGCGCGCTCGGCGCCGGAGGCCCGGGACAGCGCGCCGCCGATACCCGGTGACGACGAACCCGACGACTGGGACGCCCCGGTGCCGGGCACAAGTGTGCAGGCGTTCCTTCCAGTGGCGGGCAGCCTGGCGGCGCGCGGGTTCGGCGGCCCGGATCAGCTGTACGGGTTCGCCCGGCACGAGGTCGAGACGACGTTCCTGGCCACGTCGAATCGGCTGCGGCGGCGCTACACACAGCGGACGGGTTCGGTGGAGATCAACGGCAAACGTGACGGCGCCAGTGCATGGGTCGGGTTCAGCACCCCCGACTTCGACGATGTCCCAACGGATTCGATGCTCGAGCGGCTGTCCACGAGGCTGAGCTGGGCGCGGCGCACCGTCGAACTGCCCGCCGGACGCTATGAGACGATCCTGCCCCCGTCGGCAGTGGCCGACATGATGATCTACCTGTGGTGGACGATGGACGGCCGCGGTGCGGAGGAGGGGCGCACCGCGCTGTCGGCTCCCGGCGGCGGAACGCGGGTGGGGGAGAAGCTCACCGATCTGCCGCTGACGCTGTACTCCGATCCGTTCGCCGACGGGTTGGCGTGCACGCCGTTCGTCACAACGTCGTCGTCGTCGGAGCGGGCGTCGGTCTTCGACAACGGGATGGACATCGGGCGCACTGACTGGATCCGCGACGGCACCGTCAACACGCTGGCGTACCCGCGCGCGTCGGCCGCGGAGTTCGATGCACCGGTGGCGGTGCCGGCGGACAACCTGCTGATGGCGGGCGGGTCGGCCAGCCTGGCGGACATGATCGCGAGCACCGAGCGCGGCCTGCTGCTGACCACGTTGTGGTACATCCGCGAGGTCGATCCGGCGGTGCTGCTGCTGACGGGACTCACTCGCGACGGCGTCTACCTCGTGGAGGACGGCGAGGTGACGGCGGCCGTCAACAATTTCCGGTTCAACGAAAGCCCGCTGGACCTGTTGCGACGGGCCACCGAGGCAGGTGCCACCGACCGCACACTGCCGCGTGAGTGGGGCGACTGGGTGACGCGGGTGACGATGCCGTCGCTGCGGATCCCCGACTTTCACATGTCGTCGGTGAGCCAGGCGCAATAATCCATGGGTGAATGACGAAAGACTGGCCGAACGCATCGCCGCGCTGGTGGCGATGTCATCGGGGGACGGGCGCCTCGACACGCTGACGCGGCTGACGTGCGGGCGGGCGCTGTCGCTGCATCCGCTGCCGATGGAGATGGACTGGGTCGACGGTGCCTCCGAGAGTGAGTCCGTGGTGGCGGCGTTCACCGAGCAGTTCGCCGTCGACGTGTCGGAAATCGGCGCCAACCAGCGCAAGCAGCTGCTGTCTGTGTTGGGCGACAACGTGTTTCGGACGGTCGTGATGATCTTCGTCGCCGATTTCGTGCCCCGCGTGTGGGCCGGACTCGATGCCCTCGGGCTCGGCAAGCCGGGCAATGGTGGTGCGGTGGAATGGGATCACGAGACCGATCCGATCGACGCGCTGCTGAACGGGTTCATCCCGGCGGTGGCACGGCTGCGGGCTCTGGATCCCGTCACCACCGAGGTGGTCCGGTTGCGGGGGGCGGCGCAGCACAACTGCCGGCTGTGCAAGTCACGGCGCGAGACCAACGCGCTGGATGCCGGCGGGACCGAGGACCTCTACGGCCAGATCGAGCAGTTCGAGTCCGCCGACGGTTTGACCGACGCGCAGAAGGCGGCGTTGCGCTACGTGGATGCGCTGATCTGGTCGCCGTCTCAGATCGGTGCCGACGTGGCCGCGGGAGTACACGAGCACTTCTCCGAGGACCAGGCGTTGGAGCTGACGTGGGACGTCATGCGCAACGCGGCCAATAAGATCATGGTGTCGCTCGGTGTGGACGCGCCGCTCGTCGAGGACGGCACCGAACTGTTCTCCGTCGAGGCCGACGGGCAGACGGTGTCGCTGGCTCAGTAGTCGTGGAAGACGACTGACGCCGTTCGACCTCTACACCGCGGCGCCGCCTGTCGGGCAGAAAGACGGGGGTCGAGTGCCGGTTGTTGATGGCCTGGTCGAGGTCGTTCATGGATGCCCCTCCCTGCCGCCGATGGGGCATGAGCAGCGTGTGCGACCATTGGTGCCGCGAAGCTGTGAGCAGGGGGCGGTAGCTCAGTCGGTTAGAGCCGCGGACTCATAATCCGTTGGTCGCGGGTTCGAGCCCCGCCCGCCCCACAAACCTTATGTACGAGCGTGGCAGTTGCCTGACCCCTACCACGTTTCAGCCAGAAGACCCGCAGGAACATCCAACCGTTTGAATTCATCGTGCTGATAACACTCGACACAGGCTGACCGTCGAATCTTGCCGCTTGTGGTGACCGGAATCGAGCCGGGCGGCACGAGAACGAGATCGGTCACACGTAAACCGTGCGAAGCCGATATTGCCGAAATGATTTCTCGCTTTACCAAACGGAGTTCCTGCGTGCGCTCCTGACCGGATTCACCCCGCTTGCTGAGTTCTACGATGGCGACAAGCTGCTCGCCGCAGTCATTCAGCACGGATATCGCCGCGACCCGGCTGCCGGTTATTTCGTGGATCGTCGCCTCGATGTCGTCTGGATAGTGATTACGTCCGTCGACAACGAGCAGATCCTTTATGCGCCCCATGATAAACAATTCGTCATCAAAAATGACTCCTAAGTCTCCGGTCCTCAGCCACGGGATGTCCGGGGTGCCGGGTGACGGGTCAACAATTTTAGCGCCGAAGGTGCGCTCGGTTTCACGGCGCTTCTGCCAATATCCCACGGACACGTTTTCCCCGTGAACCCAAATTTCACCGATTGTTGCAGGCGGATTCTCTACCTTAGTTTCGGGGTTCACGATTCGCACCGTGCACGCACGTGGGACGCCGTAGCTGACGAGGTCGATACCGCCGCCGGCTCCGTTTCTGCAGAGCTTCGCCTCACCGCTTGACAAGTGCTCGTAGTCAAAACGGAAAGTTTTCGGGCGCCCCACCTTAGGAGCCGCCACAAACAGGGTAGCCTCCGCGAGTCCGTAAGACGGCCGTATGGCCGTGTCCTTGAGATTGAAGCGGGCGAAGCGCTCATTGAAGCGTTTGATCGTTAGCGGATGTACTCTTTCTGCACCGTTGGTAATCCACAGGACGTCCCCGAGGTCAAGCCCGGCCATATCATCGTCCGATGTCCTTCGAGCCGCCAAATCAAAGGCGAAATTGGGTGCACAGGAATACGACAGGCCATTTTTGCCAAGCAATTGCATCCAGCGGGCTGGCCGTTGCAAGAATGATAACGGGCTCAGGAGCACAACCGGAGTTCCGGCAAACAGCGGTGCACAAAGTGAGAAAATCAGACCCATGTCGTGATGGAACGGCAGCCACGACACCAAACGAAGCCCCGGCGGAGGGAGATTTCCGGAGTCCTCGAAGTAAACACTGCATGTCTGTTCGATGTTCGCAAGAACGTTCTTATGCGAAATTACGACACCCGTCGGCTGGCGGGTCGATCCCGAGGTGTACTGGAGGTACGCGGCTGTGCTGGGATGCGAACAACGAATCGGATTGAGCTCGCGGGGAGAGTAGAGATCCAGCGAGTCGACCTCGATGACAGAGCTGCGAGAGCGCCCGTTCTGGTCGCGCGCATATTTGGTGACTTCATCAACGGCAGAGGACGTCGTGAGAATGACGGACGGCGAGCAATCCTGCAACACCGACGACACGCGTTCATCGTGAACACCGAACCGCGGTGCCGGCAGAGGCACCGCGATGAAGCCCGCCTGTAGCGCTCCCAGAAATGCAGCGATGTAGTCGAGTCCCTCCGGGGCCAATATCGCAGCCCGATCACCAGCCGACCCGCAAAGTCTCAGCGCCTCTGCAACGACGAGTGCTCGCCGATGTACTTGCGACCAAGTGAGGCTCTCGGCAAAGCCGCCAGGGTCCAGCTCATAGTCGATGAAGGTGTAGGCCGTGGCACTGGGCTGCTCGCTGGCTCGCTGCTGCAGCAGAGCGGGAAGAGATGACTGAGTCATCGCGATCGCGTTACCTCCCATTCGCGTTCTCTGTCTAATGCTGGAGTTCGCATGTGACCGCACTGTGGGCGGCATGACGGGGCGCGTCTAGCGTCTCAACTCGCCGAAGACCTCCCCGGGTGCAGGACATGAAACTACGCGACTCTCGATGTCTGCGCCAGGCGAATCGACGAGAACATGCTTGTCCACGACCCGCCGCACCGCGAGAGCGGCGAAATTCCCGCAAACGTGTTCAACTTCTGAAGGTTTTCTCCTACGCTCTTCTCCTAAGGACGAGCGGGCGCTTTCCGGTCCACACAGCTAAATCTCGATTCATCGACGTCGAACGTCAGCTGTTCGGCGGATGACGCGACTGGCAAAGCGGCATTTCTCGAAGGGGGAGACCATCGGCATTGTTCATGTAGCGATCGTGGGGATCGGATGCCGGCTTCCTGGCAAGGTGCGTGGACCTGACCAACTATGGGATTTCCTGCTTGCCCAAGGCGACGGGATCATCGAGGTGCCCCCGGACCGGTGGAGCCTGGATCGCTACTACGACCCCGACCCAGACATGCCTGGCCGGATGTATATCCGCAGCGGCGGGTTTCTGCAGGAGTCGCTGTGGGACTTCGACCCGGAGTTCTTCGGGATCTCGCCGCGCGAAGCCTCGATCATGGACCCCCAGCAACGGTTGCTGCTAGAGGTCGCCCAGGAAGCGATGGATGACGCCGGGGTGTCGGGCCGAGTCGCCGGTCGGCCGGTGGGTGTCTACGTCGGTGGCTTCACGGCGGACAACATGGTGCTCCGCCACCTGCCGGCCAGCATCGCCGCGGCGAACTCCCACACCCCCACGGCCGGCATGTTGACCATGCTGTCCAACCGGCTTTCATTCGTCTACGACCTGCGCGGGCCAAGCATGACCATTGACACCGCCTGCTCATCCTCCTTGGTCGCCTTGCACGAGGCCACCCAAGCGATCGCCCGCGGCGAGATCGAGCTGGCCCTGGTCGGCGGCGTGAACGCGATGCTCACCCCGCAGATGTTCATTGGAATGTGCAAGGGCCGGTTTCTCGCCGAGGACGGGCACAGCAAGACGTTTGACGCGGCGGCGGACGGCTATGCCCGCGGTGAAGGCGCCGGCGTTGTCGTGCTCAAGCCGCTCGCGGACGCGACCCGCGATCATGACCGGATCTACGCCGTCATACGGGCCACCGGCGTCAATCAGGACGGACGCACGTCAGGTATCACCGTCCCCAACCCCGAGGCGCAGGCAGACCTCATCCGCCGGGTGACCGCCGAGTCCGGTCTGCGCCCAGAACAAATCGGATACGTCGAAGCACACGGCACTGGTACCGCGGTTGGCGATCCGCTGGAAATGGCCGCCCTCGGTGAGGCCTTGGGCCGAGTCGAGGGCCGCACCACCGACCTGGTCGTCGGATCGATCAAGAACTCCATCGGCCACCTCGAAGCGGCGGCCGGCGTGGCCAGCGTGATCAAGGCCGCGCTCACCCTGCATCATCGCCAGCTGGCGCCCCAGGCGACACTGAACCGGCTGAACCCGGCGATCCCGTTCACCGAGCACCGGTTGCGGGTGATCACCGAGGCCGAACCGTTCCCGGCCGACCACCCGACAGCAGCGGTGTCGGTGAACGGCTTCGGCTACGGCGGCACAAACGCGCACACGGTCCTCGTGGAGGCATCGACGCCCACCCCGACGGTCACCCGGCGGGCGCCGGCCCAGGTGTTGCCGGTGTCCGGACGCAACGCCGACGGTGCCCGTCAGCTGGCGCAGGAGTTGCTTCCGCTCGTCGCGGACCCAGCGGTGGACCCGGTTGCCCTGGCGGACGCCATGTGGTCGCGACGGGCGCACCACAACTATCGGTTCGCCGTGCCGTTCGGTGACCGCGACGATCTGCTCGCCCGGCTTACAGCGGTCGTCGACGCGTCCGTGGCCGGAGGCCGGACCGTCGCCGACGGCACCTCCCCGGTCTTCGTGTTCAGCGGCATGGGTCCGCAGTGGTGGCGGATGGGCCGGGACCTGCTCGCCGCCGGTGGGCCGTTCGCCCGGGCTGCGGCCGAGGTCGACGAGTTGTTCGCCGACCTCTCCGGTTGGTCCGTGATCGGCGAACTCCGCCGAGACGAGGCCGACTCTCGGGTGGCCGGCACCGCAGTCGCTCAACCTGCGAACTTTCTCGTCCAGGTGGGCCTGGCAGCGGAACTGGCGCACTACGGCGTGCACCCGAAGGCCATCGTCGGGCACAGCGTCGGCGAGGTGAGCGCCGCCTACGTCAGCGGCATGCTCAGCCTCGAAGACGCGGTCAAGGTCAGCTACCACCGCTCCCGGCTGCAGGCCACCACGGCCGGCTCGGGCGGGATGCTTGCTGTGGGTCTGAGCGAGGCCGAGGCGCTGGAGTCGATCACCCCACGCGAAGATCTGTGCATCGCAGCCGTGAACAGCCCGTCCGGGGTGACGCTGGCCGGCACCCATTCGGCGATCGCCGAATTGAGCGAGGAACTGACCGGCCTGGGGATTTTCGCTCGGCAACTGCGCGTGGAGGTGCCGTACCACTCACACCTGATGAATCCGATCCTCCCCGAGCTGACCCGGGCGCTGGCCGGCCTGGCCCCGCAGAAGCCGATCATCCCGCTGTACTCGACGGTGACTTCCGCCCGGGTCACCGGGCCGGACTGGGACGCCGAGTACTGGTGCGCGAATGTCCGCGAGCCGGTGCGCTTCGCCGACGCGATGACCGCGGTGATCGACTCCGGCGAGCGGGTGTTCCTCGAGGTCGGCCCACATCCTGTGCTATCCGGCAATATCAAGGAGATCCTGCTCCTCAAGGGCGCGACGGGAACCTCGATCGGCACTCTCAATCGGCAGGCCGACGACCACACCAGCGTCCGGACTGCGTTGGCCGACCTTTACGTCGCCGGCGCCCTGGACACCGACCACGCTCCCGGTGCCTCCGACGGCCTACCGCCGCAGCGCCCGCTGCCGGCGCACCGGTTCCAGCGGGTGCGCCTGTGGTCGATGGAACAGCCGATCATCGACGACTACCTGGGCAGCAGTGACGCCCGCGCGCTGCCTGGTGACCCGTTCGACGCCGGTCAGCCGGAATGGCGGACCGAGCTGGCAATCGCTCGACTGCCCTGGCTGCGCGACCACGTCGTCACAGACATGGTGGTGTTGCCGGGTGCGGCCTACGTCGACGCCGCACTCGCCGCGGCAGCCCAGACCACCGGTCGTCCCGCCCCGGCGCTGGACGACGTCCGGTTCGTCACCCCGCTCGTGGTGGAGGACAACGACGTCCCCAGCCTGCGCCTGACCGTGGAGTCTTCCAGCGGGCGGTTCACGGTCAGCTCGCGGCGCAGTTCGGCCACAAGCTGGACTGGGCACGCGAGCGGACGCATCGTGGACGGCTTGGTCCGGCCTACGCTCGCGCTCCCTTCGCTCACCGACGCCGCCGCCGTTACCGCCGACGAGCTGTACCCGCGGCTGGCCGAGCGTGGCCTGGTGTACGGGCCGGCCTTCCGGCGGATCGTGGACGCCCAGGTCAGCGACGGCCGGGTGCTGGCTCGTATCGATGCCGCCGATACTGGCATCGCCGCCTCCAACCACCAGGCTCACCCGACAGTGCTCGACGCCGCCCTGCAGTGTGTCGCTCTGCTGGGCGGGGCGGATGACGCGTCCGTCGATGGGACGGTGGTGCCCGCCGCCATCCGACACGTCCGGCAGTTCGCCGATCTACCCGACCGGGTCCTGGCCGGCGTCACCCGCCTTGCCCCGTGGCCGGGCGAGGCAAAACTGGTCGCCGATGTCGTGCTCACCGACCCAGACGGTCAGGTGCTGGTCGAGTTACACCGGGTGCAGTTACGGCCGATCAGTCCGCGGAAACCGGTGCTTAGTGAACTCGATCGGCTGTGGTTCGAGCCGCTGTTCGAGCCGCGCGAGCCCCGTGACCCGGCTGGCCGGGCCGAGGCGCTGGCCAGCGAGCGGGTGTTCCTGGTCGCGGCCGGCGAGGAGTCGACCCAGTGGGCCCGCGACTACGCCACCCACCGCGGTACCGCGCTGGGGACACCTTCCGCTTGCGGGGAACTGCTCACGGTCCACGGAGGCGATCCGGAACAGATCTGTGCGGACGTGGAGGCAGAACTGCGTCGAGTGGTGTCGGCCGACCGCGACGACACCCGCCCGATGGTGATCGCCCTGATCGCGGCCACCGCAGCCGACGACCAGCTGCCGCCATCCGACCGGATGCTACAGGTCGGTGAGTTGCCGGCGATGCTGGCCGGGGTGGCCCGCGCGGTGCAGAACGTGCAGGACGCGGCGCTGCTCGAGGGACGCGAGCTGCCGATGCGCGGCCTGGTGATCACTCGAGGCGCGTTGTCGGTGCCCGGTGACCGGGAGGTGCCGGACCTGGCCGCGTCCGCCCTGGTCGGTGCCCGCCGAGTCTTGCGCAACGAGCAGCCGCTGCTCAACTGGCGGCTTATCGATGTTGATCACGGCAGCCAATTGAGTACGGTCGTGCTGGAGTCCCTGGTCAGCGGGGCCTACGCGAGTGACGATGCAGATGAGGTCGCGCTGCGGGATGACCTGCGGATGGTCATCGTCCACCAGTCCAGCCTGCCCGGCCGACTGGAAGCGCTCGAAGAAGCACGACCGCTCAGCGACCCGGACGCGAACTTCGAGATAGAAGTGCCCCAGCCTGGACGACTGGCCGACCTGGCGCTGCGGGAGATTCCGCGACGTGCCCCTGCGCCCGGTGAGATCGAACTGCGGATGGAGGGCATCGGCCTCAACTTCAAGGACCCGATGAAGGTCCTTGGCGTGCTCGGTGAGGCCGAGCTGGCGGGTACCTACTTCGGCCCGAGCCTCGGGATGGAGGGCATGGGGATCGTCGCGCGGATCGGTGCCGGGGTCAGCCGCTTCAGCGTGGGCGAGTCGTGCTTTGTGGGCATACCGGGAATGGCCCAACGCTACGTCACCACCCGAGTGGACACCGGCGCGATCGAATCCGATCACGGCCTGACCCTGGAGGCCTACGGCTCGGTGGTGGTGTTGATGAGCGCGCACTACGCGCTCAAGCACGCGGCCCGGGTTCAGTCCGGCGAGTGGGTGCTGGTGGCCGGTGGCGCCGGCGGCGTCGGGATGGCCGCGGTGCAGATCGCGGCGAAGGCGGGTGCCCAGGTGATCGCGACCGCGTCCACCCCGGAGCGCGCCGACCTGCTTCGAACCCTCGGAGCCAAATACGTCGTCGACTCCCGGTCGCTGTCGGCGACCGAGGAGGTGCGCGAGATCACCAATGGCCACGGAGCCGACGTAGTCGTGAATTCCGCCCCCGGTGAGGCGGTGCTGGCCAATCTGGAGGTCGCCGCGGAGTTCGGCCGAGTAGTCGAGGTCGGCAAGACCGAGATCTTCGGTGGTCGGCTCATCGACATGGCCGTCTTCAACAAAAACCTGTCGCTGATCTCCGTCGACCTCGACCGTATGGTGGCGCACCGCAAGGACCTGCTGCTGCAGGTATACCGCGAAGTTGTCGCCATGATCGGAGCCGAGGAGTACGACCTGCTGCCCACCCGCATCATGCCGGTGTCGCAACTGGCGGATGCCTTCGATCACGTGGCCCGTTCCACCCATCTGGGCCGGATCGTGCTGGACTTCACCGAGCAGGCGCCACCGGTCAAGCCGGCGCGGCCGGTCACCAGCATCCGGTCAGACGCCTCCTACCTGGTCACCGGTGGTCTCGGGGACTTCGGTCTGGCCACCGCCGCCTGGTTAGCCACCAAGGGCGCCGGCACGGTTGTGCTTGCCGGGCGACGCGGTGCCGCCACCGCCAATCAGCAGGCGGCGGTGGAGGCCCTGCGCGCCGGAGGCGCCGACGTACGGGTCGAGCAGGTTGACGTGGCCGACCGAGCGAGCGTGGACGCGCTGCTCGCTCGGTTGTCCGGCGGCCCGCCATTGCGCGGCGTGTTCCACGCAGCCGGCGTCATCGTGGATGAACCACTCGGCCAGATCAGCGAGCACGGTTTGAACTCGGTGCTCTCTGCCAAGGCCCGCGGTGCGTTCATCCTCCACGAGGCCTTGGCGGAGATCGAACTGGACCACTTCGTCCTCTACAGCTCGGTGACCAGCCTAGGCGGGACCATTCCGCAGTTCAGCTACGCGGCGGCGAACGCGGTGCTGGACACTCTGGCCCACTACCGGGCGAGCCTCGGACTACCGGCGCTGTCGGTGAACTGGGGATCGCTCGCGGGTGGCATGGCCGTCTCCAGCAAGGAGGTCGCCAGCTACTTGGCCCTGACCGGCCACCGCCCACTACCTCTGAGCGCTGCTTGCGACTACCTGGACGCGGCGATCGGCCTGAACCCGATCCAGGTGGCGATCGCCGACATCGACTGGGCGGTGTGGGGGAGGATGCACCCGCCGTCGGCCGGCACCCCGAGGTTCGCCGGCCATATCAATGCGGCCAAGGGCACCGGTGCCGCCAGCGATTCCGTGCGCGCCGAACTCGCCGCGATGCCAGTTGAGGAGCGAGTCAGGGCGCTTACCCACATGCTGGTCGAACAGGTGGCCGAAGTGTTAGGCATCCCCGGCGACTCGGTCGACTGGCACACGCCGCTGCCCGAACTCGGGTTGGATTCGCTGATGGCGGTCGAGTTGCGCGCCCGGGTCACTATGGCACTGGATGTGGAGATCTCCGCGCTGGAACTGAGCCGCAGCGGCGGGCTTTCCTCGCTGGCCTCACGGCTGGGCGACCAGCTGACGGCGGCTCGATGACGCGCAGGAACACCACGTTGGGTTCGGCCAATCGACGTCGAGCTCATGTCGACAGGCTTGGTCGCGCCGGTGGTACGGCCGCCAGTATCGTACGACCTCACCGCGGGGCCGCCCGGGAATCGCGATAACCGGCCGCCGACGAAAACATCGTCCCGTCACCCCGTCCTCGGGTAGCTACTTGGCGCGGCCGCCTATCACCCCGGCGTCACCCCGGCGTCCAGGGGCGATTTGTAGTCGTACCGACGGCGTACCGGGACCGTATCTGCAACGGTCAATTTCAATGTGTTACAGGCGATTTGAGCAGTTTCAGTTAACGGTTTTGTCGACAATGTCGGCACTGAGGTGATCGACTTCACCGCCCTGGGAGACACGGTCAACGTAATTGCGGTCACGCACTGACCTTAAGCGGCGACGTGGTCGTGATCGCTCGCGCTCCAAAATCGCTACGCGATACCCATTCTGATGTTGTTCTGGATGTAGTGGAAAGCCGTCATTGCCGTTGCCTCGGGAACGTCGAGGCTGTGGTCACGCGGATTGCCGGGATGCTTCATCGCTCTGTGAAGGGCCGCAATGTCGTACCACGTGTCGACGATCTGAGCCTGGCGTTCGATTCCGTATTCACCCCAGGGTCGCCCGTCGAGCGCCAACGGTGCCTCTGTGTAGGTGGCGTCATCTCCTCGAATGTCGTTGATGGCGGCTTCAATCAAGAGCGTCGCAACCTCCGGACGACGGGCGATCTGCCAGGCGTGGGTGAGTTCATGGATGAACGTATTGGCCGCAGGGCCCGTCGCAAGTGGATCATCGTATCTGTCGCCGAGGCACACCAGGATGGAGCCGTCGACGTGTGGCATGCAGAATGCGCGGCCGCCCCGGTCGAAGTTGGTGATGAGAATCCGATCGACGGGAAGCGTGTCGCCGAAGACCCGCTCCGCTTCTCTCTTCTCGCTGGGTCGGAGTTGTCGAGCATCGACCTCGACGAGCGCCGCGATACCGGCAACCACTGCGGGAACGATCATTCCGGGCCCGAGGATCATCACGATCCCGGCCGCGGCGAATACGCCGGCCAGAATCGTTGGATGCAGGAACGGTATCTCGGTCAGGGCGCCGAGTTCCGAACCGATCACAATGGCCGCGGCCACACCCGGCCCGGCGACGACGGTGATGGCGAGGAACTCAGCGACCGCGACCGCGATGTCCTCGAGGGTGCCGAGGATCCCGGTGTCCTCGTACCAAACGCTGAAATCAGCTGTTGCACTGCGAATTCCACCCCACAGCGTGCGGAGCATGACGTTGGGCTCGGCGCTGTTCTCGGTCCAGTAATAGTCTCTAGGCGTGCTGTCGAGCGTGCCCCCGACGGTTCCGCTCTTCAATGCGGCCACACAGGTTCTGCCGTCAGGTGCGCGCAGCACGACTCCCACACGGAAGGCGTACGGGTCGAAGCCGTTGCGGTTGTGCATATGCCCGGTGAACGTCCACGTGCCATCGCTGCGAACCGTAAGCTCGGTGGTCCCGCCCAACGCCGTGCCGGACGGAGTGGTGATTGTGCGGTTGAACTTCCGTGATTCGAACGGCCAGGCGATGTCGATCTTGGTGTAGAGCACGCCCTCTCCTGCGCCATCATTGCTCGTCCACCGAATTCCCACTGTCGCGTCGTCCACCAGCGGCGCTGACGAGGAGATGGTCAACGGAATCGCGACCTGTTTCGGGGGCTGTGTGTAGTGCACGTCGACGGTGACGGGCGCCATCTGGACACCGGACGGGGGAGAACTGAGAGTGAAGGTGACCTCGTGAAAACCTCCCTCCGTTGCCAATTCGACCATGCAGGTCACTGTCGACCCGGGCGCTCCGGAGGCCAGCGACTGCAGGACACGAGCGATCACCCTGCCCGGCAGGACGGTCAACTCGAACGACTGGAAGCGATGAAGCAGCCCGTCGAACGCGCTGAGATCGAAGGAAGTCGGATGCGCGATCGCGAGCGTGTCCGGGGCAACGAAGACCTTGATGGGCCGATGGACCAAACCGTGGCGGGGCACGAGGACACTCGACGGTTCGACGCGCCAGTCGCCGACCCGGTCGGCGTATTGAGTCCCAATTCCGAGCTGCGCCACCGTATCCGGGCCGGCTACCGAGTCGATATCTATCGACATGTCTTCACTGCTGCCCTGGCGCACCGCCAGTGATGTCGTCGACAATTCGAATGTCATTTCCGCCACCGTAATGTGCAACTGCAGATCCACGTGCTCCCACGTCGTCGCGTAGATCGACAGCAGCGCGTTCACGTAGTCGGGAAAGTCGTCCGCGGGGACTAGAAATTCGACCTGGCCGTAGACGAGCTGCCCCGCCCTGACAGGCAGTGGTTCACACTCTTGCGCCCGAGCCGTCTCCTTGTAGTCGAAGTAGCCGTTCCTTGCCGCCTCCTCGCGAATCGAGGGAGGGAAAGCGGGAAGCTCTTCGAGTTCTTCCGGGGTGTAGAACTTGCGAACCGGAGTGCGGGCACTGATGAATTTGAGTCGAATCATCGAGTGTGTTGCGGGATCCCGATGGACAATCCGCACGACGACGATAGCTGACGTCGGCGCCTTTTCAACGGAAAGTGAGTGCACCTCGGATTCACCCGGCGCCAGCGCGTCGGATTCGCGACCGAATACCACGTCGGGACGGGCGCTGCCCACACCGACGAGGATCACGACAGGAACCTCGACGCGAACTGTGCCGACGATGCCCTCGATGACGAGGATTCCCGTGAGTGCTCGACCGGGGTCGATGGGCGGCGCGGCAAGGGCCAGCTCGAACCTGGCTGTGGAACCCGCCGGAACATTTACCGGCACATCTCCGTCCATCTGCGCAGAAACGAGTTCGTCCTCGACACCCTCACGAATGAGCCGTTCGCGCAGGGACGGCGGCACCGGCGGGAGGTCCTCGATTTCCTGCTGGGTTGGCGGACGGCGAATAAGTCGGAAGACGACGATCTGCGACAGGCTCACTGCGCCGTCTCCACCTTCGATGGACGCGGTCATCGTGGTCGACGTTTGGGACTTTAGCTCGACTCTTGCGGTGGTCAACTGGCCTGGCGCCAACCGCGCGCACAGATTCCGTGGGCTGATTGAGTGCGGATCCATGTTTGCCTTCTTGACAGCGCCACGTCGTAGAGCGGAATCGACGAAATAGCCATCCTATCCACCGAATCCGGCCGCCGGGACGAATTTCTGGCCAGTGGTCGAATAGCCCTACTGGCCTCCGCCTGTCACCTTAGGATTGGCGTCGAGATCCACGCGTCATGCGTTGTAGGAGGGGGGTCGCGATGAATGTCGTGTTAAAGCGACTGACCGAGTTGACCGGCAAGCTGACGTGGGCCGCGGGCGTTGATCCGAACACTCTCGCCGAGACGCGAAAGATGGTCGCCGCGAGTTTGATCCTCGAGGATCCGGCCTCGCGTCCGGTGACGACAGAGCCGGGAGTAGAACCCGAAATATGGGAGGCCGCCGAGTCGGGTGGTGCCCTCGCCGACAGGTTCGCCGCCAGAGCGCAGCGGCTGCGGTTTGTGCGGGAAGAGTATCTGGCCATCAACTCGGCCGCGGAAGCTCCCGTCAGGGTCTTCGGCCCGTTCATCGACTCCGACTGCGCGCTCATCCAATTCTCGTTCTACGCAAGTACGGACCTTGTCAGCGTCATCGCCACCAGATCGGTGGGCGGCTTCTTCGAAATCAGTGAGACAGTTCTGTTGGTTCCGCAGGGAACCGCCGCGGGCGACAACGCGGCTTCATTCACCCTTCCCCCTGGAACGGTGTGGATCCGCGCCGATTTCCTGGCGGCCGGCGCTTCGGGGTTTGCGGCGCTGCGCATCGCCGGTGGCGAGCTCACCGTCAACAGCGCCACCCCGGTGTCCGAGGAGCCCGGCGCCTTCGTGCTTCCGCACGGCGCCACCTGGACTCTCACGGTGCGGCCCGAGCAGCCGCCACCGCCGGCACCCGGCGGTTCCGACGGTGACGCGGTGGCCGTCCGGCTGCCCGCAACGCTGCGCGTCCACAGCGGCGGTTCGCCGGTGATAACCGGAGCACTCGAAATACAGGAGTTCGGGAAGAACCTTCAATTCGCCACGCCGACGGGCGACGCCGTCGCGACCCCAGAAGCGGTCCTGTTCCCGTACCAACCCGGCGGTGAGACGTGGAGTATCAGCTCAAGCCGCTCATCGTTGTTCGACCTGCGGCTCGACGAGCCCGCCGCAATCGTCATCGCGGGGTGGTCAATTCCCATTGCCACGACTCCGGTCGAGAAGCCGGAGGAGGCCGCCCACGGCGGTTCCGCGGTCGTGCTGATGAGCGGGGGGCCACGCAGCCACATCACCGGCGTCGCCGGCCATACCGCGTGGCGGATCACAGCCGTGTCTGCCAACGCGTACGGGATCGAAATAGCCGGGCAGGCGCAGTCCGACAGCGCCTCCATCGATTTCACGCTCTGGGGGGCAGTACGAAGCACCGCCGCAATGGGCGGCACGACCGTGTCGTGGTTGCGCCACGCCAGCCGCCGTGGCGGCGCGGACATCGTCGGCATCAAACACGGCCGGCTGGTCAACAGTTGGGACTTGCCGATGGAAGCGACGGGCAAGCCGTTCGAGTTCGACGGCACGGTCAGCTCGCTTTCGCTCATCGCCGAGAATGACGGACTGTTCCGGGCGCATTGCGTCGCCACGGTTACCGCGGTTCCGGACAGGATCTGCGGGTATGCGCTCGAGAACCTCTATCTGCACGTGCGGCCGCCGAGGCAAATTGCGTTCGTGGGCAGCGGGACCTCCCCGTGGAGGCTGGAGGACGGTCACGGCCGACTGGTGTTCGATGTGCGGTTGGCACAGCCGATGCTGCCGGATCCGTACGCGGCCAATTGGCAGATCGAGCATCTCGACGTCAACGAGCAGGGATCGGCACTGGCCGTGAGGCTGATCTGGGTGGACCACGAGCGCCCCTGGATGCAGGCCGAACTCACCCGCCCGATAAGCGTTCCCACTCCTCCGCGCGACGATGAGGGCGATCCGGACCACGATCGCGATCTCGCCCGCAGGAGATTCCGCAGCGTCACCGGCGGAGCGCGGGATTATCTGGCGCTGATCGACCTGTCGTCTCACCGGTTCGGCGTCGCGGTGCGACCACACCAGGATCCGGTGTCGGTCTCGGCGGTGATCGACGACTACAACCGGATGACCTTGCCGCTTCACGAGGTACACCTGATGATGCAGCCCCAAACTCATTGGGAGCCCGTGCATGTCGTGCCCAACGTCAACGCGGCGACGAATTTCGACGACTGGGTCCCATCGACGGCACATGGCGGGCCGACTTTCGTGGCCGCGTACCGGGACCGCACGGTCGAGTTGGTGCCTGTGCTACCCGTGAGCGTCGGCGCCGAGATCATGGACCTCTTTCTCGGCGAGCATCGCGCCGCCGCGTTGTTCGGCCTACCGTTCGGCTTGCACGCGTACGTCGACATGTCGCTGGGCGACGGCCGACCCGTCGAAGGCAGATTCCTAGTCTCGGCAGCGCTGCACGAACACGTCTTTTACCAGGATCCCGACAACGTGTTCCTGGCAGCGGCATACCTGCGGCTGATCGCCCTCGGTGACGGCGTGTCGACCGGTCCCGACGACGCCAACAGGCTGATGCCCGGGGCCATGAGCCAGACGAGCAACTTCCGGAAGCCGAACAAGAACAACTTCAACAGTGTGCTGTCCAACGAAGTCATGACGATCGTGAACGATTCGTTCGACACGTCGGTCCCACTGCACCAGGCCGACCTGTCCGGATTCGGGCTGAGCACCTTCAGCAAATGGCGCGCGCCCGTGTTCGAGGAGAACACCGGCGTCACGACGGTCCGGTTCGACGTGCTGGTGGGCCGCACCTCCTTCGAGGTGATTCAGCTGCAGTCGCGGCTGTGGGCGCCGCAACCGCGCGTCGTGCGCACGATCATCCTCGAACGGACCAACTCCGGGATCGTGCATCGCTTCGACAGCGGCTGGGTGGCGATCGAGAACGGCGACTGCACGCGGTACGCGCCGATCGCGACCGGGGTGGTGGAGGAATACCGCAACATCCGCAACATCCGAATCCTCGACAAGCCGTTGGTCCATACCGGCGGCGGATGGATCTGGCAGGAAGTGCGTTATGACGCCGACGTGGTTCTGAGCCCCGACGGTGCCGGCGGCGAGGGCCAGGTGGTTCCGATCCGCGACCACGAGGGCTACGTGCAGATCATGCCGGTCGACGACCCGACGAAACCGCCGGCCGTCAACGCAGTCAATGTGCCGGGACCCCCGCAGTTCGCCGCGTTGATGAGGAGAGTCGGCCACCCGATCGGCGGCGGTATCGACGCGACGATCCGGTTGGGCGGCACCCTTGCCATGCACCTCTCGCACCTCGAGGTGGCACTGGCCGGGCCGGCACCGGAATTCGTGCTCGCCGTCAGCGGAGCCCCGACGCTGCCGCGCGCGGGGCAGTGGACCGCGGTCGCCATCGACGGCGCGACCAAGGAAGTGTCGTCGGTGGATCCGCGCCGCGGCGTGCCGGTCATCCGCCGCCGCTTCGAGAGCGACTTCGTCTTGCGGCATGCGGCCGATGCCTATGCCGCCGACGCGACAGAGCATGGCTTCCTTATGGTCACCGACGCTGCGCGGGTGCTGTTTTCCAGCCCGTGGGTGAACCCGTCGACGCCCGGGACGGTGATGACCCAACCGCCGCAGGTGGCCGATCCGTGTGCGCTGACCCACGCCAGCAGCGAGTTCCCCGGGTCGTCCTTCGCGCTGCGGTGCATCGAACAAGCCGAGTTCGCGGTGTCGCCTCAGGACAAGTGGAAGTTGCCCGCGGGGCCGTTCACGTTCACTCCGCCGGCCACGGGCATCGCGCAGGGCGCCGACTGGGTGATCGATCGCGAATTCGACCCGGCGGGACGGCAGATCACGATCGACATCGACTCGATCAACGACGCAAGGCCCTGGGAACTGAAGGTCGAGAAGCCGGACATGCTGCGGCTCAACGTCGACGGGTTCCCGAAGCCGATGTTCTTGATCGAGTCGGCCTTCGCCGCTCTTGCCGGCGCCGCACCGGGCTTCGACCAACCTAGCGTCAAACTCGGACCCGCCCTGCAGGACGTCCAGGAGATAATCAACGCGCTCAAGGCGCTGATCAAGATCGGGTTCGACGTCGGCGTGAACGTGTCGGCGGGCCACGGCCCGACCCCGTCGTTCATTGTCCGCTTGCACCTGGCGCTGCGGCTACCCGAGGAACCCAACACCCGAGTCGATATCGGCGTCGGCAAGTTCCGCGGAGAGTTCATGGTCGGCGGCACGCTGGAAGCCGCCCCGAGCGGCGTGAGCGGGGGCCGCTTGGCGGTAGCGCTGCGCGGCGATGTCCAACAAGGCATCCTGCCGCCGGCGCTGTACGCCGGCGGCCAATTCCTGTTCCGGGTGGAGGTCGGCGACGACGGCAAGGCAGTGGTCGAACTGGGGCTGGGGGTCGTCGCGTCGCTCGGTGGCGACCTGATCAAGGACCTCGTCGAACTCGAAGTCACGATCAGCTACGGCTACACACTGATTCCCGAGACGCTGCAGCCCGGCGTGATGCTCGGCCTTCAGGCCCGGGCTCAGCTGCTCGCCGGCATGCTCGGAGTATCTTTCGGCGTGCAGGCGATGGCACGCATCGCGCGCCTGCCCGCCGCGGTCGGCGAGGGAGTCACAATCTGGGCCGAGCTTCGAGTGGCCGCCACGGTGCAGGTCGCGGTTCTCATCGAGGAGACGTGGGAGATTCACACCCAATTCGAGCAGGAGCTCCCACTCGAAGCGTTCGTCGCCTTGGCGGGCGTCGGCCTGCCCTTCGTCGCTGCGGCAGCGAGTCTGTGAGAGAGGGGGAGTCGTGGCAATCGCCAGCACGCTGAAACTGCTTGCCTTTCCGCAACGCTGGACTCGGGACAGCGCCACCCTGACGGTGCGGTTTGTCTGCTTGCCCGCCGTCTCTCCGCTGGAACCCTTGGCGATCGGGGTGCCGACGTTCGCCGACGCGGACCTGCAGTTCGAGGCCCGGCTGATCGGTAGCCTCGAGCACGCACCGCGTGCGATCGACAGCGTCGGGGTGGGTCCGCTGGACCTCGTCGACCGACCCACTCAGAAGGCGGCATTGTTCGGTGAGCTCGCCGGATTGATTCCCATCGATCCCGTAAAGCCCAGCCCGCCACCCAGACCACGCTTCCGTAAGCCCGTCACCACAAGCTATCGCGACCTGGTCGGGAACCGGCAGCTGAGCCGTTATCTCACGGACGCAGACGAATTCGAGTGCGCTGTCCACGGCGCGCACGACAGCCAACCGGTCGCACCCATCACCATCGAGCCCCATCTGCGGTGGGGACAAATCATCGCCCTTGCGTTGAGGCAGCCCGCGTTGGCCACGGCACTCGGCCTGATGGCCGAGACCGAGATCGACCTACCGGACAGCGCGCTCTATGACAACGCTGGCTGGCTGTACATCGGGCTGGACCCCAGTAGCGACGGCGCGGGCGTCGCGGGGCTCGCGGAGTCCTACGCGGCGCGCATCCCCCCGCTCGGCGATGATCGCGACCTGTATTCGGCGGTGCTGTTCCCGATCGACCAGCCGAATGTGACCCTCGACCACATCTACCGCGACGCCGAACGCTACGACACCGGCCACGCCAGACTGGTCCACGCGGCCCAAACCGCATCGCCGGATAAAGAAGGTGACGCGATCCAGTTGGCCTGGGACGACGAACAAGTCGCCGAATGGCTCAACCGGCAGACCGATCCCACGAACGCGGCACCGATGGGCACGGCCGGATACCGGGTCGACGTTCGGGAGGCGGGCACGTTGGCGTGGCATTCGCTACAGAAACTGCGCAGCACCCAGGACCTGCAGCTCGGCGCCGTTGTCCTGGGTTCCTACCAGGGCGAAGGCGTGGTCGAAGTGCTGCCGACGCAGATCGCGCCGGGCCAGCCGGGCGAGTACTGGATGCCGCCATACTTCACGACTTGGCGTGGCTCGTCGCTGGTTCTCACCGACGCCGATCTGACCCGGCTGCATCGTCGCGCCGACTTGGGTCTCGAGGACGGCAATCAGCGTCTGCGGCTGGGCAAGGACGAAGTGTTCGAGCCGGTTGACGAGAAGGCGGTGCCGCTTCGCTACGGGCACCAGTACGAGTTCCGGGTGCGACTCGCGGACCTGTCGGGCGGTGGCTTTCCGGAGCGCGCGGCGTTGCCGGACGACGGGCCGACACCTGACCCCGATACCCACCACGTCGCCCCGGTCGAATTCCGGCGGCGCAAGCGACCGGGACCTGTTCAAATTGAACAGATTCCGACCCGCACCGACCCTCTGAATGTTCGCGTGCCGCTGCTCGGGCACCCGGAGATCCTATTCACCGCTGACGCACCGACGTTCGCCGAACTCGAGGACGCGCTCGACGGCGACGGGCTCGCTCTGCCGGATCCCGACGTGACTGCGTTGCGGATAGCGGTGGACGTGCGCAACCTCGTCGGCGATCGCGTCGAATGGGTTCGGCTCTACGAGACCGAACGTACCCGGCCGGCGAACGTGCAGACGTTGAGCTACGACGTCGAAGTGCAGGATGTCCCAACCGTTGACGGATTCCCCATGCCGCCCAACGAATCTGACATTCTGCCACTGCCGTCGGCGCGTGATATTCGGTTGGTGATCACCGCGCTTGGCCGTGACGAGGACGACTACTGGGCGACGCCAGAGAGTAACGAAGAGTCGCCGCGCATCGGCCAGTCGGTGACTGTCGAGGTTCGGGCGAAGGCCGAAAACGAAGTAGAGCTGTCGGCAGGGGAGCCGGAGCTGCGCAGTTTCTACTTCCGCCAGCCGCCGCCCGACGGGAGCGTTTCCCGCCCCGCCGAACGACTCGCGACCGAGCTCGACATGAACCATTTCGACCTGACGCTTTCCGGTCCGGCGAGCCGGCGCACCGTCATCGGGTGTTCGACGAACCTTCGCCATACGGTGTCACCCGAGCGCTCGGCCATCACGTTCTCGTCTGACGCCGACGTGGTGCAGCAGTGGATCCATGCACTGTGCTTCACGATCGCCAGGGACTGGACATGGCGCGGACTTGCCGAGGACGGCGTCGCCGTGTACCGAACGATCAAGCGCGGCAACCAACCTGAAGGAGCGCGGGAGCTCGTCGGCACCATCCCGCTGCCCGGCACGCTGGCCTCCAACGCCACGACAGATGTCGGTGTCGGGGTCGATGCCCCGGAGCGGCAATTCACCGACTTCGTGTTCTTCGACGCGCACGACCCGAAGCCGCTGGCCGGTGCGGAACCCCGGGAGTTTCCTTCCGAACACGTCGTGCGGTACGAACTCGAGCTGACGGTCCTGACGTCCCAAGGCCCCACGGCCGTCCAGTCCGATGCCATCGAGCTGCCGGCGACCACGCCGCCGGACCAGGTGCCGAGCCTGGTGTCGGCCGGAATCGCGCTGTCCCCGTTCGAACCCGCCGACGACTACTCATCCACGACGCCCCTGCGCAGCCGACTCTGGTTCGAATTCGCTGAGCCCCCCACAGATCCCGGCGATGCCTACTTCGTGCGAGTACTCGCGGTCGCGCCGGACCCAACGCTCACCCAGCAACCGGACGTAACGCCGAGCGAGATCGAACTGCTCGAGGAGACAGTCCCCGAACCAGCGTTGCCGATCGATCCGGAGTGGATGCGGACGATCCATGTCCGCCAACCCCGCGACGACAACGGCAAATTCGCGATGCAATCGCTGGCGGTCCGCGCAGACGGGGAGCGCTACATCGTTCCGCTGCCGGAAGGTGTCGACGAGTCGTCACCCGGGCTGCTGAGCATGTACACCTACGAGATTCGCGTAGGGCATGCCGACGAGCGGTGGTGCACCGCGCATGGTCGATGGGGCCCGCCGTTGCGTGTCACCGGCGTTCAGCACCCACCGCCGCCGCTGACCTGTCACGTCGCCAGGTCGCCCCGGGGTGTGCTTGTGCGCGCCCCGTTCGCCACGCCGATGCTGCGCGGGCGCCACGTTCGCCCGCGCGATCCGAACACCCATCTATGGGCGCTGCTGTACGCCCGCGTACAACGGGCTGACGGTGCCGCTTGGCGCAACCTTCTTCTTCAACGGACACAACTACTCCGTCCGACAGGACCCCCGGGAACCGTCGTGTTCGACCTGATCGAGCCGCCAGTCCTGTACGGCGAGGGCGGATTCGGGCACGAAGAGGTCGTCCGGAGCCTTGGGTACGCCGGACTTCCCGCCGACGCGCCACTGACGGCGCTGGTCGTCGAGGTCCACCGGAATCCGGATTTCGCCGACCCCGTGGGTGCGGAGCTCGGCCACGCGCGACTGTTGCGGACCTCACCGCTGGTGCCGGTGCCCGACGTGTGTTGATCAACGATGTCGCCACGGAATGCAAGCGACGCCGCTCCTGGGCCGTATTCAGCGTCTCCGTGAATTTCGCGCAGGGCACCACATCAAGCAGTGCGCGATCGTCGAATTCGTTCCCGATGATGGCGAATCCGACGAGCATGCACCACGCAATTCCCGCCCGACAACGCTGGTCGTCGTCGAAGACGTCCGCGCGCTGGGATCGGACTAGTGCAACGGGGTAGGAGGGGAGTCGAGCACCCGTTGCATCAGGAAGCAGTCGCCGGTGACGGTAAGTGTCGCGAAATCTATTTGACCCAGCC
>CAVTSZ010000025.1:0-229470 GCA_963737385.1 uncultured Actinomycetota bacterium
GCGGTCAACCGGCGGCCCACTCCTTGGCGCGTTCTAGATCGTCGAGGCCGAATATGGCCAGTTCACCGGGGACCATCCACGCCACCGCATGCACAGTGTGGGTCACCCATTCCTTGTCCGTCACGATCGCGATCCGCTTGAATGCCGAGTGATGTCTGATGAGGGCCCCGAATCCCTGCTTCAGGTCCTCGAGGAGCCCGCCGCGGCCGAAGCCTTCGTAATCGGACGCGATGACCTCCACGAACCTAACCTCGTCCGTGCTGAGCAGCTCTTCCATGAGAGGCCTGAATTCGCGCAGATCGTCCCCACGGACTCGGCCCGACACACGGATACCCGCTACTCCCTCGGGCATGTCCTGCAGTACTTCGATCATCGATTCCTCCATCCCCGCAGGTGTTATCAGCGCCGTTGTACGGCTCCGACGCGTTTTGCGGCCGCTTGGACGGCCGCGTCGCGCGCGGCGCTGGCCTCGTCCTCGGTCAGGGTGCGGTCGGGGGCCCGGAACCGCAGCGCGAGCGCGAGCGACTTGCGGCCCTCGCCGATCTGCGGACCGGTGTAGACGTCGAACAGTCGAACGTCTTCGAGCAGTTCGCCCGCGCCATCGCGGACGGCGTCGATGACACTCTGCGCGGAGACGTCCTCGCCGACGACCACCGCGATGTCCTGGAACACCGCCGGGAACGGCGACACGGTAGGAGCGGGCAGCGTCTCGGCGATCGGGACCAGGTCCAAGTCCAGTTCGACCGCACAGGTCCCCGCGGGCAGGCCGGACCGCTCCACGACCGCGGGGTGCAACTGTCCCGCATGTCCGACGACGGTGTCGCCGATCACCACCTCGGCGCACCGGCCGGGATGCCATGGCAGGTACTGCGCGGGCCGCAGAGACAGTTCGACGCCGGCGGCGCGACCGATGACCCGTACCGCCTCGAACGCATCGCTGGCTTCGACGGGCCGGCCCTGGCCCCATGGGCCCGCACGCTCACGCAGGCCGGCCAGCACCACGCCGACATGCTGCGGCTGACGCGGCAGCGACGCGTCCAGCGTGCGGACCTCTTCCTTTGTCGGCCGCCGCTCGGTCGGGATCCGCTGCACAGCCCGGGTTTCCGCGGTGGGTTCGACGACCTGAGCGATGGCGAACAACGCCGTATCGACCGCCCCGCGGGACACGTTGCGGCCCAGCGCCTCCAAGAGCCCCGGCAACAGCGTGGTGGCGAGCTGCGGCCGGTCCGATTCCAGCGGGTTCATCACATCGGTGGTCGAGCGGCGCGGGTCATCCGGTTGCAGGCCCCACTGGTCGAACGTCCCTGCGGGCAGGAACGGGGTCGGCAGTATCTCGACGAACCCGTTGAGCGCCAGCGACTTTCCGATCGCACGACGCCGCTTCTGTGCCGCGGTGAGGCCACGCCCGGCAGGTGCCTGCGGTAGCACCGACGGGATGATCTCGAGGCCCTCCAGTCGCATCACTTCTTCGACGAGGTCGGCGGGCTGGCGAATATCGGGGCGCCAGCTGGGCGGCGTCGCGGTGACCTGACCGTCGTCGACGACGACCTCGGCGCCGATCTGGGTGAGGCGCTTCTCGGTGGTGCCCTGCGCGTAGTCGACGCCCGCGGTGCGGCCGGGCAGGTCGACTGCCATGCTGACCGGCGGCGGTGACCAGTCGTCGCGGGGCGGGTCGCCGCGCCAGTCGGTCAGCGTGGGTTCCACGGTGCCGTTGGCGATCTCGGCGAGCAGTGTCGCGCAGCGGTCAAGAGCCGCAACCGAAATGGCGGGATCAACGGAGCGCTCGTACCGGCGGCCGGCTTCGCTGACGAGGTGCAGCCTGCGCTGTGTGCGCGACACCGCCGCCGGATCCCAGACGGCGGCTTCGAGCAACACGTCGGTAGTGCTGTCTCGGACCTCGGTGGTACCTGCACCCATCACGCCGCCGATCGCGGCCGTGGCGACGTCATCGACGATGAGCACGTCGGCCGGGTCGAGGCGCCGCTCGACGTCGTCGAGCGTGACGACCGTCTCCCCCGGTTCGGCGAAGCGAACCCGGAACCCACCGGTGATCAGACCGCGATCGTGGGCGTGCATGGGATGCCCGATCTCGAGCATCACATAATTCGTCACGTCGACCGCGGGCGAGATGGCGCGGATACCGGACAACAGCAGCCGTCGCTGCATCCACCACGGCGACACCGCAGTTGGGTCGACTCCGGTGACCGGCCGCAGCCCGAAGCGCAGCACGCCTGTGCCCGGGTCGACCGTGACAGGCAGCGCCTCGCCCTCGACGGGCAGTGGAGCGACGTGCGCGGGGTCGACGTAATCGAGGTCATACGCGTTGGCGATTTCGCGGGCCATGCCGCGCACGGACAGGCAGTAGCCGCGGTCCGGGGTGATCGCCAGATGGAACACGACGTCGTCCAGTCCCAACACGTCCGCGGCGGGGGTACCGGGCTCGGCGGTGCCCGGCGGCAGCACCAGGATGCCGGAATGGTCGGTGCCGAGATTGAGTTCAGTGGGCGAGCAGATCATGCCGTCGCTGGTGCGCCCGTAGGTCTTGCGCGTGGCGATCGCGAAGTCGCCCGGCAACACGCTGCCCGGAAGCGCGACCACCACGAGGTCGCCGACCGCGAAGTTCGTTGCTCCACAGACGATGTCACGGAGTTCGGATTCGCCGACGTCGACCTTGACGGCGCGGATGGGTTTCTTGAACTCGGTCAGTTTCTCGATCTCGGCCACCCTGCCGACGGTCAGCGGCCCGCTGACGGGTCCGACCGGGATGACCTCTTCTACCTCGTGACCGATGCGGATCAGCGTCTGCTCGAGTTCGTCGGCCGACACGTCCCATCCAGGAGCGCCGGCTTGGACGGTATCGCGAAGCCAGCTGTAGGGCAGGCGCATCAGGCCCCAACCCCGAACGGCAGAGAGAACCGGATGTCACCCTCGACCATGTCGCGCATGTCGGGAATTCCGTTGCGGAACTGCAACGTGCGTTCCAGCCCCATGCCGAAAGCGAAGCCGGAGTACTCGTCTGGATCAATGCCGCAGGCACGCAACACATTCGGATTGACCATGCCGCAGCCGCCCCACTCGACCCAGCCGGGTCCGCCCTTCTTGTTCGCGAACCAGATGTCGACCTCGGCCGATGGCTCGGTGAACGGGAAGAAGTGCGGGCGGAAGCGCGTGCGACCCTCGGGCCCGAACTCCGAGCGTGCCAACGCGTCGAGTGTGCCGCGCAGATGAGCCATCGTCAGGCCCTTGTCGACCGCCAGACCCTCGATCTGGTGGAAGACCGGGGTGTGGGTGGAGTCCAACTCGTCGGTGCGGAAGGTGCGGCCGATCGAGATGATGTAGACCGGCAGGTCGCGTTCCAGCAGCGCGCGGATCTGCACGGGAGAGGTGTGGGTGCGCAGCACCTGTCGCGATCCGTCGGGGGCGATATAGAAGGTGTCCTGCTCGCTGCGCGCCGGATGGTCCGGAGGGAAGTTCAGCGCGTCGAAGTTGAACTGCTCGGTCTCGACCTCGGGTCCCTCGGCCAGCTCCCAGCCCATCGCGACGAAGGTATCGGCGATGTGCTCCGCCAGGATCGTGATGGGGTGGCGGGCGCCGATCGGCTGCCGTGTCGACGGCAGCGTCACGTCGATGCGCTCGGCGACCAGCACTGCGGCATCTCGTTCTGCGCGCAAGGCGGCCAACCGCGCGTCATAGGCCGCTTGCGCCTCGGTGCGTGCCACGTTGACCCGCTTGCCCGCATCCGCACGGTCGGCCTTGGCCAGCGAGCCCAGCGCCTGGCGGGCCAGAGCGATCGGGGCCCGATCTCCGAGATGTTCGGTCTTGGCCCGCGCCAGAGAGTTGAGGTCCGTCGCCAGGTCGAAGGCATGCCGGGCCGCGCTGACGGCTTTGGTCAGCGCTTCTTCGGAGAGGTCTATGGGCTGCTCAGCCACCCGGAAATCATAGGCGATGGCCGATTTCCGGCTCGACCGCATATCCGCGGGTCGCCCGCGAGACCGCGACGCCGAACACGGCGGCGCCGAGCAGCCCACACGCGGTCGCCATCGCCAGGGACGGTCCGCTGTTCGCGAACAGAACAAAGCCGAACGAGGCGCCGACTCCGAGAAGGGCCACCGCGGGGCTGCTCCACCCCGCAGCTTCACCGAATCGTGTCGACACCAGCATGCCCAGCCCCAGTGCAACAGCGTGCCCGACATCGGTGAAGTCACGACCGAGCGCAATCACGACGATTCCGACCGCCAGCCACCACCCGATCCACGCCGGCCGCCAACGCCTCGGGATGGCCGCAGTGAGCGAGCCCAGCACCGCGGCGGCGCCGTAGCTCATCCCCACATCGGTGGCGCGGGTGAGCGACCCCGGAAGCCAACCGCGCTCGATCGCGGTGGTCAGAGCGAGGGCGACCAGGAGTGTGGCGCCGACGTGGCCGAATGCGAACGCCACCACGAGACGGGCACTGCCCCACTGCAACTCGGCCAGAGCCATCAGACACATCAGCCCGGGCAGCCACAGGTAGATCGGGCCGGCATCGACGACGAAGGCGCTCTCGAGCAATGTGCCGATGCGCCCGTGGCTCAGGTTGTGCAGATTGGTGCTCGCATGGCGGATGACCCGGCCCTGAATCTGCGGACCGAGGAAGAGCAACGCCGTCGTCACGCCCGTCACGATCACCGCGTAGGCCACGGTGACGCGGATCCGTACCAGGCGAGCGAAAAACCCGGGTCACCATCGAAGCCACTATTCCTCTGGAGCGTCTGCGTCCTCGTCATCGCCACCTGGCAACTGCCTGCGAGTTTTCAGCCGATACATGACGAAATCGGCGGGCACGCCGTCCTGTTTGGCCGCAAAGACCTGTCTGCGAAGTCGTTTGGCCTCCACGCCGAGAGATTCGAAGTCTTCTGCGGAGATGCCGTCCAGTGTCGCCTGGGACACGACCAACTCTCCCCTCGTCGCCCGCTCCATCACCCGCGCAGCGATGTTGACGTCGATTCCCAGCCAGTCCGAGCCGATGCGCTGCGGCCTGCCGGTGTGGATCCCGACCCGCATTCGTGGCGTGTAGCCGTCCACATCAAGGGATTTCACCGCCTCCCGAGCCGTGATCGCGGCGCGAACCGCCGTCGTCGGCCGGGCGAACACCGCCATGATGCCGTCGCCCATTCGCTTGACGATCTGGCCACCTGCCTCCAACAGTGGAGGCTCGACAACCTGCGAGACTCGGCGGAGAAGTCTGAGCGTGGCCTCGTCGCCGGCACTCAGCGACCATGACGAGAAGCCCACCAGGTCCGTGAAGACCAGGGTTGCCTCACGGTAGGCGGGCTTGCCGGACACTCGCTCGGTCAGTGCCTGCCACACCTGCAGCGCACCCAGGCTGACTTCGCGTGACGCGACCTCGCGCTCCAACAGTCGGTCGGCCGCACGTGCGGCAGCGCTGGGACCCCCGACACCGGACACCGACAGCGGATCGCCGAACTCGGGGTCACCCGGCAGCGCGCGGCGTGCGCGTCGGAGGAAGGCGATGACAGACGGGCTGTGATTGGTGTTCTTCAACCACCCCATGGGCCCGGATGACGGTCTGCCAGATCGTTCGTCGATCGACTCGACATCATCCACAGACGCCAGACTAGATGCCGGTTCTTCAGCCTGGAAATTTCGTAAACGGGCGCACGGAATGCCCGGTCACCGGATCGAACGCATCACGAATCCCGGTACCCGACCGACGACCGCTGCCGCCATCACCCACACCCTCCAGCCGCTACTCCCCGGGAGGTGTCGGGAACGGGCCGCACCGCTTGTTCAACTCAAAAGGCCTGGTCACAGACGAGCGGCAGGCAAGTGGAGGCTGAATAACACTGTGCCGCCGCGCCCGGCAAATCGTAGACAACATGCGTTGTCAATATTATCGTGATGGTCTAACTGTGGGTTTGGATTCAGCGAGGAACCGATGACCCTGAGATCGACATCGACGGCAGCGGACGGCGAAACAGCCGCGCGGCCTGAACGCGGATCCGCTCGGCCCCGATTCATTGACGTGGAAGTACTTCGGCGACCTGCGCACCGGGATGCTCGGCGTCTGGATCGGGGCGATCCAGAACATGTACCCGGAGCTCGGCGCCGGCGTCGAGGACCATTCGATCCTGCTTCGCGAACCTCTGCAGCGCGTCGCGCGATCGGTGTACCCGATCATGGGCGTGGTCTACGACGGCGAACGCGCCCGGCAGACCGGTGCGCAGATCAAGGGCTACCACAAGACAATCAAGGGCGTCGACGGCGAGGGCCGGCGCTACCACGCGTTGAATCCCGAGACGTTCTACTGGGCGCACGCCACCTTCTTCATGCTGATCATCAAGACCGCTGAGTACTTCTGCGGCGGCCTGACCGAGGCAGAGAAGCGACAGCTGTTCGACGAGCACGTGCAGTGGTACCGGATGTACGGCATGAGCATGCGTCCGGTGCCCAAGACATGGGAGGCGTTCCAGGAGTACTGGGAAGCCAAGTGCCGCGACGAGTTGGAGATCAACCGCGCGACGCTCGACATCTTCACGATCCGCATTCCCAAGCCGTGGTTCGTACTCATGCCCACGCCGATCTGGGACCAGCTCTTCAAGCCGATGGTCGGTGCCCAGCGCTGGATCGCCGCGGGCTTGTTCGACCCGGCGGTGCGCGAGAAAGCCGGTATGCGTTGGACACCCGGCGATGAGGTGCTGCTGCGGGTTTTCGGCAAGCTCGTCGAGTTGGCGTTCGTCGCGGTGCCCGACGAGATCCGGTTGCATCCGCGGGCGCTGGCCGCCTATCGCCGCGCGGCGGGCCGCCTGGCCGACGACGCGCCGTTGGTCGAGGCGCCCGCGTTCATGTCACCGCCCCGCGAGCGCCACGGCATGCCCATGCATTACATGCCACCACACAAGACGCTGCTCGGCCGGGCCGGGTCGCTGGTGCACACGACGTTCTCTTTGGCGGGGCTGCGTCCGGCGCGCGGACGCGGTAAGGCAGCCTGAACGGATGATTGAGTGGTCTGACGTAGATATCGCTGTGCGCGATGCCGTGCGCGAGTTCGTGGACAAAGAGATTCGCCCGCATGTCGACGCGCTGGAGAGCGGCGAGATGGAGCCCTACCCCATCGTCCGCAAGCTTTTTGCGACCTTCGGCATCGCCGACATGTCGCGCGACTCCCTCAACAAGCGCCTCGCCCGGCTGCGTGAGGGCGGCGAGTCCTCCGGCAAGCAGTCCTCTGGCGGCGGCATGTTCGGCGACGGATCCGGCGGCATGGGCTTCGTCGTGGTCAGCGAGTTGTGCCGGGTGTCGATGGGCATCGTCACCGGGATGGGCGTCAGCCTCGGGCTGACAGTGCCGACCATCATGGGCCGCGGCACGTTTGCGCAACAGGAGCGCTGGCTGCCCGACCTCGTCACCTACGACAAGGTCGGCGCCTGGGCGATCACCGAACCCGACTCCGGCTCCGATGCTTTCGGCGGCATGAAGTCCTACGTCGTGCGCGACGGCGACGACTACATCCTCAACGGCCAGAAGACGTTCATCACCAACGGCCCGGACGCGGATGTCGTGGTGGTGTACGCCAAACTCAAGAGATGAAGCGGGCGACGGCGCCAGACAAGCGCGACCGCAAGGTGCTGACGTTCGTCCTCGACCGCGGCATGGAGGGCTTCGTCCAGTCAAAGCCCTTCCGCAAGATGGGTATTCACAGTTCACGCACCGGTGAACTGTTCTTCAGCAACGTCCGGCTGGGCCGTGACCGGCTGCTCGGCGAAACCGAGGACAACGACGCGGGCGATGGCCGCGCCAGCGCACGGTCGAATTTCTCCGCCGAACGGATCGGCGTCGCGGCCATGTCGCTGGGTGTCATCGAGGAATGCCTTCGGCTATGTGTCGACTACGCCAAGAACCGCAAGCTCTGGGGTCAGGAAATCGGGCAATTCCAGCTCATTCAACTCAAGCTGGCGAACATGGAAGTCGCCCGAATGAACGTGCGCAACATCCTGTTCCGGGTGATCGAGTCGGCGGAGAAGGGGCAATCGATCTCGCTCCCGGAGGCGTCGGCGATCAAGTGGTACTGCTCGCAGGCCGCCACCGACGTGGCGATGGAGGCCGTGCAGGTGTTCGGCGGCAACGGCTACATGACCGAGTATCGCGTCGAGCAGTTGGCCCGCGACGCCAAGTCGCTGATGATTTACGCCGGCAGCAACGAGGTGCAGATCACCCACGTCGCCCGGGGGCTGCTCAACGGCGGCTAGGCGGCCGGTTGGCCGGGAGGGCGAACGTGGCGTTTACGCGGTGGACGTTATATGCGCCGGCGCTAGACGACACAGCCCCGCCGGACGAGCTACTCGTCTTCGATGGCCACGGTAGCTGGCGCCCAGACTCCATATCGAGCTCGGCTAAGCGTGCTGCTTGGAAGGTAGTGCAGAGTCTGCACAACCTGTGTGCGCCAGATCAAAGACTGATCCCGAACTTCGGTTGGAGTCCGGCGCTGTTCGCACTGCGAGGGTTCCGTCATCTGTCGCGGCCGGAGTTGAATGGTCAGAGTCCGGGATCATTCAAGATCCACCTTCGACTTTGGGAGGTCATCGTGTCAGGCACCGTCGATCGCGTCAGCGAGATCAGCGCTAGGTCCGACACCAGTTTCGAAGACGCCGTGAACCTTGGCCTCACTCGGGCCAACGCGACGCTGCGTGGCGTCACGTCGGCCTGGATTAAGGAGCAGTCGGTGGATGTGGAGAACGGAAAGATTGTTGGCTACCGCGTCAACTTGCTCGTCACCTTCGTCCTCGAGTAGCGAGTCCTCGGGCTTACCGGGCGTGAGTAGACGCTAGCCACGACCAACGCAGTCGGGCGCACGTCATCAATCCGCTGCGGCACGGTTTCACTGTGACCAACCACGAGCTAGAACAGTGAAAGTCCTCGCCTGCGACAGGGCGTCGGCTGCCGGGTGCCGAGCCCTGCTTTTCCGTCTGAGAGTGCCGGTCCACCAGTTCGGCGGCCACCGTCACCAGCTGGCTCTGCGTTGCGCTCAGGGCGGCCTAGGAACAGGGGCCTTTGCCTTTCCTGAAAAGGACATAGGTTGTCTCCGCTAGGAAGTGTCCGGACGAACTCTCGTCACATCGCATCCACGATCTGGAGGATTGGCGAACAAGCTTGCGCAGTTAACGTCCGCGTAAAATACTTGGTCCCTCTTCGAACCCCCGCATTCGAGGGCTATTACGAGCACCCGGTGAAGCGCCATCTGGCGGCCAGCTAACCTGTGAGTTAGCTATCTCAAATATTCATAAGTAAACCACCCGTTGGGGTGGTTTATGGCGCCCCCTGAGGGTAGCTGGGCTACACCCCCTTGAACGAGGGTAAACGAACTAACGAGAGGTACGACGATGATTGCCAGGCAGGACTTTGAACGCATCGAGGGAGCGACCGCCTACGACAACTCTGGCGAAAAGATTGGCAGGATCGGCCAGCTCGACATCGACGAGGAAACAGGCGAGGCGAGTTGGGTCACCGTGTTTACGGCCTGTACGGCTTATCGGAGTCGATGTGCTGCTGCAGGGTGCGGAGTTCGACGGTAAGGACACGGTTGAAGCATCACAAGGCGACAGTACAGGACGCCCGCGGATCGATAAAGATCAACACTTCGCCCGGACGAGCAACGGGATCACTACCGCCACTACGGCGTCGGCAATCGCGGTGAGATGGATGACGCTGTGCAAACCTGGCACATTTCACGATAAGGCAGGCAAGGATCGCGGCGGCCACGGCGACGTTGAGGCGGGCGACAAAGAGCACGCCGTAACGCTGTCCGAGGAACGGCTGAAGGCGGGCAAGGAGCGCGTGGAGGTGGGCCGAGTCCGCCTGCGCAAGTACACCACCACCCACACCGAGAAAGTCGACGTGCCGGTCACCAAGAAAAGCTCGTAGTCGAGCGCACGCCCGCCTCCGGTAACGCGACGCAAGCCCCGATCAGAGACTCCGGTGAAAATGTCAAGGAGATCACGCTGCGCGAGGAACGCCCCGTCGTCGAGAAAGAGACGGTGCCCGTCGAGGACGTGCGGGTCGGCAAGGAGCGAGTGACTGAAACCGAACAGGTCAGCGCCAAGCTGCGCAAGGAGCGCGCCGACGTGGACATCGACGAAGGCCACGACAAAGCTCGCGGAAAGAGCCGCGAGCAGGGCAACGGCAAGGCTAACCGGGCATCCGGCAGTAGTGGCCGAAACCAGGACTGACCTCACCGCCGATCCCCTGCACGCGGGAACGATACAAGACCTGTCGCTGTGTTGTCGCTCAGGGGCGGTTAGAAAGAGTGTCGACCTTTCCGCGCGTGCCCGGCATCGGGATCCGAACGCGGTGCGTGGCCATGTCAGCCAGTTCGGCCGCCAGGCCGTGCGCTTCCGGCCCGAACAGCCATGCCGTCGGCGCGGACAACGCCGCGTCATCGAGGCTGACTTCGCCGTCGACGGTGGTGGCCAGCACCGTCGAGGCCGGTCGCCTTGAGCGCCGACACCGCCGCGCCCGCATCCCCCTCGGACACGACCGGAATCGAGAAGATGCTTCCCGCCGAGGCGCGTAAGCACTTGCCGTTGTACGGATCGACGCTGTGGCCCGCCAGCACGACGGCGTCAGCGCCCATCGCATGGGCGACGCGGATCAGGGTTCCCGCGTTTCCCGGCTCGGAGATCTCGGCCGCGACGGCCACCAGCCGCGGCGCCTTGGCGAGGACGTCGTCCAACGCGGTCTCCGGCACCGAACACACCGCCACGAGGCCGACCGGAGTCACCGTCTCCGACAACGCCTTTGCGGCACGCTCGGTGACCAGCTCCACCGGGGCGTCGGCCAACAACGCGCCGAATCGGTCCATCGCAGCTTCGGTGGCGAAGACCTCGGAAACGAGTCCGCGCCGCAACGCGGCCTCGACGAGGTTGGGTCCCTCGGCGAGAAAGCGTGCGGCGCGGCGTCGTCCGACGTGGCGATGCAGCTTGACCGCCGCCACCACGCGGGCAGAGCGTTCGGTGAGCGTCAGGCAGCCTCGCCGGAATTAGTCGATGTTGACGGCGCATTCACATCACTGGGCAGCGCACCCTTGGCGACCTCGACCAGCGCGGTGAAAGCGGCGGGATCGCTGACGGCGATCTCGGCCAGGTTCTTGCGGTCCACCTCGACTCCGGCGGCCTTCAGGCCCTGGATCAGGCGGTTGTACGTGATGTCGTTGGCGCGGGCCGCAGCGTTGATCCGGGAGATCCACAGCTTGCGGAACTCGCCCTTGCGGGCACGCCGGTCACGGTAGGCGTAGGTCAACGAATGCAGCTGCTGCTCTTTGGCTTTGCGATACAGCCGCGACCGCTGACCGCGGTAGCCCTTGGATGCCTTGAGTACTGTGCGCCGCTTCTTATGGGCGTTCACTGCGCGCTTTACGCGTGCCATGGGAGTGTTCCTATTCGTTCAGGTCGTACGGGGTGGGGCTGACTAGCCGTTGAGCAGCTTCTTGACGCGCTTGGTGTCGTTGGCTGCTACCTCGGTGCGGCCTTCCAGCCGGCGGGTGCGCTTCGACGCCTTGTGCTCGAGCAGGTGCCTACGGTTGGCCTTCTGGCGCACGATCTTTCCGGTCCCGGTGGCCCGGAACCGCTTCGAAGCGCCGCTATGGGTCTTCGCCTTGGGCATATGTCCTCAGTTCTGTGGTGGTGTGTCGGTCGGTGCGACCTCTGGCTGTGCGCGCTGCGCAACCGGAGCGTCGGCATCGTGCGCCGCCTTGGCACGAGTCTTCGCGCCGCGGTGCGGAGCCAGCACCATCGTCATGTTGCGGCCGTCCTGCTTGGCCGACGTCTCGACGAAGCCGTAATCGGCGACGTCTGCGCCCAGCCGTTGCAGGAGTCGGTAGCCCAACTCGGGCCGCGACTGCTCACGTCCGCGGAACATGATCGTCACCTTGACCTTCGACCCCGCTTGCAGGAAGCGGACCACGTGGCCCTTCTTGGTTTCGTAGTCGTGCGGGTCGATCTTGGGTCGCAGCTTCTGTTCCTTGACGACGGTCTGCTGCTGATTCTTGCGAGACTCGCGCGCCTTCTGAGCCGTCTCGTATTTGAACTTGCCGTAGTCCATGATCTTGCAAACCGGCGGCTTGGCGTCCGGGGCTACTTCGACAAGGTCGAGATCGGCATCCGCGGCGACGCGGAGGGCGTCTTCGATGCGCACAATTCCTACCTGCTCGCCGCCTGGTCCGATCAGGCGGACTTCGGGCACGCGAATGCGCTCGTTGACACGGGTCTCAGTGCTGATGGGGCCTCCTATGTTGTCGTCTAGGAACCCCACCCATCAGCGAAAAAGCCCTGCTCGTAGCAGGGCCCATAGCCGACCAGGACAGGCATCGGATGCCTGTGACCGGACCACTGAGCCGTATCGGCCAGCGGTGGGAGTGGGACTCCACTTGCTGTCCCTGGCGTACGCCGGGACGGTCGCGCATGCCAGTCTAGCAGCCATGACCGAGCTTCCTGACATCCGTGAGCTGGCCGAAATTCCTGCCGTGGAGGTGATCACCCGCTCCGCCGTCATGCTGATGAGCGCGGCGGCCGAGAAGCTCGGGCTGTCGGCGGAGGATCCGGACGAGAGTCCGCACCGGGATCTCGACGAGGCGCGCCGGTTGATCACCGCCCTCGCCGGGCTGGTGACGGCCTCTGCCGAGTACCTCGGGCCGCACGCCGGGCCGGTGCGGGACGGGCTGAAAAGCCTGCAGTTGGCGTTCCGCGAAGCCAGCGCCGCACCGGAGGAGCCGGGGCACGGTCCCGGGGAGAAATACACCGGCCCGGTCTGGTAGCAGTCACACCCAATCGACGGGCATAGCGAATATCCTCGCGGCCTATGACCGTCATTGGCCAGGCCGGCCCCGCGAGCATCTCAAAGGCGCGCCGAACCTCCGCCTACAAGTGGGTGCCTGCCGCGGCCGGCTGGACCGTCGGCATCATCGCCACGCTCTCTCTCATAGCGAGTGTGTCGCCGTTCGTGCGGTCGCTCATCAGGGTGCCGCGCGAGTTCGTCAACGACTACATCTTCAACTTCCCCGACACCAGCTTCGCCTGGGCGTTCGTGCTGGCGCTGTTGGCGGCGGCGCTGGCGGCCCGCAAGAGCATCGCGTGGTGGATTCTCGTCGGGTACATGGTCGCGGCGATCGGCTGGAACATCGGCGACCTGGTCACCGGCGAAGAAACGTGGATGGAGGAAAGCGGCGAGATCATCGGTCTCGTCTGCCACGTCGCATTCGTCGCCTTCCTCGTGCTCGCGCGCAAGGAGTTCTGGGCCAAGGTGCGGCGCGGTGCGCTGCTCAAGGCGGCCGCAGCGCTCGTGGTCGGCATGGCGGTCGGGACGCTCGTCGGGTGGGGTCTGCTGGAGCTGTTCCCCGGATCGCTGGCGAGCGCCGACCGGTTCCTCTACGCGTTGAACCGGGTCAGCGCGTTCGCCGGTGCTTCGTCGGATTCGTTCTCCGGGCACCCGCACGTGTTCGTCAACGCTCTGCTGGGCTTGTTCGGAGCGCTCGCCCTGATGGTCGCGGCGATCGTGCTGTTCCGGTCACAACGCGCGGAGAACGCGCTGACCGGTGAGGACGAGTCGGCGATCCGCGGGTTGCTCGAGTTGTACGGCAAGAACGACTCATTGGGCTACTTCGCCACCCGCCGCGACAAGTCTGTGGTGTTCGCACCCAGCGGACGCGCCGCCATCACGTACCGCGTCGAGGTCGGCGTCTGTCTCGCCAGCGGCGACCCCGTCGGCGATCCGAAGGCCTGGCCGCAGGCGATCGCCGCGTGGATGTCGCTGTGCGAGAGCTACGGCTGGGCGCCCGGTGTGATGGGCGCGAGTTCGGCTGCGGCCGAGGCGTTCCGCGCGGCCGGCCTCAACGCATTGCAACTCGGCGACGAAGCGATCCTGTATCCGGACAGCTTCCGGCTGTCGGGCCCCGACATGCGTGCCGTGCGGCAGGCGGTGACCCGGGCCCGGCGCGCAGGCGCGTCGGTGCGCATCCGCAGGCATCGCGATCTCAGCCAGGACGAGATGGCCAAGGTGATCGAGCGGGCGGATGCCTGGCGCGACACCGATGACGAACGCGGCTTCTCCATGGCATTGGGCCGGCTGGGCGACCCGGCCGACGGGGACTGCCTTCTGGTCGAGGCCGTTGCGCACGACTCCGCTGACGGGCACGTGGTTGCGATGCTGTCCCTGGTGCCATGGGGAGCCAACGGGGTATCGCTGGACCTGATGCGCCGGTCACCGCAATCGCCCAACGGCACCATCGAACTGATGGTCAGCGAGTTGTGCATGCAGGCCGAAGGCATTGGGGTGAGCCGTGTTTCGCTGAACTTCGCGATGTTCCGCTCGGCGTTCGAACAGGGTGCCCAGCTGGGCGCGGGCCCCGTCGCGCGGTTGTGGCGCGCACTGCTGGTGTTCTTCTCACGCTGGTGGCAGCTGGAGACGCTGTACCGCTCGAACATGAAGTATCAGCCCGTGTGGGTACCGCGATACGCATGCTACGAGGACGCACGGTTGGTCCCCCGCGTCGGCGTCGCCTCGGTGATCGCGGAAGGATTCCTGGTGCTGCCGTTCTCGCGCCGGCATGAGCAGCCCCACACCGGACATCACATCTCAGTGCCGCAGAGCATCGTCGACCGTGGCCTGCTGCATCATGACGGGACCGCGCCCGACGTCGACCAGTTGCAGGCAGATCTCGACGAGGATGAGCAGGCCCGGCTGCCTGAACAGGTCCGGGTGCGCATGGCCAAGCTCAAAACGTTGCAGGACAGCGGGATCGACGCCTATCCCGTCGGCGAAGAACCAAGTCACACAGTCCTTGCGGCGATCGATTCCGAAGGCGCAGGCACGGTGAGCGTGGCCGGGCGGGTGTTGCGTATCCGCGACTACGGTGGCGTGCTGTTCGCGCAATTGCGCGACTGGTCCGGTGAAGTTCAACTGCTGCTGGATAATTCCCTTCTCGAAGAGGGCACGACCGCAGACTTCACCCACGCCATCGATCTGGGCGACCTGATCCAGGTGTCGGGCACGATGGGCTACAGCAAGAAGGGCACCCGGTCCCTGATGGTGCTCAGCTGGCGGATGATCGGCAAGTGCCTGCGCCCGCTGCCCGACAAATGGAAGGGCCTGACCGACCAGGAGGCACGGGTCCGCGCCCGGTACGTCGACCTGGCGATCAACACCGAGGCCCGCGACCTGATCCGCGCTCGCAGCGGTGTGTTGCACGCGATCCGTGAAACCCTCGTCGGCAAGGGGTTTTTGGAGGTCGAGACGCCGATCCTGCAGCAGATCCACGGCGGAGCCAACGCCAGGCCGTTCCTCACCCACATCAATGCCTACGACCTCGACCTGTATCTGCGCATCGCCCCGGAGCTGTATCTCAAGCGCCTGTGCGTCGGCGGTGTCGAGCGGGTCTTCGAGCTGGGCCGGGCATTTCGCAATGAGGGCGTCGACTTCAGCCACAACCCCGAATTCACGTTGCTGGAGGCCTATCAGGCGCACGCGGACTACAACGTGTGGATCGACGGCTGCCGGGAGTTGATTCAGAACGCCGCACAGGCCGCCAACGGCGCGCACGTGTTCATGCGTCCCCGCGACGACGGCGTCCTCGAACCGGTCGACATTTCGGGCACCTGGACGGTCAAGACCGTGCATGACGCGGTGTCGGAGGCGCTGGGCGAACAGATCGGCCCCGATACCGATCTGGGCACGCTGCGCAGGCTGTGCGACAGCGCGAAGATCCCGTACCTCACCCACTGGAACGCCGGCGCCGTGGTGCTCGAACTGTACGAGCACCTCGTCGAGGACCGCACCGAAGCGCCCACGTTCTACAAGGACTTCCCGACGTCGGTGTCACCGCTGACGAGGCCGCACCGCAGCATCGCAGGTGTCGCCGAACGCTGGGACCTGGTGGCGTGGGGCGTCGAACTGGGCACCGCCTACAGCGAGCTGACCGATCCCGTCGAGCAGCGCCGGCGGCTGCAGGACCAGTCGCTGTTGGCCGCCGGAGGGGATCCGGAGGCGATGGAACTCGACGAGGACTTCCTGCAGGCGATGGAGTACGCGATGCCGCCGACGGGCGGTCTCGGCATGGGCGTCGACCGTGTCGTCATGCTCATCACCGGCCGAAGCATCCGCGAGACGCTGCCCTTCCCGCTGGCCAAACCGCGTTAGCAGCTTGTTCACAGCGGGTCCCAAGGATCGGCGGCCACGCTTGTTGCCGTGACGTTACCCGACCCGCTGCGCCACGGACTCTCGCTGATGCACGGCTGGATTCCCATTACGGTCCAGATCGTCGCGGCCATCGCGCTGGTGGCGGCCATCGGCTGGCGCAACCGGCGCTGGCGCTATATGTGGCTGCCGTGGGCGGCGCTGTGCGGAGTCGCGGTGACGGCCGCCCCTACTGGTACATCGCGTCGGAGGGCCTCGCCGGCGACCCCGCGCCCCGTGGGTTGTGGATCTGGATCGGGCTGTCGGGCGCCGCCGCAGCCGTGTTGATCGCGGGCTGGCGTGGGGCCCGGTGGTGGAGACGGGGTGTGGCGATCTCGGCGCTGCCGCTGTGTGTTCTCTGCGCGGCCCTGGCATTGAACCTGTGGGTCGGATACTTCCCGACCGTGCAGACGGCATGGAACCAGTTGACCGCAGGCCCGCTGCCCGACGAGACGGACCAGGTGACCGTCACGGCGATGCAGCAGCGGCACCAGATCCCCGCGAAGGGCACTGTGGTGCCCGTGCAGATCAGCGACGGTGCATCCGGGCTTCAAGCACCGCGGCGAACTCGTCTACCTGCCACCCGCCTGGTACGCGACCAACCCACCACCGCCCCTGCCGACGATCATGATGATCGGCGGCGAGTTCAACACCCCCGCCGACTGGGTCAGGATCGGCAACGCGGTGAGCAGCGCCGACGAATTCGCGGCCGCTCACGGTGGCGATGCGCCGGTACTGGTCTTCGTCGACGCCGGAGGCGCGTTCAACAACGACACCGAATGTGTCAACGGCAGTCGGGGCAACGCCGCCGACCACCTCACCAAAGACGTGGTGCCGTATATGGTTTCGCACTTCGGCGTGAGCGCACACCGCGAGAACTGGGGCATCGTGGGCTGGTCGATGGGCGGCACATGCGCCGTCGACCTCGCCGTGATGCACTCCGACATGTTCACTGCTTTCGAGGACATCGCCGGGGACATCGCCCCCAACACCGGAACCAAGGACCAGACCATCGCGCGTCTCTTCGGCGGAAACGCCGCAGCATATGCAGCCTTCGATCCCACGGCGGTGATGAGCGGCCACGGGATGTACACCGGTGTCACCGGATGGTTCGACATCAACAGCCAGGCGGCAATGCCGCAGAGGTCGGCGGCGAATTCACTGTGCGCGTTGGGAAGCGCCAACGGGATCACCTGTGCGGTCGTCGTTCAGCCCGGCAAGCACGACTGGCCGTTCGCTTCGCATGCGTTCGACGCCGCGCTGCCGTGGATGGCCGGCCAACTGGGCACCCCGGGGGCGCCGAAGGTCCCACTACCTGCGCCGCCGCCGCCCATGCCGATCGTCCAGACGGTCGCGAAGTAGCGGGTACCGTGAGTGGCATGCCGGACGAACCCACTCCGACGCCGGAGCCCACCTCTGACCCGCCGGCCGAGCCCACCGCTGAATCGCCGGCCGAGCCCACCGAGGCAACGGATCCTGTTCCGTTGCCGCCGGCCCAGCCCACCACGACCCAGCCGGTCGAACCCGTCGACACGGGCTACACCGCAAGCGGCGTGCCGACTTTCGAATCGGTGCGCGAAAAGATCGAGACCCGGTACGGGACGGCGATCGGCGCCACCGAACTCGACGCCGACACGCCCGAAGGCCGCACCGTCGAGGAACAGTACGACGCCCGACAGCGGGCGGCCGCCGAGCGGCTCGCGCAGATCCGCGACTCGATGCGCAAACCCGAGGGCGAGTCTCAGTAGTCGGATTCGGCGGCGAGGATCTCGGCCAGGAACGCATCGTCGGCCGGTGAGGCCAACCGCGACCGCGCGAAGTCGCGGATACGCTCGCGCGTCTGCGCCGACTCCCCCGCGTCGGCTCCGATGCTCAACGCCGACGTGCGCCAATCATGACCCCAGGCAGCCGATTCCGAGATCGGTTGCTGGTGCGGGTCGAGGACAGGGAACGACGCATGCCCGTCGGCGCCCAGGACTCCTGCGCCACCGAAGGGTCCCGACCGCAGTCGTACAGCGATGCCGTTGGGTGAGCCAAGGCCCGACAATTCCACCCGCACAACGGCCGTCACCGCTTCATCGGCGGCTTCGATGCTCCAGTTGACGGTGTCCTCGGCCGCATCGAAGATGCCGGTAGGCACGGCCGACCATGCGACGGAACCGACACCCGCCGCAATCATGGCCGGCGTGGACTTGCCGGCATCGCCACCGGCGGCGAGCGCGTAATCGTCGCGATGGGCGGCATCCACCGTGGCCTCGAAGACGATGCCCACGTCGTCGGCAAGGTCTGAGCATTTGCGAACGAGCTCGAGGACGCGCGGATCACCTTGTTGAACATGTGCGTTGAGGGCCCCGGCATGCGGCCTCAGTAGCTCCACCACGTCCGAGTCGAAGGTGTCGTCGGTGAAGAAGTCTTCCGTGGCAGCGGTCAGCAATGCGACCTCCGCGTCCAACAGCGCAGCGTCGAGCATTACGATCCCGTCCCGCCGGCTCGCGGGCCACCACCGACGAAGCCAGTGGCCCACCGCCAGCCGGCGCAGCGAATCCAGCGATCCGGGGAGCACGTCGACGCCGGACAGATCGACAGTGAGGGCGTCATCAGGTGTGGCGCCGTCGAGCGCCGAGGCGACGGCGCGGTGCCCGGTTTGGCCGAGCACCCGCCACAGCCAGTCCGCACGGGACAACTCGGTGAACGTGATCTGCGCGTCGGCGGTGGGATCATCGACCGTCCACGACAACACCGCGCCACTGACTTCCAGTACGGCGGCCAGAGGCGAGGGCGCCACCTGTGGTCCCGTACTCCAGAGCCCGGAATCTGACGTCAATCTCAACCGGCCACCTGCAGTTCCAACATGGTCTTGATGCGCTGCCGGTGATCGAGACTCACCGACCGCGCAACGCCTTCCAGCAGTGCCCTGACGTCATCGACGTCGTCGCAGGCTTCCTGCCAGACGTCGCGACCGTGCAGTCGAGCCCACAGCCGGCTCATGTAGGGCCGGGCGAACGCCGCGAGATCGTCGATCACCTGCTGCTGGCGCGGGTGCATGGGCCCGCCCTCGGTGAGGTAGCGACGTGCATGCAGCACATACGCCTCCTTGCGCAGTCGCGCCTGGATCTGGCGGGCCAGGTCGTACCGCGTCGTCGGCTTCTCCGACAACGGCGCGAGGTCGACGGCGACCTCGATCCCCGCGACGAGCGTCGCCTGCTTGTCTTCTGCCAGCAGGCCCCACGGCGCGCAGCACCGGTCGACTTCTTCCTCACACAGCATCGGAATGTCCGGCAACTCATCGCGATCCATTGCGCGGCGCAGTGTGGCGCGCACTCGGTCGATAACACTTCGGTTGAGCGGCCGTTCACCGTCGGCACCACCGACGATGGCCGGTGGTTGTTGTGGTTCAACGGAACTGAGGCCGAGTTGCACGATCGACCACGGCAGATCTGCCACATCATGGCGGGCCGCCGCGCCCAGGTTGTACGGCGCCGCGTCGGCGACCAGCGCCTTCCAGACCCGCTGCCTCGCTGCTGCGGCACCGTGGGTGTCGGCGGGTCCGAGCACAGTGGTCAGCCCGGACAGGAACGGGCGCGTGATCTCCGCTCCGGCCTGTACGTCGTGCCAGCTTGAACGGAGTTGGTCGGACAGTTCCTCGATTACGAAACCGTCGGACGCGTAGACGTTCAGCGCTTCGATCGCGGTGCGGTCCCGGTCGGCGTGGATATCGCGCAGCACTGCTTCGGCGGCGCCTGAATCAGGCTGCGCAGGTTGCCCTTTCGTCACCGCTAACTCGAAGCAGACCGGAAAGTACAGCTCCTGGGCGTTCCCGCTGGTGATCCGCAGCCGGCGGCGCTCACGCTTGAGCAACTCGAACCACGCTGCCGCCGCGCGCAACTGGGCTCCCTGGCCGACGATGACATCGTGCATCGCCGCGGCGACATCGTCCGCAACGAACGGTGCAGAAAACTGGGTGTTGGACCGGAGGCGCAGCACCAGCGGGTCCAGAATCCGCTTGACGGTGCGCCGCAGCGGGCCGCCGTCGTCGCCGCTGAGCACCTCGACTCCGGGCCCGATCGCGCGCCATGCCCGGTCGATCACCGCCCGGCGCGGATGCGCCACGGCGACGACCGCCTCTGTGCTCACAGGAACAGGATAAGAGCTCGTTACGGGAGAAAGTTGGGTTCGGTAGCCGTTGCAGCGGCCGAAGCTAGTGACATGTCCACAGCGTATTTGCTCGCATTCTTAATGTTCATCCTCTTCATCTTCGGCATCGCCACGACCCTTCTACTCCCCGACCACGAGTTCGCTCTGGTCGACCCGCCACCACCGAAGCCGACGAGCGCCTGGCCACCACCGAAGACATGGTGGCTATTCGCGCCGAGTTCGACCGGATGCTGGTCGGCAAGGGTCTGGTCACCGACGGCCAACTCACGCTGATCCGTGCACGGCACCAGATCCCGCGCTGTGGTCACGGGCATGCGGCCGACCGGCCATCCGCGAGGATTTCGTGAGGTGGAACTGACGTGATGGTGAAGCGGCCGCGGCGGCAGTTCCGGCTCATGAGACGGCACTGATTCCCGCGTCGGCGTGACGAAGGTGTCCCCTGGCAGCGTCATCGACACCTACTACCGATCCGGCGACGAGTCCGCGATCGCCGTCTGTGTGTCGCCACGCTGATCACCGCGCACCATCGACGGCGAAGGTTGCCAGCGCCGCCCAGTACAGCGGGCTCGCAGTCAGATCACCATCGCGCCAGTGCCGCATCTGTTCCCGCTGCCAGCTGTTCACCGCGCGTCCCGCGTCGTCGGCTTCGTGCGCGCGGTCGACAGCGCGGATCGCATCAGACATCGGATCGACATCCGCAGCCGTCGAGGCGAACAGGCGGTAGCCGGCCGCGGTGGGGAGTGACCACAGCGTCGCCGTCACCAACTCCGCACCGCCGAGAATCATCGCCGCCACGAGACCGGTCGCCTCGTCGAACCGGTAATCGCCGCCGGATGCACAGGCCAGCAGGGCGACGCGTGGGGGCACAGGCAGCTTCAACGACATCAGGTCCGACGCGGTCAGCGGGCGCTCGTCGGCCAGGTGAAGCGCCGCACGATCGGCGTGACCGACATCGCCGTCGGCCGCGGTGGCGTGGCCGACGTAGAGCAGCCGGCTCGGAGCCCGGGCGAGTAAGTCCCCCAGCCACGTTCGGTCCGCGTCGGCACGTCGGAACAGGTCGACGGACACGCCGACGTCGGGCAGCACCTCGCGCCGTTCCATCAGCTCGCCGAAGTGCCTCGCCAACGTCGTCTCGGGAGACGGGCGGCCGAGCACGGAACCCAGCGGAGAATCCGGCCGTTGGCCGGGGACCCGGGGGTCGAGGACCAACAGCGGCGGCCCGCTCCGCCGACCGCCCCACCCCGCGGGGGCGCGCGGCGAGTGCACGATGTTCGGCGGAGCCGCCATCAGCACGTCGACGAGTTCCATCAGGCGGTAGGCATCGTCGCCGGGCATCGCGATGAGGCCCCACGGGACCTGGGCCAAACGGGAGCTGGGCGAAACGAACAGTGCCGCGCGCGGGGAGGAAGCGGAGTCGACAAGCAGCTGCCAGGCGTCGGGTGCGATCAGATGGATCCCCAGCGCGCCGGCGATCGTGAATTCCGTTGCAGGCGAGGAGAACGCGCCCCTGGTGATCGCGCGCTCGAGGGCGTCACGCCGATTCTCGGCACCGACGGGATCCGGCAACGCGTCGGCCAATTGTGCCAGTGCAGAATCAAGTTCGGTTTGATCGATCACCCAGTTCACGGTTCTGGACGGCTCACCGACCACGCGCAGGCTCGCGTAGGTGGCGATCCCGACGTCGGCGAACCGCAGAACCAGGGTGGCCGGCTCGGAGTCCGTCACGGCCACGTCGCCCAGGCGGCGCCGAGGGCGGTCACGTCGCGGCCGTACCGCTCGCGCGCCAGCGTGCGATAGCGCGTCAGTATCGGACCGGTGTTCGGGTCCATCTGCAGTGGCGGCAGCGGACCGAGTCGCGTCAGCGCCGCGCGCCCGCCCAAGGGCGACTGCACCGGCGGCGACCAGGGCGTACTCGTCGACGGTCTCGATGGGCACCGCAGCGGTCGCGGTGCCGGTCCAGTCGGCGGTCTCGGGCCCCGGCTCGGCGCTGAACGTTCCTCGCGCACTGTGATACTCGACCAACTCGCTGACCAGTTCGGTGTTTCCCCACTCCCAGGCGACGGCGAAGGCGCCGGCCAGCATGCGGGCCGACACGTGAGTGGCCCAGCGCATCCTGGCGTCGGCGTCGGCGATCGCATGACGCACCGAGTCGACAGCCAGGGCGGCGGGCACCTTCAGTTCGGCGGCGCGCTCGCAGCTTCTCTGCCGCGTTCTGCGGGTCGGCCAACGCATCCGCCCGCCAGATGCTGCCGATGTGGTCATGGAGCCGGGCGTACTGCAGCCAGCTGTGTCGTGGCCACGAATCCAGCAGTTCCCGCGCCTCTTCCGCACGCCGGCGCGCGGCATCGAAATCACCGCGGAAGATGTCAACCCAGCTGCGCTGCAACAGAATGCGATGGATGTGCAGCGGCTTCTCGATCTCTCGCCAGTGCCGCTCGGCGTTGCCGAAACGCTCGTCGGCGTCGTCGAGCTTCTCGATCGAGAGGGCGATCAGACCGAAGTACAGCCAGCAGCGCGACACATCGTGCGCCCGCCAGCTCTCGGCGATCGCCGGATAGGCCTCGTGAGCCAGGTCTCTGGGCCTGCGCCCGATCGCCCACCGCCCACGCCGCGGTCGCACGCTCGAATTGCGTTCTCGCCGTTCCCAAGGCCCATCCACGGGCTTCGGCACGGGCTCCAGCCCGTCTCAGCCACGGTTCGGCTTCGGGCAGCCGGCCCGTCTCGATACAGAACCTGCCGTACGACGTGGCTCCGAGCACGAGCAGGTAGTCGTCGAACTCGCTGCCGCCAGGCGAGTGGTCGATCGTGTCGATCACTTTCTCCCAGAAGGGCACCGACTGCACGTGCAGGTCGTCCTCGCACAGCGCGTTGGCGCACAGGATTCGAGCGAAGGTGACGAGGTGGCCGTGTTCGTCGGCAAGATCCGGATAGACGGCGGTGTCGTCGGTCAACACCAGTAGCGCCGCCTCGGCGGCTTCGTGATCGCCGTGTGCGGCTGCCAGACCCGTCTGGAGGAACTGGGCCCGGCGCGAATACCGGCAGACCATATGGTCGACCTCGGCGTCGGACATCGTCACCTTTGCCGCCAGGTCTCCTCTGGTGCCGGCGCGGATCGCCGTATAGGTGGCCAGGCATTCGCGGATGCGACTGACGCTCTCCTCGGTGCCGTCGTACGCGGTACGGACGAGATAGATCTCGCCGAGTTGCGCGTAGACCTCCAGAAGCCAGTCGTCACGGTCGGCGGCTTCGATGGCGGGAACGAGCGACAGCAGCAGATCCCTGGCCTTGACCTCGTCGGCGGCGAACGCCAGACGGCGTGCCCGCTCGAGGTCGGCCAGGATCGTCATTTCTGAATCATAGGAAGCGGCGGGCGTGTGGAGTACGCCCGCCGCATCCGGTACGCGGCCGATCAGGTGCAGGCCACCTTTACGGTGAACGGCTTGGTGATCATGCCCGCCATCGGGTTCGCCATATCGGCGCCGACGGCGTCGCCCGTGATGGTGTACGTGCCGCCGTCGACCTTCACCTCCGCCGAACCCGTCTTCGCGCCCATCATGTTGGTGACGCCGAGCGCATTGCCGTCGACCATCATGCTCAGCGACTCGACGGCCGGAGTGGCCTCGTCGGTCATGATGACGACAAGACCCGCCTGGCCGTTGATCGCCGCGCTGGCGACGTTGATCTTCCCGCCCTGCTTGACGCAGGTCACCGAATTGAGATCCAGCCCGGACAGGTCACTGCCGTCGACCTTGACCTCGGTGGAACCGCCCGTGCTCGCCTGCGTGTCTGCGGCGGCCGGGCTGGGTGCGGCTTCGGGCCTGTCGTCCGAGCAGCCGACCAATACAGCAGCGCCGACGGCCAGTCCGACCACACCCGCGACAACTCGATTCATCGATGTTCCCTTCGTTGATACGTCGCCCCGCTGGCGTCGTCGTGAGGTCAGTCAAGGCGGCAGGTGCCGCTACCGATCCCAAACTTTGTCGGTATCCGCAGGTAGCGTTCGCAGGCGATGCGGTCATTCACGGTTGCCGAGCGGCGGGCCCGGCTCGCGCGCCGCCACTTCCTCAACGCGCCCGCTGAGTCCCCGGCAGATGTCGCAGCAGGCGTCGTCGGTTTGCACGCCACCGATCCGGCCACTCCCTACCTGACCCTGTGGGCGCGGCTGGCCGGTTTCACCGTCGCCGATCTGGACGCGGACCTGTATCAGCGCCGCACGCTGACAAAACACCTCGCGATGCGCCGCACGTTGTGGATCGTGTGTGCCGACGACCTGCCGCTGATCCAATCCGCGGCCAGCGACCGGGTGGCGGACAACGAACGCCGAAAACTGGTCGCCGACGTACAGAAGGCCGGCATCGCCGCGGACGGCGAGGTGTGGCTGGACACGGCTTGTGCGGCGGTCCTGGGTCACCTCACCGAACACGGACCGTCCAGCGCCAAGGACCTGCGCGCGGCGCTACCGCAATTGGCCGGGCATTACGACCCGGCGCCTGGAAAGCGATGGGGCGGCGAAACCCCGTTGGCACCAAGGGTTTTGACAGTGCTGTCGGTGCGCGGCGACATCGTCCGCGGGCCGAACGACGGGGCTTGGACGGTCTCGAGGCCGCGGTGGGCGTCGATGGCCGACTGGCTGCCCTCGACGCGGGACGCAGTGGCGCCAGAGGTCGCGCGCACCGAAATGGTGCGCAGGTGGCTGCGGGCGTTCGGCCCGGCGACGGTCACCGACATCAAGTGGTGGTTCGGCAACACGCTGACCTGGGCACGGCAGGCGCTGCGCGACCTCGATGCCGTCGAGGTGGATCTGGACGGCACACCGGGATTCGTGCTGCCCGACGACCTGGAGGTCGAACCCGACGCCGAGCCGTGGTGTGCGCTGCTGCCCGGCCTGGACGTCACCACGATGGGCTGGTTCGACCGCGACTGGTACCTCGGTGGGCACCGTGGTCAGGTGTTCGACACGAACGGCAATGGCGGCCCGACAATCTGGTGCAACGGCCGGATCGTTGGCGGATGGGCGCAGCACGCCGACGGCCGTGTCGAACTGCAGCTGCTCGAAGACGTCGGCCGCGACGCGAAACGCGCGTTGACGCGACGTGCTGACGAGCTCGCCGAGTGGCTGGGCGGCGTGCGGGTCAGCGCGCGCTTCCCGTCTCCGCTGACAAGAGCGGTCGGGAATTCACAACGGGTGACTAAGCCCTGACTCGCGCAGGAGCCGCCTCTCCCGTCCAGTCACACCGAAATTGTCGACATGTTTATTTAGGCACCGAAGGCCTGCTGTCGACCTAACATCAGGAAAGTTCCACTACCCTGCCCGGGAGGTCCTCATGACAATCGAGGCTCACGACCCGCATCATCAGGCTGAGGCGGACCTTCGAGACAAGGGACTCTCACACGACGCCGTCGGTCTGCTCGGGGGTACGGTGCTCGGCATCTCGTCGGTGGCTCCGGCCTATGCGCTGACGGCCACGATCGGCATCCTCGTCGCCGAGTCGGGCGACAAGATGCCGGTGATCATCATCGCCGGATTCCTGCCGATGTTCTTCGCCGCGTACGCCTACCGCGAATTCAACAAGGTCGCACCGGACTGCGGGACGTCGTTCACCTGGACCACCAAGGCTTTCGGGCCCTACATCGGCTGGCTGGGCGGATGGGCGGCGGTGCTGGCGACGGTGATCGTGTTGTCCAACCTTGCGGGTGTGGCGGTGCAGTTCTTCTACCAGTTCATCGGCGATCTGACGGGCAGCGAATCCATCGGCGCGCTGTGGGAGAACAAGCTGATCAACGTGGTCACCTGTCTGGTCTTCCTGGCGATCGCGACGGCGGTGTCCTACCGCGGCATCACCACGACCGAGCACGTCCAGTTCATTCTGGTCGGGTTCCAGATGGTCGTGCTGCTGCTGTTCGCCATAATGGCGCTGGCGAAATCCGGCTCCTCGGAGACCGGCATGTCGTTCAGCCTCGACTGGTTCAGCCCCGCCGGGTTGACCCTGTCGGCGTTCATCGCCGGTCTGTCCGGTTCGATCTTCGCGTTCTGGGGCTGGGACACCGCCCTCACGGTCAACGAGGAGTCCAAGGACTCCGAGAAGACCCCCGGCCGGGCGGCGCTGCTGTGCGTCCTGTCGATCCTGCTGACCTACCTACTGGTCGCCGTCGCGACCCAGATGTACGCCGGAGTAGGAACCGAGGGGCTGGGACTGGGAAATGAGGAGATCTCCGACAATGTCTTCGGCGCCCTCGCCGAACCCGTGATGGGCAGCCCGCTCAACCTGTTCCTGTTCCTTGCCGTGGTGGCCTCGAGTGCCGCCAGCCTGATCACCACCTTCCTGCCGACCTCGCGGACCATGCTGGCGATGGGGACCTACAAGGCCTTCCCGGCGCGCTTCGCCAAGATCCATCCCCGGTACCTGACCCCGTCCTACGCGTTGATCGCGGCAGGCATCGCCTCGGCGCTGTTCTACTCGATCCTCACCTTCACCAGCGAGAACGTGCTCACCGACACCATCTACTCGCTCGGCATCATGATCTGCTTCTACTACGGCCTGACCGCGTTCGCCTGCATCTGGTACTTCCGGCACGAGCTGTTCAAAGACGTCCAGAGCTTCGTGTTCAAATTCCTGTTCCCGTTGCTGGGCGGGCTCGGATTGCTCGGGGTCTTCGTGGTCACGCTTCGCGACAGCGCCTCGCCGGACTACGGCAGCGGCGCGAGCATCGGCGGCGTCGGTCTGGTCCTGATCCTGGGTCTCGGGATGATCCTGCTCGGCGTGGTGTTCATGCTGATCATGCGCGCCCGTCAGCCGGCGTTCTTCCGCGGCGAGACGCTGCGCAAGGACACGCCGGTGCTCGTCGTCGACGAGCCGTAGCATTTCGGCCCTGGATTCAGTGCATGTGCGCCGCAGAATCGGCGGCGAGGTGGTCTGCCGTGCCGGTGTGGCAGGTCCCACCCTCGGCCTTCTGCGTGGGGGCGACGTCGATCGACGGGTTCTGGTCGAAGAACCCAAACGGCTTCAGCCAGAACGAAATCGTATCGACCGGCATGATGGGCCAGTCCTCCACACGGGTGATGTGGTGGATGCCGAAGACATACCAGAGCACGACGTCGGCGTTCTCCAGCGGCGCATCGTCCTTGATCCACTCCGTCAGACCGGTGTCAACGGTGGACTGCGTGGGGTACTTGCCGCACGGCCAGCGTTCGTCGTCGTCGTGCCGGGTAACCCACAGGGTGTGACCGATCACGGGCGCCCGAAGATATTGCGGCGTAGAGGGATCCATCAGGGCTGGGAACGCGGCGCCGGGAACCAGTTTGTAGGCGACCGGGGTGCCGTGCCGGTTTAGCTTGCCGGGGTTCACGACCTTCCAGCCGCGCTGTGTGTTCCAGTCGTAATCGCGGGCGCCGCTCGCCTCGGAGGTGATCGGCGTGGACGCGGTGACGAGAGCGAGGCCGTAGGGGTTCTCGTCGGACACCGGGGGTGCGACCGAGTCCACCTCGACGACGGTGTTCGCGGAACCGTCGACGTCAAGGTCGAGGCGGGCGACCAGGAAATGCTGATGGAACGGCGCGTAGGTGCGGTTGTCGACGACGGTGCCGTAGGGCGGCGCGGCCTCGCCCTCGGCAAAGGGGGTGGTGACCATGATGCCGGTCGCGCGTACCTCGCACTCGATGTTGCCGTCCTGGTGGAAGCGCCAGTAAACGAGGTACTCGTAGTTCGCCACGGTGACGTGGCACGAGATCACCATGCGCCGCTGCCGGCGGACCTCGGCGCCGGTCACCAGATCGACGTGCTTCCAGAGGACGGCGTTGTCCTCTTCGTGTAGGCAGATCGCATTCTTGATCTCGTACGGTGCCCCGGCGGAGTCGTGCAGCACCGCGTCGACGTAGCGGATCTCGCCGAGGCAGTCGCAGCCGAGTTCCAACGAGGTGGTCATGAAACCGAGGCCCCACTCGCCGATGTCGTAGGCGGTCCTGCGGTAGTGGTCGAACGTGGGGTCGCGGTAGGGCACCACCATCTCGGCGAATGACATGCGGTAGGCGATGTCACGCCGTACCCCGTGGTCGTCGTAGGCGACCTGGTAGATCACGGGGCCCTCGCGGTAGTTGAAGCCGAGGCGCATGGACCAGTTCTGCCACCGCAATTCGGTGCCATCCAACGTGAAGGACGTGCCCTCGGGCTGGGTGATGTGCAGGGGCTTCAGATCGGTGCGCTGCTCGCCCTTCCACGGCCCGGGCACGTACTCACCGTCGACCGCCGGCATTCCGACGTCGTACTGCTCGTCGAGCTCGAGGAGCTCGAGGGTGTTCATGTCCACGATGACCTTCAGCCCCGAGATGGGGTGGGCATACGGGTTCCCGTCGGGAGTCTCGCGGACCCATAAATCGCACCAGCCCAACCGGCGGTCGCGGTACTTCTCGGGCATCAGCGCCTCGCCGTAGGTCCAGACGTCGACGATGACGCGGCTCATATCGGAGACGCCGCGCTCGCGCAGTTTGGCGATCACGTCCGGGTGCGTGCGAAGCGCCATATCCACGTCGTGGAACTCGTCGACGGTGAAGTTCGGCGTGACGTCGGGAATGTGCTTGAACGAGAGGACCGCATCCCCGGTGAGATCGACCGTCGCTTCATAGGTCTTGTTGTCCGAGCGGTTCCACACCACCGCGAACGAGTGTCGGGGCACCGCGTCACCGACGCGCCAGGCCAGCACCTCCTGTTTGTCCGGCTCCATCATTTCGATCGATGCGAAGCGGAAGGTGTCGGTGACATGCCCATCGCGACGCAGGATCTCGGTTGTGTGTCTGAACTCGTCCGCACTCAGTGGTTCCAGCGGGTGTTTTGCCACAGCCCACCGCCCTTTCCAGACCCGCAAACCCGTTGGCCGACACAGCGAACTACTCGGGTCGGGCCACCAAGTCCCGGCCTTGCGCAGAGCATGGACGACTGCCGCTGGTCATGCGACGATACCTCCAGGAGGCGGTCGTGAAAGGTGCCACGAGAAAAGTTTCCGATGTAGGAAGACCGCTGCGGACGATTTCCGAGATCCGCAGCTTCTTCCGCACCAACGCTCGCCCGATCTTCTTCGTGGGACCGACCGCGTTCAACCTGCTGGGCATCGACCGTTGGGTCCGCAACTTCTACTACCTCGTCTATTACGACTCCTGGGATGGCGCCCATCCGCGGGTTTACACCCCGAAGAACAAGCCGTTCGTCGAGTTCGAGAGCGGCGAGCAGATCAACAACTACCTACTGCGGGATCCAGAGGTGCAGGCGCACATCGCCGCTCGGGTCAGGTCCTCGGGCATACCGCCGATGATCGCGATGGTGTTCTTCGACGAGGAGACGGAGCAGATCTGCGAGGAGCTCGGTTATAACCTGATCCTCCCGCCGGACTCGCTGCGACGGCACCTGGACTCCAAGATCGTGACGACTCGCCTCGGCGAGGAGGCCGGGGCGCCTTCGGTGCCCAATGTCCTCGCACGGGCCGACACCTACACCGAACTGGCCAAGCTGGCCGCCGATGCGGGTCTGGGCTCCGACCTGGTCGTGCAGACGCCCTACGGCGACTCGGGCAAGACCACCTTCTTCATCAAGAAGAAGGCGGACTGGCAGCGCGACGCCGAGCACATGGTCGGCGAGGAACTCAAGATCATGAAGCGGATCAACAATCAGGCCGTGGCCGTGGAGGCAGTGAACACCCGCCACGGCACCGTCGTTGGACCGTTCATGACCGATCTGACCGGCTATCCCGAGCTCACTCCGTACAAGGGTGGCTGGTGCGGCAACGATCTCTTCCCAGAGGCGCTCAGTGAGGGGCACCGGGCCGTCGCGATCGAGCATGTCCGCCGGCTCGGAGATCGGTTGCGGCAGGAGGGCTACACGGGCTTCTTCGAGGTCGATGTGCTCGTCGACCTCGACTCCGACCACGTCTACCTCGGCGAGCTCAACCCGCGGATTTCGGGGGCGTCGTCGATGACCAACGTGACTGCCGGGGCGTACGCCGATATCCCGCTGTTCCTTTTCCACCTCCTCGAGTTCATGGACGTCGACTACGAAGTGGATGTCGACGAGATCAACGAGCGCTGGCGCGACCTCGCAGCCGTCGACGTGTGGGCGCAGTTGATCATGAAAGAACCGGTGGACTCCGTCGAGCGGATCCTGGAAGCGCCGCGCACCGGCACCTGGCACCTCGAGGAGGATGGATCGCTGCGGTTCGTCGCGGTCACCAATGATTGGCACGACGTCACGCACGAGGACGAGAGCTTCTTCCTGCGCGTCTACGCAGCAGGCGACTACCGCTTCAAGGGAGCCGATCTCGGCATCCTCGTCACTAAGGGCCGGATGCAGACCGCCGACGGTCTCACCGAGCGCTGCCGGCGTTACATCGACGGCATCCGGTCGCAGTACGTCAGCGAAAAGCAGCCGGAGACCCCGACAGTCGTTCCGATCGGGTACGTCAAGTAGCCGCACCGGTCTTGTGTGAAGGGGTGATCGCAACCACTCCCGGTCATCCGTGCCCGCGTTCCTGACCCTCGACTATGCCGCTCGGGCCGGTCGGCCTTGGCACGCCGGCGTCGTCGCCCGGTCCGAACCCGGCCAGGTGCCGGCCGACGGCGGCGAAGGCCCGGATGGTGTCGAGCAGATGGGCGGGGTCCTGGGCCGTCGGCCAGGATGAGAGCTTCACCGCGACCGTGCGGGTGGCGCGGTCGACAAAGACCATCTGGCCGTTGATGCCGAGGCACAGCAAGATGTCGCCGGACGGTCCGGGGACGAACCAGAACTGGTTGCGGTACCAGCCGCCCGGCAGGACCGGCTCGGAGTCCGAGGCCGCGAAGGCGCTGCGGATGTCAACGTCGATGTGCCGGGTCTGCTGCAGCCAGCTTTCGGGTACGACGGGTCGATGTCCGACCCAGCCGTCGTGGAGCAACATGTTGCCGAAGCGGGCCATGTCGCGGGCCGTAGCGCTGACTCCGCCGTCGTGTACCGCGGATCCGAGCCCGTCACAAGTGATCTCGGCGTCGTACTCTGCGCCCATCGGCGCCCAGATGAGGGTGGACACCAGGTCGGCCATCCGCACGCCGGCGGCGCGCTCGCACACCCAGCCGAGAACGTCGGTGTCCGCCGAGCGGTAGACGAACGGGCCGCCGTGAGGCCCCTGCGAGGACAGCGAGGTGAGATAGGCGTACAGGCCGCCGCGCTCGTTCTCGCCTCTTGGACGCCAGCCCATGTGGCGCTCGATGACGCGCACCTCTGCGTTGGGGTCCTCGTATGCCTCGCTGAAGGCGACGCCGGTGCGCATGTCGAGGAGGTGTCGCACAGTGGCCCCGTCGTAACCGGAGCCGGCCATCTCCGGAACGTAATGAGTTATCGGCGCCTCGGGGTCGAGGCCGCCCTGGGAGGCGAGGATTCCGCAGACGCACCCCACGATGGACTTCGAGACCGACATCAGTAGGTGAGGCGTGTTGGCCCGCATCTGACCGAAGTAACGTTCGACGATGATCTGGCCGTCGTGCAGCACGATGACGGCGTCGGTCCACGTGTCTGCCAGCACCTCGCCGACGGTGGACGGACCGGCGCCGATCCGCATCACGGCGATGTGGTCGAGCGCCGGTGGGTTGTCGGCTCGCGACAGCCCCTTCGCCCGAGCGCCCCGGGCGATTTGCTGCGTCGGAACAATCTCACGCAGATGCTGGAAGGACCACCGGCTGAAGGGCGGTTCCTGCCAGTTGTCCAGGCGCACGACCGACTCGGGAGGCGGGGGGAACCCCGCCATCAGGTCATCGGACATACGCGAACCTTAGTTGGCGCGAACCGATGCCCGCGCGTGAGCCTCGTTGAAGACGCTCCCGGTCGGGTGGAGCATGACCGCGTCCGCTTTCGATGCGCCGATCACCACGGTTCTCGACATGGGCGAGAAACTACCCGCAGGGCCACCACCACAAGGGAGTCTGGTCGAAGCTCGGCGCTGACCTTGCGGCCGTTGCGGCGCTTGCGCGCGGTCGGCCGCGCCACGCCCAGCGACTCGGCGAGCCGATGCGCTAAACCGAGTGGCTGGCCGGCGTGCGGGTCAGCCCGCGCTTTCCGTCCCCGCTGTCGAAGCGCCGAAACTGAAGATATGTGCGACTTTCGAAATTTCGCACACAAGCTCAGTTTCGGCGCCGCGAGTATTAGGCGCTGACCTTGCGGCCGTTGCGGCGCTTGCGCGCGGTCGGCCGCGGCACGCCCAAAGCATCGGCGAGGAAGTGACCCGTGTAGCTGTCGGTGTTGGCGGCGACGTCCTCCGGTGTGCCCGTCGCGACCACACCGCCGCCGGCGGCGCCGCCCTCGGGGCCCATATCGACGATCCAGTCGGACGTCTTGATCACGTCGAGGTTGTGCTCGATGACGATGACCGTATTGCCTTTATCGACAAGCCCGTTGATGACGCCGAGCAGCTTGCGGATGTCCTCGAAGTGCAGCCCGGTGGTCGGCTCGTCGAGGATGTAAATCGTGCGGCCGGTGGACCGCTTCTGCAGTTCTGAGGCCAGCTTGACGCGCTGCGCCTCGCCGCCGGACAGCGTCGGCGCCGGCTGCCCGAGTCGGACGTAACCCAGCCCGACGTCAACCAGCGTCGCCAGGTATCGGTGGATCGAGGTGATCGGCTTGAAGAACTCCGCCGCGTCCTCGATCGACATGTCGAGAACCTCGGCGACGGTCTTGCCCTTGTAGTGCACCTCGAGCGTCTCGCGGTTGTACCGGGCGCCCTCGCACACCTCACACGGCACGTACACATCCGGCAGGAAGTTCATCTCGATCTTGATGGTGCCGTCGCCAGAGCACGCCTCGCAGCGCCCGCCCTTGACATTGAACGAGAACCGGCCCGGTTGGTAGCCGCGGACCTTGGCCTCGGTGGTGGCCGCGAACAGCGTGCGGATCTTGTCGAACACACCGGTGTACGTGGCCGCGTTGGACCTCGGCGTGCGGCCGATCGGTGACTGGTCGACGCGGACGAGTTTGTCGAGCTTGTCCAGCCCCGTCACCCGGGTATGCCGGCCGGGAACCTGGCGGGCGCCGTTCAGCTTATTGGCCAGCACCGAGGCCAGGATGTCGTTGACCAGGGTCGACTTGCCGGAGCCAGAGACGCCGGTGACCGTTGTCAGCACGCCGAGCGGGAAGGACACGTCGATGTCGTGCAGATTGTGCTCGCGCGCACCGACAACGGTCAGCTGCCGCTTGCGGTCGGTCGGCCGCCGTATGGCGGGGACCTCGATCTCCTCTTTTCCCGAAAGATATGCGCCGGTAAGCGAATTCGGATTCTTCAGCAGCTCGTCGTAGGATCCGCTGTGCACGATCTGTCCACCGTGCTCGCCGGCTGCAGGCCCGATGTCGACGACCCAGTCCGCGTGAGCGATGGTGTCGAGGTCGTGCTCGACGACGATCAGGGTGTTACCCAGATCCCGCAACCGGATCAGAGTCTCGATCAGTCGCCGGTTGTCGCGTTGATGCAGGCCGATCGACGGCTCGTCGAGCACATACAACACGCCGACAAGTCCCGAGCCGATCTGTGTCGCCAACCGAATGCGTTGCGCCTCACCGCCGGACAGCGTGGCGGCCGCCCGTGACAGCGACAGGTAGTCGAGCCCGACGTCGAGCAGGAACCCGAGCCGTGACTGGATCTCCTTGAGCACCTGGCCGGCGATCGCCTGTTCCCGCGAGCCGAGTGTCAACGCATTGAGGAACTCAGAGCACTCGGCGATCGACAGTTCGGCCACCTCGGCGATCGACTTCGCGCCGAACTCCCCCGCCGCCATCGTCACTGCCAGGATCTCGGGCTTGAGCCTGGTGCCTTCACACTCGGGGCACGGCACGTCGCGCATGAAACCCTCGTACCGCTCCTTCATCTGCTCGGAGTCGGTCTGCTCCATGCGGCGCTGCAGGAACGCCATCACGCCTTCGAAATCGGCGTAATACGAACGGGTTCGGCCGTAGCGATTCTTGTAGCGCACGTGCACCTGCTCGTCGCACCCTTCGAGAATCGCCTTGCGCGCCTTGGCCGGGAGCTTCTTCCACGGCGTGTCGACGTCGAACCCGAGCGAGTCGCCGAGGCCCGACAGCATCCGGGTGAAGTAATCGGCGGTCTGACCCATCGCCCACGGTGCGATCGCACCCTCGGCGAGCGTCAGGTCCGGGTCCGGGATGACGAGTTCCGGGTCGACCTCTTTTCGGATGCCCAGGCCCGTGCATTCGGGGCAGGCGCCATAGGGCGAGTTGAACGAGAACGAGCGCGGCTCGAGGTCGTCGACGGCCAGGGGGTGCCCGTTCGGGCATGCCAGCTTCTCGGAGAACCGCTGTTCGCGATGCGGGTGGTCGTCCTCGCGGTCGACGAACTCGAGCACCACGATGCCGTCGGCCAGTTTCAGCGCCGTCTCGACCGAGTCGGTCAGCCGCTGCTTGGCGGTGCCCTTCACGGTCAACCGGTCGACGACCACCTCGATGTCATGCTTTTCCTGCTTCTTCAGCGTCGGTGGTTGGGTCAGCGGATACACCACTCCGTCGACGCGCACGCGGCTGTAGCCCTGCGAGTTGAGCTTGTCGAACAGGTCGACGAACTCGCCCTTTCGCGTGCGCACTACCGGCGCGAGCACCTGGAAGCGCAGGCCTTCGTCCATTGCCAGCACCTGGTCGACGATCTGCTGCGGCGTCTGGCGGGCGATGCGCTCGCCGCAGACCGGGCAGTGCGGGGTGCCGGCCCGCGCATAGAGCAGACGCAGGTAGTCGTAGACCTCGGTGATGGTGCCGACCGTCGACCGCGGGTTGCGGTTGGTCGATTTCTGGTCGATCGACACTGCAGGCGACAGGCCCTCGATGAAGTCGACGTCGGGTTTGTCCATCTGGCCGAGGAACTGTCGCGCGTACGCGGACAGCGACTCGACGTAGCGGCGCTGCCCCTCGGCGAAGATCGTGTCGAACGCCAGCGACGACTTCCCCGAGCCGGACAACCCGGTGAAGACGATCAGCGCGTCACGTGGCAGGTCGAGATCGACACTTCGCAGGTTGTGTTCGCGCGCACCCTTGACTATCAGGCGGTCAGCCACACCGCCTCGCTTTCAAAGACAGAAGTCCTCCCGAAGACATAGTTGAGGCCCATGCTATGTGCCACCTCCGACAAGTCTCAGCCGAGCCGGATACCGTGAGGACCATGACCGTCGTCGACGACAACTACACCGGCCACGTCGACCCGCAGACCGCGGCTCGGCGAACCCTTCCGGGCGCATCGATCGTCAAGGTTTCGGTGGGCCCGATGGACAACAACGCCTACCTGGTGACGTGTTCCCAGACTGGCGAGACGCTACTCATCGATGCGGCCAACGACGCCGAGATCCTGCTCGACCTGATCGAGCGATTCGCGCCGAAACTGTCGTTGATCGTCACCAGCCACCAGCACGCCGACCACTGGCTGGCGCTGGAACAGGTGGCGAAGACCACAGGCGTGCCGACGGCCGCACATCAACTCGACTCCGAGCCGCTGCCGGTCAAACCGGACCGCATCCTGGCCAACGGGGACACAGTCGACATCGGTGAGCTTTCGTTCGACGTCATCCACTTGCAGGGCCACACCCCCGGCTCCGTTGCGCTGGCGCTCGAGGGGGCCGATGACGCGACCCACCTGTTCACCGGAGACTGCCTTTTCCCCGGTGGCGTCGGCAAGACCTGGCAAGAAGGCGACTTCGAGCGGCTGCTCGAGGATGTGACCAGGCGCGTGTTCGACGTCTATGGCGACTCGACGGTCGTCTATCCGGGACACGGCGACGACACGACGCTCGGCACCGAGCGTCCGCATCTGGACGAGTGGAAAGAACGCGGTTGGTGATGCCGTCAAGGTCACCTTGACGTTCGTCATGCGTCAAGATAACCTTGACGCATGACAACACTCCTGGCTCCCGCCGCAGCCCCACCCCTCCCCTCACCTGGTGCTCGCTGGCAGGAATGGGTCACCTACGGACTGCGCTGGGCCTCGGTGGTCGAGCGAGCCGCGGTAGTCGAGCCCGTCAAGACCACGACCCGCACCCTGACGGTCCACGCGTACCGAGAAGCCGAGCCTGGTCCCCGCTGGCGGGCGCTGTACGACGCAATCTGGCCGGCGTACCGCCGTTGGTACACACGGGAGGGGCTGGCCGCCCGTCCCTCCCTGGACGAGTGTCGGCGCGCCCTTTCCCGATACCTCCCGGAGCTGATGCCCACCTGGGAACGGCTGTGTCGCCTGAGTGGTGACGACCCTGTTGCCGCGCGGATGCTGTCGATGTGGGGACTTCCGGCTTTCGCGGTCGGTTGTTCGCAAGTTGTCGTCCCCGGTGAGCAGCCGATCCTGATCCGCAACTACGACTACGACCAGTCGCTATTTGAAGGCGTCATTGCTTCCACCAACTACTCCGGGCATCGCCGGGTGCTGGGGACGAGCGACCTGCTCTGGGGTCTGCTGGACGGGATGAACGAGGACGGGCTGGCAGTTTCACTGACGTTCGGCGGCCGACCCGGCGGTGGTGAAGGTTTCGGCATACCCATCGTGCTGCGCTACGTGCTGGAGACCTGTGCCACCGTCGAACAGGCCGTCATCGCACTCCGTCGGATTCCTGTCGCGCAGTCCTACAACGTGGCGATGGTCGACACAATTGGTAATCACGCCACGGTTTTCGTCGCTCCGGGCCAGCCTGCGGTAGTGAGCCGCCTCGATGCGACGACGAACCACCGACTAGATCAGGTCGAATACCCTGCTACTGCAGCCAGATTGAACAGTGTCGGGCGACTTGCGCGGTTGGACCGCTTGCGAGCCGACGATGCGTCAGGAGAGCAACTCGTCGCCGAGATGCTGCAGCCACCGTTGCGCAACAACCAGTTCGAGATCGGCTTCGGCACTCTCTACACGGCCAAGTATGAGCCTGCGGCCGGAACTGCAACGTGGCATTGGCCCGAGACGTCCTGGACTCGACGCTTCGACGACCCGGACGGCGTACGCACGGTCAATTTGGCGCACCCATGAGCCGAGAACCAATCGATATCGCGGCCGAAGTCCGCACCCTGCTGGATGCGCTCGCCAACAGCACCGACCCGCCGCCTTTCAAACCTTGCTCGGACTCAGTCAATACGTCGGCGAATGCCTGGGCATCTCCGCCCGCACCCTGGCTGAAGCCCAGTCCTGGAACAGCGTTGCTGGTCTCGCCGGCACCACCAAACAGGCCGCCTGGGAGCGGTGGCACCACTAAGCCGCGGATATGGGCGTAGGTCGCTGCGCGCAGAATGGCGTGATGACTTCATCCGGGACCGAGCGCCCACATCTGAACGAGTGGAAGGAACGGGGTTGGTAGTCAACGCCGATGCGCCGGTCGCCGTCGTGACGGGGGCCAGCAGGGGCGCAGGCCTCGGCATTGCGCATGCGCTCGGGAGTCACGGATGCACGGTGTACGTCACCGGACGCACCGAGAAGGCCGGCCAGTCCTCACTCGGCGGCACGATCCACGAAACCGCCGAACTGGTCACGTCTGCCGGGGGCACCGGGATCGCCGTCCACGTCGACCATGGCGACGACGAGCAGACGAAGGCGCTGTTCGACCAGGTCGCGCGGGAGCAGGGCAGGCTCGACATCCTGGTGAACAACGCGGCGATCATCCGCGACGAGATGATGGGCCGCACCCGGTTCTGGGAGGAACCCATCAACGTCATCGACACCCTCGACGTCGGGCTCCGCAGCGGCTACGTCGCCACCGTGTACGCCGCACCACTGATGCTCCCCCAGCGTCGCGGACTGGTGGTGTTCACGTCGGCTCCCGGCGCCGCCCACTATGTGTTCGGTCCGTCGTACGGCGTGCACAAGGCCGGCATGGACAAGATGGCCGCCGACATGGCGGTGGACTTCAAGGAGTTCGGCATCGCCGCGGTGTCCATCTGGATGGGCATTCTGTTGACCGAGCGGTTCAAGAACATCGTCGCGCTCGCCCCCCAGAAGTTCGAGCACATGCTGAACAATGCGGAGACTCCTGAACTGACGGGACACCTCATCTGGGCACTCTTCAACGATCCCGGTCGCATGGAGAAGAGCGGCCAGACGCTGATCGGCGCCGAACTCGCTGCCGAATACGGCATCACCGATGACGGGGGCCGCGTGCCTGCGTCCTACCGTGACCTGCATGGAATTCATCCGATCAGGCAGTTCGACCGCATTCTGAGGTGACAATGATCGCGTGGACGGCACACGCTGCGGATCGTGTGGCGTTGAAGTAGGCGCGACAGCCAAGTTCTGTAGCGAGTGCGGAACGCCGCTGACCCAGGCTCCCCGATCGGCTGAATACAAGCAGGTGACGGTGCTCTTCGCCGACGTCGTTCGTTCGATGGACCTCGCAGCGGCCGTCGGCGCGGAGCGGCTGCGCGAGATCATGGCCGACCTCGTCAACGGTGCGAGTTCGGTGGTGCAGCGCTACGGCGGCACGGTGGACAAGTTCACCGGCGACGGGATCATGGCGGTCTTCGGCGCGCCCGTGGCACTCGAGGATCACGCCGTGCGGGCGTGCTTGGCGGCGTTGGGAATTCAGGAAGAAGCGCAGGCCGTGGCCGATGGAGTCAGACAGCTAGACGGCGTCGATCTCCAACTGCGGGTGGGCCTGAATTCAGGCCAGGTCATCGCCGGTGAAATCGGCTCCGGCGCTTTGGGTTACACCGCCGTCGGTGAGCACGTAGGCATGGCACAGCGCATGGAATCCGTCGCGTCGCCGGGTGGCGTCATGCTCAGTTCATCCACCGCGCGACTTGTGGAAGGTATGGCGGAACTCGGTGAGCCGGAGTTGGTTCAGATCAAGGGCGCCGACGAACCGGTCCCTGCGCGCCGCCTATTTGGCGTCGGACAGCAGGATCGGAGCGCGGCACGTGCCGAGTCCAGTCTGGTCGGACGGCGATGGGAGATGTCCGCCGTTGAGGGCCTGTTGGACAGGGCAATTGACGGCCATGGCTCGGTAGTCGGCGTGGTAGGACCGCCCGGTATCGGGAAGAGCCGCCTCACACGTGAGGTTGCGGCGATGGCGAATCGCCGCGGCGTGGATGTATTCGCCACGTTCTGCGAATCGCACACCACCAAGGTGCCGTTCCACGTCATCGCTCGACTGATGCGTTCGGCGACCGGCGTCGAAGGTGTCGACCCGACTGCCGCCCGCGCACTGATCGAGGCCGGGGCCTTTACAGACGCCGATCCCGAGGACGTCGCGCTCTACGAGGATCTGCTCGGCATCGCCGATCCCGAGACTGCAGCCGCCGCGCATCGATCCGGATGCACGCCGGCGTCGGCTGACCGCCCTGGTGAATTCCGCGACGCTGGCCACCACGACCCCTGCGGTCTACGTCATCGAAGATGCGCATTGGATCGACGAGTCCAGCGAATCGATGCTCGCCGACTTCCTCACCGTGATTCCCCAGACGCCCTTGCTGACGCTGATCACCTACCGGCCCGAGTATCGCGGCGCCCTGGCGCAGATGCCTGGAGCACAGACCCTGGCCCTCGCCCCGCTCAGCGCCCCAGAGACCACGACGCTGGTTTCGGAGCTGCTCGGGCCCGATCCCTCTGTTGGCGAGCTCGGCCGAACGATCGCCGAAAGAGCTGCTGGCACACCGTTCTTCGCCGAGGAGATCGTTCGTGAACTTGCGGAACGTGGTGTCCTGCAAGGAAACCCGGCGCATACGTGTCAGCGGCAGAAGCTGCCGATGCAACTGTGCCCGCCACGTTGCAGGCGACGATCGCTTCCCGCATCGATCGACTCGACCCGACGGTGAAACGAACGCTCAACGCGGCGGCGGTTGTCGGTTCGCGATTCGGAGCGGACCTGCTGACGGCGCTCGACGTCGAACCAGTCGTCGCCGAGTTGTTGGCGGCTCAGTTCATCGATCAGGTCACCTTCACCGCGACACCCGGAGTACGTCTTCCACCACCCGCTGATCCGCGCCGTCGCCTATGAGGCCCAGCTCAAGTCGGACCGCGCCGACTTACACCGCCGGGTGGCCGCCGCGATCGAACAGCAGAACCCCGGATCTCTCGACGAGAAGTCGGCGCTCATCGCCGAGCACGTCGAGGCCGCTGGCGATCTGCACGCCGCATTCGACTGGCACATGCGCGCCGGCGCGTGGTCGAACAACCGCGATGTCGCGGCGGCGCGGGTCAGCTGGGATCGTGCCCGCCAGGTCGCCGACGCACTGCCTGACGACGACCCGGACCGCACGGCGATGCGCATCGCGCCGCGCACCATTCTGTGCGCCACCGGCTGGCGGGTCCATGCCGACGATTCCCATGTCCGCTTCGAAGAGCTGCGAGAGCTGTGCACGCTGGCCGGTGACAAGACCCCGCTGGCCATCGGTATCGCGGGGCCGATCCAAGTGCACTACGAGCGCGGCGAGATCCAGCAGGCGTCACGACTGGCATCCGAACAATTGGCGCTGCTCGAGTCGATCGGCGATCCGTCGTTGACGGCGCAGGCGGGCTTCAGCGCGATGGGCATCAAAGCCCAAGTCGGTGAGCTAGTCGAGGCATTGCGATGGTCACAGGCGACCATCGATTGGGCCGGCGGCGATCTCACGAAGGGCGGTCTCATTATCGGTTCGCCGCTTGCATGGGCAAAGCTCGTGCGCGGGACGGCTGGATGGTGGTTCGGTCGTCGCGGGTGGCGCGAGGACCTCGACGAAGCCTTCGCGATGGCTGAAAGCGCCGATTCGATGACGCTCGCGTGCGTCCTCTCTTGGACCTGTATCGGAATGATGAACGGGGTCCTCCCTGCCAGCGACGCCGCGGTGGAGAGGATCGAGAAGACCCTTCGGACCGTCGAGGCGTCCGGGGACGACTACGCCGTTGCAATGGTCAAGAACGGCCTGGGCCTCGTGCTCTTGTGGAGCGGGGATGCCGCAGATGGTGACCGCGGACTCGAATTGGTGGCTCAGGTCCGCGACCTGTGCTCTTCACCAGCAGTATCCGCTGAATGGAACTTGCGCTCATCGACTTGATTGCCGCGCGCGAGAGAGCCAAGCGTGGTCGACCGGGACAGTGCCATCCCGGTGATGCGGAAGTCGGTGGACGAAATCCTCACGGGGGGACACCTGTTGTACGGCATTTCCATGGCGGGAGTACTCGTGGAGACGCTGCTCGACCGCGCCGACGGCGGACGACGTCGCCGAAGCCGAAGCGGCGATCGCCCGACTGGCGGCCGCACCTGCCGACGGATCGGTCATCCGTGACGTCTGGCTGCTGCGCATGCGCGCGCTGCTGGCCCGCGCCCGCGGCGACGAGGCCGGCTACCGCGAACTCCGGGACCGCTACCGCGAGATGGCGACGTCGCACGGCTTCGAAGGGCACATGCAGTGGGCCGCGGCAATGCCGTGACCCTTAGGCAGGCGCCGTCCACGCGACCGGTAACCGCTTGATGCCGTGGAGGAACGCCGAGTGCAGGATCGCGGGTTCCTCCGCCGCGACGACGTCGGGTATCTGGCGGTGCAGTTCTTCGAACAGAACCCGTATCTCACGACGCGCCAGATTTGCGCCCAGACAGAAGTGTGCGCCGCCGCCCCCGAAACCAACCTGCGGGTTGACATCCCGGGTCACGTCAAACAGCCACGGATTAGCGAATTTGGCCTCGTCGCGATTGGCGGAGTTGTACCACAGGGACACCTTGTCGCCGGCTTTCATGTTGATTCCGCCGATCTCGATGTCCTGAGTCAGGTTGCGCCGCATGAAGATAACCGGGGACGCCCATCGGACGATCTCCTCGACGGCGGTGGCGGCCACACCATCGAAATCCGACCACCACTTCTCTCGTTCCTCGGGATAGCGGGTGAGTGCCACCATGCCGTGACTGATGGCGTTGCGCGTTGTCTCGTTGCCCGCGGCGGACAACAGAATGAAGAACGATGCGATCTCAACCGACGTCAGGCGCTCACCGTCGACCTCGGCCTGCACAAGGCTGGTCGTGAGGTCCTCGCCGGGATTGGCTCGCCGTTCCTCGGCGAGACGCATGGCGTAGTCGGCCATTTCGGTCACCACCGTCACGACTTCGGCGAGTTCGCCGGACACTTCGTCGTCGCCGACTCCCAACATCACGTTCGTCCAGTGAAAGACCTTCGCCTCGTCTACTTCTGGAATGCCCATCATGTCGCAGATGACCTGCAGCGGCAGCAAGCCGGAAGCCTCGGCGACGAAGTCGGCTTCGGCGTCGCGATGGTTGGTGATCATGTTGGTCACGATTGTGCGGGCGCGGTCTCGCACGCTGTCCTCGATGCGGGCGACCACCTTCGGCGTGAACGCTCGGTTGACGATTGTGCGGAGCCGCAGGTGACGCGGGTCGTCAAGGTTGATCATCGAGCCTGCGAACTCCGCGATCTCCGGCGGCACCTCGTTGAGGGACGTGCTTGTCGGAAGGGAGCTGAAGATCTCGGGATGGCGACTGGCATGGTGGACGTCGTTGAATCTGGTGAGCGCCCAGTGGCCGGCGCCCGCAGGGAAACCAGGGAAATCCGCAACGTCAAAGAAGGTGATCGGCGACTCGCGTCGCAACGTCGCGAACGCTCCATCGCGCAGGTCGTCATCGCGCTCCCAGAACTCGAGCGACCCGAGGTCGATATCGCCAAGCGGTACGTCGGGCGGAGGAACGCCGTTCTCACGTCGCGCGATGCCTGCCCGATGCATTGTCGTCGTCATAATTGTTCCCCCCGTCAGTTTGAGTGTCGCACCCTGAACCGGGGATGATCGGATTTTGAACCAGCCATCGTGCGGGTAGCGATGAGGGCAGCGCTAGATTGCCTGATGAAGAAGAAAGGGCGGATATGAACAACGACCAGTTGAAGAAGGCGCAAAGTGGCGCCGGTTTCATCGCAGCGCTCGACCAGAGCGGCGGCAGCACGCCCAAGGCGCTCAAGCTCTACGGCATCGCTGAGGACGCCTACTCGGGTGACGAGCAAATGTTCGACCTGGTGCATGAAATGCGCACCCGGCTCATCACCAGCCCCGCCTTCGACGGCGACCGGATCATGGGCGCGATCCTGTTCGAGATGACGATGGACCGCGAGATCGAGGGCCGTCCGTCCGCCGACTACCTGTGGAACGTCAAGAACGTCGTGCCGTTCCTCAAGATCGACAAGGGGCTTGCCGACGAGAAGGACGGCGCGCAGACGATGAAGCCGATGCCCGGCCTCGACGACCTGCTCGACCGCGCGGTGGCCAACGGCGTCTTCGGCACCAAGGAGCGTTCTGTCATCAAGCTGCCCGGCGCCGGCCTGGACGCAGTGGTGGCGCAGCAGTTCGAGATCGGACTACAGGTCCTGGCGAAGGGTCTCGTGCCGATCATCGAACCCGAGGTCGACATCAAGAGCCCGAAAAAGGCCGAGGCCGAGGACCAACTCAACGCCGCGCTGCTCGAAAGCGTCAACAACCTCGGCGACGATCAGAAGGTCATGCTCAAGCTGACACTGCCCGACACCGACAACCTGTACAGCGATCTGGTCGCACACCCGAAGGTGCTCCGGGTGGTCGCGCTGTCCGGCGGTTACAGCCGTGACGAGGCCTGCGAGCGGCTGGCCCGCAACAACGGCGTCATCGCCAGTTTCTCGCGCGCCTTGACCGAGGGGCTCACCGCGCAGCAGAGCGACGATGAGTTCAACTCCACGCTCGATCAGGCGATCGCGGGCATCGCCAAGGCATCGGCTACCTGACGTCCGTCCGGGGCCAGGCGGCGGCGCTGATCGCCGGTGCCCTGCCTGCCCTGGCCTTTCCCGCCCCCTCGTGGTGGTGGCTGGCGTGGGTCGGCCTGGTCCCCCTGCTGTTCGTCGTCCGCGCCGCGCCGACCGCGGTGCTGGGTGCCGCCCGTGCGTGGGCCGGGCTGGCGGCGTTCGTGCTGGTCACGCAGTACTGGCTGTGGCCGAGTGCGGGTCCGCTGCTCGCGGTCTACGCGATTGGGATCGGAGCCCTGTGGCTTCCGTGGGGATGGTTGGCGCATCGACTTCTCTATGGTGAAGTCACGGCCAGAGGGGCAATCACCGCCGTCGCCGTACTTCCCTGCGCCTGGGTGATCGCCGAGGCTGTGCGGTCGTGGCACCGACTCGGCGGACCGTGGGCATTGCTCGGTGCGTCGCAGTGGAATCAGCCGGCGACGCTCGCGCCTGCGTCAATCGGCGGCGTGTGGCTGGTGAGCTTCCTGGTGGTCGCGGTCAATACCGCGGTCGTGGGGGCGATTCTGCTGCGCTCCAGGCGCGCGGTCGCACTGCCCCTCATCCTCGCGGCCCTCGGCCCTGCATGGTTCTGGTTGAGTCCGGCGCCGCAGCCCGCGCCGACGGTTCGGATCGCGCTCGTCCAGCCCGGTGACATCGAGGACGCGACGGAACGTCAGGCCGCCAGTGAGGCGCTCACCGAAAAGTTGGCAGGCCAGGGCGTTGACCTCGTGGTCTGGGGTGAGAGCAGCGTCGGCGTCGATCTGACCAGCCACCCCGATACCGTGGCGCGCCTGGTCGAGCTGCGTCGACAGGTCGGCGCAGATCTGCTGGTCAACGTCGATGCGCGGGCTGGCGACGGCGGGATCTACAAGTCGTCGGTGCTCATCGGGCCGGCCGGTGTGCGCGGCTCGTACGCGAAGACGCGGCTGGTGCCGTTCGGCGAGTATGTGCCGTTGCGGTCGCTGCTCGGCTGGGCCACCCGTCATACGAAGGCGGCCGGCGAGGACCGTCGACGCGGCGACGGACCGGTCGTACTGCACACGGAGTCGCTGACCGTCGGACCTCTGATCAGTTTCGAGACGACGTTCTCGGATCTGCCGCGACGCCTGGTACGGCTGGGTGCCGACTTGCTGGCGTACCAGAGTTCGACGTCGAGCTATCAAGGCAGCTGGGCGCAGCCGCAGCTGGCAAGTATGGCGGCGGTCCACGCCGTAGAGGTGGGCCATCCGGCGGTGCACGCCGGGTTGTCCGGCGTCAGTTCGGCGTTCGATGCGCGCGGCCGCAAACTCGGTTGGCTGCCCGACGCTGATCGCGGCGTGTTGGTCGTGGACGTCCCACTGGATTCGCGGACGACGTTCTACGACCGACTCGGCGATTGGCCGATCGTGTTGGCGCTGCTTGTGTGAGTGAGAGCGACGGGTAGTGGCAGAGGAGGGATAGGTGAGAGAAAGAAGGGAGATGAAAGAGGAAGGAGAAAAGAAAGAGGAAGAGATAGGAAAGAGAGAGAAAGGAGAAGAAGGAAGAGAAGAAAAAAAGAAAGGAGAAGAAAAGAGAGGAAGAGAAAAAAGAAGAGAGAAAGAGGAAGAAAAAAGGAAGAAGAAAGAGAGAAAAGAAGAGAAAGAAGATAGAAGGAGAGAGAGAGAAAGAAGAAGAAGAGAGGAGAGAAAAGGAGAGAGAGAGAGAAGAGAAGAAGAAGAAAGAAAAGAGAAAAAGAAGAAAAGGAGAAGAAGAGAAGAGAATAAGATAAGAGAGAAGGAGAGAAGAGGAAGAAAAAGAAAAAGAGAGAAAAGAAGAAAAGAAGAAAGAAAAAGAGAAAAAAAAAGAAGAGAGAGAAAAGAAGAAGGAAGGAGAGAGAGATAAAAGAGAAAGAGATAAAGAAAAAAGGAAAAGAGGAGAAAAAGAGAAAAAGAGAGAGGAAAGAAGAAGAGAGAGAAGAGAAAGAAGAAGAGAGAAAAGGAAAAAGAGAAAAGGAAGAAGAAAAAGAAGAGAAAAAAGAAAAGAAAGATAAGAAAGAGAAGATAGAGGAAAGATGGGACTAAGGAATGAGAGAGGACTACAACGCCGAGGCGCTCGACTACGACCGAGAAAGAGAGCAAGGCGAGCCGAGTGGACGATGGCCGCGAGCGGCATGAACAGCGCGCCCTGAAAAAAGACACGCGGACGATAAATAAAGGAATGAGAGAGAGAAAAACAGAGAGAAAGAAAAGAAGAAGAAGAACTACTAGTAGAGGAGGAAAAGATACTGAAGAAGAAAGAGATGAGAAAGATAAAAAGAGAAGAAGAAAGAAAAGAGATAAAGAGAGAGACAGTTGATGTTAGAGATGGTAATGATGGCGCTCATTCGTGATGCTGAGGTGCATCTCAAGGGTTATCTGCTCGTATGATATAGGTGCTATGTGCGCGTTCCACCGCCGTGAACGGTCCGATGTATTCGCTCAAGCACCAGCCGCTGTTGCGTCCGGAGGCGCCGAAGCTGGCCGTCTCGCGTTACAACACGACGACTCGCTAGCCGGGGTCGAGTCGGAGAAGTGAATGCGCCGTCCACAGTCCCGTGAACCCCGCGCCGAGATAACCACGTCTGCTGTTCTGTCGCCGGGTAGTGCGGCTCTCGGTGTGAGTCGTTCCAGTCGAGAGAGAGTCGTGCCAGAGAGATAGGGCCGGTCTCCACGCGGTCTGCCATAGCTCTAAAGTAGACACTATGTCTCGTTTGAAGGAGTTGCGGACCCGTGCGCGACCAGGAGGGCGAAGCGAGCAGGTCTGGTTGCGAGTCGCGAATGTGTGTCTCGACTTGCTGGCAGCGGGTGACGCAGACTTCGGGACAGCGGAGGTAGCCAGGCGTTCAGGCGTAAGCGGGGCCACGGTCCACAGGTGGTGGCCGACGAAGGCAGATCTGGTCCGAGAGGCTCTCACTCTCCACACGAGATCGCTCGCTGCGCCCGACACGGGCACTTGGTCCGGCGACCTCCAGCTCTTCGCCGCACAACTGGCCGAGTTCTTCGCCGACCCGGTCGAAGTCAGCCAGAACGTGCTGATGGCCTCTGGCACCCACCCCGATTACACGTCAGCCGTCCTCGAGCACTACCAGCCGATTTTCGCGGACTGGCGGACCAAGCTGGCACGCGCCGTCGACCGCGGAGATATCGCGCCGAATGTGGACATCGATGCCATCCAGCGAATAAAGCTAGCGCCGCTGCAACTAGAGACACAGCTATATAGAAGAAAGAAGACACAAAGAGAAAAAGAAGAAAAAGTAAAAAGAAAAAAAGGGAGAAGAAAAAAGAGAGAAAGAGAAAAGAAAGAAAAGTGGGATGTGGCGTTCTTTACGGCGTGGTGTGCACGATCAGCACGTCGGTCTTAGACCGGCGCGCGACGTTGGCAGGCACCGATCCGAGCAACCGGCCCGCGATGGTGGACAGTCCGACGTTGCCGACGACGAGCAGGTCCGCCTTCACTTCCTCCGCGAGGTCGACCAAGGCATCGACCGGTGCGCCGACGATCGCCTTCTCCTCGACGCTCTTCGCGCCCGCCTTCTGCGCGCGGTCCCGGGCTTCACGAAGAATCGCATAGATGGGGGCGTTGCCTGCCATCTTGTAGCCCTCGTCCTTGAGCACGTCGGCGGCATGCTGATCTTCGCCCTGGGGGAAGTACGCCGTCGCCACGACAACCGTCGCGCCGGATCCTGCGGCGATCTGGCCGGCTTTCTCCACCGCGCGCAGCGACGAATCCGATCCGTCCGTGCCGACCACGATGGTCGTGTAGCCGCTCATCCATGTCCTCCCGCTGTCAGTTGGCTCGCCACCCGAGACAGTAACCCGTTGTCTGGGAAACATGGGTGCGAATCACCACACCTGAATACCATTTGCCTGGTCTTTCGTGCTGTTTGCGCTAGCAACATCACTGCGGTGTGCCCGACGTGACCTCGCCTACACACCGTGCCGGGGATCGAAGTTGGACAGCCCGGGTCTGGGCCTCGACGGCAAAGTCTCTGTCGGAGAACATGTACCGGTACCACGGGGCGTCATCGCAGCGACCGAGGCGGTGCGCAGATTGCTGAACGCGCGATTCGACCTTGTATGACTGCCCGTTGTAGTGCTGAAGGATCTCCTTTCAGGTGCGTGGGGCCACGCCGATCAGGGCTTTGTCCGCAGTTAGCTCGCAGTGGCGCTCACCAGTAAGATAGACCTCGATGGGGTTGCGACCGCGGTTCGGGGGTAACCGCTGTGCATGGCAGCGCGGACCGCGGCCGAATTCGTTCCTGGCAGCCACGATCTGGACGAGCTCTCGGAGGCCGCCCACGTTTGCAAGGGGTGTGACTTGTACCTGGACGCCACCCAGACGGTATTCGGCGCCGGGTTGTCCACCGCCGACATCATGTTGGTCGGAGAGCAGCCGGGCGATCAGGAGGACAAGGCCGGTGCGCCGTTCGTCGGGCCGGCGGGCAGGCTGCTCGACAAGGCACTTGCGGCCGCCGGTGTGGAACGGAACCGGCTGTACGTCACCAACGCGGTCAAGCACTTCAAATTCACTCTGCCCGAACGCGGTAAACGTCGCATCCACAAGACGCCAAGCCGCACCGAGGTGGTCGCGTGCCGGCCCTGGCTGATCGCCGAGCTGAGCTCGGTGAAGCCCGACGTGCTGATGCTGCTCGGTGCGACGGCTGCACAGTCGTTGATGGGCAGCACATTTCGCCTCACCGCGCATCGCGGCGAGGTGCTGCACCTGCCCGACACCGACGGCCTCGCCATCGATCCGCACGTCGTGGCGACGGCACATCCGTCGTCGGTGCTGCGCGGCCCTCCAGAACAGCGCGACAAGGCGTTCGACGCTCTGGTGTCGGATCTGCGGTTCGCCGTCTCACTGCTGGCGTCCTAGGACGATGGATCGGATGAATGGAAGTCGCCCTCCCCGGCGATGGACCGGTTCCTCGAAGCGCTGAGTCGCTAGTCAAAACCCGACAGGTCAGCAGTACAGCGACTCGAATTTCCGGATCGAGCGTTCGATATCGCCCTTCACTGCCCTGGCCGCGGCCATCCCTATCGGTCCGAACAGCGGCTTGCCGCCGAGGTCGATGTTGACGGTGAAGGAGCAACCCGATTTCGTCGGCGCCACCGACATCTTGAGCGCGTACTTGGTGCCACCCACACCGTCGCCGGTGATTCCGAGGAGCCGCGGAGGATCGAGCTCGCGGACCGTCCACTTGACACGGTTGCGCATCCCCTTGGCGCCCGCGACGCCGACGAGCGTCGTCCCGACCGTCAGCTCAGACGGCACCTCACCACGCCAGCCCTCGTGCATCTGGAGCCAGTCGCCGAGCTCTGACAGGTTGGACGCGTGCTCCCACGCCTCTTCGGGGCTCAGCGACAGGTCGCGGGAAAGCTCTAATTTGGCCACGCGCGAATGGTAGCCGGGCCGGGGTGCGCCGACTCAGGAGTCAACGCAACGGGTCGGCAACCTCATCGGCGCGGCCATGGAGACATTCGTCCGCAACGGCGACCAAATCAGCGACGACGGCGGGCGGCGCGGCGATCGAAACGCTCAGCCGGCCACCGGACATTCGCCGAGCAGCGACGTGGTCAACATGATGCGGCCCAGCGCCACCCAGGCGGCGCCGTAATAGGTCGGAGACCGCTGCTCCAGTTGCGCAGCCGCGTCTAGGCGCTCGATGGCGCCGTCGGGATTGCCGGCGCCCTGTTCGGTGGCCGCCGCGGCGACCAGGGTGACGGGATGCTCCCAATCGCCGGCTGCCGACCCATTCAGGTTGCGCAACGCGGGAACTTCACCCGGCGCTGTGAGGACGGGGCGCATCGCCCCCGCGAGGGCTCGGTCCTCTCGATCGCAGGATTCTGCGAACCGGACCGGTAGGCGCGCGGCGTCGAGACCGAAGCGTACGGGCCCCCCGGTGACGGGTCCGGTGGGCACGACATGGCCGGCTTCACTCACGGTGGCCCAGTCGGGCGGCAGCATCCCGGTCCCGATGAGCTGCCAGCCCAGGACCCGCTGGGTGCGGGTGATGTCCGTCCACCGCCGGTCGGCCGATGCCTCGAAGAGTTCCCATTCGGCGCGAGGACTGAAGTATCCCGGGTTGACGACGTACGGCGCCTTCCTCGCCCAGTTTCCGCCGACCAGCGTGCGCCCTGATCCGGCTACCCAGGTCCCCGGCGGATTCACATCGCTCGAAGGGGCGACCCCGGTGCCGACGGCGACTGTCTCGGTCTCCAGGATCGCCACGCCCAGCCGTCTGCCGTCCTTGGTGAGCTCCGGCGCATTGAAGCGTCGGCCGGCCAACACCAACGACCGTGCCGCATCGAGATCGGCATCCGCGGCGCTGTTGACATCGGTGACCCTGTTATCGGCCCACCGCCAGGCCAGCAGGCCGTCGGCGCGGCGCAGGTTGGTCTTCGTCCACTTCCATATCGACCGGAACCGAGTCTCGTCGCCGACCGCCACAGCGATGAGCATCCCGTAGGCCTGTCCCTCGCTTACGACGTCGCCGCCCTCGTCACGTCGCACGACCCGCCCGTCGGGTTCGACATACTCATCCAGGAACTTCTGGCCGGCGATACGCGCCGTGTCCTCGCGCATGCCGGCGATGTCTGCCGAATCCACCCGCGGATCAATGGCATTCGCGATCCACCAGCCGGCGCCGGCTGTCAACACCAGCACGAGCGCAATCGCCGACGCGGTGCTCAGTCGCCTCTTCATCTGGGCTCCCGCGGAACCAACGGTCTAACCGTCGCCCGATGGAGTCGCGCAGTGTCGTCGAGATCGAGCTTCAAGCGCGCCGTGTTGTCGTCAACCGGTCGTGCGCGGCGAACCACCTCACGGCCGCGCCCGCGCGCCCGCACCACCCCGTGCAGTGCAGCAGCGTTCTGCTGTCCGGGCCGCCGCGGCGGAACCAGAGGCTTAACCGCCGCCCGATGGAGTCGCGCAGTGATGTCGACGTCGAGCTTCAAGCGCGCCGTGTTGTCGTCAACCGGTCGTGCGCGGCGAACCACCTCACCACCGCGCCCGCGCGCCCGCACCGCCCCGTGCAGCGAAGCACCGTTCTGCTGTCCGGGCCGCCGCGTCGGTCGCGCCCTGGCCATCAGGACCGCTGCGCCCATGATGGCGGCGGCGCACAGTACGAACGCGATCCGCCTTCCGTCGACGCGTTCAATCGCAGGCGTTTTCGCGTTGGTTTTCTCCACCGCACTTTCGCTCGCCGGCATCGTCAACGTCTGGGGATTCAGCGCGGCGGGGGCCTCCGCAACATCCAGCAGCGTCCGCAGCAGGGGACCGTCGGGCCCGTCGGTGAGCAGCAGACTCATCGGCACGCCACTGGGGAATTCAACGGGTTGGCGCCATTCCCGGCCGTTGGCACTCACCACCGCTTCGTACTGCCCCGCGGGTACTGCGGCATACCCGGTGATCAGTCCGTACCCCGCTTGGTTCGCCAGCACCATCGGCTCGAGGACGCCGCGTGCCACTAGCGCCAGGTAGACGGATCCCGCTGCACTGGCAGCGTGCAGCAATCGCACGGCGGAGTCGGGCGTAGGGCCGGTGGGCGGGCCATCCGGTGCGAGTTGCACTGCGACCTGGCTGGATTCGGCCGCAGAGAAAAGTGCGAGCGTGTACGTCACCCCTGGATCGAGCGTAAGCACCTGACGGATAACGGGGTCACCTCCGCCGGGACGGTTCGTCACCACCACGTACGTCCCCGCGGGCATCGACCGATAACTCGACGGATTCGCGTCGTCGCTCGTCTCAAGCGAACCGGCGGCGGTGCCGTCGATGCGCACGAAGTTGAGTTGCTCTGCCGATGGGCTGCGGCGCAGGTCCGCCACCCGCAGCGCGGCCGGACCCCCCTGCGGCGGCGCCGGAGCTGTGCCGAGACCGATATCCTTGGTGCGCAACGGAAATCGAACTCTCAGTCCCTTCGCAGTCAGATCCACGGACTGCACTGCGAACGGGCCCTCTTGGCGTTCGAAGAATGCCGCCATCCCTTGTAGCCGTTGGCGCGGGCCCGTCAGAGTGATATCGCGTCGGGGCGTTCCGGTGTCGTCCTCGCCTTCGATAGTCGAAATGTCCTCGACCCGAACGGGTTGCGTCGCAGCGATCACCGCCAGAGTCGCAAGCACACGTTGATCCACTGTCCGAGACTGCAGGACGGCGAGCACATCCGGATCGGTGGCACCGGCTAGGCGGGCCGCGAGTTGTCCTCCGAACGCCGGCGCCGCGGGCGACTGGGGTTTCGAGGTGGGTGAGCCGTTGTCGACACGGAGCACCTCGACTCGCGTCCCGCCCGAGCCGAATGTCGCCGCTGGTTGTGAGTGCGCGACCGCGTCGGTCAGTACACCGGTCGGCGGCATGTTGGCACGCAAGGATGCCGTCGACACGACCCACTCGTAGTCGGTCCAACCGCGGGGCGCCCAGCCCTGCACCTGCTCGTCGGTGTCCACCTTGTAGGCCCACACGACATTGCGCCGGTCGCGGCCATCCCGGATCAGGTCCAGCCAAAACGCATCGTCGACGATCAGACGATCGGTCTTTGGCACGTTCTGCTCGATCCACTGCTGTGTCTGCCGCATCGACGCGTCAACGTCGGACTCCATCACGCCGTGGTACGAGGGCAGCCAGAGCGACACGGCGATGGACACGACCAGCGCCCCGGCGGCCAACACCGGAACACGTAAGCGCCGCAGGGGTATCGATCGCTGGTCGACGGTGCGGAACAGATAGCGCAGCGCCACCTCGGCGGTGCCCGCGGCCACAAGCGCCGTCAACGGCAGCGCGGACAGGATGAACGGCACCGGCAGGTATCCGGGACGGAGAACCGTGGCGATGAGTATCACCAACCCCACCGCGAACGGCCTCAGCCGCCTGACGAACAGTGCGGCCAGGGCGATCGGGACGGCCAAGAACGGCAGGGCCGGATCAAGTTTGAGCCATTCGTCAACTGTATGGCGGTTGAGCGAATAGGGATCATCGAGCGCGCCGCCGGGCGTGCGCTCCCACAACTGGAACCTGATGCCGTCCCACAGACTGACGTGTCCGGGCCCGGGAATCAGCTCACCACGCAGGACGGCCATCAAGACGTACGTGCTCACCACCACGCCGAACACGGCGACGAACACGGCGAGCGCATAGCGGCGGGTCACCGGCGCGGTCCTGGTCCAGACCAGCCAGGCGAACATCGGCAGGAGCAGCAGCATGGTCTCTTTGGTCAACACCGCGATGCCGAAACATGCTGCGGCGCCGAACATTGCCGACAGCCGGTACCGCGGTGAGCACAGAAGCACCAGGGCGCCCAGCATCCACGCGATGGCGAGATTGTCCAGATATACCGTGCGGCTCAACGAGATCGCCAACGGAGACAGCGCGAAGACGGCGACCGCGGCCGCGGCTGCCCACCGCGACATCTCGATTCGGCGTGCCAGGGCCCACAGCAGGGCAGCGGTGATCACGGCGACGACAACCATCAGGTATCTCCCGGCAGCGACCGCGTTGCCCCCGAAGTCGGGACCTGAAATCACCGTCCACAGCGCCAATTGCAGCCAGCCGGCCGGCGGATGGTCGTACCAGTAGGTGTAGTGGGCGAGTTCCCCCCATTCGGCCACGGCGTAGGCCTGGGCCATATACGTGCCCTCGTCGTCAAGGCGGGCGGGCGACCCGGTGAGGTTGATCAACCGCAGTGTCGCGGTGAGTATCAACAGGATCCCGAGTATCGGGATCGAGGGATTCAAGCGGGGTAACCGGCTCATACCGGGACCGGCGGCTTGGGTGTGGTGGTGCGGTGGGCGTTGGTGTGAGCCGTCTTCTCCCAGCCCCCCTGCCCGCGGATCTCGCGCCACACCGACCGTACCGCGGCGGCCGCGAGTAGCAGCTGGTAGGGAAGGGTGCCCAGCAATAGTCGCGCTTGATCACGGGCACGTATTCGGATGCCGAACTCCCGTCCGAACTCACCGAGTGCGGCAGACTCGACCGCCATGGTGACGAGGGTCGGCGCCAGCGGCAAGAACGTCACCAACGCCGTCGGCATCGGAACCTTGAGCAGGAACATCATCGCCAGCGACAGCGGCATCAGCAGCGCCCGTTGCCGCCTGCAGCAAGGGCATCGCCAAGGTGTAGCGGGCCAACCAGCGCTGTCTGCGGCTGGGCAGCTTGCGCCACTCGCCCTTGCGGAGCACCTGCAGAAAACCTTGATCCCAGCGCGTGCGCTGCTTCACGAGGGCACGGATCGAACCGGGGGTCTCTTCCCGGGTCACCGCTTGCGGGTCATAGGCGACGGCGACGACTGCACCCCGGGTGGACAACCGCACGCCGATCTCGCAGTCCTCGGCCAGACAGTCGGGATCCCAGCCGCCCACTTCCCGCAGCAGCTCGGTGCGGGTGAACACGGTGTTGCCGCCGAGCGGAATGAACCGTTTCTCCGCGTGGAAATGCAGGCGGGAGCGGAACCAGAAGTAGTACTCGAGGCAGTTGCGCAGCGACCACCAACTCGTCTGGACGTTCATCAACTGCACGCCCGCCTGAACCACATCTGCGCCGGATTCCTCGAAACGCGCTTCGACCAGGCGCAGCAGCCCCGGATGCACCTCGTCCTCGGCGTCAAAGACACCGACGATGTCACCGCGGCATTTGCGCAGTGCGGTGTTGAGCGCCCTCGGCTTGTTCTTGGGCAGGTGGTAGTCGATGACCACACTGACGATCCGGGGGTGGCGCGCCGCCGCCGCACGCGCGACGAATTCTGTCTCCGGGTCGTCGTGACCGATGATCACGATCACCTCGTACTTGGGGTGGTCGAGCCGGGCCAGCGCATCGATCGTGTCCCCGAGGACATCCTGTTCGTGGCGAGCGGGCAACAGCAATGAGAACGACCGAGGTGCACCAGCTGCTCGACGCCGAAAACCCGTTGCTGCCAACGCATCCGGACTGCGCCACGCGTGCAGCATCCACCACAGGGTCGTGCCGGCGACAGTGAACAAACCTAGCGACAGGACCATCAACACGCCGCTGAGGAGGAGCTGCGGCCACGACAGCGGATCCTCGCTCTGCTCGCGCGGCATTGGCTGCGCGGGCGGCTCATCGCCGCCGGAAAACGCTTGCACGCCTTCGGCGGGTGGCAGTGCGCCGCCGGATGAGCCTTCGGGATCCGCACCCGGGCCTTTTTGTTGTTCCGTCCCGTCTGATGACCCGTCAGCGCTGGCTGAGGGCACCGACGGCGGCGACGCGGGTTGGTCGTCGCCCCCGAAGGGCCGCCCACTGAAGACCACTAACGCGACGAAGAGGAGAACGGCAGCGAACGCCACAGCAGTCCGCTTGACCCGGAGCCCCCAAAGATCTGCCTCGCTGACAGCCACAGCTTCGTGCAGTGCACCAGCGTTCTGCTGCCTCGGCCGCCGAGGCGGACCCGAAGGCCAACGGCGCTCCTCCGAAGTCGTGCAGTGTTGTCAACCGGTCGCGCGCGCCGAACCACGTCACCGCTGCGCCTGCGCGCCCGCACCGCTTCGGGCAATGAAGCAGCGTTCTGCTGTCTCGGCCGCCGCGGCGCAACCGAAGGCTTAACGGGTTCCCGATCCGGATGCAGTCGCGCAGTGGCGTCAAGATCCGGCGCTACTCGCGCAGTGGTGTCAACATCGAGCTCTACTCGCGCAGTGGTGTCAACATCGAGATCTAGTCGCGCAGTGTGTGTCAACCGGTCGTGCGCGGCGAACCACCTCACGCCAGTGCGCCCGCGCAGCTTCGTGCAGTGAAGCATCGTTCTGCTGTTTCGGCCGCCGCGGCGGAACCGAAGGCTCAACGGCCACCGTATCCGGATCCAGTCGCGCAGTGTTGTCAGGATCGAGACCTAGTTGCGCAGTGTTGTCAACCGATCCTATGCGGCGAACCACCCCACGCCAGTGCGCCCGCACAGCTTCGTGCAGTGAAGCATCGTTCTGCTGTCTCGGCCGCCGAGGCGGAACCGAAGGCTTAACGGCCATCCGTATCCGGATCTAGTCGCGCAGTATTGTCAACCGGTCGTGCGCAGTGAACCACTTCGTAGCGCGCCAGCGTGTCCGGACCGATTCACCGCACATCGACATCTTATGGTCAGCGGTCACGCAATGCCCAGGTTTGAGGGTTGTCTCGGTTGGCCGATGAACCGCGCGGAGGTCCCGCGAAAAGTCAGCGACGCGGGGCTGGACTAAGCGAGTAGGGTTTTTCTTGCAGGGCCAGCGCGAGCCCACATCGACGAGACCCGCCGCTCCCCCGCCGAGAGCCGAATATGCCCAGCGAATGTTTGGAGGGGCGGTGGAGATCGTACTTGGTGTGTCGATGACACCCACGACGGTCAGCATCGCCCTCGTTGAGGGCGAAAAGGCCGACGGCGTGATCCTCGAGCACGACGTCTTCGACATCAGCACCAGCGACGGCTCGGCAACCTCGAGCGCATCCGATCACGTCATCGCCGCGGTCCTGGGTACCCAGGAGGGCGCCATCGGCGCCGGTCATCATCTTGTGTCGACCGGAGTGGCCTGGACTGATCACGCCGAAGCGGCCGTACTGCGGGAGACGTTGGTCGCCCGCGGCATCGAAGATGTGCTGCTGGTTTCGGAGCTCCACGCCGCCGCGGCCCTCGCCCAGGCGCTCGGGCGGGCAGTGGGCTACGACAAGACCGCACTGATGTTCGTCGAGCGCGACACCGCGACGCTTGCGCTCGTCGAGACCGTTGACGGCTCGGTCGTGAAGGTGCTCAGCCAAAGCCTGCCCGATGCGGACGCGATCACAGTGCTCACCGAGATGGTCAGCAGCCTGCAGACCGAGGAATCGATGCCCCAAGGCCTGTTCGTCGTCGGCGCCGGCGTGGACGTCACCGCGGTCAAAGCCCATTTGAAGGACCTCGTCTCGGTGCCCGTCATCGCCCCTGAAGAACCCCAGCTGGCGTTGGCCCGCGGCGCCGCGCTGGCCTCGGCGAGCGCGCCGCGCTGCGACACCACCACCATCGGCCTGGCCTACTCCCAAGATCCCGACGACACGGTGCTCCATCCGCTGGCCCTGGCCGATGACACCACCATGTTCCTTGGCCACGACGACATCTCCCCGGACACCGACGACTACGCTTCGGATCCCGACGACGTGCCGAAACACAGCAAGCCGTTCCTGTTAATGGGCAGCTCGCTGACTGCCATCTTCGTAGCGGGAGTGATGGCACTGACCATCGCACTGGTGAGCAACGTCCGGCCGACCGGGGATCAAGGCTCGGGCGAGATGACGGTGCAGCCCGAGGCTGTGGCGCCCAGCGCGCCGCAGCAGGTGCCCAAGACGGTCCCTGCCCCCGCTCCGGCGGCACCGCCACCTGCGGCCATCGCGACGGCACGGCTGAAGGTTCCGCCCGCCCCGCCGCCGCCGCAGGTACTGGTGCGCAACGCCGCGCCCGCCCCGGCCGCGCCCGCCCCGGCCCCTCCGCCGCCCGCCTTTATTCTGCCGGGGATACCGGCGCCGATCATCCAGTGGCCACGAATTCTGCAGCCACCGCCCTTCTTCAACCCGGGTCCGAAGCCGAAAAAGCCGCCGGGCGGCCACGGCGGCGGCGGCACGGCGGCGGCCACGGCGGCGGTAAGGGCGGTGACTAGCGCCGCGAGCCGTTGAACCAAACGTCGACAGCCAGTCAAATCCCTTAACGTCCAGTTGCTTTCACGAACGTGAGTCGTTCTCGGCATTCGACAACATGTCCGCTTGATCCTGACACGTACGCGAGCTTGTGCGTGGCTGCCGGAATCCCAATAGCCGAAGTGGGGCGATTCGTGGCCTCACGCGGCCATCGACAACCGAAACCGCCGCTGTCGCGTTGGACACACCACTCGCGCAACTCACAGAGGACGTTCGAGTTCCGTTCGGGCCTGGTCGATTTGGTCGTGGGCGTAGGTCGCCATGGCGGCGGTGGTCATCGCCTCGCCCTTGTGGGCGAGCGATTCGTAGGTCGCCTCACCGAGGACATCGCGCAGGTGGGCGATCGCGGTGGTGATTTCGGGGACCTCCTGCTGCGGCGACGGGACTGAGCGCAAAACCGGCGAGGGTGGCCGCGGGTTCGTAGCGTCCGAGCCGGTCGAAAAGAACGGCGAGGCTGGCCAGCGGGACGTGGATCGTCGTGGTGTCGCCCATAATCGAGATAGTTACGGATTGCCAGAGCGAGGTGATCGAATGCGGCCAGCGTGTCGCCGTGATCGGCTTCGAGTGCGTGCCAGAAACTGGCCGCCAGGGCTGACGCTCCGGCGCGGTTGCCGCTGTCTTGAGCGATCACCAGACCCCGGCCGAGGGCGTTAAGCGCCCCGACGGGATCTGCGTCACGGAAAGCGAAACCGTAGGCACAGAGCGCCCACGCGAGCAAGCACGGGTTGCCTGTTGCCTCCGCAGCCTCGATGAGGCCATCTGCGGAATCCATCGCCTCCCCAACGGAACCGGCCACCGAAAGGGCCAAAACCAGCCATGTCCGGATGTGGACGTGGTTGTCGTGGCGGCGTGCGAGCTGGGCGCGGCACAACTCGGCCCATCCGCTCGGGCTGCCCGATGTACTGAGTATACAGCTCCAAGCGCGACTTCGAAGCCGTACGGCAGCGCCTCGCTGGCTCCTGGCGAGAACGATCTGCCCGGCGTCGCAATAGCGGACAGCCGCCTCGATCCGTCCGGTCATGTAGCACGTCGACGCCATCACGTACAGGAACGCAAGCCGCGGGTGGTCGACCGCGCGGGCGGGCTCGATCAGCTCTTCAGCCCAGGCGACCGGCTCATAGGTTTGGACCGCAGCGCCGAGAAACCCCGCACAGGTGGCGATGGTGGCGGCGACGTCAAGATCGCCGTGGTCGGCGGCCCACCGGAATGCGGTGCGCAGATTGGCCAGCTCGACAGTGAACCAGTCGTAGGCCTCGCGTTGGCGGGGGCTATCCCACAGGGCCATGATGTCGGCTTCTCGTCCGGCGAAGTACCGCGCGTGGGCGGTCCGAATCTCGGATGCTTCGCCGCGGGCCACGAGTTGTTCCTCGGCGAACTGACGGATCGTCTCCAGCATCGAAAACCGGGTCCGCGCGGCTGACCTGTCGGCGACCAGCAGCGACTTGCGCACCAGCGCATCGAGCAGATCCAGGGTGGCGAGGTCATCATCGGAACCCAGGACAGCACAAGCACTTTGGAGGTCGAATCCCCCGGCGAACACCGAACACCGCTCCAGCAGCGCCTTCTCCGCGTCCTCGAGGTGGTCATAGGACCACGCCACCGCATGGCGCAGCGTTTGGTGGCGTTCCAATCCGCGCCGCGAGCCGACCAGCAGCCGCAACCGCTGATCGAGCCGATCACGCACCTCCGTCACTGTCATCGACGCCGTGCGTGAGGCCGCCAACTCGATGGCCAAGCGGGATCCCATCGAGGCGACCGCAGATCTCCACCACCGCGGCAGCCTCATCGGCGTTGGCCACCGAGAAGCCCGGCGAAACGGCTTGTGCACGCTCAATGAACAGGGAGACCGCGGCAGAGTCGATTCCCGCGCCGAGGTCCAGCGAGGGCACCGGCCACAGTTGCTCGTCGGCGAGCCTTAGTCCTTCGCGGCTGGTGGCCAAGATCTTCACCGTCGCGGACGCGTCGAGGATCGCCTCGATCAGTTCGGCCGCCGCGTCAAGGAGGTGCTCGCAGTTGTCGAACACCAACAGCCGGACACGGCCCTCCAACGCATCGGCCACCGACTCACTCACTGTCTTGCCGGGTTGCTGGGTGATACCCAGCAGTGCAGCCACCGCGTCGGGTACAGCTGCCGGGTCAGTAACGGCTGCCAGTTCGAAAACCCACACCCCGTCGGGAAACTCATCGGCCAACCGTGCCGCGACCTCCAGCGCCAGGCGGGTCTTACCAACCCCACCCACTCCGGTCAGCGTCACCACCCGATGCGTCTTGACCGCCGCCTCGATCTCGCCGACCTCGGACTCGCGCCCAATCAGACTGGTGGTCGCAGGGCGCAGATTCCCCGGAGCTCGTATCCAACGCCCTCAACGGTGGAAACTCCGTGCCGAGACCCTCGGCCTGAACTTGAAATACTCCCAAGGGCATTGGTACATCGCGGAGTCGTCGCCGTCCGAGATCGACCAGATCTACTCCGCTGAGAAGAACCGCTGTCGAGTCGGCCAGCAGGATCTGACCACCGTGCCCGGCGGCCATCACCCGCGCCGCCCGGTTCAGTACCGCACCGAAGTAGTCACCGTCGCGCAGTTCTGCCTCTCCGGTCGCCAGCCCCATCCGCACCGGCAATTCCAGCGCACGCTGTGCGGCCACGGCGGCATCCACGGCAGACTTCGGTGACCAGAACGCAGCGGCCACACCGTCACCCGTGTGCTTGAACAGAAAGCCACCATGCGCCTCTATCGCAGAGCGCAACAGCTGGTCATGCGCCGTCAACGCCGCCCGCATACTATCGGCGTCGGCCTCCCACCGACGGGTCGAACCCTCCACGTCGGTGAACAGAAAGGTCACCACCCCAGAAGGAGGTATCCCCGTAGGCACCCGCACAGGATGTCACACAAAGCCCTGTTCAGAGCCGCAATTGCGACCCCCGTCGGGACTCTCGTAACTCGTCTCTTTCGAGACCGCACCGTCAGCGACGGGACGTCTGGCCGCTGCCGGCGCCATGGGGTGGGGGGTGCCCCTTTGACTAACCTGACTCCGCTTCGCACGGCCAGCGCCCGCTGCGGCTATTGGGGCCTCAACGAGGTTGTCGCGACCCTGACCAGCAACCAACAAAGCAAGCATGCGAGCGAGTGACGGGATTCGAACCCGTGTAAACGGCTTTGCAGGCCGGTGCCTAGCCACTCAGCCACACCCGCAGCAGGCATGACCCTGCCACGGTGACAGCCAGTGGCCCAGTGTTCTGATCGCCGTGAAGCGAATCTGGCTCGCCGCCGATACCGCCGCGGAGCAGCCCGCCGGCGCGGGGCAGTCCGGCGTTCTGCTGACGCTGTCAGGCCAAGGGATTCTCAGTGCGCCGGCGGTGTTGGCCGGCATCGACGGTGTGACCGGAATCCACCAGCTCGACGACGACCCGGACTAGCGCGTAGGCCTTTTTCTCCAAGAATCCGCCAAGAGACCGATCGGACACTTTGGTCGATCTCGCACGCGGACCACCCTAGGAGCCCCCGAATGAACGCAGACCGCCTGATCCTCCGCTGGCTTACCACCCAACTCGCCTCATACCTGGGGGTTCCGGCCAGCACCATCGACCCCATGGTCGCTCTGAGCGACATGGGCGTTGACTCGATGCTCGCAATCAGCTTTGTCGATGACGTCGAAGAGCGTTTCGACATCAACGTCGACCTGGCAATGGTCGTCTTCGACTACCCCACCCTCTCCACCATCGCCGAGCTCATCGAAACGGCCATCGCCGGCGAGCAGAAGCAGGCAGCGTAGACACGACCCAGCGGGGCCCGCCTCCACGCTCGACAGGTCAGCGTCGCCCAGACCGATACGACGCAATAACACCGACCACGGCCAGCACCGCGAACGTCGCGAACAGCCAGCGCGCCGCCGTCGCATCCCCGCGATCGGTCGCGTTGACCACGATCCCCGCCAGCCCGGCTCCGAAGGCGCCGAAGATCAGCTGCACGGTGTTGATCGCCGCCGCCGCCCGGCCGCCCTCGCTCGGGTCGTCGACGCAGCCCATCGCCCATGCCGACAGGTGTGGCCACGCCATGCCCACGCCGACGCCGGTCACCGCCAACGCCACCACCCAGATCGCGATCAGCCCGCCCGACGCATCCTCGAACTGACTGACCGCTGCCAGTGTCAGGCCCGCAGCCATCACCAGCGGTGCGACGGTCACGATCCGCACCACCTTCTTCGCGTTGGTCGCCGATGCGCTCGCTATCTCGCTGACCGTCCACCCGACCGCGAGCGCCACCCCGAGGAAACCCGCGGCAACAGGTGCCAGGTGCGCCAGTCGCTGCCCGAAGAACGGCACGTAGAGGTCGACCATGGTGGCGGCCATCAACAGGCCGAGGGTCAGGTAGATCCACTTGAGCGGACCAGGCCGAAATGCCGTGGGCGGCAACACCGCCGCAGCGGTCCGACGATCGACGACGAGGAACACCGCGACCAGAGCCGCGCCCGCGACGAGCAGCACCGCGGTCCACACGGCGCTACGTGGGACACCGGCGACGCTGACCGCCAACGCCGCCGAGCCGAGCAGCAGCAGAGACCACACGGGGATCCGGTCTCGCACCAGTGGCGCGTTCGTCCGCGCGGGCAGCGCGAAAGGCACCAGCACGGCGATCGCCGCGGCCAAACCGACGAGCACACCGAATGCCCAACGCCACGAACCGTATTGCGCGAACAGGCCGCCGGCCGCAGGGCCGAGCAGGGTGCCGACGCCCCACATCGCCGAGACGAGTGCCGACGCCTTGGTCCACAACGACTGCGGCAGAGCGGAATTGATGACCGCATAGCCGAGCCCCGCGAGCAGGCCGCCCGCCGAGCCCTGGACGACACGGCCGACCAGCAGCAGTTCCATCGTCGGCGCCACCGCGCAGAGCAAGCTGCCCACGCCGAACACTCCGAGGCCCGAAAGGTAGGCCCACCGCGGCCCCACCCGCGCCAGCACAGCGCTCACGGTCGTCGCCGCCACCACGGACGCGACCAGGTACACCGTGGTGACCCACGCGTAGAGGCGCTGCCCGCCGATGTCGGCGACGGTGCTCGGCAGGAGGCTGATCGTCAGGAACTCGTTGGTGGCGTACAGCGCAACGCCGCCGGCCAACACCGTCGAGGCCCCAAGGTTCTTCGGGCCCAACAGCTCACGCCAACTGCTCGTGGTAGTCGTCGCGGTATCGGTCACGCCGGTCACGCTACGAGCTCAACCGCTGTTGAGGTCAAGAGTCGGATACACGTCCGGTAGTTCACCGGGCGAGGCAGATCGTTACGCGCGGCGTCACTTCAGTCCCGCGGCGTCCATGCCGCGCAGTTCCTTCTTCAGATCGTGGATCTCGTCGCGGATGCGCGCCGCCAACTCGAACTGCAGGTCGCGCGCGGCGGCCATCATCTGCTCGGTCAGATCCCTGATCAGGTCGGCCAGCTCGGCGCGCGGCATGTTGGACGTGTCGCGGCCCTCGATGATTCCGGCGCTGACCGCACGGCCCGGCTCGCCCTGTGCGCGGCGCCCACGCGAGGCGTTGCGACCCGAACCGCCCACCTCGACGTCGTCGGCCTCCCGGTAGACCTGGTCGAGGATGTCGGCGATCTTCTTGCGCAACGGCTGCGGATCGATGCCGTGCTCCTCGTTGTAGGCGACCTGCTTGGCCCGGCGCCGGTCGGTCTCGTCGATCGCCTCTTTCATCGAGTCGGTGATCTTGTCGGCGTACATGTGCACCTCGCCGGACACGTTGCGCGCCGCGCGACCGATGGTCTGAATCAGGCTTCGGGGCGACCGCAGGAACCCTTCCTTGTCGGCGTCGAGAATGGCGACCAACGACACCTCCGGCAGGTCGAGACCCTCCCGCAGCAGGTTGATACCGACGAGGACGTCGTAGTCACCGAGCCGAAGCTGCCGCAACAGCTCGACGCGGCGCAGCGTGTCCACCTCGGAGTGCAGGTAGCGGACCCGGATGCCCATTTCGAGCAGGTAGTCGGTCAGGTCCTCGGCCATCTTCTTGGTCAGCGTGGTCACCAGCACACGCTCGTCACGCTCGGCCCGCAGCCGGATCTCCCCGATCAGGTCGTCGATCTGCCCCTTGGTCGGCTTCACCACCACCTGCGGGTCGACCAGGCCCGTCGGTCGAATCACCTGCTCGACGAACTCCCCTTCCGCCTGGCTCAACTCATAAGGTCCCGGTGTCGCCGACAGGTAGACCGTCTGCCCGACCCGGTCGGCGAACTCCTCCCAGGTCAGTGGACGGTTGTCGACCGCCGACGGCAGCCGGAAACCGAAGTCGACCAGGTTGCGCTTGCGGGACATGTCGCCCTCGTACATGCCGCCGATCTGCGGCACTGTCACATGCGACTCGTCGATGACCATCAGGAAGTCTTCCGGGAAGTAGTCCAACAGCGTCGCCGGGGCGGAACCCGCCGGGCGGGCGTCGATGTGGCGCGAGTAGTTCTCGATGCCCGAGCAGAACCCGACCTGCCGCATCATCTCGACGTCGTAGTTGGTCCGCATCCGCAGCCGCTGCGCCTCGAGCAGCTTGCCCTGCCCTTCCAGGTCGGCCAGGCGCTGCTCCAGCTCCTGCTCGATGGTGGAGATAGCGTGCGCCATCCGCTCCGGACCGGCGACGTAGTGGGTGGCCGGGAAGACCCGCAGTGAATCGACTTTGCGCACGACGTCACCGGTCAGCGGGTGCATGTAGTAAAGCTCTTCGATTTCGTCGCCGAAGAACTCGATGCGCACCGCCAGCTCCTCGTACGACGGGATGATCTCGACGGTGTCGCCGCGGACGCGGAACGAGCCGCGGGTGAACGCCATGTCGTTGCGGGTGTACTGCACATCGACCAGCAGTCGCAGCAGCGCATCGCGCGGAACCTCCTGGCCGACCTGCAGTTCCACCGACCGGTCAAGATAGGACTGCGGGGTGCCCAGGCCGTAGATGCACGACACCGAGGCGACCACGACGACGTCGCGCCTCGACAGCAGACTCGACGTGGCCGAGTGCCGTAGCCTCTCGACGTCGTCGTTGATCGAGCTGTCCTTCTCGATGTAGGTGTCGGTCTGGGCGATGTAGGCCTCGGGCTGGTAATAGTCGTAATACGAGACGAAGTACTCAACAGCGTTGTGCGGCAACATCTCCCGGAGCTCGTTCGCGAGCTGTGCGGCGAGCGTCTTGTTGGGCGCCATCACCAGGGTGGGCCGCTGCAGTCGCTCGATCAGCCAGGCCGTGGTGGCCGATTTGCCCGTACCGGTCGCGCCCAGCAGCACGATGTCGCGCTCCCCCGCCTGCACCCGACGCTCGAGTTCCTCGATGGCCGTCGGCTGGTCACCCGCGGGCGCGTACTCGCTGACGACCTCGAAACGCCCGCCGGTGCGCACAATGGCGTCGACGGGCCTGTACTCCGAGTGCGCCAACACGGGGTGTTCGGTAGCGAAAGCCATATTCACCAGGGTAGAACCCACTACCGACACCGCTGATTCCCGTAGTGATTTTGTGGGCGCAGGCACGACGCAAGATCGTCCAGAGAATCGTCGGCTGTACGAGCGGCACGGGTTTGAACTGGTGCGCGAACTCACGGTCTCGGACTCGCCGGCAATCTATGCCATGTGGAGACCACCGCAGGCCTAGCGTGCACCACTAGTCTTGGCTTCATCCACGCTCCCAAGCACGAAACGTTCGACCTGCTGGCCCGCACCAACACCGATCCGAAGGGCATCGTGCGGGCCGTGGACGTCTACACCGTCGAGTCGTGGGGCCTCTACATGGCCCGCCCCACCCCCGGGCGGTCCCAGTTTCACTACATGGAGTCCTGGCTGCTGCCGTCGCTGGGGCTGCGCGCCACGGTGTTCCACTTCAACCCCGGCCATGAACTCGATCAGGATTTCTACCTCGACGTCGGCCGGTTCACAGCGGGACAGGCCGCCTGGCACTCCGAGGACCACTACTTGGACTTGATCGTCCGCACCGGCATCGGGGCCGAGCTGTCCGATGTCGATGAGCTGCTCACCGCGGTACGGCACGGACTGCTGACGCCGGAAACCGGCGAGCGGGCGGTCCAGACAGCGGTATCGGCCATTGACGGGTTATCCAGGCACGGCTATGACCTCGGGCGGTGGCTGGCCGCCCACGGCATGCCGCTGACCTGGCGTGACGTCTCGTAACGCTTCTCAGCTTGGCGTCGATTCCCCGTGTGATGGCAACAACAGTGCGGGGCTCCGACGTGGCTTTGACATGGGAAAAGACGGTAGGGTCGGCTGTTATGAGCTTGACCAAGCGTCGCTGGCTGGCCATCGCGGCCGTGGCCACCGTCGCCTGCGCGCTGATGTCACCTGCGGTCGCGTCGGCCCAGCCGGTCGACGGCACCGAGATTGACGTGCCGCCCGCACCCGAGGGCACTGCACCCCAGCCCGAAGTGCTGCACAACGTCATCTACCGCGCACGCGCGGACGGAACATCCCGCGATGCAGTCGTCGCCTACAAGATGGATGACGAGAACGTCAACAGCGCCCAGCCCACGATGCTGCCCGGCCAGACGTTCGAGGTGAACGCGGTTCTGGCGGACCCCAAGCTGGCGGGGATGGAGCTGTCCATCGAATGGCCATACGGGTCCAACCTGCATTGCGAGATCCTGGTGGATGATCAGATCGTCGCCCAGGCCGACCAGTTCATCGCACCGCGACTCCTCAGGCCGAAGAACGATCCGCTCTACGGCGTGCTGCAATGCGGTGCCCCACTGGAGATCCCGATCGAGGGCATGCCCGCTCCGGATGCCGCCGCGACCGACACGGTCATTCCGGCCGACGGCGCCCCTGCACCGCCGGCCTGACCCGCTACGGCTTGGGGAACGGGTAGACAGGCGGATCGGCCGGATTCTTGTCAGGGCCGCCAGTCGGTCGTGTCGGCCCATTCCCACGCGCGGCGGTAAGCGTCCGCGAACCAGGGTTCCTTGGCTTCGGGATCGTCCACTGCGTCCTGTGCCGCGCGCTTTACCGCGACGTACTCCGACTGCACGTCCGGGTGGGCGATGAGCCAGTCGCGGAACAACAGGGCGAACTGCTGATTGGGCCAGCCATCGACGCGGATGTGGACGTTGGCGGGGCGGCCGGGGTCTGCAGCACCGTGGATCCTTTTGCGCCACAAGGATGCGTCGCGGGTATGTGGATTGTCGGCGGTGATGTCCGCAATGCGCGGGTAGCCGACGGCGGCGAGTGCGTCGGCGATCTCATCGGCGACCTCAAGCGAGGCGACGGTGACCTGGATGTCGATCACGTCCTTGGCCTCGAGACCTGGTACGGCCGTGGAGCCGATGTGGTCGACCCGCAATGCCTGTGCGCCGCAGGCCATTTGGATGCGCTTGATGATCCGTTTTGCTTGCCCCGCCCATTCCGCGTCGTACGGCACCAGCTTCCACGGCGAGGCGACGGCCCGGTTGTGGCGGATGTTATCCGCCAGCGGAAGCACCCGCTGCTGCCACAGGTCACGCGCACGCTGCGTCAGGTCGTGCTGTGATCCCGAATTGTCCAGCAGCACATCGGCGATTGCGCGGCGTTGATCCTCCGACGCCTGAGCGGCGATGCGCGCACGGGCGTCGGTCTCATCCATGCCCCGCTTGATCAGCCGCTCGACGCGTGTCTCTTCCGGTGCGGTGACCACGACGACGAGTGGAAACATCGGCGCCATGCCGGTCTCGACCAGCAGCGGGATGTCCTCCACCACCACGACATCGTCAGGCACCGACTCGATGATCTCCGAGCGCCGCGCACCGACCAGTGGATGCACGATTGAGTTCAGCTTGGCGCGCTGTTCCTCGTCGACGAACGCCTTTGCGGCCAGCGCGGGCCGGTTCAGCGCACCGTCGGGCAGCAGGATGTCCTCGCCGAACGCGTCAACCAGGGCCTCAAGGCCGTCGGTGCCGGGCTCGACGACCTCGCGCGCGATAACGTCACCGTCGACGATGATGCCGCCACATTCATCGAACGTGGCGGACACCGTCGACTTGCCGGCGCCGATACCGCCGGTCAGACCGATGCGAAGCATCCGGCGCCGTTAGGCGTTGCCGGCGAGCTTCTCCCGCAGCGCCGCGAGCTGGGCGTCGCTGGCCAGCGACCCACCGGCCGAAGGCTCCTCCGAGCGCGAGCTGCCGTTCGACGACGAAGGCTTGGCAGCCTCCTCGGCCTCTGCGGCGGCGAACTTCTCCATCTGCGCGGTGTGCATCTTGTGCCGACGCTCGGCCTCGGCGTAGCGCGACTCCCACTCTTCACGCTGCTTCTCGAAGCCGTCGAGCCATTCGTTGGTCTCGGAGTCGAAGCCCTCGGGGAAGATGTAGTTGCCCTGGTCGTCGTAGCTGTCGGCCATGCCGTACTTGCTGGGGTCGAATTCCTCGGTGTAGTCCTCGTTGGCCTGCTTGAGGCTCAGCGAGATGCGGCGACGCTCCAGGTCGATGTCGATGACCTTGACCATCGCGTCGTCGCCGACCTGGACCACCTGGTCCGGGACCTCGACGTGGCGCTCGGACAGCTCGGAGATGTGCACCAGGCCCTCGATGCCCTCCTCGACGCGGACGAACGCGCCGAACGGCACCAGCTTGGTGACCTTGCCCGGCACGATCTGGCCGATGGCGTGGGTGCGGGCGAAGTGGCGCCACGGGTCTTCCTGGGTCGCCTTGAGCGACAACGAAACCCGCTCGCGGTCCATGTCGACGTCGAGCACCTCGACGGTGACCTCGTCGCCGACATTGACGACCTCGGACGGATGGTCGATGTGCTTCCAGGACAGCTCGGAGACGTGCACGAGGCCGTCGACACCGCCGAGATCGACGAACGCGCCGAAGTTGACGATCGAGGACACCACACCCTTGCGGATGGCGCCCTTGGTGAGCTGGTTGAGGAACTCGCTGCGCACCTCGGACTGGGTCTGCTCCAGCCAGGCGCGGCGGCTCAGCACCACGTTGTTGCGGTTCTTGTCGAGCTCGATGATCTTGGCCTCGATCTCCTTGCCGATGTACGGCTGCAGATCGCGGACGCGACGCATCTCGACCAGCGACGCAGGCAGGAAGCCGCGCAGGCCGATGTCGAGGATCAGGCCGCCCTTGACGACCTCGATGACGGTGCCCTTGACGGCCTCGTCCTTTTCCTTGAGCTCTTCGATGGTGCCCCAGGCCCGCTCGTATTGAGCGCGCTTCTTGGACAGGATCAGGCGGCCTTCCTTGTCCTCCTTGGTGAGGACCAGAGCTTCGACCTCATCGCCGACGGAAACGACCTCATTGGGGTCGACGTCGTGCTTGATGGAGAGCTCACGGGAAGGGATGACGCCTTCGGTCTTGTAACCGATGTCGAGAAGGACTTCGTCACGGTCAACCTTGACGATGGTCCCTTCGACGATGTCGCCATCGTTGAAGTATTTGATGGTCTTGTCGATGGCGGCGAGAAAATCCTCGGCCGAGCCGATGTCGTTAAGGGCTACTTGCGGCGAGGTGACGGAGGGACTTGGCATGTGGTGGGTTGCTCCGGACAGGTTGGGTCGTAGGGACAGTTGTTATTGGTGTTACCCGCCATGGACGAGTCGGACGAGGTAAGCCCGACCGAAAAACCACAGACAAGTACCAGTAGAGATTACTCGACTGCGGACATGCTGGACAAACCCGGTCCCAAGGTACCGACGAGCGGGCCGCACCCTTGATTACGCTGCGTATGTGTCATTCGCCGGCGCTCCCCAGCAGTCATGGCCGATCGGACCTCCCTTTCAGAGGAAAATTCGCAAAGTCGGTGCGCCGTTGGGCCTGCTCATCCTGCTCGGCATCATCGTCGGGCTGATCGTTATCGGGCTCACCGCGCTGAACCCCGTCGGCGCGTCCGTCGGGTTCGTGCTGTCGGGCGTGGCGATCGCAGTCGTCGTACTGGCCTACATATGGCTGGATCGGTGGGAACCCGAGCCTCCGCGACTGCTGGTTTTCGCGTTTCTCTGGGGCGCTTCGGTGGCCGTCATCCTGTCGGTGATCCTGTCGCTGTACCTCGATTCACTGATCGCAACGGGCGAATCGGGCGACGGCAGCTGGGTTTCGATCGCCGTCGTCGCTCCCTTTGTCGAGGAGGCGGCCAAGGGCACGTTTCTGCTGCTCATGATGACCGGCAGGCGACGCAATGAGCTCAACTCGCTGACCGACTGCCTGGTGTACGCGGGCCTCGTCGGCGCCGGTTTCGCCTGGTTGGAGGACATCCTCTACATCTCCGGTGGCGAATCCCTCGGCGACTCCCTGCTCACCGCCGCCCTCCGGCTGATCATGGGCCCGTTCGCACACTCGCTCTTCACGACGATGTTCGGAATCGGCGTCTACTTCGCGCTCCAGAACCGAAACGCGCTCGCCAAGGCCGGCTGCATCCTGCTCGGATACCTCGGGGCGGTGATCATGCACGGCTTGTGGAACGGTTCGTCGGTCATCGGGCCCGAGACCTACTTCGCGGTCTACTTCCTCTGGATGGTGCCGATCTTCGTGCTGGCGATCGTGCTCGGCGTCCGAAGCCGTAAGAGGGAGCAGCGGATCGTCGCCGAAAAGCTGCCCGGCATGGTCGCGGCGGGCCTGGTGACCGCGAACGAGGCGACATGGCTGGGCTCCATGCGTAACCGCAAAACGGCGATCGGCCACGCGGCCCGGATGGGCGGAAAACCCGCGCGCAAGGCTGTCAGGAACTTCGCCGGCCAGGTGGTGGAACTCGCCTTCGTGCGCGACCGGATCGATCGCGGCTTCGGCGACGACAGGGTGTTCGCGATGCAGAACGAGGAGGCCTACGCGGTGCACGCGGCACGTGCGGCCGCCCCTGCATTGCAGGGCCTCACGGGGTTCCAGGCACCGCCGGTGCGTCCCTAGGTGCTGTCCAACCCTGCGACGCGCGGTGACCTAGTGCGCAGCTGAATCCCAGCTGCGCCCGTAACCGACCGAGACTTCCAGCGGCACGTCGAGCGCGTAAGCGTTACCCATCTGGTCCCGGACCAGCTTTTCGACGGTGTCGCGCTCACCGTCGGCGACCTCGAACAGCAGCTCGTCGTGCACCTGCAGCAGCGCTCGGGACTTCAGGCCGGCGTCTTTGAGGGCCGTGTCGACATTGATCATCGCCACCTTGATGATGTCGGCCGCGCTGCCCTGGATCGGGGCGTTCAGTGCGGCCCGCTCAGCCGCCTCGCGGACGTTGCGGTTGCTGCTGTCCAATTCCGGCAGGTACCGCCGCCTGCCGAACACCGTCGACGTGTAACCGTCCTTGCGGGCCTGATCGACGACGTCTCGCAGATAGTCGCGAACCCCGCCGAACCGGTCGAAGTACTGCTCCATCTGCACCTTGGCTTCCTCGGTGGAGATCTTCAGTTGCGCCGCCAGCCCGTAAGCCGACAGTCCGTACGCCAACCCGTACGACATCGCCTTCACCCGGCGCCGCAGCTCCCCGGTGACCTCGTCGATCGGCACGCTGAACGCGCGCGACGCCACGAACGAGTGCAGGTCCTCGCCGGTGTTGAACGCCTCGATCAGACCCTCGTCCCTCGACAGGTGCGCCATGATCCGCATCTCGATCTGGCTGTAGTCGGCGGTCATCAGCTCGGCATAGCCCTTGCCGACGACGAACGCGTCGCGGATCCGCCGGCCTGCGTCGGTGCGGATGGGGATGTTCTGCAGGTTGGGCTCGGTGGAGGACAGCCTGCCGGTGGCGGCGATGGTCTGGTTGAACGTGGTGTGAATGCGGCCGTCGGAGCCCACCGAGTTCAGCAGCCCGTCGACGGTGACCTTGAGCCGGGTCGCGTCGCGGTGGGCCAGCAGATGCTGCAGGAACGGATGCCCGGTCTTGTCGAACAGCGACTGCAGCGCATCCGCGTCGGTGGTGTAGCCCGTCTTGGTTCGCTTGGTCTTCGGCATCTCCAGCTCGTCGAACAGCACCACCTGAAGCTGCTTGGGCGAACCGAGGTTGATCTGCTTGCCGATCACTCCGTACGCCGATTCGGCGGCATCGCGGATCAGGTCGGCGAATTCGCTCTGCAGCTCGGAGAGCTGTTGGAGATCGACGGCGATGCCCGCGGTCTCCATCTCGGCCAGCACGCGCTGCACCGGCAGTTCCATCTTGTCGAGCAGCGACGACGAGTCGATGCGGGCCAGCTCCTCGTCGAGCGCGTCGGCCAGATCCATCACCGCGCTGGCGCGCAGGATCACCGTCTGCACCGCCTGGTCGTCGACGCCCTCGCTGTCGTCGAGTAGTGAAAGCTGTTGCTGCTCAGGGTTGTCCGCGCGTAGTTCGCGCTTGAGGTAACGCAGCGAAAGGTCGTCGAGGGCGAAGCTGCGCTGACCGGGCCGCACCAGATAAGCGGCCAACGCCGTGTCGGACGTGACGCCGGCGACGGGCCAGCCGCGCCCCTCGAGGTCGTGCATCGCCAGCTTGGCCTCGTGCAGCGCCTTCGGCTGGCACGCATCGGCCAGCCACGACGCCAATGCGGCCTCGTCGTCGGCGTGCAGGGACGTGGTGTCGATGTAGCGGCCGTCTCCGTCGGAGGCGACGATCGCCAGCGCGGTGGCGTCGGCGTCGAACGCCAGATGGGTGCCGACGACGGCCATCCCGAACCGCTTGCCCGACCCGTGCTCGGCCAGCCAGGCGGCCAGTTCGCCCGACTCCAGGGCGCCGCCACGGACGTCGAAGCCCTGGTCGACCTCGGGGTCGGCGGACGCCAGCGTCTCGAACAACCTGTCGCGCAGCACCCGGAACTCGAGGTCGTCGAAGAGACGGTGGATCTGGTCGCGGTCCCAAGGCTGCATCCGCAGGGTGTCGGGCGTCTGCGCCAGCGGCACGTCCTTGACCAGGTCGGTGAGCTCACGATTGAGCACCACGCTCGACAGGTTGGCCCGCAACGCATCACCGACCTTGCCCTTCACCGTGTCGACATTGTCGACCAAGGCCTGCAGCGACCCGTACTCGATGATCCACTTCGACGCGGTCTTCTCCCCCACGCCCGGGATGCCGGGCAGATTGTCGCTGGGGTCGCCGCGCAGCGCGGCGAAGTCGGGGTACTGCTTCGGGGTGAGGCCGTACTTCTCGACAACGGCGTCGGGAGTGAAGCGGGTCAGTTCGCTGACACCCCTGATGGGGTACAGCACCGTGACGTCGTCACTCACCAACTGCAATGAGTCGCGGTCACCAGTGACGACCAGCACCCGGTAGCCCTCGTCTTCGGCCTGGGTGGCCAGCGTGGCGATCAGGTCGTCGGCCTCGAACCCGGCCTCGGCCAGCACGGTGATGCCGAGCGCGGCGAGGACTTCCTTGGTGATATCGATCTGGCCGCGGAACTCGTCCGGCGTCGCTGATCGGCCGGCCTTGTACTCGGGGTACTTCTCGGCACGGAACGTCTGCCGGGACACGTCGAACGCGGCCGCTATGTGGGTGGGTTGCTCGTCGCGCAGCAGGTTGATCAGCATCGCAGTGAACCCGTACACCGCGTTGGTGGTCAGCCCGCCCTGGGTCTTGAAGTTCTCGGCCGGCAGTGCGTAAAACGCCCGGAACGCCAGCGAATTGCCGTCCAGCAGCATCAATGTCGGCTTTTCGGTCGCTTTCTCGGCCGTTGCGCTTGCGGTCACGGCCCTACTCTATGCACGGGCGCTGACACGCAGTAGCCGCCGAGCCCGATCGATCAGGACCCGCGCAGCCGGGCTGATCGGTCCTGCGGACCGCCATGCCAGCACCAGCCGCCCCCGGATCTCGGGCGCGATCGGCAGCGCGTGCAATCCGGCGCGGCCCCGCGGCACCGAGGCGGGCACGATCGCCACCCCGAGGCCACGCTCTGCCAGGTCGGCCAGCGCCAGCGGAGTGCCGGCCTCGAAGGCGATCCGCGGTGAGACGCCCGCCGCGGCGCAGGCGCGGTCGAACTGATGGCGGATTCCGGCTCCGACGGGCAGTGCGATGAGGGCCCTGTCGCGCAGGTCGGCCAGCCGGACTTTCGTCCGCCTGGCGAGCGGATCGGTAGGGCATACCGCAGCGTGGATCGCCTCGTCGGTGACGACCTCCACCGCCAGACCCTCGGGCACCTCATCGGGCCCGACGGACACGATCGCGACATCGAGTTGTCCGGTGCGGATGTTCTCGATGAGGGCATCGGAACTGTCAGCGCCCAAGGTGATTTCGACGTTCGGATGGTCGGCGTGAAAGTCGGCCAGCAGTCCCGGGATGTCGACGCTGTGGGATGCCACCGTGCCGATGCTGACCGTACCGCGCACCAACTGGCTGAGATCATCGACGGCGATGTGCATGTCGGCGACGGCTGCCAGCGCGGCTTGCGCGTACGGCAGCACCGCCGCGCCAGCCGCGGTCAACCGCACGACGCGGCGCGTCCGGTCGAGAAGGGGCTGGCCCAGTTCGCGTTCCAGCCGCTGGATCTGAGCGCTGACCGCCGGTTGCGCGACGTGTATCCGCTCGGCGGCGCGGGTGAAGTTGGCCTCCTCCGCGACGGCGACGAGGTATTCGAGCTGCCGGAGTTCCATAAGCAGTGATTATAGTTTCTCTACTATCTAGGTATTGGACTTATAGAACGGTCCGACCGACGCTGGAGATATGACCACCTATGTCCTGATCCCCGGCGCCTGCCACGGCGCCTGGTGCTTCGACGACGTCACCACCGCGCTTAGCGGCCACGGCCACCGGGTGCTGCGCTACACGCTCACCGGCGTCGCCGAACGCGCGCACCTCGCCCATGCCGGCGTCAACCTCGAGACGCACATCACCGATGTGTTGTCGGCCCTGGCGGCCGAACCCGCCGCCGAAGATCTCGTGTTGGTCGGACACAGCTACGGCGGCATGGTCATCACCGGTGTCGCCGACCGCGTACCCGAAAAGGTCGACGCGCTGGTGTATCTCGACGCGCTTGTCCCCCGCGACGGTGAATCGTGCTGGCATCTGGTCAATGACGAGGAGCGCCAGTGGTATCTCGACGTCGACGACACCGGGTACGGAGTGCCTCCGATGCCTTTCTTCGATTCGCGTGCAACGGCACATCCGCTGGCGTCGTTCCTCCAGCGCATCACGCTCACCGGCGACCTGAACAGGTTCCGTCGCCGCGATTTCGTCTATGCGCTGAAATGGCCGGGAGATTCGCCGCTGCGACCGTCATACGAACGCGTTCGCGAGGACCCGGGCTGGAACATCCATGAACTCGACGGCGCGCACAACGTGATGCGGGACAACCCGGACGATCTGCTGCGCATCCTGCTGGATGTCGGGCGCCGCTAGATCTGGCGTGCCCCAGGCTCACCTGGACCCGGAGTGGAACCGGGCGGCGGTGGGCTGAGCTGACCGGTGCGGTCCTCCCGCGCGACCCGGCCCTGGATTCGCAGCACGGGCGACATGGTCATGTAGGACCGACCTGCCAGATGCCGTCAACGGTGACGGTGGCGGGCATCCCACCACCGTTCGTCAGCTGCGCATGCCCTACCGATCCCAACTTCACCCGGGCGCCGAAACTGGAACACGTTTCAGTTCTGGGGCACGACTCGGTACGCTGACCGCGTGTCTGCATCCACTCAGCCCGCCGTCGACGGGTGGTTCGCCACCGACGAATCAGGCGCGGCGTACCTGATCGGCGGCAAGTGCCATCACTGCGGAACCTTTGTGTTCCCACCCAGAGCCAACAACTGCCCCAACCCCGCATGTGACGGCGATGACTTGGCGCAGGTGCCGTTGTCGCGACGCGGCACGTTGTGGAGCTACACCGAAAACCGTTATGCGCCACCGCCTCCGTACCCCTCACCGGACCCGTTCGAGCCGTTCGCCGTCGCCGCCGTGCAGTTGGCCGACGAGGGTCTGATCGTGCTGGGCAAGGTCGTCGAGGGCACGCTGGCAACAGATCTGAAGGTGGGCATGGAGATGGAGCTGACCACGATGCCGCTGTACGTCGACGACGACGGCGTCGAGCGCGTCGTGCACGCCTGGAGGATCGCATCATGAGTCCCGAAGCCGCCCCGGCGGCATCCGGCCCAAGCCCGCTGTACATCCTGGGTGCCGGCATGCACCCGTGGGGCAAATGGGGTCGTGACTTCACCGAGTACGGCGTCGTCGCGGCCCGCGCCGCGCTCGCTGAGGCGGGCTTGGACTGGCGCCAGATCCAACTGGTCGCAGGCGCCGACACGATCCGCAACGGCTACCCGGGATTCGTCGCGGGTGCGACGTTCGCCCAGAAGCTCGGTTGGAACGGCGTGCCGGTGTCGTCGAGCTACGCGGCGTGCGCCAGCGGGTCGCAGGCGTTACAGAGCGCCCGCGCCCAGATCCTCGCCGGGTTCTGCGACGTGGCGCTGGTGATCGGCGCCGACACCACCCCCAAGGGGTTCTTCGCCCCGGTCGGCGGTGAACGCAAGAACGACCCCGACTGGCAGCGCTTCCATCTGATCGGCGCAACGAACCCGGTCTACTTCGCGCTGCTGGCGCGTCGCCGCATGGACCTCTACGGTGCGACCCTTGAGGACTTCGCCCAGGTGAAGGTGAAGAACTCCAAGCACGGGCTCGATAACCCCAATGCCCGCTTCCGCAAGGAGAGCTCCGTCGAGGACGTGCTGGCCAGCCCGGTGGTCTCGGATCCGCTTCGGCTGCTTGACATCTGCGCCACCTCCGACGGCGCGGCCGCGCTGATCGTCGCGAGCAAGTCCTTCGCCGAGAAGCATCTCGGCTCACTGGAGGGTGTGCCGTCGGTGCGCGCTGTCAGCACGGTGACGCCGCAATATCCTCAGCATCTGCCCGAATTACCGGACATCGCAACGGATTCCACCGCTGTCGTGCCTGGTCCCGACCGGGTGTTCAAGGACCAGATCCTCGACGCCGCCTACGCCGAGGCAGGCATCGGACCCGAGGACCTGAGCCTGGCGGAGGTTTACGACCTGTCCACCGCGCTGGAGCTGGACTGGTACGAGCACCTCAGCCTGTGCCCGAAGGGCGAGGCCGAGCAACTGCTGCGCAGTGGGGCGACCACCATCGGGGGCAGGATTCCGGTCAACGCGTCCGGTGGGCTGGCCTGCTTCGGCGAAGCCATTCCGGCACAGGCGATCGCGCAGGTCTGCGAGCTCACCTGGCAGCTGAAGGGCCAGGCCACCGGCCGTCAGGTGGAGGGCGCCAAGGTCGGCATCACCGCCAATCAGGGATTGTTCGGACACGGCTCCTCGGTGATCGTCGCGCGATAGATTCACCCGGTGACCACGGCCGTTGAAGCGCTCCCCTTCATCGACGGGATCGTCTACGGCGAAGGCCCGAGATGGCACAACGGCCGCCTGTGGTTCAGCGACGGACCCGCGGGCAGGGTGTATTCAGCCGGCGAATCCGGCGACCTCACCGTGGAGGCAGAGGTAGCGCACGCGTCCGGGCTGGGCTGGCTGCCTGACGGGACGCTCGTGGTCTCCGCTCTCTTCGACGCGAAGATTCACCACGTCGACGAGCGCGGGAATGTCGTGGCCGCATTCGACCTCAGCGATGTTGCCGTGTCGACCAACGACCTCGTCGTCGCCCCGGACGGCCGCACCTACGTCGACCTCTACCAAGCCATCGCGTCCGAGAAGTCGGGCGCGATCGGTCTCGTCGACCTCCGCGGAAACGTCCGTGTCGTCGCGACCGATCTGGCCCTCCCCAACGGCATGGGATTCCTGCCCGACGGGTCGACCCTCGTCGTCAGCGAGACGACAGGATCCCGAATTCTTGCGTTCCCGACCGAACCCGACGGCAGCCTCGGCGCCCCGAGCGTGTTCGCCGACCTCGGCGCCGATCGTCACCCCGACGGCTTGTGCGTCGACGCCGAAGGTGGGGTCTGGGTCGGGTGCGTCGACACCGGCGAGTTCCTGCGGGTACTCGAGGGCGGGAACGTCACCCATCGGGTCAAGATCGACCGAGGATGGGCGGTCGCACCCGCCCTCGGCGGACCCGACGGCCGCACGCTGTACATGGTGATCGACGACACCACTTTCGAGGGTGTCGCGAACGGTGACTCGACGGGGTGGGTCATGCAAGCGCGTGTCGATGTCCCAGGCGCCGGGTCGCCATAATGGACGTCGCCGACGACTGGGCGCCGGACGCCTGCACACTCCCGACAACCGAACGTCCGCTGCGGGTGGCGGAGTTCGACGACCTATTCGCCTATTTGGTGCGCTCGGCGCGGCGAGAACCGACGCGGTTGGACCTGGTACTGCCGTCCGATGTCGACGCGGCGGCACGCGATCTGGCCCGACGCGAGAGCAAATGCTGCTCGTTCTTCACATTCGAGTTCGAGTCGGCCGGTGAAGATGTAGTGATGCACATCGGCGTTCCACCCGAACACATCACTGTGCTCGACGCGATCGAGGCACGCGTGACCGGTCGGTGAGCTGCTATGCGACGCCGAGGTAGGCAGCGCGAATGCTGTCGTCGGCCAACAGTTCTCGCGCTTCACCGGTACGGGTGACCTCGCCGGTCTCCAGGATGTAGGCGCGATCCGAGCGACTCAACGCCTGCTGCGCGTTCTGTTCCACCAGCAGAACCGTGGTGCCCTGGGCGTTGATCTCAGCGATGATCTTGAAGATCTGCGATATCACCATCGGCGCCAAGCCCATGGACGGCTCGTCGAGCAGCAACACCCGCGGCCGGGCCATCAACGCACGGCCGATCGCCAACATCTGCTGCTCACCGCCCGACAGTGTGCCGCCGACCTGACTGCGCCGCTCCGCCAGCCGTGGGAACGTCTCCATCACCCAGTCCAGCCGTTCTTTGTGTTCGGCCTTGGACGCGAATTTTCTTCCGTAGCAGCCCATTTCGAGGTTCTCTGTCACCGTCATGCCCGGGAACACACCTCGACCCTCCGGGGCCTGCACCAAACCCTGAGTGGCTCGATGGTGGGCCTTGACCTTGGAGATATCGGCGCCGTCGAACCACACCGATCCCGACGTCAGCGGCAGCAGCCCCGAGATCGCGCGCATGGTGGTCGTCTTCCCTGCGCCGTTCGAGCCCAGCAGAGTCACCATTTCGCCTTCGCGCACCACGAGCGAGATGCCGTGCAGAGCGCGGATGCGCCCGTACTGCACGACGATGTCGCGCACCTCGAGCAGAATCGGCCTGTCGTCACTCGCTGTCGTCATCGGGCACTCCCAAATACGCCGCGATGACCTTAGGGTCCTCACGGATCTCGGCCGGCAGGCCGTCGGCGATCTTTCGGCCGAACTCCAGCACGACGATGCGGTCGGTCACCCCCATGACGAGCCGCATGTCGTGCTCGATGAGCAGCACCGTGTAGCCGTCATCGCGGATCTTCTGGATCAGCTCGATCAGCGCGGACTTCTCGCGGGGGTTGAAGCCCGCGGCCGGTTCGTCGAGGCAGAGCAGTTTCGGCTCGGTCGCCAGGGCACGGGCGATCTCCAGCCGACGTTGATCGCCGTAGGGCAGGTTCTTGGCCTTCTCCTCGCCGCGCTTGGCGATGCCGACGAAATGCAACAGCGCCGCCGAGCGCTCGACGGCCGAGCGCTCCTCCCGGCGATGGCGTGGGCTCCGCGCGAGGGCGCCCGGCACCGACGTGAAGTGGCGTGCGTCCGTGCCGACCATGACGTTCTCCAGTGCGGTCATCTCGCCCCACAGCCGGATGTTCTGGAACGTGCGGGCGATACCGCGGCGGGTGATCTGGTGGCGTTTGATGCGGCCCAACGGGGCGCCGTCGAACGTCACCGTGCCGGAGGTGGGCCGGTACACCCCGGTGATGGCGTTGAAGCACGTGGTCTTGCCTGCGCCGTTCGGGCCGATCATGCCGAGGATCTCGCCGCGCCGAATGTCGAACGTCACCGAGTCCAGGGCGGTCAGCCCACCGAACTTGACCGTCAGATCCTTTGTCTGCAAAAGTGTTTCGCCTTCGGCGGCCTGAATCTCGCGGTGGACACCGGCCAAGTCCTCGATGCTCATTTCGCCGACTCCTTCTCCGGCGACCGCAGGAACTCGCGGGCTGCCTTGCCGTAGGCGAGTAGCTGCTGGCGCGCCGGGAACAGGCCCTGGGGCCGGAAGATCATCAACGCCACCAGCGCCATCCCGAAGAACAGGTACTTGAGGTCACCGAGGTTGATGCCGAGGAACTCCACGCCCAGCAGTCGGTTCGGCAGATAGACGATGATGAACGCACCGAAGACCACGCCCAGTTTGTTGCCCTGGCCGCCGAGCACGACAGCACAGAGAAACAGCATCGAGTTGATGATGTTGAACGTCGGGGGCGCGACGAACTGCACCTGGCCGGCGTAGAGCGCCCCGGACAGTCCACCGATGGCCGCACCGATCACGAATGCCCACAACTTGAAGCGGAACGTGTTGACGCCCATCACTTCCGCGGCGTCCTCGTCCTCGCGGATGGCGACCCAGGCGCGCCCGACGCGGCTGCGTTCCAGGTTGCCGACCAGCAGCAGGATGATGACGATCAGGATGATGCCCAGCCAGAACCACCACGTGCCGTAGTTGGCGTCGCCCATCGAGTTCCCGCTCGAGAACACGCCTTCGGGCAGCTTCTCGCTCTCCCCGAAGCGGGGGTAGGCCACCTCGTTGAGGCCACGGGGACCGTTGGTGACGTCGGCGAGGTTGTCGGCCAGCAACCGGATGATCTCGCCGAACCCCAGCGTGACGATGGCCAGGTAGTCGCCGCGTAGCCGCAGCGTCGGCGTGCCCAGAACGAGCCCGGTCAGTGCGGTGATCGCCATTGCCAGCGGCACACACGCCAGCCACGCCCAGTCCTCGTGGAGCCACCCCGATCCGCCCATCTGGTTCCACGGGCTGTTCGGACTGGTGAGCAGCGCGACGGTATATGCGCCGACGGCATAGAACCCGACGTAGCCGAGGTCCAGCAGGCCCGTCTGGCCCACCACGACATTGAGGCCGATCGCGATGATCGCCACCATCGCGAATTGCGCCATCGTGCCGCCGAAGCTGATGTTCGGTGTGTTCAGGAACGGGGGCGGGAACAACGGCAACAGCGCCAACAACCCGAAGCCGATGACACCGAAACCCCACTTCTGTACCCGGGACAGGCGATCCCACCACTGGCGCAGCCCGTCGCCGGGTGCCATCAACTTGTCGGACCAGGTCGATGCGCGATCCGCCTCCGGCTTCTCGCTCGGTCTCATGCGCGTGCCTTCCCGAGGCTTTCACCGAGTATTCCGGTCGGCCGGATCAGCAGCACCAGAACCAGAAGGACGAACGCGACCACGTCACGCCACTGGGTGCCGAACACCGCCTGCCCGTAGTTCTCCATGATGCCCAGCAGCAGGCCGCCGAGCAGCGCGCCCCGCAGGTTGCCGATGCCACCGAGCACCGCCGCGGAGAAGGCCTTGATGCCGAGCAGGAAGCCGCCCGAGTAGATGATGCCCTGGGGCACCTTCAGCGTGTACAACAGCGCGGCCGCCCCGGCCAGCAGGCCGCCCAGCAGGAACGTGGTCATGATGATGCGCTCGCGGGAGACGCCCATCAGGGTCGCCGTGGTCGGGTCCTGGGCTACTGCGCGGATTCCTCGGCCGAACTTGGTCCTGTTGATCGCCGTGTCGGTCAGTAGTGCGAAAACCAGCGCGGAGGCCACGATCACCAGGGTCACGTTGGAGACCGTGGCCCCGAAGACCGTGAATTGCGTCTTGGGCTGCATCAAGATGATCGGCTGTTGGGCGTTGCTACCGCCGTAGCCCTTGAGCAGCTTCGGCAGCACGAAGTGCACGAACTCCTGCAGCACGAAGGACATGCCGATCGCGGTGATCAGGAACGTCAATGAGCGTGCGCCGCGTCTTCGCAATGGCCGGTACGCAATGAATTCCAGCCCGACGGCCGCCGACCCCGACACCAGCATCGCGAACAGCATGGCGATGCCGAGGTAGAGCACCGTCAGCGCAATGCCCTTCTCGTAGTTGTTGCCGCTGGGAGTGAAGCCCAGGATGATGTCGAGGCAGAAGTAGGCGCCGAACATGCCGAGCATGAAGATCTCGGAATGCGCGAAGTTGATCAGGCGCAGCACGCCGAACACAAGTGTGTAGCCGACCGCCACCAGCGCATAGATCGCACCCCACGAGAGGCCGTCGATCGTCAACTGCCAGAAGCCGTTTCGCAGGCCTTCCAGGTTGAAGTTGATGTTGGCGGCCAGGCAGGCGTACTGGTCCACGCACTCGTGAATCATCCGGTGGCGGCTCCTCGCGAAAACGCTCTAAGTGACGAGAACGCGCCCGAGCCTTGCGGTCTCGGACGCGTTCTCGGTCAGCTCCTACTGGACCTTGTAGATCCAGATCAGGCTCGTGGTCAGCTCACCGGTGGGCGTCCACTGGTACTTACGCGCCACGCCCTGACCGTTGTAGTTGCGCACATACTCCAGCAGCGCCGGACGCGTGATCGCGCCGGAGTCGATGCCCTTAAGCATGATCGTGCCCAGGTCGTAGCCCTCTGCGCTGTAGGTGCTCGGCTCACCGAACCGTTGGGTGTACTCGTCGGCGAACGAACCGGTGGCCGGTCCGCACGGGCAGGACAGGATCGCGTCCTTCGCTGCCTCGCCTGCCTGGTTGACGAACGCCGGATCCTTGGTGCCGTCGCCGCTGACGAATGTGCCTTCGAACCCACCGTCTTTGAGCTGCTGCGCAAACGGTGCCGCCTCGGCGTAGTACCCGCTGAAGAACACACCCTTGGGGTTGGCCCCCTTGATCTGGGTCACCGCGGCCGAGAAATCCTTGTCGCCCTTCTTCACCGAGATGTTGCACGCTGAATCGGCGACCGGGCCGAGGGTCTCGCGCATCGCCTGGGCCAGGCCAAGGCCGTAATCGGTGCTGTCGTCGACCACGCAGACTTTGTCCCAGCCGAGGTTGTTCTTCATGTAGTTCGCGACCGATGGCCCCTGCACCCCGTCGTTGCCCAGGCCGCGGAAAAACGTGCGCCACCCCTTCTCCGACAACGTGACGTTGGTCGCCGACGCCGTGGCGGCGACAAGGCCGGCCTGGTTGAACACGTCGCCGGTGGCGTTCGTTTCGCCGGAGAACGCGGGCCCGATCAGGCCGATGGTAAAGGCGTCGTTGATGATCTGGGGTGCGACCTGGGTGGCCTTCTGGGGATCACCCTCGGTGTCGAAGGTTTTCAGCTGCACCTGGCAGCCGGCATTGGCGGCGTTGTGCTTGTCGACCGCCAGCTGGATGCCGTTCTTGATGTTGATGCCCAGCTGGGCGTCGGGCCCGTTGAGCGCTCCGGCCATCGCGATCGACACCGGCGGGCACTGCGCCTGTCCGTTGCCGGCAGGATCGGCGGCTGCAGCCTCCTCGGGCGGTGGAACCTCTGCGCCGTTCTCGTCGATCTGCACCTGCTCGACGATCTTCAGGTCGGCCTGCGCCTCGCCCCCTTCACTCGGCTCGGATTGTTGTTGGCAGCCGGCCATGCCGAGCACCACCAACACCGCGCTACCGATAGCAAATACATTCCGCGCCACGCGACCGCGCACGTTTCACCTCCGGGTCGATGTTTTGATCGGCGTCGACACCCCTGCCCAGGTCGGCGGCGGCGGCGATGCTTCGGGACGACCATAGCCAACGCGTGGCCGTGGTGCGTGATGTTGGAAAAGGGACCGTGTCGATCCGATGGGCGATCCGGCAAAACTGCGGCGTCGGAAACGCACAATTAACGGTTGGCCGGGGGAATCGCTACTTTGACGACGACGCGTCGTTGGGCGTGTCGAGGGTTTCCAGCACGACCTCGGCGACGCGTTTCATCGTCGTCCTGCGGTCCATCGCGGCACGCTGAATCCACTTGAACGCCTCGGGTTCGGTCATCCCCTGCTTGGACTGCAGCAAACCCTTGGCGCGCTCGACCAGCTTGCGTGTCTCCAGGCGGTCCGACAGCTCGGCGACTTCCTGCTCGAGGACGGCGATCTCGCTGAAGCGGCTCACCGCCACCTCGATCGCGGGAATGAGGTCGGTGATGTTGAACGGCTTGACCAGGTAGGCCATGGCGCCGGCGTCGCGGGCCCGCTCGACGAGCTCACGCTGGCTGAACGCGGTGAGTATGACGATCGGCGCGATGCGCTTGCCGGCGATCTCCGAGGCCGCGTCGATTCCGTCTCGGCGCGGCATCTTCACATCCATGATCACCAGGTCCGGCTTCAGGCTCTCGGCCAGGTCGACGGCCTCCTGCCCGTCGCCGGCCTCGCCGACGATCTCGTAGCCTTCCTCGCGCAGCATCTCGGCCAAGTCCATCCGGATGAGCGCTTCGTCTTCGGCGATGAGAACACGGTATGGCTTCTCGTCGCCGCTCGGTGACCCGGTCATGGCTGCCATTGTGGCGGTAGCGGCCGCGATCAGCGACCTCGGGTGCATCCTCTATGGTTGAAGGCCGCGGCGGCGTCGCCGCCAGGTGACATCAGAGCCCTCGTATCCCAATTGGCAGAGGAACTGGATTCAAAACCCAGCCAGTGTGAGTTCGAGTCTCACCGAGGGCACAACAACATCCTCGACAGCTCTTCTGTCTGGCCGACGGCGGGATTCCGCGTCGGGGCCGCTTCCTTGATCATTCGGGTTGCCGCCGGGACTCAATGGGAAGCAGTGTCCACCCGTGCCGTGAAAACCGCAGGTGGTTGCCGAGGCGGGCTACGCTTGTTTCGTGGCGATGAGGGTCCGGCCGGTGTGCATGCCTGACGTCGCGGTGGACGGCCGCGTCCCTGGTCGCACCCGCCATCACTCAGAAATGGCCGCAAGAAATCGGCGCGTGCTGAACATGACGGCCATGATCAGCGCCGCCATTACCGCGTTCTTCGGAATCCAGGGACTGTTCATCGGTCAGGACTGGTGGGTCTCGCTCGTCAACCTGGGCAGCGCAGCCGTCTTCGTGATGATTCCGCGGTTGTGCGGCATGGGCGAGATCGTCGCACCCGTGGTGTTCTTCGTGGCGTCCTACCTCACCATCACTCTGCTGTGCATCTATCTGGGAACGGGTTCCGGGCTGCAGTTCTACTTCGTGGTCGCCGCCGCGATCATGCTTGTCGTTCTCGGAGTCGAGCACATCGTCTTGGCCTCAACACTTTCGGCCATCGGCGCCGCCACCGTCATCCTGCTCGAACTCTTTGTGCCCAATGACACGGGCACGCAACCGCCGTGGGCGTTCAGGACATCTTTCATCCTGACGGTCATCACCGCGTGGGTGCTCGTCATCGCGACCATCTGGTTCGCACTGCGCGAAATTCGCCGCGCCCGAGAGGCGATGGAAGCGGAGTACGAACGCTCAGAACAGCTGCTGGCCAACATCCTGCCCGCGACAATCGCCGAGCGGCTCAAGGACCCGGCGCGCAACATCATCGCCGACAAGTACGACGACGCCTCGATCCTGTTCGCCGACATCGCCGGCTACACGAAGCGCGCCAGCGACACCACGCCCAGCGATCTTGTTCGTTTCCTGGATCGGCTCTACACCGATCTCGATGCACTCGTCGACCGGCACGGCCTGGAGAAGGTCAAGACCAGTGGCGATTCCTACATGGTGGTCAGCGGTGTGCCGGAGCCACGGCCCGACCACATCGAGGCGCTTGCCTGTCTGGCTCTGGACATGGCCGATGCCGTCGCGGATCTGAAGGATCCGAAGGGACGCGAAGTGCCGCTGCGTATCGGCCTGGCGGCGGGCCCGGTGGTGGCGGGAGTCGTCGGAGCACGAAAGTTCTTCTACGACGTATGGGGTGACGCCGTGAATGTCGCGTCGCGCATGGAGACCACGGACGTCGAGGGCCGAATCCAGGTGCCACACGACGTCTACGAACGCCTGAACCACGCGTTCGTGCTGGAGGAACGCGGGGAGGTCGACATCAAGGGCAAGGGCGTGATGCAGACCTGGTACCTCGTCTCGCGCCGCGACGAGGACGCCGTCCGAAGCGCTGTCGAGCAGGACGCCGTAGCGGGGCGTTCCTAGTCGCCGGATTCGCTGGGCTTCACGCGCTCGGCCACCGCACCCAACCGCCACAGCGTCTCTCGATTGCGCGGCCAGGCAGCCAGATCCGAAAGCCGGTCGGGCAGGATCGCGGCGGGCCCGCTGACCGGGAACTCCTCCATCTCGACCCGGCAACCGTCGGGAATATCGCTGAGCCGCAAGATGACTCGGGCGCCGCCGAAAGGTCGTCCCTTCGCATGCAACACCAATTCCTCGAGCGGCACGCTCTTCTCGACCACGGTTTCGTCATTGATCACCGCGGGCCACACGCCGATCGAATGCAGGATCCGCGAGCGAGGTGCCGGCCAATGCGGATCCACCGCGCGCATCCGACTGTTGCCGACCACCCACTGCGAGTACGTCCAGCCATCGGCCATCACGTCCCATACCTGACGGCGGGATGCACGGATGTCTCGTTTCACGGTCACCTCGGTGGGATACCCACCGCGGGCGAAACGACGCACGGGCGTGCCAACAGTTCCACGAGTGCGGCGATCACCGATGCGAGACCGACGCCGAGGTGCGGAACATCGTCGAAGCGACGATGTCGGGCTTCACATTCGCGGAACGGGTCGAGCGCAGATCGCGGTGGCGACCCCTGAACACCTTGTCCCGGCGCGCCCTCACAGGGGCGCAGCCGGAGGTGCTCGACACGCTTTAGACCTTGCGGTTCTCCGACTTGATCAGCCAGGCCAGCTTCTCCAGGCCGTCGATGAGCTGATGCAGGACGTCGGCGGTACTGGGATCCTCGGCATCCACCGCATCGTGCACCGTGCGCAAGGTGTCGACGGTCGCGTAGATGCGTCCGGCGATCAGGTCGACGACCTCGTCGGTGCTGTGCTCATAGGCCGGGAACTGCGGCAGCGTGGTGCTGCCCGCGACGGTGTCCGACCGACCGTCCGGTACGGCATCGAGTGCGCGCATCCGCTCGGCGACGGTGTCGCTGGCCTCGCGCGCGAAGTCGACGAGCTCGTCGAGCTGAAGGTGGAGGTCGCGGAAGTTGGTGCCGACCACGTTCCAATGCGCCTGCTTGCCCTGCAGGTGCAGTTCGATCAGGTCGACCAGAACCCGCTGGAGACTGCCGCTGAGCTCCGATGACGCCTGAAATCCGTGTACTTCTGTGTCACTTCGCCGATTTGTACCCATGCTCTGATCAACGCCTCATAATCTGGAATGAATCCAGATTAGTGGGTGATCGCGATCACACTTGTTGGTGTTGTTGCTGATCCTGCTTCTCGAGCAGGCGGGCATAACCCGCGCCCAGACCGAGCAGCACCAAACCGACGACGATGAACACCACGACCCGGAAGATGCCGTCGAGTGTGCCGAGGTCGAACAGGAACAACTTGGCCATCGCTGCGGCGACCAGGGCCAATCCCCCGCCGATCGGCAGCGAACGGTTCGCCCGCGATACCCGCGTCGCATAGATCAACAACGCCGCCGCCAGGACTATCCAGCAGATCGTCGCAGCGACGTGACCCGCGAAGAACCCGCGCTTCTCACCTCCGACCAGCACGCCGGCGGTGACAGTGAAGGTGGTGATCGCGTAGACGATCACGACGGCCGCTCCGACCCACACCACGGAGTCACGATCGTTCAACGTCCACAGCGATCACCGCGGCGAACGTGATCAGCAACAGGCTCGCGATCAGCGTGGACACCCCGGTCGCGGTGGTCGTCCGAGTGGCCTCGACCAGCGACCAAGGCGGGGCGTAGATCAGGTAGAAGGCGGCTCCGACGGCAGCGACGCCGAGCGCGACCCATCTCGCGATCGCCTCACGCCGACCCGCGACGGCGACGACCACCGCCATCGCCAACAGCACCGGCCCGACAACGTGGCCGTCGAACGCCACCAGCACCGCGATCGTCGCCGAGACCGCCGAGAGCGCCGCCCAGATCTGCCGCACAACCCCGTCGACGCCGATCAACCTCTCACCGAGCAGCACGATTGCCAGCAGTGCCGCGGCCAGGGCTGCCGCCATCAGCGCGGCGACCGCTCGGCCGGCGACCAGCGCCACGCACAGCACGGGCAGCACACCGGCGGCGGTCAGCAACGCCATCAGAACCCGATTGGCGGTCCGCGGAAGCAGGATCAGCGCGGCGGCGACCGCCAGCACCGCCGCGATACCGCATGCGCCGACCAGCCACATGTCGCGACGGTCGTCGAGATGGACCGCGATCAGGGCAATCATCAGCGGGAACGTGGTGGCCGCTGTGCGAGCGCAGTGCAGCCAGATCCAGTCCTTGCCCAATTGCACCGGCAGAGAGGCGGCGGCGAGCGCCAACATGAAGCTGACCAGGAGCAGAGTGATGCCGCCGACCACCACGGGCGCGAGCACGATGAGCGGAACCAACACCAGCACACCGAGGTGCTGAGAGTCCCAGCGACGGGCCAGGGTCAGGCCGCCACCTCCGATGATCGCGGCGACGACCAGGCCGACCGGCGCGGATACCCAGCCGTAGACGCTCGTGACGGCGATGACGTCCATGTACGCCGCCGCGATACCCGTGGCGGCCAGGGCGATGGCACCGACCCGTCCACCGGGGCGGCGGTACAGCCATGCGGCCACTGCCACCAGTGCGACGGCCAATCCCCCGCCCGCCGCGACCCGGAACTCTGGGCGCAGAAGGCCCGCCTGCGCGGCGAGCACGAGGAGCAGCACGACGCCGACCAGGGTGACCGCCACTCCGGCAACGGCGAGCAGCTTGCCGATCCAACCCTCGTCGCGCGGCGACTTCGGCACGACGGTTTGCACCGGCGGCACGGCCTGCTGCGGCGCAGCCTGCGGTGGGGGCGGCGCATAGTGCGGCTGATACTGCGGCCAGTACGGCACCGGGTACGCCTGCGGAACCGGTTGGGCTACCGGCGGCTGCTCGGACAGCAGGCGGTCCAGCGCGGTCAGGTCCGTCGAGACCCTCGCCATGTACTGCGATATGGCGGCGAAATCGGAGGACAGCCGGGCGACGAGAGCGCGGTGCGGTTCGGTCATGGCCAACATCGTGGCAGCGGCGGCACCGTTTCCGGATGAGTAGGACTACTCGTCCAGGCCGTGTTCGATCGCGTAGCGGGCCAGTTCCACCCGATTGGCGACCTGAAGCTTGCGGAATGTGGCTTGGACGTGGTTCTCGACGGTGCGGTGGCTCAATGACAGCCGGCCGGCGATCTGCTTCGCGGTCAGTCCCTTCGCGACGTGCCGCAGTATCTCGGTCTCCCGCTCGGTCAAGCTGGGGGTGGCGGGCCCGGCTTCGGGGCTCTGCGCGATGCGCCGGTACTCACCGAGCACCAGCCCCGCGAGTCCCGGCGTGAACACGGCGCGGCCCTCGGCGGTGGCCCGCACGGCGTCACCGAGTTCCTGTTTCGACGCACTCTTCACGAGATAACCTGTCGCGCCGGCCTTTACGGCCTCCAACACGTCTTCGCGTTCGTCGGACGCCGAGAGGACCAGGATTCGCGAGGACGGCGAGACCGCGAGCACCTCCGCGGTCGCCTGCGCCCCGTCACCATCCGAGAGGCGCATGTCCATCACGACCACGTCGGGATGCACGACCCCGGCCCGACGACGCGCCGCGGCCACGCCGTCGGCCGTGGCCACGACGGTGAAACCGCCCTCGGCGAGATCGCGGGCCACCGCATCGCGCCAGATCGGATGGTCGTCGACCACCATCACCGTCGGGGTACTGTCAACTCCCATTCCGTCCCACATCCCGGCGCGGTGTTGAGCTTCGCACTCCCACCGAGCCAATCCATCCGTCCCACAATCGATTTCGCCACGCCGACCCGGCCTTCACCGACTGCTTCGTCAAGCCGGCCGGCCGCGATCCCGACGCCGTCGTCGCGAATGCTCACCGTGACCGAGTCGCCGAGGTCCTCCAGCAGTATGTAAGCGCGGGCATCGGGGCCTGCGTGTGCGGCGACGTTGTCCAGTGCGTTCACGGCCGCGGCGTACAGCTCGGTCGCCGTGCCGGTGTCCATCAGAACGGGCTCGGCGGGCACGCTCACCGACACCCGGTCCGAGGCGCGCTTGCGCAACAGCGCACCGACATCGGTCTCCGTCCCGTCGGGGGTTTCGGTGTCGGTCGAGCTGACAAGGCGGCGCAACGCCCGCTCCTGCTCCCCCGCCAGCTCTGCTAATTCAGCTGTCTCCCCGCCGATTTCGCGGCCACGGCGCGACACCAGCGCCAGCACTTGGATCGCGCCGTCGTGTACCTGACGCGACAACCGCTCCCGCTCCTGGTGCGAGGCGGCCAGTCGCGCGGCCTGCTCGAGTTCGGCGTGGGCCCGCCGAGCGGTCTGCGCGGCCATGCCGACCGCGAGTCCGACCGCGAGTTCGATGACGAGCGTCGCGTTTCGACCCAGGTCGTAGTTGATGAACCCCTTGACGACCGTACTGGCGATCATCACCGCAACCCCGGTCAGCATCCCGGCGATCGGCCCGGACAGGATCGCCGCGGAGATCGTGGCGTTGGTGGCCCACAGCGTCGTCGGCCACGACTGGTTGTCGAGCGCCCACTGATCCGAAGCGACGAACTCGGTGGACAGAATCAGTACCACCACGACGACGATCTCGGCCGACACCCACAGCACACGCCTGCCGAAGCCCTGCAGATACGCGACCGCACACGCCGCGCTCCACGCAATCAGGACGGCGAACAGCGCCCATCCGATGACCGGACGGGCGAGTTCACCGTTGACGGCGATCTGAAAGCCCAGTGCGTAAACGCAACTCAGCAGCCGGAAGACCTGCGCGGCCCGCCACAGCGGTGTGGCCGGATCCGGTGCACTCGCCGGCATGGGACCTACAGCACCTTTGACAGAAACGCCTTCGTGCGTTCGTTTTGCGGGTTGCTCAGCACGTCCCGAGGTGGTCCGCTTTCCACCACCACGCCTTCGTCCATGAACACGAGTTGGTTGGCGACCTCACGGGCGAATCCCATCTCGTGCGTGACCACCACCATCGTCATTCCCTCGGCGGCAAGCTTTTTCATCACCTCGAGGACCTCGCCCACCAGCTCCGGATCGAGCGCCGACGTCGGTTCGTCGAACAGCATCAGCTTGGGGTTCATCGCCAGGGCACGCGCGATCGCGACACGCTGCTGCTGGCCGCCGGAGAGCTGCGCCGGATACGCGGTGGCCTTTTCCGCCATCCCCACTTGATGCAGCAGATCCATTGCCCGTGCCTTCGCATCTGCCTTCTTGACGCCCTTGACGTGGATGGGGGCCTCGGTGATGTTCCCCAGCGCCGTGCGGTGTGGGAACAGGTTGAAGTGCTGAAACACCATGCCGATGTCGCGGCGCTGTTTAGCGGCGTCGCGGGGTGACATCTCGAGCAGCTTGGTCCCCCGGTCGCGGTAGCCGATCAAATCGCCGTCGACATGGAGCCGGCCGGCATTGACCTGCTCCAGATGGTTGATACAGCGCAGGAACGTCGACTTGCCCGAGCCGGACGGGCCGACCATAACCAGCACCTCGCCCCTGCCGACCTCGAGCGTGATGCCCTTGAGCACGCGCAGGGCACCAAAGCTTTTACAGACCTGTTCGGCCTTCACCATCGGTGTCACGCGTCAGCACCTCCTCCGGCTTCCGCTAATCTTGCGCCTTGGCCAGCGCTTCGAGCTGCTTGGTGGTCAACTTCCTCGACGCGCCGCGGGCGAAGTACCTCTCCAGGTAGTACTGGCCGACCATCAGGATGCTGGTGACCACCAAATACCAGAACGCCGCCACCAGCAGCAGAGGTACCGGCTCGAACTCGCGGGCCGCTATCTCGCGCGAGGTGATGCCGTACAGGTCGAGCGTGAATGGCACGGCGGTGACCAGCGAAGTGGTCTTCAACATGCTGATGACTTCGTTGCCGGTCGGCGGGATGATCACCCGCATCGCCTGCGGGAGCACGGTGCGGCGCATCGCCATCCCCCACGACATGCCCAGTGCCGTCGACGCCTCGAGCTGACCTTCCGGCACGGAACTGATTCCGGCACGGATGATTTCGGCCATGTACGCGGCCTCGTTGAGCGCAAGTCCGAGGATCGCCAACACAAACGGAATGGAGAGCGCCTGCAGATTGAGATTGAAGAACGTCGGCCCGAACGGCACACCCAGCTGAATGTTCGCGTAGATCGTCGGGATCAGTCCCCAGAACACCAGCTGCACGTATATCGGAGTGCCGCGGAAGATCCACAGGTACACCCACGACACCGCCTTGAAAACCGGATTCTGCGACAACCGCATCACCGCCAGGATCACGCCCAGCACGATCGCCAGCACCATCGAGTAGACGGTCAGCTGCAGGGTGTTGACGCAGACCGACCTTCAGCACCCGCTCGTTGAAGACGTACTTCGCGAAGATGTGCCATCGGAAGGCGTCGTTTGTGGCAGCGCCGTAGACGAACAGCCCCACCACGATGACGATGACGACCGCCGCCGCCCACCGCCACGGATGCCGTAGCGGAACGGCATCGATGGCCGCCGGAGTTTTGGGTGGCGACGTGTCGACATCAGTCATTTCGAGCGCCTCGGATCTAGTTGACGGCGCCGTTGATCACCGGCTTGTCGATCATCCCGCTCTCGACGCCCCAGTTCTTGGCGATCTCCTCATACTTGCCCGATCTCGATCAGATGCTCGAGCGCCTTCTGCAGGGACTGCGCCAGCGGCGAACCCTTCTGAACCGGCCAGCCATACGGTGCCGATTCGAACACCTCGCCTGCGGCTTCCAGCTTGCCGTTGGTTTCCTTGATCGCGTAGGCCGTCACCGGTGAGTCGGCCGACATGGCGTCCACCTGGCCGAGCACCACGGCGTTGGCTGCCGCATCCTGCCCGTCGAACGACACGATCTCGATCGCAGGCTTGCCCGCGTCGGTGCATGCCTTGCTCTTGGCAGGCAGCTCCTCGGTCTCCTCAATCGTGGTGGCCTGAACCGCAACCTTTTTCCCGCATGCGTTGTTCGGATCAATCGGCGTTCCCGGCCGTTGCGCCCAGAGGATGCCCGCGCTGAAGTAGGTCACGAAGTCGACCGACGCCTCACGCTCCTTGGTGTCGGTGAACGACGACATGCCGACGTTGTACGTGCCGCCCTGAATCGACGGGATGATCTTGGCGAAGTCCGCCTCCCGGTAGTCCGCGGTCAGCCCGAGCGTCCCGGCGATCGCATTCATCAGGTCGACATCGAAGCCCACGATCGTGCCCTTGTCGTCTTTGAACTCGTTCGGCTTGTATGGAATGTTCACGCCGACGATCAGTTTCCCGGACGACTTGATGGCTTCGGGTACGGTGTTCGCGATCTCATCGACTTTCTCCGACGATCCCGCCGTCGGACTGGCCGGCTCACTCTTCTCGCCACCGCTCGCGCACCCCGACAGGACGAGAGCGCCGGTCGCAGCAAACACCGCTGCGATACGCCACAGTTTCCCTCGACGGTCTTGACATTCACGTAGCACGGTTCCCTCTACTTTCTGCCTCGTGGACCCAGCGCGAAGCGCCGGTAACGGAACAGTAGTAGAGACCTACCGCGGCGGCAGGGGAACGAACCGCAGATTACTTTTAGACGTTGGGGCAGTACGTGGGAATCGCGCCATCGCGAAGTCAGCGGTCTCCGATTCTGGTTGTGCCGCCGGAGAAGAGCCGCGATCGCCGTGGTCTTGCTCCGGCGGATGGCGTACGCGCCACCGTCGCTTTTTGCCGGCTGGGGGACGTTGGTGCGCTCCTCGGGCGCGGGAGCGATCGTTAATTCGCTATAGCAAACGAGTCACCCGTTACAAGGAATCGAACGGCCACGGTGGGCACGACACAATTTGAATACAGAAGAGGAAATAGTCGAACTATCCACATTGCCTATATGTCAAACTTCGCGCATGGAAAGCCCTGCTCCCCCGAGCCTCTTGCAACATCTGTGGAAGTCCACATTGCTGTCCGGCGTCCTCGCCGTCATCCTCGGCGTTCTGGTCCTCGCGTGGCCTGCGAAAACCCTCATCATCGCCGCGATCTTCTTCGGCGCCTACCTGTTGGTCTCCGGCATCTCGCAGGTGGTCCTCGCGTTCAGCCTGCACGTTTCGGTCGGAGGACGAGTTCTGCTGCTCCTCAGCGGCGCTGCCGCGCTGATCCTGGCCGTGCTGTGCTTCCTGAGTCTGCAGGAATCCATCCTGCTGCTGGCGATCTGGATCGGCATCGGCTTCATCTTCCGTGGCATCGCGACAGCCGTCTCGGCGATCAGCGATCGAACCCTGCCCGGCCGGGCCTGGGAGATCTTCATCGGCGTGATCACCCTGGTGGCGGGCATTGTCATGCTGGCATCGCCGCTCGAGTCCCTCGCGACGCTGACCTTCGTGGTCGGGATTTGGCTCATCGTCATCGGGGTATTCGAAATCGTCTCGGCGTTCGGCATCCGCAAGGCCTCTAAAGAACTCGGCGGCGCAACCCCCGCACCCGCGACCGAAGAGTCGGTGAGCTAACCCACCACTGACTTCAACTACGCTCTGTCGTAGGCTGGTGGGACAGCCACCGGAGAGGTTCAGATGGACGCACTCGACGTGTCGCGGTGGCAGTTCGGAACCACCACCGTCTACCACTTCATCCTGGTTCCTCTCACCATCGGCCTGGCCCCGCTCCTCGCAGCGATGCAGACGGCGTGGGTCGTCACAGGAAACCCGGCGTGGTACCGGCTGACCCGGTTCTTCGGAAAGCTGTTTCTGATCAATTTCGCGCTCGGCGTGGCAACCGGCATCGTGCAGGAATTCCAGTTCGGGATGAACTGGAGCGAGTACTCCCGGTTCGTCGGTGACATCTTCGGGGCGCCGCTGGCACTCGAGGGTCTGCTCGCGTTCTTCTTCGAGTCGACGTTCATCGGCCTGTGGATCTTCGGATGGACTCGGCTGCCGCGACTCGTGCATCTGGCGTGCATATGGATCGTCGCGTTCGGGGTAAACGCCTCGGCGTACTTCATCATCGCGGCGAACTCCTTCATGCAGCATCCAGTCGGAGCGAAGTTCAACCCCGATACCGGTCGCGCGGAACTGGTCGACTTCGGCGCGCTGTTGACGAACAACACGGCGATTTGGGCGTTCCTGCACACGGTTGCCGGATCCTTGCTCACCGCAGGCGCTTTCGTCGCGGGGATCAGCGCATGGCTCATGGTCCGGTCGCGGCAGCGGCCCGACGAGGCTGAGGACGCCAGGAGCATGTACCGGCCGGCGACGATCGCAGGCAGCCTCGTCGCGCTGGTGGCCGCGGCCGGGTTGTTCTTCACCGGCGACATCCAGGGCAAGCTCATGTTCGTCCAGCAGCCCATGAAGATGGCGTCAGCAGAATCATTGTGCGACACCGAAACCGACCCGAACTTCTCGGTCCTGACGGTGGGCACCCAGAACAACTGCGACAGCATCACACAACTCATCGACGTGCCCTACGTGTTGCCGTTCCTTGCGGAGGGCAAGTTCAGCGGAGTCACCCTGGAGGGGGTCAACGATCTGCAGGAGCAGTACCAGGAGCGCTTCGGCGCCGGTGACTACCGCCCCAACCTGTTCGTGACCTACTGGGCGTTCCGCGCGATGATCGGACTGCTGCTGGTCCCGGTCGTGTTCGCGCTCGCCGCCCTGTGGCTCACGCGCCGCGGCCGTATCCCCGATCAGCGGTGGTTCGGCTGGTTCGCGTTGGTCACGATTCCCACACCGTTCCTGGCCAATTCGGCGGGTTGGGTGTTCACCGAAATGGGCAGGCAGCCGTGGGTGGTCGTGCCCAATCCCACGGGTGACCAACTGGTGCGAATGACCGTGCAGGAAGGGGTATCCGCCCACGCGGCCGGAACGGTGGTGTTCTCACTGGCGGTCTTCGCGTTGCTGTACGGGGTGCTGGCGGTGATCTGGTTCTTTCTGATGCGCCGGTACGTGATCGAGGGCCCGCTGGAACACGACTCCGAACCCGTACCGCCCAAGTCGCCCGACGAGGACGACGTGGCTCCCCTGTCCTTCGCGTATTAGGAGATCGTGATGGGCCTGCAAGAGTTGTGGTTCTTCATCATCGCGGCGCTGTTCCTCGGCTTCTTGCTCCTGGAGGGGTTCGACTTCGGTGTCGGCATGCTGATGGTTCCGTTCGGGATGGCCGGCAGGGCTGATGGCGCGGATCCCGAACAACGCCGACGCGCGGCACTGAACACCATCGGTCCGGTGTGGGACGCCAACGAGGTTTGGTTGATCACCGCAGGCGCGGCGATGTTCGCAGCGTTCCCCAACTGGTATGCGACGTTATTCTCGGCTCTGTATCTGCCACTATTGGCAATCCTGTTCGGAATGATCCTGCGCATCGTCGGCATCGAATGGCGCGGCAAGATCGACGAACGCCGGTGGCGCGCATGGGCCGACGTCGGTATCGCGGCCGGGTCCTGGCTGCCCGCCATCCTGTGGGGCGTCGCATTCGCGGTCCTGGTTCAGGGCCTGCCGATCGACGCCGACGGTCGCGCGCACCCGTCGGTCGGGGATGTGCTGAATGGCTACACGCTTCTCGGCGGCCTGGCGACCGCGTCGCTGTTCGCGTTCTACGGGGCCGTGTTCGTGGCCCTCAAGACCGAAGGACCGGTGCGCGACGACGCATTCCGCTTCGCACGCGTCCTGTCGTTGCCCGCGGTAATTTTCGCCGGCGGGTTCGGATTGTGGACACAGTTGGCGCACGGCAAGTCGTGGACGTGGCTTGCGCTCGGGGTCGCTGTGATCGCCCTGCTGACGGCCGTGGCGCTGATGTGGGCCCGGCGCCGTGAAGGCTGGGCGTTCTTGTCGACGATGATCGTCGTCGCCGCCGTGGTGGTGCTGCTGTTCGGTTCGATGTTTCCAAACCTGTTGCCGTCCACACTCAACCCCGACTGGAGCGTGACGATCTACAACGGCTCGTCGACCCCGTACACGCTGGCGATCATGTCGTGGGCATCGCTGACGATGCTGCCTATCATCATCGGTTACCAGGCCTGGACGTATTGGGTGTTCCGGCGCCGGATCACCGCCGACGCCATCCCGGCGCCCGTCGGATTGTCGAGGCGCCCATCCTGAGCGACAACGCTCGCGGACCCGTCGATCCGCGCCTGTGGCGTGCATCGGCGGCGATGCGCCGGTTCCTTGTTGCGACGACGGTATGCGGAGTGCTGATATCCGCCTGCACCATCGCATCCGCGGTCGTGCTGGCCGACATCGTGGCGCGGGTGATCACCGATCCGGGCGCGCGCAGCCTGCGTGGCCTGCTGGCACCGTTGTCACTCCTGGTGTTGCTGTGGGCATTCCGGACGCTCGTCACCTGGCAGCAGGGCAGGCTCGCTCAGCGCGGCGCGAGTGCGGTGATCGCCGACCTGAGCCGCTCGGTGCTCACCGCGACGGCGTCGTTGTCGCCACGGCAACTCGCCGCAGCGCGCGATGACGCCGCGATCCTGGTCACCCGGGGCCTGGACGGATTGCGGCTGTACTTCACCACGTATCTGCCCGCGCTGTTCATCGCCGTCATCCTCACGCCCGCCACGGTGGCCGTCATCGCCTTCTACGACTGGCAATCGGCGGTCATCGTGCTGATCGCGCTGCCACTCATTCCGATCTTCATGGTGTTGATCGGCCTCACCACCGCCGATCGATCAGCCGCGGCGTTGCGTGCAATGGCCACGCTGCAGTCGCGGCTGCTGGATCTGGTCGCGGGGCTGCCGACTCTGCGTGCGCTCCGACGCGTGGGCGGCTCCGCCACCCGCATCGCCGAACTCGGGGCGGCCCATCGCCGTTCCACGATGGCGACCCTGCGCATCGCCTTCCTGTCGTCCTTGGTGTTGGAGCTGCTGGCCACCCTCGGGGTCGCACTGGTCGCGGTGAGCGTGGGCCTGCGGCTGGTCTTCGGCGACGTGACGCTGACCGCGGGACTCACCGCGTTGCTGCTGGCCCCCGAGGTGTTCTGGCCGTTGCGCCGCGTCGGCATGGCGTTTCACGCCGCACAGGACGGAAAGGCCGCCGCCGACAACGCTTTCCGTCTTGTCGATGCGCTGCCACGTCCAGTCGACGGAACGCAGACCGTCGCAGCGGCAGGCGCCACGATCGACATCACGGCGTTGAACGCCGCCGTCGAGCCGGGTCGGGTGACCGTGATCGCCGGGCCCAACGGCGCCGGCAAGACCACCCTGCTGCAGGCGATTCTGGGTCTCAACGAGCCGACGTCCGGCCGAATACGCGTTGATGGTGTCGACGTGGCCGATCTGGACCTGCGCGCGTGGTGGGCGCAGGTGGCCTGGCTGGCGCAGCGGCCGGTGCTCCTTCCCGGCACGGTGTTGCAGAATCTCGAACTGTTCGGCTCGCTGGGCGACATCGAAGAGGCCTGCCGTGCCGCATGTTTCGATGAGGTACTGGCCGACCTGCCGGACGGTCTGCACACGGTGCTGGGCACCGGTGGGGTCGGCCTGTCGCTCGGCCAGCGGCAGCGACTCGGGCTGGCCCGGGTGCTGGGATCCGCGGCTCCGGTGCTGCTGCTCGACGAGCCGACAGCTCACCTGGATGCCGCAACGGAATGCCGCGTGCTTCGTGCGATCACTGCGCGGGCGGCAGCCGGCGCGACGGTGATCGTGGTCGGCCACCGAGAGCCTGTGCTGGCCATCGGCGATCAGATCGTGCATCTGGGGAGCCTCGTCCATGTTTGAGTTACTGCGCCCGCGACTTCCCCGGCTGCTGCTGGCCATCCTGTTCGGGGTGCTGTCACTCGGTAGTGCCCTTGCGCTGGCGGCGGTCTCGGCATGGCTGATCACGAGGGCGTGGCAGATGCCGCCGGTGCTGGACCTGACGATCGCAGTCGTGGCGGTCCGCGCACTCGGAATCTCGCGCGGTGTCATGGGTTACTGCGAGCGGTTGGCCTCCCACGACACCGCCCTGCGTGCGGGCGCCGACGTCCGTGAGCGGCTGTACTCGCGCCTGGCGAGCGGCCCGGCCGACGCGGTGATGCGGCGACACACCGGCGAGCTGGTCAGCGGTATCGGTTCATCTGTCGACGACTTATCTGATGTGCTCGTGCGCGCAGTGGTACCGATTTCGGTCGCCGCCATCCTCGGGTTGGCTGCCACCGTCGCCGTCGCGGTGATCTCACCTGCCGCCGCCGTGATACTGGCGGTATGCCTCCTGGTTGCGGGCGTCACCGCGCCGTCGCTTGCCGCCCGGGCCGCGATGGCAGCAGAACACCTGGCGGCACAGCATCATTCACAGCGGGACACCGCCGCGATGCTTGCGCTCGAGCATGCGCCCGAGCTGCGGGTCAGTGGCCGCCTCGATGGCGTACTCGAAGACGCCGACAGGGAGCAACGCGACTGGGGCCACGCAATCGACCGGGCGGCGGCACCCGCTGCACTGGCGTCGGCTGCTCCGGCGGCTGCGATCGGCGCCAGTGTGCTCGGCGCCGTCGTCTGCGGTGTCGCGTTGGCATCGTCCGTCGCGCCGACCACGGTGGCGGTCTTGATGTTGTTGCCGCTGTCCGCCTTTGAGGCGACGACCGCGCTGCCGGCCGCCGCGGTACAGCTGGCCCGCTCCCGCCTCGCCGCACGACGCCTTCACGCGCTGACGAGCGCAGGCCGCGTCGGCTCACGGCGGCCGCGCGTCCCGCGGGTTCAGCTCGAACCGGGAGCGCGGCTGGCCGTCACCGGGCCCAGCGGCGCGGGCAAGACGACGCTGCTGATGAACCTCGCGAGTCTGCTTCCCGACGAGACGCCCTCGGAGGCAGCATTCTTCGCCGAGGATGCACACCTGTTCTCCACGACTGTGCGAGACAACCTCCTGGTGGCCCGCGGCGATGCAAACGACGACGAGCTACGCGACGCCCTGTGCCGCGTGGGCCTGGGCGGGTGGCTCGAGTCGTTGGCCGACGGGCTGGCCACCGTGCTCGTCGGCGGCGCCGCAGCAGTCTCGGCAGGCCAGCGCAGGCGACTCCTGCTTGCCCGCGCCCTGGTATCGACGGCACCGACCGTGTTGCTCGACGAGCCGACCGAACACCTCGACGCCGGGGACGGCCGGCGGTTCCTCACCGAACTACTCACTCCCGACGGTCTTTTCCCCGCCGAGCGCACCGTCGTCGTCGCCACCCACCACCTGCCCGACGACGTTGGCTGTCTCACCGTCAACCTGCCCGCTGGCGAGTAATCTCACCGACATGAGCGAGCCGGACCAACCCGAGACGCCGCCACCACCCCCGCCTGCACCGCCACCACCGCCGTCTATGCCACCGCCGCCGTCATACGGCGCCTATCCGGGCGCCTACCCCCCTGCGGCCGCGCCGTCGCCGTACACCGGATACGCACCGCCGCCGAGGGCTCCCAGTAACGGCCTGGGCATCGCTTCGTTGGTGACCGCGATCATTGCGCTGTTGAGTGTCGTCGGCGGCATCGTGCTCGGAGTCGTCGCGGTGATTCTCGGGTTCCTCGGGTGGGGTAAGGCGAAACGCGGAGAGGCGAACAACGGCGGCGTCGCGGTCGCCGGCATCGTTCTCGGCGTCCTCAGCATCATCGAGGCCATCGTCGTCATAGGGCTGTTCATATGGGGATTCGGCGAGGTCGGCGGCACCGACTACATCGACTGCCTGTCACGGGCCGGCAACGACGAGCAGGCCGTCCAACGGTGTGCCGAGCAGTTCGCTGAGCACATGGAAGACCAGTTCTCGATGACGATCACCACGCCGACGCCTTAGCGCGGGAAATGCTTGATGATGCCTTCCTGCACGACGGTCGCCACCAGCTGACCCGACCGGTCGAAGTAATGCCCGGTGCCGAGGCCCCGTGAATCCGCCGCCACCGGCGACGACGTCGAATAGAGAAGCCAGTCGTCGAATCGCACCGGACGGTGGAACCACACCGAATGGTTCGTGCTGACCGCGAAGATGCGGTCGAACCCCCACGACAGGCCGTGCGTGGTGAGGATCGAGTCGAGCACGGTGGTATCCGAGGCGTAAACGAGCGCCGCGGCATGCAGTGCGGGGTCGTCGGGCATCGGCCCCTGCGCCTTCATCCAGACCCGGTTGTGGGTGAGCTTCTCCCCCTTGGCACGCATCACCCAGGTCGGGTCATTCGTGTAGCGCCAGTCGATCGGCCGCAGCGCGTTCACGAAGTGCGGGACGACGTCTTCGTAACCCCGCAGCAGGTCGTCGATCGGCGGAACGGTGAGTGGATCCGGCAGCTCAGGAGGTTCGACCCCGTGCTCGAGGCTGCGGCCACCGGACAGGTAGGACACCATCGCGGTGGTCAACAGCGTGCCGCCCTGCATCACATCGACCCGGCGGTTGGCGAAGCGGCGCTCGTCGCGCAGCCGCGCGATGTGGAACTCGAGGTCCTTCTCCGGGTCTCCGCCGGCGATGAAGTGCACCGAAAGCGCGCTCGGAGGCAGGTCGTGCCTGAGACTGCGGGTCGCCGCCATCAGGGACTGCGCCATCATCTGGCCGCCGAACGTGCGCACCGGGTTCCGGCTCGGATGCGAACCGACGAAGGTGTCGTCGTCGATCTGACGGAGGTCCAATATCGCCAGCAGCTCGTTCAAGTCTGCTGAGCGGATTCACTCGCGCAAGCGGCTCGTCGGCCACCTGACCCCCTCGTCCGACTAGACGTCGTCCTCCCCGATCCGGTGCACGTGGATCAGGTTCGTGGAGCCTACTGTGCCCGGCGGGGCGCCGGCGATGATGACCACCAGGTCACCGCGCTTGTACCTACCGAGCGCGAGCAGCGACTTGTCGACCTGCCTGATCATTCCGTCGGTGGTCTGGATGTGGGGCACGATGAACGTCTCGGTACCCCAGCTCAGCGCGAGCTGGCTTCGGACCTCCGGCAGCGACGTGAACGCCAGCAACGGCAGCGGCGTGTGCAGTCGCGCGAGCCGGCGCACGGTGTCGCCGGACTGTGTGTAGGCCACCAGCGCCTTGGCGTCCAGCCGCTCGCCGATGTCGCGCGCTGCGTAGGAGATCACCCCGCGCTTGGTGCGGGGCACATGCGTCAACGGCGGGACGACGACCGAGTTCTGCTCGACCGCCGAGATGATGCGGGCCATCGTTTTGACGGCCTCCAGCGGGTACTTGCCCACCGAGGTCTCACCGGAGAGCATCACCGCGTCGGCACCGTCGAGAACCGCGTTGGCGACATCGGAGGCCTCGGCACGGGTGGGCCGCGAGCTCTCGATCATCGACTCCAGCATCTGCGTGGCGACAATGACGGGTTTCGCGTTCTCCCTTGCCATTTGAATAGCCCGCTTCTGTACCAGCGGGACCTCTTCGAGCGGCAACTCCACACCGAGGTCGCCGCGGGCGACCATGATCGCGTCGAACGCGAGCACGATCGCCTCGAGATTGTCGATCGCTTCCGGCTTCTCGAGCTTGGCGATCACCGGTACCCGCCTGCCGACGCGGTCCATCACCTCGTGCACGAGTTCGATGTCGGCAGGTGAGCGGACGAACGACAGCGCGACCAGATCGAGGCCGAGGCCCAACGCGAACTCGAGATCCTCGATGTCCTTCTCCGACAGCGCCGGTGCCGACACGTTCATGCCCGGCAGCGACATTCCCTTGTTGTTGCTGACCGGTCCGCCCTCGGTGACCGTGCAGATCACGTCGTTGCCGTCGATCTTCTCGACGACCAGACCGACGTTTCCGTCATCGACCAGGACCCGGTCCCCAGCGGTGGCGTCCTCGGCCAGCCGTTTGTAGGTCGTCGACACCCGATCGGGGGTGCCGTCGCAGTCGTCGATCGTGATCCGTATGGTCTCGCCGTCGGCCCAGAACGTCGGACCGTCGGCGAATCGGCCGATTCGGATCTTGGGGCCCTGCAGATCGGCGAGGATGCCGACGGCGCGTCCGGTCGCGTCCGACGCTGCACGGACACGCTTGTAGTTGGCTTCGTGATCGGAGTAGTCGCCGTGGCTGAAGTTGAGCCGCGCGACGTCCATTCCGGCCTCGACCAGTGCCCTGAGGACGTCGTCAGTCGCCGTGGCCGGACCAAGGGTGCAGACGATCTTTCCGCGTCTATCCACGACTGGGAGCATAGTCGTTAATCGATTCAGACGACGGCCAGCGGAAGGGCCCCGGGACTCACGGGTTCGGGCAGGTCAGACTCCCCCATGAGGAACTTGTCCACTGCGTGCGCGGCGCTGCGCCCTTCGGCGATGGCCCACACGACCAGCGAGGCGCCGCGGTGAGCGTCCCCGCAGACAAACACGCCGGGTGCGTCTGTCTGCCAGTCCGACCCGCAGGGCAAAGCGCCGCGACGGTTGAGCGTGAGGCCGAGTCCGTCCAGCAGCGGCATGTGCTCGACGCCGTCGAACCCGATCGCCAGCAGCGCCATTTCACAGGGAATCTCCAGTGAGTCACCGACCGGCGTGATGACCCGCCGGCCCTCCGCATCGCGTTCGACCTTGACCTCCGCGATCTGCATGGCCCGCAGATTGCCCTGGCCGTCGCTCAGGAACCGCTGCACGGCGACCTCGTAGCGGCGGTTACCACCCTCGGCGTGCGCCGGCGACAGCCGGGTGCGCAGCACGATCGGCCACATCGGCCACGGCGAGCGCGATTCGTCGCGGTACTCCGGCGGTTCCGGGTTGTAGTCCAGTTGCGTAACGGATGTCGCGCCCTGGCGGTGCGCGGTGCCCAGACAGTCCGCTCCGGTGTCGCCGCCGCCGATGATCACGACGTGCTTACCCGCTGCGGAGATCGGGCTCGCGGCGTCGCCTTCACACTCCTTGTTGGCGGGCACCAGGTGCTCCATGGCCAGATGCACACCCTTGAGGTGTCGGCCCTCGACCTCGCTGTCCCGGGCCCGCAACGCACCGACGGCGAGCACCACGGCGTGATGCCGCTCCCTGAGCTGCTCGACGGAAAGGTCGACACCGACCTCGCAGTCGGTAACGAAATGCGTTCCCTCGGCGCGCATTTGAGCGAGCCGCTGATTCAGCGAGGCCTTCTCGAGCTTGTACTCCGGGATGCCGTAGCGCATCAACCCGCCGATCCGGTCGTCGCGCTCGTAGACGGTCACGTCGTGTCCTGCGCGGGTGAGTTGTTGCGCCGCAGCCAGTCCGGCAGGCCCGGATCCGACGACAGCCACCCGTCGCCCCGTGGCAATGGCCGCGGGTTGCGGTTCGACGATGCCGTCCATCCACGCCTGGTCGACGATGGTCTGCTCGATGCGCTTGATCGTGACGCTGCCGCCTGTCTGCTCCTCGGAGATCGACAGCACGCATGCGGTCTCGCATGGCGCGGGACACAACCGGCCGGTGAACTCCGGGAAATTGTTGGTCGCGTGCAGGCGGTCGCTGGCCGCATCCCAGCGGCCTCGCCGCACCAGGTCGTTCCATTCCGGGATCAGGTTGCCCAGGGGGCAGCCTGCGGTTCCGGAGTGGCAGAACGGGATTCCGCAGTCCATGCATCGCCGGGCCTGCTGGGACACCTCGCCGGCACGCTGGTGCGGGTCCTGTTGTTCATATACTTCGCGCCAGTCACCGACGCGTTCGTCGACAGGTCGCTTGGCGGCGTCGACCTTGGGAACCTTCAGGAATCCGGTCGGATCAGCCACGGCTTGCCTCCATGATCGCGGTGTCGACGTCGCGGCCCTCCCGCTTGGCCACCAACGTGGCGTCCAGCACGCGCTGGTAGTCACGGGGCATGACCTTGGTGAACTGCGCGCTGCGCCTTGGCCAGTCGGAGAGCACACTGGCGGCCAGGGTGCTTCCCGTGTATTTCGCGTGCGTCGCGATGACGTCGCGCAACCACGTCAGATCCTCGGGTTCCAGGCGCTGAAGTTCCACCATTTCGGGGTTGACCTTCTTCGGGTCGAGTCCCAGCACGAACGCAATGCCGCCGGACATCCCCGCCGCCAAGTTGCGGCCGGTCTTGCCCAGCACCACCACGCGACCGCCGGTCATGTATTCGCAGGCGTGGTCTCCGACGCCCTCGACGACGGTCAGCGCCCCCGAGTTGCGGGCGGCGAACCGCTCGCCGACCCGGCCCCGCAGATACAGCTCACCTGAGGTAGCGCCGAAAAGCAGGGTGTTTCCGGCGATCACGTTGTCCTCGGGCAGGAACAGGACATCGTCCGGAGGTCGGACGATGACCCGGCCGCCGGAAAGGCCTTTGCCCACATAGTCGTTGGCGTCACCGACCAGCTTCAGCGTGACACCCGGCGGCAGGAACGCGCCGATGGACTGCCCGGCGGAACCGGTGAGCGTGACGTGAATCGTGTTGTCGGGCAGCCCCTGGGCGCCGTAGCGTCGCGTGACCTCGGAGCCGAGAAGGGTGCCGACGGTGCGGTTGACGTTACGCACCGGCAGCTCGAGCCTGACGGGATGCGCGTCCTCGAGGGCTCCCTCGGCGAGCTGGATGAGGGTGCGGTCGAGGGCCTGGTCGAGTCCGTGGTCCTGGTCGCGCACCCGTCGCCTGTGCGCGGCGTCCGCGTCAACCCCGCCATCCCGCCCGCCAGCTACCGCGAACACCGGGGTGAGGTCGAGTCCCTTGCTCTTCCAGTGGGCGAGGCCCTCATCGGTGTCGAGCATCTCGGCGCGGCCGACAGCCTCGTCGATGCTGCGGAACCCGAGCTCGGCGAGATGGTGACGGATGTCCTCGGCGATGAACCGGAAGTAGTTCTCAACGAATTCCGGCTTACCGTTGAATCGCGCCCGTAGTTCCGGGTTTTGGGTCGCCACGCCGACGGGACAGGTGTCGAGGTGGCAGACCCGCATCATGATGCAGCCCGACACGACGAGTGGTGCGGTGGCGAAGCCGTACTCCTCGGCGCCGAGCAGTGCCGCGACGACGACGTCTCGGGCGGTGCGCATGCCGCCGTCACACTGCACGGTGATGCGATCCCGCAGTCCGTTGAGCATCAGTGTCTGCTGGGTGTCGGCCAACCCGATCTCCCACGGCACGCCGGCGTGCTTGAGGCTGGTCAGCGGCGCGGCGCCGGTGCCGCCGTCGTATCCGGAGATCAGCACCACGTCGGCGTGCGCCTTGGAGACCCCGGCCGCGACCGTGCCGACACCGACGCTGCTGACGAGCTTGACGTGGATGCGGGCGTCGGCGTTGGCGTTCTTGAGGTCGTGGATGAGCTGAGCCAGGTCCTCGATCGAGTAGATGTCGTGGTGCGGCGGCGGCGAGATCAGCCCGACGCCGGGGGTTGAGTGCCGGGTCCTGGCGATGTTCGGATACACCTTGTAGCCCGGGAGTTGGCCACCCTCACCGGGTTTGGCGCCCTGAGCCATCTTGATCTGAATATCGGTGGCATTCACCAGGTAGTCGCTGGTGACGCCGAAGCGGCCGGAGGCGACCTGTTTGACGGCGCTGCGACGTCTCGGGTCGTACAGCCGGTCGGTGTCCTCGCCCCCCTCGCCCGAGTTCGACCGGCCACCGAGGCTGTTCATGGCGATCGCCATGGTCTCGTGGGCCTCGGCGGAGATGGAACCGTAACTCATTGCGCCGGTGTTGAACCGCGTGACGATCGATTCAACAGGCTCGACTTCCTCCAGCGGGACAGGCGACCTTAGTTTCTTGAAGCCGAACAGTCCGCGCAGGGTGCCACCTTCCCTGGAGAGGCGGTTCACCTCGTCGGAGTACTGCTTGAAGATGTCGCGGCGGCCCGTGCGGGTCGAATGCTGCAGCAGAAAAACCACTTCGGGGGTGAACAGGTGCAGTTCGCCCTCGCGGCGGAACGCGTATTCGCCACCGACCTCCAGGCGCCGGTGCACCCGCTCCGTCGGGTTCTCCGGATATGCCCGCCGGTGCCTGACCTTCACCTCCTCGGCCAACACATCCAGTGCGACGCCGCCGAGTTGACTCGGAGTGCCGGTGAAGTACTCGTCGATGACGTGCTTGTCGATGCCGACAGCCTCGAAGGCCTGCGCGGCGGTGTAAGAGGCGACGGTGGAGATGCCCATCTTGCTCATCACCTTCGTCACGCCCTTGCCGAGCGCCTTGAGGTAGTTGCGCACCGCCGCAGCGGGTTCGATGCCGGTGAGTTCACCTTCGCGGACGAGGTCCTCGATCGACTCGAATGCGAGATAGGGGTTGACCGCGGCGGCGCCGAATCCGATGAGCATCGCGATGTGGTGTACTTCGCGTGCGTCGCCGCTTTCGACGACCAGGGCGACAGTGGTGCGTTCCTTGGTGCGGACGAGGTGATGGTGCACGGCCGACACGGCCAGCAGCGACGGGATCGGCGCCCTGGTGTGGTCGGAGTCGCGGTCGGAGATCACCAGTGTCCGTGCGCCTTTGGCGATGGCGTCACACGCGCGGAGGCGGAGCTCATCCAAGGCGTCGGCGAGGCCTTCGCCGCCGCGCTCGACGTCGTAGAGGGCCTTCAGGACCGCGGTCCTCAGGCCGCCATGCTCGCCGTCGTCGTTGATGTGGACGATCTTGCTGAGTTCGTCGTTGTCGAGAACGGGCCAGCGCAGCACGATCTGGCGGCAGGACGCGGCGGTCGGTTCGAGGAGGTTCTGCTCCGGCCCCATGACGCGCGCCATCGAGGTGACGATCTCTTCGCGGATCGCGTCCAGCGGCGGGTTGGTGACCTGCGCGAAGAGTTCGACGAAGTAGTCGTAGAGCAGCCGGGACCGCTGCGACAGCACCGCGGTCGGAGTGTCGGTGCCCATGGAACCCAGCGGTTCTACCCCCGAGGCGGCCATGGGTGTCAGCAGGACGCGCAGGTCTTCCTCGGTGTAGCCGAAGGCGATCTGCCTGCGCACGACGGACTCGTGGTTCGGCTGCACGCGCGCACGGTCGGGCAGCGTCTTGATGTCGAGCAGTCCGGAGTGCAGCCACTCTCCGTAGGGCCGCTGTCCGGCGAGGGATTCCTTGAATTCGTCGTCTCCCACGATGCGGCCGGCCGCGGTGTCGATGAGGAACATCTTTCCCGGCTGCAACCGACCCTTGGCGACGATCTGCGCGGAGGGCACGTCGAGCACTCCGCTCTCGCTCGCGAGGATGATTCGGTCGTCGAGGGTGCGCCACCAGCGTCCCGGCCGTAATCCGTTGCGGTCCAGCACCGCTCCGACGAGCGTGCCGTCGGTGAACGTCACACACGCCGGACCGTCCCACGGCTCCATGAGGGAGGCGTGGAACTGCCAGAACGCCCGCTCGGCGGGGTCCATGGTGGTGTTGTTCTCCCACGCCTCGGGGATCATCATCAGCACCGCGTGCGGCAGACTGCGGCCGCCGAGATGCAGGAGTTCGAGCACCTCGTCGAACGATGCCGAATCGGACGCCTCCGGTGTGCAGATCGGTGAGAGCCGGGACAGGTCGCCGGGGATCTTGGCGCTGGCGAGCATGGCCTCGCGGGCGTGCATCCGGTTGCGGTTGCCGCGCACGGTGTTGATCTCGCCGTTGTGGGCGACGAAACGGAAGGGATGGGCCAACGGCCAGGACGGGAACGTGTTCGTGGAGAAGCGACTGTGCACGATCGCGATCGCGCTGCGACAACGCTCGTCGCGCAGATCCGGAAAGTATTGCGGCAGTTGCATTGTGGTGAGCATGCCCTTGTACACCATGGTGCGACTGGACAATGACGGGAAGTACACGCCGTTGCGTTCCGCGCGCTTGCGGAGCGGATAGACACGGCGATCGAGATCGACACCGCCGAGGTGATGAGGCGAGACGACGAACAGCTGCTCCATGTGCGGCATGCAGCCGAGTGCCGTCGCACCGACTTCGGCTCCCTCCGGGTCGGTGGGCAGCTCCCGCCAGCCGAGGACGGTGAGTCCTTCCTCGTCGGCGATGGCTTCGACGTGCTCGCGTGCGTCGGCGCGGGCCTCGGGGTCCTGCGGTAGGAAGCAGATGCCCGCGGCGAAGGTGTTAGCGCCCTCGGCGGTGGGCGGCGGCAGTTCGAAGTCGACGACCTCGCGCAGGAGTTCGACGGGCAGCTGGATGAGGATGCCTGCGCCGTCGCCGCTGTTGGGCTCGGCACCCGCGGCGCCACGGTGTTCGAGGTGCTCCAAGGCGGTCAGCCCGTCGGCGACGATGGCGTGCGAGCGACGGCCTTGGATGTCGGTGATCATGGCGACACCACAGGAGTCCGACTCGTTGTCCGGGTCGTACAGGCCCTGGGGTTCGGGAAACGCCGAATACAGCATCGAGGGAGAACCTCCGCAGTCCGGGAAATCTTGTCCGGGACTGCACCGGCCCGACTGCCGATAGTATCAGCGCAATGCTGGACTTACCCGTCGAGAACCGTCGGGACCAGCGGGAACCCGGGAAGGTTGCGTACCACAGTCCATGCGGTCGCGGCGACGATGATCACGACGACAGCGGCGGGCGTCATCCACGGCCGCCCGCTGCGCACGCGCAGCAGAATCCACACCAGCAGCATCGGCAGGCCGACGAGGGCGAAGACATTGTCGACGACCGCCGCGGCGAGGTCGCCGTTGAGAACGTCGTGCGTCATCCGCAGACCGCCGCAGCCCGGGCAGTACAGACCCGTCAGCGCGTAGAACGGGCACGGGGGAAAGATGAAGTTCGGTCGATGCGGATCGCCGAGTCCGAGGTAGGCCAGGCCGCCGAGTAGCACGGCGCCCGTCCCGACCGCGGTGTAGAGCCGACCGCGGTTGGTGTCGGCGCTAGGTGCCATCTCGCAACGGACGCCCTTGCGGATCGCGCACCTTGTCGGTGAGCAGCAGGATGGCGTCGATGATCCCCCAGACGATGGCGCCGATGCCGCAGGTCACCAGGCCAACGATGAGCTGGGCGACGCCGAGCCCGGTGTAGCCGAGGTAGATGCGCCCGATGCCGACGAGCCCGAAGAGCCCGAGCAGCTGCAGTAGGCCGGCGACGACCTTGGACTTGTCCGAGAACGGTTCACCCGTCATGGGGTGGCGACCGTACGGGGCGGTCGAATCCATGTAGGCCGGCGGGTACTGACCCGCCGGCGGCGGATACGGCGGCGGGTATCCGGGCTGCGGTGGGTACCCGGGCTGCTGCGGGGGCGGCGGCGGAGGGTGGCTTCCAAATTCGTTGCCACCGAACTGCGGCTCAGTCATGTCACCCAGCATGCCAGATATCGAGCAGAGCAGGCCAAGGCCGACGCCGAGCGCGAGCAAGCTGGGCGAGTTCGCGGTTTCGGGCTTGGCGGTCTACAACGCCCGTAAACTCGCCGCCGTGGGACCGTTTGCTGCGAAGCGCGAGCCAGGAGTCGTCATCATCGGCGCCGGAGTCGCCGGCATCGCAACCGCAGTGACGTTGCAGCGCGCGGGTTTCAACGATTTCACGATCCTGGAGAAAGGCTCCGACGTCGGCGGCGTGTGGCATTGGAACCGCTACCCCGGCCTCACCTGCGACATACCATCGCAGCTGTACCAGTTTTCATTCGCGCCGAAGCCGGATTGGACGGGCCTGTTCGCACCGGGGGCGGAGATTCAGCGCTACCTTCGCGAGGTTGTAGACCGCCACGATCTCAACGACCATCTGCGGCTGAACACTGAGGTCGGATCGGCCAGCTTCGATGGATCCACCTGGCAGATCACGACTTCTGACGGCGCCGAATTGGTGGCGGACTTCCTGATAGCCGCGACTGGCGTGCTGCATCACCCCTTCACACCGGACATTCCGGGTCTCGATACCTTCGACGGCGATGCCATCCACACCGCGCGCTGGGACGACGGTGTGGTTACCGACGGGCGTCGCATCGCCGTCATCGGCACCGGTTCGACAGGCGTGCAGGTCGTGTCCGCCCTCCAACGCAAAGCCGCACACATCAGCCATTTCGTTCGGTCACCGCAGTGGGTGATGTGGGCGCCGACGGGGCTCCCCCAGCCGGCGGCGGTAGCCAAGCTCTTGCGAAGGCTGCCGAAGGTCCACCGCAGGCTGTACGACGTGTTGCTCTGGGGCTCGGGCATTCTCGTCGACATCGCGACCCGACCGAGCTGGCGTCGCAGCCTTATCCAGGCGTACGCACGCTGGTCTTTGAGCGCTCAGATCCGGAACCCGGTGCTTCGCGATCGACTCACCCCCGACTACGAGCCGTTTTGCAAGCGGCAGGTGATGTCGAGCTCCTACTATCGCGCGATCAGCGCGAACAACGCCGAACTGGTCACATCACCGATCGAACGAGTCACCCCGCGTGGCATCCAGACGACGGATGGCCGCGAGATCGACGTCGACCTGCTGGTGTTGGCAACCGGTTTCCACCCCCACAATTACATGCGCCCCATGCAGCTGCGCGGCCGCGACGGCATCTCGATCGACGATGCCTGGGCGAAAGGTCCACGCGCCTACCGGATGACGGCAATTCCTGGATTCCCGAACTTCTTCACGGTATTGGGGCCCAACTCACCGACCGGCTCCATTTCGTTGCAGTACTCGTCAGAACTCACGGCCCGCTACATCACGCAATGGCTGCGCCGGTTCCGAGACGGTGAGGTGGACATCGTCGAGGTAACCGAGGAAGCCACGGCGAAGTTCAACGACGACGTCGGGCTGGCGCTCGGTCCGACCGTGTGGAATACCGGTTGCAACTCTTGGTATCTCACCGATGAGGGAAACGTCGACCTGTGGCCTTTCGACCGCAAGACGATGACTGAGATGCTGAGCCGACCCGATGATCGGGACTACCACATCACGACTAGGGAACCGACTGCCCGCTAGACGGTATGGGGTTGGTCAATCCGGGATCACCGTTGTCATGGCATTCATTGCTTACGTCCCTGAACACCGATTTAGCTGCTAATGTGCCAATCTCCAGCAGCGAAGGAGCCGTGAACTGCGCCGAACATCACGAACCATCACTTCACTTCTTGCCGCGGTTGGCACAGGGTTTGCGGTATCCACAATGATCGGCGCACCCATCGCCCTCGCGAAGGTTTGTGGCCCCGGCCAATCAGAAATCGACGGTGGTGAATGCATCTACCCCGATAACAAGACGCACGAGGTCGCTGGCGGCAAGGTCCAATGCACTCTGCACAGCTGCGTTTATAGAGAGGACTGACCCCCAAACTGTGGGCGGCGACCCGAGGATAGGCCGTACGGCCGCGGACGCTGACCCGCTACAAATGGGCACGTCCAAAACCCGGACCATCAGGTAGTTGGCCGTCAGCCCAGCCGCCCCGGCCGATCCAGACGGTCCTGAGCCAGTGGTGACACCGACTGCCTGAAGAACACTTCAGGGGAACGCTCGTGAGCAGCATAAACGCTGCCATTGCGCACCGTCCGGCCCGCTCCTCGGCCTACACTTCCGCAATGTTCTCGGAGACGCGGTATGCGCGCAACGGGGACTTGCACGTCGCCTATAGGGCGTCGCCCAAGGGTGAACGCGACATCGTGTTTGTCCCGAATTGGTTCACCAATTGCGAGGTGATGCCGGAATTGCCGTCGCTGCAGGGCTGGGTTGAGGCCGTGTCATCGCTCGGCCGGCTGATCTTTCTCGACCATCTGGGCACAGGCGCTTCCGACCCCGTGACCCCGGACGCGCCGCCGAACATGGAGCAATGGGCCGACAGCATCGCCGCGGTGCTCGACGATCTCGGGAGCACTGAAGCAGTTCTCCTCGCGACCGCCGCCGCGGTCGCGACCGGGGCGCTGTTCGCGGCGACATATCCGTCTCGCACCACCGCGCTGGTCGTGCTCGACGGTTATGCAGATACGGGCGGCACCGCATTCAGAGACGACGCTGCGATGGCCCGCTGGTGGGGCACCGGGCAGATCCAACATGCGATGAATCCGGACATGCCGTGGAACGAGGAGATTCGCTCAACGTGGGCTCGATGGGAGCGCATGTCGGCGAGCCCGCGAACCGTCGCCCTCATGTACTCACTCGTGTCGAATTTGGACGTGCGGGCGGTCCTTCCGACAGTCCGTGTGCCGACTCTCGTCGTTCAGCACTCCAACAATTCTTACATCCCTCCCGCGAAGGGCACATACATCGCCGAGCACATCCCCGACGCGAAATACGTTGAGCTACCGGGACGCAACTGGTACCACTTCGTCGAGCCCTGGCGCGAGTCATTCCAAGAGATGGCCGAGTTCCTCACCGGCCACCATGCCGAGGTGGCCGACGACCGGGTTCTCGCGACGGTGTTGTTCACCGACATCGTGGATTCGACGCGCCGGGCCGCAGAGATCGGCGACCGTGACTGGCGTGCGCTGCTCGATGCGCACGACGCCGTCGTCCGGGCGCAACTGTCTCGCTTTCGTGGCCGCGAGGTCAACACGTCGGGAGACGGCTTCCTGGCGATGTTCGACGGCCCGCAGCGGGCGATCCGCTGCGCGATGTCGATCCGCGACGCGGTGCAATCCCTTGGCATCGAGGTTCGCGCCGGGTTGCACACCGGCGAATGCGAAGTGCGCGGCGATGACATCGGCGGGATCGCCGTGCACATCGGCGCGCGGGTGAGCACCCTGGCAGGGCCGAACGACGTGCTGGTGTCCAGCACACTGCGCGATCTGGTGATCGGATCAGGACTGCAATTCGAGCCGCGTGGTGCGCATGGGCTCAAGGGCGTGCCTGGCGAGTGGCAGCTCTTCGCGGTCGCCTCTACGTAGCAGTGGATTTCGGCACCGGCTAGAACGGTGGGGGTTTGTTGCGTTCGGCGATGCGTTCGGCGGCGAAGGGTTCGTTGAGGCGGCGTTGGTCGGCGATGTCCTTGGCGCGTTGTTGGGTTCGGGTCTGCTTGCGGCGCGGCATCATCAGCCCGCGACTGGTGGTTTCGCTGCCCTGGGCGTCCCCCGGTATGTCGCGTGTGATGACCGCGGACACCGCCAAGGCCATCAACGCCGAACGCCGACTCAACGACGCTCTTGTGGCGGAGCGGAATAGACCTCCGCCGTTCTGAGGCACGACAGAGCCAGTCGAACCCTAAGTGCCTCTGTCGATTTCACCGAGTGGATAAGTGCTTACGGCAGGCGAAATGAGTCGCGCCGAAACCCACCGCTACGGAGAGGCGACGGCGAAGAGATGCCATTCGCCGGGCACACCTTTCAGCTCATGAGTGCCGCGCTCCTCGAATTCGAGTCCTGACCCGATCACGAGGTCGCGCAGCGTGCTGGACACCAGCACGTCGTTCGGCCCTGCCAGGGCGCTCACGCGCGCGCACCGATGTGCACGGCGATCCCGCCGATGTCATCGCCGCGGACCTCGCACTCGCCGGTGTGCAGCCCGGCGCGCCAACCGTCATTGATCGGAAAACACTGGCGTGTGAACAGTTTCGCCTAGTTGCGGCAGGTCCAGGTGGTGTGCCCACCGCCGTGCCCGAGGCAAGCCTGGTGACCGACGAGGACTTGGTTCGGGCCGAGCGGGTGGCCGTTGGGGCATCGCGTCGGTGGGTGGGTGATCCACTCCCCGCGCGTGGTTTGAACTAGCTCGCCGAGCGCCCCATCAAGCCTAGGCCGCGCGGGAACCACCCACGGTCAGGATTAGCGTTGGGGGCGGTCCACCATAAGGAGGGCCGAGATCATCTAAACGGGAGAGATAAGCAGACCATGACGGAACAGCCGGGACTTCCTGACCAGTTCAAGGAGCTGGTGACGGAGAACGAGAAGCGGATGAAGGCGATTCAGGACCAGATCGCAAACCAGTTAGAGGCTCAGCGCAGGGCGGTCACGGACTTGGTCGAGTCCCAGCAGAAGGCGTTCGCGGATTTCCTCGAACAGCAGCGCAGCGTCAAGATCGGTGACCACTGGGAGGCTCAGCGCAAGGCGATCAGCGAGCAGATCGAGCACCAGCGGAAAGCGTTCACGGACCTGGTGGAACGGCAGTGGACCGCCCAAAAGAAGGCTATCGAGGACGCGCAGCATGCAATCGCCGGGAGATTTCGACCTAAGCCGGACGAGCCTAAGCCGGACGAGCCTAAGCCGGACGAGTAGGTCTTGATCAGGCACGCCACCCCTAGGGCGCCCAGGGGTGGCGGGCCGAGGGTTCAGGGGGTGTGGGAAACGCCCCGGCTAGCGGCCATGACCTCTGTTCGGATTGGTGTCCCGGGAAGCACCTACTATGTCGCTCGCGCAGATGCGACGGCGAAAAGATGCCACTCGCCGGGCACGCCCTTGAGCTCATGAGCGCCACGTTCTTCGAACTCAAGCCCCGACCCGATCACCAGGTCGCGCAACGTGCTGGACACCAGCACGTCGTTCGGCCCCGCCAAGGCGCTCACGCGCGCACCGATGTGCACGGCGATGCCGCCGATGTCCTCGCCGCGGACCTCGCACTCGCCGGTGTGCAACCCGGCGCGCACCTCGATGCCGAGTGCCTGCACCGTGTCGCGGATCGCCATCGCGCAGCGGATCGCCCGCTGAGGGCCGTCGAACATCGACTCGCGGCCCGACCCGAGGTCGTTTCGGGTGCCTGACGTTTAGTGTCGCGGCATGGACCGCGTCTTTCAGTGGCTGTGGGATCGGTACGGACCGAGGTATTCGTGGGCGATCTGCGTCCTCATTTACCTGCTGGGGCTGTTCGTCTTCGGCAGTTACTCGTTGATCATTGTCGCTTTCGAAGGATCTGGTGGCTTCATCGACGCGGCCGTCGTCACCGCTGTCGCCGTGTTGGTGCAGGCCTACCTGCTGGTTCTTCCCGGCTCGAAGGAGGTGCACCTGTTTGAAGGGTGGGCAGCGGGCCACGAGGTCGATCCGATGACGGCATTGGGCGCCACCTTCGCCTACGCGCGGAGGGCGGCCATCCGGTCGCTCGCGATCAATGTGGTGTGGGCACCTTTACTTGGGGTTGTTGTCGGTGGGATCGTCGGCGCGACCAGTTGGCGGCTGGTCCAGTACGCGATTGTGGGTGCCGCGTATGGCGCTGCCATTGGGGTAATCAATATGCACAGTTTCGTGGAGGGAGCGCTGCGGCCGGCAAGGGCCGCCATAGCCGGTGACACTGGAATTGGGGACTCGCTGCCGCGCTCTCGCCCGACCCTCGCGACATGGTCCTCCGCGTCCCTGCTCGCGGTGGCGTTCGTATGTGCCACGGCAGGCGCGAGCCTGGCCTCCGTGATCGATCGCGCCCGCGAGGATCCTGTCGTCTCCGTCGTGATCGGGAGCGCATTAACGCTCCTCTCCGGGCAGCTCGCAGTCGCCGTGACCTCACCGTTCTTGCGACCGATTCGCGACCTCGCCAGAGGAACAGAACGTGTCGCGGTGGGCGACTACAGCCGACGTTTGCCGGTGGTTCAGGACGACGATCTGGGTGCGCTGGCGGCGTCGTTCAATCGTATGCAGGCGGGTTTGGCTGAGCGGCAACGACTTCAGGCGGCATTCGGCACCTACGTCGACCCCGCCCTCGCCACCCGGCTAATCGAGCAGGGCAACGACGTGTTCACCGGTGAGCGCCGGGAGGTGACGGTGATGTTCGTCGACATCCGCGACTTCACCCCGTTTGCCGAGGCGAACACCGCCGAGGACACTGTGGCCCGGCTCAACGCGCTTTTCGAGATCGTGGTGCGGGCCGTCGTCGACGCCGGAGGGCATGTCAACAAGTTCCTCGGCGACGGCGCGCTGGCCGTCTTCGGGGCTCCGAACGATCTCGCGGATCATGCCGACGCCGCGGTGAGCGCCGCTGTGTTGATTCAGCGCCTCGTCGCCCAGCGATTTGGCGGTGAGCTTCGGATCGGCATCGGGATCAACACCGGTGTGGTGATCGCTGGCACCATTGGCGGCGGAGCTCATATGGAGTTCAGCCTGATCGGCGACACGACCAACGTGGCTGCCCGCGTCGAGCAGCTCACCAAGATCACCGGCGACGCCATCCTTCTCACTGACCAAACCGTTGACGCCCTGGTTTCTCGACCGCCCAGACTCGCTGACCGGGGTGCTCACGCGCTGAAGGGCAAGTCAGCCCCGACCGTGGTCTTCGGCCTTGACCCATAGGCCGACGCTATCTCGGGCTGATCCCTCGCGCGGGCCTGGTAGCGGGACGTCAAGATGGTGGTCGATTGGTCGCAGACATTGGTGGTATCAATTTGACTTCGCCCTGCGGTGAGGTCCACACCACCGTGGCATCGGGGAGTTGGCGGTCATGCCAGCCCCAGGATGTTTTGAGCTGGTGGTGAAACACGCACAGCAGCTTGAGATTCGACGGATGCGTGGGCCCTACCGGATACGGAATGGTGTGGTCGATTTCGCACACCGCCGCCGGCGCCTCACAATCCGGGAACCGGCACGCCAAGTCGCGACAACGAATGGACCGCGCCAGCGCCGCCGAGGGCAGATACCCCTGGCCTGACCCCGGTTGGTTGGTCCTGGGTGTGTGAGAGTCTTGCGGCCCATGTTAATTCGGTGGACTCAAAGCCGATGACGCCAAGCGGCTCAAAGACCTTGAGAGGGAGAACGCCACACTCAAGCGGCTGCTGGCCGATGCCGAGCTGGAAAAGGCCGCGCTCAAGGAGATCGCGAAGGGAAACTTCTAGACCGCCACGCCCGCACCACCTCCAGCGGGTGCTGGGGGTGAGTGAACGGTTCGCCTGCCGGGTGACCGGGCAACACAGAGGGAACCCAGCGCCACCAGCCCACAGCGACGACACCGGCCAGACCCGGAGGCCGCGTTGCGGGCCTAGCTGCGTGCCTACGCCCGCGATCATCCGCGGCGCGGGTTCCGGCCCGCCGATCACGACGCCCGCGGGGAGCTGGAACGTCCATCACAAGAAGATTCAACGGCTCTGGCGCCAGGAAGGGCTACGGGTCCCGCAGCGGTGCCGCCGCAAACGCCGCGGCACCTCGACCGTGACCGACGCACCGCCCGCCGATGCCCCCAATGCTGCCACCTGTACCCACCGATGAACGACTCTCACCTGCTGTGGACTAGTTCTCGTGGTCTGGTCAATATCTGCGCGGCTGAGGCCTTCGGAAGCCAATAATCGAGCGCATCCTCCGACCACGCAAAGGAGCGCAACAACGATGAAGACCAAGGCAGCGGTGCTGTGGGGACTAAACCAGAAGTGGGAAGTCGAGGAAGTGGACCTCGACGGCCCGAAGGAAGCCGAGGTGCTCGTCAAACTGATGGCCAGCGGACTGTGTCACTCCGACCATCACCTCGTCACCGGCGACCTGCAGATGCCGTTGCCCGCTGTCGGCGGGCACGAGGGCGCCGGTGTGGTCGTCGACATCGGACCAGGTGTCACCGAGGTCGCCGAGGGTGACCCAGTCGTATTGAGCTTCATTCCGGCCTGCGGCCGCTGCACCGCCTGTGCGCGGGGCATGAGCAACCTATGCGAGCTTGGCGCGAACATCCTCAAAGGCCCGCAGCTGGACGGGACGTACCGATTTCACGCCCGCGGACAGGATCTGGGCCAGATGTGCGTGCTTGGGACGTTCTCGGAGTACACGGTCGTGCCGACCGCCTCGGTGATCAAGGTCGAGCAGGGCATCGCGCTGGACAAGGCCGCGCTGGTGGGCTGCGGCGTGACCACCGGCTACGGCAGTGCGGTCCGCGCCGGCGAAACCCGCGATGGTGACACCGTGGTGGTGATGGGCGTCGGTGGCGTCGGGATCAACGCGATTCAGGGCGCGCGGATAGCAGGCGCGCGAAACATCGTCGCCCTGGACCCGGTGGAGTACAAACGCAGTCGGGCAATGGAATTCGGCGCCACGCACGTAGTGGCGACGGTCGAGGACGCTAATGGGCTGGTCACCGAGCTTACGCGCGGACAGAAAGCCAACGTGTGCATTGTCACGACCGATGTCGCTGAGGGCGCGTATGTGGCCCAGGCACTCAGTCTCGTCGGTAAGCGCGGTCGGGTGGTGATAACGGCAGTCCCGCACCCGACCGACACCACTGTCAATATGTCGTTGTCCGACCTGCTGTTTTTCGAAAAGCAGCTCTACGGATCAGTTTTCGGCTCCTCGAACCCCCGCCACGACATTTACCGGCTGCTCGACTTGTACAGCACCGGGCAGCTCAAGCTCGACGAGCTGATCACGCGGGAGTACACGCTCGAGGACATCAACCAAGGTTACGACGACATGTTCAGCGGTGTGAACCTACGCGGCCTGATCCGCTACTGACTTCGCGGAGAACGACTACCTGACCCGCCTTTAAGCAATGCGCAAATCGACGACTTGACGCCATCATCGAGTGGCGACGTCGCTTCAGCAACCGATTTCCGGTCGAAGTCCGGAACGGCGTGCGTACAGTCAGTGCGACTCACCTACTGCCGTCGCAGGAGGCCGACCATGAGTCTGACCACGGATCCCGTGTACCGCTGCCAGGCCAGGGTGGTGATCAGCGACTGGAAACACGACTACAACCACCGCCGCCAAGCACCGCGCCGCCCACATACCCGGTTAAGCCACCTGACACGAACAGACGCCAATACGACTGGCTGTGGATAACCCGCGTCAGTCAGCGGTTGCGGCGTCGGAACAAGCGACGTAGGCGGCCGCCAGACTCTTCGGCCGGCTGCGCGGGCTTCGCAGGTAGAGCGACGGGCGGCTGGTCAACAGGCACGTCGGTGTCGTCGACCTCGGCGCTGGCGTCGGCCTGGCCCACTTCGGGCTCCGCAGCTTCCGGTGTGTCGAACTCGAATGCCGCGGCACCGGGTTCGGCCGCTTCGGTGTCTTCGGCATCGTCGGCGTCCTGGGATGAGTCGTTCTCAGCCTCGGGTTCGGCGGCGACCTCTTCCGCTAATTCCTCAGCCTCGGCCGCGCCTTCGATCGCGGCCTCATGAACCTCGGGCGCCGCCTCTTGCGCTTCGATGGCATCCTCGCCCTCGACGGCATCCACACCGCCGACTGCCTCGGACTCTGTGTCTTCGGTTGAAGGCTCTTCGCCCTCGGCCTCGGCCTCGGCTTCGTCGGGCTCGGATTCGTCGTCGGCAGCAGCGTCGCCTTCAGCGTCGGGTTCGGCGGCGACCTCTTCCGCTAATTCCTCAGCCTCAGCGGCGCCTTCGACCGCGGCCTCATGAACCTCCGGCGCAGCCTCCTGCGCCTCGACGGCATCCTCACCCTCGACAGCACCCACACCGCCGACAGCCTCGGGATCGTCGGACTCCGCTGCCGGCTCGTCATCGTCCGCCGAAGGCTCTTCCTCCTCCGTTGTCTCGGACTCCTCGGCCGCTTCCAGTTCAGCGTCGGGTTCCGCCGCGACGTCGTCTGCTAATTCCTCCACGGCATCCTCGCCCTCGACGGCATCCTCGCCGCCGACTGCCTCGGACTCTGTGTCTTCGGTTGAAGGCTCTTCGCCCTCGCCCTCGGCCTCGGCCTCGGCTTCGTCGGGCTCGGATTCGTCGTCGGCAGCAGCGTCGCCTTCAGCGTCGGGTTCGGCGGCGACCTCTTCCGCTAATTCCTCAGCCTCAGCGGCGCCTTCGACCGCGGCCTCATGAACCTCCGGCGCAGCCTCCTGCGCCTCGACGGCATCCTCACCCTCGACAGCACCCACACCGCCGACAGCCTCGGACTCTGCGTCTTCCGCTGAAGACTCTTCAGCCTCAGCCTCGGCTTGTTCGGCGGCCAGCTCTGCTGCTACTTCCTCGGCCTCCGCAGCGTCCTCGACCGCGGCCTCGTGAACTTCGGGCGCAGCCTCTTGCGCTTCGGCGGCTTCCTCACCCTCGACGGCGCCAACACCACCAACCGCATCGGCTGTCTCCGCCTCGGGTTCGGCCTCTTCCGTCTCGCCGGCCTCAGCCTCGTCCGCCTTAGCTTCGGTCTCGTCCTCTACATCCTTGGCTCCCTCGGACGATGCCTCGGCGGCAGCCGCCGCAAGGATCTCCGCCTCCGCGGCGGCCTCGGACTCAACGGCCGAATCATCGTCCGGCTCCAGCGCTTCCACCTCGTCGACATCGAATTCATCGGCGTCGTGGCCGCCCACGTCGGTGCCGACTTCTTCATCGTCGTCTTTGCCGGCGACCTTCGCGGCCGCGACGACGCCCGACGTCGCGGCGACCGCGACGAGTTCATCGGCCACCTCGTCGACGAGCGATTCCTCGCGTGGCTTGCCCTTGAGCGTCTCCGGATCTTCCCGCCCCTTGGGCGCGACCATGATGTACACCACCGCGCCGATGAACACGAAGGTCGACGTGAACGAGTTGACCCGGATGTCGGCGATCAGGCTGGCCTGATCGCTGCGCAGCAGCTCAATCCAGAACCGGCCCATGCAATAACCGGCGACATACAGCGCGAACAGCCGGCCGTGACCGACCTTGAACCGCCGGTCGACCCAGATGAGGACCGCGAAAACTAAGACATTCCACAGCAGTTCGTACAAGAACGTGGGATGCACGATGGAATCCAACTGACCCGTCGACACACCGTTGGCCAGGTCGGGACTGACCACACCACTTGCGTTCTCGCGCTCGTAGATCTCCAGACCCCACGGCAGATCCGTCGGCCGACCGTAAAGCTCTTGATTGAAATAGTTGCCCAGCCGGCCGATCGCCTGCGCCAGAACGATTCCCGGCGCAATTGCGTCGCCGAACGCGGGCAGCGGTATGCCGCGACTGCGGCAGCCGATCCATGCGCCGACGCCACCGAGCGCTACCGCGCCCCAGATACCGAGGCCGCCGTCCCAGATGCGCAGCGCACCGAATAACCCGGCACCGCCGTCGCCGAAGTACTTGGGCCAGTCGGTGATGACGTGATACAGCCGACCGCCGATCAGGCCGAACGGCACCGCCCACAGCGCAATGTCGTAGATGACTCCGCGTTCGCCGCCCCGGGCTTCCCACCGTCGATCGCCGATGACCAACGCCACCACGATGCCGACGATGATGAACAACGCATACGCCCGGATCGGGACCGGCCCGAGGTACCACACGCCCTGCGTCGGACTGGGAATGTAGGCGAGAAGTGTGGTCGTCACGCAGTAATCCTCTGTCGCACACCATCGGCAAGCTCAGCGGTCAGCGTCCGCACCGCGTCTACCCCGTCCTGCAACGCCGACACCAACGCCGATCCGACGATCACCCCGTCCGCGTACGCACCGATCTCCGCGGCCTGCTCGCGCGACCGCACACCCAGGCCTACACCCACGGGTATGTCCGACACTGCCTTGACGCGACGAACCAACGCGGGCGCAGCCGTCGACACGGCGTCGCGTGCACCGGTCACGCCCATCGTCGATGCGGCGTAGACGAATCCGCGCGAAGCCTCGACCGTCATCGCCAGCCGCTCCGGGGTTGACGACGGGGCCACCAGGAAGATGCGATCCAGATCGTGAGCCTCGGACACCTCGAGCCATTCCGACGCCTCGTCGGGAATCAGGTCGGGCGTGATCATTCCCAGTCCGCCGGCCGCAGCCAGGTCGCGCGCGAAGGCATCGATGCCCCAGCGCAGCACCGGATTCCAGTATGTCATCACCACGGCCCGCCCACCTGCGTTGCTGATCGCCTCGACGGCCGTCAATGTGTCTCGCACGCGCACCCCACCGCGCAGTGCCGCCTCGGTGGCGGCCGCGATCGTCGGGCCGTCCATGCCGGGATCCGAATACGCGATGCCCACCTCGACGATGTCGCAGCCCGATTCCACCAACGCCGTCATCGCCGAAATCGAGGTCGGCACATCGGGGAATCCCGTCGGCAGGTAGCCGATCAGCGCCGAGCGGTTCTCGGTCCGACACGCGTCGAACAATCCCGCGAGCCGGCTCATGACGCACCATCCAGCAGGCCGAACCATTTCGCGGCCGTCTCGACGTCCTTGTCGCCCCGTCCCGACAGGTTCACCAGGATGATCGCGTCGCGGCCCAGTTCCTGCCCCAGCTTCAGCGCACCCGCAACAGCGTGCGCCGACTCGATCGCAGGAATGATTCCCTCGGTGCGGCACAGCAGCGCGAATGCGTCCATCGCCTCGGCATCGGTGATCGGCTCATACTGCGTGCGGCCCAGATCCTTCAGGAATGCATGCTCCGGACCGACGCCCGGATAGTCCAAACCTGCTGAGATCGAATGGGATTCAATAGTCTGTCCGTCGTCGTCCTGCAGAAGATAGGAGAACGAGCCCTGGAATGCGCCCGGTGATCCACCGGTGAAAGTCGCTGCGTGGCGGCCGGTTTCGACGCCGTCGCCAGCGGCCTCGTACCCGACCAGGCGAACGTTCGGATCGTCGATGAACGCATGGAAGATGCCGATCGCGTTCGACCCACCGCCCACGCACGCCGTCACCGCGTCGGGCAGCCGGCCCGCCTGCGCCTGGATCTGCGCGCGCGCCTCGAGCCCGATCACCCGCTGGAAGTCGCGCACCATCGTCGGAAACGGATGTGGGCCCGCGGCCGTGCCGAAGCAGTAGTAAGTGTTGTCGGCGTTGGTCACCCAGTCGCGGAACGCCTCGTTGATGGCGTCCTTGAGCGTCTTCGAGCCCGACTCGACCGACACCACCGTCGCACCCAGCAGACGCATGCGTGCCACGTTCAGCGCCTGACGCGCGGTGTCGACCGCACCCATGTAGACGATGCACTCCAGGCCGAGCAGCGCGCACGCGGTTGCGGTGGCCACCCCGTGCTGGCCCGCTCCGGTCTCGGCGATCACCCGTGACTTGCCCATCTGCCGCGCCAGCAGCGCCTGCCCGAGCACATTGTTGATCTTGTGAGATCCGGTGTGGTTGAGGTCTTCCCGCTTGAGGAAGATCCGCGCTCCGCCTGCATAGTCGGAAAGGCGCGACGCCTCGTACAACGGCGACGGCCGCCCGCTGTAATGGCGCTGCAGCCGATCCAACTCATCGAGGAACGCCTGATCGCCACGGGCCTTCTCATAAGCGGCGGTGACCTCCTCGATCACCGCCATCAGCGCCTCGGGCACCAATCGCCCGCCGTAGGCACCGAAATGGCCGCCGGCGTCGGGATCGTGGGCCGTGGGCTCAGCGACGCCCGCGCTGGAACGCGGCAACTCCGGCCCGGCGAGGTCGGCCACTTGTCAGCGTGAGGGTTTCGGGCAGGACGGATGCGTACCTGCGGTGACCAGATCGGCGACAGCGCCGCGGGGATCACCACTGGTGACCAGTCCCTCGCCGACGAGCACGGCATCGGCGCCTGCTCCGGCATATGCGAGAAGATCGGCGGTGCCACGTACACCCGACTCCGCGATGCGGATGACACCGCTCGGGAGGCCAGGGGCGATGCGCGCGAAGCAGTCCCGGTCGACTTCCAGTGTCTTGAGATCCCGCGCATTGACACCGATCACCTTGGCGCCGGCCTGCAGAGCGCGATCCGCCTCCTCCTCGGTGTGCACCTCGACGAGCGCGGTCATGCCCAGCGACTCGGTGCGATCGAGCATCGACTCCAACGCCTGCTGCTCGAGCGCCGCGACGATCAGCAGCAGCATGTCGGCACCGTGGGCGCGGGCCTCATGGATCTGATACGGCCCGACGATGAAGTCCTTGCGCAACACCGGAATTGAGACTGCGGCGCGCACCGCGTCGAGATCGTCGAGCGAACCATTGAACCGGCGCTCTTCGGTGAGCACGCTGATCACTCGCGCACCGCCGTCTTCGTACGCGCGCGCGAGCTTCGCCGGATCCGAAATTGACGCCAGTTGTCCCCGCGACGGGCTGGCGCGCTTCACTTCCGCGATGACACCGATACCGGGTTCGCGCAGCGCTGCCATCACGTCCAGCGGCTTCGGCGCGGCCTTGGCCAATTCCTTGATCTCGGCGAACGGAATAGCCGCCTCACGAGCGGCGACATCAGCGCGGACACCCTCAATGATGGTGTCGAGCACGGTTGCCGAACTCATGGGTGTCGATTCCTCTCGATCATGCAGATCAACCTCCAACGAAGGGTAACCGCCGCTACACCATCGGCTGTCACCGGCCCATGTTGTCAGGATTGGTCGGGTCACGCCCTTCGTCGAGCGCATCCCACAGCATCCGCTCTGACATCGCGTCGTCCGGTTCGGTTGATTGCGCAGGCGCGCGACGCGTGTAGCGGGCCGCGCCCGAACGCTCCGTCGTCGCCGATCGCAGCAGCAGTACCGCGCACGCGAGCGTCACTGCCGCGGCCACCAGTGTGATCACCGCGCCGCCATGGTGCCGCTGAGTCCCGACCAGGTCGGCCACCGGCGCCTCGGCCAGATGAGAGGCCCGCACGGCGACGTCGCGGAGCACCCACAGGCTGACCGCCAGGTAGGCCATCCCAGCACTGGTGATCGCGGCCAGGACTGCCAGCATCCGCAACGGCCAACCCCGCACCGCCAAGGCCGCGACGGCGGTGGCCAACAACAACACGGCCAGCGGTAGCAGCGCCGTGGACCACGAGCCCCCGGACAGCGCGATGGTCTTGGGTTGGCCCAGCCCGTCGAAGGACGTCACCTCGACCCATGTCATCCGCGACGCCACCCATAGTGTCGCCGCGGCTAACACCAGACCGAGCTGCGCGACCCGGATCACGGCTCAGTCAGCGTTTCCGCGGCAGCGATCGCGTTCAGCACGGCACGCGCCTTGTTCGCCGCCTCGTTGTACTCATAAGGACCGTTGGAGTCGGCCACGACTCCCCCGCCAGCCTGCACGTAGGCGGTGCCGCGCCGCATCAACGCGGTGCGGATCGCGATGGCGAAGTCGGCGTCGCCTGCGAAGTCGAGGTAGCCGAGCACTCCGCCGTAGAGCCCGCGCCTGGTCTTCTCGACCTCCTCGATCAGCTCCATCGCGCGTACCTTCGGGGCGCCCGACAAGGTTCCCGCCGGGAAGCACGCGGTCACAGCGTCAAGGGCGGTCCTGCCCTCGGCCAGCACGCCGGTCACCGTCGACACCAGGTGCATCACGTGGCTGTAGCGCTCGATGTGGCTGTAGTCCTCCACGCGCACCGTCCCGGGCCGGCAGACGCGGCCCAGATCGTTGCGGCCCAGGTCGACGAGCATGAGGTGCTCGGCACGTTCCTTCTCGTCTTCGGCCAGCTCCTTCTCGAGCAGCAGGTCTTCTTCCTCGGTCGCACCACGCCACCGCGTCCCGGCGATGGGGTGTGTGGTGGCCCGCCCGTCCTTCACTGTGACCAGCGCCTCGGGACTGGAGCCGACGACGGAAAAGTCCAGTGCGCCAGCGGCATTGGGCACGTTGAGCATATACATGTATGGACTCGGATTCGTCACCCTCAGCATCCGGTACACGTCGAGCGGGTCGGCGTCGGTGTCCATCTCGAACCGCTGCGACGGCACCACCTGGAACGCCTCGCCTGCCTCGATGTCGCCGACAAGCTTGTCGACGATCGCGGTGTACTCCTCGACGGTGCGCTGGGACCGATGAATCGGCTCGGGCCGGCTGAAGGTCGCCACCGTCGACGGCAGATGCTCACCGAGTGCCGCCGTCATCACGTCCAACCGGGCGACGGCGTCGTCGTAGGCCCAGTCGACGCGTTCGTCGGTGCCGTTCCAGTTCACCGCGTTGGCGATCAGCGTGATCGTGCCCTCGTGGTGGTCCACGGCGGCGATGTCGGTAGCCAGCAGCAGCAGCATGTCGGGCAGTCCGAGATCGTCGACCGCCAGCGAGGGCAGCTTTTCAAGTCGTCGCACCATGTCGTAGGCGAAGAACCCGACCAGGCCGCCCGACAGTGGCGGCAGACCCGCCAACGGTTCGGTCTTGAGCAGCTCCAATGTCGCGTGAAGCGCTGCCAGCGGATCGCCGCCCTGCGGCGCGTCCTGGGGCGTCGTACCCAGCCACACCGCCTCGCCGTCACGGATCGTCAGCGCCGAGGGGGCGCCCGCGCCGATGAACGACCATCGCGACCACGAGCGGCCGTTCTCGGCCGACTCCAGCAAGAACGTCCCGGGCCGGTTGGCGGCCAGCTTGCGGTACGCCGACAGTGGGGTCTCACTGTCGGCGAGCACCTTGCGGGTCACCGGCACCACGCGGTGTTCGGCGGCCAGCGTCCGGAAGTCCTCGCGTGAGGTCGTGATCGCGAGGTTGGCGGTCGGTCCGGCGCTGGGGGTCCCCCCGCTTGCGGAGGAGAGCGAAGCGACCGGGGGGTGTACTTGCACCAGGTAATCCTCCCAGACCGGTAGCAAGGGACCGGCATCAAGTCAGGCGTAGCGTGACACCCATGAAACGTGGTGACCAGGTTGCCGAGTTCGAATTGCCGGACGAAAAGGGCACTGTGCGAAGCCTCACAGAGTTGCTCGCCAACGGCCCGATCGTGCTGTTCTTCTACCCCGCGGCCTCGAGCCCGGGCTGTACCAAGGAAGCCTGCCACTTCCGCGACCTCGCGTCGGAGTTCGCCGCGCTCGGCGCCAACCGGGTCGGCATCAGCACCGACGCCGTCGAGAAGCAGGCGAAGTTCGCCGAGAAGCGGAGCTTCGACTACCCGCTGCTGTCGGACGCCGAGGGCACCGTCGCCACGCAGTTCGGCGTCAAGCGCGGCCTGCTCGGCAAGTTCATGCCGGTCAAGCGGACGACGTTCGTGATCGACAGCGACCGCACCGTGCTCGGGGTGATCGCCAGCGAGGTCAGCATGGACACCCACGCGGACAAGGCGCTCGAGATGTTGCGGCAGCGCCAATCGGCGTGACACCGGTTCTCGAACTCGCCGACGTGACGTTCCGTCGCGACGGCAAGCAGATCATCGACGGCATCTCGCTCACCGTCAACGCCGGCGAACACTGGGCGTTGCTCGGCCCCAACGGAGCCGGCAAGAGCACGCTGCTGGGGTTCTGCGCCGCGGTCATGTTCCCCTCGTCGGGCACCGTGCACATTCTCGGCGAACAGATGGGCCGGGTGGACCTCGCGACGTTGCGGCATTCGATCGGTCACGTCAATCCCCGTCACCGCCTGCAGTATTCGCTGACCGTCCGCGAGGTGGTACTCACCGGAGTCACCGCGACGATCGACATCCCCAACCGCTGGGCGCCCAGTGCAAACGAACTCCGCCGTGCGGACAACATGATCGAGACGGTGGGGTTGTCCCGCAGGGCCAACGATGTATGGCCGACGCTGTCACAGGGCGAACGGGGCCGCACTCTCGTTGCGCGCGCATTGATCTCCGATCCGCGGCTGCTGCTGCTCGACGAACCGACGACCGGGCTGGACGTCGCAGCGCGCGAGCAATTGTTGGAGACCATGGACTCACTCGACGAGACGCACCCCGAGGTGGCGTCGATTCTGGTCACCCATCATCTCGAGGAGCTGCCGACCACGACGACGCACGCCCTGCTGATCGCCGAGGGACGGACGGTGGCAGTCGGCCCAGCACGCGAGACGGTCACGACCGACAACGTCAGCGCCGCGTTCTCGCACCCGGTGTCCGTCGGCTACGAGGAAGGCCGGTGGACCGCACGCGCCAAAGCCACCCGCATCATCGATCTGTGACCGTCATAGACGGGACCGCAGAAACTCCTGGGCACGGTGGTGAAAGTCTTGCACCGCAGCTGCTTTCGGCCGCAGCCCGTCTGCGCCGTGATACATTCCCGGGACGGTGACCAGTTCACACTCGACCCCGCAGGCCCTCAACTTCTCGGCGTACGCGACGTCTTCCTCGTAAAACAGGTCGAGTTCACCGACTCCTACCCACGCCGGCGGCAAGCCCGACAGATCGACACGGCGCGCGGGCGCAGCGTATTCGGGCGCGTCCGACATCCGGGGCTCGCGTCCCAAATACGAGGTCCAGCCGAACCGGGTGGATGACGCCGTCCACACGAATGTGCCGCGACCGTCGTGGTCGGTGCGAAGCGCCGTGCGGTCGTCGATCATCGGGTACATGAGTACCTGCGCCCGCAATGCGATTCCCTCGTCGTGGCTGCGCTGAGCGACCGCTGCCGACAAACCGCCGCCCGCGCTGCCGCCCATCACCGCGATACGCCCGGGGTCGATGCCGAGTTCTTCGGCATGGCCCAGCATCCAGCGCAATACGGTCATGCAGTCATCGAGTGCGGCGGGGAACGGGTGCTCGGGTGCCAGGCGGTAGTCGGGTGAGATGGCGACGACGCCGAGATTCCGTGCGACCCGCGCGGTTCCGAACGCCTCGAACTGGGGTGAACCGACGATCATTCCACCGCCGTGGATGTAGAGCACGGCCGGCCGCGGCGCACTGCCCGCGTCAGGTGTGAAAATCCGCACCGGCACGACCGGGTCGCCGATGACCCGTTTGGTCACCGTGACGCCACGCCCCGCCAGCGTCGGGATCCGGGAGTTGAAGCGGAACAACGGAAGTGTGCGCCGGCTGTCCGTGTTCGGGATGTAAGGAAGGAGTGGGCTGCGTAGTTCTCGGGGCACCGCCGACATGGCTTCCTGCTGCGACAGATACCGGCGTACCGCGAGCGCCGCGACACCGACAGCGGCGAGTGCCGCGATCCCTTTCACGCAGGCTCCGCTGCCAGGTGGGCTCGCAAGTGGGCAACCATGCTGGCGCGAAAGTTCTGCATTGACGGTGCTTTAGGCGCGATTCCGTCTGCCCCGTGATACATGCCCGGAACGGTGACGAGCTCGCATTGGACACCGGCGGCCGCGAGCCTCTCGGCGTAGTCGACACTCTCGTCGTGCAACAGATCGAGGTCACCGACCCCGATCCACGCAGGCGCAAGTCCGGTCAAATCCGTGCGCCGCGCAGGCGCCGCATACTCGGGTGCGTCAGCCATGCGCGGAGTACCGCCGAGATACGCGCTCCATCCGAAGCGGCTGGCGGCCGGCGTCCACAAGAACTGGCCGCGTACCGCATGGTCCTCGCGCAGCGTGGTGCGGTCGTCGAGCATCGGATAAACGAGCACCTGCGCCTGGATCGGGACTCCCTCGTCGTGGCTTCGTTGCGCAACGGCCGCCGAAAGGCCTCCACCGGCACTGGCACCTGCCACCGCGATCCGATCGCGGTCGATGCCCAGCTCGTCGGCGTTCGCACGCATCCACAACAGTGTCGTCATGCAGTCTTCAAGTGCGGCGGGGAACGGATGCTCCGGTGCAAGCCGGTAGTCCGGCGAGACGACGACGGCTGCGAGCTCTCGCGCTAGATGACCGCTGAACGGCAACTCCATCTGAGGGGAACCCAGGACCATCCCGCCGAAGTGGATCCAAAGCACCGCAGGAGCCAACGCATGTCGATCAACGGGTGCCGTGACGAGGATCCGCACGGGTGGCTCGCCGACGCGGCGTTCGCTCACCGTGACTCCGCCGCCCGAGGGCAGGCGCATTCGAAACAGCAGCCGGATGAGCGGAAGCGTTCGCATGGACTGCGCCGAAGCGAACAGCGTTAGGTACGGCTTGCGCAGTTCTGGGGCAACCGCCGTCATGTCGCCCCGCATAGCGAGGTGTCGGCGTGTCGCGAGCGCGGCTATACCGACAGCGGCAACCGCCGCGACTTTCTTCACGCCGAGAGCTTAAGCCTCCGGGGCAAGCAACACGTCCGTATCGAAGCAGGTGTGATCACCGGTGTGACAGGCCGCGCCGACCTGGTCGACCTCGAGCAGCACGGTATCGCCGTCGCAATCCAGTCGCACCGAGTGCACGTGCTGGGTATGGCCCGACGTCTCCCCCTTGACCCAGTGCTCCTGGCGGGACCGCGAATAGTACGTCGCCTTGCGGGTTTCCAGGGTTCGGGCCAGTGCGATGTCGTCCATCCACGCCACCATCAGCACCTGCCCGGTGCTACGCTCCTGCACCACTGCCGTGAACAGCCCATTGGCGTCGCGCTTCAGCCGCGAGGCGATGCTTGCGTCCAATGGGCTCACCGCACCACGATCCCTTCTGCTGCCATCGCCGCCTTCACCTGTCCGATCGTCAGCTCACGGAAGTGGAAAACGCTGGCGGCCAGTACGGCGTCGGCACCTGCAACAACCGCCGGCGCGAAATGTTCCGGCGCACCGGCCCCGCCGCTGGCGATCACCGGCACGTTGACGGCGCCGCGTACCGCCGTGATCATCGGCAGGTCGAACCCGGCCTTGGTGCCGTCGAAGTCCATCGAATTCAGCAGGATCTCACCGACGCCGAGTTCGGCCCCCCGCGTGGCCCATTCGATGGCGTCGATGCCCGTACCCCGCCGACCGCCGTGCGTGGTGACCTCCCAGCCCGACGGCGTGGACTCCTCGCCCTGCGGCACGGTGCGCGCGTCGACGGACAACACGATGCACTGCGATCCGAACTGACGCGACAACTCGGCCAGCAGCTCGGGCCGGTCGATGGCCGCGGTGTTGACCGCGACCTTGTCCGCACCCGCGCGCAGCAACACGTCGACATCGGCCACTGAGCGCACCCCGCCGCCGACGGTCAACGGGATGAACACCTGCTCGGCGGTGCGCTTGACCACCTCGAGCATGGTGGCCCGACCCGCCGACGAGGCGGTGACATCCAGGAACGTGAGCTCGTCGGCGCCTTCGGCGTCGTAGGCCGCGGCCAACTCGACGGGATCGCCTGCGTCGCGCAGGTTCTCGAAGTTCACACCCTTGACCACCCGGCCGTCGTCGACATCCAGGCACGGGATGATGCGAACCGCAAGATCCATCTAGAAATCCTCCGGTGCGCCGACGGTCCGTAGCAACTCGAGCAGTTCTCCGTGCACGCCGGGCGCCCCGACCAGCACCGAGCGCGAGTCAGTGGTCCAGTCACTGCCGTCCAGGTTCGTGACGATACCGCCGGCCGCCCGCGCCAACGCGACACCGGCCGCGTGGTCCCACACATGCGAACCGAAACTGATGGCGCCGCCGAGGATCCCGGACGCGGCGTATGCGAAGTCGATTCCGGTAGCTCCGTGCATCCGCATCCGGGAGCACTTACGGCTCAGGTCCTCAATCACCGCGAGCCGGTACCGCCCCGGCACCTTGCCGCGCGAATCGACATTGAAGGTGCTGACCCCGACGATGGAATCGGCGAGCTTCGCAGGGCGCAATTGAGGCTGCTCGATACCGTTGCTGCGCAATGGGTTACCGATGACGGCGGTGAATCGCTCGCCGGTGAACGGCACCCAGGTCAACCCGGCGACGGGTTCCCCGTTACGCACCAAACCGAGCAGGATCGCCGCCATAGGCGAGCCTGCTGCGTAGTTGAAGGTGCCGTCGATCGGGTCGAGCACCCACACCAGCGGCGAGTCGAGATCGGCACCGCCGAACTCCTCGCCGTGGACCTCGATGCCGGTCTCGCGTGTCAGCGCCTCCACGACTTGCCGTTCGATCGCGAGGTCGACCTCGGTGGCGAAGTCGTTGCCCTTCTTCTGCACGGCCGAATCGGCGCGGTGTCCCTCGATGAACGGCTTGGCCGCGTCCTCCAGGATCTTGGCGGCGGCGGCGACCAGTGCGTCGAGGTCGGCCGTGTCCAGTGCCATCTACTGATCCACCGCGGCGAGCGCCTCCGGAAGCGTGAACCGCCCGGCATACAGCGCCTTTCCGACGATCGCACCTTCCACACCGTTGTCGGTGAGGGTCGCGATGGCCCGCAGATCGTCGAGGCTCGACACGCCGCCCGACGCGATCACGGGCGCCTCGGTGCGATCGGTGACTTTCGCCAACAGCTCCAGGTTGGGCCCGTCGAGGGTGCCGTCCTTGGTGACATCGGTGACGACGAATCGCGAACACCCTTCGCGGTCAAGGCGTTCCAGCACGTCCCACAGGTCGCCGCCGTCGGTCTCCCAGCCGCGGCCGCGCAACCGGTGGTCGTCGCCGGCGATCTTCACGTCCAGACCGACGGCCACCTTTTCTCCGTGCTCGGCGACGACCTTCGCGCACCACTGCGGATTCTCCAGCGCCGCGGTGCCGAGGTTTACCCGGGCGCAACCGGTGGCCAGCGCGGCCTTCAGCGAGTCGTCGTCACGGATTCCGCCCGAGAGCTCCACCGCGACGTCGAGCGTGCCGACCACCTCGGCGAGGAGTTCACGGTTGTTGCCCCGGCCGAACGCGGCGTCCAGGTCGACCAGGTGGATCCACTCCGCGCCGTCGCGCTGCCAGTTCATCGCGGCGTCGAGCGCCGAGCCGTACTCGGTCTCGCTGCCTGCCTTTCCCTGCATGAGCCGCACGGCGCGACCTTCCACCACGTCGACGGCGGGAAGGAGTATCAATCTCACGGCCGTCAACCTAGAGCCCCTCAACCCAATTGCCCAAAAGCGATGCACCCGCGTCGCCGCTCTTCTCGGGGTGGAACTGGGTGGCGGCCAGCGGTCCGTCCTCGACAGCGGCCAGGAACGGCACAGTGTGCGTGGCCCAGGTCAGCTGCGCGTCCGGGTTGCCTTCCCACTGTTGCGCGGCGTAGGAGTGCACGAAGTAAAACCTGGTGTCCGGGTCCAGTCCCTTGAACAGCCGGGTGTCCCGGGGTGCGTCCACGACGTTCCATCCCATGTGCGGAATCACCGGGGCGTCCAGCCGGATGACCGCACCCGGCCATTGACCGCAGCCGGTGCTCTCCACGCCGAACTCGACCCCTCGTGCGAACAGGATCTGCATGCCGACGCACACCCCCAGCACCGGCGCGGCCGGCCGCCACCCGGCCTGCGATGATCTTCTCCCCGTCGATCTTTCGCAGGCCCGTCATACATGCCTCGAATGCGCCGACGCCGGGCACGACCAGACCGTCGGCGTTCATGGCGGCATCGGCGTCTGCCGTCACTTCGACGTCCGCGCCGACACGTTCCAACGCGCGCTGAGCCGATCGCAGATTTCCGGAGCCGTAGTCGAGCACCACGACTCTGGCTGTCACAGGGTGCCTTTCGTCGACGGCACTCCGGTGACGCGCGGGTCCAACTCGACGGCCTGGCGCAGTGCACGGGCGACGGCCTTGTACTCCGCCTCGGTGATGTGATGCGGATCGCGGCCGTACAGCACGCGCACGTGCAACGCGATACGCGCATTCATCGCGATGGTTTCGAACACGTGCCGGTTCACCACCGTGTGATACGGCGCCTCGGACCCTGCGATCGTGAAGTGCAGCATGTGGTCCGGCTCGCCCGTGTGCACGCAGTACGGCCTGCCGGACACGTCGACAGCAGCATGGGCAAGCGATTCGTCCATCGGGATCCACGCATCGCCGAATCGCCGGATGCCCTTCTTGTCGCCGAGTGCCTGGCCCAGCGCCTGGCCCAGCACGATCGCGGTGTCCTCGATGGTGTGGTGACCCTCGATCTCGACATCGCCCTTGGCGCGCACCGTCAGGTCGAAGCTCGCGTGGCTGCCCAGCGCGGTCAGCATGTGGTCGAAGAACGCGATACCGGTTTCGACGCTGACGACGCCGGTGCCGTCAAGGTCGAGCTCGACGACGATGTCGGATTCCTTGGTCTTGCGTTCGATCTTCGCGCGGCGAGGTGCGGTCACTGTGCTCCTACTGATACGAGTTGGGTGGCGGCGAGGCGAGCACTGGCTGCCAGCAGCGCGTCGTTCTCCTCGGCGAGCCCTGTGGTGGCACGCAGATAGCCGGGGATGCCGACGTCGCGAATGAGGATGCCGGCGTCGAGGTAGCGTTGCCAGGTGGCGGCTGCGTCGGCGAACTCGCCGAACAGCACGAAGTTCGCATCGCTTTCGATGACGCGAAAACCCATACCGGACAAGGCTTCTGTGACGCGTTCACGCTCGGCGATGAGTGTGGCCACGCTGCCCAGCGTGTCGTCGGCGTGGCGCAGCGCCGCCCTGGCGGCCGCCTGGGTAATCGAAGACAGGTGATAGGGCAGTCGGACGAGCAGCATCGCGTCGATCACGGCGGGCGCGGCGATGAGATACCCGAGCCGTCCACCGGCGAACGCGAACGCCTTGCTCATGGTGCGGGTGACGACAAGCTTTATCGGGAAGTCCTCGATGAGGTTGACCGCGCTGGGCTGGCTCGAGAACTCTCCGTATGCCTCGTCGACGATGAGCATGCCGGTATCCATCGCCTCGAGCAGGCGGCGCAGTTCCTCCAACGGAACGCTCTGTCCCGAAGGGTTGTTGGGGCTTGCGACGAACACGATGTCGGGGCTGTGCTCCTTGACCGCAGCGACGGCCACATCTATGTCAACGCTGAAGTCGTCGGCGCGATTGGCCACCAGCCACTTCGTCTGGGTGCCGTCGGAGATGATGGGGTGCATCGAATACGACGGCACGAATCCGATGGCGCTGCGTCCGGGACCGCCGAAGGCCTGCAACAGCTGCTGCAGTATCTCGTTTGAACCGTTTGCGGCCCAGAGGTTCTCGACGTCGAGCGCGACACCTGTCTGTGCGGTGAGGTACGCGGCCAGGTCGGTGCGCAGCGCCACCGCGTCGCGGTCGGGATAGCGGTGCAGCTCGCCGGCGACCGCCTGCACCGATGCCGTCACGTCGTCGACGAGCGCCTTGGTCGGCGGATGCGGGTTTTCATTGGTGTTGAGCCGCACCGGCACCTCCAGCTGCGGCGCCCCGTACGGCGACTTGCCGCGAAGATCCTCGCGCAACGGAAGATCGGCCAGGGATACCGATTGACCGGGCGGCCCTGCTTTCTGTTCTTCGCGCAAGCGGCTCACACTCCTCGAACCTCCGCCGTACCGCCTCGCCATGCGAGGGCAGGTTCTCGGCTTCGGCGAGCGTGATGACGTAGCCCGAGACGTCCTTGAGTGCCGCCTCGTCGTAGTCGACGACGTGGATACCGCGCAGGAACGTCTGCACCGACAGCCCACTGGAGTGCCGGGCGCAGCCGGCGGTCGGCAGCACGTGGTTGGACCCGGCGCAGTAGTCGCCGAGGCTCACCGGCGAGTACGCGCCGACGAATATTGCACCGGCCGAACGGATTCGGCGTGCCACGTCGCGGGCATCGAGGGTCTGGATCTCCAGGTGCTCGGCCGCGTAGGCGTTGACGGTGCGAATGCCGGCGTCGAGGTCGTCGACCAGCACCGTCGCCGACTGCTTACCGCCCAGTGCCACCGTCACCCTCTCGCGGTGAACCGTGGTGGCCAGTTGGTTCGCCAGCTCTCTGTCGGTGGCGTCGGCAAGGTCGGTGCTCGGCGTGACCAGCACGCTGGCGGCCATCTCATCGTGCTCGGCCTGGCTGATCAGATCGGCCGCGACGTGCACCGGGTCGGCGGTGTGGTCGGCGAGGATGGCGATCTCGGTCGGGCCGGCCTCGGCGTCGATACCGACTTGCGATCGGCAGATCCGCTTCGCCGCGGTGACGTAGATGTTGCCCGGACCGGTGATCATGTCGACAGGCGCGAGCTCGGCACCGTCGGTGTCCGTGCCGCCGTAGGCAAGCAGTGCGACTGACTGCGCGCCGCCGACCGCCCACACCTCGTCCACGCCGAGCAGCGCCGCCGCGGCGAGAATGGTCGGGTGGGGCAGACCGTCGAAATCGGCCTGCGGCGGGCTGGCGATGACCAGCGAGTCCACGCCCGCGGTCTGCGCGGGCACCACGTTCATCACCACGCTCGACGGGTACACGGCGTTGCCACCGGGCACGTAGAGGCCCACCCGCTCGACCGGCACCCAGCGCTCGGTGACGGTCGCGCCGGGTGCGAGCGTCGTGGTGGTGTCGGTGCGCCGCTGATCGGCGTGCACGGCGCGGGCGCGTTCGATCGCGACCTCCAGCGCGGCGCGGACGTCAGCGCCGAGCTCCGTCAGCGCGCGCCTCAGTCGCTCGGGCGGCACCCGAACGGTCGCCGGACGAACGCCGTCGAAGGATTCGCCGTATTCCAGGGCGGCCTCCGCGCCCCGTTCGGCCACCGCGTCGACGATCGGCCGGACCTTGGGGACGACGGCGTCCACGTCGACACCGCCGCGCGGCAGGGCCGCCCGCAACTGCGCAGCACTGAGCGTGCGGTTGCGCAAGTCGATGCGGGGGATGGGCCCCGGCGATACATTCACGCTGACCATTGTCCCAGAGCAGGCCAAATCGTTAACGGAGGCGCCATGCGAGCCCAGGATCACCCCAACAACGCGCCGGGCGTGCCGATGATCTTTCCGCCGGCGGTGGAGAACTTTCAGGTCAAGTACGTGAACCCGATGCTCAAGCCGATCTCGCGATTTCTGCCCGGGATGGCGACCATCAAACACCGGGGCCGCAAGTCCGGTAAGCCGTACGAGACGATCGTGACGGCGTACCGGAAGGGCGACGTCGTAGCGATCGCGCTGGGCCACGGGAAGACGGACTGGGTGAAGAACGTGCTGGCGGCCGGCGAGGCCGATCTGCACCTGATTCGACGGGATCTGCACCTCACCAACCCGCGGATCCTGCCTGCGGGCAGCGGCGGCGTCGACGGCCTGCCGTTCATGGCCCGCGCGCAGGCGAAGAGGGTCGGCATCTTCGTTGCCGATATCGCCTGACGCGCTACCGGGTGAACACCGTCTTGCCCGTCATCGCGGGCACGGCGGCTTCCCGCCAGGCATAGGCGCCCTCCTCCTCGAACATCGGCTGCTGCATCGGTGAGCCCTTCTTTAGCGATCGCTCAATTATTCTTGAGTGACCTTTCTAGTAAAGTCAAGGGATGCCTCGCCCGGACCGCAGCCGCACCGCGCTCGTCGACACCGCGGCCCTGCTGTTTCGCAGGCAGGGTTACGCCGCCACGGGCGTCAACCAGATCCTGGAGACCGCCGACGTCAAAGCCGGGTCGCTGTACCACCACTTTCCCGACGGCAAGCAGCAGTTGGCCGCGGCCGTGGTGGACAGCGTCGGCGCCGGCATCGAGGGCCGGCTGCGGCAGTTCCTCGACAGCGGACTGCCGATCGCCGACATCGTCGACGGCTGGATCGACCTGATGTCCTCGGGCCTGGCCTCCGACCGGCGCGACGGCTGCCCGATCGAACCCATCGCGACCGAATCGGTGAACGCCAGCCCACAGGTGCGCGAGGCGTCGGCGCGGGTGTTCGCCGGCTGGTGTGCCGCGGTCGCGGATCGGTTACGCAAGGACGGCTGGTCGGATGCCGACGCGGAGCAGACGGCGCTCGCCGTCATCGCGCTCATCGAGGGTGCGTTGATCCTGTCTCGCATCGCAGGCGATAACGCCGCGCTCGATGCGACCAAGACGGCCGTGCGCACGCTGATCAGCCCCGCGAGCGGAGCTCACGTCGCGCGCTGATGCCGAGCATGCCGTAGACGTTCCGCGAGCTGAACCTTCTACTTGCACAACTCGGTCAGGGTGACGTTCGCTGCGTCGGCGTCCTTCAGGCGCGCGGCTTGTTCCGCGTCGGCGTTCGACGTGCCGGCAGTTGCATTGGCCCCGATGTCCATCAGATTGTTGGCGAAGTCGGTAACGGTTTCGGCCAGGCCCTCCGGAGTCGCCGGGTCCAACCGATGCAACAGGTACTGGCCACCGTCGTAAAGCGCCACTCGAGCGTTGGCTGATACCGCCTGAGCGCCCGTGACATCCCGGGGCCCGCCAGCCGGTGTCAGATTGGTGTTGAGGGTTACCCCGCGCCGCACGACCTCCACGGCGGTGCAGATCTTGACCTTGGCGTCTGCGATCTGAACCGGGTCGTAATCGGGTTTGGAGTACTCCGACCGGTACAGCGTCCAGCCGGCCACGGCCAGCGCGGCGACCGCCACGACCAGGCTGATGATGGTCAACAGGCTGGGGCGGCGCGATTCGTCATCCACGATGGGCCAGAGTAACGGCCAAGCCGTCGCCCAGCGGGCAACTGCGCAGCAAATCCGCCTGCCGTTTTGCCTTAGAGATCCAGTCCGATGTCGAGCACCCGCACCGAATGGGTGAGTGCTCCCACCGCCAAGTAGTCAACACCCGTTCCGGCGTATTCGGCCGCCGTGTCGAGCGACAACCCGCCGGAGGATTCCAGTTTCGTTGCCGGCGAACGGGAATCTCGGCGCTGTACGGCGATCTGCGTCTGCCAGACCGGGAAGTTGTCGAGCAGCACGAGCTCCACATGCTCCGCGAGCACCTCGTCGAGTTGCTCAAGAGAGTCGACCTCGACTTCGCACGGCAGATCCGGCGCGGCCTCACGGACGGCGCGCAGCGCGGCTACCACGGATCCCGCGGCCGCGACATGGTTGTCCTTTATCAGTGCCGCGTCACCCAACCCCATCCGATGGTTCACACCACCACCGACACGCACCGCGTACTTCTGCAGGGCCCGCAGCCCGGGCAGCGTCTTGCGGGTGTCGCGGATCTTGGCGTTGGTGCCCTTGACCGCAGCCACCCAGGCTGCGGTCGTGGTGGCGATTCCCGACAGATGGCACACCAGGTTGAGCGTGGTCCGTTCGGCCGTCAGCAGCCCCTGGGTCGGCGCTTCGACAGTGAGTACGGCCCCGCCGGATTCCAGCCGCGCACCATCTTCGACGCGGTCCTTGACGACATATCCGCCGGGGCCCAGCACCTCGTCGAGTGCCAGCATCGCGATGTCCACACCGGCGATCACGCCCGCCTGCCGGACGACCATCGACGCCGTCGTCGTCGCGTCGGCGCCGACCGTCGCCAGCGTCGTGACATCCGGCCCGTACCGCAGGTCTTCCTCGAGTGCACGGGCGATCACCCGCCGAGCCTCTGCGAGCTCATCGGCGTTCAGTTCCATCAGCAGCACGCCACCGCCGGCACCAGGCTGCGCGCCAACGCCGGATCGGCGTCCGGATAGTCGGCACGATGATGGCAGCCTCGAGATTCCGTGCGCGCCAACGCCGCCGCGGTGACGGCGCCCGCGGCGGCCGTCAGCGCGACATCCTCGAAATCACTGCGCGAGTTGATCTTTCGTGGCGTCGCCGAATCCAGATCCTGCGCCAGTGTGCGCAGGCCACGGTCGTCGCGGACCACCGACGCATAACTTGACATCGCCCGCTGCAGATCCGCCCGAGGCAGCGCGCGTCGCATCACAGACTCCTGCGGCCGCGCCGTGGGCACCCCGGCGTCCGAAGCGTGCGCCGCGGCGGCCCTTCCCGCCCGGCCGCCGACCACGAGGCCTTCGAGCAAGCTGTTGGAGGCCAACCGGTTCGCGCCGTGCATACCGGTGCGCGCCACCTCGCCAGCGGCGAACAGGCCTGCCATCTCGGTGCGCCCATGCACGTCCGTCAGCACACCGCCGCAGCTGTAGTGCGCACCCGGGACGACCGGGATGGCCTGGCGCGTCGGATCGATGCCCGCCTCCCGGCACGCCGCCGTGACCGTGGGGAACCGCTTCTCGAAGCCCTCGATGCCGCGCGCGTCGAGGTAGACGCAGGGGTGACCGGTCGCGGTCATCCGCGCGTCGATCGCCGCCGCGACCACGTCGCGCGGCGCCAGGTCTCCCATCGGATGCACGGCCTCGGTGACCGACCGCCCCTGGGAGTCGAGAAGAACGGCGCCCTCACCGCGAACCGCCTCGGTGATCAGCGGCCGGCGGCCGCCCGCGTGCCCGTCGAACAGCATTGTGGGGTGGAACTGGATGAACTCCAGATCGCACACCGGCAGCCCGGCCCACATCGCCAGCGCGACACCGTCACCTGTCGACCCCTCCGGATTGGTGGTGGCCGAGTACAGATGGCCGAGTCCGCCGGTCGCCAGGATCACCGATGACGCATGGACGATCCCGAGGCCGTCGTCGTTGAGCGTGAGCACACCCGTGACCGCACCCGCATCGTGAAGAAGCTCCAGCGCGACGTGGTTGCGACGGATGTCCAGCCGCGCCGCAGCGCCGTCGAGCGCCCGCTGCACCTCAGCACCGGTCGCGTCGCCCCCGGCGTGGATGATCCGCCGCCGCGTATGTCCGCCCTCGCGGGTCAGCGACCACTGTCCCGGCGCTGATTCATCGAACTGTGCTCCGTCGTCGACGAGGTCGCGCACGGCGCGATAGCCGTCGGCGACGATGGAGCGCACCGCATCCGGATCACACAGCCCGGCGCCGGCGGCCAACGTGTCGGCGACATGCGCGTCCACCGAATCCTCGGTGTCTGGCAGCACGACGGCGATACCGCCCTGCGCGTAGAACGTGGCGGTGTTACCGGCCTTGCTGAGCACCACCACCTTTCGGCCGCGACGATGCGCCGCAAGGGCAGCGACAAGACCGGCGACACCGGTGCCGATCACCACGACGTCGGCACGCTGTTGCCAGTAGCCGGCCCGCGGGCCTGAGCCGCCGCAGGCCACCTGCCGAGTCACTCGCCGCCGCCGGGTTGGCCGATCTCGATCATCCGCTGCACGCTGGCATGTGCCAGCCGGGCGGTCTCGGGATCGACGTCGACTTCGTCCTTGCCCTCCACCAGGCAGCGCAGCAGCGCGGCCGGGGTGATCATCTTCATGAACTTGCAGGAGGCCCGGTCGTTGACTGCGCGAAAGTCGACTTCCGGTGCGGCACGGCGCAACTGGTGCAGCATTCCGACTTCGGTCGCGACCAGCACCTGGCGCGCCCGGGTCTCCCGCGCAGCGTCGAGCATGCCGCCCGTGGACAGGATCTTCACCCGGTCTTCGGGGAAAGCGCCTTCGCCTGCCAGGTACAGAGCCGATGTGGCACAACCGCATTCGGGGTGTACGTACAGTTCGGCGTCGGGATGGGTGCGGGCCTGGTCGGCGAGCTCGTCACCGTTGATGCCTGCGTGGACGTGGCACTCGCCGGCCCACACGTGCAGGTTCTTGCGGCCGGTGACCCGGCGGACGTGGGCGCCGAGGAACTGGTCCGGGCAGAACAGCACCTCGCGGTCGGCCGGAACCGACGCGACCACCTCGACGGCGTTCGACGAGGTGCAGCAGATGTCGGTCTCGGCCTTCACCGCCGCAGTGGTGTTGACGTAGGACACCACGACCGCCCCAGGATGCTCGGCCTTCCACGCGCGCAGTTCGTCGGCGGTGATCGAGTCGGCCAGAGAGCAACCGGCCCGCTGGTCGGGAATGAGCACCGTCTTGTCCGGCGACAGGATCTTGGCGGTCTCGGCCATGAAATGCACGCCGCAGAACACGATGGTGTCCTCAGGCGCCTCAGCGGCGATGCGCGACAGCGCCAGCGAGTCACCGACGTGGTCGGCGACGTCCTGAATGGCCGGCAGCTGGTAGTTGTGCGCCAGCAGCGTCGCGCCGCGCAGATCGGCCAGGCGCCGCACCTCGGCGGCCCACTCCGCATCGCCGTCGACGCCGGAAAAACCTGCCGGACCCGCGACGATGTGGTCCGCCAGATAGTTAGCGGGCATGCGATCCAGAACCGTCACCGCTGCCTCCTTAACTCCGTCGAGGTTTTCGACTTATAATCGAAAACATGCCACATAGTATCACCGGACATGAGGTGCTGGCCGCCGTGTTCCAGGTTCGAGGCCTTAACCCCCACGGCGAATCCCCGAAACCCGCACTTCACGTGCTGTTGTGGCAGCGTGCACTCGAACCACAGCGGGGAAAGTGGGCCCTGCCGGGCGGCCGACTCGGCGACGACGAGGACCTGACCAGCTCCGTTCGGCGCCAGCTCGCCGAGAAAGTCGATCTGCGTGAGGTTGCTCACCTCGAGCAGCTCGCAGTGTTCTCCGACCCAAGCCGGGTGCCGGGGACCCGCACCATCGCGTCGACCTTCCTCGGACTGGTGCCCTCCCCCGCGATCCCCGAACTGCCTCCGGACACGCGCTGGCACCCGGTGAACGATCTGCCGCCGATGGCGTTCGACCACGGCCCCATGGTCGAGCACGCCTGCACCCGACTGGCTGCCAAGCTGTCCTACACGAACATCGGATTCGCGCTGGCGCCAACTGAATTCGCGCTGTCAACACTGCGGAACATCTACAGCGGAGCGCTGGGCCACCCGGTCGACGCGACCAACCTGCAGCGCGTGCTGGAGCGCCGCAACGTCATCACCCGCACCGGCACCACCGCGCGTTCGGGCCGCACCGGCGGGCGCCCCGCGGCGCTATACAAGTTCACCGAGTCGCGCTACCGGGTCACCGACGAATTCGCCGCGTTGCGCCCGCCCGGGTGAGTCGGCTGGCTTCTTAACGGACTCTTAAGTAACAATGGCCGGATGGATCTGGGCAGCGTCGCACCAGCAGCAGGTGCCGAATGGATCGGGACCGTTCCGCACGAGGACCTGGTGCGCGGTATCCGCCCGCAACTGCCGTCCGACGACCCGTTCTACGAACCTCCCACGGGCTACCAGCACGCAACGCCGGGAACCGTCCTGCGCAGTCGGGACGTCGAGATGGCTTTCATGGGCCTGATCCCGCAGCGCGTCAAGGCCACTCAGCTGCTCTATCGCACGACGGACAGGCATGGAAACGCCGATGCCGCGGCCACCACGGTGATCGTGCCGGCCGAGCGCGCGCCCCAGGCCGTCACCCCAATCCTCTCTTACCAATGCGCGATCGACGCCGTCACCTCGCGATGCTTTCCGTCGTATGCCCTGCGGCGATACGCGCAGGCGACAGGCGCCGTCGCGCAGTTCGAGTTTCTGCTCGTCGCGGCCGCGCTCGCGGAGGGCTGGGCGGTATCGGTACCAGACCACGAGGGTCTCACCGGTATGTGGGGTGCGCCGTACGAGCCCGGTTATCACGTCCTGGATGGTCTGCGCGCCGCCCTCAGCACGCAACGCCTGGGCCTGTCTCCGGATGCGCCGATCGGTCTCTGGGGCTACTCCGGCGGCGGGCTCGCCAGCGCATGGGCCGCCGAGATGAGCGGCTCCTACGCACCCGAACTGAATATCGTCGGCGCGGTGCTCGGATCGCCCGTCGGCGACCTGGGCGAGACCTTCCGCCGGCTCAACGGAACCGTCATGTCCGGGCTGCCCGCGCTCGTCGTTGCGGCACTCGGTGACATCTATCCCGACCTCAACCGGATCATCCAGCACCACGCCACCGAAGAGGGCAAGGCGCTGCTGCTGCGGCTGCATGGCATGACCACCGCAGAGGCGGTCATCCGGATGGCCAAGAAGGACATGGACGACATGGTCGACGTGCCGCTCGAGCAGATACTCGACACCCCGGAGGTCCAGCACGTCTTCGCCGACATCAAACTCGGCGTCGCGGTGCCGACCCCGCCGGTGCTGATCGTGCAGGCTGTCCACGACCAGCTGATCTCGGTCGAGAACATCGACGAGCTGGCCGACACCTACCAATCGGGCGGGGCGTCGGTGACCTACCACCGCGACATGTTCAGCGAGCACCTGCTGATGCACCCCATGTCCGCGCCGATGACGTTGCGCTGGCTGACCGACCGTTTCAACGGAAAGCCGTTGTCCGAGCACATGGTTCGCACCAAGTGGCCGACGTTGCTGAACCCGATGACCTACATCGGCATGGCGCGGCTGGCAAAGATCGTCGCCAAGGTGGTCACGGGTAAGACGGTCGAGCGCTCTCCGCTGTGACTTTGCGGGCAGTTCAGTACCGTCTCGCCTGAGGATGTGGCGGCTCGCCAGGAGCCGTCGGCGGGCATTGGTCCGCAGCACCAACGTCTCAGCAACATCGCAGACAACAGCGCCGGCTACTGCATCGCTAGCCATGGTTGGCCATGTCGAATCAGGCAAACCGCTGCGCAAATTCATTGCGTGTTTTCGCTGCCTGGATATGAATAGTTCGCAATTCGTCCACAAGGTTAATAGTTGATTGCTCAACGTTTCTTGACGCTGAGCCTCCGAATTTGTACTTCCAATATCTTTCACTTTGCATGGACCCAAGGCGGCTGACTAGCCGTCGTACATGCTAGACGCGAAGTTTGCTCGGCATGACCTTACGGGAAGGAAACCTTCGTCCACCTGCCGCGAACGTCAAAATAAATCCGGCAAATAGCCGTTCACGACCTCAGCGGGAGCGTAGAACTCATAGAGGGTCGCGCAGTTATCTCATTAGCCGACATAGGGCGCTCCTACGGGACAGGGACACGAGCGATGAGTCAAAGCCAGGGAACGACGATGATCACCGCTGCCGCGGCGGCGGGTGTGCTGGTCGCGGCGGGTATCGCGGCAGTCGGTAGTGAGGAGCCGACGGCAGCGGCGCCGAAGTCGGCACCGCCGGTCTCCAGTGTGGCGCCCTACGCCACGCCGAACACGCTGTACCGGCCCATCGTGTTGACGGCCAGCGGATGGTCATCGCAGGGGGTGCCGGGCTCCGAGGGTTTCGTCGTCTCCGGCGGCTCCGCGGGCACCAATGCAGGGACCTCCGCAGCCGGGGGCTGTGCACTTTTGCTCGGCTGTTCGCAATCCCCCGCAGGAGGTGGGACGGCTGCCAGCCGGCTCACCGGGTGGGTCGACGATGTTCGGGACCACGCTCGCCGCGGCAGGCTTGAGCGCCTTTGCGACCGGGGACCCCGCATCGGCTCGGTCGATGACCTTTGCGATGGGAAATGCCACTGCGGCCACGCTTGTCGGGCCCACGCCGTCGCCGTTCGGCCTCATCGGCGGCGCGATCGCCTTCTTCATCAGCGACGGGACTGAAGAAAACCCGAACGCCGGCCTGTTGTTCGGCGACGGTTGGGACAGCACCACACCCGGCGTGGACGGCGGCCGCGGCGGCCTGCTGTTCGGCAACGGCGGCGACGGCGCCGACGGTGACGCCACGAATCCGGACGGCAGCAACGGCGGCCGCGGCGGCCTGCTGTTCGGCGACGGCGGCGACGGCGGCAACGGGGTTTCAGTGGACCGCAGTCGGCGCAGCACCTGCGACCGGCGGCGCCGGCGGAACCGGCGGCGACTCCGGCATCTTCGGTGACGCCGGCAACGGCGGGGCCGGCGGTGCTGCCGATAGCCAATCTGGCGCAGCGCGAGTCGGCGGTGCCGGCGGTGCCGGCGGCGACGGTTTCGCCATCGGTATCGGCAACGGCGGGACGGGCGGGGCCGGCGGTGCCGCCACCTCGACGGCGGCAACTGCGACAGCCGGCGACGGCGGGACCGGCGGCGACGGCGCCTGGTTCCTGAGCGAGGGCGGCGGCGGCGGTGTCGGCGGCAACGCCTCCGGCGCTGACGGTTTCATCATCGGGGGCGATGGGGGCAGCGGCGGCCGTGGCGGGCTCTTGGGAAATGCCGGCGACGGCGCCGACGGTGGCGACGCCACCAGTTCGGCAGTCGGTCCCGAACTGACCGAGGGCGGCGACGGCGGCGAGGGCGGCGGAGTCATCGGTGTCGGTTCCGGCGGCGACGGCGGCGACGGCGGCAACGCCGAGGGAGGTGGTCCTGTTGTCGGCGGCGACGGCGGCGACGGAAGCGCACCCGGCTTCCTGGGTGGCGACGGCGGCAACGGTGGCGACGGTGGCGACGCTGACAGCGCAAATGCCACGGGAACCGGCGGTAACGGGGGCGACGGCGCCGACGGCACGGTGTTTGGGGTTGGCGGCGACGGCGGCGACGGCGGCAATGCCGTAGGCGAGACAGGTGCGACCGGCGGTTCGGGTGGCGACGGCGGCGACAGCGGCGCCTTCAACGACGGCAACTCCGGCGGAGACGGAGGCAGCGCTACTACTAGTTCCGGCACTGCCAACGGCGGCGACGGCGGCACTGGCGGCAACGGCGGAATCGTCGCCACCGGCGGTTCCGGCGGAACCGGCGGAGACGCCTCAGGCCCAGCCCCAGCGCGCGGCGACGGCGGCAACGGCGGCAGCCCCGACGGGCCCGGCGGAACCGGCGGGACGGGAACCGGCGGGGCAACCAACGGCAACGACGGCGCGGACGGCTAGGACAGAGCGCCGTCCACGTTGACGGCCGGGGTCAGCACCGCCTCTTCGACCGGCGGCCACGCGCCCAGATCGTCGCGCGCGGTCGACACCGCCATGAGCGAATAGACCAGTGCGGCGATCGCCGCGGGAAATAGAACTGTGATGGCGGCCAGCAGCGGAGAGTGCCCGAAGAACACGGGCGGTGCCTCGATGACGTAGTGCACGCGATGCTCGGGTGAGATCGGCGCGGCGTCGATGTCGATCGCGCCGTACCGCCAATGCACCAGTGCCGCACCGACTCCCGCTGCTGCGCCGGCAGCGGCCGCGGCCCCGAATCCGAGCGCTGCGACCATCACCGGGCCGCGGTGTGCACGCCACTTCCACACCAACACCGCGGCGACGAAGGCCGTCGCACACACCATGCCAACCATCATGAAAGCGGCGACGAAGAAGTGGTCGGCCTCGTTGCCGAGGTAGGCCCGAACCCGATCACCGTCCTTGGTCAACGCCACGACGCCGTGCACCCCCGGTGCCAGCCACGCCCACAGCGCGCCGATCGCCGCGCCGGTCAGCGCGAGTGCCACAGCCACGATCACGGCCGCGCGTTTGCGCGAAATCCGCGGTGGGACCATTTCATTCATCGCTGATCCAGATCCTTGGAGTCGGTGAGGCCATGCCGAGAGCACTGGGCCGACCAGCCGTCAGGGCGTACCTGGACAATCATCCGACGGCCACACTCCGCACAGAACCGCGGCGGCTCAAGGCCGAGCCGCGCCGCAGTCGGCAGTGCGGTGCCATCGGGTTCGCCGGTGTAGACGTTGAACGCCATCACTTATCGTTCTACAGGCTGGCGTTGAGAGCCTTGATGGGCATCTGGAGATCGTCGAGCAGTTCCAGGTCCGCCTCGGCCGGCCGGCCCAGCGTCGTCAGGTAGTTGCCGACGATGACCGCGTTGATGCCGCCGAGGATTCCCTGTTTGGCGCCCAGGTCGCCGAGCGTGATCTCCCGGCCACCGGCGAAGCGCAGCATGGTGCGCGGCAGGGCCAGCCTGAAAGCGGCGACCGCCTTCAGCGCCTCCGAAGCAGGCAGCACGTCGAGGTCGCCGAAGGGCGTGCCCGGCCGCGGGTTCAGGAAGTTCAGCGGTACCTCGTGCGGATCGAGTTCGGCGAGGTTCGCGGCGAATTCCGCTCGCTGCTCGAGGGTTTCGCCCATGCCGAGGATGCCGCCGCAGCACACCTCCATACCGGCCTCGCGGACCATCCGCAGGGTGTCCCACCGCTCTTCCCAGGTGTGGGTGGTCACGACGTTGGTGAAGAACGACCGCGCGGTCTCCAGGTTGTGGTTGTAGCGGTGCACGCCCATCTCGGAGAGGCGTTCGACCTGCTCGGCAGTCAGCATGCCCAGCGAGCAGGCGATCTGGATGTCGACCTCGTTGCGGATGGCCTCGATACCCGCGGCGACCTGCGCCAGCAGTCGCTCATCGGGGCCGCGCACGGCGGCGACGATGCAGAACTCGGTCGCTCCGGTCTTGGCGGTCTGCTTGGCGGCCTCGACCAGGCTCGGGATATCCAGCCACGCGCTGCGCACCGGCGACGCGAAAAGTCCCGACTGCGAACAGAAGTGGCAGTCCTCGGGACAGCCGCCGGTCTTGAGGCTGATGATGCCCTCGACCTCGACGTCGGGGCCACACCATTTCATCCGGACCTCGTGCGCGAGTGCCAGGAGTTCGTCCAGCTGGTCCTCGGGCAGCTGCAGCACCTGCAGCGTCTGCTCCTGGTCGAGGCCCTCGCCGCGCTCCAGCACCTGCTCGCGAGCCTGAACCAGAATGTCGCTCACCCGAATAGCCTCCCGTGATTTGAACACGTCGGCCGAGCCGACAATTGAACACCGTTCAGGTTAGGGTACTGGTGTGCAGCTCCACAAACGCGACGTCGTGCAGGCGGCGACGACGCTGCTGGACAGTTACGGGATCGCCGACCTGACAATGCGACGACTCGCACGGGAGCTCGACGTCTCCCCCGGTGCCCTGTACTGGCATTTCGCCAACAAGCAGCAGCTGCTCGGCGCGGTCGCGGACCGGCTTCTGGAGTCGGTCGACGACGTCCCCGCCGACTGGCGTGAGCGCATCACGGGGATCTGCGCCACGCTGCGCGACGCCCTGCTGTCCCACACCGACGGCGCCGAGCTGGTGTCGGCCAGCTTCGCGGCCGGTCAATCCGAGGCGATGAAGAACATCGTCGCGCGGCTGACCGACGCCTGCACCGAAACCGCAGTCGGAGCGGCGCACGCCGAACTCGCGGCCCGCACAGTTGTCTACTACGTGCTCGGCTTCACCGTCGATGAACAGTCGCGGTTGCAATGGGACGCCGCGGGCGCCGAGTTGCCCGACGAGCAATCGGTACTCACCGATGACGCCAATGCACGGTTTCGCTTCGGCGTGCGACCTGCTCGTCAACGGGATCGGCGTCGAGATCAACGTTTTGCAGGGAAAGTCCGAGTAGCGACCTGCAAAAGGTGCATTTCGACGTGGGGTCGGAGGCAACGAGTAGCGTCCGACGGTGATCACCGTCGACGATGTGCGGCGAATCAGCGGCTACGTTGCCCCGGTCTTACGAGGTCGTGGTTCGCGACGAGATCAGGTTCCGCGTCGGACGGCTCGTCTACGTGGCGTTTTCGCGCGACGAGACGGTGATGGGCGTCGGCTTCCCCAAGGAGGAGCGCGCTGCGATGGTCGCCGTCCGAGCCCGACAAGTTCATGCTGCCCCGCAAATCGGACATGCGATACAACTGGGTTCACGTCCGACTCGACGCGATCGACCTCGAGGAACTACGCGAGCTCGTGATCGACGCGTGGCGGATGTGCGTGCCGAAAAGCGTTGCGGCATTGATCAGCTGATCGGATACTCGCGTTTGGCGTTGCCGTCCCAGCGGCGCAACCCCACGACGGCGCCCTTGATCTCCTGCGGCTTCCCCGCGATCCGCACGGCCCGGCCCATCTGGGCGGGCACGACGCGCCGCGCCATCGTCACGTGCGCGGTCCACTCGTCCGGCAGCGCATTGGGCATCGCATCCGGATGCAGGTGCGGCAGGCACAGCCGGTGGACCTGCGCGTGCACCTCCAGCAGTGCCGTCGTCGGCACCACCAGACGCGCGAGCACGGCCTTGGCGCGGCCGAAGAACAGCGGCGCCCCGATTCGGCACGGCAACGGAAACCGACCCGCCAGCGACGCAACAACTCGTCCACTTCGGCATCGATCCGCTCGGCGACGGTCAGTGTGGCATGCGGCCGGCTGGCCGGTGCCTGACTGGGAATGCCTGCGTCGCGCAGCTCATCCCAAATGTGCCGGACCGCCGCCTCGGTGTCCGGGTCGAAGACCAACTCGACGGAATGGACCATCGCTAAACCAAACTCGCGACCCAGTCGGAATCGAATGCGGACGCGCTCATGGTCTCGAACGCGGCGGAATCAAGGACGCCCGCACCCGCAGGCAGCACGCGCCCGCAGCGAAGCCATATCGGCCAGAGCTTCTCGATTGCCCTCCTCGGCGACACCCGGGTCGGCGGGCCACGCGCCGATGACCAGGCCAGCACACGGAATCCTCTGGGAGGCAAGTGCTTCCAACGTCAACGCGGTGTGGTTCAGCGTGCCCAGGCCCGCGGCGACGACGACCAGCACCGGGGCGCCCAAGTCGACGGCGACGTCGCGCAGCGTCACACCCTCGTCACCCAGCTCGACGAGCAGCCCGCCCGCACCTTCCACCAGCGTCAGGCTCGCCCCGACATCGCGCGCCGAGGAGACCAGCTCCCCGCGGGTGGGCAACGCCAGGCCTGCCCGGTGCGCGGCCGCGACCGGTGCCAGCGGCTCAGGGTATCGCCACGCCCCCCGCAGGTCCGTCACGCCCGACAGCCGCCCGATATCGGCGAGATCGTCGTCGCGAGGGCTGCCGGTCTGGACCGGTTTGCACACCGCGACGTCGATGCCGGCCAGGCGGGCATGACAGGCCAGCGCCGCCGTGGCCACCGTCTTCCCGACGCCGGTGTCGGTTCCGGTGATGAGGAGAATGCTCACGCGCGGACGGCGAGCACGTCCGTGAGAACCGCACGCGCCAAAGCTATCTCGTCCTCCGACAGGGACGCGCGGGCCGTCAACCGCAGCCGTGACGTGCCCGCAGGAACGGTCGGCGGGCGGAAGCACCCGACCCTGACACCGCGGTCCAGGCATGCCACGGCCGCCGCCAGCGCCACGTCCGGCTCGCCCAGGATCACCGACACCACCGCCGACTCAGGTCGCTCACCGACGTCGCACACCGACGCCAGCGCCTCGGCGTGAGCCAGCACCGCCCCCGCGCGCCACGGCTCGGCGATCAACACGTTCAGCGCCGCCCACGCCGCCCCGACCGCGGCGGGGGCGAGGCCCGTGTCGAAGATGAACGGCCGCGCGGCGTCGATCAGATGGGCGCGCACCGCCGCCGGTCCGAGTACCACGCCGCCCTGGCTGCCCAGCGCCTTGGACATTGTCGTGGTCATCACGACGTCGGGCGCGCCGGCCAAGCCGACCTCGTGCAACAGGCCGCGCCCCCCGTTTCCTCTCACTCCGAGTCCGTGCGCCTCGTCGACGATGAGCAGCGCGCCGTGCCGACGGCACACGTCGTGCAGCGCCCGCAGCGGGGCCAGCACGCCGTCGGCCGAGAACACCGAGTCGGTCACCACCACCGCCCGTTCCTCGTCACGGCCGGCCAGTGCCGCCTCGACGGCCGCGACGTCGCGGTGCGGTGCCACCACCACCCGCGCCCGCGACAGCCGGCACGCGTCGACCAGGGACGCGTGGGTGAGGGCATCGGACACCAACAGCGAACCGGCTCCAGACAGCGAGACGACGGCGCCCAGGTTGGCGGTGTAGCCCGACGAGAACACCAGCGCCGACTCGGCGCCGACGAAGCCGGCAAGCGCCTGCTCGAAGCCTTCGTGAATCTCGGCGTTGCCGGTGACCAGTCGTGATCCGGTGGATCCAGCACCCCAGGTGCGCAGCGCGGCCACCCCGCCGTCGATCACATCGGGATGTCGCGACAGGCCGAGGTAGTCGTTGGAGGCCAGGTCGAGTTCGGTGCCGACGGGCGGGCGGGTGCGTAGGGACCGCCGAAGTCCCGCCGCGCGACGCTGCTGCTCGATCTCCTCGAGCCACGCCAGTGGCGAAAGACCTGCGCGCGTCACCATGCTCCTCCAATTGAACGGTGTTCAGGTTAACGCACGGGCCACGCCGACCATCGCCGCGGTGATCTGCGCGATCTCGTCAGGCGTGCAGATGTACGGCGGCATCGCGTACACGAGATTGCGGAAGGGTCGCAGCCAGACGCCGTGCTCGAGCGCGACGGGCGTCGCGACCCGCAGGTCGACCGGCCGGTCCAGCTCGATGACGCCGATGGCGCCGAGCACCCGGACGTCGGCCACCCCCGGAAGCGAGGCAGCAGGTGTGAGGCCGTCACGCAGGCTCGCCTCGATCGTCCGCACCGACGAACGCCAGTCCCCCGCGAGCAGCAACTCGAGCGACGCCACCCCGACCGCACACGCCAGGGCGTTGGCCATGAACGTCGGGCCGTGCATCAGTGCACCGGGCTCGTTCGTGCTGATGGTGTGGGCGATCTCACGCGTGCACAGCGTGGCCGCCAGCGTGATGTAGCCACCCGTGAGCGCCTTCCCGACGCACATGATGTCGGGGCTCACGTGCGCATGGTCGGCGGCGAACATCTCGCCGGTGCGGCCGAAGCCGGTGGCGATCTCGTCGAAGATCAGCAGCACGTCGTGCCGCGTACAGATATCGCGGAGATCGGTCAGGTACCGCGGATCGTGGAATCGCATCCCGCCCGCTCCCTGCACCACCGGTTCGACGATCACGGCGGCCAGCTCGTGGGCGTGCTCGGCGAGTTGCGTCTCGAAGGCCGCGCTGTAGCCCGCGTCGTATGACGCCGGCACCGCAGGTGCGAACTCCTGGTGCGCCAGCACGTCGGTCCACAACGTGTGCATGCCGCCCGTCGGGGTCACACACGCTCATCGGCGTGAACGTGTCGCCGTGGTAGCCGCCGCGCCAGGTCATCAGGCGGTGTTTTTCACCCCGGCCGGTGCTGCGCCAGTACTGCAGCGCCATCTTGACCGCCACCTCCACCGAGACCGACCCCGAGTCACTGAAGAAGACGGTGTCCAGACCGTCCGGCGTGAGCTGCACCAGCAGCTGCGCGAGCCGCGCCGCGGGCTCATGGGTCAGCCCGCCGAACATGACGTGGTTCATGGTGGCCAGCTGGTCGGTGATCGCCGCGTCCAGCGCCGGGTGGCCATGCCCGTGGATGGCGGTCCACCACGAGGCCATCGCGTCGAGAACCTGCACCTCTCGCCCGTCGCGGCTCAGGGTCAGCCAGGCGCCGTGGGCACCCACCGCGACCACCGGAGCCAGGGCTTCCGCACCGATCGTGCTGTAGGGATGCCAGACGTGGGCGGCGTCGATGGCGCTGATCTCGGCGGGCGTCAGTGCTGCCACCTTCGGTAGATTATCCGTCGACCATGATTGCCCTCGCCCCTCCCCGGTCGGCGCCCGTCGCCGAGCCGGAACCTCCGTCACGCACTCCGAACGCTCCCAAGGGTCCGCGTACTTCGGATTACTACCGGCACGACCTCGACGGTCTGCGCGGTGTCGCGATCCTCCTCGTCGCGGTGTTCCACGTGTGGTTCGGCCGTGTTTCAGGTGGTGTCGACGTCTTCCTGGCGCTGTCGGGTTTCTTCTTCGGCGGACGTCTGCTGCGCACGGCGATGACGCCCGACGCATCGCTGTGGCCCGTGCCGGAGGTCACCCGGCTGGTTCGCCGACTGCTGCCCGCGCTGGTGGTGGTGCTTGCGGCCGCGGCGGTCCTGACGATTCTCATCCAGCCCGAAACCCGTTGGGAGACATTCGCCGACCAGAGCCTGGCCAGTCTCGGCTACTACCAGAACTGGGAGTTGGCCAACACCGCGTCGGATTATCTTCGTGCCGGTGAGGCCGTCAGCCCGCTGCAGCACATCTGGTCGATGTCGGTACAGGGCCAGTTCTACATCGCCTTCCTGGCGCTGATCTTCGGGTGCGCCGTGCTGTTCCGCCGGGTCTTCGGCCGCCATATGCGGATCGCGTTCATCGCGCTGCTGAGCGCGCTGACCATCGCATCCTTCGTCTACGCGATCTTCGCCCACAACGCCGACCAGGCCACGGCGTACTACAACAGCTTCGCGCGGGCGTGGGAGCTGCTTCTGGGCGCCCTGGTGGGCGCGCTGGTGCCTCATCTGCGCTGGCCGATGTGGCTGCGGACGACGGCCGCGGTGATCGCACTGGCCGCGATTCTCGCGTGCGGCGCACTGATCGACGGGGTGCACGAGTTTCCGGGCCCGTGGGCGCTGGTGCCGGTCGGCGCGACGATGCTGTTCATCCTCTCCGCGGCGAACCGAGTGGCCGATCCGCACACCGGCGGCCGCATGCCCGCACCGAACCGTCTGCTCGCGACCAGGCCGTTCGTGGCGCTCGGCGCGATGGCCTACTCGCTGTACCTGTGGCACTGGCCGCTGCTGATCTTCTACCTGTCCTACACAGGGCGGCCGCGCGTCAACTTCCTCGAGGGCGCCTGCGTGCTGCTGGTCTCCGGGGTACTGGCATGGCTGACCACCAAATGCGTCGAGAACCCGCTGCGCTACCGGGCACCCGCGACGTCGGCCCCGACCGTCCCCCTGCGCACCCGGTTGCGTCGGCCGACGATGGTGCTGGGCTCGATCGTCGTGTTGTTGGGAGTGGCGCTGACCGCGACCTCGTTCACCTGGCGCGAGCACGTGACCGTCCAACGCTCGACCGGCGAAGAGCTGACGGGTCTGTCGTTGCGCGACTACCCCGGCGCCCGGGCACTTCTGAACAACGCGAAAGTGCCGAAGCTACCCATGCGTCCGACCGTCCTGGAAGCCAAGAAAGGACCTGCCGCGAACCACCGAGGACGGCTGTATCAGTGACTTCGACAACGTCGACGTCATCAATTGCACCTACGGCGACGAATCGGCGACCCGCACCATCGCGCTCGCGGGCGGTTCGCACGCCGAACACTGGATCACCGCCCTCGATCTGCTCGGCCGGAAGCACCACTTCAAGGTGGTCACGTATCTGAAGATGGGCTGCCCGCTGACCACCGAGGAAGTGCCACTGGTGATGGGCGACAACCGCCCCTATCCGAAGTGCCGCGAGTGGAACGAGCGGGTGATGGACAAGCTCATCTCCGACCACCCCGACTTCGTGTTCACCACCGCGACGCGGCCGTGGAACATCAAACCAGGCGATGTGATGCCCGGCACCTACATCGGAATCTGGCAGACGTTGTCCGACAACAACATTCCGATTCTGGCGATGCGGGATACCCCGTGGCTGGTACGCAACGGTCAACCGTATTTCCCTGCCGACTGCCTGGCCGACGGCGGTGACGCCATCTCCTGCGGAGTGAAGCGATCCGACGTACTGTCGCCGTATAACTCCACACTCGATTTCGTCGCGCAGTTCCCGTTGCTCAAGCCGTTGGACATGAGCGACGCGCTGTGCCGCAAGGACATCTGTCGCGCGGTAGAGGGAAATGTGTTGCTGTATCACGATGCCCATCACATCTCGACCACCTACGTGCACACGATGACCGCCGAACTCGGACGTCAGATCGCTGCCGCCACTGGTTGGTGGGTCAACTGATGGCGTCCGAGGCGCCGGCGTCGGTACCCACCGTCTGGCCGGGAACGAGCTATCCCCTTGGTGCGACGTACGACGGCGCAGGAACGAATTTTTCGCTGTTCTCCGAAGTCGCCGAGCGGGTCGAGCTGTGCCTGATCGGTAAAGACGGCAGCGAGGAGCGCATCAACCTCGACGAGGTCGACGGCTACGTCTGGCACTGCTATCTGCCCACCGTCACGCCCGGGCAGCGCTACGGCTTTCGTGTCCACGGGCCGTGGGATCCCTCCGCCGGCCATCGCTGCGATCCGAGCAAGCTGCTGCTGGACCCCTACGGCAAGTCCTTCCACGGCGATTTCGACTTCAGCCAGGCGCTGTACTCCTACGACCTGAAGGCCGACGACCTGGCGGCCGGTGGCACGCCGCCGATGATCGACTCACTCGGCCACACCATGACCAGCGTCGTGATCAACCCGTTCTTCCAGTGGGCATCTGACCGCGCACCGCGCACGCCCTACCACGAGACCGTGATCTACGAGGCGCACGTCAAGGGCATGACTCAGACACATCCCGGAATTCCCGACGCGCTACGCGGCACCTACGCGGGCCTGGGCCATCCGGCGATCATCGACCACCTCAAATCGCTGAACGTCACCGCGATCGAACTCATGCCGGTGCACCAGTTCCTGCACGACCACCGCCTGCTCGACCTTGGACTGCGAAACTACTGGGGCTACAACACATTCGGCTTCTTCGCACCGCACTACCAGTACGCGGCGAACAAGCACGCGGGCGGCGCCGTAGCGGAGTTCAAGACCATGGTCCGGTCTTTTCACGAGGCCGGCATCGAGGTGATCCTCGACGTCGTCTACAACCACACCGCCGAGGGCAACCACCTCGGTCCGACGATCAACTTCCGCGGCATCGACAACGCCGCGTACTACCGACTCCTCGACGGGGACCTGAAGTTCTACAAGGACTTCACCGGCACCGGCAACAGCCTCAACGCGCGCCACCCGCACACGCTGCAGTTGATCATGGACTCGCTGCGGTACTGGGTGCTGGAGATGCACGTCGACGGCTTCCGCTTCGACCTGGCCGCGACGCTGGCGCGGGAGTTCTACGACGTCGACCGACTGTCGGCGTTCTTCGATCTGGTGCAACAGGATCCCGTGGTCAGCCAGGTCAAGCTCATCGCCGAACCGTGGGACATCGGCGAGGGCGGCTACCAGGTCGGCAATTTCCCGGGTTTGTGGACCGAGTGGAACGGGAAGTATCGCGACACTGTGCGTGACTACTGGCGGGGCGAGCCCGCGACCCTCGGTGAATTCGCGTCCCGGCTGACCGGGTCGTCGGATCTCTACGAAGCCACCGGCAGGCGGCCGAGCGCGAGCATCAACTTCGTCACCTGTCACGACGGGTTCACGATGGCCGATCTGGTGTCCTACAACGAGAAGCACAACGAGGCCAATGGCGAGGACAACCGCGACGGCGAGAGCCACAACCGGTCGTGGAACTGCGGCGTCGAGGGACCCACCGACGACCCCGAGATCCTCGCACTGCGGGGCAAGCAGATGCGCAACATCATCGGCACGCTGATGCTGTCGCAGGGCACCCCGATGATCGCTCACGGCGACGAGATCGGGCGCACCCAGTCAGGTAACAACAACGTCTACTGCCAGGACTCCGAGATCTCGTGGATGGACTGGTCGCTGTGCGACAAGAACGCCGACCATCTCGACTTCACCCGCAAGGTGGTCGAGTTACGCAAGCGGCACCCGGTGTTCCGGCGACGGCGCTTCTTCGAGGGCGAACCACTGCGCACCGGCGACCAGGTCCGCGACATCGCATGGCTGACCCCGGCGGGCAGCGAGATGGAACCAGAGGACTGGAATTCCGGCTTCAAGTGCGTGGCGATGTTCCTCAACGGAGAGGCGATTCCCGCGCCGAACGAGCGGGGCGAACGCGTGGTGGACGACTCGTTCCTGCTGTGCTTCAACGCCCACAGCCAGGCGGTCGACTTCGTTTCTCCCGGCAAGGATTACGCCCAGCAATGGACGGCCGTTCTCGATGCGGCCGATCCGACCGGTGCCAGTGACCTGGTGGTGAAGGCGGGCAAGAAATTCTCCCTGCAGGGGCGGTCGCTGCTGGTGCTGCGTAAGACCGCCTAGCACATGCCTTTTCCGGTGCTGTCGACGTATCGGCTGCAGATGCGCGGCGACTCGTTCACGTTCGCCGACGCCGAGAATCTGCTGCCCTACCTCGACGACCTCGGGGTGTCGCACCTGTACCTGTCCCCGATCCTGACCGCGGCGCGGGGTTCGACGCACGGATACGACGTCACCGACCCCACAACGGTTTCGGCCGCGCTGGGCGGCGCCGACGGGTTGGCGCGGCTGTCGTCGGCGGCCCGGTCGCGCGGCATGGGCCTGATCGTCGACATCGTGCCCAACCACGTCGGCATCGAGAAGCCCCAACAGAATCCGTGGTGGTGGGACGTGCTCCAGCACGGCCGCGGTTCCGCGTACTCGTCCTACTTCGACATCGACTGGGATCTCGACGGCGGCCGAATCGTGTTGCCGGTACTGGGTTCCGACGACGACATCGCCGACCTCGAGGTCGACGGTGATGTGCTGCGGCTGGGCGATCTGGTGTATCCGATCACGCCGGGCACCGGTTCGGGGCCGGGCTCCGAAGTCCATGACCGCCAGCACTATCGGTTGACCGGGTGGCGAAGCGGGCGGTGCGGATATCGGCGGTTCTTCTCCATCACCTCGCTGGCTGGACTCCGCCAGGAGGACCGCGCCGTATTCGACGCAACCCACGTCGAGGTCGGGCGCTGGTTCCGCGAGGGCCTGGTGGACGGCGTGCGTATCGACCATCCGGACGGATTGTCCGATCCCGCAGGCTATCTCGAGTGGTTGCGCGAGCTAGCCGGGCCCGAGGCCTGGATCGTGATCGAGAAGATCCTCGCCGTCGACGAAGCACTTGAGCCCACGCTTCCCGTCGCAGGCACCACCGGTTACGACGCGCTGCGTGAGGTCGGGGGCGTGTTCATCGATCCCGCGGGCGCCGGCCCCTTGACCGACCTCTTCGGTGCCACCGGCGTGGCGTACGACGCACTGCCGGAGGTGGCCCGCCGCCTGAAGGCCGGGGCCGCGACCAACACCCTGCGCAGCGAGTTGGACCGCGTGCGACGCACCATCGTCGCCGCCACTGGCACCGACCACCCCGACCTACCCGACGCCGTGGCGACGCTCATCAGTCATATCGACGTCTACCGCTCCGATTACCAGGCACTCTCGGCGTTATTGCCGACCGCTTTCGCCGATACGACTTCGGAGAGGCCGGAATTGGCCGCGCCGCTGGCGATCGTCGCGGCGGCTTTGGCGGTGAGCACCGAGGCCAATGTGCGGCTGCAGCAGCTGTGCGGTGCGGCGACCGCGAAATCGATGGAGGACTGCCTCTTCTACCGGGATGCGCGACTGGTCTCGCTCAATGAGGTCGGCGGGGAGCCCCGACGCTTCGGTGTGAGCGTCGCGGAGTTTCATCAGCGCGCGGCGGTGCGGGCGAGCATGTGGCCGCACACGATGGTGGCCCTGTCCACGCACGACACCAAGCGCGGCGAGGACGTGCGCGCCCGGATCGGGGTGCTGTCGCAGGTGCCGTCGCTGTGGGCCGAACTCGTGGGTAAGTGGGCGCTGGCCGCCCCTCCGCCCGACGCCGCAACCGGACTGTTCCTGTTGGAGAACGCGTTCGGCGTGTGGCCGGTCGACGGGACGATCGACACAGCGCTGAGGGAACGGCTGCATGCGTACGCCGAGAAGGCGATTCGCGAGTCCGCGCTGCACACATCCTGGAACGAGCCCGACGCCGATTTCGAAAGCGCGGTACACGCGTGGTTCGACGCCGTTCTCGACGGCCCGGTCGGAACCGAGATGACGTCTCTTGTGGCCCGGCTGGATCTGCACGCGCGAAGCGACTCCCTGGGCCAGAAGCTGATCGCGCTCACGGCGCCCGGGGTGCCCGACGTCTATCAGGGCACCGAGCTGTGGGAGGACAGCCTGGTCGACCCCGACAATCGTCGGCCGGTGGACTACACGGCCCGCGCCGAGGCACTGAAGACGTTGCGCCATCCGAAGCTTCGGGTGGTTGCGGGGGCATTGCGGCTGCGGCGAGACCGCGCGGCCAGCGTCACCGACGGCGGCTACACGCCGGTATTGGCCGACGGGCCGGCTGCAGACCACCTCGTCGCGTTTCTCCGCGGCGACGATGTGCTGACCGCCGTCAGCCGGCACACGGTTCTGTTGTCCGAAACGGGATGGGGCGACACCGCTTTGGCCCTGCCGCCCGGTGAGTGGACCGACCGCATCTCGGGCGGGCGGTTCAGCGGCCGGACCCTCGCCGCCGAACTGTTCGCGGACCTCCCGGTGGCGCTGTTGGAGCGCACCGGTGGCTGAGTTTCGATCGTCGGCTCGGCCGACAGGTTCTCGGTGTGGGCGCCGATCCCCGGCCGGGTCCGGGTCGACGTCGACGGCACGCTGCACGAGATGAACCGCTCCGACGACGGCTGGTGGCGCGCCGACGTCGACGCCGGGCCGGAGGCGCGCTACGGGTTCGTTCTCGACGACGACCCGACGGTGCTGCCCGATCCGCGTTCGCCACGCCAGCCCGAGGGTGTTCATGCCCGCTCGGCGCTGTGGCAACCCGACCCCGACGCATGGACCGACGGCGACTGGGCGGGGCGCTCGATCGAGGGGCGGGTGATCTACGAGCTGCACATCGGAACGTTCACACCGGGCGGCACGTTCGACTCGGCAATCGACAAACTCGACTATCTCGTGGATCTCGGTGTCGATTTCGTCGAGGTGATGCCCGTCAACGCCTTCGGCGGGACGCACGGCTGGGGCTACGACGGTGTGCTGTGGTACGCGGTGCACGAACCGTACGGCGGGCCCGCGGGTCTGGTGCGGTTCGTCGACGCGTGCCACCGCCGCGGTCTGGGTGTGCTGATCGACGCGGTGTTCAATCACCTCGGCCCGTCCGGAAACTATCTGCCGCGATTCGGCCCGTACCTGTCTTCGGGCAGCAATCCGTGGGGTGAGTCGATCAACATCTCCGGTCCGGATGCGAACGAGGTGCGGCGCTACATTCTCGATTGCGCGGTGCGTTGGATGCGAACCTTCCACGCCGACGGTCTGCGCCTCGATGCGGTACACGCGCTCGTCGACACCACGGCCATCCACATTCTCGAGGAGCTCGCGGCCGAAACCGACTCGCTGGCAGCGGAATCGGGGCGTCCACTGTCCCTGATCGCAGAGAGCGACCTCAACGACCCGCGGCTGATCACCCCGCGTGACCGCGGAGGCCTGGGGATGACCGCGCAGTGGGACGACGACATCCACCACGCCATTCACGCCGCGGTGTCGGGGGAACGTCAGGGCTACTACGCCGATTTCGGCTCGCTGAACGCGCTGGCGCAGACGCTGAAGCACGGCTACTTCCATGCGGGCACGTATTCCTCGTTCCGCCACCGCCGCCATGGCCGGCCGTTGGATACGGCGACGATCCCCGCGACCCGGTTGTTGGCGTACACGCTGACACACGACCAGGTGGGCAATCGAGCGTGTGGTGACCGTCCGTCACAGAATCTGACGACCGGCCAGTTGGCGGTCAAGGCCGCGCTCGCCCTCGGGTCGCCCTACACCGCAATGCTTTTCATGGGTGAGGAGTGGGGTTCGTCGTCTCCTTTCCAGTTCTTCACCAGCCATCCCGAGCCCGATCTGGCCAGGGCTACCGCCGAGGGCCGCAAGCGCGAATTCGCCGAGCACGGGTGGGACGCCGACGAGATCCCCGACCCGCAGGACCCGGCCACATTCGAACGCTCCAAGTTGAAGTGGGACGAGGTCGACGACGGCGAACACGGCCGGCTGCGTCGCGTCTATGAACAGCTGATCAAGTTGCGGCACAACGAACCCGACCTCGCCGACCCGTGGCTGGACGACATGCGGGTCGACTACGACGAAAACCAGCAGTGGATTGTGATGCACCGCGGCGTGTTGGCGATCGCGTGCAATCTCGGCACCGAGGCTGTCGACGTTCCGGTCACCGGCGAGGTGGTGCTGGCGTGGGATGAGCCTGCGGTGGGCCCGAAATCGACGCGGATTGACGGACATTCGTTCGCGATTGTCAAGTCACCATCCACAACAGCCCGACCTGTGGATAACTGACTACCGCCAAACCCGCGGTCACATCCATGATTCGGGCATGCCTCATTGCGAACTTTTGCCGATTCCGCCCGTCGAGACCGCGACCCACCCGGTGCACTCGGCCGCCGACTTGCGCCAGCGTTGGCGGGCGCTCATGGGACCGCTGGGGTTCGGTGAGCGGTTGCTGCGCTTCGCGTTCATGGGGCCGGACCGATGCCTGGTCAAATTCCTTGCAGACGTCGAGATCGGCTCGTCGCCGAATCGACGCGACATGGGCAACCTCATGTCGGCGCTGCACACCTTGCTGGCAGACATGGACGCAGGTACTACGGTCGCCCTGCTGTTGAGCCGTCCGGGACGCGGCGGCGTCACACGGCTCGACCGCCAATGGTCCAACCTCCTCACCGAACTCGCCGGTGAATTCGGTGTGCCGCTGGAGCCGATCTTTCGCGCCAATGACGAGGCGTTGGTGCAGGTAGAAGCCCCAATCGAGGCGGTGGGCTAGGTGCTACCATGTGCTACATGGAGCGCATCGGGCTGCGCGAGTTGCGGCAGCACGCCAGCCGGTACATCGCGCGCGTGGCGCGGGGTGAAACCGTTGAAGTCACGCATCGCGGCCGTCTGGTCGCGCGCATCGTGCCCGCTGGTCCCGACACATGGGAGGACCTGATCCTTCGCGGCGACATCATTCCGGCGGAGTCGCCGGTTGCCCTGGATGACATCGTGCCAATCAGTGTCGATTTCGACGCCTCAGCAGAATTGCTACGGCAGCGCGAAGAACGTCTGTGAATATCTACTTCGACTCGTCGGCGCTGGTGAAGATGGTCGTCGAAGAGTCGGAATCGCTCGCATTGGCGCAGTACTTGGCGGGCTTCCCGGGTGATAACCGGATCACCGCCGCGATTGCCCGCACGGAGTTGCTGCGCGCCGTAGCCCGGCGCGGTACTGCTGTCGAGAACGCACGGACCGCGCTGGCGAGACTCAACTTCGTCGCGATAAACACCAACGTGCTCGACGCCGCGGCAGCGATCAGACCGCCCGAACTGCGCACCCTCGATGCGATCCACCTCGCCGCGGCGATGTCCGTGCCCGAGCTGCGTGCACTCGTCACCTATGACAGACGCCTGGCCGACGCCGCTGCCGACGCGGGCGTTGTCGTCGTCTCACCTTCCTAAAGCAGGTAGCGATATGCCGGCGAGCCCGGCTCCAACGTCTCGACGTGAATATCCGACGCCTTCATCCGCTCGAGTAGACCTTCGAGGTCGGCGGCCGAACCGAGTTCGACTCCCACCAGGGCCTCGCCCGTCTCGCGATTGTTGCGCTTGACGTACTCGAACAGCGTGATGTCGTCGTTGGGGCCGAGCACCGTGTCGAGGAACCGCCGCAGCGCGCCCGGCTCCTGCGGGAAGTCCACCAGGAAGTAGTGCTTGAGCCCGAGGTGCACCAGCGAGCGCTCGAGTACCTCGCCGTACCGGGACACGTCGTTGTTGCCGCCCGAGATCACGCACACCACAGTCGATCCCGGCGCGATGTCGGCCTCCCTCAGCGCCGCCACCGACAGCGCACCCGCGGGCTCGGCGATGATGCCCTCGTTCTGGTACAGGTCGAGCATCGCGGTGCACACCGCGCCCTCGTCGGCGGTCGTGATCGACACCATGTCACCCGCCGCGGCCAGCGCCGCGTAGGTAAGCGTGCCCGCGCGGTTCACCGCCGCGCCGTCGACGAACTGGTCGACGTGGTCGAGCGTCACCGGCTCGCCCGCCGCCAACGCCGCGATCATCGCCGCCGCGCCTGCAGGCTCGACACCCAGCACCGACGTGTTGTTCGTGCGTTCGGCCAGGTATGTGGTGATGCCCGCGATGCAGCCGCCACCGCCGACCGGAACGATGACCAGATCCGGTTCGCCGTCGAGTTGCTCGAGGATTTCGGCCGCGATCGTGCCCTGCCCCGCCATCGTGCGCGGATCGTCGTACGGCGGAACGAGCGTCGCGCCCGTCCGCGCAACATCCTCGAGCGCGGCGGCCGCGGCCTCGTCGTACGTCTTGCCGACCACGATCAGCTCGATGAACTCGCGACCGTGGTACCGGATGCGGTCGCGCTTCTGCTTCGGCGTCTTGCCCGGCACGTAGACCCGGCCGTGGATGCCCATCGAACGGCACGCCATCGCGAACCCCTGAGCGTGATTGCCTGCCGATGAGCACACGACGCCTGCGGCGATCTCATCCGCGGACAGCTGCATCAGCAGGTTGTGGGCGCCACGCAGCTTGTAGGACCGTACGGTCTGCAGGTCCTCGCGCTTCAGGTAGACACTGGCGCCGGTGGCCTCCGACAGCCGCTCACTGAATTGGAGCGGACTGCGCAGGACCACGCCGGAAATTCGCTGAGCGGCGTCATCGATGTCTGCCGCGGACAGCGGCGACGTACGAGGGCTCTGGCTCAGTTCAGCGGACACCGATCAATGGTGCCACCAACCTGCAGTTTTCAGTTAACCGGGGTGAGCACGAAGACCGGGATCTGACGGTCGGTCTTGGTCTGATACTCGGCGTAGTCGGGCCACGCCTCGACCGCCCGTTCCCACCAGGTGGCCTTCTCATCGTCGAAGACCTCGCGTGCCTCGTAGTCCCTGGTCACCGGACCGTCCTGCAACTCGACCCGGGGATGGGCCTTGACGTTGTGGTACCAGACCGGGTTCTTCGGGGCACCGCCCAGCGATGCCACGATCGCGTACTCGCCGCCGTGTTCCACTCGCATCAGCGGGGTCTTGCGGATCTTGCCGGACTTGGCGCCGATGGTGGTCAGCAGGATGACGGGCTTGCCCTGCAGCTCGGTGCCGTCGGTCCCGCCGGACTCCATGTACTTCTCCGCGTTCTCGCGGGCCCAGTCGGACGTGCTCGGTTCGTAATCTCCGGAAAGTGGCATGTCAACCAGCTTAGGCGGACTAGGAAAGTGAGTAGCCTCATCCGGTGTTTCGGTTGACCGAAAACTTCCTTCCGAGCTATCGTCAACCTATGACCGTGCGCGACCAAGTCAGCATCGCCGGGGTTCCCTGGCCGGTGTACAAGCTGCTCGCGCTCGCAGTCGCGGCCGTCGTCCTGGTGATCGTCGCCGTCACGACCGCGAGTGCCGCGCCGTCCGTGCTGGCCGCCGCGGCCGCCGGGACCCTCGTGTGGCTGGGCCTCGGCGCCTTCCAGTCCGACTGACCACGCTTGCAACCAGTGAGGCACTCCCTGAGGTGGGAGGGCCTGACTTGTGTGTGACTCAGCGGTGGTAGCCGGGACCAGGCTCTCGACGCGGGTGGTTCAGCTCTCGACCAACCGCCGCAGCGTAGCCAGGTCGGCAGCGACGGCGGCGGCATCGGCGTCGAATTCCGCATCGGTCATGTTCGGCCGTCGCCGCACGGTGAAGACGACCTCGCAACGACGCTCTCCGACCTCGCCTGGCACCACCCGCAGCGGGTTGTAGACCGCCTCGCCGGACGGCATCCGCACGACGTGGTCGAGCACGCCGAACTGGTTGGGTGGCGAGAACTCCACAGTCACGGTGCCCATCGGGGAATCGGCGACCCAGCCGTCGGCGCTCTGATGCAGCCCGCCCTCGGCCAGGCCCGCGGCCCATTGCGGCCACGTCTGCGGATCCACCGCGAATTCGTAGACCACTTCGGGTGCGGCGTCGACCCACACGCTGATGTGGCGGGACGTCTCCAGGTGATCTTCAGTCGTGTCGTCGTCCATCCCTCCATGGTGGCCCACACACTTGGCTGATGGACACCACACCCGAACCCCCGAAACCGGTCGAGGAGTTCGTCCGACGCGCCGAACGCCTGGCCTCGGGCGCCGAACACCGCATTCCCTCCTGGCTGCGGCCCGGCGATCCGGAGAACCGGATGCCGGTGCTGATCGCCCTGATCGTTGCGATCGCCCTGCAGCTCGCTATTCCGAAGAGCTACACGGTGGTGCCGCGCTGGCCGCTGATCGCTCTGGAGATCCTGCTTGTCGTCGTGCTGGTTGGCCTGAACCCGCTGCGCCTGTCGAGACGGTCGACGTTCGGCAGGTGGGCCAGCTATGTGCTGCTCGCCGCCATCACGTTGGACAACACACTGTCGGCGTTCGTGCTGGACGTCCGCATCCTCTCCGGCGAGGTGAGCAACAACGTGGGGGTGTTGCTGGGCAGTGGCGGCGCGATCTACGTCACCAACGTGATCGTCTTCGGCATCTGGTATTGGGAGCTTGACCGAGGCGGGCCCTTCGCCCGCCGCGAAGGCGACAGCGCCTACCCCGACTTCATGTTTCCGCAAATGACGGAACGTGAACTGGCTCCGCCGAATTGGCGCCCGGAGTTCATCGATTACCTCTACGTGAGCTTCACGAACGTGGTGGCCTTCTCCCCCACCGACACGATGCCGATGGCCCGATGGGCAAAGGCGATGATGACGGTGCAGGCGATCGTCTCGTTTACCACCCTGGCGCTCGTAATCGCAAGGGCGGTGAACGTTTTGGGCTGACCGTTCAGCCCGGAAATCGGAGTACGGTCGCGTTCATGGGCATCGCGACCACCGAACTGACACCGATGGAACAGACCGCGTTTCTCACCGAATACGCCCGCGCGCTCGACAGCCAGTGGCCACGGCCGATCCTCGGTGACCGCCTCGCCTATGACGTCGTCGGCAAGATCGACTACGACTTCGCCGGGTTGGGTGTGCAGTCGAGCGTGGCGTGCCAGACCGCGTTACGCGCCAAGATGCTCGACGACCGGGTGCGAGCGTTCGTGGCCGAGCATCCCGACGCGGTGGTCGTCGATCTCGGCGCCGGACTCGACAGTGGCTTTTATCGCGTCGACCCGCCGCCGTCTGTCGACTGGTACAGCGTCGACCTGCCCGGCATCACGGGGCTTCGCGACCAGGTGCTGCCCGCGAACGCGCACTCGCACTCCGTACCGATATCGCTGGCCGACGAAGCCTGGCCCGACGCCATTCCGGCCGAGCGCCCGACCATGCTGATCGCCGACGGGCTCTTCGCATTCCTGTCAGAAGCGATGATTGCCGGGATCTTCCGCCGCATCACCGACCACTTCGCCTCCGGAGAACTGGCGTTCAACGACTACGGCCGCATCGGCGCGCTCAGCCGGCTTGCGGTCAAGCTCTACCCGCAGAAGATGTTCAAGGACGTCGGAAGCCAGTGGGGCTACGCGGGGTTCAAGGACGCACACTATCCCGAGACGTGGAACCCGCGGATGAAACTGGTCGAGGAGGCCAGCCTGGCGCACCAGCCGGAGGTTGACCTGTTCCCGTCGTGGATCGGGGTCGCCACCAAACTGATGGGCAAGACGGAATCCGGTGCGCGCAAGGCGCGAATCCTCCGCTACACGTTCTAACCGGCTACCGAGTCCGCGGTGTCTCGAAGAGGCCGTTGAGCTCGTCGAAGCTCGCAGTGTCAGCCAGCCCCGCGAAGGAACCGTGCTCTGCGATGCGGCGGGCGGCCGAGAGGAACGCTCCCCACGCGACCCGTGACAGCGCAGAGCCAACACTGATCCGCCGCACACCGAGTTCCGCGAGGTCGTTCACCGTCAGGCCCGTGTCGGACGACATCAAGACGTTGACGGGCGACGGCCGAAGCGCGTCGACGATCGCGGCGATGTCCTCCCGCGTCCGCACACCTGGTGCGTACAACACGTCGGCGCCCGCCTCGGCAAATGCCTGCAACCGCGTGATTGCCTCCCGCAGAGGATCGGGGTGGCCGTACAGGAAGCATTCGGCGCGTGCCGTCAGGAGCACGTCGGCACCGTCGATGGCGGACACCGCGACGCGAATCCGTTCCACCGCCTCGGGCAACGAATACAGAGGATCCTCGGCGCCACCTCTGGCATCCTCGATGGACAAGCCGGCGACCCCGGTTGCCACGCAACGCCTGACGTTCGCTGCCAGCCCGTCCAGGTCATCTGCGTAGCCCGCCTGAAAGTCGGCATTGACCGGCAGTTCGACGGCGTCGACGATCTCGGCGATGTTGCGAAGTGCCGCGTCGACACCCAGCGCGGTCGGCGTGTCGGGCAACCCCCGCGCAAAGCTGACGCCCGCGCTGGTCGTGGCCAGCGCCGGAAAGCCCATGGCCGCCAACGCGATCGCCGTCCCCCGGTCCCACGGGTTCGGAATGACGAAGCATCCCTTTTCGTGTAGTCGGCGAAATGACATCAGCCCAGGCAACCGGGGCCCAGCAGCGCCTTCAGATCGCCCATCAACGCCGAGGACGGTGTCACCCGCAGCGCGGCGTCCAGTTCCAGCGTGGTGATGCGCTCGCCGCTGATCAGCCGCAGGTGTACCTGCGATGTTCCGGGATGGCGGGCCAGCACCTGCTTGAGTGCGGTGACCTTGTCGACCGTGCACTGTCGCGTCGGGAGGCTGACGGCCAGCGGTCGGTTGATCTGGGCATTCGAAAAGTCCGGCACGACAAGCTCGTTGGCGATCAGGGAGATCCGGTCGTCACGGATCGCCACCTTCGCGCCCACCAGCACCACGGCGTCGTCGGCGATCTCGGTACCGAACGTCGAATATGTCTGCGGGAAGAACAACACCTCGATGCCGCCGGTGAGATCTTCCAATTGCGCTGATGCCCAGGGCAACCCGTTCTTGTTGACCCGCCGGTTCACCGACGCCAGGATGCCGCCGAGCCGCACCTGCGTCTCGTTGGGGATGTCGCCGTTGAGGATGGCCGGAATCGCGGTGTCGACCTGGGCTGCCAGCAGGTGGGCGATGCCGTTGAGCGGATGGCCGGACACGTAGAGGCCCAGCATCTCGCGCTCCAGTGCCAGCTTGTGTTTGTCTTCCCACTCCTCCTCGGGCACTTTGATGGTGAACACCGCGTCGGTGGCGGTGTCGGCACCGCCGAACAGGTCGAACTGGCCCATCGCTTCGGCCTTCTTGGTGCCCAGCACCGAATCGACCGCGTCGGTGTGCACCAGGAACAGGCCCTTGCGCGGATGACCCAGTGAGTCGAACGCGCCCGCCTTGATCAGCGACTCGGTGACCTTCTTGTGGCAGGCGCCGATGTCGATCTTGTTCAGGTAGTCGGAGAAGTCGACGTACTTGCCTTTGTCGGTTCGCGAATTGATCAGCGAGGCAACGACATTGGCTCCGACGTTGCGAACTGCGCCCAAGCCGTAGCGGATGTCCTCGCCGACGGAGGCGAAGTTCAGGCTCGACTCGTTGACATCGGGCGGCAGCACCGTGATGCCCAGGCGGCGGCAGTCGGCGAGGTAGACGGCCGCCTTGTCCTTGTCATCGCCCACCGAGGTGAGCAGCCCCGCCATGTATTCGGCCGGATAGTTGGCCTTGAGGTAGGCCGTCCAGTAGGACACCAGGCCGTAGCCGGCGGCGTGGGACTTGTTGAACGCGTAGTCGGCGAAGGGCAGCACCGTGTCCCACAGCGCCTTGATGGCCGCGGCCGCGAACCCGTTGTCCTTCATGCCTTCGGAGAAGCCCTCGTACTCCTTATCGAGTACCTCACGCTTCTTCTTGCCCATCGCCTTTCGCAGAATGTCTGCTCGGGCGAGCGAGTAGCTGGCGACCTTCTGCGCGATGCGCATGATCTGTTCTTGGTAGACGATCAGGCCGTAGGTCTCGGCAAGGATCTCCGCGAGCGGCTCGGCCAGTTCGGGGTGGATCGGTTTGATCGCCTGGCGGTTGTTCTTGCGGTCGGCGTAGTCGTTGTGGGCGTTCATGCCCATCGGGCCCGGCCGGTACAGCGCGATCACGGCGACGACGTCCTCGAAGCCGGTCGGCTTGAGGCGACGTAGCAGATCGCGCATAGGCCCGCCGTCGAGCTGGAACACCCCGAGCGTGTCGCCGCGACCCAACAACTCGTAGGTGGCCTTGTCGTCGAGTGGCACCGACTCGAGGTCGAGTTCGATGCCCCGGTTGGCCTTGATGTTCTCCAGCGCGTCGCCGATGATGGTCAGGTTGCGCAGGCCGAGGAAGTCCATCTTCAGCAGGCCGATGGCCTCACACGACGGATAGTCCCAACCGGTGATGATCGCGCCGTCCTGCGGCCGCTTCCACAGTGGGATCGCCTCGGTCAGCGGCTCGCTGCTCATGATCACCGCGCAGGCGTGCACGCCGGAGTTGCGGATCAGCCCTTCCAGCCCGCGCGCCGTCTCGTAGATCGTGCGCACGTCGGGATCGGTGTCGATCAGCCCGCGGACCTCGGCGGCCTCCTTGTACCGCTCATGGCTGCTGTCGGTGATCCCGGACAACGATATGTCCTTGGCCATGATCGGTGGAGGCAGCGCCTTGGTGATCCGGTCGGCGATCGCGAAACCAGGCTGCCCGTAATGGATACGGGCCGAATCCTTCAGTGCCGCCTTGGTTTTAATGGTGCCGAAGGTGATGACCTGAGCGACGCGGTCCTGGCCCCACTTGTCGGCGGCGTAGCGCACCATCTCGCCGCGGCGTCGGTCGTCGAAGTCGATGTCGATATCGGGCATCGACGCGCGCTCGGGGTTGAGGAAGCGCTCGAACAGCAGACCGTGCTCGATGGGGTCGATATCGGTGATGCGCAGCGCGTACGCGACCAGCGAGCCCGCCGCCGACCCCCGGCCCGGACCGACCCGAATGTCGACCGACCGCGCGTAGTTCACCAGGTCGGAAACGATCAGGAAGTACGACGGATACCCCTTAGCGCAGATGACGTCGATCTCAAAAGCGGCGCGGTCGACGTAATCGGACGCCACTCCCTGCGGGAAACGGCGCGCCAGGCCCGCGTCGACCTCATGCCGCAGCCACGACGCCTGGTCATGGCCCTCGGGCACGGGGAAGACCGGCATCCGGTCGCGGGGTGTCCACACGTCGGCGTAGGACTGCACCCGCTCGGCGATCAGCAGGGTCGAGTCGCACGCGCCGGGCAGCTGGTCGTCCCACAGGGCGCGCATATCGGCGGCCGACTTCAGGTAGTAGCCGTCTCCGTCGAACTTGAACCGGTTCGGATCCGACAGCGTCTTGCCCGTCTGCACGCACAGCAGCGCCTCGTGGTTGTGCGCGGCGTCCCGGGTGACGTAGTGGCAGTCGTTGGTGGCCAGCGGCGGGATGTCCAGCTTGCGGCCGATCTCCAGCAGCCCCTCGCGGACCCGGCGCTCGATGTCCAGGCCGTGGTCCATCAACTCGAGGAAGTAATTCTCGGGCCCGAAGATCTCCCGCCACTTCGCCGCCGACTCGAGCGCCTCGCGGTCGTGCCCGAGACGAAGCCGCGTCTGCACCTCACCGGACGGGCAGCCCGTGGTGGCGATGATGCCCGCCGCGTTTTCGGCGATGAGTTCGGCGTCCATCCGCGACCACTTGCCGAGTTGGCCCTCGAAAGAGGCCAGCGAGGAGAGCCTGAAAAGGTTGCGCAGGCCCGTCGCATTCTCGGCGACCATGGTCATATGGGTGTAGGACCCGCTGCCCGAGACGTCGTCGGACTTCTGGCTTGGGTCACCCCACAGAATGCGCTTCGTGTCGAACCGCGACCCGGGGGCGATGTAGGCCTCCACGCCGATGATCGGCTTGATCCCCACTTCGGTTGCGGCGTTGTAGAACTCGCTGGCGCCGAACATGTTTCCGTGATCGGTCATGCCGATCGCGGGCATCTCCAGTCGCTGTGCCTCGGCCAGCATCGGCTTGACCTTCGCGGCACCATCCAACATCGAGTATTCGGTGTGATTGTGCAAGTGCACGAAAGACCCCTGAGCGCGTGCGCGAAGATCGGGCGGTGGAGCGCTCGCGCGAAGAGGTGACGGGCTCGAGTTCATAGGGTCGCCAGTCTATGACCGCGGCCCGACAGATCTCGGCGTGTCGGGGCTGCGTGTCTTTGCCGGGTGTCCCCTATGCCGGGAACCGGACGGCTGGGCTCCGGCGGCAGTCGCAGACCGTTGACGAGATAGCTCACCGTGCGATACGTGCCCGCCAGCATGAGCAATTCCAGGATCGCCTCGTCACCGTGGTGTGCGGTCAAATCCGCCCAGAGGTCGTCGTCGACCGTGCAGTGCTGCTGCTGTGGAAACTGCGCGGCGAGCCGTTGACGTTCCGGGCACTTCAGGCGGCGTGCGACACCAATCCGGGCTCGCTGAACACCCGGCGCAAGGAGCTTCGCGAGGTGGAATCGTCGACCACGACGCGGGCGGATACCGGCTAACCCAGGTCGGGCGGGCGCTTATCGCGGCTCTGCAACCACTGCAGACGTGGGCTGAGAAGTGGGCGACTCATCAGAACGCAATCGACCGAGCCTGAGCATGCGTTTCACCTCGGCCATCGGCGGAAGCTGCCAACCGAGTTGGGCAGCCACACCCGCCGCCACGAGTGCCGCAACCATCGCCGCGAACCAGACGCCATCCATACCTCCACGCTAGGACGCAGGAGGGCCCAGAGGAATCGGGTGTTTCCCTACTACCGGGCGGGGTCGGAGCACGCGATCAACGCGTCGAAATGCCACGACGGGGCGTATCCGTCCGCGCCGACCGCGGCAGCCAACCGCGGGGCGACGATCAGTGAACGGTCGAATCTCGTTGTCCAGCAATCCACAGACGAAAAAGGCGACCAAGTTGCTTGGCAATTGCTCTCGGGCGCCCCGCCCGCGCCTCCTTATGCTCCATCGGGCCGGACAATGCCCCCACGAGCAATCGTCATGGCATTGCTGGATCACGCTCAAGGGGACAGATTGCGAATCCTCCGCAAAAGGTAGTCGGCCAGTCCGGGATCCTTCGTCAGTTCGACGGCGCGGCGGTACGCCTCCACTGCCTCCACAGGCCGCCCCGCCTCGGCCAACAAATGGGCCCGCGCCGACCACGCCGGCTGAAATCGGCCGACTGCCGGGTCGGTAATCGCGTCCAGCGCGCGCAAACCCGCGTTCGGTCCGTCGATCTCGCCGTCGACCGCTGCCGCGGCGACCGCCGCGCCCAGCGACGGCGCCACCCGCAGCACCGCCCGGTACAGCTTCCGCAGCGTCTCGCCGTCGACCCGACCCGTGCGGGCACGCGAGCAGTGAGCCGACTGGATCGCCGCCTCGTACTGGAATCTGTCCGGCCGGCCGAGGCCATGGGCGCGGCGCAGGAGCGCCTCACCGCGGGCGATCAGCGTGGCGTCCCAGCGCGCGGTGTCCTGCTCGTCGAGTGGGACGAATCGGCCGTCCTCGGTGCGCCGCGCCTCCCGCCGCGACTCGGACAGACACACGAGCGCGGCCAGACCCAGGGCTTCGGGCTCCGCGGGCAGCAGGTCAGCCAGCACCAACGCCAGGTGCAGCGCCTCGGCGGACAGGGTGTCGATCGGCGGGCCCTGGGGGCTGAGCTGCCAATCGATCGCGTAGGCGCCGTAAACGGCCTCCAACACCGCGGGCAACCGCGCGGCGAGGTCGTCTCGTTCGGGCAGCACGAACGGGATCCCGGCGTCGCGGATGCGCTTCTTGGCCCGCACCAGTCGCTGGGCCATGGTGGCCGGTTCGACGGCGAAGGCCTCCGCGATGGCGGCGGCCTCGACGCCCAGCACCGTCTGCAGCATCAGTGGGGTGCGGATGTTCTCCGCGATGGCGGGATGGGCGCACACCAGCATCAGCTCCAGCCGCCGGTCCGGTATCGCAGGCATGTTGTCTTCCAAAGTGATTGGAGCATCACTGATTTCGTCTATGACCGTCGTCGTCCGGTAGGCCGCGGACTTCCACATGTCGCGTAGCCGGTTGCGCGCGACGGTGAGGACCCAGCCGTCGGGGTTGTCCGGGATGCCGTCGTCGGGCCAGCGGGCCAGCGCGCGTTCGAGCGCGTCGGCCAGCGCGTCCTCGGCGGCGGCGATGTCGCGTGTGGGTGCCGCCAGCACCGCGAGTAGCCGACCGTAGGAATCGCGGACGAGGTCGGCTACCCGCTGCTGGACGACCCCGGGCTCGTTCAGGGGGTGTGCCACCCGCGGTCGGCGGCGTATGTCCGCGCCACCGGGCGGATTTCGACGGAACCCCAGCCGTTGGCGGGATTGCGATGCGCCCACGTCAGGGCCTCGTCGAGGTTGTCGACCTCGATGACGAAAATGCCGCCCAGCTTCTCCTTGGTGTCGGCGAACGGTCCGTCCTGCACCTCGGGGGTGCCGTTACGGGCGGTCACCGTGGTGCTGGCGAGGACCGGTTCGAGCACCTCGGTGTCGATCAGCACGCCGGCGGCGGTCAGATCGTCCGCGTACGCCTTGAAGGCTTCCATGGCGGGAGCCATGTCCTCCTCCGTCAACCCGACCTCACTGGCCTCCTGGTAGTGCATCAACAGGCAGTACCGCATGACTGAATCCTTTCTGACGATGATGGTGTCACCGGGATGACGATTGAAGCGGGGCCCGATCGACACGGGCCCGCCACAGCGCATCCACGCTGAACACCACCAGGGCCAGCCAGATCAGCGCGAAGCCGACCCAGCGCACCAGCGGCATCGGCTCATGGCCGACGACGACACCCCAGGTGAGCTGCATCGCAGGCGTGAGATAGAACAACAGGCCCATCGTCACCAGTGGCAACCGCTGCGCCGCCGCGGCGAACAGCAGCAGCGGAAGCGCCGTGACCACACCAGACAAAATCATCAGAACGACGTGACCGGCACCGTGGTCGGCCAACGTTCCGTCGCCGGTCGCCTCCAGCACGACGATGAAGGCGAGCGCAAACGGTGCCGCTATTCCGGCCTCGACGCCGACGCTGACCCGAGGGTCGGTCGGCACCACCTTCTTCACCGCGCCGTACAGGCCGAACGACAGCGCCAGTCCGATGCCGATGATGGGTGGGGAGCCGACCTCGACAGTGAGCACTACCACGGCGCCCACCGCGATGGCCAGGGCGGCGAACTGGGCACGGTTGAGCCGCTCACGGAACAGCAACAACCCCAGCGCCACCGTCACCAGCGGGTTGATGAAGTAGCCGAGCGCGGCGTCGACGACGTGGCCGTTGTTGACGGCGTAGATGTAGATGACCCAGTTGACCGAGATCAGGGCCGATGCGAACGTCAGCAACAACCATGTGCGCGTCGTGATCGCGCGGATATCGCCGAGCCGGCGCACCCCCGCGATGACCACGATCATCAGTACGAAGCACCACACGATCCGGTGCGCAAGGATCTCGAATGCTCCTGCCGGCTTGAGCAGAGGGAAGAATGCCGGGAATATCCCCCAACACGCATACGCGCCAACGCCGAACAACAGCCCGGACTTTCGGGTATCGCTCACCGTGCTTGATGTCGCAGCACGTCGAGGGCATGCTGCAAGTCGGCCGGGTAGGGACTGGTGATCTCGACGCGCCGCCCGTCGGCGGGATGGGTGAATGCCAGGGATTGGGCATGCAGCCATTGGCGCTCCAGCCCAAGCCTTTTCGCCAATGTCGGGTCGGCACCGTAGGTGAGGTCACCGGCGCAGGGATGGTGCAGCGCCGCGAAGTGCACCCGAATCTGATGTGTGCGGCCGGTTTCCAGCTCGACATCGAGCAGGCTCGCCGCCTGATGCGCCTCGAGCGTGTCGTAATGGGTGATGCTGTGCCTGCCGCCCTCGGTGACGGCGAATTTCCAGTTGTGTCCCCGGTGGCGCCCGATCGGCGCGTCGATGGTTCCGCTGGACGGGTCGGGGTGACCCTGTACCAGAGCGTGATAACGCTTCTCGACGGTGCGCTGCTTGAACGCACGCTTGAGCACCGTGTACGCGCGCTCCGAGATCGCCACCACCATGACACCCGAGGTGCCCACGTCGAGGCGGTGCACAATCCCTTGGCGCTCATGGATTCCCGACGTGCTGATGCGGAAGCCCGCCGCGGCCAGTCCGCCGAGCACCGTCGGCCCACTCCAGCCGACAGTGGCATGCGCTGCGACAGCGGGCGGTTTGTCGACCGCGACGATGTCGGCGTCCGAGTACAGGATCGACATGCCCTCGATCTCGACGGGCGTATTCTCCACCGGCGCAGGCGCTTCCGGTAACCGAACCTCCAGCCACGCGCCGGCGGCGAGTTTGTCGGACTTACCTGCCCGCGTGCCGTCGATATCGACGCCGCCGTCTTCGGCCAACGCCGCGGCCGCCGTCCGCGACAGCCCGAGCAGCCGTGCCAGGCCCGCATCGACGCGCATACCCGCCAGCCCTTCGGGGACCGGCATCGAGCGGGTGGTCATCAGCCCCTGCCGCCATCCCCGCCACCGTCGCCACCACTGCCACTGTCCGAATCGTCGCCGCCCGTGCGACGCCCGACCGTGTCGAAGTCGAAGCCGAACAGCGACAGCGCGACGAGCAGGATCGCTCCACCCACCACCGACGGATCGGCCACGTTGAACACCGGCCACCATCCGATGGACAGGAAGTCCACCACGTGGCCCTGCAGCGGGCCGGGCGACCGGAAGAACCGGTCGACCAGGTTTCCCATCGCCCCGCCCAGGATCATGCCGAGACCGATCGCCCACCACGGCGACACCAGCCGGCGGCCCATCCAGATGATGCCGAACACCACCGCCGTCGCGATCAAGGTGAGCACCCAGGTGTACCCGGTGGCCATCGAGAACGCGGCACCCGAATTGCGCACGAGAGTCCAGGTCAGGGTGTCACCGATGATCGGCACCGGCTGACCCGGAGTCAGAAGTCTGACCGCGAGCACCTTGGTGACGATGTCGGCGACCAGCACTATTCCCGCGACGGTGAGCAGCATGCGCAGCCGGCGCCTGGGCGCAGGCTGGTCCTCGGGCAGCGGCGCCGCGGCATCGGACACCGGCTCGGCCGACCCCGAGGATTCGTCATTCACTCCCCCATCATTCCAAAGCGTGAATGCGCCAGAATTCCACCCATGGCCAACCTCGTCGTCGTCACCACCGGCGGCACCATCGCGACCAGTGCCGACGACCACGGCGTGAAGCGCCCGACCCGCTCGGGCGCCGACCTCACCTCCGGCCTCGACGTGCAGGTCATCGACCTGATGGCGGTGGACTCCTCGATGCTCACGCTCGCCGACTGGGACCGGATCCGCGCGGCGGTGACCTCGCTGTCCGACGCCGATGGCGTGGTGATCACCCACGGCACCGACACCATGGAGGAGACGGCGCTGTGGCTGGAGCTGACGTATGACGGGACGGTCCCGGTCGTCCTGACCGGCGCACAGCGCAGCGCCGACGCCCCGGATGCCGACGGACCGCGCAACCTGCGCGACGCGCTGACGGTCGCTGCGAGCCCGCAGTCGCACGGCCTCGGTGTGCTGGTGAGCTTCGCGGGGACGGTGTGGCAACCCCTTGGCCTGCAGAAAGTCGCGACGGCCAACCGGCAGGGCTTCGCGGGTTCTGCGCTCGGCACGGTGTCCGACGGGGCGTTCGCGGTTCAGGCGTCGAAGGATCGGCCGTTTCTGGCCGCGCCGTCGGCGGCGGACGCGCCCCGGGTCGACACCCTCGCGGTGTATCCCGGCTGCGACACCGTGGCGATGGACGCCTGTGTGGCTGCCGGCGCCAAGGGGCTCGTGCTGGGGGCGTTGGGGTCGGGCAACGCGGGCGCCGCGGTGATCGACGGTGTGCGGCGGCACTGCCGCGACGGTGTGGCCGTCGCGGTGTCCACCCGGGTGCCCGGTGGGCAGGTGAGCCCCGGATACGGCCCAGGCCGCGACCTCGCGGACGCCGGGGCCGTGATGATGCCACGGCTGCAGCCGCCTCAGGCCAGGGTTCTGCTGATGGCGGCGTTGGCGGCGGGCGCACCTGCCGGGGACGTCCTGGCCCGCTGGGGCTGAAAAAGCTGATAGCGAGGGAACCGTGAACGCTCGTCGCGCGGCCGCTGCCGCCGGGATGCTGGGGCTCGCCCTTGCCGAGGGCTACCGCCTGGAGAACTGGGGTGCGACGTGCGCGGTCGAGAAACACGACACGGCGCTGCGAGAGCTACAACAACCACGGATTCACCCTGTCCGCCGCTCATGGCGAGCTCTGGTAGCGGCTCAGCTCCTCGACGTAGTCCGGCCAGTCCAGACTGTCGACGGGGTTCGCGCGGGCGACGTCGGGAGTGTCGTCGGGCAGCGTGTGCACCGGCCCGGCTCCGGTGCTGCGGGTCTCGAACCGCACCGTCATCACGCCGTGGCCGGCGCCCTGGATCCACCCGTGCCCGTAGGTGGTGTGGGTGACGTCGTCGCCGACTCGCCAGGCAGGCGGCTGTCGCGGTCGCGTCGGTCAGCGTCGGCGGCAGCCGGGTGTTGGACACCTCCTCGGCCATCAACTCCAGATCCGGGAACAGCGACTCCTGCTGAACCTCAGAGAGTCCCGAAAAGCCAACGCCGACAAGGCGAATCGGCCCCACCTCGATCGGGTCGAGCAGCAGCCGGCGAGCAGTGGCGATCAGCGTGGAGGCATCGGTGGTGGCGTACGGCAGCGTCGCCGACCGGGTGAGGATGCTCATGTCGGACTTCTTCAGCTTGACGGTGATAGTGCGGGCACCGCGGCCGTCCTTCTCCAGTCGCGAATGGGCGTGCTCGCCGATGCGTGCCACGGCTTCGCGTAGCTGATCGAGGGTGGTCAGATCCTCGGGGAACGTCGATTCGGCGCTGATCTGCTTGGCGGGCGAGTTCTCGGCGACAGGCCGCTCATCGATGCCCCGGGCCAGCCGGTGCAGGGCCGCGCCGACGGCGCCGCCGAGGATGTTGGTGGCCTCGGCGTCGCTCAGTGCGGCGAACGCGCCGATGGTGTCGATGCCGAGCCTGTGCAGCTTCTCCTCGGCGACCGGCCCGATGCCCCACAGCCGACGCACCGGCAACGCGTCGAGCAGCACCCGCTCCTCGGTGCGGGACACAACCCGGATGCCGTCGGGTTTTGCCAGGTCCGAGGCGATCTTGGCGACCTGCTTGCCCGATCCGGCGCCGACGGAGGCGACCAGTCCCGTCTCATCGAGAACCTTGGACTTCAAGGTCCGGCAGAACGCTTCGACGTCGTCGGCCGACGCACCCGCGAGTTCGACGGGTTCGCCGAAGGCCTCGTCGAACGAAAGCTGCTCCAGGACGGGCACATAGGTGCGCACGGTGTCGAAAACGCGGCGGCTGGCCACGCCATAGACGACGCCGCGCGGCGGCAACACCACGGCAACGGCGCCCACCATCCGGCGGGCCTGGTGCATGGGCATCGCCGATCGGGCGCCGAACACCCGGGACTCGTAGCTCGCGCCCGCGACCACGCCGCGACCGCCGAGCCCGCCGACCAGGACGGGCCGGCCACGCAGGGTCGGCCTGGTCAGCTGCTCGACCGACGCGAAGAACGCGTCCATGTCGAGGTGCACCACCCAGCGACCGTCCACACCCGCCGATGCTATTTCGCTAACCTGACGTCATGGCGCAACCGGTCGGTGACGTGCCGATCCGGGGTGAATCGATTCGCCTCGGCCAATTTCTGAATTTGGCCAATCTGATCGACAGCGGCTCGGACGCCAAGGGCGTGATCGCCGATGGGCTCGTCCTCGTCAACGTGCAATCGAAACCCGCCGCGGTCGGCAACTGCGCCATGGCGACACCGTCTCGTTCGGCGGCCGATCGGCCCGAGCCAGCCGGGAGTCCACGTCGTGGACGTGATCACCTCGCTTCCCGCGAGCACGCGACTGAGCGATGTGGCCGACCGGGTGCGGCGCATCGAAGAACTGGGGTTCGACACCGTCCACGTCTCCGAGACGGTTCGCGATCCGTTCGCCGTGTGCGCCCTCGCGCTGGAGCACAGCTCGACGTTGGCGGTTCGGACCAGCATGGTCGTCGCGTTCGCCCGCAGCCCGATGGTGACCGCCTGCGCGGCGTGGGAACTGGCCCGCTACTCCGGCGGCCGATTCCAGCTCGGTATCGCCACGCAGGTGCGGGGCAACATCGTCGGACGGTTCTCCATGCCGTGGACGGATCCCGTGGCGCAGCTGCGTGACTACGTCGAGTCGCTTCGCGCCATATTCGCGGCCTTCGCGGATGAACGGAGTCTGGAGCACCGCGGCAGCCATTACACGTTCACCCGCCTCCAGCCGTACTTCAAACCCGGCCCCTCGACGTGGCTGCCCCTGCGATCTGGACGGGCGGCGTCAACCGCCGGATGTGCACGCTTGCCGGCGCCGTCGCCGACGGCTTCGTCGCGCATCCGACGAGTTCGCACCCCGCGGTGCTGCGCGAGTACGTGCTGCCGGCCCTGTCCGCAGGCACGGCGAAACGGAAGCACGCGGGCGGAGGCCCGCAGGTGGTCGTCGTGCCGCGGGTCATCTGCGGACGCGACGAAGCGGCCGTCGCCGCCGCCCGCGATGACCTGCGCTCAGAACTCGCGTTCCTGTACTCGACCCCGGCGTATCAACGAACGCTGGAGCTCTTCGGGCTGCACGAGATCGGAAGTCGCCTCAGCGAGCTTGCCCATGGCAAGGAGTGGTCGGCACTGGCAGGCGTACTCACCGACGACGTTGTCAGCCAACTCGTTCCGCAGGGGACCTACGCCGAACTTCCCGGCGTGCTTGCGTCCTGGTACGACCGGCTGTGTGACGGCATCGCGCTCGACACGCCGCCGGATCCGGGCAATGACGACGAGTTCGCCGCGATGATCGACCGCATCAAGGCGATTCCGGCGAGAGTTAGTTGACCTTTGCGATCGCAACGCGCACACCGTCGCCGATCTCGCTGGCCGGGGTCGGCTCGCCGAATTCGAAGCTGGTGGCCAGGATTTCGCGCGCGATGAGGTCGCTGTGTGTGCGGGCCCAGTCCTCGTGCGCAACCGGAACCGCCATCACGACCGAGATGCGGTCGGACACCTCGAGACCCGTCGACTTGCGCAGCTCCTGCAGTTCGCGGATGCGGTCCTTGGCCCAGCCCTCGGCTTCCAGCTCTTCGGTGACGGTGCCGTCGAGCACCACCAGCCCGGCACCCTCGGGCAGCGCGGCGGTGTACTCGGGGTCGGCCGCCACCAGCCGCGAGCTGTACTCGTCGGGCTGCAGCACAGCCGGCCCGGCGCTCAACGTTCCATCGGCGTTGGCGACCGCCTCGCCGGCCTTCACCGCCTTGATCGCCGCCTGGACGTCCTTGCCGAGCCGCGGTCCCGCGACCTTGGCGTTCACGGTCAACTCGAAGCGACCGTAGGTGGCGATGTCGTCGGTGAGTTCAACGCTCTTGACGTTGAGCTCGTCGGCGATGAGGTCGCGGTACGGCTCGAGCCGCTGCGGATTATCCACCGCCACAGTGAGTTTCGGCAGCGGCAGCCGCACTCGCAGCTTCTTGGCCTTGCGCAGTGAAGAGCCCACGGACGCGACCTCGCGGACCAGGTCCATGTCCGCCACCAACTGCGGATCCTGCGGAAGAAGGTCGGCAGCGGGCCAGTCGGTCAGATGTACCGAACGTTCCCCCGTCACGCCACGCCAGATCACCTCGGTGATGAGCGGCAGCAGCGGCGCCGCCAGCCTGCCGGTCACCTCCAGCACCGTGTGCAGCGTGTCGATGGCGTCGGGATCCTCCTCCCAGAACCGCGAACGCGACCGTCGCACATACCAGTTCGTCAGGGCCTCGGTGAACTGGCGCAGCTGGTCACAGGCTCCGGAGATGTCGCAGGTGTCCAACGACACCGTGAGGTCGTCGCGTAGTGCTGCGAGTTTGGCAAGGATGTAGCGGTCCAGCACGTTGGCCGAGTCCGTCCGCCACGTGCCCTTCTTCGGGGCGTAGAGCGCCAGGAACGTGTAGGCGTTCCACAGCGGCAGCAGTACCTGGCGCACGCCTTCGCGGATGCCCTGCTCGGTGACGATCAGGTTGCCGCCGCGCAGGATCGGTGACGCCATCAGGAACCATCGCATCGCGTCGGAGCCGTCGCGGTCGAAAACCTCGGTGACGTCGGGATAGTTGCGCAGCGACTTGCTCATCTTCTGCCCGTCGTTGCCCAGCACGATGCCATGCGCCACACAGGTTTTGAACGCCGGGCGGTCGAACAGCGCGGTGGCCAGGACGTGCAGCGTGTAGAACCATCCGCGGGTCTGGCCGATGTACTCGACGATGAAGTCGCCGGGAAAGTGCGCCTCCTCGCCGACCACGCCACCGGCACCGCTCACGCTCTTCCCCCCCCCCCGTCGAACCATTTCTGGTTCTCGAACGGATAGTGCACCTGCGCATACGGCATGGATCCCGAGTCGAACCAGACGTCGAGAACGTCCTCGATGCGACGCATGGTCGATCGGCCCGTCGGGTCATCGGGATTGGGGCGCGTCAGCTCGTCGATATAGGGCCGGTGCAGATCTGTCGGCCGGACCCCGAAATCGCGCTCGAGCTCGTCGAGGCTGCCGTACACGTCGATGCGCGGATACATCGGGTCGTCTGACTTCCATACCGGAATCGGCGTGCCCCAGTAGCGGTTTCGTGAGATCGACCAGTCGCGGGCACCCTGCAGCCACTTGCCGAACTGGCCCTCCTTGACGTGCTCGGGATACCAGGTGATCTCCTGGTTGAGCTCGACCATGCGATCGCGGAAGTCGGTGACCTTGATGAACCATGACGAGACCGCCCGGTAGATCAACGGGTTTCGGCACCGCCAGCAGTGCGGGTAGGAGTGCTCGTAGGTCTCGTGGCGCAACAGCACCGCCCCGTTGACGCCGGCGGAGCCGCCCTGGTTCTTCAGGTCACGGATGATCTGCGGGTTGGCGTCGAAGACGTGCTGGCCGGCGTAGTCCGGCACGGTCTCGTCAAAGCGGCCCTTCGAGTCGACCGGTGTGACGGCAACGATGTCCGCGGCCTGTGTGGTCACCATGTCGTCCTCGCCGTAGGCCGGCGACATGTGCACGATGCCGGTGCCGTCCTCGGTGCTGACGAATTCGGCGGGCAACACCCGAAATGAGTTGGGCGCGTCCATGAAATACGGGAACGGCGGCAGGTAGCGCGTCTCGAGCAGATCCCGGCCGGTGTACGTGGCCAGGACTTCGGGTTCTTCGCCGAGTTCGCGGGCGTAGGCGCCTAGCCGCGCCTCGGCGAGCACGTAGCGCCGCCCGTCGGGTGCCTGAATCTGGACGTAGGTGACCTCGGGATTGACCGCCACCGCTTGGTTGGAGGGCAGGGTCCACGGGGTGGTCGTCCAAACCAATAGGAACGCCCCGCTCAGCCCCTTGTCGTCACCACCTACGACCTTGAATCCGACGGTGATCGCCGGGTCCTGGCGGCTCTGATAGACGTCGTCATCCATGCGCAGCTCGTGGCTGGACAGCGGCGTTTCGTCGTTCCAGCAGTACGGCAGCACCCGGTTGCCTTCGTAGGCCAGGCCCTTGTCCCACAGCTGCTTGAACGCCCAGATCACCGACTCCATGAAGCCGGGGTCCAGCGTCTTGTAGTCGTTGTCGAAATCCACCCAGCGGGCCTGACGGGTGACGTAGGCCCGCCATTCATTGGTGTACTTGAGCACCGACGCGCGGCACGCGTCGTTGAACTTCTCGATGCCCATCTCTTCGATCTGCGCCTTGTCGGTGATTCCGAGCTGGTGCTGAACCTCGAGTTCGGCGGGCAGGCCGTGGGTGTCCCAGCCGAACCGGCGCTCCACCTTGTCGCCGCGCATGGTGCGATAGCGCGGCACGATGTCTTTGACGTAGCCGGTCAGCAGATGGCCGTAGTGCGGTAGGCCGTTGGCGAACGGCGGACCGTCGTAGAACACGAACTCCGGTGCATCGTCACGACGCGCGATGCTGGCACGGAACGTGTCATCGCTGTCCCAGTAGTCCAGGACGTCTGCTTCCAGCGCCGGAAAGTTCGGTGCTCCGGCGGCCGGCTTCGGGTAGGCGGTCACTTGGTGCGTGTCTCCTGTGCCAAAACGTCAGGCACGGGGACGACGTCGCGCGGTGCGCGAGCGCCGCGGTACCACCCCGCTTGCGCACTTCGCAGTGCGCCGCTCGATGCGGGCGATGACGGGCCCACCCGTTCGGGTCTACTGAGCTGGATCAGCCGTTCTTCCGAAGGCTCCCCGGTGATGGCCGGATCGACGCCCTTGTCTTCGATTCTAAAGACGAGCGCAAATCGAATGAAAAATCGCGCGATGGCACCTTTGAGGCCGTGTCATCGCGCGATCTTGGGTCTTAAGAAATCGGCAGCGCGTCCGAGGTCATCTCGTAGAGCGCAAGCGGGAACTGCTCGGTGAGCTCTTCGACGGTGTACGCGTCGAATCGGCTTGTGTCATACCACCAGTCGACGTGTACCCGACCTTCGGTCCGGTACACCCGGAGCTCCAGCGCATGACCCAGCCCTGGAGGCGTCTCCTGCACGGGCACCGGCACCGATTCTTCGGGGACCTCGCCGAGGTAGTTGAAGTACACCTCCGACATCCCGCCCGCGGCGCTCTCCGATGCCGAGGCCAGGGTGCGGTGGACGCCGCGGAGCACGTCGGTCGCGCCGGCCTGCTTTGCCGTTGCACACAGCAGGGCCACGCCGTCGAGCATGCAGCCGCGCTCGCTGGCTACATCGACGGGGACGACGCCGTCGCCGAGCGTCTTGGCGATCGTGCGGGCCAGGGCCGCGAGAAGGATCTCGTCGGACGCGACGCCGAGCCACTCGGTGGCGCCGTCGAGCTCGGCCGTGAGCTCTTCGGTGTCCGGCGTCGGCAGCCGCACCATATCCGCGGGACGGGTGGTGTCCGCGGTGTCGTAATCGACAACATGGATCGTTGCTGCCGCTAATTCAGTAACGGAGTCAAAAGCCTCTGTAGCCGTCACCGGCAACTGGGGAGCAACCATGTGCCCAATAATAGCTCAGGTGTCCCAAATATGGGAGAGTGGCCCCGAAATTGTGACGCCAGTGTCAATTAAGGCAAAGGTTTCCGGTTTGCGGCTGACACTGCCAAATTACGGGAGTTTGGTTTATTGTAAATGGGTGCCAAGGACCGACGAGAATGGCCGACAGCTAAAAGCCCTGCTTGATTACCTCCTCGACGGCGACGTCGACGCGAAGGACATCTACGACGCGCTCGGGACTTCCAGCAGTACCTACTACCGGCGCATCAAGGAAGTGGACTATCCGGACGCCGAAGAGCTTCGCCGGGTGGCTGACAGGTTCGCTTTGAGCTACCCCGATCTGCAGATCCGGTTCGGTCTGATGACCCAGCACGAGGTGTGGAGCTACGTGGAATCCATGCGGTTCACTGGCACCGCCGTCCGCGAGGCGACCGCCACTAGGACCACCCACAGGACCCGTGCTCCAAAGCTCTCCGAGCTCAGGCCGCGCAGTGACGCACCACCGCTGTAGCCGTATACTTTGCTGAGTACAGCGCGGCCCGAAGGCGACACTTATGGCTCTCACAACCCTCATTGCAATCACGCTTTGCTGTATTGCATGGAGTTTGTGGATTCGTCGCGTCACCTGGTCGTCCCGCTGGGAAGTCGCGGCAACACTGAATATCGCTTTGCAGGGCCTGGCGGTGTTGCTGATGTCGCCATTGGCGTCAGAGACCATCGGTGTCGGGCTTCACGCACTGACCGGTAAGTGGAATCTCGAGGACTTCATCGGGCACGACGCCTACATCGTCGCCGCATCCGCAGTGGTCTACAACGCGCTCGGCCGGCTGCAGGACGATCACCATCTTCAGAAGTCGTTCAAGCAGTACGTCGAGATTCCGGCCACATTGTGCATTCCACTGCTTCTGGTGACGTTCTCGCTCGGCAACGGCGCCCACATCTACAAGGCCGACTTCTTCCAGGTGCCGACCGACTTCTGGCTGAACATGTACTGGCTGTTGTTGTGCAGCATGCTGATCTACCTGCTCGGATACGGTGCCCGGGCGCTGCTGGTCCTGCGCAAGGATCCGCGCTCTCGCACGGTCGCCAACATCTATCTCGTGTCGTCGGCCGCAGGCATCGCCGCCTGCCTGACCCGGCTGGCCACCGCGTTCATCCCGCAGCTGCAGGCGGATGACGCCGGTACCACGTTGGTGTGGGTGTTCGCGTGCATGTGCGGCGCGGGTTTCGCGATCACCTCGGCCGAATCCTGGCGCAAGAAGACCAAGTGGTTCTCGACGGCCGATCGCTGAGCTGAAAGCGACCTAACCGGCGACGGGTCGCGTGACCCTGAAGGGCGCGCCGAGCCCCGGCATCGTTTGGTATCCACGCTTGCGGGCGTTGGCGGCGTCGCGGCGAATGAGCGCCTGCAGGCCGGCGAACGTCGCCTGATCGAGCACCATCCGCGTCAGCAACCGGTTGTGCACGAACCCGAACGACAGCCCCGACGCCGGATCGGCCCATCCCACCGAGCCGGCCAGCCCGGCGTGCCCGAATCCTGGCATCACGGCGGGGATCGGCACGGAGTGATACCCGAGGTGGAACGACAGTGGCACCCAGATGTTGCGGTCAGGAGCGTAGGTCGGTTCGCCGGTCAGCCCGACGACCCGCTCCGGTGACAGGAACTGCGTGCCGTCGATGCGGCCGCCGTTGGCGATCGCCCCGTACAGCTTGGCCAGTCCGCGTGCGGTGGTCACCCCGTTCGCGGCCGGGATCTCGGAGTCGAGGAACGGCGTCTCGCCCTGCACCACGGCCTTCATCCCCGGGAAGTACATCGACCCGAACACTCCGGAGAAGTGCAGCGCCGCGATCTTCGGCGCGACGAAGTTGAACACCGGATTGGCCAGGGCGCCCTGAGGCGCGAGGACCTCCGCCGCGCGCGTCGGCGCGCCGGCCGGCGGCCGGCCCAGGTGCAGCCCATCCGTGTCGAGTGGTTCGGCGAGCTCCTCACGGATCAGGTCCCGCATGCCCTTGCCGGTGACGGCGCGGCCCAGCCCCGACATCAACCAGCCGTAGGTCAGCGCGTGATAGGCCTGATGGCCGTACAGGAGGCGGTTCACCGGCGCGGCCGCGATCCGCTTCTCCATGGTCAGGTGGTCGAGCAGTTCGGCCTTGCTCACCCCGTTGAGCTGGGAGAGCCCGGCGCGGTGGCGCATGACCTCGCGCACCGTGATGTCGGCTTTGCCGTTGGCACCGAATTCGGGCCAGTACTCGCAGACGGGCGTGTCGTAGTCGATCATGCCGCGGTCGGCGAGCCGGTGGATGACCGTCGAGGCCAGGCCCTTGGTGACCGAGAAGACCATGGCTCCGGTGTCGGCCGTCCAGTATTGCGTGCCGCGACGGTCGGCGTAGCCGGTCCAGACGTCGACGACGGGTTCACCGTGCAGATATATGCAGAGAGCGCCGCCGCCGAACCGACGTCCGGGGAACAGTTGCGAGAAGGCCCGCACGGTGCAGGCAAAATTCGAGTCCGCTGCGCCCTGAATCCTGTGCGGGAGCGCTGCGCTGCGCTCCGCGGATTTGACACCGGTCACAATGCATTGAATTTACCTGGAACCCCGGCAAATAAAACAGATGTTACCGAAAAGTTAGATCACCGTACGTCAGCGGCATCGAGGATCTGCTGCGCAGCCAGTGCGGGGGTCAGCTCACCGTCGCGCACCTGACGCTCCAGCTCCACCCGGATCTTCTTCACCGCCGGGTGCGACAGCACACGGTCCAACACCGTGTCGCGAACCATCGACCAGGTCCAGTCGACCTGCTGTGCACGCCGCCGCGCCTCGAACTCGCCGGCGTCACTGAGCACCTGGCGATGTTTGAGCACCGTATCCCAGAGCTCGGCAAGGCCGTCGCCGTGCAGCGCACTCATCGTGAGAACCGGTGGGCGCCAGAGGGTTTCACGCGGATATATCAGCCGGATCGCGCCGGTGAGTTCTCGCGCGGCGGACTTGGCCTCCGACGCGTGCGCGCCGTCGGCCTTGTTCACCACCACGATGTCGGCGAGTTCGAGCACACCCTTCTTGATGCCCTGCAGTTGATCACCGGTGCGCGCCAAGGTCAGGAACACAAAGGTGTCCACCATGTTGGCGACGGTCACCTCGGACTGCCCGACTCCCACCGTCTCGACCAGAATCACGTCGAACCCGGCGGCCTCCAACAACACGATGGTTTCGCGAGTGGCCTTTGCGACGCCGCCCAACGTGCCGGACGTCGGTGACGGACGGATGTACGCATCGGGGTGCACCGCCAACTGGGCCATGCGGGTCTTGTCTCCGAGGATCGACCCACCGGTGCGCGTCGATGACGGATCGACCGCGAGCACCGCGACGCGGTGCCCCTGCTCGATCAGGTGCATGCCGAGTGCCTCGATGGTGGTGGACTTGCCGACACCAGGCACGCCGGTGATCCCCACATGCATGGCATTGCCCGAATCCGGCATCAGATCCAGAAGCAGTTGCTGCGCCTGTTCGCGGTGATCGGCGCGGGTGGACTCGACGAGCGTGATGGCCTTGGGCAGCGCCGCTCGGTCGCCGCTGCGGACGGCCGCCGCAAGTTCCGAGACCGGGAGGTTCATCTACTTCAGGGCTACGACAGCTCGTAGCCCAGTCGCTCGGCCAGCTTCTGCAGCAGGCCGATGGCGGCGTCGGCGATCACGGTGCCGGGCGGGAAGATCGCGGTCGCTCCCGCGGCGTACAACTCGTCGAAGTCGCCCGGCGGGATCACGCCGCCGACCACGACCATGATGTCGGGCCTGCCCACCTCGGCCAGAGCCTCGCGCAGCGCGGGCACCAGTGTCAGATGGCCGGCCGCCAGCGACGACACGCCGACCACGTGCACGTCGTTGTCCGCGGCCTGCCGCGCCACCTCCTCCGGCGTGGAGAACAGCGAGCCGACGTCCACGTCGAACCCGATGTCGGCGAACGCCGTCGCGATCACCTTCTGCCCGCGGTCATGGCCGTCCTGGCCCATCTTGGCGACCAGGATGCGTGGCCGGCGACCGTCGGCCTCGGCGAACTTTTCGACCAGTTCCGTTGCGGTAGAGATATTGCTGACCTTCCCCACCTCATCTCGATAGACGCCTGCGATCGTCCGGATCTCGGCCTGATGCCGTCCGTACACCTTCTCGAGCGCATCGGAGATCTCGCCGACCGTCGCGTGCGCGCGGGCGGCGTTGATGGCGAGCGCCATCAGGTTGTTACCGAGCCCGTCGTCCCCCGCAGCCTCGAATTCGCCTGCGGCTCGGGTCAGTTCGGTCAACGCGGCCTGGGTGGCAGCTTCGTCGCGCTCGGCACGCAACATCTGGAGCTTGGCGATCTGTTCGGCGCGCACCCGGCTGTTCTCGACCTTGAGGACCTCGACCTCGTGGTCCTCGTCGACCTGGTACTTGTTCACGCCGATCACCGGTTGCGCACCCGAGTCGATACGCGCCTGCGTGCGCGCGGCGGCCTCTTCGATACGCATCTTCGGGATGCCCTCGCCGATCGCCTGCGCCATGCCGCCGTGCTCGGCCACCTCGCGGATATGGGCGCGGGCCTTCTCGGCGAGCTCATGTGTCAGCCATTCGACGTAATACGAACCGCCCCAAGGGTCGATCGGACGCGTCGTTCCCGATTCCTGCTGCAACAGCAACTGGGTGTTGCGGGCGATGCGCGCCGAGAAGTCGGTCGGCAGGGCCAGCGCCTCGTCGAGCGCGTTGGTGTGCAGGGACTGCGTGTGGCCCTGGGTCGCGGCCATCGCCTCGATACAGGTCCGCGCGACGTTGTTGAACGGGTCCTGGGCGGTCAGCGACCATCCCGAGGTCTGCGAGTGGGTGCGCAGCGACAGCGACTTGTCGTTGCGCGGATTGAACTGCGCGACGAGCTCGCTCCACAGCAGCCGGCCCGCGCGGAGCTTGGCGACCTCCATGAAGAAGTTCATGCCGATGCCCCAGAAGAACGACAGCCGCGGCGCGAACTTGTCGATGTCCAGGCCCGCGTCCAGACCCGCCTTGATGTACTCGACGCCGTCGGCGAGCGTGTATGCCAGCTCGAGATCGGCTGTGGCACCGGCCTCTTGGATGTGGTACCCGGAGATCGAGATCGAGTTGAACTTCGGCATCTTGGCGCTGGTGTAGCCGAAGATGTCGGAGATCACCCGCATCGAGGGCTTCGGCGGATAGATGTAGGTGTTGCGGACCATGAACTCTTTGAGGATGTCGTTCTGGATGGTCCCGGCCAGCTTCTCGGGCGGCACACCCTGCTCCTCGGCAGCCACCACATACAGCGCGAGGATGGGCAGCACGGCGCCGTTCATCGTCATCGACACCGACACGGTCGAAAGGTCGATACCGTCGAACAGCTGCCGCATATCGAGAATGGAATCGATTGCCACACCGGCCATTCCGACGTCACCCTGCACACGTGGGTGGTCCGAGTCGTAGCCGCGATGGGTCGCGAGGTCGAAAGCCACCGACAGACCCTTCTGGCCTGCCGCCAGATTGCGGCGGTAGAACGCGTTGGACTCCGCCGCGGTCGAGAATCCCGCGTACTGGCGAATGGTCCACGGCTGGTTGACGTACATCGTCGGGTACGGGCCACGGACGAACGGCGGTGCGCCGGGGAAGCTGTCCAGCGGGTAGCCCGCATCGACCACCGCGTCGCGGTCGGCGGCGATGTACACCGGCCTGACGTCGATGCCCTCGGGCGTGACCCAGTCCAGCTGATCCACTGTGTAGCCGTGCGCCGCGGCGGCGGCAGCGACGTGCTCACTCACGGCCGCCTCGGTCGCGGGCTCGGCGGTCTTCTCGCCGTACAGAGGTACATCGGCGAAGTTGGCCACAGGACCCGGAGCCGGCTGGCCGGCGACATTAGACCCCGGAGCCGGCTGGCCGGCGACATCAGACCCCGGCGTTACGTCCGGAGCGGGCTGACCGGCGACATTGGAAACCGTCATCTCATGCCCCCAATCGGGTGAGGAGGGTCGACAGCGCGGCGATCGCGTCGATCTTGGTGGTCAGGTACTCGTCCGGCTTGTTGGCGGCATCGGGGACCGCTTTCTCCGGACCGGCGAGATAGACGTGCGCGATTCCGGCGGCGTGGGCCGCGTCCACCACGTCCGACGCCTCGGCCACGTATCGCGCGTCGGTGCCGCAGATCACTGCCGCGACGGTGCCCGACGCAGATGACACCGCTTGCGCAACTCCCGCCGCGTCGACGGTGCCGGGGTTGACGGTCTCGATGCCGCCGGATGCCAGCAAGTTCGCCGCGAACGTCGTGCGGATGTTGTGTTCGGCGAGTGGACCGACCGGAAGGAGCAGTGCGGTCGGCCGCGATCCGTGCTCGGCGAGATACGCATCAGAGCGGTCCCGCAGGGCCTCGAATCCCGCCGCGTAGCGCTGCACGCCCGAGTTCGGATCAGAGTGCGGCAGCGGCACTTCCGCGAGGTTCGGATACTCGTTGACGCCGGTGACCGCCGTGCGCCGGTGGGCGATGTCGTCGCGGCGCTTCTCGCTCACTTCCGCGATCTGCGTAGTCAGATAGTCAGTCGCACCCGCGAACCCGCCACGGGATTCGATGTCGCGGAAGTGCTTCCACGCCTGGACGGCCAGCGCGCGGGTGAGGTCCTCGACGAACCAGGCGCCGCCCGCTGGGTCGAGCACACGGCCGATGTGCGACTCCTCCAACAGCAGCAGCTGCGAATTGCGGGCCATCCGGCGCGCGAAACTCGCGGCGGTACCGGGCCATCCGCCCGGGATCGCGCTGTCGAACGCGTGGACCTGGACGGTGTCGGCTCCCCCGACGCCGGCCGCGAACGCGGCCACCGTGGTGCGCAGCATGTTCACCCATGGATCGCGCTGCGCCATCATCGGTTTGGATGTCACCGCATGCACCGTCGCCGCGCCCGCATCGGCGGCGCCCACCACCTCGGCCACCCGTGCCCAGAGTTGGCGTGCGGCGCGCAGCTTGGCGATCGTCATGAACTGGTCGTCGTCGGCGGCGAACCGGAAACTGATCTGACGCAACGCCTCCGGCGCGCAGACTCCACTGTCGGTCAGCAGCCGCAGGTAGCTGACTCCCGCGGCGATGGCACCCGCCAACTCCCACGACGCGCTCGCGCCGAGGTCGTGGAATGCCGGCCCGTCGACGGTGATGGCACGTACGCCGCCGTCGTAACCGATGGTCCTGCCGGCGGTGGCCACCACCTCGTCGGTCGACGGCGCAGCGCGACCGCTCAGTGTCGCGGTCAGCGGGTCGGCGCCGAGATCGATCGAAAGACGCGCTCGCCGTTCGTCGTCGAGGTCGGTGACCAGCGACAGCACCGCGTCGGCGGCGGCGGTGAAGTCAGCGCCCGCATCGAGCACCACCGGGACCAGTTCGAGGAACACGCCCTCGAGGAGCCGATCGAGTTCGTCTGCGCTCACGCCTGTCGGCCCGACCTCGAGAACCAGCGCGCTGACACCCTCCGTCAGCGCCGACAACACCGCACCGTTTCCGTCGGCCACCGAAACCTGCCCTGGCGCGGGAAACACCTCGACGATCTTCCAGCCGGACTTCACGTCGCGCAGCGCGTCGGAACCCCGGACGAACGGCCACCTACCCGGCAGCGGCGCCTCAGGCTGTGAGTCGAGGATGGTGTACAGCGGGCGGATCGGAAAGCCCTCATAGGTCGGCGAGTCCAGAAGTTGTTCGGGCGCTTCGCCGAGTTCCGCGGGATCCTTGCGACTGCTTTTGGCCAGCACGCCGGCAACCGCGGCACGCCACTGCTCGCGATCCGACTCCGATCCCACGGATGTATCTACCGACACCGACATCTCCTGTTGTCGCACCGTCTGACGATTGTTGTCCAACCGACCGTTCACCAGGCTAAATGATCGCAGTCACGCCGTTGTCCGCCGGGCAGTCGACTCACACGCGCGCTGATCGGTGGGCTCGGGCGATGCACCGTAGTCTTGGTAGACGTGAATACCGTCGTCAGCACCGTTCGCGCACTGCGCGGCTCCGTGTTAGCGACTGCGTCGGCCGTCCCGCGGCGACGCGTGTTCGCCATCCTGGCGCCGATTGTGATCCTCGTCGCAGTCGCCCTGCTGGTGCCCCTGCCGACCGCGGTTCAGCTGCGTGACTGGGCGAATTCAGTGGGCCCGTGGTTCCCGCTGGCGTTCCTGGGCGCACACATCGTGATGACGGTCTTTCCCTTCCCCCGCACCGCGTTCACGCTGGCCGCGGGCCTGCTGTTCGGTCCGGTGCTCGGCATCCCGCTCGCTGTCGCGGCGGCCACCGTCAGCGCCGTGATCGCGCTGCTTCTGGTCCGCGCCGCGGGCTGGCAACTCAACAAGCTGGTGCGCCACCCCCGCGTCGACTCGCTGGACGCCCGCCTCCGGGAACGCGGTTGGCCCACCATCATCTCGATGCGGCTGATCCCCGCGGTACCGTTCTCGGTCCTGAACTACGCAGCGGGCACATCGTCGGTACGCGTACTGCCCTATACGTTCGCCACGTTGGTCGGTCTGCTGCCGGGCACCTCGGCCGTGGTGATCCTCGGTGATGCCCTCACCGGCAATGTCAGTCCGCTACTGGTGCTGATCTCGTTCTGCACCGCGAGCGTGGGCATCGCGGGCCTGATCTACGAGATCCGCACGCACCGCCGTCACCACCGCGAGCGCCTGGCCGCCGACTCGGAGGACGGCCTCAAGCCAACGGCGACGGCGCAGCGCTGAAGACCGCCTTGGCAACCTACAGGGAGTGAGCTCCCCCGCCGTCGCTGCGTGCAGGAGGCGCGTGGGGCGCGGGTGGCGACGCATACGACGACGGCGGCTGCTGCTGCTGGCTGAGCGGTGGGTACTGCGGCGGCGGATCGATGGCTCCCGCAACGGGAGCGCGAGCCTCGGCCTCGGCCTTGGCGACGGCCCGGGCGATCTCGGGATCGGTCTGCGTGTCGAACCACGCGGCGACCTCGGCGGAATCGTCCTCCGGCTTCGGCAGGTCCTCCTCAACGGGCGACGGCGTATAGCGGAACACGCCGTCCTCGCCGGGCGCACCCAACATCTTCGTGAATCCCTGCAGCGCGGAGCCGAAGTCGCTCGGCACCAGCCACACCTTGTTGGCCTCGCCCCTTGCCATCTGCGGCAGGGTCTGCAGGTACTGGTAGGCGAGCATCTCGGGGGTGGGCCTGCCTGCCTTGATCGCGGCGAACGTCTTCTCGATGGCCTTGGCCTGGCCTTGCGCCTGCAGATAGGACGCGGCGCGTTCGCCCTGGGCGCGCAGCATGCGAGACTGCCGATCCGCCTCGGCGGCCAGGATCGCCGCCTGCTTGGCGCCCTCGGCGGCCAGAATCTGCGACTGCTTCTGGCCCTCGGCCTGCTTGATCGACGCCTCCCGGGTGCCCTCGGCGGTCAGGATCATCGCCCGCTTCTCGCGCTCGGCCTTCATCTGTTTTTCCATCGACTCCTGAATCGACGGCGGCGGGTCGATGCTGCGCAGTTCGACGCGCGCGACGCGCAGCCCCCACCGGCCGGTGGCCTCGTCGAGCACTCCACGGAGCTGGCCGTTGATCGAGTCGCGAGACGTCAGCGTCTGCTCCAGCGTCATACCGCCGACGACGTTGCGCAGCGTGGTGGTGGTCAGCTGCTCGACACCCACGATGTAGTTGCTGATCTGGTAGACCGCCGCCTGCGGATTGGTCACCTGGAAGTAGACGACGGTGTCGATGTTGACCGTCAGGTTGTCCTCGGTGATCACCGGCTGCGGCGGGAACGACACCACCCGCTCACGCAGGTCGACGCGGGCGCGGATCCTGTCGACGAACGGCAGCAGCAGCGTCAGCTGTCCGGAAACGGTCTTGCTGTAGCGGCCCAACCGCTCGATCACCGCGGCCTCGGCCTGCGGAATCAGCGCGATTGACTTGGCGACGATGATGGCGGCGAACACCACCAGCACGCCCACCAGAACCAGGCCGGCGATAGCACCATCCATGTCGAGTTTCCTTCCCTAGTTGTCCAGGCTTCTCTAGACGACCTTCTGGACGACCGCGGTGGCGCCGTCGATGTGCACGACAGTCACGTGGTCGCCCGGTTCGAACACATCGTCGTCGTTGTACGGCCGCGCGGTCCAGATTTCGCCGTCAAGTTTTACTTGCCCTTCATGGCGTCCGACCCGGTCCAGCACCAGCGCGCTCTTGCCCTCCAACGCCTTCGCGGGCTCGGGCAGCCCTGTGCCCGACTGGAAGTGCCTGCGCAGGGCGGGCCGAACCAGCACCAGCAGCAGCACCGACACCACGGCGAAGACGGACCCCTGGACCCAATACTGGTCATCGAAGACGAGGCTGGATCCGGCGGCGGCAAGCGCCCCGCCACCGAGCATGAGGAGGAACAGGTCGCCGGTCAGCGCCTCGGCCCCCGCGAGGGCCAGCGCGGCGATTAGCCAGATCAGCGCGGGCATGGCGCCAGCCTAGCGCGAAGACCTCCCGATGAGCGGCTAACAACTACACTGCGAGCATTATGTGGTGCCCGAGTGTGTCGTTGTCGGTTTGGGCGAACGCCTGGCTTGCAGGCGTCGCCGCCCCCGACGATGTTTTGGATGCGCTATCACAATGGGCGCCAAGACATTCCGTCACCGCGTATGACTCGGTTGCGGCCGGACGCACAGGCTTGCCCTGGCCGGACCTGACCGATACGGGCGCGGTTTCGCTGCTGCAGACGCTGCGCACGTCGGCCGGTCCTGGCGGGTCGGCTCCCCCGATGGGTGTCGCGCTGCCGGTACCCGGCGACGTCCGCGGCCTCCCTGCGGGCACACAGTTTCAGCGCGATGCCGTGACCGCGGGCGAGGCACTGATCGTGATTGGTGACGCCGGCGAAGCCATCGGCCTGGTGCCCGATTTCGAATACCCCGATGTCGGCGAGATCGGCGACGAGTCCGAAACCGAAGCCGATCCGTGCGCACTGTCGTGGACGGTGTACTCGGTGCCCGGCGCGATGCCCGCGGAGGACGTCGACCTCGGCGAGGCGGAATACGCACTGCGTTCTGCGGTCCGATCGGCCGCCGACGCCCTGGGCGCCCTGCATGCCGAAGCTGCAGGGGCAGAGATCGAGGACCCGCGCAGGCTCGTCGAACAGGTGGTGGAATCCGAGGGGCGGCACAGCGTTCCGGACCATGCACCGACCCGTGCCCTGCGAGTGCTGGAGAACGCGGCGTACATCGACGCGATCATCACGGTGAGTTCGGGCCTGATCCCGATCGGGCTGAACAGCTCCGCCGACGTGCAGATCGCGAGTGAGGCACTGCGGCCACTGACCGGCGTGGTGCGCTCGGCGCGACTGGCCGCGGTGGGCGCGATCCTGCATTCCGCCTGGCAACGCTGATGCCGCGCGCTCACCAACGCCACGGCCACCAGTGCCGGTAGTGCTAGCTGGAACGGCATTCGGGGGTGCACAGCGCGCCGTTGACCGAAAAGCCCTGTAACGGCGGACTATCCGGGCTCAGAAGTCTGACAGGATCGCGGTCGGTGCGCACCTCGTTGACCAGGTCGGCGACGACGCGCGCGAGGTCGGCGTTCGGCGTGGCGGCCCGCGCGAAGGCCATGCCCGCCTCTTCGGCCTGTAGTCGCAGTTCGTGATCGAGGTCCCAGACAACCTCGATATGGTCGGCCACGAACCCGATCGGACAGACGATCACGGCCGTGACTCCACTGTCGGCGAGGGCGGCGAGGTGATCGCCGACGTCGGGTTCCAGCCACGGCACCCGCGGTGGCCCCGAGCGCGACTGCCACACCTGGTCGTAGTCGTGGTAGCCCGCGGCATCGGCGACAAGCCTGGCTGCGTATGCGACCTGCCGCGCGTAAAGGTCTGTGCCACAACGGGAACTGGCTGCGATCGGAATCGAATGTGCGGTGAAAACCAATCGGGCGCCCTCGGGGACGGTCCTCGCGGCTGCGGTGATCGCATCGCTGAACATCTGCACGAACAGCGGATGGTCGTAATACTGGCGCAGTTTGACGAGCTCCGGTGCTGCGTCGCCGACGGCCTGCCTGGCCCTCGCAATGTCCTCGACGTATTGGGCACAGCCGGAGTACCCGCCCCACGCCGAGGTCGCGAACACCGCGGCGCGGCGGATTCCGGCGTCCCTCATCGCCGCAACGGCGTCCTCGACGTACGGCTCCCAGTTGCGGTTACCGAAGTAGACGGGCAGGTCGACCCGACTACGCAGCTCATCGATCAGTGCGCGGTTGATTCCGTTGATCGGCGAGACGCCGCCGAAATGCAGGTAGTGCTCCGCCACGTCGACCAGCCGTTCCCGCGGGATCCCGCGCCCCCGGGTGACGTTCTCGAGGAACGGCATCACCTGGTCCGGCCCCTCCGGCCCGCCGAAGGACAGCAGCAGGACGGCGTCGATGTTCATTGCTCTTGGCGCGAGCGCTCATTGCGGTTCATCAGAGCAGTTGCGTGCTGGCGCCGCCGTCGGCGTAGACGACCGTTCCGGTCGTCGCAGGCAGCCAATCGGAAACCAACGCGAGCACGGTGCGCGCGACCGGCGTCGGATCCTTCATGTTCCAACCCAGCGGCGCACGCTGATCCCAGCCCTCTTCCAGCAGCTTGATCTGAGCGCCCGCGTCGTCGCCGAGTGCGCCTCCGACGATCGCACTCATCGCGAGAGTGCGAATCGGGCCTGCTGCAACGAGATTCGATCGCACACCGTACTGGCCGGCCTCGCGCGCCACGAATCGGTTGACGGACTCGAGCGCGCTCTTGGCCACCGTCATCCAGTTGTAGGCGGGCATCGCGCGGGTCGGGTCGAAGTCCATGCCGACGATGCCGCCGCCGGAGTTCATGATCGGCAGCACCGCCTTGGCCAGAGAGGCGTAGGAGTACGCCGAGATGTGGATGCCCTTGGCGACGTCTTCGTACGGCGCATCGAAGAACGGGTTGATGCCCATCCCGGATTGCGGCATGTAGCCGATCGAGTGCACCACGCCATCGAGCTTGTTACCCTCGCCGATCACTTCGGTTACCCGGTCGGCGAGCGTGCTCAGGTGCTCCTCGTTCTGCACGTCGAGTTCGATCAGCGGCGCCGGACTGGGCAGCCGATCGGCGATGCGCTGGATGAGGCGCAACCGGTCGAAACCGGTCAGCACCAACTCGGCGCCCTCTTCCTGAGCCACCCGGGCGATGTGGAACGCGATCGACGCGTCGGTGATGATCCCCGTGACGAGGATGCGCTTGCCTTCGAGAAACCCTGCCATGTCAGTCCTTATCCTCTAGTGGCCCATGCCCATGCCGCCGTCGACCGGGATCACCGCGCCGGAGATGTAGCTGGCATCCTCGGACGCGAGGAAGCTGACCACCCCGGCGACCTCGTCCGCGGTGCCAACCCGCTTCGCCGGGATGAATTCCAGTGCGCCCTCCTGTATCCGCTCATCCAGCGCGCGGGTCATCTCGGTGTCGATGTAGCCCGGCGCCACGACGTTGGCGGTGACCCCGGCCTTTGACAGCTCGCGTGCGATCGAGCGGGCCATGCCCATCAGACCGGCCTTTGACGCCGCGTAATTGGCCTGGTTGCCGATGCCCCAGGTGCCGGAGACCGAACCCACGAAGATCATCCGGCCGAACCGCTTCCTCTGCATGCTGCGCGATGCCCGCTGTGCCACCCGGAACGCGCCGGTGAGGTTCGCGTCGATGACCTTCTCGAACCTTTCCTCGGTCATCCGGATGAGGAACGCGTCCGCGGAGACGCCGGCGTTGGACACCAACACCTCGACCGGACCCTGGTGCTCCTCGACCTCCTTGAAGGCGCGATCGACGGCGTCGTTGTCGGTGACGTCGCACTCCACCCCGAACAGTCCCTCCGGAGCCCCCGATCCGCGGTGGGTGACGGCGACCTTGTGCCCGTCGGCGGCCAACCGCTGCGCGATCGCCAGACCGATTCCGCGGTTCCCGCCGGTCACCAGCACCGAGCGGGAAACGAAAGTCGGACGGCCCGCTGCGGTCTGGCTGGCCGATTCAGGTACTGCAGTCTCAGATGTCACTCTGCTCCTCACGTCCGCAGATACTTCACTGCTCCTCACGTCCGCAGCATGACCGCCAACCTATCGCCTGCACGGCATTCCTAAGAAATCGCCTTAGTCGGGATCGCGCTCAGAGCGGCAGCCGGCGGTTGATCAACAGGCTCGCCACGGCGGCCACGGCGGCCACCAACGCAGCAAGCCGCAGCCAGCCGGTGGTGGCCTCGCCGCGCACCGTCTCGTAGCCGATCTGGTCCTGAAGCGTCCCGTACACCTTGTTCAGTTCTTCGATGTTCGACGCGGTGTAGGACTCGCCACCGGAAAGCTCTGCGATCTTCTTCATCATTGCGTCGTCGACGGGAACCGGCACCCGCTCCTCGTTGACCTCGACCGAGCCGTTCTCCGTACCGAACGAGATGGTCGAGATCGGAACGCCTTGGTCCTTGGCGGTTCGCGCGGCGGTGAAGGCACCCTTGGGGTTGTCGGGGTTCGACGGCACGGTCTCCTTGCCGTCGGAGAACAACACGATGCGCGCCGGTGGTGGCGTGTCGCCGCCACCGATCACGGCGCCGACCGTGGAGATCGACGACAGCGCAGTGAAAATGGCTTCACCGGTGGCGGTGCGGTCGGCCACCTGCAGATTGTCGATGGCGCGCCTGCTCGCGTCCCTGTTCGTGGTCGGCGAAACCATCACCGTGGCCGTGCCGGCATAGGCGATAACGCCCAGGTTGATGCCAGGGGTGAGCTCGTCGACGAACTTCTTGGACGCTTCCTGAGCAGCTGCCAGCCGGCTGGGTTCCACATCGGTGGCCCGCATCGACTGCGACACGTCGATGGCCAGCATCACGACAGCACGGTTGCGTGGCAGGCGTTGGTCGTAGGTGGGGCCGGCCACCGCGATCGTGCACAGCAACAACGAGATCCCGAGCAGCACCGCCGGAACGTGCCGCCACACGGTCGGACGCTTGGGCGCCACGCTGTCGAGCAACTCGGCATTGGCGAACTGCTGAAGCCGCCTGCGCCGAGCGGCCTGGGCGAAGGCGTACAACCCGATCAGCCCGAGCACGACGACGACGAACAGCACGAGCCACCAAATGTGCTGGAATCCCGTGAGCGACACCGGCCCCAGTAACGGAATGGTCATATCAGATCGTCATCCTTGCCCATCACATCAGTTCGGCAGGCGACGGTTGATGAGCAGCGCCGTCAGGGCCGCCAGCGCCAACGCCAGCGCTCCGAGACGCAGCCAGCCCACACTCGCATCGCCCTTGATCGTCTCGTAGCCGATCTGCTGCTGCAGGTTGGCATAGACCTCGCGCAGCTGCTCGAGGCTGGACGCGGTGAACGCGTCGCCGCCGGACAGATCGGCGATCTTCTTGAGCATCTCGTCGTCGACGGGCACCGGCTGGCGCTGGTCGTTGATCTCGACATAGCCGTAGGGGGTGCCGAAGGAGATCGTCGAGATCGGAACTCCCTGGTCCTTCGCTGTGCGGGCCGCGGTATAGGCACCCTTGGGGTTGTCCGGGTTCGACGGCACGGTCTCCTTACCGTCGGAGAACAACACGATGCGCGCCGGGGGCGGTTCGTCGCCGCCGCCGATCACGGCTCCCACCGTGGCGATCGCCTGCAGCGCGGTGAAGATGCCCTCACCGGTGGCGGTGCGGTCGGCGAACTGCAGCTTGTCGATCGCCGCCTTGGTGGCCTCGCGGCCGGTGGTCGGCGACACCAGCACGGTCGCCGTGCCTGCATACGAGATCAGCCCGAGGTTGATACCGGGGGTGAGCTCGTCGGCGAACTGTTTGGATGCCTCCTGGGCGGCGGCCATGCGGTTGGGTGAGACGTCGGTGGCCCTCATCGACTGCGACACGTCCATGACGAGCATCACCACCGCGCGGTTGCGCGGAATGCGGACGTCATGCGTCGGGCCGGCCATCGCCACCGTGAGGAACACCAGCGCGATCACGAGCAGGATCGCCGGCAGGTGCCGCCGGCGCGTCGGACGCTTGGGCGCCACGCTCTCCAGCAGTTCCATGTTGGCGAAGCGCAGCATCCGCCGGTGCCGGGCCAGCTGCACGATGATGTAGAGCGCGGCAATGCCGGCCACGACCAACAGGAACAGGAAGAACCACGCGTGTTCGAAACCCGACAACGTTATCGGTCCGAGCAACGGTAAAGTCATGTACGCCCAGTCATTTCAAGTCAAATCGGATTTAGGCGCGGCCAGCCAGGGCCAGGCGACGGGTCGCGACGAACCGGACCACGTCGGCGATCCAGTCCCTGTCGGTGCGAAGCGATAGCAGCGGTGCGCCGCAGCGCCGCAGCGTCCGCGCCACCTCGGCTCGGTGCGCTGCCGCGGCCTTCGCGAAGTCGTCGCGCAACTGCTCGTCGATGGTGAACTCGCGGGTCCGACCCGTCTCGGTGTCCTGCAGGATGACGTCGCCGACCGGCGGTAGTTCGGTGTCGCGTGGGTCGAGCACCTCGATGCCGAGCACCTCGTGTCGTCCGGCGATGGCCCGCAACGGACGCATCCAGTCGATCGGGCCGAGAAAGTCGCTGATGACCACCGCCATACCGCGCCGGCGCTCGGGCCTGCGCAGGGCATCGATGAGGGCGGACAGGTCACCGCGCACACCGGCAGGCGCTTTGGGCATCGTGGCGATGGCCCGCAGCATCTCCTGCTCGTGCATGCGGCCGGACAGCGCGGGGACCCGACGCACGGTGTCGCCGTTGGCGATGATCGCACCGATCCGGTTGCCGCCGCCGCTGTTGAGGAACGTGATCGCGGCGGCGGCGGCCACCGCCAGGTCACGCTTCTCGCACCCCACGGTGCCGAAGTCGAGGCTCGCCGACACGTCGACCACCAGCCAGGTCTCCAGTTCCCGGTCGGCGATCATCTGACGCACATGGGGATGCGTGGTCCGGGCCGTCACCGACCAGTCCATCCGGCGCACGTCGTCGCCGGGCTGGTAGGGCCGCGATTCACCGGGTTCGGAGCCCGGGCCGGGCAGCAGCCCGAGGTGGTCGCCGTGCAACACGCCGTCGAGCTTGCGGCGCACCGTCAACTCGAGCTTGCGCAGCGCCGCCGTCAGCGCGGGGTCACGGATCTCCCCGCGCTTGAGCGACGGCAGATCGACCGCACGTCGGGAGCTGGTCACCGACCGCTGGCCGCAGCCGCTGCGGCGGGCATGACGGGCGGTACCGAATGGCCTTGCTGCGGAATGGCATTGACCTGTGGCAGGCCGACGGTCTGCAGGATGCGGTTGATCACCGTCTCGGCCGTGATCTCGTCGGCCAGCGCGTCGTAGGTCAGCACGAGGCGGTGCCGCAGCACATCCGGGATGACCTCGACGACGTCCTGCGGGATCACGTAGTCACGCCCGCGCACCAGCGCCAGCGCACGCGAGGCGGCGATGATGCCGAGCGACGCACGAGGTGAGGCACCGTAGGCGATCCACGCCTCGGCGTCGGGCATGCCGAACTTGCCGGGGGTGCGCGTCGCGGTGACGACGCGGACCACGTAGTCGACGAGCGCGTGGTGCACGAAGTTGTTGGCTGCGACGTCCTGCAGGCGCAGGAGGTCGCCGGGGGCGAGGACCTGCTTGGGCTCCGGCGGCTTCACGCCCATCCGGTAGATGATCTCGCGCTCTTCCTCGGGCGTCGGGTAGTCGATGTTGAGCTTGAACAGGAAGCGGTCGCGCTGCGCTTCGGGCAGGGCGTACACGCCTTCCTGCTCGATCGGGTTCTGCGTGGCCATGACCAGGAACGGAGCGGGCAGCGGGAACGTCTTGCCGCCGATGGAGATCTTGCGCTCGGCCATCACCTCGAGCAGCGCCGACTGCACCTTTGCGGGCGCGCGGTTGATCTCGTCCGCGAGCAGGAAGTTGACCACGACCGGGCCGAGTTCGATGTCGAACTCCTCCTTGCCCTGCCGATAGATCCGGGTGCCGACGATGTCGGTGGGCACCAGGTCGGGGGTGAACTGAATACGCGCGAAGGTGCCACCGACGACCTTGGCGAACGTCTCGACAGCCAGCGTCTTGGCGACGCCGGGGACACCTTCGAGCAGCACATGGCCCTTGGCCAGCAGGCCGACGAGCATCCGCTCGACGAGCAGGTCCTGGCCGACGATGATCCGCTTGACCTCGAAGATGGCCCGCTCGAGGGTGTGAACCTCCTGCTGGAGACCTCCGTTGTTGACCGGCGCCGCGTGGGAGCCGGTCGGCCCCGGGGGATAACCCTGCGCGGGGCCCTGCCCGGAATATCCTCCGGCGCCCTGCGGCGGTCCACTCGGTGACGTCATCAACGGTCCTCCCACATCATGTTCGCGGCCATCTCCCGGCCTCTGCGGCATCTGCCCGCCGCACGCTCGTCGTCAACTATTCCAGGCACTTCGGAATCCGTCGACGTTGCCCGGCCCTGTGCCACCTATATGAACTGCATTGCTAGCCCGCGCTCAGCCTTTGCTCAGGTGCGGCTCAGGTTTCGATAATTCGCGCCACGTAGGGCTGGAGGCCGCGAACGCCGGACCGGGCTGACGGTGACTTTGCCCGCACTGCCGGAGGCTTCCAGCATCTGCCCGCCGCCCAGGTAGATCGCGACGTGCTGGCTGCCGCCCGGGCCCCAGAACAACAGGTCGCCGCGCTTGGCCTGAGATACGCGGCACCTTGCGCCCGGTGTCGTACTGATCGCCTGAGTACTTGGGGATCAGTACCCCGACCCCGGCGAACGAGAACTGGGTGAGGCCCGAGCAGTCGAACCCGACCGTGTTGGCGCCGGAGTCGACGCCGGTAGTCGGGTCCGCTGGGCTTGCCGCCCCCCCATGAATACGGCACACCCATCTGCGACCCACCCCGACGAATGACGTACTCGATGGCCTGCGGGCCGCGTACCCGGCCCGGCGCGACACCGGCCGCCTCGGGTGCGGGACCGAATCCAAGGGTGGACAGGAACTTTCGGCCGAGATCCATCGTGGCCTGGGTGGCCTGTGCGCTCGCCGCGAGCGATGCGTTGGCGATGGCCAGCGGGTCTCCCGGTGCGCCGGCGCTGAGCAACTTGGGCAGGGTGGGATCCCACTGCCCGTCATCGGGAGCCGCCGCCGCGGGCATGATTGAGCCAACGGCCACGGCGAGAGCCGCGACCGTCACCACGAGACCGCTGAGAAACCGAAAACGCCTGGAGTGCAAAGTAATCCTTCTGGTCACCATTCGATCAGACGCGTCGCGTACGGGGTCATACCGCTGGTGCGCACGGGCGAGACCTTGACCACCGACCCGGTGTAAGGGGCCTCCAGCATCTCGCCGTTACCGAGATACAGCGCCACGTGCTGGCTGGCGTTGGGCCCCCAGAAGAGCATGTCGCCACGGCGCGCCTGCGCGGACGGGATCTTGCGGCCCGCGTTGTACTGCGAACCCGTGTAGTGGTCCAGCTTGATGCCGACACCGGCGAAGGCGTAAAGCATCAGGCCAGAGCAGTCGAATCCGACTGTGCCCGAACCGGAATCGATGCCCGTGCTCTTTCCTGCGGCGTTACCGCCGCCCCACGAGTACGGCACTCCCCGCTGCGACATGGCGCGCTGGATCACGTACTCGGTGGCCTGCCTGCCGTAGACGCGGGGAATCGCGCCGTTGGTGTAGCCGGTCGGGGTGGGCAACAGACCCATCTTCTGCAGGAAGTTGCGGCCCAGGTCCCGGGTGACCTGCGCCGACGTCGCCGCGTAGCCGAGGATCGTGTTGATGATCGCGATCGGATCGCCGCTGACGAAGGCGCTGGGAATGGCGGGCAGCGTCGGATCCCACAGTCCCGTGGCCCACTTGCCCGCCGCAGGTGCCTGCGCGCCGGGGGCGCGATCCCAGTTGTTCGCGGGGCCCGCCGGTGTGGCCGCCGCAGCGGGTCGAGCGGCAGGTTGTCCCGCCACCGGCGCCGACCAGGCGCGAGCCTGGTCGAGTTTGGCCTGCGATGCGGCGCGTTCGGCCGTCAACTTGTCCAACTCGGCCTGTTGGGCGCCGAAGGTCTGCTGAGCATCGGTCAGTGCCGACACCGCAGTCTGCTGACTCGCTTCCGCGTCGATGACGGCCTGATCCGCGTTCTGCTTGGCCAGCCGTGCGGCCGACTCCTTGTTCACCTGTTCGGTGCGGGCCCGCTGCAGATCGCTGATCACCTGCTGCGTGCTGACCGCCAGCATCTGACCGGTTGCGGCGGTGTTGAGGATGTCGCTGGGGTCGGACGCGGTCAGGTATGAGCTCGACGGGCCGTTCACATATGTCGCGACGGCGAACGTGTCGAAACGATCCTGCGCGGCCGTGATCGCGGTGTTCGCGTCCTCGACGCGCTGCCCGCTGGCGTCGAGTTCACGCTGGGCGGCGGCGGCGTTGTCGCGGGCGGCCTGCACATCGACGATCGCCTTGTTGACGCCCTCCTGCTGGGCCTGGATGGCGGCACCGAGGTCCTGCAGTTTCTGGTTGACATCGGCGACGGCGGCGACGAGGGACCCGAGGCTGTCCGGGCTGCCGGGCTGCGCGACGGCCAGACCCGGAGTGGCGAGCAGCATGCCGGCGATAAGGGGAATCGCGCAGACCCGCCCGTACCGCCGCGAAGCAGAGGCGCCAGGGGTGCGTCTCATGGACAAGGTCTCCTATGGCTCAACGCGAACGTGTCGGCACATTCGTCGGTTGCCAATGCACAGAAGTCACATCAGTCACAACTGCAACATCAGCTACAGATTGCACCGTACGTCACATCTGACGCCAAAGAAACTTTAGTCACAAACTACAAGTTTGTAATTGAATGTAGCGTTATCCGGCTGTGACCTTTTCGCTGGCCACGAGTGCGCAAAAGCGCAGCGACACGCGGTGTTTCGCGCGCTTTTAGGATTTCTCGCGTTTGGCGCGGATTTGCAACATTCGCGTTGCGACAACGGCGGCAACCACTCCCAGCACGACCACAATCGTGAATGTCGTCCACGGGAAATGTTGGGCCGTCAACTCGCTGACGAAATTCTTCGAGCCCTGTACCGAACCGCGCCCCTCTGCGACGTCCTGACCCGCCTCGAGCGTCATCCGGTCATAGGTCGTGCTGAAGCTGCCCGACGCCGTCGGACTGAGCACCAACACCGTCGACCCGGGGTACGCCTCCCCCACCTCTGTGGCGATATCGCGCAGTGGCGTGTCGATCGGCGGGTTGTGATCGAGAACCACGATCTTGAGGTCGACGCCCTTCTCCTTGGCCTCGGTGACGACGTCGGCCAGGTCGGCGTTCTCCGGGGTCGCCGCAGCGCTCACGCCGTCGTCCTTGATATCGGCGATCACCAGGGTCATGCACGTGTCGACCGAGGTGGTCTCGGGATCCTTGTCGACCGGCCCGCACACGTCGGGCGGGATATACGTCGGCGGGAACGGCATGACATTCGGTCCGATCACAGGTGAAACCGTACGTGATGGGTATACCGCCGGGTGGCAGCACGCGCACGCGAGGACAAGACTGTAGTCACCCCTGGGGTGGTTTACAGGACAAGCGTACTGTTAGAATCGAGAGCGTCGCGACACAGCCCGTCGCGGCGATATCTAGCCGGGAGTTGATGTGAGCAAAGGTAATAACGGCAATTCGTCCTTGAACTCTTTCGATGCCCACGCCACGCTGAAGGTCGGGGACCAGAGCTACGAGATCTACCGCCTCGACGCGGTGTCCGGTACCGAGAAACTTCCCTACAGCCTCAAGGTGCTCGCCGAGAATCTGCTGCGCACCGAGGACGGCACCAACATCACCAAGGACCACATCGAGGCGATCGCGAACTGGGACCCGTCGGCCGATCCCAGCGTGGAGATCCAGTTCACTCCCGCGCGGGTGATCATGCAGGACTTCACCGGCGTACCGTGCATCGTCGACCTCGCCACCATGCGTGAGGCCGTCGGCGAGCTCGGCGGCGACCCGGACCAGGTCAACCCGCTGGCGCCCGCCGACCTGGTGATCGACCACTCGGTGATCGCCGACCTGTTCGGTACCGCCAACGCGTTCGAACGCAACGTCGAGATCGAGTACGAGCGCAACGGTGAGCGCTATCAGTTCCTGCGTTGGGGTCAGGGCGCGTTCAACGACTTCAAGGTCGTGCCACCGGGCACCGGAATCGTGCACCAGGTCAACATCGAGTACCTGGCCAGTGTGGTGATGGAGCGCAACGGAGTCGCCTACCCCGACACGTGCGTGGGCACCGACTCGCACACCACGATGGAGAACGGACTCGGCGTGCTGGGCTGGGGCGTCGGCGGCATCGAGGCCGAGGCGGCCATGCTGGGCCAGCCGGTGTCGATGCTGATCCCGCGGGTCGTCGGGTTCAAGCTGTCCGGCGAGCGTCCGGCCGGCGTCACCGCCACCGACGTGGTGCTCACCGTCACCGAGATGCTGCGCAAGCACGGCGTCGTCGGCAAGTTCGTCGAGTTCTACGGTGAGGGTGTCGCCGAGGTGCCGCTGGCCAACCGCGCCACGCTGGGCAACATGAGCCCCGAGTTCGGCTCCACCGCAGCGATTTTCCCGATCGACGAGGTCACCATCGACTACCTGCGGATGACCGGCCGCAGCGAGGAGCAGCTGGCGCTGGTCGAGGCCTACGCCAAGGAACAGGGCATGTGGCACGACCCCAAGCGCGAGCCGAAGTTCTCGGAGTACATCGAGCTCGACCTGTCCGACGTGGTGCCGTCGATCGCCGGACCCAAGCGGCCGCAGGACCGCATCGCGTTGAGCGATGCGAAAACCGCGTTCCGCAAGGACATTCACAACTATGTCGAGGAGAACATGCCCGCCGAGCACACCAAACTCGACGAGGCGGTCGAGGAGTCCTTCCCGGCCAGCGATCCCGCGGTGCTCTCATTCGACGACAACGACACCCCGGTGCCCTCGGCGGCCGTCGACTCGAACGGCCGGCCGAGCAACCCGGTCGAGGTGAAGTGCGACGAGCGCGGCGAGTTCATCCTCGACCACGGCGCGGTGGTGATCGCGGCGATCACGTCGTGCACCAACACCTCCAACCCCGAGGTGATGCTCGGCGCGGCGCTGCTGGCCAAGAACGCCGTCGAGAAGGGCCTGACGTCCAAGCCGTGGGTGAAGACCACGATGGCGCCGGGCTCGCAGGTCGTCACCGACTACTACAACAAGGCCGGCCTGTGGCCGTACCTGGAGAAGCTGGGCTTCTACCTGGTGGGCTACGGCTGCACGACGTGTATCGGCAACTCCGGCCCGCTGCCGGAGGAGGTCAGCAAGGCCGTCAACGACGCCGACCTGTCGGTGGCCGCGGTGCTGTCGGGCAACCGAAATTTCGAAGGTCGCATCAATCCCGACGTGAAGATGAACTACCTCGCATCACCGCCGCTGGTCATCGCCTACGCGCTGGCGGGCACCATGGACTTCGACTTCGAGTCCGAGCCGCTGGGCAAGGACGAGCGACGGCAACGACGTCTTCCTGAAGGACATCTGGCCGTCGCAGAAGGACATCAGCGACACCATCGCCTCGGCGATCAACACCGAGATGTTCGTCAAGAACTACGCGGACGTGTTCAAGGGTGACGAGCGCTGGCGCAACCTGCCGACGCCCAGTGGCAACACCTTCGAGTGGGACACGAAGTCGACGTACGTGCGCAAGCCCCCGTACTTCGACGGGATGCCTGCCGAGCCGGAGCCGGTCGACCGACATCAGCGGCGCCAGAGTGCTGGCGCTGCTCGGTGATTCGGTGACCACCGACCACATCTCCCCCGCGGGCAGCATCAAGCCGGGCACGCCGGCCGCGCAGTACCTCGACGAGCACGGCGTGGACAAGAAGGACTACAACTCCTACGGCTCGCGGCGCGGAAACCACGAGGTGATGATCCGCGGCACGTTCGCCAACATCCGCTTGCGCAACCAGTTGCTCGATGACGTGTCCGGCGGTTACACCCGCGACTTCACCAAAGACGGTGAGCAGGCGTTCATCTACGACGCCGCGCAGAACTACGCGGAGCAGGACATTCCGCTGGTCGTGCTGGGCGGAAAGGAATACGGCTCGGGCTCGTCGCGCGACTGGGCGGCCAAGGGCACCAGCCTGCTCGGCGTGCGCGCGGTCATCACCGAATCGTTCGAGCGCATTCACCGCTCGAATCTGATCGGCATGGGCGTGATCCCACTGCAGTTCCCCGAGGGCGAATCCGCGGCGTCACTGAAACTCGATGGCACGGAGACGTTCGACATCACCGGCATCGAAGCGCTCAACGAGAAGGTTCCGAAGACCGTGAAGGTGACTGCCACCAAGGAGGGCGGCGACACGGTCGAGTTCGACGCGGTGGTGCGCATCGACACGCCTGGCGAGGCGGATTACTACCGCAACGGCGGCATCCTGCAGTTCGTGCTGCGCAACATGCTGCGGTCGTAGCGCACGCATGCCCCGGGTCACCGCCGACCACTTGGCGGCGCGCCGCCGCCAGATTCTTGACGGTGCCCGGCGATGTTTCGCGGAGTACGGCTATGACAAGGCGACCGTGCGGCGGCTCGAGCAGACGATCGGGCTGTCGCGCGGCGCCATCTTCCACCACTTCCGCGACAAGGACACCTTGTTCTTCGAGTTGGCGCGCGAGGACGCCGAGCGGATGGCGGACGTCGCGTCACGCGAGGGCCTCGTCCAGGTCATGCGGGACATGTTGGCGGCGCCTGAGCAGTTCGACTGGCTGGCTACGCGGTTGGAGATCGCACGCAAGCTGCGCAACGATCCGGAGTTTCAGCGGGGCTGGTTGGAGCGGTCCGCGGAGCTGTCCGCGGCGACGACGGCCCGGCTGCGTCGCCAGAAGCAGGCCGGCCGACTGCGCGATGACGTGCCCAGCGCTGTTCTACAGACGTATCTGGATCTGGTGCTCGACGGTCTGGTCGCGCGGCTGGCTTCCGGTGATGACCCGGAAAAGCTCAGCGGAGTGCTGGACCTCGTGGAGGCGTCGCTGCGGCAGCGGTAACGGTCAGCTGGCGCGCCGACTTCGGTGGTTCGGCCCACCGCGGCTGCGCATCGTCGTCCCCGATTCACGCAGCATGCTGTGGATCGAGCCGTACGACCTACCGGTCGTCGCCACCAGTGTGCGGATACTTGCGCCCCCCTCATATGCGCTTCGCAACTCGTTGAGCATTTCATCTCTGGGCTTTTTGAATTGTTTCATCGGCACCTCCCCGCCGCGTTGATGCTCCGACCTATACCCAGCGTAGGAAGGCACTACACCACGAGGGTGAAATTGATGAAACGGGTCGGTGCCGGCTCAGGCGAGTTCGATGAGGTCTCGATAGTCGGCTGACCAGAAATCCTCGGTCCCGTCGGGCAGCAGCACCACGCGCTGCGGATCCAGCGCTTCCGCGGCGCCCGGATCGTGGGTCACGAGTACCACCGCGCCGAGGTAGCTTCGCAGCGCGTCGAGAACCTGCTCGCGCGACGCGGGGTCGAGGTTGTTGGTCGGCTCGTCGAGCAGCAGCACGTTCGCGGTCGACGCGACGAGGCCGGCCAGAGCCAATCGAGTCTTCTCGCCGCCGGACAAGGTGCCCGCGGCTTGTTCGAGCTGCGGTCCGCTGAACATGAAGGCGCCCAACAGTCCTCGCAGATCCTGCTCGCCCGTGTCGGGTGCCGCGTGGCGGATGTTCTCCCACACCGTCGCACGGTCATCGAGTGTGTCGTGTTCCTGCGCGAAGTAGCCGATCTTCAGTCCGTGTCCGGGTTCCATGGTGCCGGCGTCCGGGGTTTCGGCACCGGCCAGCAGCCGCAACAGCGTGGTCTTTCCGGCGCCGTTCAGACCGAGCACGACGACGCGCGAACCGCGGTCGATGGCCAGGTCGACGCCGGTGAACACCTCCAACGAACCGTAATTCTTGGTCAAGCCCTTGGCGACCAGCGGGACGCGGCCGCAGGGCGCGGGCGTCGGGAACTTGATCCGGGCGACCTTGTCGGCCACCCGTTCGTCGTCGAGCGCTGCCATCATCCGGTCGGCGCGGCGCAGCATATTCTGCGCGGCAACAGCTTTGGTGGCTTTGGCGCCCATCTTGGCGGCCTGGGTACGCAGTGCGGTGGCCTTGCGTTCGGCGTTGGCACGTTCGCGGCGGCGCCGCTGTTCGTCGGTGGCGCGGGCATCGAGGTACTTCTGCCAGCCCATGTTGTAGACGTCGGCCTCACCGCGCACCGCGTCGAGGAACCAGACGCGGTTGACCACGTCGGCGAGCAACTCGACGTTGTGGCTGATCACCACCAGCCCACCGGTGTGACCGCGCAGGAACTCGCGCAGCCAGCCCAGCGAGTCGGCGTCAAGGTGGTTGGTGGGTTCGTCGAGCAACAGCGTGGTCGCCGATCCGGAGCCGGATTCGGACGCGGCGAACAGGATGCGCGACAGCTCCACCCGCCGACGCTGACCGCCGGAGAGCGTGCGCATCGGCTGGGTCAGAACACGTTCTGGCAGGCCGAGACTCGCGCAGATGCGGCCCGCCTCACTTTCGGCGGCGTATCCGCCAAGCGCTGCGAACCGTTCTTCGAGCTGGCCGTAGCGCCGCACCGCCTTGTCGCGCGCGGCATCGTCGGCGACCTCGGCCATCAACGCCTGCTGCTTCTCCAGATCGGAGAGCAGAGTGTCGAGGCCGCGGGCCGAGAGCACGCGGTCGCGAGCCAGGACGTCGAGGTCTCCCTCTCTGGGATCCTGTGGCAGGTAACCGATTTCACCTGTACGCGTGATGGTGCCTGCGTAGGGCTCACCCTCCCCTGCCAGGATGCGCATGGTCGTGGTCTTGCCCGCACCGTTGCGGCCCACCAGCCCGATCCGGTCGCCGGGCTGCACCCGCAGCGCCGATCCGTCGGTGGAAAGCAGCGTGCGCGCGCCTGCGCGGACCTCCAGGTCCGTTGCGGTGATCACGCTGCGCTCCCTTTTCCTGACTACTTATGTGCCGGGTTACTTGTCGTCGGTGAAGACCGGGGACCGTTTCTCGGCGCGCGCTGCCACCGCTTCTTCAAAATTGGCGGTGAGTAGACGGACGAAGAGTTGTCCTAGGCCTTCGGCCTGCATGTGTGCCTCAAGGCTACCGGCGTCCAGTCCACTCCACAGTGTGCGCTTGGTCAACTCGATTCCCGGCCGGGAGAACGACGCGATTCGCTCGCCCAGCTCGTAGCTAACGTCGAGGAGTTCGGCGTCGGGTACCGCTTGCGACACCAGTCCGATGCGCTGGGCTTCCTCGGCGTCGACGTCGCGTCCGGTGAGCATCAGCTCGAACGCCCGCGACGTCCCGATCGCCCGGGGCAGCAGGTACGACAAGCCGAGCTCGCTGGCGGTCAACCCGTTGTTGATGCCGGCCGCGCGAAAATAGGCCCCAGCTGCGGCGACCCGGATATCACAGGCCAGTGCCAGGCACAGGCCCCCGCCGATCGCCGCGCCGTTGACCGCGGCGATCACGGGCTGGTGCATCTTTCGCAGCGTGAGGATGACGTCGTCGAGAATTTCCATTGACCGCAGCGCGAAGGTGGGCCGGGTCAGGCCGTCGATGTGCGGCACGGAGCCGGCCGACTTGTGGTCGGCGCCCGAGGAGAATCCGCGGCCCGCGCCTGTGAGCACAATCACCCGCACGGCGTTGTCGTAGGTGAGCTCGTCGAGGACTTTTTTGAGCGGAACCATGACGTCGAACGCCATGGAATTCATCCGTTCGGGCCGATTCAGGGTCACCAGCGCCACATGGGGGCGCGGACGGTCGACGAGGACGAAGTTTTGCTCGCTCACGGAATGCACGCTATCGCGTGCGCCCGCTACTCCGGTTGGCCGTTGTTCTGCGAGGCGATGGCGGCCTCGATGTCGAACTCCTTGATCTTCTGGACCAGGTCCTCCAGAGCCGCCGGCGGCAGGGCACCGGCCTGGTTGAACACCAGCTTGCCCTTCTTGAACGCCATCAGAGTCGGGATGGAACGGATGTCGGCCGCGGCCGCAAGCTGCTGCTCGGCTTCGGTGTCGACCTTGGCGAAGACGACGTCGGGGTGCTCCTCGGACGACGCGGCGAACGTCGGGGCGAATGCCTTACACGGGCCGCACCACGACGCCCAGAAATCCACCAACACGATGTCGTTGTCGGTGATGGTGTCGTTGAACTGCTCGGCGGTGATGTCACGTGTAGCCACGTTTCTCCTAACGTCAGGCCTCAGCGGTCTGTTCCCAGTATGTGGTCAGGCCGAAACCACCCACTCGAGTTCGATGGTTTCAGCGGAAGTCTTTGAACGCGTCGAGCAGACGTTTCCGAAACGCCGGATCGAACTCGTCGTCCCGGATCTTGCCGACGGTGCGTACCGTCTCGCGGAACTGCTGAAGGTAGTTCTCACACCCGTCGCACTCGACCAGGTGCACGTCGAAGCGGGCCCGGGTGTCGGGGTCGAGCGCACCGTCGAGATATGCCGTCACGAGTTCGACGAGTTCGTTGCAGTCCATCGGATGGTCGGTCATGATGCTGCCTCCGCCAGATAGTCCTCGAGCACCTCCCGGACCGCGGCCCTGCCGCGGTGCAACAGCACTCGTTGGTTGGCTGTGCTGATGTCGAGGAGCGCACACACCTCGGTCGAGTCGAACCCGAGCATGTCGCGCAGCGCGACGACGGTCCGTTGCCGCTCGGGCAGCTTGTCGAGTTCGCGGCGTGCCACGTCGACCAGTTCGTTGCCCAACAGCGATCCTTCGGGCGTGTCGGGGAACGGCGACGGCACGTCGTCCGGCTTCCAGTGGCCGGGATACGGATCGTCTGAGCCACGGAATCGGGCAGGATCCACGGTGCCGCCCGTATAGGCCGCTATCGCTGCATCGGCATCGCGTCGCTCCCGCACCCCGCGCGCCTTCGCGATGTTGATCATCACGCTGAAAAGCCAAGTGCGCAGGGATGATCGGCCCTCGAACTTGTCGATTCCCTTAACCAGCGCGATCCACGTCTCCTGGACCACCTCTTCGGCGATCTCGTGGCTGGGAACGTATCCGCGGGCGACCCGCAGCATCGATGGCGTGTGCTGGTCGACAAGTTTCGCGAACACTCGCTTTGTCACCGTCGCGCAATGCGGCGACGAGTGCGGTTTCGTCGACTGTTTCGGTCATCACGCTGACCGTGTCACTCAGCGATATTCCGGATTCGCGAAGTCGTAGCGACATCTCGCGTCGCATCCCGATCGGATATTGCCGTACGTCCGGGACACCGCCACCGTCGCGCAGCATCCGCGCGAGGTGCATCAGGTTCCACGTCATGAACGTGGTGTTGCGGTTGGTGAAGTCGTTCTCGGGTCCACCCGAACCGGGCTCGAGATAGGACGGACCTGGACCGGCCTCGCCGATCCAGCCCGCATCAGCCTGCGGCGGAATCGTGTACCCGATGTGCTGCAACGTGTACAGCACGTTCTGGGCACAGTGCTTGACGCCGTCCTCGTTGCCAGTAATGAGGCAACCGCCGACGCGGCCGTAGTACAGATACTGCCCCGCGTCGTTCAGCAGCTGAGAACCCCCGTAGAGGCGTTCGTGCACCTGCTTCATGACCGAACTGTTGTCCCCCAACCAGATCGGGCCGGCCAGCACCAGGATGTCGGCGGCCAGCACATTCTAGAATATGGCGGGGGAGTAGTGGCACCGTCGAATTCCGTCACTGCGCGCTCCTGTCGGTCTGTAGTTGACTGCGGCCGCGTTGGAAGAAGTCGGCGATGCGACTGGTGAGTCCGTCGACATCGTCGGCCCGGTCGAGCGGATAGAGCGCGCCGAACGGAGCGTTCCAGAACGGTCCGGTGGGCACGGTCCATGGGCCGACGTAGGCGTACGGCGTGTCGTGGAGGCCGTCGCCTGCGGACACCCCGTAGTTGACTTCGTCCTCGGTGGCCGCAACGTCGAAATGCTCCGGCCAGAGCACCGGATGCTATTCCGGCAGAACGGTTTGAGAGCGTGCCCGCCGGCGTAATGGCTTCGGTACATCCACTCGGCGGCTTCGGCATCGAGCGTCAGCTCGGCATCGGGCGGCAGGGGGTCGGCGATCTCGTAGACGCCCTCGGGCGGGCCGGACTCGATGCCTGCGGCCTCCGCGACCGAGCGCACCGTCCCGGCGAGGGGCACAGCATCGTTCGGCAGGACGAGTTCGGTGCCGTGCACCGCGACCGGAATGGTGACCGCCGCGAACCCGTCGGGGCGGACGGCCAACCGGATGGTCCCCGACGACCGGTACTGCGGGCCGGCGATCAGGCTTTCGGCCACACCGCGCAGTTGGCGGCGCGTGCCGACATAGGTCTCGTCGAAGCTCACACTGACTGAGTTACCAGATCGCCCCGAGCGTTACAGAGGCTTTCGACCCAGTGTCGCTCAGGGCGCCGCGTCAAGCAGCACCGTCTTGGTCTCCAGGTATGGCAACAGTCCCTCCCGACCGCCTTCCCGGCCGATGCCCGACTGTTTGAACCCGCCGAATGCGGAGTCGAAATCGATCCTCATGCCGTTGTGACCGACGGTGCCCGAGCGCAGTCGGGCCGCGACCTCTCGTGCTCGCGCCGCGTCGGGTGTGAAGACCGCCGCGTTGAGTCCGTAGATGGTGTCGTTGGCGATATCGACCGCGTGCTCGTCGCTGTCAGCGGGGATCACGCTGAGAACAGGCCCGAAGATCTCCTCCTGCGCGATGACGTGCTTGTTGTCCACTCCTGCGAACACCGTCGGCTCGATGTAGTAGCCCCGCTCGAGGTGTTTGGGCCGGCCACCCCCGGTCACGAGGGTCGCACCCTGCTCGATGCCCTTGGCGATGTAGTGCTCGACGCGGTCGCGCTGACGTTCCATCGCCAGTGGCCCCATTTGCGTAGTGGCGTCGAACGGGTCGCCGACCTGCACCGCGGAGAATGCCGCGGCGAGCGCATCGGTGAACTCGTCGTGGCGTTGGCGCGGCACCACGATCCGCGTCAGCGACGCGCACACCTGGCCGGACAGGAAGCATTCCGCGCCGGCCAACGTCATTGCCGCGACATTGATGTCGGCGTCGTCCAGAATCACCGCAGCGGACTTGCCGCCCAACTCGAGTGTGAACCGCGCGATCCGCTCGCCGCAGATCGCACCGATCTTGCGGCCGGCCGCCGTCGATCCGGTGAACGCGATCTTGTCAACGCGGTGATCACGCACCATCAGCTCGGACACGTCTCGATCGGCAGTGATCACGTTCAGTACACCGGCGGGCAGGCCGACCTCCTCGGCGATCTCGGCAACCAGATATCCGGCGCCAGGAGCCTCGGGAGAAACCTTCACGATCACCGTGCACCCGGTCAGCAGCGCCGGCGCGACCTTGTACAGGATCAGCGGCAGCGGAGCGTTCCACGGGATGATCGCACCCACCACACCAACGGGTTCTCGCACCAGGAGGCCGAAACCCCCGCCTGCCAAAGACGTCGCGCTCGGGGAGAATGATTCCTCGAACGGGTAGTCGTCGGCGAGCCCGGCGTAGTACCGCAGCGTGTCAGCGCTGCCTCCCTCGCTGGCCTGGGCGTAGGCGTGTACCACCCCGGACTCTCGCGGCCACATCGCGCTGTAGTCCGAAGCTCGTGCTTGGAGCGCCTCAGCCATCGCGCGCAGATACCCGGCGCGTTCGGCGTGTGTCAACCTCGGCCACGGCCCCGTGTGGAACGCTCGATGAGCCGCGCCGATGGCGAGGTCCATGTCGGCGGGTTGCGCCTCCGGCACCTGGAAGTACGTCTGCTCGGTCGCCGAGTCGATGACGTTGAAGACGGCATCCGAACTCGGTTTGGCCCACTCACCGCCGATGAAGAATCTGTCGGTATTGCTCAGCGGGACAACGGGTTCAGTGGTCACACTCATATCGTCGACTCCTGTTTCTAACTGTTGACGGTGCCCTGATCGACCGAGATCGCGGTTCCGGTGACGGACGACAGCGTTTCAGACCCCTGATGCGTTGACTAGCGTAAGTGTCTATTCGACTTCGGGTGGCTGATCGGCAAGCTCCGAGCGCTGCGCCATCTCCGCAGCCCGGTCGGCGTTGACCAGCAGCCTCTCCAGCCACTTCGGCCACCAGAACAACTCGGCCAGCAGAGCGACCAGATAGATGCCCGACGCGACGGCGTTTCCCCACGAGCCGTACACCGCGTCCCAGATCGCCGTCGCCGCCGCGACGGCCAGGACGAAGGCCAGCACCCACCGCCACGGTCGCCCCGTTTCGGCGGCGTCGTGCAGTCCCCTGCTGTACTCGATGACCGGCTGTGACAGCAGAGGATCGGCTACGTGCTCGCCGCGCCGGACCGCGCGGACCACCGTCACCCGCTCTTCGCCGGACAGTGTCTTCGCACCCGGCCAGTACCGCGCCATCCGGCGGGCCATCCAGATCCCGTGGAACACGCCGACGATGCCGAACACCATCGCGCCGGCGAGCAGAAATCCCGAATCGAGCCATGCCAACGCACCGACGCATAGCCCGACGGCGCCGCCGACCATCAGCGCCCGACGAACGAACCCACCCCGCCACACGGCCGCGGGAATCGTGACCATCCGTCAAGTGTGAGGGACATCGACGGCTTACAGGTCCAACACGACGCCTTCACACGGTTGCGCCGAACAGATCAGCACGGATCCGTCCGCGGGCAGCTCCAGCGGCTGCTGCGCGTAGATGACGGCCCCGTCGACCAACTCAGTGACGCAGATGTGGCATACGCCGCTGCGACAGGAGAACCGGGTGGGCACATCGCAGGCCTCGGCGAGCTCGAGAATGCTGTCGTAGTTCTGCGACCAGTTGACGGTGATCCCGCTGCGCGCGAACGAAACCGGCGGCCCGGTGCCGGGCTCCCCCTCGGGCAAGTGCGGCGTCCGGTGCGGCGTATTCGTGATACCGGGATTGATCGGCGGTAGCGCGCCGAACAATTCGCTGTGAATCCGGACCGGGTCGATCCCCGCGTCGGCCAGTGCGCTGCGCATCTCGGCCATGAACTGCTCGGGCCCACACAGGTATGCGATCGCCTCGCGGGGCAGGCCCAGCGCGGCGATCGCGGACGCGTCGGGCCTGCCGACCTGGGCCGTGTAGAAGACTCGCTGACGTGCATTGGCCAGCGACTCGATCAGCTCGCTGACTTCTCCACCGAAGGCGAGGCTTTGCGGGTCGCGGGTGATGTGCAACCACCAGATTTCCCGCTCGCTGGCGTTCGCGGCGAGAGCGTGCAGCATCGCGAGCACCGGCGTGATGCCGATGCCCGCCGAGACGAGCACGACAGGCGCCGCCTCGTCGCCCAGATAGAAGTCACCCCGGGGTGCGGCGGCCTCGATGACCGTCCCGGCGCGGACGTTGGCATGAAGCCACCGGCTCACCCGGCCATGCTCTTCGCGTTTCACGCTGATCCGGTACCGCGTTCGCGCCCCGCCGCTGGACAGCGAATAGCTGCGCAGCGGTGCGGGGTCGCCGGCGGGGATCCGTAGCGTCAGATACTGGCCGGGGCGCGGGACCGGCAGCATCGCACCGTCGGTGGCTTCCAGCTCGACCGACATGACGGCCGAGCTTTCGCGGCGGATTTCGGCGACGCGCAGTGTGCGGAATCCGCTCCATCCCGGCTCCACCCCCATCGGCGGCGGCGTTGCTCCGGTGGAGTTTTCGTGGGCGGCAAGGAGTTCGGCGAAGGACTGCTGCCAGCCCGGGCTCAGCGCGGGCACGTCGACCGCCTCGCGGAGCATGCTCGACGTCGCGGTCGGGTAGATACAGCAGCGCGTCGACGTCAGCGACGCTCAGTTCGTGTCGGCCACGAAGTGTCCGGACGATCTCGTCGCCCGCCGCGACGTGGCCTTCCTTGATGACACGGAAATAGAAGCCCGGGCGGTGATGGGCGACAAGGAGATTCGGCATCTCGGGCTCGCCGAGCCTCATACCGACCCGGAAGCATGTCACCCGCGGTTGGGTGACTTCGAACTCGGCCTCCCCGATGCGATACCGATCCCCGATGCACACCTCGTCATCGCCGAGACCGGTGACTGTGAAGTTCTCCCCGAACATGCCGGGCTGCAGGTCGTCGCGCCCGAAGTGCCGCTTCCAATGATCGTAGGACTCCGTCTGGTACACCATGACCGCGCGTTGTTCGCCGCCGTGACCTCCGAGATCACCCTGCCCGTCGCCGTCGATGTTCAGCCGGCGCACCATCACACGGCCCCGCACCGGGTTCTTGTAGATGCCGGTGTGGACGGTCTTCCCCCGCCATGCCACGTCGGCCGGCATCCCGACATTGACGGACACCAGCGTCGCCACGGGCCTATTTTGCAGCGCCTCAAGAGCCGCTGCACCTCGAACCGGGACTTTCGGCGGGAGGGAAGCCACAATTGAGGTCGTGCGCCCGTCGGTCCTGGTCTTTGATGTCAACGAGACGCTCATCGACATCGAGTCGCTGGAACCGCACTTCGAGCGGATGTTCGGCGATCGTCGGGTACTTCGTGAGTGGTTCGGCCAACTCGTCATGTACTCGATGGCGGTAACGCTGTCAGACGCCTACGTCGACTTCTTCACCCTCGGGCAAGCGGTTCTGCGGATGACGGCCGATGTGCACGGGGTACAGGTCACCGACGAGGATCTCGCCGCGCTGGCCACCGGCATGCGCACCATGCCCGCCCACCCCGACGTCGCCGACGGGTTGGCGGCGCTGCGCGCGCAGGGCTATCGCCTTGTCACCCTGACCAATTCGCCACCCAACCCGGACTTTCCGACGCCGCTGGAACACGCCGGCCTCGGCCATCACTTCGAGAGACAGTTCAGCGTCGACACCTGGCGGGTGTTCAAGCCCGCCCGGCAGCTCTATACCGGCGTCGCTGACGAACTCGGTGTCGCACCGTCGGCATGCATGATGGTCGCCGCACACGTGTGGGACACGATCGGCGCACAAGCCGCCGGGTTCAGCGGTGCCCTGATCACGCGACGGGGAAACGCCCCGCTTCCCGCCGACGGGTTGCCACAGCCGACGATCGTCGCCGCGGATCTCGGCGACCTCGCGCGGATGCTCTGAGGCGATTCCAACAATTTGTAGATTCAAACCATCAAACTGACGGTCATGTGAGCGAGCACGATCACAAAACAGGGTCGCAGCGGGCGGATGCTGCCTTTCGACATGTCGGACGTGGTGCGTACCGATGACGGCATCCTGCGCTACTCGATGCTTGCGCCGTCGTTGCTGGACATGTTCCGAGCGTCGGTGGACCGTCATCCCGACCGTGAATGCATCGTCGTACTGGGCGGCGAGAGGGTGACGTACCAACAGATGTGGGAGCGCTCGGCACGCGTCGCGGGAGGTCTGCGCGCGGCGGGTGTACAACCTGGTGATCGGGTTGCCAACCGGCACGGTAACAGCCTGGAGTGGTGCCTCGGCATTCTGGGGGACGTTGATGGCTGGCGCGGTGGTCGTTCCTGTCAATACACGCTTTTCCGAGGGTGAGGTGTCGTACGTCATCGACGACGCAGGCGCCGAGGTCGTCCTGCTTCCCGACTCACCGCTGACCGACGGCGAGCCGTTTGTGACCGCTGACGCCGGGCACCAGACCCTCGCCGCGCTGATGTACACCAGCGGTACGACGGGTTTCCCGAAGGGCGCGATGCTCACCCACGAGAACTTTCTCTCGAACAGTGAGACTTGCATCCGAATCATGCGCATACCGGCAGACGCGCATGTGCGAAACCTGATTTCGGTCCCGCTCTTTCACGCCACCGGCTGCAACAGCCAGCTTCTGCCCACGCTTCAGCTAGGAGGCACTGCGGTCATCATGCCGACGTTCGAGGTGCAGGCATTCCTTCGCGCAACGGTCGATGAGCACATCAACCTACTCACGTCGGTACCCGCGATCTTCTGGCTGGCGATGAATCAACCGAACTTCTCCGACTTCGACCTCGGTGATGTCGGCTGGGTCACCTACGGCGGCGCACCGACCGCACCCGACGTTATCGCGCGGCTGCGCTCGTCGTTCCCGAACGCGCGCCTCTCCAATGGTTTTGGCCTCACCGAAACCTCGTCGGTGTCAACCTGCCTTCCGGATGAGTTTGCGGAACTGCGGCCAGAAACCGTGGGCTTTTCGGCTCCGCCGGTCGAGGTCGATCTACTCGATCCCGATCCTGTGTCCGGCGTCGGCGAACTACTCATTCGCGGCCAGAACGTCGTCAGTGGTTACTGGAACAAGCCCGACAAGACGGCAGAGACTTTCGTCGACGGCTGGTTGCACACCGGCGACCTCGCGCGCATCGACGCCGACGGCTTCGTCCAGATCGTCGACAGGTTGAAGGACATGATTTGTCGCGGTGGCGAGAACGTCTACTGCGTCGAGGTCGAAAATGTCCTTTCCCAGCACCCTTCCGTGTTCGAAGTAGCCGTACTCGGTGTTCCCGACGAGATGATGGGCGAGAAGGTCGGCGCGGTCGTGGTGCCGCAGCCCGGGACGGAGCCCGACCGGCGCGAGATCCACGCCTTCGTCAAAGACCACATCGCCGACTACAACGCGCCGCAGTATGTCAGCTTCCGAAGCGAGCCGTTGCCGCGCAACCCGGCGGGCAAGGTATTGAAACAGGTTCTGCGCGATGAGATCCGGTGGGGCGAGCAGCTCCGCTAGACGGTGAAGCCCAGCGCCCGTAGCTGTTCGCGACCGTCCTCGGTGATCTTGTCCGGGCCCCACGGCGGGTTCCACACCCAATTGATCTTGATCTCCTCGACGAGGCCCGCGCCTACCAAGGCGGTGCGCGACTGGTCCTCGATCACGTCGGTCAATGGGCAGGCCGCCGACGTCAGCGTCATGTCGATCAACGCGACGTTGCCCTGCTCCCCCGTTTCGACGTTGAGTCCGTAGACCAGCCCGAGGTCGACGACGTTGATGCCGAGCTCCGGATCGACGACGTCGCGCATCGCCTCCTCGAGGTCGGCGAGCAACTCGTCGTTAGGCGCTGCGGTCTCGCTCATCGTCTTCCTCCAGTTCGTCGCTGGCCTGCGCCAGAGCGTCTTTGAATGCCATCCACCCCAGCAGCGCGCATTTCACGCGGGCCGGGTACTTGGCGACACCCGCGAATGCGATGCCGTCTCCCAGTACATCTTCGTCACCCTCAACGGTTCCACGCGACGAAATCATCTCGGTGAACGACGCCACCGTCGCCAGGGCGTCCCGGACGCTCTGGCCGATCACCTGATCGGTCAGCACCGACGTCGAAGCCTGGCTGATCGAACAGCCCTGCCCGTCATAGGAAACGTCGGCGATCCGCTCGCCGTCGTCGCTCAGTGCCACCCGCAGCCTGACCTCGTCGCCGCACGTCGGGTTCACCTGAAAGGACTCGGCACCGTACGGCTCGCGCAACCCGCGGTGATGCGGGTGCTTGTAGTGATCGAGGATCACTTCCTGATAGAGCTGCTCCAGCCGCACTGTCAGTCCCTGCCGAAGAATTCCACCGCGTGCCGCACACCGGCCACCAGTCGATCCACCTCATCGAGCGTGTTGTACACGGCGAACGACGCCCGCGCGGTCGCGGCGATGCCGAACCGTCGATGCAGCGGCCACGCGCAGTGGTGACCCACCCGCACCGCGACGCCGTCATCGTCGAGGACCTGCCCGACGTCGTGGGCGTGGATGCCGTCGACGACGAATGCGACGGGTGAGCCTCGGTTCTCCATCGACGTCGGCCCGACGATCCGCACTTCCTCGATGGCGGACAGCCCGTCCAGCGTGGCCGCGACCAACTCGTTCTCGTGCGCCTCGACGGCGTCCATCCCGATCTCTTGCAAATACCTCGCGGCGGCGCCCAGCCCGACGACCTGTGACGTCATCGGGGTGCCTGCCTCGAAGCGTTGCGGCGCAGGAGCGTAGGTGGTCTCCTCCATCGTGACGGTCTCGATCATCGAGCCCCCAGTGATGAACGGAGGCATCGCATTGAGAAGTTCGCTTCGGCCGTATAGACCGCCAATACCATTGGGGCCCAGCATCTTATGACCGGAGAACGTGCCGAAGTCAACGTCGAGCGCATGGAAGTCGACGGGCTGATGAGGCACGGACTGGCAGGCGTCCAGCAGCGTCAGCGCGCCAACAGTCTTGGCGCGCGCGACCAGCTCGGAGACCGGAGCCACCGCGCCGGTGACGTTGGAATGGTGAGTGAACGCAACCACTTTCACGCGCTCGTCGAGCTGAAGCGAGTCCAAGTCGATGCGGCCATCGTCGGTAACGCCGTACCACTTCAAGGTGGCACCGGTTCGGCGGGCAAGTTCCTGCCACGGGATCAGGTTCGCGTGGTGTTCCAGTTCGGTGACGACGATGACGTCGCCGGGCCCGACGGCATGGTCGAACCGGCTATCCCCAAGCACATACGAGACCAGGTTGATCGCTTCGGTGGCGTTCTTGGTGAACACCAACTCGTCGGGCTCGGCGCCGACGAAGGCCGCGATGTCGGTGCGGCCCTGTTCGTAGGCGTCGGTGGACTTCCTCCATCAGCTGGTGCGCACCGCGATGCACCCCGCCGTTGGAGGTGGTCAGAAAGTCACGTTCGGCGTCGAGCACCTGCACGGGCCGCTGCGAGGTGGCACCGGAATCCAGATACGCCAATTGATTTCCGCCGCGCATCACTCGCTTCAGGATCGGGAAGTCCGCCCTGATCCGGGTGAGATCCAACGTCTGCGCCGACGCGGTCATGTCAGGCTCCGACCGCCTGAGTGAAGCGCTCGTATCCGTTGGCGTCGAGCTCGTCGGCCAGCTCGGGCCCGCCGGACTCGACGATGCGGCCGCCGACGAACACGTGCACGAACTGCGGCTGGATGTAGCGCAGGATGCGGGTGTAGTGCGTGATCAGCAGCAATCCGCCGTGCGCCTCCTCGGCATAGCGGTTCACCCCCTCGCTGACGACCCGCAACGCGTCGACGTCCAGGCCAGAGTCGGTCTCGTCCAGGATCGCGATCTTGGGCTTGAGCAGTTCGAGCTGAAGGATCTCGTGCCGCTTCTTCTCGCCGCCGGAAAAGCCTTCGTTGACACTGCGTTCGGAGAACGACGGGTCGATGTCCAGACCCGTCATCGCGCCCTTGACCTCTTTGACCCAGTGCCGCAGCTTCGGCGCCTCGCCGCGTACGGCGGTGACGGCGGTGCGAAGGAAGTTCGACATCGACACCCCGGGCACCTCGACGGGGTACTGCATCGCCAGGAACAGTCCGGCACGGGCGCGTTCGTCGATGCTCATCGCCAGCACGTCCTGCCCGTCCAGCGTGATCGAGCCCGACGTCACCGTGTACTTCGGATGGCCCGCAACCGCATACGACAGCGTCGACTTTCCGGACCCGTTGGGGCCCATCAGCGCGTGCGTCTCCCCCGACTTCACGGTGAGGTCGACGCCCTTCAGGATCGGGATGTCCGTGCCGTCTTCCTTGGAGACGACGCTGACGTGCAGATCCTTGATTTCCAGTGTGGTCATGAGGTGGCTGTCCTTGATTCCGTTATCTCTAGTTCGTGTTCGATGGCATCGGTGAGGCGCTCACGCACCGCAGGCACGGCGATCTTCTGAATCAGCTCGCCGAAGAACCCACGGACGACGAGGCGACGGGCCTGGTCTTCGGGGATGCCGCGGGACTGCAGGTAGAAGAGCTGTTCGTCGTCGAAACGTCCTGTGGCGCTGGCGTGCCCGGCGCCGGCGATCTCGCCGGTCTCGATCTCCAGGTTGGGCACCGAGTCGGCGCGGGCGCCGTCGGTGAGCACCAGGTTTCGGTTGGTCTCGAAGGTGTCGGTCCCGGTTGCGGCGGCGCGGATCAGCACGTCGCCGACCCACACGGTGTGCGCGTCGGGCTTGTGCGAGTCCGGATCGCCTTGCAGCGCACCCTTGTACGTCACATGCGAGCGGCAGTTCGGTTGCGCGTGATCGACGAGCAACCGCGACTCGAAATGCTGGCCGTCGTCGGCGAAGTAAAGGCCGAGCAACTCGACGTCGCCGCCGGGCGCACAGAACCTGGCGCGCGCGGTCAGCCGCACGACATCGCCGCCCAGCGTGACCGCGACGTGGCGAAGCACGGCATCCTTGCCCAGCGAGGCGTGATGGCTGCTGACATGCACGGCGCCGTCGGCCCAGTCGGCGATCGAAACCACCGTCAGCCGGGCGGCATCGCCGACCATGAATTCGATGTTGTCTGCGTAGGTTCCGCTGCCGCGCTGGTCGATCACGACCACGGCCTCGGCAAGCTCGCCGACCCGCAGCTGCAGATGCCCGTACGCCGTCGCACCCTCGCCGGGGCCGGTCACCACGATCTCGATGGGTTCGCCGAGCTGGGTGTCCTTACCGACGGTGACGATGGTCGCGCTGTTGAACGATGAGAACGCCTGGGCGGCAACCCGGTCCGCGGGCACACCCGCCTGGCCGAGTCGCTCGTCGCCACGACGCACGGTTTCCACCGTCACGCCGGGCTGTTCGCTCACATCGATGCGCGCGCTGCCGGTCGCTGCAGCGGAGCCGTCGTGCAGGCCCCGCAGTCGCTTGAGAGGGGTGAAGCGCCAGATCTCGTCGCGGCCGTGCGGGACCTCGAAGGCCTCGACATCGAACGACGTGAAGATCTCGCCCTTGGTCCTGCCTTCCAGAGTCGCTGTCAGGTTTTCCGTCACTAGCCGACCGCGCCTTCCATTTGCAGCTCGATCAGCCGGTTGAGCTCCAGCGCATACTCCATCGGCAATTCCTTGGCGATCGGCTCGACGAAGCCGCGCACCACCATGGCCATCGCCTCGTCCTCGGTCATGCCGCGGCTCATCAGATAGAACAGCTGGTCCTCACTGACCTTGGACACCGTGGCCTCGTGGCCCATCGTGACGTCGTCCTCGCGGATGTCGACGTACGGATAGGTGTCGCTGCGGCTGATCGTATCGACAAGCAGCGCATCACATTTCACGCTCGAGCGCGATCCGTGTGCACCCTTGTTGACCTGAACCAGGCCGCGGTAGGACGCGCGGCCGCCGCCGCGGGCCACCGACTTGGACACGATATTGCTCGACGTGTTCGGCGCCAGGTGCAGCATCTTGGCGCCGGTGTCCTGATGCTGGCCCTGGCCTGCGAATGCCACCGACAGCACCTCGCCCTTGGCGTGCTCACCGGTCATCCAGACGGCGGGGTATTTCATCGTGACTTTGGACCCGATGTTGCCGTCGACCCACTCCATCGTGGCGCCCGCCTCGGCCCGAGCACGCTTGGTCACCAGGTTGTAGACGTTGTTCGACCAGTTCTGGATGGTCGTGTAACGGCAACGGCCACCGGGCTTCACGATGATCTCGACCACCGCTGAGTGCAGCGAGTCGCTCTTGTAGATCGGCGCCGTGCAGCCCTCGACGTAGTGCACGTAGGCACCCTCGTCGACGATGATCAGCGTCCGCTCGAACTGGCCCATGTTCTCGGTGTTGATCCGGAAGTAGGCCTGCAGTGGGATGTCGACGTGCACACCTTTCGGCACGTAGATGAACGAACCGCCCGACCAGACAGCGGTATTCAGCGCGGAGAACTTGTTGTCCCCGGCCGGGATCACGGTGCCGAAGTACTGCTTGAACATCTCGGGGTGCTCACGCAGCGCGGTGTCGGTGTCGAGGAAGATGACGCCCAGCTTCTCCAGATCCTCGCGGATGGAGTGGTAGACGACCTCGGACTCGTACTGCGCGGCGACACCGGACACCAGGCGCTGCTTCTCCGCCTCGGGGATGCCGAGCCTGTCGTAGGTGTTCTTGATGTCGGCGGGCAGGTCGTCCCAGGTGGCAGCCTGCTTCTCACTGGAGCGCACGAAGTACTTGATGTTGTCGAAGTGGATGCCTTCGAGGTTGGAGCCCCAGTTCGGCATCGGCTTCTTGTCGAAGGTGCGCAGCGCCTTCAGCCGGCTCTCCAGCATCCACTCGGGCTCACTCTTCTTGGCCGAGATGTCGCGCACCACCGCTTCGGACAGCCCGCGCTGTGCGCTGGCGCCTGCGACGTCGGAGTCCGACCAGCCATAGCCGTAGTTACCCAGTGAGGCGATTGCCTCGTCCTGGGTCAGGACTTCCGGTGTTGCCGTCATGTCGACGCTCCTTGCTTGCTCGTGGTGGCTTCGGCGCGGGCTGTGCGCCGAAGGGATTGTGGCTTCTCAGTGCTCTCGGTGAGCGGGACGTGCGTTGTGCATGCGCAGTCACCGTTGACAATCGTGGCGAGCCTCTGCACGTGGGTACCCAGGATCTCTGCGAATGCCTCGCGCTCGGTTTCGCACAGCTCCGGGAACTCCTCGGCGACGTGCGAGACCGGACAATGATGCTGACACAACTGGATACCGTGGATCGGCCCGGTCACCGGCGTCGGTGGTCGTCGCGTAACCGGCCTTGGTCAGCGCCGCGGCCACCCGGCCCGCAGTCGATTCAACGTCGTCGGGCCCGTCGTCTACTCCCGCGAGGATGCTGTCGATGCGGCGTCGCGCGAAAGTCCGCACGGCGTCGTCGCCACCGATCTCGCGCAGCTGGCGCATGGCCGCCGCCGCCAGGTCGTCATACGCGTGACCCAGCTTGGCGCGTCCTGCGGCGGTGAGCCGATATCGCTTGGCCGGCCGGCCACGTCCACTGTGCTGCCAGGCTGCGGCGGCGCTGGACTGCGCCTCGCCCGCGTCCATCAGCGCGTCGAGGTGCCTGCGCACGCCGGCGGCGGAGATGCCGAGCTGGTCGCCGATCTCACCTGCGGTGATGGGTCCGGACTCCAGCAGAAGCTGGACGATCGCGCCACGCGTGTGGCGGTCGGTTCCAGCGTCCGGACGGAATTTCACAACACTATTGTGACGGAATTCCAGAACCCGGTAAAGCAAGGTCACCCTTATACGGGCCCACCGTGCCTAAGATCACCCCGTGAGCGAGCAAAACAGGCGTCTGGTGTTGGCCAAGCGACCCTCCGGCCTGGTGGATGAGAGCACGGTCCGGCTGGAATCCGAAGAGGTGCCCGAGCTCGCCGACGGCGAGGCGCTGGTCAGGGTCCGCTATCTGTCGATCGACCCGACGATTCGCACGTGGATGGACGACGTTCCGAGTTATCTGCCACCGATTCAGATCGGCGAGGTCGATTCGCAGCGGCGGCGTCGGCGAGGTCATCGACAGCCGGTCCGAGGCTTACACGCCCGGTCAGCTGCTGTTCGGCATGACCGGCTGGCAGGACTACGTGGTAGTCGACGCCGGCGAGCGCGCGATGCAGGTCCTGCCCGATGGCGTCCCCCCGGGAATCGCGATCGGCATCCTCGGCGTCACCGGAATGACGGCCTACTTCGGCATCACCGACGTGGGGCAGGTGAAGGCAGGCGATGTCGTCGTCGTCTCGGGCGCCGCAGGAGCCACCGGCTCGGCCGCAGGCCAGATCGCGAAGATCAAGGGCGCGAAGAAAGTCGTCGGCATCGCCGGCGGCGCCGAAAAATGTGCATTCATCGTTGACGAACTCGGCTTCGACGACGCGATCGACTACAAGAACGACAACGTGGCGGCGACGCCTTCGCGAGACCTGCCCGGACGGCATCGACCTGTATTTCGACAATGTCGGCGGCTCGATCCTCAACGACTGCCTCGGCAACTGGCGCTGCGCGGGCGGGTCGTGCTGTGTGGAGCGATCTCCACCTACAACAGCGACGGCCCTCCGCCGGGACCGAGCAATTACCTGACACTGCTGGTCAACCGAGGGCGCATGGAGGGCTTCATCATCCTCGACTACCTCGACCGTTTCCCGGCCGCTCAAATGGAAGTCGCGGGGTGGATCGCCGAAGGCAAGATCAAGTCCTCGGAGCACATCGTCCAGGGCCTCGAACACGCACCTGACGCGCTCAACCTGTTGTTCACCGGCGGAAACACCGGCAAGGTGATCGTCGAGCTCTGACGGCTACGCTGCACTGATGGCCGCCCGCGTCCGGTCCCTCAGCTCGTCGATTGCCCGCTGGCATGCCGACGAGCGCACGGTGGGCTCGCCACTCAACGATGCCGAGGTCATCGCGCTGCGGCGGACGCGCCTGTTCGGGGCGACGGGCACCGTGTTGATGGCGATCGGCGCGCTGGGTGTCGGCGCCCGCCCGGTCGTGCAGGACCCCACTTTCGGCGTGCGTCTTCTCAATCTGCCGTCGCGTATTCAGACGGTGTCACTGACGATGACGACCACCGGCGCGGTGATGATGGCGCTCGCGTGGCTGATGCTCGGGCGGTTCGCGCTGGGCCAACGGCGCATGACCCGCAGCCAGTTGGACCGGACGCTGGCGCTGTGGGTGCTGCCACTGCTCGTCGCGCCGCCGATGTACAGCCGCGATGTCTACTCCTATCTCGCGCAGAGCGAGATCGCCATCAAGGGCCTCGATCCCTACCGCGTCGGACCCGCGCCCGGCCTGGGCCTCGACCACGTGTTCACGCTGTCGGTGCCGAACATGTGGCGTGACACGCCTGCGCCGTACGGGCCGCTGTTCTTGTGGATCGGCCAGGGCATCTCGGCGATCACCGGTGAGAACATCGTGGCCGCGGTGCTGTGTCACCGATTGGTGGTGCTCCTCGGCGTCGGCCTGATCGTCTGGGCCACACCGCGTCTGGCGCGGCGGTGCGGCGTGGCCGAGGTGAGCGCGCTGTGGCTGGGCGCGGCGAATCCGCTGCTGATCATGCATCTGGTGGCGGGCATTCACAACGAGGCGTTGATGCTGGGCCTGATGCTCGCGGGCACCGAGTTCGCGCTTCGAGGCGTGGACGCCGCGCGGCCTCTGATCCCCCGTCCGCTGGCGTGGCCACAGGGACCCGAGGCCTGGCCGCGCTGGCGGCCGCTGGCCATGCTCCTGCTGGGCGTGGTGCTGATCACGATGTCCTCGCAGGTAAAGCTGCCGTCCCTGCTGGCCCTGGGCTTCGTGGCGATGGCGCTGGCGTGCCGATGGGGCGGCACGTTCAAGGCCTTCGTCCTGGCGGGCGGATCACTCACCGCGGCATCGGTGGCGGTGATGGCGCTGATCGGTTGGGCCAGCGGCCTGGGCTTCGGGTGGCTCTTCACGCTGGGCACCGCGAACGTCGTGCGCAGCTGGATGTCGCTGCCGACGCTGGTCGCCCTGGGCACCGGACAGATCGGCATTCTGCTCGGGCTGGGCGACCACACCACCGCGATCCTCGGCCTGACCCGTGCGATCGGCGTGGTCGTCATCGCGATCCTGGTGACCTGGCTGTTGCTCGCGGTGCTGCGCGGCCGCCTGCACCCTGTCGGTGGCCTTGGCGTCGCACTCGGACTGACGGTATTGCTGTTCCCCGTGGTCCAGCCCTGGTACGTGCTGTGGGCGGTCATCCCGCTCGCGGCGTGGGCCACCCGCCCCGCCTTCCGCACCACGACCATCGTGGTCACGCTCGTCGTCGGCATTTTCGGCCCGACCGCCAACGGCGACAGATTCACGCTCTTCCAGATTCTGCTCGCGGTCGTGGCGAGCACGGTGACCGTGGTCCTGTTGATCGCGCTGACCTACAACCATCTGCCGTGGCGCAAAACGACCATCGGCGATGAGGAGCCACGCGAAGAGACCGAGCCGGTGGCAACTCCCGTCGACGAGCCGTCGACACCGCCGCCGCGGCCGGTGAAGCCCGACGCCTACGCTGAATCCCCGTGACGTGGCCTCATCCGTCCCCGTGCGCCTGCGCGGGGTCAGCAAGCGGTACGGGTCGACGACCGCTGTGTCGAGCCTCGATCTGGACGTCGCGGCCGCCGAGGTGCTCGCGCTGCTCGGCCCGAACGGCGCCGGCAAGACCACCACGGTCGAGATGTGTGAGGGGTTCATCCGGCCCGACTCCGGCACGATCGAGATCCTCGGACTGGATCCGTTCGGCGACAACGCGCAGGTGCGTGAGCGCATCGGCGTGATGCTGCAGGGTGGCGGCGCGTACCCCGCCGCCCGAGCCGGCGAAATGCTCAATCTCGTCGCCGCCTATGCCGCGAACCCGCTGGACCCGAAGTGGCTGATGGACACGCTGGGCCTTACCGAGTCGGCCCGCACGACGTACCGCCGACTGTCGGGTGGACAACAGCAGCGGCTGGCACTGGCGTGCGCCGTGGTGGGTCGCCCGAGCTGGTCTTCCTGGACGAGCCGACTGCAGGAATGGACGCGCACGCGCGAATCGTGGTGTGGGAGTTGATCGACGGGCTTCGCCGCGACGGCGTC
>CAVTSZ010000026.1:0-32550 GCA_963737385.1 uncultured Actinomycetota bacterium
CCCGGAAGCGCCACCGTGAAGACCGTCCTGCCCTTGGCACTGTCCACCTCGATGGTGCCTCGGTGAGCCTTCACCACGGCTGCGACGATGGCCAGCCCCAGTCCGGTGCTGCCGCCGCGCCGGGAGCGCGACGAGTCGCCGCGCGCGAACCGCTCGAAGATCTCCGGCTGCAGGTACTCCGGGATACCGGGTCCGTCGTCGGCGACCGTCAGGACGGCGCCGGCGTCGGCGGTGCGGGCCAATGATGTGGTGACCGACGTGCCCGCCGGCGTGTGGGTGCGCGCGTTGCCGAGAAGATTGGCCAGCACCTGATGCAGGCGCGCCTCGTCGCCGGTAACGACGACGGGCTCGTCGGGCAGGTCGAGCGACCACTGGTGGTCGGGTCCGGCGATGTGGGAGTCACTGACGGTGTCGACGACCAGCCGCGAAAGGTCTACCTGCTCTCGCTCCAGCGGCCGCCCGGTATCGAGGCGGGCCAGCAGCAGCATGTCCTCGACGAGTTGCGTCATCCGCTCGGTCTCTGACTCGACACGGTTCATCGCGTGCGCGACATCGTCGGGCACATCGCTGCGCTTGCGTTGCGCCAGTTCGGTATAGCCGCGGATCGCCGCAAGCGGCGTGCGCAGTTCGTGACTCGCGTCGGCGACGAACTGGCGCACCCGGGTCTCGCTTGCGTGCCTGGCGGACAACGCGCCGGCGATGCGATCGAGCATCCGATTCAGCGCGGAGCCCAGCTGCCCGATCTCGGTGTGCGCGCCCGCGGGGTCCACTTCGACGATCGGCGTCGGCAGCCGCACTTCGCCACGGTCGAGTTCCAGATCCGCCACCTGCCGTGCGGCCGCGGAAACCGTTGACAGCGGCGCGAGTTGGCGACGAATGATCAAGATTCCCGCCGTTGTGCCGCCGATCAGCGCGAGCGCCGCGACGACGCAGAAGATGACGGACACGGTGATCAGGGTGGCGTCGACGTCTGCGGTGGGCAGGCCGGTGACGATCGTCTGACCTGGACCATGCGCGTGCATGGCTGTCACGCGGTAGCGCCCCAAGCCCGTCCAGGTCCACGGTTGTCGGAGGCTCGTTCGGCACAACGTGCGCGAGTTGTTGCGCCGCAGGCGGACTGATTTCGGTCCGGGTGCCGTCGGCGGTGATGACACCGGCGTCGACCGGGGTGCCATGAGAGATCACCGCGCCGACCGTGCGGGCGGCCTGGCCCGGCGCATTCAGGAAGGCCGGACCCGGACCGAGGTCGTCGCGGATGATCATGCGTCTCGGAAATCCTCGCGGCCCCGGGAAATCCCGCGGCGGGCCGAGCTCGAACAGACCCGTCGAACGGCTAGCCGTTTCCGCCAGCTGGTCGTCGAGCTGATTCGTCAGGAAGTGCTGCAGCGCAAGGGCGGTGCCCGCGCCGATCGCGGCGCACACCAATGCCAGCAGGACGATCTGCGAGACAAGCAGCCGCGTCCGCAACGACCACGTGCGTGGCGACCGCAAGCGCGTCAACCGCCGGCTTTCAGCGCGCGGGCTTGAGGACATACCCCGCACCGCGCAGGGTGTGGATCATGGGCTCGCGCCCGCTGTCGATCTTCTTGCGCAGATACGAGACATACAACTCGACGATGTTGGACCGTCCACCGAAGTCGTAGCTCCACACGCGGTCGAGGATCTGGGCCTTGCTCAGCACCCGTTTGGAATTGCGCATCATGAAACGCAGCAGCTCGAACTCCGTCGCGGTCAACGAGATCAGCTCACCACCGCGGGTCACCTCGTGGCTGTCTTCGTCGAGCACCAGATCGCCCACCACGATCTTGGCGCCACCGGACTCACTGGTGACCCCGGTGCGCCGAAGCAGAGCGCGCAGCCGCAGCACCACCTCTTCGAGGCTGAACGGCTTGGTCACGTAGTCGTCGCCGCCGGCGGTCAGGCCGGCGATGCGGTCTTCGACGGAGTCTTTCGCAGTCAGAAGAAGTAGCGGCAGTCCAGGGATCTGCTCGCGCAGCTTGTGCAGGACCTCCAGCCCGCTCATATCCGGCAGCATGACGTCGAGCACCACCACATCGGGCGGCGTCTGCCGCGCCGACGCGATGGCGGTCGCGCCGTCGCCGGCCGTCGCGATCTCCCAGCCTTCGTAGCGAAGGGCCATCGACACAAGTTCGGCGAGTACCGGTTCGTCGTCGACGACCAATACATGGATGGGCCTGCCGTCGACCCGGCGCATGACGATGCGGGCCGCCTCCTGCTCGTTGACGCCGTTGGGACTGGCCACGCGTCCATTATTCGCACCAGCGATGGGCTAGTCCTGTGTCTTACCTATGTGCGGGCTGTGAATATGCCCGTGGACGCACGACCATCGCTCAGACCGGAAATGCGGTCACCACGGAATGGGTCCCGGCAGCCCGCCTGGGCCACCGGGACCTCGCCCGCACAACTAGTTACTGCGGCTCGCCGGTCGGGATCGTGAACGGTGCAGTGGTGATGGGCGGCGTGGCAACCACATCGGGCGCCCTGGTCTCACTCGCAGCCCCTTGGCTTGCGGTCTGCAGCGGTCCATCTGCAGAGCTCGTAGCGCTCGCCACCGCAGCGAACGTTCCCATAGTGAGCAACGCGCCTGCGCCGATAGTCGCTGAAATCAGTTTGAGTTGCTTCGAATTCATGCCAGATGCAACGACGATCCGGCCGGCGATTTTTCCCCGATCGCGAAAATTACGCTGTCGGCGCAGGCTCCGCGGTGACCTCAGGGCTGGCCACCGGAGTTGCTAATTCGGTCTGCCCCGTCGTCGAGTGTGCGCGCCAAAGCGGACCGCGCCGCCGCTGGAGTCGCGGTGGCGGCCGTCAACGCCGATGCTGCGGCGCCGTGATCCTCACCGCCATCGTCGGTTCGCATACAGGCCGGCAGGCATCCGGCTCGCGGACAGCTACCCGATAGCTAACAACTCACGGGGGCGGGGGGAGCCCGGTACCCGGTGCCGACACTTCAGGTGACGCGACCGACGTCTCTGGCTCTGGAGATGCGCAGACCGTGGACGCATCTTCCGCCGGTGCGCCCTCCGGAGTGGTGACCTCACATTCCGTTGACGTCTCACCCACCGTGGCCTCTTCCGTCGACACAGGACCCGGCGGTGCGGGCTCAGGCTGAGCGGAGCTCACGTCGCTGAACGTCACGCCGAGCGCCCCCATCGCGATTAGCGCGCCGGCACCGATACCCGCCGACACCAGCTTCAATTGCTTCGATGTCACCTCTGACCACTCCATTCGGTTGTCGGTTCCGGTGGTCGGGTAGCCCACTCGCGCACCGATGAAACTCGACACACCAAAAGACGCTGGTCAGCCTGGCCTACCTGGCGGCCGCTTCCTCTGACGGCAGCGGCGCGGGGCCCTTGATCGTGGGCTGGGCGACCCCGGTGGCCGGGGCGGCGGACGGCGTGGTCTGGGTGCTTGTCCCGCCGACGGTCATCAGACGACGACTTCGCCACCGCGTCGCCGCCGGACTGCTGGCCGACCGCCACGCCCAGCGCAGCCATCACGACCACCGCACTTCCGCCGATCAGGGCCGAGAACAGCTTGATATTGGTGCGATCCTTTGCCCACATTCGTGAAGTTCCATGTCACATAGCTCCTCTGGTGTTGCCGGTCGCCCCTGCGGCGCGGCCACCGATGATAACTGCAGGTGACCAACACTGAACGCGCCGAATCTGGGGACACGCTGTCCGCAGGTTGGGAGTTCTCTTGAAGACCGCTGTGCGCGCCGCGGTGACAAGATGCGGCCACGCCACGGCGATCTCATAACCTGTGCGCATGCAGCCGACGGCGGGACCGACCGGATGACGCGCTTCCTCGCGGGCCGGCTGCTCAACTACGTCGTGCTGCTCGCGCTGGCGTCGTTCCTTGCTTTCCTGCTCGCGTCGTACCAGTTCAATCCCCTCGAAAATCTCGAGGGCCGCAACCCACGGCCGCCACAGGCCGTCATCGACGCGAAGGCCGCCGAACTCAACCTCGACAAACCGAGGCTGGTCCAGTACGGACTGTGGGCATCAGGCGTAATCCGAGGGGACTTCGGCACCACCATCGCCGGTCAACCCGTGTCTGACGAACTGTGGCGGCGAATCGGGGTGAGCCTGCGATTGTTGGTCATCGGCTCGGTGGTCGGCACCGTCATCGGCGTGGTCGTCGGCGCATGGAGCGCGATACGGCAGTACCGGATCAGCGACCGGGTCATCACCGTCGCATCGCTACTGATCATCAGCACACCCGTGTTCGTGATGGCGAACCTACTGATCCTGTCGGCCTTGGGCGCCAACTCCGTGCTGGGAGTTCAGCTGTTCGAGTTCACCGGCGAGACCTCGCCAGACGCGATCGGCGGGCCATGGGACCAGTTCGTCGACCGTCTTCAGCACCTGGTCCTGCCGACCTTGACGCTCGCGCTGGGCGGCATGGCCGGCTACAGCCGATATCAACGCAACGCGATGCTCGACGTGCTAGGGCAGGACTTCATCCGCACGGCCCGCGCCAAGGGGCTGACCCGTCGGCAGGCGTTGTTCAAACACGGCCTGCGGACGGCGCTGATCCCGATGGCGACCATGTTCGCGTACAGCTTCGCCGGGCTGTTCACCGGCGCGGTGTTCACCGAGAAGATCTTCGGCTGGCACGGGATGGGTGAGTGGTTCGTGCGGGGCACCATCACGCAGGACATCAACATCGTCTTGGCCATCACCGTGTTCGCGGGTGTCACGGTCTTGTTGGCCGCGCTGCTGGCCGACATCGTCTACGCGCTGCTGGATCCGAGGGTGCGGGTGACATGACAGAACCCGCCACCACCGATTCGGCGACGATCGCCAAGTCCGGCGTCGACGTCGCCACCTTCGCATCCCGGCGCACTCTGGTACTTCGCCGGTTCCTGCGCAACAAGCCCGCCGTCGCATCGCTTGCCGTGCTCCTGCTGATGTTCATCGGCTGCTACGCCCTGCCGCCGCTGTTGCCGTACAACTACAGCGATCTCGACTATTTCGCATTGCAACAGCCCCCCAGCACCGACCACTGGTTCGGCACGAACGGGCTCGGCCAGGATCTGCTGGCCCAAACACTGCGCGGCATGCAGAAGTCGATGCTGATCGGTGTGTGCGTCGCGTTCATCTCGACTTTGATCGCCGCCACAGCGGGAACTATCGCCGGTTACTTCGGCGGCCGGCGCGACCGCGCCGTGATGTGGCTTGTCGACCTGATGATCGTGGTGCCCAGCTTCCTTCTGATCATGATTGTCGTGCAGCGCACCAAGGGCGACATCATCTGGATGATCCTGCTGCTGTCCGTATTCAGCTGGATGATCAGCTCCCGCATCGTGCGTGGAATGACGATGAGCCTGCGTGATCGCGAATTCGTGGTCGCCGCAAGGTATATGGGCGTACGAGACTCGCGGATCATTGTCCGCCACATTCTGCCGAACGTGGCATCGATCATCATCATCGACACTGCGCTCAACGTCGGCGTCGCCGTACTCGCTGAGACCGGGCTGAGCTATCTGGGTTTCGGCGTCCAGCCACCCGATGTGTCGCTGGGTACGCTCATCGCCGGCGGTACCCCGTCGGTGACGACATTCCCATGGCTCTTCCTGTTTCCCGCCGGGGTTCTGGTGCTGATCATCTTCTGCGCCAACCTGATCGGCGACGGCCTGCGTGACGCACTCGACCCGGGAAGCCGTGCCCTGCGGAAGGCACGCAAATGAGCCTGCTCGAGGTGCGCGACCTGACCGTCGCCTTCCCAACAGACACCGAACCGGTGAGCGCCGTGCGCGGGATGAACTTTCACGTCGATCCGGGCGAGGTCGTCGCGCTCGTCGGCGAATCGGGTGCGGGCAAGTCGGCCAGCGCGATGGCCGTCGTCGGCCTGCTGCCCGAATACGCCGAGGTGTCCGGATCGATTCGGCTGCACGGCGATGAGCTCATCGGCCTGTCGGACCAACGGATGTCGGAGATCCGCGGCAAGAGCATCGGCACGGTGTTTCAGGACCCGATGTCGGCGCTCACGCCCGTCTACACCGTCGGTGACCAGATTGCCGAAGCGATCGAGATCCACCAACGCGGCACTACCCGCCGGGCCGCCCGTGCCCGCGCGACCGAACTGCTCGAGCTCGTCGGCATCGCCCAGCCGGATCGGCGGGCCCGGTCCTTTCCCCACGAACTGTCCGGCGGCGAACGCCAGCGTGTGGTCATCGCCATCGCCATCGCCAACGATCCGGATCTGCTGATCTGCGACGAGCCGACCACCGCCCTGGACGTCACGGTGCAGGCGCAGATCCTCGACGTACTCGAGACCGCGCGCGACGTCACTGGCGCAGGCGTTCTGATCATCACCCATGACCTCGGCGTGGTCGCCGAGTTCGCGAACCGGGCCCTGGTCATGTACGCCGGAAGGCCCGTCGAGGTCGCATCCGTCGAGCAGCTGTACCGCGATCGCCGAATGCCTTACACCGCAGGGCTTCTCGGCTCGGTGCCCCGCCTGAACGCCCCGCAGGGCGCACGCCTTGTGCCGATACCGGGCGCACCGCCGGCGCTGGCCGCTTTGCCGCCCGGTTGTCCGTTCGCCCCGCGCTGCCCACTTGCCATCGACGACTGCCGCGTCGCCGAGCCGGACCTGCTCGAGATGGGGCCCAACCACCGGGCCGCCTGCATTCGCACGGACGAGGTCACCGGCCGCAGCGCAGCGCAGATCTACGGCGTGTCCACCGAACCGCCCGCCGCACCCCACGACGTCGATGCGCCGGTGGTGCTGCGCGCACAGGACCTGGTCAAGACGTACAAGCTGACCAAGGGTGTGGTTTTCCGCAGGCAGGTCGGCGAGGTGCGTGCCGTCGACGGCATCAGCTTCGATCTGCAGCAGGGCCGCACGCTGGCCATCGTCGGCGAATCAGGGTCGGGCAAGTCGACGACGTTGCACCAGGTGCTCGAGCTGACAGCCCCTCAATCGGGTTCTATCGAGGTGCTCGGCATCGATGTCGCGACGCTGACCGCCCGGACGCGCCGAGCGCTGCGCGGCGATCTGCAGGTGGTGTTCCAGGACCCGGTGGCGTCGCTGGATCCTCGACTCCCGGTGTCTGCAGTATTGGCAGAGCCGTTGAGCGCTAACGGTTTCGAGAAGAATCGCATCGACGAAAGGGTGGCCGAGTTGCTCGGCACCGTCGGGTTGCGCCGCGAGGACGCCACCCGCTACCCCGCGGAGTTCTCCGGCGGCCAGAAGCAGCGCATCGGGATCGCGCGCGCACTGGCCGTGCAACCGAAGATTCTCGCGCTCGACGAGCCCGTATCGGCACTCGACGTCTCGATCCAGGCGGGCATCATCAACCTGCTGCTGGATCTGCAGCAGCGCTTCGGACTGTCCTACCTGTTCGTCTCCCACGATCTGTCGGTGGTCAAACACCTGGCCCACCGGGTCGCGGTCATGTACAAGGGCACCATCGTCGAGCAGGGCGACGGCGATCAGGTGTTCACCAACCCCCAGCACGAGTACACCCGCCGGTTGCTTGCAGCGGTACCGCAACCAGAGGTCGATCGCCACTAGAGTCGCTTGGCATGAAGCTCCGACGCCTCGCCGCGGCAACAATGATCACCGCGCTGACCCTGACCGCCTGCTCCGGCAGCAACGAGGAAGCCCCATCGGCCGGCGGATCCGCCGAAGTCGGCAGCACCAACGACATCAACCCGCAGGATCTCGCCAACCTGCAGCAGGGCGGCAACCTCCGGCTGGCGTTGAACGACTTCCCGCCGAACTTCAACTCGCTGCACATCGACGGCAACACCGGCGACGTGGGTTCGCTCATGCGCTCGACGATGCCGCGCGCCTTCCGGATCGCCGCCGACGGTTCGGCCACCGTCAACACCGACTTCTTCACCAGCATCGAGCTGACCAGCACCGACCCGCAGGTGGTCACCTACACCATCAACCCGAAGGCGGTCTGGAGCGACGGCACCCCGATCACCTGGGAGGATCTGCAGTCCCAGATCAACGCCACCAGCGGAAAGGACAAAGGGTTCGCGATCGCGGCGACCAACGGCAGCGACCGCGTCGAAAAGGTCGAACGCGGTGTCGACGACCGCCAGGCGGTCATCACCTTCGCCAAGCACTGGTCCGACTGGCGGGGCATGTTCGCGGGCAGCACAGTGCTACTGCCCAAGAGTTCGACGGCCACCCCCGAAACGTTCAACAAGTCGCAGCTCACCAATCAGGGCCCATCGGCGGGCCCGTTCATCATCTCCAACCTCGACCGAGGCGCAAAGCGAATCACGTTGTCGCGCAACCCCAAGTGGTGGGGCGAGAAGCCGCTGCTGGACAGCATCACCTACCTCGTACTCGACGACGCTGCACGGATTCCCGCCCTGCAGAACAACACGATCGACGCCACCGGTCTCGCGACGCTCGACGAGATGGAGATCGCCCGACGCACCCAGGGCGTCGTCATCCGGCGCGCGCCCGGCCTGTCCTGGTACCACTTCACCTTCAACGGCGCCCCGGGCAAGATCCTGGCCGATCCGGCACTGCGACGCGCCGTCGCCAAGGGGATCGATCGCAACACCATCGCCGCGGTCACCCAGCGCGGGCTCTCCGACAACGCTGTGCCGCTGAACAACCACATCTTCGTCGCCGGGCAGGAGGGCTATGAGGACAACAGCGGCGTGGTCGCCTTCGATCCGGAGAAGGCCAAGCAGGAGCTCGATGGCCTGGGCTGGCGACTGAACGGCCAGTTCCGCGAGAAGAACGGCCAACAGCTGGTGATCCGCGACGTGCTCTTCGACTCGCTGGCGACCCGGCAATACGGTCAGATCGCACAGAACAGCCTCGCCCAGATCGGCGTGAAGCTCGAACTCGACATCAGGCCGGCGGCAGGTTTCTTCACCGACTACGTCACGGTCGGTAACTTTGATATCGCCCAATTCTCTTGGAGCGGTGACGCATTCCCGTTGGCGAGCCTGACCCAGATCTACCGGACGGGCGCCGAGAGCAACTTCGGCAAGATCAGCAGCCCGGCGATCGACGCAAAGGTCGAGCAGACGGTGGGCGAGCTCGATCCCGCGAAGGCTCGCACGCTCGCCAACGAGCTCGACAAGATGCTCTTCGAGGAGGTTTTCAGCCTTCCGCTGACGCAGTCGACCGGAAATCTGGCCGTGCGAAGCAATTTGGCAAACTTCGGTGCGTTCGGCCTGGCCGACGCGGACTACACCAAAATCGGTTTCATGAAGCCGTGACGCGGCGCACGGTGCGGGGGACCACCGCAGGCAACGCCGATTCCGCCGCTGCCGCCGCCTCGATCCCCCAGACCAGCGCCCGAACTCCCAACCCGGGGGGCTTCGAATCCAGGTCGGCTCCGCGTTCGGACACGCCTTCCAGCGAGCCGTCGTAGATGGCTTTGACGATCTCGAGCGCGGCGCTCTCGCGCAGATCGATGACGCTGTGGCCGGCGGTCGGCAGACTGATCAGGACCGAGTTCGGGATGAGCGACGTGATTCGACGCGCGACGGTCGATGGGGTGATCAGATCGCGGCCGCCGGAGACCACCACGGTGGGCCAGGTGAAGTTCGGCATGTCAGCGGCCAGATCGTACGGTTCTGCTTCGAATTCTGTTGTGCCTGAAGCAACTTCGCGATAGGCCACCGCAGGATCGAACGGCTTGCCGTCCGGTGCGGCTCCGTAGTTCAGCTCGCGGTAGCCGATGCGACCCACCAGGTCGGGCTCGTGTCGGTACGGCGCCTTCCGCTCCAGCGCCAACCGGGTGGCGTGGGCCATGCCGGACCACAGCCAGCCCCTGCCGGCCAGAAGCAGGTCGAGCTGGCGCCGCAGCAGCGTGGGCCCGCCGAAGCCGTAGACAGTCATCGCCAGCTGGGTGGCTGCCGGCGACAGCAGGTCGTCGCCGACGAGCCGTCGCACCTTCGGCGCCAGGTCTGCGGTCTCGGGGTCGTCGCCGTCCCAGAGCAACCGACGGGTCGCCTCGCGGACCGCATCGATGTCCTGCGCGGAAAGCACGGGTGAGTCGAGCACCATCGCGTGCACCCTGTCCGGGTGGCGTACGCCGAGCCCGGCGGCCAGATAGGTGCCGTAGGAAGTGCCGTAGACGACCGCCTTGTCGACTGCCGCGTCGTCGAGCACTGCGGCCACATCGTCGACGACCTGGTCGATGGTCAACGCGTCGGGCGGAAGGTCCGCACCTCGATCGTCGTGTCGTGACATGCCGACACCGCGGTGTTCGACCATGATCACGTCCAGGCCTTCGGCGGCGGCGCGCCGGCGAAAGCCCCTGTACAACGCCACAGACGCGGCCCCCGGACCGCCAGGGATGACGACCAGCGGGTGCGGTGACTTGCGTCCGGCCCGCACGTAGTACAGGTCGAACTGGTCGGCGGCGCCGTCCTGGTCGGGTCGCACCGGCCGCCGGACGGCACGAACACCCGGCAGCGCCGCGAGCTTGTCGTGCGCCCGCCGACGTTTGGCGTTCATCGTCATCACCTTCATTGTGCCGTTGCCCTGGTTCTATAGAGTCGCGGAACGAATCGACCACCGGGACGGGCGAGTCCAGAGCCGAGGCAACGTGCGAACTGAAGAGTTCTTCGAACGGGCGACCCAGGCATTCGAGGTCCTGGGCGTTTCGTCGATGGTCGTCGGGTTCCTGTTCGCATTCGCGCTGTCCATCGTCACCTGGAAGCGCACCGGCAACGGTGGCCGGGCGTTCAAGACTTTGCGGGAATCACTCGGCGGTGCAATTCTTCTCGGTCTGGAACTGCTCGTCGCGGCGGACATCGTCAAGACCGTCACGTCGACGCCTTCGCTGACCGACGCCGCCGTTCTGGGCATGATCGTGCTCATCCGGACGGTACTGAGTTTCACGATCGAGATCGAGATCGACGGTGTCCCGCCATGGCGGAAGGCCCTGACCACCGGCCCGGAGGTGCTGGCCGGCGCCGCGCGCAAATCCATGCGATCGGAGCCCGACGCCGCCACCTAGTCAATCGCCTCCGGAGCGGATCAGGTCGGCGGCCTTCTCGCCGATCAGCACACTGGGCGCGTGCGTGTGGCCGCGGATGATCGTCGGCATCACCGACGCGTCGGCGACCCGAAGCCCCTCGACGCCGCGGACCCGCAACTGCGGATCAACCACGCTGGCGTCGTCGCTGCCCATTCTGCAGGTGCCCACCGGGTGATAGAGCGTGTGCGACAACGAGTTCAGCGCGCGCTCCAGCGTCTCGTCGTCGAGGGTCGTGGCCTTCAGGGGTCTGGCGATCGAGCCGATGACGCCGCTCAGCGCCGGTGATTTCGCGATCGTCGCGCACATGCGAAGGCCGGCCATCAGCGCCTCCCGGTCTGCGCCCGCGGAGTCGGTCAGATACCGCGGGTCGATGATCGGCTTGTCCTTCGGGTCCGACGATCGCAACGTGATGGTGCCGCTGCTGTGCGGCTTCACCAGGATGGGCGCTATCACCACCGCGTGGCCCGGATACGGGTCGCCCAGGCCCTCCTCGAAGTACGGGGCGGGTGCGAAGACCAGCTCCAGATCGGGCAGCTCGAGGTCCGCGCTGCTCTTCACGAACCCGTATGCCTCGCCGACGTTGGACGTCAGCATGCCCCGCCTGCGGAGCAGGTAGTTGACCAGTTCCAGGGGTTTCTCCGCCGCGAAGAGCGTGTCGTTCGGGACGTCGAACCCCAGTGGCACCACGAGGTGGTCGAGCAGATTGGCGCCGACGCCCGCAGACTGCGCGACCACGTCGATCCCGTGTTCGCCGAGCTGGTCGCGATCCCCGATGCCAGAGAGCATCAGCAGCTGCGGGCTGTTGATCGCGCCGCCGCACAGCACCACTTCGCGACGCGCCCGCACCACCTGTCTGCTTCCGCCTTTGTCGAACTCGACACCGACGGCACGGTGCCCCTCGAAGAGCACCTTGGTCGCCGCGGCTTCCGTGTGAAGAGTCAGGTTGGGGCGCTTGAGCGCGGGCCGCAGGTAGGCATCCGCGGTGCTCCACCGGGCGCCCCGGCGCTGGGTGACACGTGTTTCGCAGAAGCCTTCGGGCACAGCTCTGATTGGGTTCCTCAATTCGATAACCGCACTCCTCCACGGCTTTCAGCCATGCCGCAGTGGACGTGCGGGGACTTCGCTGGCGCGCGATGGACAACGGGCCGGCCTCGATGCGGCGGAAGTAAGGCTCGACGTGGGCGTAGTTCCATTGTTCGCCGGCCGCCTCGCCCCACTCGTCGTAGTCGGCGGCGAAGCCGCGCACCCACATCATCGCGTTCATCGACGACGAGCCGCCAAGCATCTTGCCTCGTGGCCAATAGATCTCGCGCCCGTCGAGCTCCTTCTGCGGCTCGGTGCGATAGTCCCAGTCCATCTCGCTGCGGAAGAGCTTCGCGAAGCCCGCGGGGATGTGGATGAACTTGTCCTTGTCCTTGGGCCCGGCTTCGAGCACCACGACCTCCGCGGACTGATCCGCACTGAGCCGGTTGGCCACCACCGATCCGGCAGAGCCCGTTCCCACGACGATGTAGTCGGCATCCACCCGCCGGAGTCTAGAAGCCCGTTCGCGCGAGCAGACGCAAAATCACCCGACACACCGCAGAAATGGCACCATTTGCGTCTGCTCGCGCAGAGAACTCAGCCGCGCAGAGAACTCAGCCGGCACGTGCGGGTCGGCTCAGGTGGTTGAAGATCCGCGCCACCAGATCAAATGGCCTGTTGCGAACGTCGTCGACGACAATCGGTACAACCGTATAGCCGCATTCCTGCAGGCGCGCGGTCTTGATCCGGTCATGCTTGAGCGCCGCGGGACTTGCGTGCCACTCCATGCTCTCGTACTCGGCGACGACCATCGCTTCCGGCCAGGCGAAATCGACACGCCACAGCTCACCGCAGCGGTCGACAATCTCGTATTGCAGCTCCGGCATCGGCAACCCGCCGTCGATGAACACCAACCGCGCTTCACTCTCCATCGGCGATTCGGCACGACCATCCGCGTGCACTATGAGGCTTCGCACGGCGACGATGCCGCGCCGTCCCTTCTGTTCGCGGATGGCAGCGTCAAGCTGCACACCCGTACACGCTCCGCTGCGCAGCGCGGCGTCGAGCGTCGCCAACGCACGCGGACGCCGAAGCGCGCGAGCGACCTCTACCGCTGTCCAGGCGGGCGCGGTCGCCAACCTTCCTTCTACGCGTCGCAGCGGCGCGCCGTTCCGTTGATGCACCATCAGATCCGAATTCGGACGCATGCGAATAGCGGGGTCGAGAATATGGATTCGACCGTCATTCTCGGTATCGAATCCATACAGTCGTGCGGCTGTGGCCATGCACGCCACGATCGTCTTGCCGGTCGCCAGATCCAGTCCCGCGAGTCTGCCAACCGTGCCAGGCGGACTCGATGCGTAGACACCGTGCCACACGCGGATAATCGCACCGGCCTTCACGTGGGCGGAAATCATCTTGGGCGACATGACCGAAAGCAGCTGTTCCCGAGTGGCCAAGCCGCCGTTCGATTGGAATACGTCATCGATCAACACGTGTCGAGGTTGTCTGCGACGGCGCCATCGCGACAGACCGCGTCGCACATCTGTGGATAGATGCACATCTGTGGATCGCTGAGCAGACGCAAAGTGTCCCGAAACGTCGAGAGAACGGGGACTTTTGCGTCTGCTCGCGAGGCTATGCCGTCAACGCGATGTGATGGGCGCCGTCGACCCCGGCGTAGCGCTTCGGGCTGCAGGTCAGCACGATCACCTGACCGTCGCTGCCGACCGCGTTGAACACCGCACCCATTCTCACGAGCCGGTCGGCATCGGTGAATCCGAGCGCGTCGTCGATGACCACCGGAACGGTGTCCTCCTTGGCGACCAGCGCGGCACCGGCCAGTCGTGCGACGATGCCCAGCTGCTCCTTCGCGCCACCGGACAACGACTCGTACGGGACCGTCCGACCCGACAGCGTGCGGTTGCAGATCCGCAGGTCGCTGTCGATCTCGACCTCGAAACTGGTGCCGAAAACCATGCGACCCAGCCGTTCCACCTCGCTGCGGAACGGGTCGACGTAGCGCAGCCGGGCGGCGGCGCGGTGACGCGTGATCACCGAGCGCAGCAGTTGAGCGGCACGGGCGCGCCGCTGCACCCGCACGTACTCCGCCTCCGCGTGCTCGCGTTCGGTCTCCGCCGCGTCGAGTTGACCCTTGCGGCCCTCGGTGCCGTACACCTTCAGCTGCGTCGTCACCTCGCGCAACGCCTCGGCCACCTCGTCATGGCCGCGACCCACCGCATCGGCACGACGGACGGCGTCGTTGAGCGCGGTCGCGACGGCATCGGGCGCCGCGCCGGCCAGCTCGGCAATGAGCTCGGCGACCAGCGCGTCGGCGCGCCGAGCACCTTCCCGGTGAGCCTCGGCCGTGGCCGACAACTCGTCATCGCTGCTCGTCGCCCGCTGCAGGACCAGTTGGTCACGCGCCAGTGCGACCTGGGCCTGTTCGCCGGCGAGCTTGTCTTGCAGCAAGGCGACCCGGGTCTCACGCTCGCCCAGCTGCTTTGCCGCCGCCTCGGCTACCTTGCGGTGCGTCTCACAGTCTGCGATCGCCTGTTGAAGCGCCACCGCCGCCGCCTCGAGTTCGGCGCGCGCGGCGCCGGCATCGGTGTCGAACAACTCGGCGGCCGCGGGTTGACGTGCCGTCAGCTCAGCCAGCCGTGCCTGCAACTGGTCGGCGGATCCGTCTCCCGCCAGCGCCTCGATCGTGGCATTCAGCCGATCCCGGGTCGTCATCAAATGATGACGCCGCTGGTCGAGGATGCGTGCCGCGGCGACATCGTCGACACCGGCGTACTCCAACGCCACCGCCAGAACCTGTTGTGCGGCATCCAGTTTGGCCTGGGTCTGCGATGCAGGCGTACCCGGGGCGAGGCGGGCGGTCAGCAGGCCCGGGATCTCGATGTCGGTCTCAGCGCTGACACTCGTCGCCCACGTCTCACCCGCCGCGAGGGTGATCGATTCGCCGCCCAGTCGCACCTGAACGTCAGCGATCGCGACCAACTCGACGTGTGCCGACACCAGCTCGACCTGGCCCATCACCACATCGACCGCTGCCTTCGCCGCCTCGATCGCGCGGATACCCTCACCGGTCAGCGCGATGCCCGCAAGCTCAATGCCTACTGCGTCCAGATCACGTTGCGCCCCAGTGATCTTGGCCAGCCGCGACACCAGCCGGTCGGCTTCCTCGCGATCGGCCAGCAGATCGACCGTTCGGCGGGCGGCTTCGGCCCTGGCCTGTGCGGTGGCCACCGTCGTCCGTGCCAGATCTGCGTGGGCGTCGGACACTTCCTGCACTTCGGCGGCGATCGTCAGCGCCTGTGCCGCCTCGACAGCCGCGGCCTCGATCTCGACGATGGTGGCGGCCTTCTCGTCGATGCCTTCCCGCAGCCGGCGACGGTCGTTGACCACGGCGACCGAGGTGGTGCGGGCAGCCTCCGCGGCCGCAGCCACCAGCTCGGCCTCTTTGAGTTGGCTCTTCAGCGCCGCGACGGCGTCGGCCTCGGACTGAGCCGTCGCGAGCTGCTTGGCGGCGTCCGCGCGCTCGGCGGTCAGCCGGGCCAGCTCTTCGGTGAGGCCTGCGTGCCGACGCACCGCGTCGTCGACCTCCGCGATCGCCGCCGCGCGGCGCGCCAGCTCCTCGTCTGCGGCCTGCAGCCGGTTCGTCGCCGCGGCCCACTCCCCGGTGGGGCGGCCGGTCCGGGTGAAGTAGCCGAGGTACTCGGCCTCGACGCGGTCGATCAGCAGTGGTTCGGCGCCGGACAATGCGACAGCCTCACCGGCGGCGACGTCGAGTGCGCGCGACAGTGCGTCGCACCCCGACAGGTCCACGGCCGCGGTGGAGGCCGACTGGAGCACGCGCTGCGCCTGCCACAGGCCGGTGTCGACGGTCTCCTCCAGCATTCCCCGGACCCGGTCGTGCGCCTCGTCGCCGGTCAGCTGCTCGCGACGGGGCGCCAGCACCGTCAGTTCGGTCTCGCACCGCTTGTGGAACCGCTTGCGAAAGACGAATCGATAGGGGCCGGTTGAGATTTCGGCGGTGATCTCGGCCCCGACGTCGGCGTGTGTCGGCTTGACCTGCTTGACTTCTTTCTTCGACGACCGGTCCTTGGCCTCCAGCAGCAGGTCGAGCGCCTCGATCATCGACGACTTGCCGATCTCGTTGGCACCGCTGACCACCACCACACCGCGGTCGGGGAACTCGATCTCGCGATGCGTGATGCCACGGTAATTGGTCAGGACCATGCGGTGCAGCTTCACGCCACACCTCGGTCCGCCAGGCGCAGCAGCAGAGCCAGTGCCGCGCGGGCATCGTCGGCCTCGTCGCCGTCGGACCGCGCAGTGGTGACCAGCTCGTCAACCGCGGCCGCCGCGAAGCCGCCGATGCCGAGGTCGTCGAACTCACCGTCTGCCGGCGCCACTGCGATGTCGGTCTGCTTGTCCCACACGGTAAGTGCCGCGAACAGGCGCACGTACTTGTCCAGGCACGCATCGAGTACGGCCTTGTCCGTCACGGTCAACGAACCGGTCAGTCCGATGCGCACCACGGTGCGCTCCTTGTCGGGCATGAGGTCCAGGTTGAGGTCCAGATCGGCGATGTCGCGGCTGTTGTCCACGGAGCGACGCAGGGTCACGAACCGCCAGCGGCCCACCTTGCGAGGTTCGACGCGCACGGGCGACGCCGGATCGGCCTCGTCGAGGTCGACCACCAGCACATGACCGGGATCTGATTCGATGTCGTCGTAGTTGGTGACCTCGGGCGAACCCGAGTACCAGACCCGCCCCGTGGACCCGACCTGCATACGAGAATGCTTGTCGCCCAACGCCACATAGTGCACGGCGCCACGGGAGATGGCGGCCTCGAGCGCCGCCAGCCGGATCAGCGACGGCCGGTCCTTGTCGGGAACGAAGATGTCGACGCCGCCGTGCCCGACGACGATACGGGCCACCCCGTCGGCGGGCAGGTCGTCGAGCACCGAAGCAACCGGATCGGCGCACGGCGCCTTGGACGTCCAGGGCGCCGCCACCAGCTGCAGGCCCGGCCGCACCTCATGCACGCCGGGCCGATCCAGCACCGTGACGTTGGCGGGACACTCGGCGAGGAACAGCGGGCTGGTGTACACCGACGACGCATCGAGCGGATCGTGATTGCCGGGCAGCAGGTACACCGGGACGGCGATGCCGCGCATCGCCTCCAGCGACTGGCTGATGTCCCTGGGGGCCAGTTGGTTGTGTTCGAACACGTCGCCGGCCACGACGACGAACTCGGCACCAGTGTCAACCGCCAACGCTTTCAAGCCTGCCACGACATCGCGGCGCGCGGCCGAATAGCGCGGCTGCGCCTCACCGTTCAGGAAGTAACGGGTCATGCCGAGCTGCCAGTCGGCGGTGTGCACGAAGCGCATCTCGGCCCATCCCTTCTACTCACGCGCGGCCGAGCCGCGAATTCAAGTGGTGTCTTTGCCCGGCATCGCGAGTGTAGGACCGGCCGCCGACAAGTCCGGTGAGGCGCGGCGGGCCTTGACACCCGCGATCACCGCGTCGACCACCAGGAATCCGATCAGGCTGATCCCGAGCAGCGGGAGGAACCACCCCACCGCCACTGCGACGACCGCGATAGCCGCTGGGGCGGTCCGGGGTGTGGACGCCATCATCGCGGGCGGTATATCCCGCGGCAGCGCCGTTGACCTACGGTGAGACGGTGAGCGACTCCTACCGCACGCTGCTGTTGCTTCGGCATGCCAAGTCGGACTACCCGCCGGGCGTGGCCGATCACGACCGGCCGCTTGCACCGCGTGGCATTCGGGAGGCCGGACTGGCAGGCGACTGGATGCGGGCACACGCACCGGGGGTGGATGCGGTCCTGTGCTCGACGGCGACCCGCACCCGCGAAACGCTGGAACGGACCCGCATCGACGCTCCGGTGGAGTTCGTGGACCGACTGTATGACGCGACGCCCGGCACGATGATCGACGTCATCAACGGGGTCCAGTCACGGTTCGACTTCGATATTGAGACCCTGCTGGTCATCGGGCACGAACCGACGATGTCGGCCGTGTCTCTGGGGCTGGCCACCACCGACGGCAGCAACAGCGCTGCCGCCGAACGAATTTCGGAGAAGTACCCGACGTCGGCGATTGCGGTTCTGCGTACCGGCGAAACCTGGGATCAGCTCGCTCTGAACGGCGCGGCGCTGGTCACCTTCCACGTGGCGCGCTGATGGTCACGCCCGGGTGGCGAGCGTCAACTCCATGAGTTTGAGCGCCATCGCGCACGCGTCGATGCCCGGGCTCTGCGGGTTGACCCACCACCCGACCACGCCTGCCGCATCGCTGGCGACTCCGCAGGCGCCGTTCGGATCGTCCGGGTGCATCACGATGGATTCGATACCGGCGATCGGCTTGTTCTCGACCCGGTAGTTCAGTTGGTCGGCCACCTCGCGCTCGTTGTCGAGACTGCCCTGCTCGAACCAGAACCGGGTGATATCGATCAGTCCCCTGGGGTTGGCGGCCTGCCAGCGGCACACCGCACCCACGAACGTGCTCTGGATGTCCAGCGGGTCAGCGCCGACGGTCTCGGCCAGGATGTCCTCGGTCAGGACGTCGCACTCCTTCTGCAGATTCGGATACTGCCGCTCGGAGTCGTTGTTGCGGGGCACGTCGCCGGACCCGGCCTTCGACGCGGTGCCCTCAACGGTGGTCGTGCACCCGGTCAGGGTCGTCAGCACCGCCAGCGCGGCGCCCAGTCCGGCGAGCAGCCGGCGTCGGTAAGCACGTCTCATTTGGAGTTCACAATCGACTGACGGGTGAGTTCCTTGGCGACCTCGCAGGCATCCGGGAACGGCTTCTCGCTGTAGCTGATCGACCACTCGATGAAGTCGTCCTGAAATCCGATGCCGATCTCGCACAGGTTCGTTCCGAGCGTCGGATCCTCGCCGATCGCGATGAAGCCGTCGTGGCCCTCGATGTTGACGTCCTCGACACTGGTGCGAGTCAACTCCTCGGTTTTGCGCTCGCGCCCGATCGGACTGCCCCGGAACCAGGTGAACGAGAAGTGCGGGCCCAGGATGCTGCCGCCCGTCAGCCACTGGCACCCGACCGACGTCTTCGCCGTGTTCACCAGCCCGGGCACGCGGGTCTGCGAAATGATCTCCTGGTCGCTGATCCCGCCGCACTCGGGAAAGAACGGACCGTGCGCGGCACTTTCCTCTGGCGCCGACGTCTGCGGCACATCCGGGTTCGCGGGCTCGGAATCCGAGCATGCGGCAAACACCGGAATGATCGCCGCGGCCGCCACGGCCAGCGCCCTGGCGTTTCGGCTCGTCCGAGCCGCGCGCGTCGTGGGGGTCACGCCATGCACTGTAGCGGCAGGTCAGGAGGTCAACCACCGACATGCCGGTTGACCAGCATATTTATGCAATTCTCAGGCGGTGCGGTCGCACAGCCTGCAGACCCGGTATGCGAAAGTAACGACATGTTGTGGGCGCTGCTGCGGCAGTATGCGCAGCCATACCGATGGCTGCTGTCGGTCGTCGCGACGCTCCAATTGATCAGCACTCTTGCATCGCTCTACCTACCGACCGTGAACGCCTCGATCATCGACGACGGCGTGGCCAAGGGCGATCTGCGAATCATCGTCGCGTTGGGCGGGGTCATGCTCGCGGTCACCGCGCTACAGGTGCTGTGCGCGGTGGGCGCCGTGTACTTCGGGTCGCGGGCGGGCATGGGCTTCGGACGCGATCTGCGATCGGCGATCTTCAACCACATCACGGGATTCTCGGCCGAGGAGACCGCGCGCTTCGGCGCACCGTCGCTGCTCACCCGGACCACCAACGACGTCCAGCAGGTCCAGGTACTCGTGCAGTTGACGTGCACCATGCTGATCACCGCGCCGATCATGTCGATCGGCGGCATCTTCATGGCGGTGCACCAGGACGCCGGGTTGTCATGGCTACTTCTGGTCAGCATGCCGATCCTCGCCGTCGCGAACATCTGGATCGTGTCGCACCTGCTACCGAACTTCAGGCGCATGCAACAGTTGATCGACGGCATCAACAGAGTCATGCGCGACCAGCTTGCCGGTATTCGGGTGATCCGCGCGTTCGCGCGGGAGCCGTTCGAGCGCAACCGATTCGCACAGGCCAATCAGGCGCTCGCGGACACCGCGCTCGAGGCAGGCCGCTGGCAGGCACTGATGCTGCCGGTGACCACACTCGTCATCCACATCTCCAGCGTCGCGTTGGTCTGGTTCGGCGGCCTGCGGATCGACGCCGGCCAGATGCAGGTCGGCTCGCTGGTCGCGTTCCTGTCGTATTTCATGCAGATCCTGATGGCGGTGCTACTGGCGACGTTCATCCTCGTCATCATCCCCCGCGCGGCGGTGTGCGCGGAACGCATCACCGAAGTGCTGTCCACCGAGCCGCAGATCACCAGCCCCGAGAACCCCTTCCGGCCGACGGCCATCGAGGGCGGGGTTCGGTTGGACGGGGCATCGTTCAGCTATCCCGGTGCTGAACGTCCTGTGCTTCAAGATGTTTCGTTGATCGCGCGGCCGGGCACGACGACGGCGATCGTCGGGTCCACTGGCTCGGGCAAGTCGACGTTGGCGTCGCTGATCTGCCGAATGTATGACGTGACAGCCGGTTCGGTGCGCATCGACGACGTCGACGTGCGCGACTACGACCCCGAACAGTTGTGGTCGGTGATCGGTGTGGTTCCTCAGCGTGGCTACTTGTTTTCGGGCACGGTCGCCGACAATCTTCGCTATGGCAAGGCCGACGCCACCGAGGATGACATGTGGGAGGCGCTGAGAGTCGCCGCCGCCGACGATTTCGTGCGTGCCCACGAAGACGGATTGGATATGCGGGTCGCCCAGGGCGGCATCAACTTCTCCGGCGGACAACGACAACGACTGGCCATCGCGCGTGCCGTCATCCGCCGGCCTGTGATCTACCTGTTCGACGACTCGTTCTCGGCGCTCGACGTGCACACCGACTCACGGGTGCGCTCGGCACTGCGGGAGGTTTCGGCGGATGCGACGGTCATCATTGTGTCCCAGCGTATTTCGACGGTCGCGCACGCCGATCACATTGTCGTCATCGACGACGGTCGGACCGTCGGGGCAGGCACCCACGCAACGCTGCTCTCCGACTGCCCCCAATACGCGGAGTTCGCCGACTCGCAGGCGCTGGGCGCCGGGGTCGGGGGCATCTCATGACCGGTGCCGTTGCGCGTCCCATCCGCGGCGTGGTGCAGACGCCGACCGAACGCTCCCGCGACTTCATGGGTTCGGCGATCCGGTTGGTCAGGCAGCTGACTCCCCAGCGGACGCTGGCCGTCACAGTCGTCCTGCTCGGTGTCGGCGGAATCGGGATCACCGTCGTCGGCCCACGCATTCTCGGACATGCGACCGACCTGTTGTTCAACGGCGTGATCGGGCGCCAGCTGCCTGCGGGGCTGACCAAGGAACAGGCGGTTGCGGCGGCCCGCGCACGCGGCGACAACACGTTCGCCGACCTGCTGTCAGGTATGAACGTAGTGCCCGGCCGCGGTGTGGACTTCGCCGCCGTGGGGCGCACGCTGCTGCTGGCGCTGGGCCTGTACCTGGTTGCCGCGCTGCTGATTTGGCTGCAGGCGCGACTGCTCAACGTCGCGGTGCAGCGCGTCATGGTGGCGCTACGTTCCGATGTCGAGGACAAGTTGCACCGGATGCCACTGTCCTACTTCGACTCCCGTCAGCGCGGCGAGGTGCTGAGTCGGGTCACCAACGACGTCGACAACATCCAGACGTCGCTGTCGATGACCATAAGCCAGCTGATGACATCCGTACTGACGGTGTTCGCGGTGTTGGTGATGATGCTGAGCATCTCGCCGCTGCTGACGCTGCTCACCGTCGTCACCGTTCCGCTCTCGCTCTGGGCGACGCGGGTGATCGCCCGACGTTCACAGCGCCTGTTCGTCGCCCAATGGGCCAACACCGGCCGCCTCAACGCCCACATCGAGGAGACGTACAGCGGTTTCACCATCGTCAAGACGTTCGGTCACCGCGCCCACGCGCAGGAGCAGTTCCGTGAGTTCAACGACGACGTCTACCACTCGAGCTTTGGTGCGCAGTTCTTTTCGGGTCTGGTGGGGCCGGCCACGGTGTTCATCGGCAACATCAGCTATGTCGCGGTGGCGGTGGTCGGCGGCCTCCAGGTCGCGACGGGCCAGATCACCCTCGGCAGCATCCAGGCGTTCATCCAGTACGTCCGCCAGTTCAACCAGCCGCTGACGCAGGTCGCCGGCATGTACAACACGCTGCAATCCGGCGTAGCCAGCGCGGAGCGGGTGTTCGAACTCCTCGACGCCGAGGAGGAGTCAGCCGACCCGCCCGTGACACTGGACTCGCGCGAAGTGCGGCCCGGGCGGGTCGAGTTCAGGGATGTCAGCTTCAGCTATCGGGCAGGCACGCCGGTCATCGAGGACCTGTCACTGGTTGCCGAACCGGGCATGACCGTGGCGATCGTCGGGCCGACCGGCGCGGGCAAGACCACGTTGGTGAACCTGCTGATGCGGTTTTACGAGGTCGATTCCGGCCAGATCCTCGTCGACGGCGTGGACATCTCGACTGTCGATCGCCAATCGCTGCGGTCCCGCATCGGGATGGTGCTGCAGGACACCTGGCTGTTCGGCGGCACCATCTACGAAAACATCGCCTATGGCAGACCGGCCGCCGGCGAGGACGAGGTGATCGAGGCAGCCCGGGCGGCCCACGTGGACCGGTTCGTGCATCAGTTGCCCGACGGCTATCAGACCCGGGTCAGCGACGACGGCGGGAGTGTCAGCGCGGGCGAGAAGCAGCTGATCACGATCGCCCGTGCGGTACTGTCCCGTCCGCAGCTGCTGATCCTCGACGAGGCGACCAGCTCCGTGGACACCCGCACCGAGCTACTGGTCCAGCAGGCGATGGCCGAGCTTCGCCGCGGTCGGACGAGTTTCATCATCGCGCACCGGCTTTCGACGATCCGCGATGCGGACGTCATCGTGGTGTTGGAGGCGGGCCGAATAGTCGAACGAGGCAGTCACGCCGCGCTGATCGCTAAGCGTGGCGCTTATTGGTCCATGACACAGGCATCGTCGTAGTCTCAGCGGTGATGAGCGCGACCGTCTATACCTTCTGCAGATACTGCTCGGCGACCTGCGGTATCGAGGTGACGGTCGACGACAACCGGGCCACGAAGATCTCGCCCGACAAGGAGAATCCGCACAGCTGGCAGGACTTCTGCGCCAAGGGCAGAACGGCGAGCCAGCTCGTCGAGCATCCGCGCAGAATCCTGGCTCCGATGCGCCGGGTCGGTGACGCCTATGTCGAGGCGACGTGGGATGAGGCGATCACCGACATCGCGGCGAGAATGAATGCACTGATCGATGCGGACGGTCCCGACGCCGTCGGCCTGTATTACGGCAACCCGACGGGCTACTCGTCATCGAACGTGTTGTTCATGATCGCCTGGCTCGACGCCGTCGGAACCCAGAACCGTTACGCCGTCGGGTCTGTCGACCAGAACGCGATGCACGTCGTCGCCGAAGCGATGTACGGATCGATCCTGATGGCGCCGGTGTCCGACGTCGACAACTGCGACTACTTCCTGCTGGTCGGCGCGAACCCGGCGGTCAGCGCGTGGAACTGGCTGGAAACGGTGCCCGGGGGCTGGAAACGGACACTGGAGCGGCAGCGGCAGGGCGCCACGATCGTCGTGGTCGACCCGGTGCGGACCGAGACCGCGGACAAGGCGGACATACACCTGGCAGTGCGGCCGGGACAGGACTGGGCGCTGCTGCTGGCCATGGTCAAGGTGATCCTCGACGAGGGACTCGAGAATGCCGCCGACTGCCGCGATCTGGCGACGGGGGTGGACGCACTGCGCGGTCTCGTCGCGGATACCGACCTCGACGAGCTGGCCGCACGCTGCGAGCTCCCGCGTGCGGCGATCGAGCGGGTGGCAAGGGATTTCGCGGCCGCACCGCGCGCGATGGTGGTCACTCGCACAGGCGTTTCACTGCATGTGACCGGCACGATCGGCGAGTGGCTGGGCCACGTGCTCAATGTGATCACGGGCCGGATGGACAGGCCGGGCGGACGCCGGTTCGAACCCGGCTATGTCGACGCGCTGAAGTTGTCCGGCCTGGCCACACCGCCGGCGCACAAGAGTCGCGTGCACGGTCGCGACCTGGTCGCCGGCGCCCATGCACTGGCCGAACTGCCCGACGAGATCATGACTGAAGGACCCGGACAGATTCGGGCGATGGTGATCAACTGCGGCAATCCGGTGGTGTCCGGGCCCGACGGCGCCAAGCTCGACGCGGCGCTCTCCCGACTGGACCTGCTGGTGGCCATCGACCTGGTACAGCGGGAAAGTCATCGACACGCACACTGGCTGTTGCCCGCCGTGCACTGGCTGGAGCGCGACGATTTGATGGCGTTGACCAGCAATCTGCACGACGAGCCGTTCGTGCAGTACGGGCGGCGAGCGGTCGAACCGCCGCCGGGAACACGCGAGGAGTGGCGGATCTTCGTCGACCTCGCCATCGCGATGCGCAAACCGCTGTTCGGCGCGAAAGGCATCAACACCCTCGTCAGAGCCACCCGCGCAATCGCCCGGCTCACCCGCAGGCCGGGCCTTGAGTTCACTCCACAGTGGCTGAACCGGATGTTCATCGCTACCAGCCGAAAAGTCAACGGGCGCAAGGTCAGCTGGCGTGATCTGATGACCAATCCGCACGGTCTGGTGCTCGGGCCCCGCGAGTTCGGGCATTTCCGCGATGCTCTGCGAACAGACGACAAGAAGGTGCACGCCGCCCCACCGGAGTTTGTGGCCCGCGCTCGCGAACTGCTCGCCGAACCCCCACCGCAGGCTCCGGACGGGTATCCGTTCCAGCTGGCGAACCGGCGCAACCGGCACTCGATGAACTCCTGGCTCAACGAGCTGCCCGGGCTGCACCCATCCGGTAAGCGGAACCAGGTGGTCATCCACCCCGAAGACGCCGCGGCGCTCGGGATCGCAGACGGCGATGCCGTGCGGGTCTTCTCTTCGGTGGGCGAGATAGAACTGGCAGCGTCGCTCAGCGATCAGCCCCGCCGGGGGGTGGTGATCGTCGACCACGGTTGGGGCTCAAGGATCTTCGACCCGCGACATGGCGGCGTGCCGGAGTCCTACGGCGCCAACCGGAATCTGCTCATCGACAACACGGCCGTCGATCCGCTGTCCCAGACCTCACCGTTGAGCTCGTCCTACGTCGGAGTCGAGCGAGCCTAGACCTGCGGGCCTTCGGCGCGCAGGTCGTCGACGTTGCGCATCGCGTCACGCAACTTGCCCAGCCACTCGTCGGCATGCTCGCCGACCAGCTTGACCGACCACGCCAGCGCATCCGATCGCGACCGCGCCACACCGGCGTCCACCAGCGTGTCGAGCACCTGGCGTTCCGGCTGACGCAGTCGCGTCATGACCGGTACGGCGATGTGCGTGAACAGAATTCGCTCGTAGTTTTCGTCACCGATTGCTCCGATTTCTACGCCCCACGCGACCTTGCGCCCGTAGCGGTCCTCGGCTTCGTCGGCGATGCGCATGCGCTCGGATCGCGTCTCCTCGCGGAACCGCGCGACTCTGCCGGACGCGTGGGCTTCGGTTTCCTGACCTTCGGCGCCTTCGGGTGCGGCGAGGCGGCCGATGACGGTGATCTCTTCGCGATCGACGACGACCGTCGGGTCGCCGGCGAACCAGCCTTCGGGCAGCCGACCGGCGAACCAGTCGGCGGCGTTGCTTGCATCGGGTTGCTGGGCCTGCTGCCAGCCGCCGGGGCGGCCAGAACGTCGGCCATGGAGGTGTTGATGTCGCATGATTACATGCTTACACCGTTACAACACTGATGGCACCGCTTTCACCGCAAGCGAACAACGGATGGTCGCACGGCTCTACTTGAGCTTGCGGTACAGCACGGCGCCGCCGCCGACCAGCAGGCCGATCAGCAAGCAGACCCCCAGCGTGGGGCTGACCAACCACCACACGAGCGCCACGGCGATGATCGCCGGGGACGCGAGGAACAGCACCATGCCCGGATGCTGCTTGATGACCGCGAGGGCGCTCTGCGCACGCACCGGGTCGATTTCCTTTGCCATGCCATAAGGATGACAGCAGTTGGCCTATTTTTCGGGTCGGACCACTCAACGCGACTCGTCGTCCGACTAGTTTTGTGATCATGACAGGACCTAACAATGGAAACTGGCAGCCCGACCCCGAAGGGCGCTACGAGTACCGCTGGTGGGACGGGCAGCGCTGGACGGATCAGGTCTCTCACCAAGGGCAGGTCGGCCGGGCACCGATGGGCGGCGGCGCACCCCCTGCCGCGGCGCATGCGCAGGCCCAGGGCGGGCCACCCCAGGCGGCCGCCGTCGGTCAGCCCGCGGGTGACGGCTTCGCAGGCATCACCGGCGAGCTCGTCGACGGGCGGTTCAGCGAGAAGGAAGCCAAGCCGATCGCGAACCAGAACTCGAAGCTGCTGCGCGTGCGCCTCGGCGAACCGTTCATGGCACGACAGGGTGCGATGGTGGCCTATCAGGGCAACGTGGACTTCGCCTACGAGGGCGGCGGTGCGTCGAAGTTCATCAAGAAGGCGCTCACGGGTGAGGGACTGCCGTTGATGCGGTGCCAAGGCCAAGGCGATGTGTTCCTTGCGGAGCGTGCATACGACGTCCATCTGCTGAACCTGACGAACTCCGGCCTGTCGATCAGCGGAAAGAACGTGCTGGCCTTCTCCGCAAGCCTCGAATGGAACATCGAGCGGGTCAAGGGCGGCAGCATCGCGACGGGCGGACTGTTCAACACGATGTTGCGGGGCACAGGTTGGGTGGCGCTGACGACCGACGGCCCGCCGGTGGTCCTGAACGCCGCGGAGGCACCGACCTTCGCAGACACCAACGCGGTGGTGGCGTGGTCGGCCAATCTGCAGACACAGCTGAAAACCAGCTTCAAGGCGAGTGCACTGATCGGCCGCGGCTCCGGCGAGGCGATTCAGGTGTCGTTCTACGGACAGGGCTTCGTCATCGTCCAGCCGTCGGAGGGCATCCCGCCCGTCGCAACGGCGTAGTCACGCCGGCGGTACACCTCTCACACCTCGAGCAGCACCGTCACGGGGCCGTCGTTGACGAGCTCGACCTGCATGTCGGCCCCGAACACGCCGGTCTGCACGTCTGCGCCCAGCTCGCGCAGCGCATCGGCGAACGATGTGACCAGCGGTTCGGCGACAGCACGCGGCGCGGCCGCGTTCCAGGCCGGCCGGCGGCCCTTTGCGGTGTTGGCGTAGAGGGTGAACTGGCTGACGACAAGGATCGGTGCGCCGACATCACTCGCCGACTTCTCGTCATCGAGAATGCGTAACTGCCAAAGCTTTTCGGCCATTCGCCGCGCCTTCGAAGTGTCATCGTCGTTCGTGACACCGACCAGTGCGAGCAGCCCTTGGCCTGCGGGGCGCACCTCCCCGACCACCTGGCCGTCGACTCGCACAGCCGCCGACGTGACCCGTTGCACCAGAACGCGCATGGTCGCAGATGCTGCCACGACCCCGCCGACGTCGGGCTGTTGCATACCCCGTGGGGGTATGGTACCCATGTAGTAATGAACACGACGACGGTTACTGTCACCGGAATGAGCTGCGGACACTGCGCCACGTCGGTGCGCGAGGAGATCGGCGACATACCCGGCGTCTACGCGGTGAAGGTGGATCTTGCAAGCGGAAACGTCACCATCGACAGTGACAGCGGCATCGAGGCCATGACGATCAGAACCGCCGTCGAGGACGCCGGTTACCAGCTGGCCGGCTGATGAAGACGGGACAGAAAGTCGCCGCGTTCGTCGCAGGCCTGGCCGTCGTGTTCGCCATCTCCGTGTGGGTCGGCAATACCGTCGGCCCGCAGGAGCCGACGATGACGGCCGTGGCCGAGCTGCCGGGCGGACTGCAGTCGACGCAGGACGGCTACACGCTCGCGTTGGGCGACTCGATCGCCACGGCGGACCCCAACGCGGCGCTCCAGTTTCGCATCCTGAGTCCGACCGGAGCGCCCGTGAAGCGGTACGTGCAGGCTCACGAGAAGCTGCTGCACCTGATCGTCGTGCGCAATGACCTCGCCGTCTTCCAGCACGTCCATCCGATGCTCGACGCACAAGGCACCTGGAGCGTGCCACTTAACCTCGCCCGCGCAGGTGACTACCGCATCTTCGCCGACTTCATGCCTGCGGGCGGATCAGCGATGACATTGGGAGCCAACCTGCACGTCGCGGGCAAGTACGACCCGCAGCCACTGCCGCGCGCGTCGCAGGCAGCAGAGGTCGACGGCTACACGGTGAAACTCAGCGGGACGTCGAAGGCCGATGAGGCGTCGATGCTGACGCTCTCCGTCAGCCGCGACGGCAAACCGGTCACTGACCTCCAGCCGTACCTCGGCGCATATGGCCATCTCGTCGCGGTGCGCGCATCTGATCTGGCCTATCTTCATGTTCATCCGATGGGCGAAGCCAGTGACAGCGCCACAGCCTCGGGTCCGGAGATCCAGTTCCACACGATGTTCCCCAGCACGGGCTCCTACCGGCTGTTCCTCGATTTCCAGCACCGCGACGTCGTCCGCACCGCCGCGTTCACTGTGAACGTCAGCGAAGCGGGGCAGCCACCGTCCACGGGCGGCGGCCAAACCGAGCATCACCACTGACATGTCCGTCGTCGAACTGTCGGTCGACGGCATGACTTGTGCATCGTGCGCCACTCGAATCGAGAAGAAGCTCAACAAGATCGACGGGGTCACCGCGACGGTGAACTTCGCGACTGAGAAGGCGCGGGTCGCATTCGACGACGACGTCACGGCTGACCAACTGCTGGCGACGGTGAAGGACGCCGGCTATCACGCTCATCTGCGGTCGTCGGAGCCCGTTGCGGTGGAGGATGATCCGACCGTTGCGCTTCGGCGACGGCTGCTGATCTCCCTGGCGCTGACGGTGCCGGTCGTGGCGATGGCGATGGTGCCTGCGCTGCAGATCCCCAATTGGCAGTGGTTGTCGTTGGCGCTGGCGGCACCGGTGGTGCTGTGGGGCGCATGGCCGTTCCATCGGGCGGCGTGGGCGAACCTGCGACACGGTACCGCCACGATGGACACGCTGATCTCGATGGGAACCCTTGCGGCGCTGGGGTGGTCGGTATACGCGTTGATCTGGGGCACAGCGGGCACGGCGGGGATGACCCACGCCCTCGATCTGACGATCGGCCGCACCGACGGCACCGGAAACATCTACCTCGAGGCCGCGGCTACAGTCACCACCTTCATCCTCGCCGGGCGCTATTTCGAGTCCAGGTCCAAGCGTCGCGCGGGCGCAGCGCTGCGGGCGCTGCTGGACCTCGGCGCCAGGGACGTGACGGTACGGAGAGCCGGGGCGGAGCATCGCATCCCGATCGACGAGCTGGAGGTCGGCGACGAGTTCGTGGTGCGCCCGGGCGAGAAGATCGCCACCGATGGCGTGGTCGTCGAGGGACGCTCGGCTGTCGACGCGTCGATGCTCACCGGGGAATCGGTGCCCGTGGAGATCGAACCGGGCGACGACGTCGTCGGCGGAACCCTGAACGCGGACGGCCGACTCGTGGTGCGGGCGAAGCGAATCGGCTCCGACACGGCGCTGGCACAGATGGCGAGGCTGGTCGAGGACGCTCAGAACGGCAAGGCGCCTGCCCAGCGGTTGGCCGACCGCATCTCCGGTGTCTTCGTGCCGATCGTCATCGCGTTGTCCGTGGCGACGCTGGGATTCTGGATCGGCACGGGCGGACCGGTCGCGGCGGCGTTCACCGCAGCGGTGGCGGTGCTGATCATCGCGTGCCCCTGCGCCCTCGGCCTCGCGACGCCGACGGCGTTGATGGTCGGTACGGGCCGAGGTGCGCAGCTCGGCATCCTGATCAAGGGTCCGGAAGTGCTGGAATCGACACAGCGGGTCGACACCATCGTGTTGGACAAGACGGGCACCGTGACCACGGGCGCCATGGCGCTGCTCGATGTGATCATCGCTGACGGTGAACGGCCGGAGCACATTTTGCGGCTTGCGGGTGCGCTCGAGCAATCGTCGGAGCACCCGATCGCGAAGGCGATCGCGACGGGCGCGCGGCACAAGGTCGGAGATCTGCCTGCGGCAGAGGATTTCACCAATCTCCGGGGGCTCGGCGTTCAGGGTACCGTCGAGGGTCATGATGTGGTGGTCGGGCGTCAGCGGCTGTTCGCGGAGAGCCCGGACGCACTCGTTGAGTCCGTTCGGCGGGCAGAGTCCGAGGGCAGGACTGCGGTCACGGTCGGCTGGGACGGTAAGGCCCGCGGCGTGCTGGTGGTCGCCGACGCGGTCAAGCCGACGTCTGCCGATGCCGTCAAAGAGCTTCGCGCGCTTGGGTTGACGCCGATCATGGTGACCGGCGACAACGAGGCCGCCGCCCGGACGGTCGCCGGACAAGTCGGCATCGACGAGGTGATTGCCGGCCTCCTGCCGGCCGAGAAGGTCGATGTCGTCAAGCAACTGCAGGCGGACGGCAAGGTCGTGGCGATGGTCGGCGACGGTGTGAATGACGCGGCGGCGCTTGCCCAGGCCGACCTCGGCCTGGCGATGGGCAGCGGCACGGACGTGGCGATCGAGGCAAGCGACCTGACACTCGTCCGTAACGACCTGCGCACCGTTCCGGACGCGATTCGGCTGTCACGGCGAACGTTGTCGACGATCAAGGGCAATCTGTTCTGGGCATTCGCCTACAACGTCGCCGCGCTGCCGCTGGCCGCCGCCGGACTTCTCAACCCGATGATCGCAGGCGCCGCAATGGCTTTCAGCTCTGTCTTCGTCGTGAGCAACAGCCTGCGGCTACGCAGGTTCACGCCATCGCGCTAATCAGCCGACCAACTCCGGGTGGAACTTGGCCGCCATTCTGCGCAGCCCGTCTTTCCAGTCGACCGTGGTGCCGCCGATGAGCTCGCGCATCAACGTGACATCAAGGGGATTGCCACGCAACGCCTGATCGCTCTCTTCGAACGTCGGCTCCGTGCCCACAAGCGAACCCAGGAACGTGCACCATTCCTGGATGCTGACCAACTGGTCACTGGCCCAGTTCACCGTCGTCGCCGGAACCGACGCCGCCTCCAGCAGTTTGGGGATGGTGGCGATGATGTCGTCCTCATGCATCAGGTTGTACCGGGCCGGTCCCCCGGGCGGGACCGGGATCGAAACACCGCCCAGCATCATCTCCATGTGGAAGAACGGCCAACCCCCGTTATCGCCATAGGGGACGTTGAGACGGGCGATGGTGCTCGGTATGTCGAGCGCGCGCGCCATCGTGCGGACCACGACTTCCCCCGCGATCTTTGAGATGGAATACGTTGGCAACAACGGCTTGTGGTTGTCACCCAGTGCGGCACGTTCTGCTCTGGGCTCGTCATCGGGCGGGTCGTAGACGGCACCCGAGGAACAATGCAGGAAAGCCTTGGCACCGCGGCAGTGAGCCATCAGGAGGCCAACCGACTCGGCATTGGCCCCGAGGTCCTTGTCCCACCTGCCGCTCTTGGCCACCGCCAGGTTGATGACGTAGTCGAAGTCGGACGGAATCCCGGTGAAGTCGCCGTTGGCCAGGTTGACCGTCTCGCACCGCACGCCGGCCTTCTCGAGACCGTCACGCGCCGCGCCGTCGGTGAAGCGGGCGATGCCCCATACCTCGTTGTCGGCCGCCAGCGCCTTGGCGACGGGAGTGGCGACCTGCCCGGTCGGACCCGTGATCAGGATTTTGGAGCCGCGCATGGGTGATCGTAGGCGACGCGAGACGACTACAGCGTCGCGTTGATGGGACCGACGGCCTGGCAGGTCGGGTCGGTCGTGAAGTCGAAGATGGCGCCGCAGCCCCTTCCCGACGAGACATAGGTCGCGCCGGGCTGATAGGGCTCAAAGAACACCTGGGCGGTTTCCGGCCCCCTGGAGTGCGTACATTGCCCCGGTCCACCCTGGATGTGCAGGCACGCCACGCCGTACTTAGGCTTCCATGGATCCACACAGTCGGCGGGGGTCAACGTGGCGGTGACCTTCGCGACGCCGCCGACCTGCACCATCTGCGGCGGCGACAGCGTGAAGTTGCACGGACCGGGCGGCGCGGGCGGCTGAGCGTGCGCGCCAGTCGCGCCGGCAATTGCGGTCAGCACGACCGTTGAGGTCAAGCCGATGACCATGGCGGCCCGGTTCATTCCTGGATCGTAGACGAGTCACCGCCGTCTTCGTGCTGATCTTCGGGTAAGAGATACCGCTCGGGATGGTGAAGTCATTGACCCGAGGCTGTCCTGTGTTCAGGTGCGGCGGCGGGATCCATTCTGTGGTGCCGCCCTTGCGTTTTCGCGTGCGCCAGCCACCCTCTTCGAGGAGACGATTAGTGCGGTTCGCATGCGAACGTCTCGTCGGTGACCTTCGTCAGCCCGCCCTTGGCCCAGTCCAGTTCGGC
>CAVTSZ010000027.1:0-59664 GCA_963737385.1 uncultured Actinomycetota bacterium
TCAATGCGGTGTGCGGGGTCCAGTGATACACGGCGGGCACGCACTGTTGCATGAGCGCGAGATCGACGGCGTCGAGCATCGCCTGTCGCGGGCCCGGCCTGCGCAGGTGGCGCGCGGCGACCGCAACCCGGACGATGCCCGCTCGCCGTGCCGTGCGTTCGGCGGACAGCACCAGCGTGCGGCACCACCAGGGTTCACTGAGGAATCCCTCGCCGATGCCGAGCACCCGCGCGCGTACCGTCGTGCCACGCACGAGATCCGTGATCTCGTTCAGCGCCGCAAGCATGCGAAAGCCGTTGCGAGGTAACGCCATCACGGTTCCCGGCGACACTGTCCAGCCCGGCGCCGCGAACAGGCGTGTGCGCAATCCCACGTGTTCCATCACGCGGTCGGCAGCCATCAGCCGCAGGTTCGCTTCGTGCGCAGGCAAAGTCGCGAACTCACCGCGCCGCTTCTTGGTGGCCGCCTCGTCGAAACCGTGTAGGACGATGGCGTGACCGGCTTCGCGCCGGGCGGCGAGCCAGCCGACGGTGGGAGCGTCGTCATCGAGTCGGTAGCCACCCTTGATCCGCGGAGCCACCAGCAACGACACGGGCACGTGACGTGGGTCGAGCTGCGCACAGAAGTCCTCGACATCCGGCAGCGTGCGGTCGCTGATCCCGGAGATCGAGACGATCAGTTGTCCAGCCATGCGTTCATTGTGACAACTTCAGGTGTCGCAACGGTTTCCAACACCCGGACGGGAGCTGTCCGTTCGGCTACCGCGGCAGCACCTCTTCGATGGCCGCGATCACCTCGGGTGCGTCTGGTTCCGTGCGCGGACGGAATCTCTTCGCCACCGTGCCACCGGGTGCGAGCAGGAACTTCTCGAAGTTCCACTGGATGTCGCCCGCCTCACCGGCGTCGTCGGGCGTCTTGGTCAGCGCGGTGTACAGCGGATGCCGGTCGTCGCCGTTGACGTCGGTCTTGGCCAGCAGCGGAAACGTCACCCCGTAGGTGGACGAGCAGAACTCCTTGATCTCGGTGGCCGTGCCCGGCTCCTGGCCCATGAACTGGTTGCACGGCACCCCGATCACCGTGAGCCCGCGGTCGCGATAGTCCTTGGCCAACCGCTCGAGGGCGGTGTACTGCGGTGTCAGTCCACATTTCGAGGCGACGTTGACCACCAGCACGGCGCCGTCGGCGAGTTGCCCCAGCGTGGTGGGCTGGCCGTCGAGCGTGGTCAGGGCGATGTCGGTGAGCTGTAGTGTCGGTCATGCTTCGCACGCTACCGTGTCTTGAACAGCATCCCCGCGACTCGGTCCACCGTCGCGATCGGATCGTCATCGGCGTCGATGGCCTTGTTGAGCCAGAGCAGCGAAAAGCCGTGCACCAGAGACCATGCCGCCAATGCCGCCGCCTGTGGGTCGTCCCTGGCGCGCTGATCGTCAAGTGTTCCCACGCCGCGCGCCAGCTCCGCTCCGGCCGCGTCCTGGGACGCGATCAGGTCCGCATCCTCGGGGTTGACGAGCGAGCGGTCGAACATCACCGCGTAGTGGCCCGGGTGGTCGAGGGCGAACCGCACGTACGCCGTTGCGGCATCGATGAACTCCGGCCTGGCGTCGGTGAGTGCCGCGGCCAGCATGCGCCAGCCCTCGGCGGCCAGCGCGGTGAACAGACCGCGGCGGTCGGTGAAGTGATGGGCGGGCGCGGCATGCGACACCCCCGCCGCGCGGGCCAGCTCACGTAGCGAGATCCCATCGGCACCGCGCTCCGCCACCAGCCCGGCGGCCTCCGCGAGGATGACGGCCTTCAGGTCGCCGTGATGATAGGAGTCCCTGCTCATGCGGCCATCATAGCCAGGAATCTTGACAGTGCCTAGATCGTTGCTTATCGTGTCATCTTGTCACTGTCTAGATTGGAGTTTGCAATGGCTGTCATCGTCACCCTGGTGCTCGGGACGCTCGGTGCCCGGCTGGCGGGCTGGCTGGGTGTGGACTACGCCGACAGCTGGCCTGCCGCCGTCGCCGTCGGGCTGGCCGCGATGTTCGTCATGACCGGCGTCGCGCACTTCGTCAACCCGCTGCGCCGCGACATGGTCGCGATCGTGCCGCCGCGCCTGCCGTCACCGGGCCTGCTGGTGACCGTCACCGGGGTCCTGGAGCTGATCGGCGCCGCCGGTCTGCTGTACCCGCCGACCCGGATCGCGGCGGCCCTGTGCCTGTTCTCGCTGATGCTGGTCATGTTCCCGGCCAACGTCTACGCAGCGCGGATGCCGAACCCGCCGAAGTCCATGAACACCAAGCTGGGGCTACGGACGGTCGAGCAGATCGTCTTCGTAGGCGCCGCCCTCGTGGTGGGCCTTGGCGGCATCCAGTAGCCACGCGTACTGAAACGCCACTTCCTTCCACCGCTCGTAGCGTCCGCTGATCCCACCGTGGCCCGCGTTCATCTCGGTCTTGAGAAGCACCGAGATGGCACCGGCCCCAGGATCTGCCTGCGTGTACCTCAGCGCCGCAACCCATTTCGCCGGTTCGACATACATCACCCGGGCGTCGTTCAACGACGTCATGGCCAGAATGGGTGGATACCTCTTGGCATCGACGTTCTCGTACGGCGAATACGACTTCATGTACTCGTAGACGTCCTTGTCCTGCAAAGGGTTTCCCCACTCATCCCATTCGGTGACGGTCAACGGCAGCGACGGGTCGAGGATGGTGGTCAGCGGGTCGACGAAGGGCACCGTGGCAAGGATGCCTGCGAACAGTTCGGGCGCCAGGTTGGCCACCGCCCCGACGAGCAGGCCGCCTGCACTGCCACCGTAGGCGACCATATTCTCGGGTCGGGTGATGTCGGTGTCGACGAGATGCTGTGCGACGGTGATGAAGTCGGTGAAGGTGTTCCGCTTCTCGAGCATCTTTCCGTGCTCGTACCACATCCGGCCCAGCTCGCCACCCCCTCGAACGTGCGCGACCGCGAACACCATGCCGCGGTCGAGAAGCGACAGCCGGGCGATGGAGAACCGCGGGTCCTCACACACCTCGTAGGCCCCGTATCCGTACAACAGCGTCGGCGCCGGGTACTGCAGGCCGATGCGGTGGATGATCGAGATCGGCACCCGTGCGCCGTCGGGGGCCACCGCCCAGTCGCGGCGCTCGACGTAGTCCTGCGGCCGGTAGTCGCCGAGCACCGGCTGTTCACGCAGCAGCGTGCGTTCACCCGTGGCCAGGTCGACGTCGTAGATCCGCACCGGGGTGACGAACGACGTGGCGCCGATCCGCAGCTTGGGTGAACTCCAGTTCGGATTTCCCGCCAGGCCCGCCGACATCAGTTCGGAGTCGAACGTGAGGTCATCGGGGCGACCGTAGGTTCCATTGGCGTAGATCGGCCAGAGCTGGATGCGTGGCAGCGCCTCGCTGCGGTAGCCGACGACCAGATGTCCTTCGAATGCGTCGACGGAGTCCAGCCGCACGTCGTCGCGGTGCTCGATCAGGGTGCGGAAGGTGGTGGGGTCGTTCACCGGCGCATCGACGAGCGTGAAGTTCTCCGCGCCGTCGTTGTGCATGATGAGGAAGCGGTCTTCGCCGCCGACGACGGCGTGCTCGACCGAGTACTCGACGAGCTCGCGGCGTGGCCATACCGATGTGAACTCCGCCTGGCTGTCGGCGGCGTCGCCGTAGCGGACCTCCGAGGTGACGGCGCTGCCCGCCGCGATGATGATGTACTTGTCGCTGCGGGTGCGCCCGACCGCCAGCCAGAACTTCTCGTCGGGTTCGTGGTAGACGCGCTCGGCCGGCACACCGGACCCGATGCGGTGGCGCCAGATGGTGTCCGGGCGCCATGCGTCATCGACGGTGGTGTAGTAGACCGTGCGGTTGTCGGCCGCCCAGGTCACGCCTGCGCCGATGCCGACGATCTTGTCGTCGTACAGCGCGCCGGTGCGCAAATCCTTGAACCGCAACGTGTACCGCTCGTCGCCCTTGGTGTCTTCCGAATAGGCGAGGATGTTCCCGTCCAGGCTGACGCCCGCCGCGCCCAGCGCGAAGAAGTCGTGCCCTTCGGCCTCGACGTTCTCATCGATCAGCAGCTGCTCGCCCGGGATTTCGGTCTGCTCATCGAGCACCGGCGGCGACCAGTCTGCGGGATCGCTGACGGGGCAACGGCAATGCACGTTGTACTGCTTGCCCTCGAAGCTGCGACCGTAGTACCACCAGTCACCGCGTCGGGTCGGCACCGACAGATCGGTCTCCTTGGTGCGAGCCTTGATCTCGTCGAAGATCTTCTGCCGCAACGGCGCGAGGGCTTCGGTGGCTTGATCGGTGTACTCGTTCTCCGCCTTGAGATAGTCGATCACCTCGGGATCGGACTTGTCGCGCAGCCATTCGTAGGGATCGATGAAGATGTCGCCATGGTGCTCGCGGCGGTGTTCGATGCGCTTGGCAATGGGTGGATTCACGCGTTGGCACCGATCCAGTCGTCGAATTTCAGGCCCGAGATGCGTTCGTAGGCTTCGATATAGCGTGCCCGCGTCGCGTCGACGATGTCGGGGGGCAACGGTGGCGGAGGGATGTCACCGTTGCGGTCCCAGCCGGAGTCCGGCCCGGTGAGCCAGTTGCGGACGAACTGCTTGTCGAAGCTCTTCTGGACCACGCCCTGCTGGTAGTCGTCGGCACGCCAGTACCGCGACGAGTCGGGGGTGAAGACCTCGTCGGCGAGACGCAGGTTGCCGTACTTGTCGACACCGAACTCGAACTTGGTGTCCGCGACGATGATGCCCTTGGTCAGCGCGTGGTGGGCGCCCTGCATGTAGGTCTGCAGTGTGCGCTCGCGAAGTTGGTTGGCCCGCACGGTACCGACCAATCCGATCACCTCTTCGAACGTGATGTTCTCGTCGTGGGACCCCAGTTCGGCCTTGGTGGCCGGGGTGAACAACGGCTGCGCGAACTTGCTGGCCTCGACCAGTCCGGGCGGCAACGCGATACCGCACACCGCGCCGGACTTCTGGTAGTCGATCAGCCCCGAGCCGGTCAGGTAGCCACGCGCCACGGCCTCGACGGGCATCATCTCGAGTTCCTCGACCACGAGGGCGCGGCCGAGCACCTCTTCGGGGATGCGCTCGTCGTCGGGCGGGCCTGCCAGGTGGTTGGGGGCCTGGACGTAGTCGAAGAAGAACACGCTCATCGCGGTCAGAATGCGGCCCTTGTCGGGAATCTCGCTGTCGAGGATGTAGTCGAAGGCCGAGATGCGATCGGTGGCGACAAACAGCAGGTGCCCGTCGTCGATTCGATACAGCTCGCGAACCTTGCCGCTGGCCAGATGTTGATAGTCGGACAGAGCGGGGCGCATCGGGCCAGCTTATCGGGCACCATTCGGTCCATGAGTTCGCGGTTTATTCCCTATGCCACGACGCCGTCCCGCCTGGTGGGCCAGTTGATCAGCGACATCGTCGTGATCACCTGGACCGCCATCTGGGTGCTGGTCGGAATGGCCGTCCACGCTGCCGTGTCGACGATCGCCGAAGTCGGCCGCCAAGTCGAGACCGGCGCCAACGGCGTCGCCGACAATCTCAACTCGGCCGGCGACAGCACCGACGACTTCCCGCTCGTCGGGGATGCGCTGGCCAAGCCACTGCGGGCGGCCAGCGAGGCCGCGCTGGACATCGCCGGCGCCGGGCACAGCCTCGACACGACGGCGTCGTGGCTGGCGTGGGTGCTGGCGCTGGCCGTGGCCGCACCGCCGATCCTCTTCGTCGCGATGCCGTGGCTGTTCCTGCGCATCCGGTTCTTCCGTCGCAAGTGGATCGCGATCACGTTGGCGCGAACGCCCGCGGGTGAGCAGCTGCTGGCGATGCGGGCGCTGGCCAACCGACCGCTGGCCAAGCTCGTGGCGATACACGCCGACCCCGTGGGGGCGTGGCGCAGCCACGACGCGGCAGCGATCCACGGCCTGGCCGCTCTCGAACTGCGCGCAGCCGGCGTCCAGCGGCTCCGCCGCTAGCGATTTCGGCGCGCCAACCGACGCTCACCGCACGTATGCGCACCGAAATCACGCCGACCGGAACCTCATCAACATGTATCGCGTCCACACGATGTGGTCGACAAATACCTCCGGGAGCAAAACGGCGTCATCACGTTGGCTCAGGCGCGGGCTGCCGGCCTGAGTCAAGCCGCTGCCTCTAGGCGAGTGCGGTCGGGCCACTGGCGACGCTGTTCCAAGGGGTTGTACTTCGCGCAGACCCATCCATTCACAGATGCGGCGCGGATGCGCATCGCAGTCTGGTCGTATGGCTCGGATGCAGCGGCGAGTGGATTGGCCGCGGCCTGGTGGCACGGTCTGACGAGATTCGCGCCCGACCTCGTTGAGGTGACGGCGCCAAGAAGCAACCACGGGCGGCGGCGCGACGGCACCAAGCTGCGGCGGCGCGACCTGGCACCCGCCGACATCGTTGAGCTCAACCGGCTCCGTGTCACCGCACTACCGCTAACAGTCGTCGAGGCAGCGGTACGACGAGGCGGCGGCGCGAAGCTGATGGACGGCGCACTACAGCGACACGTCGACTTGCGCCAGCTCTGGCGAGCACACCTTCGCAACAAGGGCCGCTACGGCTCGCCCGCCGCTCGGCGACTCTTGCAGGCAGCCTCCGACGGCGCACGCTCTGAGGCCGAACGGCTGTTGGTGAAACTGCTTCGCGACGCGGGCATCAAAGGCTGGAAGACGAACTATCCGGTCGGCAGGTACAAGGTCGACGTCGGGTTTCCGGTCGAGAAGGTGGCCATCGAAGTCGACGGCTGGGCCTTCCACAGCGACGGAGAGGCCTTCCAGATCGACCGAGAACGCCAGAACGCGATCGCGCTTCTCGGCTGGCAGGTAATGCGCTTCACGTGGCTGGACCTGACGGAGTACCCGCAGCGGGTCCTCGCGATCATCCGTTCTGCGATTTCGGCGCGCTAACCGACGATCAGCGTACGTCTGCGCACCGAAATCACAGCGACGGTGAGCCAGGCCGCGAACGCGATCCAGAAAAACGCCAGCGAGACGCTCGTGAACCAGCGCCAACCGGTTTCGACCGACATCGCATACGTCGCCGACGCGTACATCCCGAGCGGGAACACCGTCGGCCACCCCACGCCCGCGTACCGCCGCACCGTCACATACACCAACAACGGGATCCACAGCGTGGCCACCATCCACGTACCGATCGTCACCGCGCGCACGCCGTCGGCGATCGGTCCAGGCAACAGCGCATGGTGGAGGTGGTCACCGGCAAGCGTCGCGATCGCCGCTCCGCCCATCAGAATCCACACATCGGGCTGAACCAGCTCCGGCGACGACGCGTCGTGGTATGCGCGCCACAGCACCAGCCCGGTCATCGTCAGGTAGACGGCGATACCGAGAATCCAGAACACCACTGCCCAGAAGACGATGTCGAGATCGGCTGAGACGATGGCCAATCCGGACGTCGCGACGCTTGCCAGTTCCCATCCGCCATGTGCCCGGTCGCGCAGCCCCGTCCATCGGTGACGCCACATGGAGCGTGCCGCGAGCGGGGCCAACGACAGCCAGCCCTGCAACGCCATGCCGGCCAGCGCCCACAACACGATACGATGCTCGGCGAGTCGCGCTCCAACGACCGCGCACGCAGCGATGTAGGTGAACAGCGCAATCGTCACGTCGGGGTCGCGCATGTCGAGTTCGCGCCACGCCCGTGCCACCAACACCATCAGCACCGGCATAGCGACCGCCGCCACGACGATCAGCACCTCACTGACAACCCGAAGCCCGTGGTCCTCGGCAGCGATCGACACGATGCCGGTCGCCATGACCGCCGCGAAGACGTCCGGTCTCACGCGCGTAATTCGACCACCAGATGGCGGATGCCGGTGTGCCGGTTGCTGCGCGACCACTCCACGGGTTTGACCAGAGACACCGCCGAGAACCGCGTCAGCAGCTCCTCGAACAGCACCCGCAGCTCCAGCCGCGCCAGATTCGCGCCAAGGCAGTAATGCACACCCTGTCCGAATCCTAAGTGCGGGTTGGGCTTACGCGAGACGTCGAACGTATCGGGATCATCGAACACGCTGGGATCGCGGTTGGCCGAACCCTCCCAGATCTGCACCTTCTGCCCCGCCTCGATCCGGTGGCCACCCAACGACGTGGCGCAGGTGGCGGTCCTGCGCTTCGACGGCGACGGCGACGTCCAGCGCACCATCTCCTCGACAGCGGTGGGCAGTTGATCCAAATCGGCACGCAGCGCCTGGAATTGGTCGGGGTGCTCGATCAGCGCCAGCAGGCCGCCCGCGACGGAGTTGCGTGTGGTCTCCGCGCCCGCACTGAACAGCAGGCTGAAGAACAGGTACAGCTCCATATCCGAAAGAGCAGACCCTGACAGTCCGTCGTCCTCGAGCATCGCGTTCGCGACCACCGACAACAGGTCGTCACTCGGTTCGGCTCGTTTCGACGCGATCAACTCCAGGCCGTAGTTGTACATCCGCGACCCGGCTTCCTCGGCCGACAGCTGCCCGACCTGCCCTATTTCAGCCCTACGGGCCCTGCCGAAGTCGAACTGCGGCTCGATGGCCTCGAACAGCCAATGCCGTTCGGACTCAGGCACTCCCAGCAGAATGCAGATCATCTGCATCGGCAGTTCGGCGGCGACGTCGACCAGGAAGTCGAACGGAACCCCCGGTTCGACGTCATCGAGCAGCCGACGGGCACGCGATCGCAGATCGTCCTCGACCAGACGGATCATCCGCGGCGTCAGGCCCGAGCTCACCAGCCGGCGGATCTGCGAGTGCCGCGGGTCGTCCATCATGTTGAGCACCTGCCCCGCGACCGCCAGGTCCTGAAGCAGCGTTCCGCCGAAGGGCCGCGACCCGCCCGTCACCGACGAATACGTCTCCGGATCGCGGAGCACCGCAAGCGTTTCCGCATACGTCGCCACCGACCAGAAGCCCTCCCCATCGGGCGTGTTCTCCGTCGGCTCATGCCAGTACACCGGCGCCTCGCGGCGATGAACCTCGAAAAGCGAGTGCGGGAAGCCGTTGGCGAAGTTGTCCAGATCGGTGAAGTCGACCTCCGCCAACGACGTCACAGGATTGCGCCCGATGTGTACTTGGCCGCCTCCGGATAGCGGCTGACCAACTCGTCCACCGCATCGACCACCCTGTCCACCTGATCGCCCGCCGCGCCGGTGAACGCCCGGCTGTCCGCCAGGGCCGCATCCAACGCGGGCCGGTCCAGCGGCAGCCTCGGATCGCTAGCCAGCCGGTCCAGAAGATCCGGCTCCAGACCCTTCTCCCGCATCGCCAGCGCGACCGCGACGGCGTGCTCCTTGATCACCTCGTGAGCGGTCTCCCTGCCGACGCCCGCGCGCACCGCCGCGATCAGGATCCGGGTGGTGGCCAGGAACGGCAGGTAGCGGTCGAGTTCCCGCTGGATCACGGCCGGATAGGCGCCGAACTCGTCCAGCACCGTCAAGAACGTCTCGGCCTGCCCGTCGATGGCGAAGAACGCGTCCGGCAACGCCACCCGACGCACCACCGAACAGAACACGTCACCCTCGTTCCACTGTGCGCCCGCCAACTCCGCGGCCATCGACGCGTAGCCGCGCAGCAGCACCTGCAGGCCGTTCACGCGCTCACACGAACGGGTGTTCATCTTGTGCGGCATCGCCGACGAGCCAACCTGGCCGGGTGCGAAACCCTCGGTCACCAGTTCGTGGCCCGCCATCAGCCGGATGGTGTGCGCCAGCGACGACGGTCCCGCGCCGACCTGCACCAGAGCGGAGACGACGTCGTGGTCCAGCGACCGCGGATACACCTGCCCGACGCTGGTGAAAATGTCTGTGAAGCCGAGGAATTCGGCCACCCGCCGCTCGAGCGCGGCAAGCCGGGTGGTGTCGCCGTCGAACAGGTCGAGCATGTCCTGCGCGGTGCCCATCGGCCCCTTGATGCCGCGCAGCGGATACCGGTCGATCAGCTCGCGCAGCCGCGTCAGCGCGACAAGCATCTCCTCGGCGGCCGACGCGAACCGCTTGCCCAACGTGGTGGCCTGCGCCGCGACGTTGTGGCTGCGGCCCGCCATCACCAGGTCGCGGTAGCTGATCGCCCTCTCCGCGAGCCGCGCCACCACCGCGACCCCGTGCGAGTGAACCAGCTCGAGGGAGCGACGGATCTGCAGCTGCTCGACGTTCTCGGTGAGGTCGCGGCTCGTCATGCCCTTGTGCACATGCTCGTGGCCGGCCAGCGCGTTGAACTCCTCGATGCGCGCCTTGACATCATGGCGCAGCACCCGCTCGCGTGCCGCGATGGAGGACAGGTCGACATCGTCGAGCACCCGCTCGTAGTCGGCCACCACGCCCTCGGGGACACCGACACCCAACTCCGCCTGTGCGCGCAGCACCGCCAGCCACAGCCGACGCTCGGCGACGACCTTGGCCTCCGGCGACCAGATGGCCACCATCTCTTCGCTGGCGTACCGGTTGGCCAGCACATTCGGGATCGTCACAAACACACAGCTTACGACGGTCCGTAGGAGCACGGATAAGGCACAGTAGCCTCCATGCACTTCGTTGGACTCGACCTTGCATGGGGTGAACGCAAGCCGACCGGCGTCGCGGTGGTCGACGACGAGGGCACCCTCGTGCACGTTTCCGCGCAGACCGACGACGCGAGCATCCTGGCGGCGATCGAGCCGTTCGTCGCCGATGACTGCGTGGTCGGCATCGACGCGCCGTTGATCGTGACGAACCCGACCGGCAATCGACCGTGCGAGGCGGCCCTCAACAGAGACTTCCGCGGCTTCGAGGCCGGCGCCCACCCGTCCAACACCGGCAAGCCCGAGTTCGCGAACGGAACGCGCGGAGCACGTCTGGCCGTAGCCCTGGACTTGGACCTCGACCCGCACTCGCCCCGGCCGCGGCGTGCGCTGGAGGTCTATCCGCACGCGGCCGCGGTGGCGTTGTTCCGACTCGGCAAGACGCTCAAATTCAAGGACAAGAGGGGACGTAAATTCGAGAAGATGCAGTCGGAGCTACTCCGGCTGATGACCCTGATCGAGGGACTGCAGGATGCCGCTGTGCCGTTGCGCGTCGCCCAGCACGAGGATTGGCAACGGTTGCGTCGTTCGGTCGAAACCGCAACGCGCAAGAGCGAATTGCGGCGAGCCGAGGATCCCGTCGACTCCGTGCTGTGCGCGTACGTGGCGCTCTTCTCCGTCCGCCGGCCCGACGATGTCACCGTGTACGGCGACGTCGACACCGGCTACATCCTCACGCCGACGCCTCCCTCCGGGGCTGAATCCTTCACCCGTGGAACCGGTTTCGGCCGCCGTACGGACGGCCATCGCCGACTACCAGGCCCGCCGACCCGCCCTTGTCGCCGCCACCGCGAACTACCGCGAGTTGGTCACGGCACTGCTGGACGACGCGGGCATCAACTACCTCAGCGTCACTGCGCGAACCAAGAGCGTCGAGTCGTTCGCGGCCAAGGCCGAACGCGCCGCCGACGGCCGCAGACTCTTCAGCGACCCGCTGGTCGAGATCACCGACCAGGTCGGGCTGCGAATCATCACCTATCTGCGCGAGGACGTCGACGCTGTCGCGACGCTGCTCTCCGATGAGATGCGGCTGCTCGACGACCGCGACATGGGCCTGGAAACGGCGCGCGAAGGCCGGTGGGGGTACGCCAGCAGACACCTTCTGGTCGGCGTCGAGGGCGAGCAGCAGCCGGCGTCGATCCAGGTTCGCACTGTGCTGCAGCACGCATGGGCGGAGTTCGAGCACGACATCCGTTACAAGGGGGCGATTCCCGCGGAGCATGTGCCCGAGTTGGATCGACGGTTCACGCTGGCGGCAGGGTTGCTCGAACTCGCCGATCGCGAGTTCACCGCCATCCGTGAGCGATTACTGGTCACCATGACCGGCGAGGAAACCGTCGAGGAGGCCGAAGCCTCGACCGATCCGAGGATCGCGACCCCGGTGCTGGCGACATACCTGGGCAACCGCTATGCCGATGCGGGCTGGTCCCGCACGGACCACTACGGCTGGATTTCGGGGCTGTTGCTGGAACTCGGCATCACCTCGCTCGACGAGCTGACCACCCTGCTGGACACCGTGGACGCCGACGCGATCAACCGGGCGATGGGGTATCGCTACCCGGCCGGTGCGGTGCGCCGCCTCGATGACGCGCTACTCGCCGTATTCGGCGACCGTTATCTGCGTCTGCACGGCAACGCACACCGGGTGGCGCTGTTGCGGGACAGGCTCAAACGGCTCGACAACGGCGACGGCTAGTCAGGAGTCTCGGCCAGCTGTGTCGGGTCGGTGATGCCCTTTTGCGTGATCCCGAGTTGCTTGTTGATCAACAACGTGATGCCGAACAGCACGATGCCGATCACCAATAGGATCCCGGCCAGCAGGTACTGCGTTCCCGGGCGGCCGGACAACGGCGTGACGAGGTACAGCGATGCGATGCAACCGATCACCGGGAGTGCCGTCGGCGTCTTGAAGTGTCCGCCCGTCTCCTTGCACGTCACGACGCAGCACCAGCACCGCGACGTTGACCATCGCGAACACGGCCAGCAGCAGAAGCGAGGTCGTGCCGCCGAGCACCGAAATCGCCTTATCGCTGGCGAATGCGGACACGTAGAAGATCAATCCGAACGCGATCGTCGTGGTGAACAGGATCGCGACCCACGGAGTGTGCCTGGTTCTGTGCACCGCGCCCAGCACCGGGGGCAGCACGTGCTGGCGGGCCATGCCGTAGATCAGCCTGCTGGCCATCAGCATGTTGATGAGCGCGGTGTTGGACACCGCGAACATCGTGATGAACGGGAACAGCGTGCCGATCGGCAGCCCGGGCGCCGCCGCCTCGACGACGTCGACCAGCGGGGTCTTGCTCTCCTTGAGTTCGCCGATCGGAACCAGCGCCACCGCGATGATCGACACCAGAACATAGACCACACCGGCAATGGTCAAGCCGCTCAACAGAACCTTCGGAAAGATCCGCACCGGATCCTTCGTCTCCTCGGCCATGTTGACCGAGTCCTCGAAGCCGACCATCGCGAAGAACGCCAGCGAGGTCGCTGCGGTGACCGCCACGAAAGTGCTTCGATCCCCTTCACTTTCGAAGAGGATGATGCGGGAGAAGTCGAGATCGTCACCGCCCTGGGTGAAGGCCCACAGCCCGACGAGGATGACCATCAGCAGGCCCGTTATCTCGACGATCGTGAGAACGACGTTGAGCTTCACGCTTTCACTCACGCCGCGGAGGTTGATCGCCGCGAGCGCCGCCATGAACGACAGCGCGATAACCGCGATGCCGACCTTGCCCCAGTCCAAGCCGAAGCCCTTGACCAGGTTGGACGCGAACGCCTGCGACGCTGTCGAGGCCGACGTGATACCCGAACACATCACCACGAAGGCGACGATGAAGGTGAAGAAGTGAATCCCGAATGCCTTGTGCGCGTATAGCGCCGCGCCCGCCGCCTGGGGATACTTCGTCACCAGTTCCAGATACGAGAACGCGGTGATGGTCGCGATGACGAACGCCAGCAGGAACGGCAGCCACGCCGCACCGCCGACCTCGCCCGCAACCTGCCCGGTCAGTGCGTACACCCCGGTACCGAGAATGTCGCCGACGATGAACAGCAGCAGCAGTCCAGGGCCCATCACACGCTTGAGTTCTGGCTGCTGTTCCACGGTGTCCGGCTCAGTCATGGTCGGCCTCCTGCCAGTTCTGTGTGAACAGCATTGTTCCGGTCATCGACGACACCGCGTCGAGGAATTGAACAACCACATCAGGTTTCTCCGGACGCTGCCACCCGAACGTCGTCGGACGCTGGGCGCGGTCGTGCCAGAAGTGGCCGGGCGCCGACTCCGGACGGGTTGCGACGAGCCACACCGCGGTGTCGGCGCCGTCGGCGGTGTCGCGCAGCAGTGGCCGCGTCAGCTTTCGGAACACCGGCAAGGATTCAGCGACGCCCGGTGTCTCGACCCAACCCGGGTGCATGCTCTCGACGCGGATGTCGTCGCCCGACAGTCTGCGCGCCCACGCATCGGCCAGTACCACCTGCATCCGCTTCGTCCGCGCGTACACCCGAACACCGTCGTAACCACCGGATTTCGCTTCCATGTCGTCGACGGCCAGCGGCGCCGCGTACATGCCGCCCGACGACATGAACACGACCGAGGCGCCGTCGGCGTGGCGAAGCAGCGGCAGCAGACCTTCGGTCATCAGGTGCGGACCCAGGACGTGGCAGGCAAATTGAGTCTCATGCGCCTGCGCCGTCTCGATGCGTTCCTTCGGCATGGCGCCTGCGTTGTGTACGAGGCCGTGGAGTTCGTCGATGCGCCCGCAGAGGTCATCGCACCACGACCGCACGGCGTCCAGATCGGAGACATCGCATACCTCTTCGATCACCACCGCTTGAGGAATCGCGCGCCGGATCGCACCGGCGGAGTGTTTGACCTTCTCCTCGTTTCGGCCCAGCAGGTGGACGGTCGCACCGAGTTCGGCGAACGAGACGGCGATCGCCTCCCCGATGCCGGCTGTCGCGCCCGTGACGACGACCCGCTTTCCGGCCATGGAATTGCGGCCCGGATCGGCCGGCCACCACAACCGTCGCAGCCGTGAACCGAGCTTGGTGTAGCCCAGCACGACAGAGCGGTCCAGCGCGTCGTCGAGTACTCCCGTGACCCTCATCGGGAGTAGTTATCCAGTATGCGAAGAGCGCAAACGTCGCCTACACCTGCGCCACGTGTTCGTCGATCGGTGCGAGCACGTCGATCACGTCGATCAAGGTGGCGCGCGCCGTCGCACGCGGGCCGTCGCCGTTCCCTACCAGCGCGGCGACCACCGCGCCGTCGACGGCGCACACCAGCGCCGTCAGCAGTTCGCCGCGCACCGCCCGTCCGGAACGCTCGACGACTTCGACCACCGCATCGGTGCGCTGCGCCAGGATGCGTCGCTCGATATCGCGGAGCCCGGGTTGGCGCGCGCACGCGATGTAGCGCTCATAGCGTGAGATCAAATGTTCGGTGACCCGCAGCCCGTTCGCCTCTCCGACCAACAGGTCGACCAAGATGTCGGCCGTCGACTCCGCGCCGCGGCGCCGGCGCGACAACGCGTCGACCCTTGCGTGCAGTTGTTCGGCCTCGCGCGCTCCGGCGTGCTCGACGGCCTTCGCGATCAAGTCTTCCAGCGATGAGAAGTAGTACGTCGTCGACGCAAGAGGCAGCCCGGCACGACGGGCCACCGCCCGGTGCCGCACCGCATCGAACCCGCCTTCACACAGCAGGTCTGCAGCGGCGCTGACCAGCGCGTGGCGCCTTCGTTCCCCCTTGGGAGTGACCGCTGCTGTCACCTATTGCATGCTGCCAGCCAGCGCCGTGCGACATCGCGCTTTCGGCTAATCATCAGGCTTTACTCAGGGAAGCTCGCACATCTGCTCACTGCGCGCGTGCCCATGTCCGCGCGCGCACCTCCCGATGGGTGTCGTGGCGCCGATGGCATGATGGCCGCCATGCCCGAACTGAGTCGACGCGCCCTTCTGCGTCTCGGCGTCGGCACGGCGGCCGGTGCGGCGGCCCTTCGACTGTCGCCACCCGCGTCCGCGGCCCCCACGTATGTCGACGGCTCATTCGTGTCGGCGGCGCGCGGTGGTGTCGCGACCAACTGGGCGATCGCCCGCCCGCCCGGCCAGAACGCCGCGTTGCGTCCGATCATCGCGCTGCACGGAAAGGGCCAGGATGCCGCGGGCGTGATGGCCGGAGGTGTCGAGCAGGGGTTGGCCCAGGCGGTCGCCGCGGGCATACCCCCCGTTGCGGTGGTCGCCGTCGACGGCGGCGGCGGCTATTGGCACAAACGCGCGTCCGGGGAGGACTCCGGCGCCATGGTGTTGAACGAACTCATTCCGATGCTGGCCGCCCAAGGCCTCGATACGTCGCGCGTCGGTTTTCTCGGTTGGTCGATGGGCGGTTACGGCGCTCTGCTGCTCGGCGCGCGTCTCGGCGCGGCCCGCACCGCGGCGATCTGTGCGGTCAGCCCGGCACTGTGGACGTCCTCGGGGGCGACGGCACCGGGTGCGTTCGACGGCGCCGACGACTACGCGGCCAACAGCGTATGGGGCCTGCCCGCGCTGAACTCGATTCCGATCCGGATCGATTGCGGCAACAGCGATCCGTTCTATTCGGCGACGCAGCAGTTCATCGGTCAGCTCGGCAACCCGCCGTCGGGCGGCTTCTCCCCTGGCGGACACGACGGTGGGTTCTGGAGCTCGCAGCTGCCCGGCGAAGTGGCCTGGATGGCGCCGTTGCTGGTCGCCTAAGAGGGCGAGCAGACGCAAAGTGGCCCGAAATTGCGGCGTGTCGGGACATTTTGCGTCTGCTCGCGTAGCTTAGACCGAGTATCCTGCCCTCGGCCGCGGCCAACCCGATGTCGCCACGAAAGTGGCTGCCCGGCAACCGAATCGACTTCATCAGCGAATAGGCTGCATCGCGCGCCGCGGCCAGATCGGCACCTGTTCCGACGACCGACAGCACCCGCCCGCCCGATGACACGATGGCGCCGTCGTCGCGGCGCGCGGTGCCCGCGTGCAGCACGCCGTCGGCCTCCGAGCCGACGATGGCATCGCCCACCCGCGGCCGGCCGGGGTAGTTCTCCGCGGCGAGCACGACGGTCACGGCGGCACCGTCGCGCCATTGCAGGGGCGGGTGCTCGGCGAGCCGACCGCTCGCCGCGGCGTGCAGCAGTTGGCCGAGGGGGCTGTCGAGCAGCGCGAGTACGGCCTGTGTCTCCGGATCGCCGAAGCGGCAGTTGAATTCGACCACCGCCGGTCCCCGCGAGGTGATCGCCAGCCCCGCATACAGCAGCCCCGAGAATGTACTTCCACGATGAACAAGTTCGGCGGCAACAGGTTTCACGATGTCGTCGACGATCGCCGCCACCACGTCGTCCGGCAGCCACGGCAGCGGCGCATAGGCGCCCATGCCGCCGGTGTTGGGTCCGGTGTCGTTGTCGCCGACGCGCTTGAAGTCCTGAGCGGCCAGCAGTGGCACCACCGTCTCGCCGTCGACGACACAGAACAGCGACACCTCGGGACCGTCCAGGAACGACTCGAGCAGCACCGGGTGCCCGCAGTCCAGCAGGCTGGCCGCGTGTGCGCGAGCCGTGTCACGGTCGGCGGTCACCACCACACCCTTGCCCGCGGCGAGGCCGTCGTCCTTGACTACCCACGACGGGTCGCCACCCGGCGGGCCGAAACGGTCGAGCGCGGCGTCCAGGTGGGCGGGATTGTCGACGATCTCGCTGGACGCGGTGCGCACACCCGCGGCGGACATCACGTCCTTCGCGAACGACTTCGAGCCTTCGATACGCGAGGCGTCCTTCGTGGGCCCGAAGCACGCGATTCCCGCGCTCCGGACGGCGTCGGCCACACCGAGGACCAGCGGTACCTCGGGTCCGACGACCACAAGGTCGGCACCGATCCGCTGGGCCAGCTTGATAACGGCGTCGCCGGAGGTGATGTCGACGTCGTACTGGTCCGCGATGATCGCGGTGCCTGCGTTGCCGGGTGCCACCGCCACCGCCTCGACCTCGGGGTCTCGGCGCAGCGCAAGCAGCAACGCATGTTCACGGGCACCGGATCCGACTACCAGAACGCGCACAAGCGCACACCTTAATCGCTTACACCTGTGCCCCTTCGGGTATCCGACCCCGATGACCGAACCTGGGCTCATCGTCATCGGCAGCGGACCTGCCGGCGTGGGCGCCGCCGAAGCGTTCCGCAAGCACAACAGCACTCTGCCGGTGCGTCTCATCAGCGCAGACCCCGCGGTTCCGTACGAACGCCCGCCGCTCAGCAAGGATTTTCTGCGGGGCGACACCGACGATGTGGCCCTGCACCCGCTGTCGTGGTTCTCCGACCGTGAGATCGAACTCGTGCGAGGTGTGCAGGTGGACCGAATCGACCCGGCGGACGGATTCGTCGTCATCGACGGCGAACGGCACTTCTACACCGCGCTTGTCCTGGCCACCGGCGCTGCCCCCTCGCCACTTCCGGTCGCAGGCGGCGAACAGGCGCTGGTGCTGCGCTCGCTCTCGGATGCCGAGCGGCTACGCGCCGCGAGTTCGGACGCGCGATCCGCGGTCGTCGTCGGTGGCGGGTTCATCGGTTGCGAAGCCGCGGCTTCGTTGGCTCGTCGCGGCACCTCCGTGACTCTTGTTGCCCCGCAGGATGTTCCGCAGGAGAAGCGGCTCGGAGCAGAAGCCGGGGAGCAGCTCCTGAGACTCGTCGAGAAGGCGGGGGTCCGCTACGTCGGGGGCGTATCCGTCGAAGGCATCCATGAGGGCACCTCGGTTCAGCTGGACAGCGGCGTGACGATCGACTGCGACCTCGTGCTCGCGGCCACCGGCGTAGCGCCGAACATCGGGCCCGCCGAGGCAGCGGGACTGGACATCCGGCAGTCGCGCGTGGCCGTCGGCGCCGACATGGCGACATCGGCCCCGAACGTGTTCGCCGCGGGCGACGTCGCGTTGGCCTACAACACGTCGGCGGGCCGCCGGATCGTCATCGAACACTGGCAGGATGCCGCCGACCAGGGCGCGATCGCGGGCGCCTCGGCTGCCGGCATCGACGCGGAATGGGATGGCGTGCCCGGCTTTTGGACGACGATCGGCGACAGCGACGTCAAGTACCACGCATGGGGCGACGGCTACGAATCGAGCCGGCTGCTGCAGCGCGATGACGGCTTCACCGTCTGGTACGAACGCGGCGGTGCGACGGTCGGCGTGCTCACCCTCAATTCCGACGACGACTACGAGCTCGGCGAGCGCCTGGTGAAGGAGGGCGCCCCGGCGCCGGTGCCGATGCGCTAGCCGGGATCAGCGCGAAACCCGGAGGAGAGGTCAAGCAAAGGATTTTTGCGGCCATACACTTGACTTCGCAGTGTATGGTCGATGTATGACGCAGAGCACATGTCCGTTCGGACCCGGCTACGACTTCACCGACCCCGATGTCCTGCTGCAGGGCATCCCGGTCACCGAGTTCGCCGAGCTGCGCAAGACGGCGCCGGTGTGGTGGAACGAGCAGGACGAGACGATCTTCGACGACGGCGGCTACTGGGTGATCAGCCGCCACGAGGACATCAAGGCGATCTCGCGGGACGGCGACCTGTGGTCGACCAACCGCAAGGGCGCGGTGATGCGGATGCCCGACGGCACCACGGCTGAGCAGCTCGACCTGACCAAGGCGCTGCTGATCAACCACGACGCACCCGAGCACACCCGGCTGCGCAAGCTGGTGTCGCGCCTTTTCACTCCCCGTGCGGTCGCCGCCCTCGAGGAGAAGCTCGCCGTTGCCGCCCGCGAGATCGTCCGCGCGGCTTCGGAAAAGGAATCCGGAAACTTCGTCGACGACATCGCGATGGGCCTGCCGTTGCTCGCCATCGCTGATCTGCTCGGCGTCCCGGAAGCCGACCGCGAGAAGTTGTTCCACTGGACCAACTCGATCATGAACACCGACGATCCCGACTTCGAGACCGACTATGCGGCCGCGAATGCGGAGCTGATGGGCTACGCCTACACCATGGCGGAGGAGCGGCGCCGCTGTCCGGCCGACGACATCGTCACCCGCCTTGTGCAGGCGGACATCGACGGCGAATCACTGGAGGACGTCGAGTTCGCGTTCTTCGTGATCCTGCTCGCGGTGGCAGGTAACGAGACCACTCGCAACGCGATGACCCACGGTATGAACGCGTTCTGCGAGAACCCCGCCCAGTGGGAGCTGTTCAAGCGTGACCGCCCCGATACCGCGGTCGACGAGATCATCCGTTGGGCCACTCCCGTGCATTGCTTCCAGCGGACAGCGCTGGCGGACACCGAGATCGGCGGCGTAGCCATCCGCGAGGGCCAGCGCGTCGGTCTCTTCTACAGCTCAGCCAACTACGACGAAGCGGTGTTCGATCGGCCCTTCGAGTTCAACATTCTGCGCGACCCGAACCCGCACCTGGCGTTCGGAGGCAACGGTGCGCACTTCTGCATCGGTGCGAACCTCGCCCGCATGGAGATCAAGCTGATCTTCAACGAGATCGCCGACCAGATTCCGAACATCACGAAACTGTCAGAACCACAACGGCTTCGGTCCGGATGGCTCAACGGGGTCAAGTCGCTGCCGGTCTCCTACCAGGGCTGAGGCCGATCCGGGGATGCGCACGCATGGCTGGTCCGGGTCGGCGCCCGCAACCGATGAGGAGGCCATCAGCCGCATCCTCGACGCGGCCAGCCAGGCGATCGACGCCCGCGGAAGCGACTTCTCCATCGCCGACGTCGCCCGCACGCTGGGGGTCACCCGCCAGACGGTGTACCGCTATTTCCCCAGCACCGACACGCTGCTCGTCGCGGCAGCCGTGCACGCGGCCAGCGGGTTTCAGGAGCGGTTGGAAGCACACTTGCGTGGCATCACCGATCCGGCCGAGGCCGTCACGGAAGCCGTTGCGACCGCGCTCGAGTGGCTGCCCGAAGACAAGCATCTCGGCCTGCTCATCATGCCCGGCCGGCCGAGCCCACACACCGAGTCGGTGACGTCGGAGATCGCGCTGGACTTCGCCCACTCGATGGTTCGCAGATTCGACGTCGACTGGGCCGGCCTCGGATTCAGCGACGCCGACATCGACGAACTGTCCGAGCACCTGCTGCGGATCATTCAGTCGTTCGTCATCGACCCCGGCCGCCCGCCGCGACAGGGCGACGAACTTCGTGCCTACCTGAAGCGATGGGTCGGCGCGGCTATATCAGCGTCGGCCGGGCCGACGATCACAACACCGTCAGCGGAAGAGACTTCCGTTCCTCGAACACCCACGACGCGCCACCACTGAACTTGCAGACCCCAACCTCCGGCAATTCCTTTGCCGCGGTGTCGGTTTCAATGACTCGAACGGTCCAGTCAGACTCCGTACCGGACACCTCGGCCCGTAGGTGCGGGTCGACGGCCTGCACTATGGCCTGCAGCGGCAGGTCCGCTACCGGCGATATCAGGGAGATCCACGCCCCATCCTCGAATGCGGGCGAGCGACGCACGCGCATGAAGTTCGGATCGACATCTCCCGACACGTACGCAGCCGGGTTGAATAGCGGATGCAGTTCGAGCACTCGCAGTGCGCCCTTCACATCACCGGAGAGCTTAAGCGCCTTGTGGATCCGCTCGGCCGCCACCCCGGCGATCCCGATCAGCTGCTTGGTGCGGATCGACCGCTCGAGCGCCGCGTCACCCTTCGCGCGAGCACGCACCGCGAGTGTGAACGACAGCACCAGCAGGTGCATCTGCAGGCAGACCTCGTCGGCGATCCGGACCAGCGCCGAATGCGAGAATGCCCCGAAGTCGACGTCCGACAACAGGGCGCCCGAATAGTCGGCCATGCCTTCGTCGTTCGGATCGATCGGGTCCAGTTCGGTGTGGTGAGCGCGGCTCGCGGCGACGATGTCCATCGCTGGGATGAAGGGCACCTCGGGATAGGACTCGTCGATGATGACCGTCCACGCGCAGTGCGGGTGGCGGTCGGACGGCAGGCCGCGGCGGCCGGTGGATGGGCCGGACCTGGCACTTGCGGTTGGTGGCCAGCGCGGTGGCGTCGAACGTGGGGTCCTCGATGTCGTGGCACATGCCGCGGACGTAGTCCTCGCCCATCGGCTCGACGTCGATCAGCGCACCGCAGTGGTCGAGGTGGAACTCGCCGTGCCACCGGTCATGCACGGTATAGCGGAAGTCCATGAACTGCGGCGGGGCACCGATGTCGAGCTGCAGTCCCTTGAAGATGGTGATGACGTCGACGCCCTCGTACTTCAGCGCCTTCTGCATCCGCTTCGTGTAGAGCGGGCTGGACGCGGCCCACTCCTCGATCGCGATCTGCACCATCTCCTCGCGACCGAAATTCGCTGATGCACCAGGCCATTCCGGAGCGGTCGATCAGCTGCCCGATGAGCAGCAGCTCGGGAACCAGCGTCGCGAGCTCGTCGCGCGCCAGTGCGGCGTACCTACTTGTCATGGAGGTCCTGCGTGCGTGCATCTGAACGGCGTCGTTGACGTTGTCCTTCTCGTCCCTTGCGGCACCGGCCTCCTCGGCCTTCTTCCGCTTGTTGCACGACGCGGTGGATCGCGCCGTCCAGCTTCGAGCCGAGCGGGAAGCCGACGTAATGCGTGAGGAAGATCGCGATCTCCTTTAGCTCGCTCACGGTGAGCTCTCCGTTGTGAGAGGATCGCGTTGAGCCTGGACCTCCAACAGCGCTTCCTGGCCCTGCGCGGTCAGCACGGCGAGCAGCATCAAGCGCCGGTCCCGCATCGACAGACCCTCGCGCGTCCAGATGGTGCCGAAGAGGTGGTCGACGGTCAGCGCGAAGTACTCGACCCGGCATGTCCGGCATGTCCCAGCCGTAGACCTCGTTCATCTTCTCGAGGCCCTTGCTTGCGCAGTTCGTCCATCGTCACTCCTTCGTGTTCGACGCGGTGTGGGGTACGCCCAGGCCGGCAGCCAAGTTCTCCAGTGCCAGCTCGGCAAACGGCAGATCGACGCCGGTCGCCTCGCCCAGCGCGAGCGCGAGACTGAGGTCCTTCTCGCCGAGGCCGCGTGCGTGGGAGAACGACTGATACAGGAAGTTGTCCGGCGTGATGGTGGACATGTCTTCGCGAACCATGATCGCGCCCGGCCCGGTGGTCAAGGAATCCGTGTGGCGGACCACGCGGCCGAGCTGTTGCAGGTTGATGCCGCTTGCCTCGGCGAGTCTCATCGCTTCACAGGCGGCAGCGTAGCCGACGAAGGTCAACATGTTGCGCGCCAGCTTCATTCGCGTACCGGCGCCGGGATCACCCGCATGAATGACCATGGAGGCAAACTGCTTGAAGGCGGGCTTGAATGCGCTCATAGACTTCGCGGTCCGCACCGATCATGACCGCCAGTTCACCCTTCTCGGCTCCCACACCGCCTCCGCTGACCGGGGCGTCGACGACGTGGATGCCGCGCGGCTTGAAGCTCGTTCGGCGAGCTCGACCGCCGTCTCCGGGCTGATCGTGGAGTGAATCGCGATCACGGTGCCCGGCTTGGCGTGGGCGGCGAGTTCACCGACCACCTCCCGCACCTGCGCGTCGTTGAGCACCGTCACGCTGATGATGTCGGCGGCCGCGACGTCGGCGACGCTATCGGCAAGGGTGGCACCCGCTTCGGCCAGTGGCGTCATCGCCTCGGCGCGCACGTCGAACACCACGACCCCACCGGGCCAGTCGACGAGGCGCTTGGCCATCGGCGCCCCCATGTTGCCGAGCCCGATGTAGCCGAGCTTCACGTGTTCACTCATGAGCGGAAGATCTGTCCGCCGTCGACGTTGAAGATCTGGCCGGTGATCCACTTGGCTTGATCCGACAGCAGGAACAGACACATGCCGATCAGGTCCTCCGGTTCGCCCATGCGCGACAACGGAATTCCCTTGACGATGTCGGCGACCATCTCCTGCGGCGTCGTGGTGCGGTTGGCCTCGGTGTCGATGGGCCCCGGTGCGATCGCGTTGACGCGGATGTTCTGCCCGCCCAGTTCGGTCGCCAGCTGTTGGGTCAGGCCGTTGATGCCGACCTTGGCCAGCCCGTAGAAGTTCGAGTACAGCCACGCCGCGGTCGAGGACTGGTTGACGATCGCCCCGCCGCCGCGCTTGGCCATCTTGCGATAGACGGCGCGGGTGCACAGCAGCGCACCGTCCATGTTCACGCTCATGAACTTCTTGTAGTAGTCCCAGTCGACCGATGACGAGGAAGTCGAGCTTCATCCCGCCGAAGATCGCGGCGTTGTTGACCAGGTAGTCGATGCCGCCGAACTCCGAAAGCGTCTGTGCGGCCATCTCCTTCGCCGAATCGGGATCCGACACGTCGACGCGGAGCGCCAGCGCGTTGCCGCCCTCGCCCTTGATCCCGTCGGCGACCTTCTGCGCGCCCTCGGTGTTGATGTCGGCGACGACAACCGCCGCGCCCTCTCGAGCCAGCGCCTCGGCGTACGCCTGGCCGATGCCACCACCGGAACCGGTGACGATGGCCACCTTGTCCTTGAACTGATCTCCGTACATGTTTTCCTTTCCGCCGAAACCAGGGTTATTACACGCTTTTCGAGTTTGGGTGTGTCATAACCCGGATCTCGGCAGAGTTGTCATTGTGCTGCCGTGGCAATCGCTTTGGTCTCGAGGTACTCCTCGAAGCCGGCGAGCCCCATCTCCCGGCCGATGCCGGATTGCTTGTAGCCACCGAACGGCATGTCCGCGGAGTACCAGACCCCACCGTTGATGTTCACGGTGCCCACGCGCATGCGAGCGGCGATGCCGGCGGCGCGCTCCTCGTCTGGCGAGAACACCGTGCCCGACAGGCCGTAGGGCGAGTCGTTGGCGATGCGCACCGCGTCGTCGTCGCCGTCGTGGGCGATGACCGTGAGCACTGGACCGAAGATCTCCTCGCGCGCCACCTTGGCGTTGTTGTCGAGGCCCGCGATCACCGTCGGCTCGATGAAGAAGCCGGTATCGCGATCGGCGGGACGTCCACCGCCGCAGGCGAACTTGCCGCCCTCGGCGATCGCGGAGTCCAGGTAAGACTGAATACGGTCGCGCTGGCGCGCCGAGATCACGGGTCCGCAGATGGTGCCTGCGTCCGTCGGATCGCCCGGCTTGAGCCCCGCCATCGTGCCTGCCGCTGCCTCGACGGCCTCGTCGTAGCGGGCGCGCGGCACCACCAGTCGGGTGGTGATCGCGCAACCTTGGCCGGCATGCATCGACGCCGTGAACGCCGACATCGAGCACGCGCCTGCAAGATCCGCGTCGTCGAGTACCAGGAACGCCGACTTGCCGCCCAGTTCAAGGAAGACCTTCTTGAGCGTGGCCGCACCGTCCGCCATCACGGCGCGCCCGGTGTTCGTCGACCCCGTGAACGACACCATGTCGACGCGCGGATCCTTCGACAGCAGCGCACCCACACCATGGTCACTGGACGTGACGATGTTGACGACGCCCGCCGGCATGTCGGTGTGCTCGAGGATGAGCTGACCGAGCACCGCAGCGCTCCATGGGGTGTCGGGCGCAGGCTTGAGCACCACCGTGTTGCCCGCCGCCAGTGCGGGCCCGATCTTGGCGAGGTTGATCTGGTTCGGGAAGTTCCACGGCGTGATGGCGCCGACGACACCGATCGCCTCCCTGGCGATGGTCCGCCGCGTCTTGATGCCCATCGGTTCCGCGATGCCGAAGTCGGTGATCCACTGGTAGCTCTCGGCGGTGTCCGCACAGAAGCTCAGATCCTCGACCGGACCGTCGAACTGCGCCATGGACGTCAGCATCCGAGGAGCACCCACCTCGGCGATGGCAAGTTCGCGAAGTTCGTCCGCGTGATCGCGCAAGGCCTGCTGTAGCTGGCGGATGCAGCGCACGCGCAACTCGACGTTGGTCGACCAGTCCGTGTCGTCGAACGCGCGGCGGGCCGCGTCGATCGCCCGGCCCATGTCGTCGATGCTCGCATCGGCGGCGACGCCGAGCACCTCCTCGGTGGCCGGGTTGACGGTCGGGAACGTACCCGCGCTGCCGGCGACGAGCTTGCCGTCGATGAGCAGTTGACTCTCGCGATCGGCGAGGATTGCCATCCGGTGAACTCCTGTGTTCGCATTACTGGACAACTGTCCGACTGTGTCGCCTCGAACCTTAGCGTCACTCAACCACTCGAAGCAAGGCCGACCCATTTCACCTGTGCACTTGCCTCGCGATGCCCTCGTCGGATAACTTGGACAAGTGTCCAGTGATCCTGTGGTTGCGATCACGCAGCAGTCCCCCATCCAGCCTGGGGAGACGCCGCGCAACCGCCGGCAGGAGGAGACCTTCAACAAGGTGCTCGCCGCCGGTGTGGAGATGCTGCGCGAGTCGTCCTACGCAGATCTGACGGTGCGCGCCGTCGCAGCGCGAGCCAAGGTCGCACCGGCGACCGCCTACACCTACTTCTCCTCGAAGAACCACCTGATCGCCGAGGTCTACCTGAACCTGATCCGCAAGGTGCCCTACTTCACCGACGTCAACCACAGCAGGGTGGCGCGCGTCGAGAAGACGCTGCGCAGCATGGCCCTGACGGTCGCCGATGAGCCGGAGGTGGCCGCGGCGTGCACAACCGCTCTACTGAGCGGAAACGACGACGCGGTGCGCTCGGTTCGCGATCGCATCGGCGCCGAGATCCATCGCCGCGTCCGGTCGGCCGTCGGCCCGGATGCCGATCCACGCACGCTCGCCGCGTTGGAGATGACGTTCTTCGGCGCGTTGGTCAACGCCGGCAGCGGTGCCTTCACCTATCACCAGATCGCCGACCGCCTCAGCTATGTGGTCGGCCTCATCCTCGGAGAGGATAAATGAGGCACTGCCTGGGAGACGACAAATGACTCTGGATGTCTCCGACATCGTCCTCGACCCGTACGACTACGACTTCCACGAGGACCCGTATCCGTACTACAAGCGGCTGCGCGACGAGGCTCCGCTCTATCACAACGAGGAACTCGGCTTCTGGGCGTTGTCGCGCCACCAGGACGTGCTGCAGGGGTTCCGCAACAGCACGACGTTGTCCAACAAGTTCGGGGTGTCGCTGGATCCGGCCTCGCGGGGTCCGCACGCATCCAAGACCATGTCGTTCCTGGCGATGGACGATCCGGCGCACCTGCGGCTGCGCACCTTGGTGTCCAAGGGATTCACCCCACGCCGCATCCGTGAACTCGAGCCTCGGGTCACCGAGATCGCGGTCCAGCATCTCGACACGATGATGGAGAAGGCGTCCGGGGGGTCCGTCGACTACGTCAACGAGTTCGCGGGCAAGCTCCCGATGGACGTCATCTCCGAGTTGATGGGTGTGCCTGTCGAGGACCGGGACCAGGTGCGAGCGTGGGCCGACGGGGTGATGCACCGCGACGAGGGCGTCACCGACGTGCCGCCCGCGGCCATCGAGGCATCTCTCAACCTGATCGTCTACTACCAGGAGATGGTCGCCCAACGGCGCAAGCAGCTCACCGACGACCTGACGTCGGCACTGCTCGGGGCCGAGATCGACGGCGACCGACTCACCGATGACGAGATCCTCGGGTTCATGTTCCTGATGGTGATCGCCGGCAACGAGACAACCACCAAACTGCTTGCCAATGCGGCGTTCTGGGGGCACAAGAACCCCGATCAGCTGACACCGGTCTACGCGGACCTGGAGCGTGTGCCGCTGTGGGTCGAGGAGACGCTGCGCTACGACACCTCGAGCCAGATCCTGGCCCGCACTGTCGCCGGTGAGCTGACGCTCTACGACACCACTATTCCCGACGGCGATGTGCTGCTGCTGCTTCCGGGCTCGGCACACCGCGACGAGCGGGCGTTCGAGAACCCCGACGACTTCGTCATCGGCCGCGAGATCGGCGCCAAACTCCAGAGTTTCGGCAGCGGTGCCCACTTCTGTCTCGGTGCCCACCTGGCCCGGATGGAAGCCCGGGTGGCACTGACCGAATTGTTCAAGCGAATCCGCGGATACGAGGTCGACGAAGCCAACGCCGTCCGCGTCCACTCGAGTAATGTCCGCGGGTTCGCCCACCTACCCATGACCGTGGAGATCGCTTAAATGCCGCGCTTCGCACCACTTCCCGACCGCAGACCGGCCATCGTCGCAGGCGCCTCAGCAGGCATCGGCGAGGCCACCGCCATCGACCTCGCATCGCGTGGCTTTCCCGTCGCGCTCGGCGCACGTCGCGTCGAGAAACTCGACGACCTCGTCGGAAAGATCCGCGCCGACGGCGGCGAGGCCGTCGGGTTCCACCTCGACGTGACCGACCCAAACTCGGTGAAGTCGTTCGTGGCCAACGCCGTTGACGCGCTCGGCGACATCGAGGTGCTGGTTGCCGGCGCCGGAGACACCTACTTCGGCAAGCTGGCCGAGATCAGCACCGACGAGTTCGACTCGCAGCTGCAGATCCATCTGGTCGGGGCCAACCGGCTGGCAGGCGCGGTGTTGCCGGGCATGCTCGAGCGCCAACGCGGCGACCTGATCTTCGTGGGCTCCGAGGTGGCGTTGCGCCAACGCCCGCACATGGGCGCCTACGGGGCCGCGAAGGCCGCACTGGTCGCCATGGTCAACAACCTTCAGATGGAGCTCGAGGGCACGGGCGTACGCGCCTCGATCGTGCATCCGGGTCCGACCAAGACGTCGATGGGCTGGAGCCTGCCCGCCGACAAGATCGGTCCGGCACTGGAGGATTGGGCGAAGTGGGGGCAGGCCCGACACGACTATTTCCTGCGCGCCGCCGATCTCGCGCGGGCGATCACCTTCGTTGCCGAGACACCACGCGGCGGGTACATCGCCAACATGGAGCTCCAGCCCGAAGCGCCGTTGACCACCGCACCGGCAGAGCGTCAGAAGCTGGTCTTGAACGAGGAGAACCTGAACTCATGACCACCGCCATCGTGCCCCGGGTCTCCGGCGGCGAAGAAGAGCACGGACACCTCGAGGAGTTCCGCACCGATCCGATCGGGCTCATGCAACGCGTTCGCGACGAGTGCGGGAATGTCGGCTGGTTCCAGCTGGTCGACAAGCACGTCATCCTGCTGTCCGGCGCCGAGGCGAACGAATTCTTCTTCCGCTCGCCGGAGACCGATCTCGACCAGGCCGAGGCCTACCCGTTCATGACGCCGATCTTCGGGGAGGGCGTGGTGTTCGATGCCAGCCCCGAACGCCGCCAGGAGATGCTGCACAACTCGGCGCTGCGCGGTGAACAGATGAAGGGCCATGCGGCCACCATCGAGGGCGAAGTGAAGAAGATGATCGCCGACTGGGGCGACGAAGGCGAGATCGAACTGCTCGACTTCTTCTCCGAGCTGACCATCTACACCTCTACGGCCTGCCTGATCGGGCTGAAGTTCCGCGAGCAGCTCGACAGCCGGTTCGCGCACTACTACCACGAGTTGGAGCGCGGCACCGACCCGCTCTGCTATGTCGACCCGTACCTTCCGATCGAAAGCTTCAAGCGCCGCGACGAAGCGCGCGTCAAGCTGGTGGCGCTGGTTCAGGAGATCATGGACGGCCGTCTGGCCAACCCGCCGAAGGACAAGAGCGACCGCGACATGCTCGACGTGCTGGTGTCCATCAAGGACGAGGACGGCAATCCCCGGTTCTCGGCCGACGAGGTCACCGGGATGTTCATCTCGCTGATGTTCGCCGGCCACCACACCAGTTCGGGCACCTCGTCGTGGACGCTGATCGAGTTGATCCGGCACCCGGACGTCTACGCCGGCATCGTCGCCGAACTCGAGGAGCTCTACGCCGACGGCCAGGAGGTGAGTTTCCATGCGCTGCGCCAGATTCCGTTGCTCGACAACGTCGTCAAGGAGACGCTGCGCCTGCACCCGCCGCTGATCATCCTGATGCGGGTCGCCAAGGGCGAGTTCGAGGTCGAGGGCTTCCCGATCCACGAAGGGGACTTCGTCGCCGCGTCGCCGGCGATCTCGAACCGGATCCCCGAGGACTTCCCGGACCCCGACGCGTTCAACCCGGACCGCTACAACAAACCCGAACAGGCCGACTTGGCCAACCGCTGGACGTGGATTCCGTTCGGCGCGGGCAAGCACCGCTGCGTCGGCGCCGCATTCGCCACCATGCAGATCAAGGCGATCTTCTCGGTTCTGTTGCGGGAGTACGAATTCGAGATGGCGCAACCGGCCGACACGTATCGCAACGATCACTCGAAGATGGTTGTCCAGCTGGATCGGCCTGCCAAGGTTCGGTACCGAAAGCGCTGAAAGAAGAAGGAATGGCATCCTCATCCAAATTCCATGTCGAAGTGGACCTGGACCTGTGCCAGGGCCATGCCATGTGCGAGCTCGAGGCGCCCGACTACTTCACCGTGCCCAAACGCGGAACCGTCGAGATCCTCAATGCCGAACCGCCAGAAGAGGATCGGGCGCAGGTTGAACAAGCCGTGTGGGCTTGCCCGACGCAAGCACTGTCCATCGTTGAAAAGCAGGATTAGGAAAGGTCAAGACAATGCCGTCACTGCCCCGCGAGGATCTCGACAAATGGGTCGAGCAATGGCTTGAGGCCAACCGGGAGGCCGAGCGCCTGGGCGACTGGAAGGGACTGGCCGACTTCTACACCGACGACGCGACCTACGGCTGGAACATCGGGCCGAAGGAAGACGTGATGTGCGTCGGGATCGACGAGATCCGCGACGTCGCACTGGGTCTGGAGATGGAAGGGCCTGGAGAACTGGGTCTACGAGTACCAGAAGGTGCTCGTCGACGAGAAGCTCGGCGAGATCGTCGGTTTCTGGAAGCAGATCGTCAACAAGTCCGACGGCACCCAGGACGAGATCTACGGAATCGGCGGCAGCTGGTTCCGGCTCAACAGCAATTTGAAGATCGAATGGCAGCGCGACTTCTTCGACTTCGGCCACGTGTCGAAGATGTTCATGAAGCTCATCGAGTCCGGCGACCTCAGCGCGGGCATGCAGAAGCGGATCGAACGGTCCGTGGCCGGTGAGCAACTGCCGGGCTATTACCCGCTCGGCGAGGCGCCGTCGAAGATCTGGTGAGCTCCCGGCCAAGCAGTTGCTTGGGGGTGGGTGTGACGCACCTAACTAATGGCTCTAGTCTGGCCTCAATGGTCTAGCGGAAGGCGAGTTCGGATGAAGACAAAGGGCGCCCTCATCTGGGAGTTCAACCAGCCGTGGTCGATCGAGGAGATCGAGATCGGTGACCCCGTCAAGGACGAGGTCAAGATTCAGATGGAAGCGTCGGGCATGTGCCATTCCGACCACCACCTGGTCACCGGCGACATCCCGATGGCCGGTTTCCCCGTGCTGGGCGGCCACGAGGGCGCAGGCATCGTCACCGAGGTCGGCCCCGGCGTGGAGAACATCGCCCCCGGCGACCACGTGGTCCTCTCGTTCATCCCGTCCTGCGGGGAGTGCCCGACCTGTCAGAGCGGTCAGCGCAACCTGTGCGACCTGGGCGCCCTGCTCCTGGCCGGTACGGCCGTGTCCGACGGCACCCACCGGGTCACGACGCAACGGCACGCCCGTCATCCCGATGACGTTGCTCGGCACGTTCAGCCCGTACATGGTCGTGCACAAGAGTTCGGTGGTGAAGATCGATCCGTCCATCCCGTTCGAGGTGGCCTGCCTCGTCGGCTGCGGCATCACCACCGGCTACGGCTCGGCGACCCGCAGCGCGAACGTCCGGCCCGGTGAGGACGTGGCGATCTTCGGTATCGGCGGCGTCGGCATGGGCGCACTGCAGGGCGCGGTCAACGCCGGCGCACGCAACATCTTCGCGATCGACCCCGTCGAGTGGAAGCGCGATCAGGCGCTGAAATTCGGTGCCACGCACGTCTATCCGGACGTCTTCGCCGCGATGGCCGGCATCGCCGAGGTCACCGCGGGCGGCATGGCGAAGAAGACCATCATCACCGTCGGCGAGCTCAACGGCGCGGACATCGACAACTACCTCAACTGCACCTCCAAGGGCGGCACGTGCGTGGTGACCGCCGTGGCCAACATGGCCAGCTCGGACGTGACGCTGAACCTGTCGATGCTGACGCTGATGCAGAAGAACCTGCAGGGCACCATCTTCGGCGGCGGCAATCCGCACTACGACATCCCCCTGCTGCTGTCGATGTACAAGGCGGGCAAGCTCAATCTCGACGACATGGTCACCCGGCAGTACAAGCTGGAGCAGATCAACGACGGCTACCAGGACATGCTCCAGGGCAGGAACATCCGCGGCGTCATCCGCTACACCGACGACGATCGCTAGAGGCGAATCATCATGTCGCAAGAAACAGTTGAGAAGACACCCGCGCTCACCGCATCGCAATCCTCATGGCGGTGCGTGCAGGCGCGGGACAAGGACGGTTGGCTGGCCCTGATGGCCGATGACGTCCTCATCGAGGATCCGATCGGCCCGTCCCCCACCAACCCGGACGGAACGCGGCGTGCGCGGCAAGGACGCGGTTGCATCCTTCTTCGACTCGACCATCGGTATCACCAAGAGCATGAAGATCACCTGCGAAGAGACCTTTCCGTCGAGTTCGCCGGACGAGATCGCGCATATCTTGTTGCTGCAGTTCGAATTCGAGGGTGGGTTAGCCAGTTCGGTGCGGGGCATCTTCACCTACCGAACCAACGACGCCGGCCTGCTGACCAATCTGCGCGGCTACTGGAACATGGGCATGATGAAGTTCGAAAACCCGAAGGCCGAGGGCGATTAGCCAGCCGCTGTCGGGCCGCGGCGCCGTCGTCGTCGGCGGTTCTCGCGGCATCGGTCTCGCGGTGGCCGAACTGCTCGCCGAGCAGGGCGCCGGTGTCGTGCTCAACGGACGTGACGCCGACACCGCGAACGCGGCGGCCGCGCAGATACCAAGAGCGGTCGCGCACGCGGGCTCACCCGCTGACCCCGATGTCGCCGACGCTCTGATCGACAGGTGCACAAGCGAATTCGGCCGGATCGACATCCTGATCAACTGCGCGGGCACGCCGGGACTGGCCGCCGAGTCGATCCTCAACGTCACGAGCAAGCTGTTCCACGACCTGCTCGACGCACACCTCGTCACGACGTTCGAGACCTGCCGGGCCGCGGCCCCCAAGATGGTCGAGCAGGGCAGCGGGTCGATCATCAACACCAGTTCGTTCGCGTACCTCGGCGACTACGGAGGCACCGGCTACCCGGCGGGCAAGGGCGGGGTCAACGGGTTGACGCTGGCCATCGCCGCGGAGCTCAAGGAGCACGGGGTGCGGGCGAACGTGGTGTGCCCCGGCGCGAAGACGCGACTGTCGACGGGCTCGGGGTACGAGAGCCACATCGCCGAGTTGAACCACCGGGGTCTGTTGGACGACGTCAGCGCGCAGACCGCGCTCGACGCTCCCCCGCCTGAGTACGTGGCACCGACCTACGCGTACCTGGCCGGCAATCTCGCCAAGGATGTGACGGGCCGAGATCTTCATCGCCGCAGGCGGTTTCGTCGGCGAATTCGACGCGGCAGACGCCGGCGCTCATCGCCTACCGCGACCACCGCGACTCCCCGCCGTGGTCGGTTGCTGAGCTGCACGAGATGAGCGAGTGATCGTGAAGCCGGACGCCGCGACCCCGCCATGAACGACCCATTGCCCGAATATGTTGGAGCATCGAGAAGTTCGTGCGAGCCGCGCAGCGTTACCGCATCGTGCAGATCACCTTGCCGCTCTCATTTGCCAGCAGCGCAGCAGCACCTAGCCTTCGCCCTCTTCGAGGGTGGCGGTGACGTTGATGTTGCGAACGCGATGGGCGTTGGTCAATGACCCTGTGCCGGCACCGAAACCGAAATAGGCGAAGTTCGAGCCGCCGAGGAACTCCGTAGCGATATCACTGTTCAACGTACCCATGGACTGACCATCGAAGGTGTAGCTCATCGTCTGCGTCGCCGCATTCCAGGTGACCACAACCGCATGCCACCCACCGTCCTCGATATTGGGCAAAGCCACCGGCGTGGAAGCAAAAGCACTGTCGGTGCCCAGGAAACCGGTGTGGTCGCTGGCGATGTCGACGCCAGGCATGCTGGACTCACTGAGATTGACCGCGCTGCTGTTGTAGGTGTCGAACTCGATCGCCAGCCCGTTGTCGATACCGCCGACCCCCAACCCGGTGCCATGCACACCGACGGCGTCGGCGCCACGAGCATCGTTATGGAACACCACGGCCACCCCATCGGCGCCGCCATCGCTGGCACCGAGATTGACCTCGAAGGCGGCGGTGAAGTCCTCACGCACATCGATGCGCCCCGTCGACATCGCCGTACCGGCCTGGTTCACCGCCGACGTCAAGGTGTACACACCGTCGGCCACACTCGCACTCCCATGCGGCGTCAACGCAACGGCGCTGGGCGCCGCGGTGACCGTCACGCTGACCGGCGCCGAACTCGTCGTCGTTGCGTCGGAGATCGTGTAGGTGAAGCCGCCGGCTCCGCTGAAGCCCGCGGTGGGGGTGTAGGTGACCGTGTTGTCGCCGTTGATGGTCGCGGTACCACCCACGACGTTGGACACCGCGGTAACGGTGAGGGGATCGCTGTCGGGATCGCTGTCATTACCGAGCACGGCAATGTTGACCGCAGTACCCGCCGCCGTCGTCGCCGTATCGGCAACCGCGACCGGAGCGCTATTTCCGGGCGCCTGGCCTTCGAGGGTGGCGGTGACGTTGATGTTGCGAACGCGATGGGCGTTGGTCAATGACCCTGTGCCGGCACCGAAACCGAAATAGGCGAAGTTCGAGCCGCCGAGGAACTCCGTAGCGATATCACTGTTCAACGTACCCATGGACTGACCATCGAAGGTGTAGCTCATCGTCTGCGTCGCCGCATTCCAGGTGACCACAACCGCATGCCACCCACCGTCCTCGATATTGGGCAAAGCCACCGGCGTGGAAGCAAAAGCACTGTCGGTGCCCAGGAAACCGGTGTGGTCGCTGGCGATGTCGACGCCAGGCATGCTGGACTCACTGAGATTGACCGCGCTGCTGTTGTAGGTGTCGAACTCGATCGCCAGCCCGTTGTCGATACCGCCGACCCCCAACCCGGTGCCATGCACACCGACGGCGTCGGCGCCACGAGCATCGTTATGGAACACCACGGCCACCCCATCGGCGCCGCCATCGCTGGCACCGAGATTGACCTCGAAGGCGGCGGTGAAGTCCTCACGCACATCGATGCGCCCCGTCGACATCGCCGTACCGGCCTGGTTCACCGCCGACGTCAAGGTGTACACACCGTCGGCCACACTCGCACTCCCATGCGGCGTCAACGCAACGGCGCTGGGCGCCGCGGTGACCGTCACGCTGACCGGCGCCGAACTCGTCGTCGTTGCGTCGGAGATCGTGTAGGTGAAGCCGCCGGCTCCGCTGAAGCCCGCGGTGGGGGTGTAGGTGACCGTGTTGTCGCCGTTGATGGTCGCGGTACCACCCACGACGTTGGACACCGCGGTAACGGTGAGGGGATCGCTGTCGGGATCGCTGTCATTACCGAGCACGGCAATGTTGACCGCAGTACCCGCCGCCGTCGTCGCCGTATCGGCAACCGCGACCGGAGCGCTATTTCCGGGCGCCTGGCCTTCGAGGGTGGCGGTGACGTTGATGTTGCGAACGCGATGGGCGTTGGTCAATGACCCTGTGCCGGCACCGAAACCGAAATAGGCGAAGTTCGAGCCGCCGAGGAACTCCGTAGCGATATCACTGTTCAACGTACCCATGGACTGACCATCGAAGGTGTAGCTCATCGTCTGCGTCGCCGCATTCCAGGTGACCACAACCGCATGCCACCCACCGTCCTCGATATTGGGCAAAGCCACCGGCGTGGAAGCAAAAGCACTGTCGGTGCCCAGGAAACCGGTGTGGTCGCTGGCGATGTCGACGCCAGGCATGCTGGACTCACTGAGATTGACCGCGCTGCTGTTGTAGGTGTCGAACTCGATCGCCAGCCCGTTGTCGATACCGCCGACCCCCAACCCGGTGCCATGCACACCGACGGCGTCGGCGCCACGAGCATCGTTATGGAACACCACGGCCACCCCATCGGCGCCGCCATCGCTGGCACCGAGATTGACCTCGAAGGCGGCGGTGAAGTCCTCACGCACATCGATGCGCCCCGTCGACATCGCCGTACCGGCCTGGTTCACCGCCGACGTCAAGGTGTACACACCGTCGGCCACACTCGCACTCCCATGCGGCGTCAACGCAACCGTTGGGGGGGAAGGTGGCTTCGGCTCGATGATCAATCTGGTAATCGAATCTCCGTAGAGATTCGCAACATACATGTACCCGTCGGGTCCCTGGCTGAAGGCGATGGGGGCCGTTCGGGATTTGTACAGAAACTTCACATCGCTGCGATTGTTGACATCGACGACGAACACCTCGCCGTCATTGACGTCGGTAAAGAAGAGATCATTCTGAAACTCCGCCGGGTATCGCGACCCTGTGTACGCCACAGTCGGGACGCCCACGATAGCCCCGAGCTGATAGCCCGGCGCATTCTCGTCGTGAGAAAATGCACGATAGGCCGGCGTTATCGTTATGGCACCACTGCCGACGGCCGCATAGAATTCGGCGGCGCCAGGAGAGTTACGCGTGGGGTCGCCGGGAAGGTCCTGGTATCCCGGTGTCGGTAGCAGAACATCACCATCGCCGCCTTCGAAATATGGCCAGCCGAAGTTGGCACCGGCATAGCCACTTTCGATCTCCTCCCAACTGAACCAACCCGTATTCGTGATGAAGAGACGCCCATCCTGAGCGAACCCGATGGAGAACGGATTTCTCAGGCCTAGCTGATAGACCTTCGAACTGTTGGTGCTGAGATCGTCCCCCTCCTCGACGAACGGGTTGCCCGGGAGCCCCAGTCCGGTAATCGGATCGATCCGCAGGATCTTGCCGGACAGACTGTTGATGTTCTGAACACTGACAGTGCGCGGATCCGTCATGTCGAAGGACGTGCCGTCTCCTATCGAAACGTAGAGAGCGCCGTCCGGGCCGAACGCCAGCGATCCGCCGGCATGACTACGCGAATCGACCTTGATGTAGTCGTCGACGTACTCTCCTGTTTCGGGGTCGAAGCCGGACTCGGGCAGGGTGATGTCGCTGGTGCTGTCGACCGCTCCCCCACCGCTGATGTCTTCGAGCGTGACACCGGCGCCGCCGAGCATGACGACTTCGCTGCCGGGGACCGCTGTGGTGTAGTTAGTCGCCGCGTCGGCGGTGAACCGCACCAGATAGGCGAAGCGGTTTCCGCCGCCCTCCGGTCCCACGTTCGTACCGGGGGGGTTCTCGGCGGTTTCGGGGGGATCGACGATATAGAACGCATAGACGTAATTGACCTCATCCTCGCCCGGCAGAACCGTCTGACCGAAATTCGGATGCAACGCAATGTCCATCAGGCCGCGGTCCTGAAAGTTATTTACTTTCGAACTGATGTCGACAAACGTTGATACAAGAGCACCGGAGTCGATATCGAATACCTTGATGACGCCGCCTTTTTCGGCGACATAGATCAGCGATGGATCGTGATTGGCAAATTCGAACGCCAACGGTTGAGTCAGTCCACCTGAAATTACGGGTTGCTCCGTAACGACATAATCCGACGACAGCGGTGGTGATGTGGGATCGACGACCGGGCTTTCGTCATCCAGTATGTCAATCCGCGCTGTCCGGGGGAAAAGCAGTGTCCCACCGTCGACGTTGATGATCGAGACCACAAAGGTTTCGGTCGGCTCTGATAAGGCATCGTTGATGATTGGCACGGTGACGAACACTCGGGCCACCCCCGCTTCCATCGTGACGATCCCGGTTCCGCCGACATAGTCCACTCCGGCGGTTGCGGTATCGGGGGTGATTCCGTACTCAATGGTCGACACCCGGTTCAGATCCCCAGTGCGGACGATCGGTACCATCGCGATCCCGTTCGCCTCACCGATTCTCGGGCTGGCTTCGAAGAAAACTGACGTCGTCGTCGGCGCCCCGACCGCCGCGGCCTGCGCGACCGACCCGGCCTGGTCCGCGACGTCGACCGGCGGATCTATCGCAGCCAAGGCGCTGACGGCGTCCACCGACGGATCTTGTGCGTGGCCGAGTGGCTCTACTTGGGTCGTTTCCGCCACAGTGGCGACCGGTGTGTGCTTGGCAAATCGTTGGTTGAATTGTCGACTCGCCCAACCCTGCACCGCCAACATAATCGACGAAACGGGGCCCATCGGACCTGGGTCGTCAAACGGCGCGAGGTCATCATCGATCAGGTCGACCAGCTCCGACGCGCTCGATGCGTAGACCGTCGGTGCGCTGAACGTAGCTTCCAATGACTGGTCGTTCCATTCGTGCGTTTGGCCAGCTGTGGCGGTAACCGGCTGGCCGGCATCACCCACCTCAGTCGAGACCGCACGGGCGGGCACAGACTGTGATGCGATGCGCTCTTTGCCGAAGCTCTTCTCGGCCGGGGCGACCGCTCGCGTCGGCGCGGCCGGCGGTGCGACCTGCCTTGTGTCGGAGGACTTCTCGGCCCGGTCGAGCGTTCGCGTCGGCGCAGCCGATGGAATGGGGATCTGTGCTTCCGGTGGCGGCTGAATCGCAACGTCGTTCCACTCGGGTACCGGCTGCTCAAGATCAGGCGTCGCCACCGCATCCTGCAGGTTTTCCGGCACCGGCAGATTGCCGTCGGTATCCGAGGTATGCGCGTCGCCGGCGCTACCCACGATCACGCCCGATTCGTCGATCGTCACGATCCTCGATGAAAACGAAGGTGCGCTCGGTTGACTGAGGGACGCCCCAGACTCGTCGTCGGTGGAGTGTTCGGACGGTGGCGACGCCGAGGAATCATCCGAACTCGCAGTGGACCTGGCCGACGTCGAAGAATCATCCGAACTCGCAGCGGATCTGGCCGACGTCGAAGAATTATCCGAGCCGGCAGCGGGTGAAGATTCATCGGCTCGGGCAACTCCCGGTGCAATGGCGATCGCCCCGCCGACGCCCAGCGCGACCGCCAAGGCACCGACGCGGCCAATGTATTTGGAGTACGCAGTCGGCCTAGAACTCGCCGAACACGAGCCAACCATGTTGGCCGGACGAAAGCTCGCCGCCGGCTCGTCCGCACTCTGCCGGTCTGAAGACTTCGCTGGTTTCATGACCCACTCCTGATCAGCCGATTTCGGCCGCTGGTTGTGCCTGCTGGACTGGTACGGGCATGACAGGCCCGCGGATTGAGATCGCCTCTTCGGGAATTGTGTTGTCGTGTTCATCTCTGGTGTCGAGGTCCTCGACATGTTCGGTCTTGGCCCAGAAGTGACGCTTGTTCTTCTGCAGCAGTTGCTTCCAGGCGATGAGGACCGACACGGTTGAAAGCTGTTGCCATACCGGCAGGAACACCAACCACTTGATCGTGCAGTACCCGTCTCGGTGATAGGCCGCCATGATGTGTTGGACGAATAACGCGAAGTTGCCGAACACCAACAGAATCACTCCGAGATAGAACAACGGTGTCGGAAACAGCTCTTCGATTGCCTTGGAGCGGGTGCAGAAGTACGTGATTGTGAGTATCCACGACAGCGTGCTCAGGACGATGCTCGTCGGAGTGCCCAGCAGGAAGAAGGTGTAAAAGAACCATCGGAGCAATCCCATGTTGCGGGCTGTTTGAAGTGGTGATCGTAGGTAGGCGAGTCCTGTTTGCGTATAGCCCTTCTGCCACCTGCTTCGCTGCGGAATCGCCACCCGAACCCGTCGCGACGCAACCTCATAAGTCACCGAATCGAACAGTTCGATCTCGTATCCGGCGCTAACCAACGCCCCTGCTATCTCGGCGTCTTCGGTGAGGTTCCACGGGTCCCAGGCTCCGATGCCCTCTGCGCCCGACGGGAGCATCGACTTGTCGAAGGCGATGTTCTTGAGTGCCTCCACACGGAAGTGGTTCGATGTCCCTCCGAGCGGGATCACGAAACCGATGTTGTCCATTCCACGCAAGACCCACTCGAAGTGGATGATGTACTCCACCCACATCATCCGCGAGGTCCAACTACTCGTTCCATTGCTGAAGTGGAGCCGCGCTTGTAAGCAGCCAAGGGTCGGACCCGACGACCGGAATCGACCCACCGCCTTCAGCAACTGGTCGGGCTCAGGACGATCCTCGGCGTCGTAGATGACACCGAACTCGCCGACTGTCGCCGCCAAACCTGCGTTCAGGGCCTTGGGCTTTCCAAAAGGCGCGACCTCAGGTACGACAACCACCGACACGTAACCTGGTAACTCCAGTTTGTCGATTGCCGTGTGTGTCTCAGGATCGCGCTGCTCCTCTTCGAGAAGCAACAACACCTGAAGTTTGTCTTTCGGGTAGTGAAGATCTTCCAAGCCTTTAAGCAGTCCCGGCACGGCCGCTCCTTCCCGAAACAGCGGTACCCATACCGTGTAGACGGGCAAGTCGGGATCGCGCGGGCTCGGCAGCGCAAATATCGGGAACCTGTGTCGGAATGATGCGTACCAGAGCACCATCTTGAATCCGACAAACACGCCGAAGAACAGAATGGTCGCCCAGACACTGACCTTGGCAAGAAGCGGCCATTTAACAATCATGACCACCACGGCGCACACTGCAACAATGCACACATATATTTGGCCGCGAGTGACCAAACGTTCAGATGTTTGCCTCATGATTCTCACATCCTTTCGTAAACAAAGTATTTGTTATTCTGGAATGCGAGTTGGTAATCGTTTAGCTGAGCGGATCCGTAGAGGGCCTTGTACACCTTGTCGGGTTCACTCCCGCCCCGCATGACGATCCACTGGATATCGTTTGCCGCAGGATATGACATGGCAGGCTCCCAAAGCCGGTAACTACCTTCGTAGATATTGTTGCGAAGCGGAATCTGTGCGTGGAATAGAATTGTCTCGTTGTCGAATGATTCCTGCAGTATCAGACCGCCGACATAATTCTCCCGTAGGAAAGCAGAGACTTCGCTGGGACCTTCAGTTACGGCCCGGGCAACCCCTGTTTGCGTTTCATGAACTGTTACGACGCCTCCAAACACGACGCTGACGGCCAATACTGCCGTCACCAAGGCCGAAGGGAGCATTGCAGCGGAAGGCAGGATGCTGACCAGGTATCCGACAGCGATGGCGGCGAGGAGCACCACGACGAGTCCGAAGCGCAAGTTATACAGATAACCGCTGGTCTCGGTGACGTTCATGGGTCGAGTCCCGCTGTAGACGGCCCACGTGAAGAACATCGGCAACGCCACCAGACTCAGGGCCGGCAGTGAATCGAGTCGGCGCCTTCTGGCCACAATCGCGACGACGCCGGCGAGCGTGGCAGCAATGATGGGAAGGCTAAGGTTGCGCACCAGCGCGTACCAGTAGGTTTTTGTTGCCGTGGGTAGGTCACCGACTGATGGGTCGTTCGGGTCAACCCACAGCGCCGACGTTGCGTACTCACCCAACTGGAAATACATCGGGTTGCCCATGATCAGCCAGTTCCAACCGATCCATCCCAAAACCGGAGCCCAGGCGATGAACATGAAGCAAAGCACCGAACCCTCGGTCTTTGCTCGGTCGTAGCGCTTCCAGGCGACGAGCAAGACAATAAAGGTAAACCCAAGCATTGGCATGAGCCAGGATTCATAGCGTGTCAAGGCACCGGCTGCACAGGCAAATGCAGCAACGAACAGGTAGTACTTGCGCTCGGTTTGAATCCAGCACTGCAAATAGTACAACGTCGCTGCCGTCGTGGCGAAGAACAAAAGTTCTGCCATTGGGATACTCTGCATGTAGAGAATATTTGGGTTGAGTGCAAATACCAGCACACCTGCGACCGCAGCAACACGAATTCCGTTCGTCAATCCGTAGACGATCTTGTAGAGGTATACGCATGCGACGACATAGCTTGCCATGCTGATGATGCTTCCGGCGATGCCGCTATAGAAGAGTGGCGAATACCAGACAAACGGCAACATCAACACGTGCTGAAGCGGTAGCCATACGCTTCCAAGCTGGGCAAATCCAGCGGTAGGGCTGTCCAGGACGCGTCGGGCAATTTGAAGATGCGATGCGGCATCTCCGTATCCGACGATATTGCCTTGGCGGTAGAAGTAAATGAGGGCGGCAATCGAAATTGCAGTTGCACAGACGGCTACCCACCATTCGGTGTGGTCAGCAGCAGTGCGGTGCAGTGATTGAATGCGGACCTTCGTGGTCCGCACTCTCATTGTCATCGTCAAATCAACGTCCCCCCGTTTCGTTAGCTCGGCCCGTCGTTGGACGACAGGACCTTCTGCACCCCAGCCGTGCCAACAGACGCTCCCCTCCCACGTGAGGCGACCATCCCCACCCTGATCGCCTGATGTTCTGGCCAAGCTGTGGATCTTCGCTGCCCATCATGGCATGCGACACTAGCAAAGCCAACTCAGACGTAAATTCTAATCATCGGTTGTTTCGTTCGCAACAAAAAACATCTTTGCTAGCAATCTCCCATAGCCTCCAAGCGATCGGCCTAATCGCGGGTATATGCTGTATGTATGCAAAGATCTAGCCCCCTCGAGTGCCTTTCAGCGAAGCAGCTACGTCTGACTTAGTCGTCGATAATCGCCTGGTCCCATACACGGGACGGCGCACAGTACGATCAGCTCGCAAATGAGCAAGATTTTGATCTTGCTAGAAAATCTTTACTACAAATGCTCTGGCAATGCTGTTTGAAGTGATCCTGGGCGACGCGGGCTCACGTTCGATCACCCCGGCAACAGGGAGAGGCGGCCAAGTGGAATGCTCATAGCCATGGCGACCGTGTTCACCAAGATCATCAACGGGGAAGTGCCGGGCCGGTTCGTCTATGAGGACGACGACATCGTCGCGTTCCTGACGATCGCGCCCATCACCGTGGGGCACACGCTGGTGGTGCCGCGCGCCGAGATCGACAACTGGCAGGACCTCGAGCCCGCCGTGTTCGGCCGGGTCATGGAGGTGTCACAGTTGATCGGCAAGGCCGTGGTGAAGGCCTTCCCCGCCGAGCGAGCCGGTGTGATCATCGCCGGGCTGGAAGTCCCGCACCTGCACGTCCACGTCTTTCCCACCAGCGACCTGGCCGACTTCGGATTCGCGAACGCCGATCAGAATCCGTCGCAGGAATCGCTCGATGACGCGCAGGCCAGGATCAAGGCCGCACTGGCCGAATTGAGCTGAGCCTCAACGCACTCCAGCGGGCACGTCGGCGATCCGCGGCAGGCTGACAGTGAACCGGCAGCCACGCCCCGGCGCGGTGGTGACGGTGACCTTGCCGCCATGCGCATACACCAGAGAGTCGACGATCGAGAGCCCGAGCCCGGTGCCGCCGCTGGTCCGCGCGCGCGACGAGTCGGCGCGGTAGAACCGCTCGAACACCCGATGCGCATCCTGCGCGCTCATCCCCGGGCCCTCGTCGCACACCTCGATCACCGCTGTGTCGTCGTCGGTGCCCACCCGCACCGTCACGTCCGCGGTGTCCGGGGTGTGCTGCAGCGCGTTGGTCATGAGATTGGACAGCACCTGCCGCAGTCGCGGCTCGTCGCCGAGGACCTCCGGGGTTCCCGGCCCGTCGAACACCTCCATGGTGATCGTGCGTTTCGGAGCGATCGAACGCGCGTCATGCACGGCGTCGCTGGCCAGAGCCAACAGGTCGACCCGGCGCCGATCCAGCGGGCGTTGCGCGTCGAGTCGGGCGAGCAGCAGAAGATCCTCGACCAGCAGACCCATCCGACTCGATTCGCTCTCGATCCGGCTCATCAGCATCTCGACATCGCTGGCCGCGCCCTGGCGGTACAACTCGGCGAAGCCGCGGATGGTGGTCAGCGGTGTGCGCAGCTCGTGACTGGCGTCGGTGATGAACCGGCGCATGCGCTCCTCGGAGCCACGGGCCTGCTCCGCCGATGACTCGGAGGCCGCCATCGCGCTCTGGATCTGGGCGAGCATTCCGTTGAGCGCCAACGACAATCGGCCGACCTCGGTGCGGGGATCGCGCTCCGGAACGCGCCGGTCGAGCTGGCCTGCGGCGATCGCCGCGGCGGTCCGTTCGACCTCGACCAGCGGGCGCAGGCTGCGGTGGACCACCGCGTAGCCGGCCACACCGAGCACCAACAACACCGCCAGGCCGATCCCGACCTGTGCGTACGTCAACGCGCGCACCGTCGTATGCACATCGGACAGGTCGATGGCGACGGTGGTGAGTTCGCCGCGAGGTCCGCGTACCGTCATCGCGCGCCACTGCACCCCGGAGTGGTTGACCGAGTCGACGGTGACCGGAACGGGTCCCACATCGTTGTCGGGGGGCAACTCCGGTTCGGCGTCACGGTCGTTGACCGCCATCCAGACGGCGCCGTCGGGCCCGACGCGGCGCACGTAGAAATCCGACGGCGGTCGCGACGGGTTGGGCCCCTCCATGGGAGTTGCCGGCATCCGGCTCGGCGCCTGGGCCCAGCTGCGGGACGCGTCGAGCAGCGTCTCGTCCACCCGGTTCTCCAGGGTGTGCCGAAGGATCGTGGTGACGGCGATGCCGGACGCCAGCAGACCGCACGCCACCAGCACGAGAGTGGCGGCAACGAGCCCAACCCTTAGCGGGATGCCCCGTCCGCTCAGTGCGCCCACACTCCCATTGTTCAGCGCGGCTGCCTGCTCTTCGCGCAAACGCTCATCGCGGCTCGCGCAGAACGTAGCCGACACCGCGCAATGTGTGCAGAAGGCGCTTCTCGCCGGTGTCGACCTTGCGGCGCAGGTACGAGACGTAGGACTCGACGACGTTGACGTCACCGCCGAAGTCGTAGCGCCACACGTGGTCGAGGATCTTGGGCTTGGACAGCACCATGCCCGCATTGATGATGAAGTACCGCAGCAGGGTGAACTCCGTCGGCGACAGCGACACCGGCTCGCCGGCCTTCCACACCTCGTGGGTGTCCTCGTCGAGTTCGATGTCGGCGAAGGTCAGCCGCGAACTGCGGGTTTCCTCGACGCCGCGACCCGAGCGCCGCAAAATCACCCGCAGCCGGGCGACCACTTCTTCGAGGCTGAACGGCTTGGTCACGTAGTCGTCGCCGCCTAGCGTCAGCCCGGCGATCTTGTCCTGCAGCGAGTCGCGGGCGGTCAGGAACAGAGCGGGGGAATCGATGCCGTCGGCACGCAGCCGGCGCAGCACGCCGAAGCCGTCCATCCCCGGCATCATGACGTCGAGGATGACCGCGTCCGGCCGCACCTCACGGGCCTTGTCCAGCGCCGCGGAGCCGTTGGTGGCCGTGTAGACCTCGAATCCCTGGAACTTCAGGCTCACCGACAGAAGTTCGACGATATTGGTCTCATCGTCGACGACGAGGACCGTGGCTTCTGGGGTGTTCTCGGGTAGTGCAGCCATCGCCATCTCGCTACTGTCCGCCTGTTGGCTTGTAGCCATCCTGCCCATTGCCTGTGTACTTCCTGTGAGTTTTCGCTTGCGCGGTCCATAGACTGGGGAAATGAACCTGGGCAAAGCCGTGACGGACCTGGCCACAGCACCGGTACGGGTCGGGCTGGCAGTGGCCGATGCAGGCCTTTCCATGGCCAACGGCGCACTCGGCATGGCGCAGCGGACCCTCGGTGATACGAATTCGGCTACCGGCAACGGGTCGGCCTCGTTCGCACACATGCTGGGTCTCGACGATGCCGTCGAACGGGCTAACCGGCTGGCCAGGCTGATGGACGACGACGCACCGCTGGGCAGGGCGTTGGCGCCCAACGGTCCGCTCGACCGGCTGCTGCGGCCCGGTGGGGTGGTGGATCAGGTGACCGCCGAGGGCGGGTTGCTGGACCGGCTGACCGCCGAGAGCGGCGCCGTCTCCCGCGCGCTCGCACCTGGCGGGATCGTCGACCAGGTGACCGCCGAAGGCGGATTGCTGGACCGGATGACCACCGACGACGGCGCGTTGTCGCGGGTCATCGCCCCGGGCGGGCTGGCCGATCAGCTGCTGGCCAACGACGGCCTGATCGAGCGGGTGTTGCGCGAGGACGGGGTGGCCGACCGGCTGCTGGCCGAGGGCGGGCTACTGGACACCCTGACCGACGAGAACGGGCCGCTGCTGAAGCTGGCGGACGTCGCGGACACTCTGAACCGGTTGACGCCGGGGCTCGAGGCGCTGGCGCCGACGATCGATGCGCTGCACGAAGCGGTCATCACCCTGAGCCAGGTGGTCAACCCGCTGAGCAACATCGCCGACCGGATTCCGTTTCCGGGCCGGCGGCCCCGGGCCCGTGCGGCGTCGTCGCGGACGGTGGCCTCGCAGCGGATCGTCGACGCCGACGAGTGACGTCAGCTCTCGGCCTCGACCGCGTCGACCAGGTTGGCCATGCTGTCCGGGGCAGGAGGCTGCTCTTCAGGCTGCCACTTCTGGAGCAGCAGGACGGCGGCGCCACGCAACATGCGCACGTAGTCGTCGGTGTCGCCGGACTTCTTGTACGACGCGATCCGGTCTGCGACGTCCGGCACCAACGGCTTGAGGGCCGTGGCGATGGACAGGCTCAGCCCGCCTTCGGTACTCGCACTTTCGTCGAGGAGTGTCAGCAACCGCTGGACCTCGCTGCGCGTCAGCCCCGGATACACGTGCGGGAAGTCACTGAGTAGATCGTCTTTGACACTCACGGGCACTCGGATGCCCCGGATCAGCTGACCCGATAAACTTATGCGCCGCAGGCCTCCTTAGCTCAGTGGTAGAGCAACGATCTTGTAATAGCGTAGGTCATCGGTTCAATCCCGATAGGGGGCTCCAAAGCGGGGCGGCTCAAGTCCGGCGGCGGCTGTTTGTCGGTAGCTGGTCGTAGCTTTCGAGCATGAGACAGTGTCGCGGTTGTGGTTCAGCCACTCTCGAAGCGCAGTCAGAAGGTCTACTGCGGTAATGCATGTCAGGCGTCGGTCCGGCGCGTCACCAGTACGAAACGTTGGCTTGAATCCGGCGAGGCGCGGATCGACGGCCACCACGGTCACTACATTCGGCAGTATCTCGCCGATGCTCAGTCGGGCTGCTGCGCGATCTGTGGCGGAGCCTGCGAGTGGTTGGGGCTGCCCCTCGCATTGGTGTTGGACCACATCGATGGGAACCCGACGAACAATCGACGGGAGAACCTGCGGCTGATCTGTCCGAACTGCGACTCGCAGCTAGCGACATACAAGAGTCGGAACCGTGGCAACGGGCGCCACTACCGCCGACAGCGATACGCCAACGGCCAATCGTTTTGAGGGGTCTCCGTCCGTAAACGTTTCGCGCATCTGCCACCGCAGCTCATAGCTTGTGCTTAGCGAGACTACTTTTTGCATCAGCAAGAGCTTTCGCGGTGTCAATGTTGGCGGAGGGCGGCCCTGCAAGCGAGCGTCCAGCGTTATGCTTTCGCCATTGCGAAGGGACAGGAGCCGCCCATGCCGGGACATCACCAGCAAGCGGTCGACCTGCGATTGCAACACGTTGCGCCGGACTCCCAGCGGACTTTGTTGTCGGGCACTCTGCTGCAGTTTGCGTTGCGCGCGGTACTGACCGTTTTCGTCGTCGTGACTCTGTTGTGTGAGCCGCCGAACCGCTACCTATCGATCTGCGTGGCTGTCTTGGCGGTCTACGTCGTCGTGATCGGATGCTGGAGCGCGTGGGCGCTGGGTGCTGCGGCGCGCGCAGTGTTACCCACCAGAACGCCGGTGACACTGGTAGTGCTCGCCGCCGACGTCGCGGTGGTATCCGTCCTGTCGGTTCTTACCGGCATCACCTCGCCGGATGACTGGACATCGGACATGATGAGGATTGGTTTCTTTCTGATCCCTTTGATCGCGGCGGCGCAGTTGGATCCCATTATCAGCGGGGCCGTGGCAGTGCCCACCGTATCCGCATTCATTGCCACGTGCTGGATCACCAGATCGTCCAATCAGGAGCCGTGGGCGTCGATTCTGTTGAGCTCGACCGTATTGGCAGCACTTGCCGGCGGCTCGGTCGCCTTATCGCTTATCCAGCGGTCCAAAGTAGAAATGATCGCAGACTTGGCGCGGCAACGAACCCAGTTGTTGGAGGAGTTGCTGGGACTGGAAAAGCGTGAGCGGCAGGCAATTTCCGAACGTCTGCACGACGGTGCCCTTCAGTATGTCTTGGTCGCGCGCCAAGATATGGAGGACGTGCGGGACGGCTTGAAGGCTGCCGCGGACCGGGTGGAATCGGCGCTTGTCGAGTGCTCGGGCCTGCTGCGCGATGTGGTCCGCGAACTGCATCCGGACGTGCTCGCGCGGCTGGGATTGAAATCGGCAATCTCCAGCCTCGCCGATAGTCTCGGTTCGCGTACAGATGTTTCGGTCGACCTCGCCGCCCCTACATGGCGTGATGACCTGCGTACCGAGGCGGATTACGTGCTGTACAGCGCGGCGCGTGAGGCGTTGACGAACGTCATCAAGCATGCACGGGCCCACCACATTTGGATTGAGTTGGAATACCACGAAGCGCTGGCCTCATTGCGTGTCTCCGACGACGGGGTGGGCATCTCAGAGGCGACTATCGCGCGTAAAGCTGAAGAAGGTCATATCGGAATGGCATCGATTCGCGCCAAGGTACTCGCGTCCGGGGGACAGTTCGACGTGCGCTCGACATCTCCCGGGACTGAAGTCACCATTTCTATACCGCTGCGGCCGGCACATCGCCAAGCCGTGGGTGGCTTGTTCGTCAGCGGGAAGCGTGTCGAGCAGTTCAACCAGGCCGTCGTATAAAGATCACCGCGCATACAACCGCGGCGCGTGCCCGCCGGCTGATTCCGCTGTGGTGCCACCTGGTGCGCGTGCGCCGCTCGACGAGGAACCTTCCTCAGCGTCGCTCGCAGTGGCGTCATCCAGCGCGAGCCCGAGCATCGCGGCCAGGCAGCCGCGTTCCGCGCAGTCATGTTTCGCGACCACTCCGGCGGCCACTCGACGGGTCGAGGTGGTGGTGTTGGCAGTCATCTCAATTCTCCTGTTTGCGTTGTCATTTCAAATGTTCACCGGTGTGTTTCGGCGACGTACCTACTGTGCTGCAGCAAACGGGACGCGTCTGTCCGCCAATCGGCCCGCACACGGGATGAACTCGATGTCCTCCAATTGGGGGACATCGGGCGGACCGCCGATGTCCTCGAATAGCGGTCAGCCGCCACCCGAGCAGGATGACGGGCGAATGGCCCGTTACGGGCTAAAGCGGGCCTACGCCAACCAGTCCGATTCCGGCGGAGTTCGTGGCCACGCCGTGGCCGCAAATTGGCCGCACAAATGTGATGTATTGGCGCAGATAGAGCTGGGCCGAGGCGATGCCGTAACGATGAGCGTGGTTGAGCAGCGGCATCGGGCTTAAGTAGTACCGCCCGAGCTGGAGCGAGATTGCAGTAGCGCGCTACTGCGCCCGTCGCTACTCATGCGGGTGACGATCAATCGGTCACAACTCCAAATGGGGAAGGGCTGATTCGATGGTTCCCGACGAGACATTGGCGGTTACTTCGGCAGGTCCAAGCGTGAAGCCGGTACTGCAGCTCAAGGGCGTCGGCAAGACGTACCACAGGGGCGATGAGCAGGTCAACGTGCTCGTCGACTTCGATTTCACTTTGGACGCTGGCGAGTTCGTCGTCGTGACTGGACCATCGGGAGCCGGTAAATCGACCCTCTTGCACGTCGCCGGCGGACTGGACACCCCGGACACCGGGACTGTCTCCGTGGCAGGCCAGGACGTATGGACGATGAGCGCAGGCGCGCGCGCCGCGTTCCGGCGGCGCAACCTCGGATTCGTGTTCCAGTTCTTCAACCTGGTGCCGATGCTGACCGCTGTGGAGAACGTGTCGTTGCCGCTGGTGCTCGATGGCATGCGGGCTCGAACCGCCGACGCCCGCGCCGAGGAGCTACTGGAACGGGTCGGGCTCGGCGACCGCGCGCGGCACCGGCCGGCCGAGCTGTCGGGCGGACAGATGCAACGGGTGGCGGTGGCGCGTGCGCTGGTGGCCCGGCCATCGATCATCCTCGCCGACGAGCCCACCGGAAACCTGGACAGCCACTCGTCGACCGAGGTCTTGGACCTTTTGCGCTCGCTGTCAGACGAAGACGGCGCCGCTGTCGTCATGGTGACCCACGATCAGGCCGCGGCGCGTTACGGGTCCCGCGAGCTGCACCTTGTCGACGGGCGTGCGTACGCACCCGACGCCCTCGCGCCCGTCGCAGAGTGATGATGCAAAGGCTGCGCGCGGGATGGATGTCCTTCCGGCGGATCCACCTCGCCGCGTTGATCGCCGATTGGCGCCGAACGCTGCTGAGCGTGATCGGCGTCGCGTTGGGGGTGACGATCGTTCTCGGGGTGCTCATACTCAAATCCGAGCTCGCGCGGCCCTTCGACTCATTCGGCCCGTCGCTCACTCACGCTGCCGACGTCGGGGTGCTCGAGGTTACCCCGAACGTCAGCGGCCGGCTTCCAATCGAGACGGTCGACCGCTTGCGCGCCGAGGTGACAGGGGCGGAGGCGGTCATCCCGATCGTCGCCGGCCTGACGCCGGTGGATGTCGCCGGCGGCAGCCATGGATTCTTTCTGCTCGGTGGGTCCTGCCAGATCGAGCTGCTGGTCGGCCCGTTCAACTGCGAGCAGCGCGCCCGCGGCGAGAAGCCTGCAGCGGGTCCCGGTGTGCCACTTCAGATTCCGGCCGTCATCGCCCAGCGGCATGGCCTCAAGCTCGGCGACGAGTTGCGCATTCCCGGCCTTTCTCCAGGTTCGGCGCACCTGGGTTGGACATTCCCGGACTTCGATCGCGTCGAAGGCATCAACGACGGCTACGTGCTGCTAGCCCCCTCCGTGGACATCGCCGCGGGCATGTTCGCCTCGCCCGGCTACGCCACGGCCGCGTTCGTGCTGCCGAGACCGGGCGCTGACATCACGGCCGACGTCGACCGCGTAATCGCCGGCGTCGCAAGCGCCGGCCCGCCCCGACCGCACCAGCCGGCCATTTTCGAGGCCGGCACACAGAGCCTCAACCTGGTCACGTTGGCCGGCATCTTGATCGGCGTCCTCATAGCCGTGAACACCATCCTGCTGGCTGTCGAGGACCGGCGGGCGGTGATGGGAACCATCGGCGCGATCGGTGCCAAGCCTGTCGGGTTGTTCGGCGGCATGCTCTGCGAAGGCGCTGTCGTGGGCGTTCTCGGGGGACTGTTGGGAGTACCTAGCGGCTTCCTGATGGGGACCTATCTAGTGGACCGGTTCGGGCGATCCATGTTGGCGGGCTCCGGCGGCACCATCGCTGCGCATTTCACGCCGGGTTTGATCGTGATCGCAGCGGCCGCGGGGATGGTCTCGGGGATCCTCGCGATGACCGGGCCGGCCGTCAGGCTGCTCCGGGAGGGGCCGTTGGCGTCGATGGCGAGTGCTGGCGGAGTGCAACGCGAGAGGAGGATCCCGACGTGGCCGCTCGTCGCCGGGGCGGCAGTGCTGGTCGCTGCCGTCGTCGTAATGAGGATTTTCGAGCGCGGGTGGCTGCCGCTGGCAGTGGGTATCGACGGACTGACGGTTGCGTTGTTCGGAATGGCGTTGGTAACGGTGTCATTGGTTCCGCGCATTGCCGCGCCGTTGATCCATTTGCTGACCGTCGCGCGTCCCGATGTAGGGCGTCTGCTGCGTGCCGATGTTCAGCGCTACGCGCTGCTGTTCGGCATGTCGGCCGCGATACTCGCGGCGGAGACCAGCTTGGTCATCGGCTCACAGAGCATGCAGCTGCTCGGCGCCAGCCAGGCTGCATCGCAGAAGGCTGGCCGACTTCCCTCCTCCCTGTTGATCGCCCCGCAATCGGTACTTGACCAGCGGGACAGCCAGATCGCCGACTCCACGTTCAAGCTGGTAACCGCCGCGGCCGAGGGGCACAGCATGTCTTCGCGATGGCGGTCGACAATCTCGTCAGGAACGTCGTCGCGCATCGTCATTGGCGTTACTCCAGGTGATTTCTACAGCCAGGCGTTGTATCAGCCGACTGGCAGTCCCGACATGCTGTGGCAGGGTTTGCAGGAAGGGCAGATCGGCCTGAGCAAGATCGCCGCCAGCCGGCTCGGAGCCGCCTCAGGCGAAACGGTGGAGCTCTCCACCGTCGACGGGCCGAAGCGTTACCGAGTCGCCGGGATCTTTGAGCCGCAGATGATCAATGACACCGCGGTCGGCGACATCGTCCTCGCGTCGGAGAAATTGGCGCGCTCCGACTGGGCGGCCGTTCGCGACCAGGTCGCGGTGAGCTATTCATCCGCCGCCGATGCGACCGCCCACCGTGACGATTTCCTCGATCTGGGAGCTGGACTGTCGGTGTACGACAACGAACAGTGGCGCACAGCGGCCACAATTGGAATAACCCGCTTCCTGGAGCCGCTCACGATCGCCGCGTACGTGGTGATGGCGGCCGCGGGAATTAGCGTGCTGAATGTGTTCGTGCTGGGACTTGTGCAACGCAAGCGGGAGCGAGCCGCATTGCGGGCGATCGGTGTAACACCCCTGCAGGAGCAGGCCGTCGTCATCGCTCACGCCGGGCTGCTCGGCTTGGTGGTCGCTGTCCTCGGTGCGCTGGGGGGTGTGGGCCTCACGTATCTATGGTCGCTGGGCTCGCCCGTGATGTACGGCATCAAGATCGACTGGGATGTGCTGGCCGTGCCAATGCGAACCGGAGTGGCCGCCGCTCTCGTGCTTGTCCTGGCTGCCGCGCTGTATCCCGTGATCCATGCGCGGCGGCTGGAGGCAGTCGAGGTGCTGCGAAGCAGTTGACGCCGACGGTCAGGCGTGAACCTCGCGGTGCAATCGTGGAATGTCGTCGCCCGCGCACCGAAACCGGTGCATGTGTTCCCGAACCGCGGGGCTCGACATGGCCTCGAATTCTTTGGGGGGCAATGACATCTGAAAAACCAGTCCGCGGCCACCTGCCCCTTCCACCAGGGCGCCGAGTCCCGCAACAGGTAATTTCATCAACAGCGTGCAGTAGGACGTGAAGGTGTCTTCGAAATGGATGCGATAAACGCCGAAGCCGCTCTGGTTCGAGATGATCGGGTTCCACTGGGCCGGATCGAAGGCAGTGGATACCAGGCGAGCACCCCGCCATGAACCTGCAGCGTCCAGGAACTGTTGATTGATACGCATGTCGCAGTGTTCGTCGGCGAAGTGGTCCACGCTGTGGCGGATGCGTTCGGCGACCGAACATGCGGCCTCTCCGCGGCGGAGATCGAGATTCAGCGTCGTAATGATATTGCCGACGAGCATCGGGTCGAGGCCACCTCGCTTCCGCGCATTCACGGCGATCGCGAGGGTGCGACGATCCACCGCCGGATCCGCGTTCATGAGCGCCTCGGAAACATGCGCGCACACAACGTCGTTCGCGGACAAACGCATCCGGCTCCCGTAGGCGCCACGCATGCCGGCGATTTCGTCTTCTCCGAAGTACACACTCAGAGTCCGCTGCTTTCGCGCATCCTTCGCCAGGTACAGCGCGCTACGGGCGAATTCTGCGAGCCCGAGGCAACGCACTCCGGGCTCCCGTGCGCCATCGGCAGGGAGATGCTCGTCGAGGTAGGCAGCGCGGTCTTCGACGATCAACGGCTCAGCGAGTGGCTTGTCGGCAGCAGCGGCAACCCACGCGTTCATGAAGAGCATCAATGTCTGCATGTCGCCGATCGCGTGGTGCCATGAGACTCCGATCGCCGTCGCATCGTCCGCGAGCTGCGTGACGCGTACCTTGCACAGCGCGCCCAACCCCCATCGAGCCGTGGCGCCGTTCACCGGATCGACGAGCCAGAGTCCGCGGTCCTCCGACGCCGAACGGATCGCGTCATGGAGCGTGCGGTCGGACGACACGGACGTGAAGGGCACGCCTTGCCCCTCACATCGGATTCGCATCGTGGTGCCGCCCACGGCCATTCGCCCCGCGAAGATCGGGAGATTCGTCAGCGCATGCGCAAAAGCATCGGTGAGCGCCCTCGTGTCGAGATGCCGCTCGAAGAAGAAGACGATGTGTACCGCCAGGTTGGCAACAGTGGCGTCGCCGACATTGCAACGGACTTCGAGCCGTTGTTCGCGCGACGGTCTGATCAGCTGGGTCGACACAATGGCCTACGTTCGGCGGTTCACTACGACGCGCCCGCCCTGTCGCGGGATGTGGGCGATTCCCCGGAAATGGGACTTCTCATCGGCGGCGTCATCGGTCTGGATCCGGAAATTCTTCAGCACCGTTCGCAGCACGATGTCCATTTCGGCGATGGCGAAATCAGCGCCGATGCATCGCCGCGCTCCGCCACCGAACGCCAGCCATGTTGAGGCCGCCGGCCTGGTGCCGCGGAAGCGATACGGATCGAATCGTTCTGGGTGAGGGTAGATTTCCGGATTCTCGTGAAGATCGGCAATGCGCACAAGCACCGTGCGGTTATGCGGAATCCGCCACTCGCCGAGGTCGAAGTTCGACGCCGTGACCCGCCGCCCTGCCACATCGATGACGGTGCGTATGCGCAGGACCTCCATAATCGTGGCCCGGCGCAACTCGCTGCCACCCTCATCGACCTCTCTGACCAGTTCGGCCAGGACATCTGGGTGGCGCCGCAACCGCTCAAAGGTCCAAGCCAGTGTTGATGCTGTGGTCTCGTGGCCCGCACAGACGAGGGTCAACAGTTCGTCGCAGATGTCCTGCCACGGCATTCCTGTTCCATCGTCGTGTCGACTGCGCATTAGAAATGCCACGATGTCGGCCCGCTCGCCGAGATCCGGATCGGCTTCGGCCCGTTCGATCAGCGTGAATACGATCCGGTCGAATGCCTTGCGGAAGTCGTCCAGCTTGTCCCACGGGCTGTAGCGTCTGGTCCAGAATGGCGGCGCAGGCAGAAAGGCCAAGACCTGTCCGAGTTTCATATAGGGCGGGACGATCTCACGTAGTTCCTCGAGTTCCGCCCCGTCAGCGCCGAAGATGGTCCGCAAGATCACGTTCAAGGTGATCCTGTTCATCGGTTCGAGAATTCGGAACTCCTGGTCCTCAGGCCACTTCGCGCTTTCACGTAGCGTCTCGTCCTCGATCACTTTCTCGTAGTTTTTGAGGCTCTGACCGTGAAATGCCGGTGCGAGCAGTCGGCGCCGATCGCGATGCTGACTGCCGTCGAGCCCGAACGTCGACCCGGGCCCGAACCAATTGCCGAGGTTCGGCTGCACGTTGGCCAGCTGTTCGGCGCTCGCGGTACACACCGACCTCACGAGAGTGGGGTCGGAAACGACGACGGATCGACCAAAGATCGGGACGTTGATTTCGAAGATGTGTCCGTGCCGCTTGATCCAATTCCGCATCGCCTTGCGGCGATAAAAGGCGAATCCGACACCCTGCACGAGCTTGGGCGAGCGCGCCGGCGGCGGGTTCAATCTGTTCAGCGTCGATGATGCGCACGGATCGGCCATGGCGCAATCGTCGCTCGCGCGCGGTGGAACGATCTCGGTAGTGCACTACTGCAATCTCACCCGGTTTCGGCGCGGTGGTACTTAGTCCGGGCCGCCGCGGGTGATCAAAGATTGCGAGCATACGTCAACCGCCTCCGCCCGCGCTGCCTGCGGGAGATCAGCGACGCGCGGCTAACTGGCGCACGTAGTGCGCGGGCACCGAAACCGCTGATCGACGCGACGGTCCGCTTAGACGATGACCGCCAGACCCTCATCGTTGGGGACGGCTTCGGCCGCCAGAGCGGTCGCGCTCATCTCAGCCACGCCAAGCACCACGATCGGCCACACCGCGCCCGCCGCGATGCTCCACAGCAATGCGTGGGGTGCAGGCCTGCGCTGATCACGAAAGCGGTGGGCAAATTCAAATAATCCGTGGGCCGCGAAAATCCAGCCGGCGCCGTAGACCCACAACAGCGGCTCGATCATGACCTCAGCTCCCCATGTGCCGACAAGTTCGTCCGGCCCGTCTACCCCAACGACTACGGGCTGAAACTTCTCGATCGACGCCTACCTGAAGACGAAGTCAGTCTGGGCCCAGCTCTAGCACTGATCGGCGTCGAGTGACGCCCATGGCTCACGCGAAGGTCAGCACGCGGCCCCTGGTTCGCAGCGGCGGAAAGTAGTTGTGCAGATCGGGATGGCACAGCTGAGCCACCCGCTCGGGGCGAGCGAGGTCGCGAAGCGCATGGCGACCGAAGTCGATCAACCACGACTGCGCCGGTAGCAACTCGCTGACTACATCACTTGTCGTGCCGGACAGCAGGGTTTGGCCGCCGTGGCCCAGCTCGCGCAACCGGGCGGCCCGGTTGATCGTGGGCCCCATGTACTTGCCCTCATCGCGCAGCTGGACTTCGCCGGTGTGCACACCGATCCGCAGGCGGATGGGTGCCAGCGGCGCCTGCTGTAGGGCCAACGCGCACGCCACCGCATCGCTGGCGCGGGAGAACGCCACCACGAAGCTGTCTCCCTCGCCCTGCTCGATCGGGCACACGCCGTTGTTGGTGTGCACGAGCCCGGCCAGTGTGCGATCCATGGCGGCCAGGGCTGCGGCCATCACGTCGGGCTGAGATTCCCACAGCCGGGTGGAACCTTCGATGTCGGCCAGCAGCAGCGTCACGGTCCCCGTCGGCAATGCCCGGCCCGCAGTAGGTTCGCGAAAGTGGCTCGGTGTCATGTTGTTTCGCGGCGGAAGGGTGAGCCTTTCCAATCCGGATGCCGAGGACATTGGACGGACGATTAGCGACATGTGATCCCCACTTCTCGAAACGTCCTGCGAAGGACTGATTTTCGATGACAAGGTCAATTTTCGTACGTCTGAGTTGATGCGGCTACCGTGTGCGCAACACGGTTGGCGGTGGTGTGTACACCCCCGGAGAGGTCAGACGGAGGTGTCGACGACGGCGGCGATGCGGGTGCCTCGTCCAGGCTCCGAGTCGATCACCAGTTGCCCGCCGATGGCCGAAAGGCGGTCTGTCATATTGGTCAGCCCCATGCCGATCGTCGCGGAATCGAACCCACGGCCGGTGTCGCTGATCGACAGGGTGATCGTCTTGTCGTCGGCGTGTGCCGTGACCGTGACGGTGGTGCCGGGCCCGCCGTATTTGGCGGCATTCTGCAGGGCCTCGCTGCAACAGTAATACAGCGCTGCCTCAGTCGATGTGGGATAGCGGCCCAGGCTGTCCAGGTCCAGGTGCACCGGGACTGCCGCGCGTGCGGCGAGTGTCGGCAGGGCCTCGGTCAGGCCGCCGCTGATCAGCAGAGGCGGGTAGATCCCGTGGGCGAGCCTGCGAATCTCGGCGATCGAGGTGTCGACGAGTTCGGACGCCTCGCTCAGCAGCGCCTGATATCGGTCGCCCTCTGCCTTGCGGGCAAGTCCGAGGAGCACCGACAGCGCGACGAGGTGTTGCTGTGCGCCGTCGTGCAGATCACGTTCGAGGCGGCGCCGTTCTTCGTCGGCGGCAGTGGTCAACCGGGTGCGCGAAGCCGCCAGTTCGGCGGCTCGCTCGGCGAGCTGTCCTTCCGATGTCCTCAGCGCCGCGGCGTTGTTCCACACGATAACCAGGAGGTGAAAAGCATTGAGCGGCAACCGCCACAACGATGAACGCCGTCTCGAGCCACCGGGCGCCAGTGTCGACCACGTCTGGGACCGGAAGTGAAACGCGCCAGCGTAGCCATGGTCAGCACGCAAACGGCGGTGATCACAGTGAAGGCCAGCCCACGCTGCCACCGGATATAGGGCTCGGCGAACACAACTGGCACAAGGGCCACCAGCGCCATCACCGCCAGACAGTTGGGCGTGAGACAGCGTCAAGAGCACCAGCGCGCTGATCCAGTTCGTGATGCAGGCCAGGCTGATCGACTGCTAATATCTGCCGCAGCCGAGCCAGTCGCAGTGCGACACGCCAGCGCAATACAGTGCGCGGCATCCGACCGCGGCGAACAGCAGCAACACGGCGATCGAAAGTACGAGAAGCGTACTCCCAGAGCGGCAGCACGATCGCCAGCACCCGCCCACAGCGCGAGATGACCGGTGAGGAACAGCTGATAGCGCTCCGCCCTGTATCGGTTGATCAGGTCGTGGCCCAACAGCGATGACGACCGGACCGCCGTGGTGAGGAGCACTTGCGGCACACGCCAGTACGGCACCATTCCCCCGGCGTCGGTGCTTCAGTTCGCTGTTCGCCATATCCGGCTCAGCAATTCTGGCGAGAGGCGTTCTTTGTGCAGGTACGCGGCGGCCCCGCAGTCCGAGGCCGCGGCGGGAAGGTCCTCGATGTCGTAGGTCGACATCAGTACGACGATGACATCGGGGTCTGCGGCGCAGATCTGCCGCGTAGCCTCGACTCCGCCCATCCCCGGCATGTGAATGTCCATCAACACGATGTCCGCGGCGCCCTCACGAAGAAGTTCGACCGCTGATTCACCGGTCTCGCATTCGCCGGCCATCACGAAGTCGTCCATCGCATCGAGAGTGGCGGCGGTAGCCCGCCGGAAACTGGCCTGGTCATCGACGACCCAGACTCGCACGCACTCGTCCACCACCCCGCCATCGTGCCGGGATTGTTTGCCAGCCGCGATGGTGTACACACCACCATTTCCGGCCGCGCACTCGACGCGATCACGTCGTTCCGTGGTCGTCGAGGAACATCAGCACTGCCTTGACCCGCCGGTCGACAGCGTCGTCGACGGTCAGTTCGAGTTTGGCGAAGATCGAGTTGATGTGCTTTTCCACCGCTCGCTGGGACAGCACCAGCCGCTCTGCGATCGTTCGGTTGCTGAAGCCGGCTGCCAGCTCGCTGAGCACCTCGCGTTCTCTGGGCGTCAATCGGCTCAGAGTCGGCGCGGAGCGAGGCTGCGAGAGCAGTGCCTCGACCACCAGCGGATCCAATACCGTCCCACCACCGGCGACCCGGCGAACCGCCTCGTTGAGCTCGTCGAAGTGCGACACGCGCTCCTTCAACAGATATCCCCGGCCTGCCGTACCGCCCTCCAGTAATCCCGCCGCATAGCGAGGATCGACATAATTCGACAAAACGATCACGCCGACGTCCGGCTGCGCGGTTCGCATCCACTGCGCCAACCGAATTCCTTCATCGGTCTTCGTGGGCGGCATGCGAACGTCGGTGACGAGCAACGTCGGTGCATGCTTTTCGACGAGTTCGACTGCCGAGTCGTAATCCTCGGCAACACCGACAACCGTCACATCGGGATCCGTCGACAACGCCCGGGAAAGGCTGTCCCGCACCAGCAGAGAGTCCTCTGCGATGACGATCGAGATTCGATCGCTCACGTTGCCGCCGCCCCTCCCCGATGTCGAGTCCTCGAATTATCCACCTACCGCGCGATTGGCGCGGCCTCAATCGCTTGAGCAGCCGAACCGAACCCACAGCCGGCGGGGATGCTCCGAGTGCCGGGGGAAGGAACAGCACGCTGGAAAACTCGCCGTGGCATTGTGCTGGATGCCTAGTTCAGCGACTGCACGAGCCGTTCTTGGTTTGCGCGAAATCAACGCAGCTTCGTATTTCCTGCGGCATTGTTATTGGGATCGGTAGCCAAGCCCGATGGATGTACTTGACCGCAATCGGCGACGCGAACGGCGCGCGCCCGACGAAAGGAAGCGATTTGAACCGGATCTCGCGGTTCGCGACGGCTGTCGTGTTATCCGGCGGCATGAGCCTGGCCGCAATGGGATTGGCCGCGACAGCGCCCGCCGAAGGCCCGAGCTATCAGGGTGGAAACTGTCCGCCGGGCATCACGTGCACCCACTGGTTTCCCGGTGAGCCCTCGCCTCCCGGCGGTCAGGTGCTGAGTTGGGACTGGGACGTCCCCCACGACTGGTATTGGGACTCCGAGGGCATCGTCGACGTCTCGACCAACATCATCTACCCGTGGCAGGGCGCTCCGCACCCCACCGCCCTCCCGCCTCAGCTCGGTCTGCCCGCGCCTCCGGCCGCCCCATTGCCGCCGGGTACGCCGTTCTGCACCCCGCGCGGATCTCTCATCATCATTCCGCCGATCTGCGACGAGATCGGGGTTGATCTACCGCCCGGTTCGGTGGGGCACTAGACCGCCATCAAGCGCTAGAAGCTCATCTGTCCAGCTGTTCAGATGATGTGGTAACGTGAACATGCGGGCCGACCGCGAGCGACGTCGATGCAGCACATCCGTAGCGACCTGCCTTCCAG
>CAVTSZ010000028.1:0-63438 GCA_963737385.1 uncultured Actinomycetota bacterium
GCGGTGGCTGACGCTTCGGTCGGCTCGCATGAAACTTTTTGCGGTCCAACTGGATTCAGCTCAGGACAACGGTGCCAGACCGGACCGGACGAGATTCACACACGTCGCGGTGATCCCATCCAGGTCGCCCGTGCAGCCGTTGCGTCCCCAGTTCTCCACTGCCGCAACGAGAGCCGCGGCCAACGTGGCACCTGCCACCTCGGCCACCAGATCGATGTCGTGCGTGCCTGCGTAACGCTCCTTGATGAAACCGGTGATCACCCCGGCGAACGACGCCTGCACCACTCTCAAGTGGGCGGCAATCCGCTCGGCGCTGATCAACTCCGTTCGGGCACTCGCGGCCTGGCGGACCACCTCGAGATCATGTGGGAAGCTCGCGACGCCTGCCAGCACCGCGTCGAACACCGACTCCGACTCCGACTGCTTCGTCAGCGCATCGGCCAGCCACTCGACCTGCGTCTCGTAGTCCTGAAACAGCACGGCTTCCTTGGTGGGGAAATGCCGGAAGAAGGTGCGCTCGGTGACGCCGGCCTCGCGGGCGAGCTCCGTCACTGTGACGTTCGAGAAACCCTTCCTTGCGAAACTCGCCAGAGCGGCGCGCCGCAGGGCTTCGCGCGTCGAGCGTCGACGCAGCTCATGAAGGTTCGGCGACGCGGTCATGTCGCGGCGATCGTATCCCAGCATTCGGAGAATCTCGTCAGTACTGACATATTTATGTCAGTACTGACGTAATCTGCGGTCATGAGTGATTACGACGCGATCGTCGTCGGTGCCGGCCACAACGGGCTCACCGCCGCCGCCCTCCTGCAACAAGCGGGCCTGCGCACGGTGTGCCTCGAGGCCAACACCTACACCGGTGGCATGGCCGCCACCGTTGAACTCATCGACGGGTTCCGCTATGAGATCGCGGGGTCGGTGCAGTTTCCGATGCCGCCGCAGATCGCCAAGGAGCTTGGACTCGACACGCTGCCGACCGTTGACGCGGAGGTGATGTCGGTCAATCTCGGCGGCGCCGGGGACGAGGCGATGATCTTCTACCGCGACCCGATGCAGCTCATGACCCACCTCGCCGAGAAGCACGGTGTCGACGCCGTCACCGGCATGGCGGGGCTGATCGGCTGGAGCCAGGGACCGTCAAAGGCACTCGGCCGCTTCGATGTTCGCACGCCACCCAAGACGATCGACGAGATGTACGCATGCGCCGCCAACGAGGCCGAGCGCGCGGCCATCCACGATGTGCTGTTCGGCACGGCGATGGACGCCATCGACCGCTTCCTACCCGACCGGCAGAAGCACGCTGTGCTGCGCGGCATGCTCGCGTTCCTCGCCATCAATTCCACCTACCGAGGTCCCTACACTCCGGGCAGCGCAACATGTTTGGCGTTCGCGCTCGCGGTGCCCGACGACACCACCGCGATGATGACGAAACTGGAGGGCGGCATCGGGGCGCTCTGCGATCACCTGCACAAGCTGTTCGTGTCCAGCGGCGGCGAGGTCTCCTACCGCGCCAAGGTCGACAAGATCCTCGTCGAGAACGACCACGTTACCGGCGTACGACTACGCGACGGCTCCGAGATCAGCGCGCCGATCGTCATCTCGAACCTGTCGCCGGATCACACGCTCGTCGACCTGGTCGGCGCCGAACACCTGCCCGCCGACCTCGTCGCGCGTCTATCCGGCCGCGACCACCGCGCGTCGTTCGTACAGATCCACTTCGCACTCGACGGCCTACCCGAGTTCGCCCCGCCCTACGACTTCCTCAACGAACCGGGCATGCAGGGGTCCATCGGAATCTTCAACTCCCCTGAGGAACAACAACGCCAGTGGGAGGAGTGCAGGCGGGGCGTCGTGCCGGACAACCCGTCAATGGGAATGCAGATCCCCTCGGTGCACGATCCCGCCATGGCACCGCCCGGCAAGCACGCGGCCAGCGCGTACGCCTACGCGTTCCCTGTCGAAACACCCCGCGACCAACACGGCCACCTCAAGAACGAGATGGCAGAGAAGGTCATCGACAAGATCACCCGGTACGCACCGAACTTCCGCGACATCCAGATCCGCCACATTACGTTCGCGCCGTACCACATGCAGACGATGTTCGCCGCGCCCGCCGGCGACTTCTGTCACGGCCTGCTGCACCCAGATCTGATGGGGCCCAACCGACCGGGCCCCAAGGGCTTCCTCGACATGCCGGTGCCGATCGCCGGGCTCTACCTCGGCGGAGCCGGATGCCACGGCGGCCCCGGTATCACGTTCATACCGGGATACAACGCGGGCCATCAGGCGCTCGAGGACGCCGCGAGATGAGTCGGCAACGTTGAGCGGCTCTGCACGCATATAGCCGCTACCCCCTCATGGTGTTCGAGCCGTGATGACGACCGGCGCTGCCGCTACACCAGATCGCCGTTGCCCGCTCAGCGAGCGGCCGTCATCGCGACGATTTAAGATTCGATCGAGATCACGCGGAATTGTGAGTTTTGCGAACGAGTCACGGGGGAATGAGAGAACCTGCGGAGCTGGGGTCCGCCCCGGCCCGTGTCAGGAACTAAACAGACTTTGGGGTCGCTATGAGCAGTCGTCCATCCATCCGCTTGTGCGTGCTCGCGTCACTTGGGCTTTCACTGTTGTTGAGCCCCGCGATCAATTCCCCGTCGGCCGCGGCTGCCCCGTGCCCCGACGTCCAGATCGTGTTCGCGCGCGGCACATTCGAGCCGCCGGGCGTTGGCGGCGTCGGACAGGCGTTCGTCGATTCGTTGACCTCGAAGGTCGGCGGAAAGTCGGTGGACGTGTACCCGGTGAACTACCCCGCCTCGCTGGATTTCGCGACCGCCGCCGACGGCGTGATCGATGCCAGGAGCAAGGTCGAGAACGTCGCGACCACATGCCCGGACACCAAGATCGTGCTGGGCGGCTTCTCACAGGGGGCCGCGGTGGCCGGCTACATCACCGCGGACGCCGTGCCGCCGGGCTTCACCCTCCCCCAGGGGATCACCGGTCCGATGCCCAGTGACGTCGCTGACCACATCGCCGCGGTGGCGCTCTTCGGAAAGCCGTCGAACGGCTTCCTCCAATCGATCAACACCGCCGCGCCGCCGATCACGGTCGGCAGCCTCTATTCACCGAAGACGCTCGACCTGTGCATTCCCGCGGATCCGATCTGTTCCCCGGGTGGCGGCGACAACGGTGCCCACAATCTCTACCCGGTCAGCGGAATGACCGATCAGGCCGCAACCTTCGCTGCTCAGCACGTCTCGGCCCCTAACAGCGTCAGCTCAAACTAGAGCCAGCTGCTCGACGCGGGTGCGAAGCGAAGCGGCTCCGCACGGGGTAGCCGCCGTCGTGGACCGGTCGATATCGAGTCGAGGACAAGCGCGACGTAGCGCCGCCAGCCATCGGTGGTCGAGTCCATCGTGAACAGCACGTTGTACAACATCGCGATGAGGCGCGGCAGGTCCTCGGCGACCAAATCGGCGCGCACGACGCCGGCCTGCTGGCCTCGGCGGGCGAGCTCGCCGAGGGTTTCGTTCAGTGCAGTCGAGATGTCAGGCGTCAGTGACCCAGCGCGGCGGGCCGCGATCAACAGGTGGTGCTCGCGGGCACCGAGTGAGATCGCCGCCTCGATCAGGGCAACGAGGCCGCGCATCGGGTCCTCGGCGCGGCGGGCCTTTTCGATCACCGGCGTGAGGTCCTCGGCGATGCTTTGATCCAACGCCGCGCCGATCAGGTCGCCCTTCGTCGGAAACCTGCGATAGAGCGTCCGTTCGCCGACACCCGCCCGGCGGGCGATGGCCTCGACCGGGGCCTCCGGCCCGAGTTCGCCGTACACCTCACGGGCCGCACGCAGGATGCGCTCGGCATTGCGCGCCGCGTCGGCTCGCAACGGCCGGTCGGCCACGTCGGTCATGGCGCCATCCTAACTGACTGTTGACTGCCACTTCCGCGCGTTCTAGGCTCAAGCAATTGGCAGACTACTGACACTTAATGGGAAACGCCGGTGACATCAACGACTTCCGAGACCGCCCTGCCCGTCATTCCCGCCGAGCGGGCTGCCCAGTGCCCGCTGCAGCCTCCGGCCGAGTTCACGCAATGGCGAGACGAACCCGGTCTGCGAAGGGCGATGTACCAAGGCAAGCCGACCTGGGTGGTGAGCCGATATGAGGACATCCGGGCCGCACTGGTCGATCCGCGCCTGTCCGCGGAAACCATCCCGGCTTCGATGATGCCGGCGGGTCCCGACGGCGAGAGACCCGTGATGTTCGCGCGGGTCGACGACCCCGAGCACAACCGATTGCGGCGGATGGCGACCCGAGACTTCACCTTCCGGCGGACCGAGAGCATGCGGCCGCAGATTCAGGAGATCGTCGACCGGTACCTCGACGAGATGATCGACAGCGGCCCACCCGCCGATCTCGTGCGCGCCTTCGCTCTGCCCGTGCCGTCGCTGGTGATCGCGCTGCTACTCGGGGTGCCGTCCACGGATCTCGAACACTTCCACCGCCACACCACGATCGGACTGGACACGAATTCGTCCGACGAAGAGAGGTCACAAGCCTTCGGGGCGATGTTCGCCTACATCCGCGAATTGGTGGACCGCAAGGAGCACGAGCCCAGCGATGACCTGATCAGCCGGCTCGTCACTGACCATGTGATGACCGGCCAACTGAACCGTGAGACCGCCGCCGTCACCGGTGCGATCATGATGCAGGCCGGCCACGAGACCACCGCCAACATGATCTCGTTGGGAACGGTTGCGCTGCTGGAGCATCCGGCTGTGTTCGAGTTGCTCGGTCAGACCGAAGACCGGGCCGTCATCGCGAACGCCGTCGAAGAGTTGATGCGCTATCTCAGCATCGTGCACACCCAGGTGGATCGTGTCGCGACCGAAGACCTCACACTCGGGGGGCAGTTGATCCATGCGGGTGATCCCCTCGTGATGAACCTGCCCGCCGGCAACTGGGACGCCGACTTCGTCGAGAACCCAGAGGAACTCGACATCGACCGAAACACGCACGGGCACTTGGGGTTCGGCTACGGCGTGCACCAATGCATCGGCGCGAACCTCGCCCGAGTCGAGATGCAGATCGCATTCGCCACGCTGGCCCGGCGCCTGCCCGGACTGAGACTGGCGGTACCACCGCAAGAGCTGTCGTTCAAAGGCGAATCGGGCATCTACGGCATGAAGGCGTTACCCGTCGCGTGGTGACCTCGTCCATCGAGGACGTGCGCGATCACCTCGAGAGATCCGCGACGAAGCCGGCTACACCGTGCCGAACGAGCCCGCCGACGAGGTGTCGGCGCTCTTCACCACGATCATGTCGGACTAGAGGCGACCCACCGCGTCAGTCCCTGCCTGAGCAGCCAATCCGTTGACCCCATACAGCGCATGCTCGAACGAGGGTGCCCCGGCGGGGGCGCCGTTGCAGATCGTGTCTGCGGGAGCGCACACCTGAATGGTCTTGGCCGTGTACGACGGGCCGATGATGACGGGCGGCGCTTCGACACTACGCAAGAACTCAGCCGACGGTTGACCGATCAGGACCACCGCGGCGACGTGGTCAGCCACCTCCGATGGCATGGGATTGGGAATGAATTCGCGATATTCAGCGGGGACCCCGTCGGGTATCTCAGCCGCGGTGACATAGCCCGCCAAGGCTGCGCCTTGAGAGAACCCACCGAGAACGATCTTGGTGTTGGGACAGTTCGCCGCCGTCGCTTCGATGTGCAGACCCGCATCCCTGACGCCGTCGACGACGGTTCTGGCGAATTCGATCCGATTGCCGAAATCGCTGCTGGCGATGTAGTTGACCGGATAGACGTTCACCGATTTCGGGCCGGCTTGCGCGCGCACGGAGTCGACGAACGCCTGTCCCACCCCGCCAACGCCCGGTGGCTCGCTGGTGCCCCGCGCGAACACGACCTCGACATCGGGGCAACCTGGGGCAGGCGGGGGAGGCTGGGCAGAGGCGAATGGGACAGATGCGCTCAGTGCTGCGCTGGTCACGAAGGCTGCGCCGAGCAGCCGCGCGAGATTGGTGCCGATCATGTGTACTCCGCTGCGTTGTGTCATCCCGACCCCTTGCTTCCTGCCGGACTGTACCCACTATTACGTGGCCGTACTCACAACTGTGGGTTCGCTGACCTTGACCAGCATTTTGCCGATGGCTCCGGTGAACAACCCGTTCATGGCGTCGACGCACGACTCGATGCCCTCGAAGATCGTCTGGCGGTAGACGAGCCTGCCGTCGGGCTTGGACCCGGCGCTCGTGGCACCGGTCGCGGCCCTCCTGACCCACCGCGAGTGTCCCGTTTCCGGCGAGATCTACACAGTTGCGCCCGACATGTGGCGCGTTTCTTCATCGGCAGGACGAGGGGCGTCTACAGTCCCGCGCTGTCCGTCGAAGACTCCGCGATCATATGGACGAAACCCGCTATCCCGTGGCCGGGGCCCTAGCCGACGTGATGACCGAGCGGTTCGCCACCATATGGCGAGTGGGTCTGACTAGAGGCGTCCCACCGCGAAAGCTGCTTCCTCGCCGACCATTCCGTTCGCGCCGTAAATCGTGTGCGCGATACTGGGCGGCCCGAGGGGGGCGCCGTCGCAGATCGAGTCACCCGGAGCGCACAGCTGAATGGTCTTGTCCGTGTAAGAAGGTCCGATCGTCAGGGGTGGCGCACCGAGATCGCTCATGAACCGAGGCGACGGTGTTCCCAGCAGCGTCACCGCCGCGACGTGGTTCGCGACCTCCGGCGCCACGGGATTGGGTACGAACGACCGGAACTCGGCTGGTACTTGATCCGGTAGATCAGCCATTGTCACAGCACCCGCAACGACCGCACCCTGTGAAAATCCGCCGAGCACAATTTTGGTCTCGGGACAGTTCGCCGCCGTCGCCTCGACGCGGCTGCTCGCATCCCTTATCCCATTGAGAATGGACTGGCCGAACACGAACCGGTTCGCGAAGTCACCGCTGGCCTCGTAGTTGACCGGGTGCACGTTCACCGACCTAGGGGCGGCCTGCGCGCGGACTGCGTCGACAAACGCCTCCCCCACCCCACCAACTCCGGGTGGCTCGCCGGTACCCCGCGCGAACACGACTTCGACGTCAGGACATGCCTGGGCAACGGCCATCGGGACCGGCACCACCAGCAGTGCCGCGAAGGTCGTCACCACTGCGCCAAGCAAACGAGCGAGATTGAAGATCATGTCCGTCTGTACCCCTTTTATCTGGGCGCATTCAGGCCTGCGCCTGGTTCGCTTATCTTCACCAGCATCTTGCCGATGTTCGCGCCGGTGAACAGCCCGTTCATGGCGTCGACGCAGGACTCGATGCCGTCGTAGATCGTCTGGCGGTGTACGAGCCTGCCGTCGGCCTCCCATTGCCGCAGCGGGCCGAATGCCTCCTCGAAGCGGCCCCACTCGTCGAGCGCGTTGAACCCCTGCATCATCGCAGTCTTTGACAGCAGGTTCACGTAGTTGGCCGGCCCAGGATGCTCGCCGGTCAGGTAACTGGAGATTACGCCGCACAACACCACCCGCGCCTTCTGAGCGAGCCGGCCCAGCACCGCGTCCAGGATCGGCCCGCCGACGTTGTCGAAATAGACGTCGACACCTCGGGGGCAGTGCTGCTTCAGCGCGGCCTTCAGGTTGTCTTCCCGGTAGTCGATGCATGCGTCGAACCCGAAGTCCTCGACCACCGCCCGGCATTTCTCGGGCCCGCCCGCGATGCCCACCACCCGGGCGCCCGCGATCTTCGCGATCTGGCCGGCGACCGACCCGGTGGCGCCCGCCGCGGCCGAGACGACCACCGTCTCCCCCGCCTGCGGCTTGCCGATGCCGACCATCCCGAAGTACGCCGTGGCGCCGGTCGGCCCGTACACCGACATCACCGCGAGCTGGTCGACCTTCTCCGGCGGCCCGGGCACCGGCGTCGTGAAGATGTCGTCGCGGCAGATCACGTACTCCTGGAAGCAGGTGAGCGTCGTGACGACGTCGCCGACCGCGTAGGCCTCGCAGCGCGATGCCACGACCTCGCCGATGCCCGCCGCCCGGATGACCTCGCCGATCTGCACCGGCGGGAGATAGCCCGGCTGATCGTTGAGCCAGGTGCGGGCCGCGGCGTCGATGCCCACATAGGTGGTGCGGATCAGCGCCTCACCCTCGGCCGGCTCGGGCGCCGGCAGTGTTGACCAACTCGGTGTCCTCGGGCGCCACCAGCCCCGTCGGACGGCGACGCAACAGGATCTGGCGGTTCATCAGCTCGGCCACGATCGCGAAACTACCGAATGCAGACCCCCTTTCGGCTGAGGTTTCACCGGACTCGGCTGACGCTGACGTAAGCGCCGCTGAGAACGGGTATGCCGCCACACATGACGGTCATCGGTTTTCACTGCTCGCACGAGCAGATCAACCCTGCCCAACTACTCCGCGACGTCCAGCACGCCGAGCAGAGCGGGTTCACCGCGGCAATGTCTTCAGACCACTTCAGTCCGTGGAGCGAGCGTCAAGGCGAGTCCGGCTTCGCCTGGTCCTTCCTCGGCGCCGCGCTGGCAACGACGCAGCTGCCGTTCGGGGTCGTCAACGCGCCCGGGCAGCGCTACCACCCGGCGATCATCGCCCAGGCGATCGCGACGCTGGCGCAGATGTTCCCGGGCCGATTCTGGGCGGCCCTCGGATCGGGCGAAGCCTCCAACGAACGGGTCACCGGCGAGGAATGGCCACGCAAGGACCTGCGCGACCAACGTCTCGTTGAGTGCGTCGACGTCATTCGGCGGCTACTCAACGGCGAGGAGGTCAGTCACGACGGCCTCGTTCGCGTCAACCGGGCGCGGCTGTGGACACTGCCCGACACCGTTCCCGACCTGGTCGGCCCGGCTGTCACGCCTGAGACCGCAGCCCGACATGCCGCGTGGGCCGACGGTCTGGTCACCGTCAACCAGTCGAGAGAGGCGCTGCAGAAGATCCTCTACGCGTACCGCGAGGCCGGCGGCCGGGGGCCGGCCCGCCTCCAGATCCACCTCAGCTGGGCACCCACCGAGGAGGAAGCGCTGGAAATCGCCCACCATCAGTGGCGCAGCAACGTGTTCGACCCTCCGGTCTGCTGGGACCTCGAGACCGTCGAGGCGTTCGACGTCATCTGCCGAGAAGGTCTCACCCGAGCACGTTCGCCAATCGGTGCGCGTATCACCAGATTTGGACCAGCACGCCGAGTGGCTGCGCCAGGACCTCGAGCAAGGGTGGGATGAGCTGTACCTGCACTTCGTCGGGCAGCAGCAGGCCGCGTTCATCGACGCATTCGGCGAGCAGGTGCTTCCCCAGCTTTCCCCGACGGCCCCGCGGGCGGTGACCGCATGAGGCGCAGCGAAACGAGCGACCTGTGGTGGAAGAACGCCGTCTTCTACTGCGCGGACATCGAAACGTTCTACGACTACGACGGTGACGGCTGCGGCGACATCCGCGGCATGACCGAGCGCATCGAGTACCTCTTCGATCTCGGGGTGACGTGCCTATGGCTCATGCCGTTCTACCCGACCGCCCGTCGAGACGATGGCTATGACATCACCGACTTCTTCGGTGTCGACCCACGTCTGGGAACTCATGGCGACTTCGTCGAATTGGTGCGCACGGCCAAATCGACTGGCATTCGGGTGATCATCGACTTCGTCATGAATCACACGTCCGATGCGCACCCGTGGTTCAAATCGGCTCGGCGCAGCATCGACGACCCATACCGCGACCACTACGTGTGGAGCGCGACCAAACCCAAGTCGAGTAAGAAGGACGTCGTCTTCCCCGACGAGGAGGACAGCCTGTGGGAGCTCGACACCAGAACCGACGAGTGGTACCTCCACCACTTTCTCAAGACGCAGCCCGACCTGAACATCGCCAACACCGAAGTACAGGAGGAGATTTCACGAACTCTTGGGTTCTGGCTCGAACTCGGAGTGTCGGGGTTCCGGGTCGACGCAGTGCCGTTTCTGTTCGCCAAGGATGGGGCGCCGGGAGATCCGGGGGTGTTCGATCCCAACGAATATCTCGGCGACATACGCAATTTCGTGACCCGCCGACTCGGCGACGCCGTGCTGCTCGGCGAGGTCAACCTTCCGTACAAAGATCAGCTGACGTTCTTCGGCGGCCCCGACGGCGACGGGCTGAACATGCAATTCGACTTCATCGCCATGCAGAACATGTACCTCTCGCTCGCCCGTGGCGACGCAGGTCCGATCACCAGCGCCCTGCAGGAGCGACCGGCACTCGACGTGACGAGCCAATGGGCCAACTTCGTGCGCAACCACGACGAACTCACGCTCGACAAGCTGAGCAAAGGCGAACGCAAGGAGGTCTTCGACGCGTTCGGCCCAGATCCGGATATGCAGCTCTACGGCCGCGGCCTGCGTCGACGGCTTCCGGCCATGCTCGGCGGCGACCAGCGCCGGATGCGGATGACCTACTCGCTGGCATTCTCCCTGCCCGGAACCCCCGTACTCTTCTACGGAGAAGAGATCGGCATGGCCGAAAACCTCGACATTCCAGGGCGATTGGCCGTGCGCACTCCCATGCAGTGGACCGGCGGCCGCAACGGCGGATTCTCAGGGGCAACCAAGCGGCGGCTCACCCGCCCACTCCCAGACGGACTCTATGGGCCGGATCGCGTCAACGCGGCCGACCAGCGCCACGACCACCAGTCGTTCTGGTGGTTCATGCGCAACTTGATATACACCTACCGGCAGCAGCCGGAGATCGGCTGGTCGACAGTCGACATCCTGGAGCAGCCCAATCCCGCAGTCTTGGCGCACGTGTGCCGGGAGAAGTCCGGTTGGGCGATGGTCGCCCTGCACAACTTCGGCGCGGAAGGCTGCATCGTGCCGGTCCGGCTCGACGGCACGCCGTCCGGGTCCGTCCTCGTCGACCTGCTCGACGATCTCTCGGAGCACGAACTCGACGCCAAGTCCTCCGTCGACATCGGCCTCGAACCCTACGGCTACCGATGGCTGCGACTACGAAGCCCGGACGACCAACCCATCATCTGAATCCACGATTTCCCGCACGAAGCGCTGACTCGCCACGACGTAGCAGACGATCGCCGCCACCTGGGCCACCGGGACGATCAGCAGCGCCCGCCCGAGTGACATGTCGCCCAGGTCGGCCTTGAGGGCGTCGCTGATGACCCCGGTCAGGAACGGCCCCGCCGATCCGACGATGGCGCCGAAGAACAAGAAGATCGCGGACGCTGTGGCCCGCTGCTCGACGCGTGCCAGCCGCTGAATCGCGGCGATCGACGGCGCCATGTACGCCGTGCCCACGACGTAGCTCAACGCCAAGAACCAGACGCACAACAGCTGGCTCTCGACCAGGAAGGCCAGCACCGAAAACGGCAGCAGCGCCGCGATCATCGCGGCCACCAGCCACAGCAGCCAGCGGGGATCCTTGGCGGACAGCCGATCCGCGATCCGCCCGACCACCAGCAGCCCCAGAATCCCCGCCACGCCGCTGGCGACGCCGTACTGCACGCCAACCTCGCCCAGCGACATCCCACGCGCCCGGACGAGATAGGCGGGGGCGAACGTCGTCAGCGAGTACCCCGCAAACGAGATGCAAGCGGCGCCCGCGACGATGGCGACGTAACTCGGCTTCGTCAGCAGATCCCACGCCTTGGCCGTGCGCACCTCCCCGCCCGCGGGCGCCACCGGCATCGTCTGGCGACGCCCGAGCACGAAAAGCACCAACGGCGCGAACACCACGCTGATCGCACCCATCACCACGAACGCGGTCCGCCAGCCGAGGGACTCCGCGAGCAGTCCGCCGCCGATGAGGCTGGCCGCACTCGCCAGCGGGATGGACAGCGTGATGACCGCCAACGGTGCGGCGCGGCGTTCGGGCGCGAAGTTGCGCGCCACGTAGGCGTGCGCGGCCGGGGTGCTGCCGGCCTCCCCCACCGCAACCCCGACACGGGTGAGGGCGAGCTGGAAACCCGACTGCACGACACCGCCGAGCATCGTCATCGCGCCCCACAGGGTCAGACACGCGGAGATCACCAGACCGAAGGCGCCGCGGTCGGCGATGCGGGCGATCATGAGGCCCAACACCGCGTACACGACCAGGAATCCGAATCCGTTGATGACGCCGATCGCGGTGTCCGACAACACCAGATCGTCCTTGATCGGCTCGGCGAGCACCGCAGGCAGGAAGCGGTCGGCGTAGTTGAGCGTGCCGACGATCGCCAGCAGCATGACGGCCGCCCAGGCACGACGCGAGCCATGCGGCGTGAATGGCTCATCGAGAATTGTCATCCGCCGAAGCTTCACAGATCGCGTTCTTCATGTCACGCGCCTGAAGTCGACATCTGGTGTAAAAGGAGAGCCATGGCAGAAGCCGGTATCTGGATTGCGTGGGGGATTCCCGCGCGGGGACGTGAAACTCAGGCTCTGGACCTCTTGAAGGAGACGACGACCGGATACCTCGACGGCCTCGCGCGCGACGGGCGGATCGAGCGATTCGATGCCGCGATCCTCAAGCCTCAGAGCACGGAGCTGGGTGGATTCATCCTCATCCAGGGCACGCAGCAGCAGGTCGACGATCTGCGCCATGACGTTGATTTTCAGACGTGGGCCACTCAGGTCCAACTCGTCGCCGATCGTGTCGGCATCGTCGACGCCTGGGTCGGCGAGGGACTCTCCGATGCCATCGGCCTTTATGAGGCCGCGCTGCGGAAGGCCGGCCTGACGTCCTAGCCGGGGGATTGCTCGACAATCGAATGGCTCGGCAAATCGCCACCACGATCAGAACCACAGCGACCACTGTGAATTATGGGACGTTTGTTACTTCTGTTGTGCGGTTGGCCTCCGTGCTATCTAATAGCGGTTGTTGACGGGTCGGGGTTTCCATTTGAAGGGACAGACATGGGACCTGCCAGCTATATCGGCCGCGTCGGGGGCCTAGCCGTTGCATTGGGCGTCGGCACGGCGGTGGCGATGGGAAACGGCGTCGCCGCGGCGGATACGACCGATTCATCACCGTCACCCTCGGTCGACTCCTCGAGCTCCACCAGCGACCGATCCCTCGTCAACCGGTATCTCGACTGCTTCGGTCGATCCGGTCACGACCCCCGAAACCGACGGCTCGGAACGCCGGCGTCGAGACGACGACCGCGGACACCACGGTCGCCGAAGGCGTGGTGAGCGCCCAGACCAATACCGGCACGTTGGACACCACCGAGTCGACGGAGACCACCGACGAGCCACGAGGTCCCTGAGGAAGAGTCGACGGCGGAGATCCGGCCATCGAGACCGCCGAACCCGGGGCCGACGGAGACCGAGGAGCCGACGGACACTGAAGCGATCCGGAGGTTCCGACCGACGATCCGGAGGTTCCAGAGGAAGAGCCCGAGGTTCCGGCAGAAGAGCCGACGGGGACCGACACATCGAGGTCGAACAACGACATCGCGTCGCGCACCACAGTCGCTCTCGACAACACGACATCCACTCGCACCGATCCAACCGCTGCCGGACCCGGCTTCGACCAGCAGGAAGATCGACAACGGTGCCGTGTTCGCCGACGCACGTGCCCTCGCTGCTGCCGGACCGATCAACGTCTCGCCGATGATGGCCGCCCGGACCGCGCAGATTCGCAGCCACCCCAACGACCACGCCGACGCCCGCGGCAGCGCCGGATCTGTTGACGGCGGCCGTCGACGTCGTGTCCAGCGTGGTCAATTGGATACTGAACCCGTTGGCCGGCACCGCGCCAACCACACCGGCGCGCCACCGTTGATCTGGGGCCTGCTGGCGTTCGCCCGACGCGAATTCGAAAACTTCTTCAGCGCGCTTGCCGGCCGGCCCGCGGAGAAGCGATGCCCGCCACCGTCGGCCGAGAGTCGACCAGCTTCGCGCTCGACAGCGCACAGATGGACAACCTCGCCCTAGCCGCAGCCGCGGTCGCCACCGACCCGTACCTTCCGTTCCCCAGCGCTCAGGTGAGCCCGTCCACACAGTTCGTTAATTGGGTAACGGGGCCTTACACCTACATCGGCCACCCGTTGGTCCCCGACAACCCGTTGCTCGCGAATACCGTTGGGCGCTACTCGGTCTGGGGTACGGACGTCGGAACCATGTGGGACAACGGCATTCCCGACAACCCGGCTTGACGCCGATCAACGAGCACCAGATCCTGATCGCCGTCGGCGACACGTTCGGCGCAGACAACATGACCGGGCGCACTGGCGGCCTAACACGATCTTCCGCAGCTCGGATGTCAACCTCGCCAACGGCATGGAGATCCCCAACGGACCAATGGTTCAACGGGAACATGTTCGGCGGATCGCCGCACCTTTGGGCCCGAACTCGACCACTGCGAGGCAGGTCATCTTCCCGGAAGGCTTGCCGGCCGGGGTGACGCTCATCCCAACGGCGGGAGTCTCCGTGCCCGTCGCGGGCTCACGGTTCGGGGCGATGCAGTACGTCAGCTTCATGTCGGTCACCCAGTGGGGCGCGCCGGGCCGATGGACGACGAACTACTCCGCGATCGCGTGGTCCGACGACAATGGCGAGACCTTCCACGTCGCTCCGAGCACCGTCCGATACAACCAGTCATGGACTGGTAACCAGAACTTCCAGCAGTCGGCCTTCGTGCGACCGGGCGATGGCTACGTCTACACCTATGGCACGCCGAACGGCCGGCAGGGCGCCGCATACCTGTCACGCGTTGCCGAGAAGGACATCCTGGACCTGACCAAGTACGACTACTACAGCAAGGGTTCGCCCGGTGGGTGGTTCGGAATTGGAGCAACTCCCGCGGGGTGGTACAGGAACAACCCCGCGGCGGCCACGCCGGTCTTCGGTCAGGACACCGGGGCCTGCGGGGTCGCCAATCCCGGCAACCAGGTCAGCGAGATGTCGGTGCAGTACAACAAGTCGCTCAAGAAATACGTTGTGCTCTACGGAGACCAGTTCAACAACATCGTGATGCGCACATCGGACACCCCTCAGGGGACGTGGTCGTCTGCGAAGGTCTTGATGGGCCAGCAGAGCGGCGGGATCTATGCACCGATGATGCATCCGTGGTCGCCGTCGACGATGGGCACCGGCACCGATTTGTACTGGAACTTGTCGCTGTGGTCGGAGTACAACGTGATGCTCATGCGCACCGACCTCACCAAGGTCTAGGCCCGTGAAGAGCATGGCGTTCGCTGCGACGACGCTGGCGCTGATGCTTTCGTCGGCGGTGGCAACAGCTGAACCGGTTGCGCCGCAGCCGGATACGTCTTGTCCGTCGAACTATGCGGATGCGATGACCTTGCCGAGCGCAATGATGCCGCTGGTATGCCAGGGCGGCCGATGGCAGACGGTGGCTACCCCTGCGCCTCCGAGCGATCGCTGGCTCAGCGTCGGGCCGGCGATGACGCTGCACGGGGAGGGCCGACGCAATCCGGACGTCCGGTCCGGCGACTGGACGGCGACACCCCAGGACTCGACGAGCCGGTGCCGCGCGGAGCAGTCGACTGTCGTCAGCCCCGGTGTTGTCAGTCCGCCCCAAACAGCGGAGGGACCGGCGGGCCAACCGCTGAAGTTCACGATGTTGCCCAGACTCTTCGATCTGACACTGAGCGGCGACTGTCTGTGGACGCGGACACCCGGCTGAGACGCCGGTTGGGGTTGGGTTCGCAGCGAACGGGGTAATAGGACCGCATGCCCGAAGCGAACGAAACCGCTGTCGTTGTTGTGTGCGGCGGGTGTGGTTATCCGACGCTCGGGCCGCAGCTCTGCGCCTTCTGCCTGCCGATGACCGACCAGACGGCCGCGTAGGCGACCTGCCGGCTCAATCCGCGAAGGAACCGCGCCCGCGCAATCACCTAATTCACACCCGCATCGAGAATCGGGTGGTTGGCGTACGCACCCGGCGCATCGAAATGCCACCACTCGCCCTTGTACACGGTGAGCCCGCCCGCGGCCATCGCGTCGCGCAGTCGAGCGCGGTTCGCCTGCGCCGCCGGGCTGACCCCGTCGGTGGCGTACGCGTTGGCGCGGGGCGTGAACTCGTCGAAGCCGGTTCCCATGTCGACGAGTGCGCCGTCGCGCTCCAGCGTCACGTCGACCGACAGCCCGGCCTCATGGCTGCGCGCGTAGGCCCCGGGCCGGGAGACCCAGCCGGAATCGGACACGGCCTCGTACAACCGCACCTGCACGTCGTGCGGGCGGTAGCAGTCCCAGAACACCAGCACGTCACCACCGGGCCGCAGCGCGTCGGCCGCGGTCGCCAGGCTCGCGGCCATCGTCTCTTCGACCAGGCACCGGGCGCCGGCGGGATACATCGGCTCCCCGACGAAGTTGTTCGGCGTCGCATAGCGCAGGTCGACGACCGCGTCGGGCACGACGGTCCGAACGTCCACCAGTCCGGCGGCGCGCGCCGCGTCCGACACCGGCGGAACCGGCTCGTCCGGGGATGCCGCCGCCACGCCATGCGCACCGCAGACAGCAGCGCACGCGACAAGCAGACCGGCGATGACCTGTCGCACTCCTGACCTCATTTCCACGGTGGGGTAGTCGACTACGCTAGTCCGCTTCCCCGCCTCGGATCGACCATCAAAGGGCCACCGAGACGCGAGGAGATCTCCATGACCATCGCCCTTGAAACCCCAGCCCTCGACCTTCGCAGCCCGAGCGTGTTCGATGCGGGCCTGCCGACCGTCGACTACGAGAACGCGCCCGGTCCGCACGAAGCCCACCGGCGACTCGCCGCGGCTCGGAGCCAGTCGCCGATTGCGATCGGTGCCCACGGACCCGAACTGCTGCGCTACGAACTGGTCCGCAGCGCGCTGCGCGATTCGCGGATGTGCGTACCCGAGGGGCTGGGCCTCGAGGCGCAGGGCATCACGTCCGGACCGCTGTGGGACCGTGCGACCAGCACCATTCTGAGCATCAACGGCGAGGACCACACGCGGCTGCGCCGGCTCGTATCGAAGGCGTTCACGCCGCGCTCGGTCGGTCGCCTCGACACGACGATCACCGAGATCATCACGGAGCTGACCGACCCGCTCGTCGCCGCCGGTCGCTGCGAGGTCGTCGAGGACATCGCCCGGCCCTACCCGGTGCCGGTCATCGCCGAACTGCTCGGCGCTCCTCGCGAGGACGCGAAGCTCTTCTCCGCGTGGGCCGACGACTTCTTCAAACTCTTCAGCTGGAACGTCACCGAGCACGAACAGGCGATCCTGACGGCCTGGAGCGAACTCGACGACTACATCGACGGCATGGTCGCCGACCGCCGCACGTCGCTCACCGACGACCTGATCTCCGAGCTGATTCGCGCCGAAGACGACGGCGACCGCCTGGCGATCGAGGAGCTGCGCATGCTCGCCGCGGGCATCCTGATGGCAGGCACCGACACCACCCGCAACCAGCTCGCCGCGGCGGTCGACATCCTGTGCGATCACCCCGAGCAGTGGGAGCTGCTCGCCGAGCGCCCGGAGCTGGCGATGAACGCGGTGGAAGAGCTGATGCGCTTCTATCCCGTCATCTTCGGAGCGATGCGGATGACCATGGAGGACGTCGAGATCGAGGGTGTCGTGATCCCGGCCGGCACGTTCGTCATGGTCAACACGTCCGCGGCGAATCGCGACCCCGAGGTGTTCGACGAGCCGGACCGCCTGGACATCACCCGGCAGGGTGCCGCGCCGATGCAGACGTTCGGCGCCGGCGCGCACTACTGCCTGGGCGCCAACCTGGCTCGCCGCGAGCTCGCCGAAGCATTGGTGGTCATGACCCGCCGGATGGGCAACGTGCGCCGCTCCGCGCCCGCGGTGTGGAAGCCCCTGGTCGGCATCACCGGCCCGGCGTTGCTGCCCATCGAATTCGACGCTCGCTGAGCACTCGCACAGCCACGCCGCGGTTCGGGCTTACACTTCGACCGTGCGCGACGTACTCGACGAGTTGCTGTCGGTATGGCGGGCCGGCGGCACGGCCGGCGTCGCCACCGTCGTGCGCACGATCCGGTCCGCTCCGCGTCAGCCCGGCGCCACGATGGTGGTCTCCCCCGACGGCACGGTCGCGGGTTCGGTGTCGGGTGGCTGCGTCGAGGCGGCCGTCTACGAACTGGCCAACGAGGTCGTCGCATCCGGGCGGCCGGAACTGCAGCGCTACGGAGTGACCGACGACGACGCGTTCGCCGTCGGCCTCACCTGCGGCGGAATCATCGACATCTTCGCCGAGCCGATGTCCCGCGACACGTTTCCCCAGTTGCAGGCGATCGCCGACGACATCGCGGCGCACCGCCCGACCGCCGTCGCCACCGTGATCGCACACCCCGACCAGCGTTGGATCGGGCGCAGGCTGGTCATCGGGCAGCACGCGGTCGACGGTTCGCTCGGATCGACCCGGGCCGACGCCGCGGTCACCGACGACGCGCGCGGACTCCTTGCCGCCGGACAGTCGACCGTGTTGTCCTACGGTCCCGACGGACAGCGCCAGGACACCGGCATGGAGGTGTTCGTCGCGAGCCACGCCCCGCATCCACGGATGGTGATCTTCGGTGCGATCGACTTCGCCTCGGCGCTGGCGCGGCAGGGCGCATTCCTGGGATATCGCGTCACGGTGTGCGATGCGCGGCCGGTGTTCGCCACCCCCGCGCGGTTCCCGGGCGCCGACGAGGTGGTCGTCGCCTGGCCCGACCGCTACCTGGCCGAACAGGCCGAACTGGGCGCCATCGACTCGCGAACGGCGATCTGTGTGCTCACCCACGACCCCAAGTTCGACGTTCCCGTCCTGCAGGTCGCGCTGCGATTGCCCGAGGTCGGCTACATCGGCGTGATGGGTTCGCGGCGCACCCACGACGACCGGGTCGCCCGACTGCGCGAGGCGGGCCTCACCGACGCCGAGTTGGACCGGCTCTCCAGCCCGATCGGCCTCGACCTCGGCGCGCGCACCCCCGAGGAGACCGCCGTGTCGATCGCCGCGGAGATCATCGCGCGGCGCTGGGGCGGTGGCGGTCGACCGCTGGCAAATACCGATGGGCGAATACACCATGACGGATGAGACAAACAGTGCGGTAATGTCGCTCTCCACTTCCGGCACTGTGTTTACCGCAGTACGATAACTCGACTCTCATGCACTCAACCAGCCCCTTCGGATTGGAGCGCTAAACGTGGCTTACGCAGGCACTCGAGTCGCCCGCGTCGAGGACACCCGGCTGCTCACCGGCCATGGCACGTTCGTCGACGACATCACCCGGCCGGGCATGTTGCACGCGTGCTTCGTGCGCAGCCCGTTCGCGCGGGCGCGCATCAAGGGCATCGACGCGTCGGCCGCCCTTGCGCTGCCCGGTGTGCGCGCCGTGTTCACGGCCGACGACCTCAACCCCGAGGTCAAGGAGGCCTGGCACGCGGTCGCCGGCAAGGACATCGCCGACACCCCCCGGCCGCCGCTGGCCGAGGGCGAGGCGAAATTCGTCGGCGATCCGGTCGCACTCGTCATCGCCGAAAGCCGCTACATCGCCGAGGACGCCGTCGAGTTGGTGGACGTCGACTACGAGCCGCTGCCCGCGGTCGCCGACTTCATGAAGGCTCAAGGCTCCGGCGTGGTCGTGCACGAGGCCTACCCCGACAACGTCGCGGGCGGCATGGGCGGCGCACCTCCGGACGAGGAGATATTCGCCACGTCGGCCCATGTCGTCACTGCCAACGTCTATCAGCAGATCTACGCGCCGGTGCCGATCGAGACGCGTGGTCTCGTCGTCGAGTGGACGGCGTCGACCGAGGAACTCACCCTCTGGGCGTCCACGCAGACGCCGCACGAACTGCGCGCGTTCTGCGCACGCCTGCTCGGCATTCCCGCACAGGGGGTGCGCGTCATCATGCGCGACACCGGCGGCGGATTCGGCCAGAAGGTCGTGCCGATGCGCGAGGACATGTGCATCATGCTGGCCGCGCGCAAGGTGCCCGCAGCGCTGAAGTGGATCGAGGACCGGCGCGAGAACCTGATGTCGGCCGGACAGGCCCGTCACGTCGACGGCAACGTCCGTGCCGCCCTCGACGACGACGGCAACATCCTCGCGTTCGACATCGACTTCACCTACGACATCGGCGCGTATCCGACGCCCTATCCGGTGCTGACGACCGCGGCCGTCGGCATGTTCTTCCCCGGCCCGTACCGGGTGCCCAAGGCCAGCTTCAACTACAAGACGGTTTTCTCGAACACCGCGGGCCTCGCGGCGTATCGCGGCCCGTGGCAGTACGAGACGCTGGCCCGCGAGATCCTGCTGGACGTGGCCGCGCGCAAGATGAACGTCGACCCGGTCGATCTCCGCCGCAAGAACCTGCTGCGCCGCGACGAGATGCCGTACTTCAATCCCAACGGCATGCCGTATGACCACGTGGCGCCCGTCGAGACGTTCGAGCAGGCCGTGAAAATCCTTGACCACGAAGGCTTTCGCAAGGAGCAGGCCGATGCGCTGGCCGAGGGCCGCTACATCGGCCTCGGCTTCTCGGCCTACATCGAGCCGACCGGCGCCGCGACCGGCCACCTGGCCACCGAGGGCTGCACCATCCGCATGGAGCCGACCGGGAAGATCAATGTCTACGTCAACGGCGGGTCGACGGGCAACAGCATCGAGACCACCGTCGTTCAGTTGACGGCCGACGCGGTGGGCGCCGACATCGACGACGTGTCCACGATTCAGGGCGACACGGCGGTGACTCCCTACGGGGCCGGGTCGCAAGGAAGCCGCAGCGGTCCGATGACCGCCGGCGCCGTCAACGAGGCGGGCGGGATGCTGCGCAAGCAGATCGTGGCGATGGCGGCCCACCGGCTGGGCGTCGAAGAGGACGACATCGAGCTTGGCGGCTCGAAAGCCGTTGTGCGCGAAGACCCTTCTAAGAGCGTGAGCTTCGCCGACATCGCCTACCGCTCTTATTACGAGCCCCAGCAGCTGCCGCCGGGGATGGCGGCCACGCTGGAGGCGACCGCGCGCTTCACGTCGCAGACGATGATCCACTGGGCCAATGCCACGCATGCGTGCACGTGCGAGGTCGATGTCGAGACCGGCCATGTCACGCTGACGCGCTACATCGTCAGCGAGGACGTCGGCCCGATGATCAACCCCAATGTGGTCGAAGGCCAGATCGCCGGCGGAACCGTGCAGGGCATCGGCGGCGCGTTACTGGAGAACATGGTCTACGACGACGACGGAAACCCGCTCTCGTCAACGTTTGTCGACTATCTGTTGCCGACCGCCACCGAAGTGCCGCCGATCGAGTACGGCCACGTCGAGATCCCCGGGCCCGGTGTCGGCGGATACAAGGGCTGCGGCGAGGGCGGCGCGATCGGGTCGACTCCCGCGGTCATCAACGCCATCAACGATGCTCTGGCGCCACTCGGCGTCACGCTCACCCGTTTACCGGCCTCACCGTCGGCCATCGTCGCCCTTATCGAGGAGTCCCAATAGTGGAACTGAACAACGAGTTTCGTGTCGCGGTGCCAGCGGCGAAGGCATGGGAGGTGCTGACCGACGTCGAGAGGGTCGCTCCCTGCATTCCCGGCGCACAGCTGCTGTCCGTCGACGGCGACGAGTTCACCGGCGCGGTGAAGGTCAAGGTCGGCCCGATCACAGTGTCCTACAAGGGCGAAGCGGCTTTCCAGGAGAAGGATGCGGCCGCGCAGCGCGTCGTCATCAAGGCCAACGGGAAGGAGACCCGCGGCAGCGGCAACGCCGCGGCCGTCGTCACCGCCGCACTCAAGGACGAGGGTGACTCCACCACCGTTCTCATCACCACCGACCTGACCATCTCGGGTAAGGCCGCGCAGTTCGGCCGCGGCGTTCTGGCCGACGTGTCCACCAGCCTGATCGGGCAGTTCGCCAAGAACCTCGAGGCCGATCTGCTCGGCGGATCCGCGGGAACTCAGGCGCCTACCGCTGAAACACTCACCGCCGCAGCGCAACCCGACGCGCTCGAGGACAACGCCATCAATTCCCTGGCTCTGGTCAAAGGCCGTGGCGCCGTCGCTGGCCAAGCGCTATGCCCGCTCGCGGCCGGAGTCGCCGCGGGCGCGGCGGTCGGGTTCCTGCTGGGGCGCCGCAAGCGCAAGTCTCCCGCGGCGGTGGTGGCCGAGGATCTGCAGGCGGCGCTGTTGCGGCTGCTCGGCCCGATGTCGCCGGCCGAGCGGCTCCGGCCATGAAGGCGGCACCGTTTGCCTATCACCGGCCCGACTCCGTCAAGGAGGCGACCGACCTGCTCGACGAGTTCGGCGATGAGGCAAAGGTTTTGGCGGGCGGTCAAAGCCTGGTCCCGATGCTCGCCATGCGCCTGACGCATTTCGAGAACCTGATCGACATCTCGAGGATCGACGAACTGCAGAGCATCGATCTGGGCGACGACGGGGTCCGCATCGGTGCGGGCACGCCGCATGCCTTCGTCGGAATGGACGACGAGGTCGCCGATTCGGTGCCGCTGCTGACGTTGGCGACGCCGTACATCGGGCACTTCCAGATCCGCACGAGGGGGACCCTCGGCGGCGCGATCGCACACGCGGACCCCGCAGCGGAGTACGCCGCGGTGGCGCTGGCGCTGGACGCCCAGATGGAGGCGGCGTCGTCGGCGGGCACCCGTCAGATCCCGGCCGCGGAGTTCTTCACCGGGCTGTGGGAGACCTCGTTGCAGTCCGACGAGATCCTGACCGCGGTGCGGTTCCCGGTGTGGGGCGGCCGGTCGGGCTTCGCGGTCGAGGAGTTCGCGCGTCGGCATGGCGACTTCGCGATCGCGGGCGCAGCGGTCGCGGTCGAGTTGGACAGCGACGACCGGATAGCCCGCTGCGGCATCGGCCTGCTGGGGCTGGGGTCGACGCCGCTGCGCGGGACGGCGGCAGAGGACGCCGTCGTCGGCCGCGCGGTAGGCGAGATCACCGCCGAGGAGGTCGGCCGGCTCGCGATCGGCGGCCTCGACGACATTCCGGCCGACCTGCAGGGGTCGGCCGCCTATCGGGCCAAGGTGGGCGCCACGATGGTGGCGCGCGCCTGGCAATCTGCGACCGCGGAGGCAAGCAATGCATGACTGGCCGGTCCGGGTGTCCGTCAACGGGGTGCCCACCGAGGCGACCGTGGAGCCGCGGCTGACGCTCGCGGACTATCTTCGCGAGAACTGCGGGCTGACGGGAACGCACCTGGGGTGTGAGCACGGTGCATGCGGAGCCTGCACGGTCATGGTCGACGGCCAGGCGGTGCGCGCATGCCTGATGTTCGCAGTTCAGGCGGATGGCAGTGAGGTCACCACCGTGGAAGGCATCGCCGCAGAGGACGGCGAATTGTCCCCGGTGCAGTCGGCGATGCGTGAGTGCCACGGGCTGCAGTGCGGCTTCTGCACGCCTGGTTTCGTCGTGTCGATCACCGCGCTGTTGCGGGACAACCCGAAGCCCACCGACGAGGAGGTCCGCGAGGGCCTGTCCGGCAATTTCTGCAGGTGCACCGGCTACCAGGGCATCGTCAACGCCGTACATCGTGCGGCGGAATTGACCTAGTCGTACGCTTCGCTCCTAACCTGCTGCCGCAGCTCGATCACGCCTGCGATTTCAGAGAAGCGCACATTGCTGGCGCGATCCTCAACGTGGCGTAGTAGCGTGGCACAGCAACTATCGGTATCGAATCGTCTTGTCGTGGTTGGAGCAGCAAATGGTCGCACTCAGCATCGTGAATTCACCCCGCAAGATCAGCTGGCGCCCTCGTCGCTGGCGCCATGGCAAGCGGATTGTTCGCGAGCGCCGGATTAGGGTCAGCCCCAACGGCGAACGCGTCCTGTGGGTCAATCTTCGGTCTCTCTATCGGCACCGGCTGCACCAGCACGTTGTTCAGTGCCTCCTTCGCCATCGGCAACGGAGCGGTCGCCACCGCCACCGGGCCGTTAAGCCTGGCTGCCTCTATCGGCGACGGAGCGGTCAGCCGACGCCCAAGGGGCGTTAAGCCTGGCTTTAGTCGACGGTAATGCGGCCTCCATAGCCACTACAAGCGAGGGGTCTGTCCTCAACTTGGCCTGGGTCATCGGTAATGACTCCACCGCCGAAACAAGCCCCGGCTCTATCTTCAACTTGGCCACCAGCCTCTTTGGCGACAACAACCACGCCACGGCAGGAGGCTCGATAGGGAACTTTGCCACCAACATCGGCGGCAGCGGCAACAACTCACGACAGCAGGCGGCCTGTTCAACACCGCCACTAATATTCTGGGCAGCGGCAACATACTCGAGACAGAGGCGGCTATGTGAACTGGGCCCGAAACATCTTCGGCAGCGACAACACCATCACGGTAAATGGCGGCGTGGCAAACTGGGCTCGAACCGCGTTCGGCGACGGCAACAGCTTCACGCTAACAGGCGGCAATGTAAACACGACCCGAAACATCTTCGGCAGCGACAACACCTTCAGGCTAACAGGCGGCTACGGGAACTATGCTCGAAACCTGTTCGGCAGCAGCAACACCTCACGACAGAGGCCGGTTATTCAGACTTGGCCACCAATTTCTTGGGCAGCGGCAACACCATCACGTCGACAGGCGGGTCTTACAATGGGGCGAGGAACATTGTCGGCAGCGGCAATACACTGTCCGCCGGTGGCCCCGGCAGCAACCTGAACCTCGCCATCAACTTCCTCGGCGGAACCAATACAGTCGCAGCGGGCCCCGGTCCGCTCGCGTTTGCCGGTTCCATCTTTAGGAACGGGCCACTCACTCCAGCCATCACGCAGACGGGCCCCGGCATCGCGATCAACGGCAACCCCATCGGTGGGACGGCCGCGACGAGCAGCCAAAGCAGTACCGTTCCCAGCACGCAGAGAAACCTCTCCCGGCCCAGCCTCAACTTCACGCCCGGCCTCAACTCGACGTCCAACCTCAGCAGCACTTCCTCGGGCGGGCCAATAGTCAAGTCGAACAACCAGCTCGCGGCGTCGGCCAAGAAGTTCAACGACCGACTCGCGGCGTCGGCCAAGAAGTTCAACGACCGACTCGCGGCGTCGGCCAAGAAGTTCAACGACCGACTCGCGGCGTCGGCCAAAAAGCCCAGCGACGGCGTCACCGCCACCGGCGGGGCCGCGAAAGCCGATGCGGACAGTTCCAGCGACGGCGACGGCGATAGCGGAAAGTGATGGCATCCGGAGTCGCTTGAGTTAGGGGCTGGACGGTAGCCCGCTCCCTGACGAGCTGATACACAGGCGCCTAGCTCGACACAACCCCGCGTAGGCCATCGGCGCCGAACAGCGGCTCGAGCATCGACGAGTAATCCGGACCGCGGCGCACCAACTGCCCGCCGTCGACGTTGATCACCTGACCGGTGATGAAACCGGACGCATCGGAGAGCAGGAAGATCGCCGCATTCGCGATGTCCTCGACCTCCCCGGGTCGGGGCAGCGGCGTGCAGGCCGCGTAGTCGGCGCTCAGCTCGGGTGAATCAAGTACCGGCGCAACGAGTTCGGTGCGGATGAGGCCCGGCCGGATGCAATTCACTCGCACCCACGATGCGCCGAGTTCATCGGCGGCCAACTGCATCAGATGGTCAATACCCGCTTTCGAGACCCCGTAGGCGCCGAACCACCGGTGCGTATTGCTCGCCGCGATCGACGAGATCCCGATGAACGATCCGCCGCCGCCGCGGACCATCTCCCGCGCCGAGTGCTTGAGCACGTACATGGTCCCGTTGATGTTCAGGTCGACGGTGCGACGCCACGCCTCGGAATCGATCTGAGTGACCGGCCCGATGGTCTCGCTGCCGCCGGCGCAATGCACGACGCCCTGCAACCGGCCGGTCCACGCCGTGGCCGCTTCGACGACGCGAGCGACCTCGTCCTCGTTGGTGACGTCGGCGGGTTCGTACAGCACCGCCCCCGGGCCGCCTTGCGCCTTGATCTCGTCAGCCGCCCCGGCGAGTTTGTCGGCGTTACGGCCGACGAGCATCGCGTTGCCTCCGGCCGCCACCACGGCGGCGGCGACGCCCTTGCCTATTCCGCTCCCGCCGCCGGTGACCAGTACCGTTCGACCCGCCAATGACAGCTGCACCGCAGACCCCTTCGTCCGTCGACTAGAACAGGTTCTGGTTATACGTCATGGCTCGTCGCGGCGGGCGGGCTTGGGGGCGCCCAGCGTGCGCCAGTCCGGCACATCAGGCGGCAGGCCGACGGGGTACCGATTCTCGTTAGCTGCCGCCCAGTGGGCGTGCCCGAGTTCGTGAATGTGGAACGCATGCCGCAGCGCCTCGGTGAAGCCCATCGCGTCGGCCGCGGCGTTGACCGAATCCTTGACCAACAACGCGGCCATGGTGGGCCGCTCGGCGATGCGCCGAGCGAAGTCCAGCGTCTTCTCCTCGAGTTCGTCGCGCGGGAAGATCTTCGACACCATACCGAGGCGGTAGGCTTCCTCCGCGTCGATCGAATCACCGGTCAGCAGAAGCTCTTTGGCCTTGCGCGCACCGAATTCCCATGGGTGGGCGTAATACTCCACGCCGGGCATGCCCATCCTGACGGCGACGACATCGCTGAACTTGGCGTCGTCGGCGGCCACGATCAGATCGCATGCCCAGATGAGCATCAACCCTGCCGAGATCGCGTTGCCCTGCACCTGCGCGACGGTGATCTTGCGCAGATCGCGCCAGCGGCGGGTGTTCTCGAAGAAGTAGTGCCACTCCTGGAGATACGTTCTCTCGGCAACGCCAGACCTTGTCGAGCCATGTGACCGAAACGTCGGATGCTGTCCCGGGCCGGGCTGACGCTCCAGCAGAGCTTCCTCCGAACCGAGATCGTGTCCGGCCGAGAAGTTCTTGCCGCGCCCGGCCAGGATGACCACCCGCACCTGGTCGTCGGCCTCCGCGCGACCGAAGGCCTCGTCCAGCTGTACCAGCAGCGTTCGCGACTGGGCGTTCTGAGCCGCAGGCCGGTCGAGCCAGATGCGTGCGATCCGTCCCTCGTCCAGCGTCTCGTAAGCCACCTGTTGGGGCGCTTCGCCTCCGGCCGGTTCGGTGCTTGTCAGATCAGGGCTGGCCACAGCCGACCACCTCGCTCATGTTGTTCGACAGCTTGCACATTACGGTGCGACGTCAAGCTCTCGTTCAGCGGTGTCACAGCAACCTTCCAGACAAATCACAGAACCGGCATCCGCGGAACTACCGCCAAACCATTATCGGCCCTATTCCCTTCATTACGAGTAGACTTGGGCATCCCGAGAGGCAGCGTCGAAACAATGTGGCTGCGCCTCGCGAAGCGTTCAGCAAACCTGAAAGAAGAACGAAATGGCGACACAGCGAACCACAATGTCACGAATCATCCTGGCCGGCGGATTCGCGCTGGCGGCCCTGGCCACACCGGCTGTGGCTGCGCTGGCGTTGCCGGACGCCTCCACACCGGCGGTCGCGGCCTGCCCCGCAGGCGAATCCGAGGATCTGTACACCACCACGTGCACGCCGGAACTCGTGCCGAATTCGCCGTCGCCGTTGTCCACGATCCCGGGCAATCCGGACATGCCTGCGATCGACGGGATCCCATGTGGCGGCCACAATTCGGGTCAGTGCATCGGCCTGGCCGAAGAGCAGCAGGCGCAGACCCCGCTGGTTGAGCCGCACACGAGCGTGAGCTCCAGCCCGTAGCTCGGCCGAGGATCTCCACGCCGATGATCCACAGAATCGCCCCTCGGTCACTAGACTCGGTGGATGGCAACATCCTCATTCGCGATTCGGCGACACCTCATGATCGGCGCGTTCATCGTGGCGGCGGCCACCGCGCCTGCGATCGCCGCGTTTTCCACGCCCGAGCCCGGTAATCCGCAGGCCCAAGGGTGCTCAACGGGTGAGGAAGAGGACCAGTTCACGACGACCTGCGTTCCCTTCATGGTGCCCAACTCCGGCTCCCCGTTCACCACGACCGCAGCGAACCCGGATGTTCCGGAGATCGACGGCATTCCGTGCATCGGGCACAACTCGGGTGCGTGCTACGGCCTGGCGGAGGACCAGGCGGCCATGGGGCCGCCCGTCGTCCCCCGTTCCATCATCAGTTCCAGCCCGTAGCGGTTTGCAGGGAACTCACGGAAGCTGTGCAGAAATCATGCAGCTTCCATAGAATCGATGCCGACGACAAAGTCAATAACGACAGGAAGCGTGACGATGGCGACCTTCCAGCTTTCAGCCCGACGACTGATCCTTGCCGGTGGTTTTGCGGTCGCAGTTGCCGCCGCCCCGGCGATCGCCGTCTTCGCGGTCCCGGCGACCGACACCGCACCGATGGCTCAGGGGTGCTTGAGCGGTGAAGAGGCCGACCAGTTCACCGGCAATTGCATCCCCCACACCGTTCCCCACTCCGGCTCGGTGTTCTCGACTCAGCCCGGCAATCCCGATATTCCCGAGGTCATGGGCATCCCCTGCTCCGGACACAACGCGGGTAACTGCATCGGCCTTGCCGAGGAGGCGCAGGCCCAGACGGTGACTCCGCCGCCGGCGCCTATCTTCGGCCATAGCCCCTAGTCGACGAGCCGCTGAGCGGCGGCGGCGACGCCGTCGCTAGAGTTGTCGTATGCCTGCGAAATCTGATCCCGCCGAGCTCGGCGACGTCGAACCGCTAGCCGACAGCACTGCACGCCAGGCCAGGCGCGTCGTCGCCGCGTACGCAAAGGACGCCGACGAGTGCCGGGTTTTCCTCTCGATGCTCGGCATTGGGCCCTCGAAAATCGAGGCGTAAGTGACTCCGGGGGGCGGCCGAAAGGTCGGCTCCGGGGATTCCGACTTCGTCGTGGTGGCCAACCGGCTGCCGATCGACATGGAACGGCTGCCGGACGGCACCACGACGTGGAAACGGAGCCCGGGTGGTCTCGTCACCGCCCTGGAGCCGCTTCTGCGCCGCAGACGCGGTGCGTGGATCGGATGGCCGGGCATTCCCGATGCCGGCGACGAGCCCATCGAGCAGGACGACATGCGGCTGTGCCCGGTCAGCCTGTCCGCCGACGACATCGCCGAGTACTACGAGGGCTTCTCCAACGCGGCGCTGTGGCCGCTGTATCACGACGTCATCGTCAAGCCGATCTACCACCGCGAGTGGTGGGACCGCTACGTCGACGTCAACCGACGGTTCGCCGAGGCGACGGCGAAAAGCCGCCGCCGAGGGCGCGACGGTGTGGGTGCAGGACTACCAGCTGCAGCTCGTCCCGAAGATGTTGCGGATGCTGCGGCCGGATCTCACCATCGGTTTCTTCCTGCACATCCCGTTCCCGCCGGTCGAGCTGTTCATGCAGATGCCGTGGCGCACCGAGATCATCGAGGGTCTGTTGGGCGCCGATCTCGTCGGCTTCCACCTGCCCGGCGGCGCACAGAACTTCCTCATCCTGGCCCGCCGACTGGTGGGCGCCAACACCTCGCGTGCGACGATCGGTGTGCGCTCCCGTTTCGGCGAGATCGGCGTCGGCTTCCGCACCGTCAAGGTCGGCGCCTTCCCCATCTCCATCGATTCGACGGCGCTCGACCAGCAGGCGCGCACGCGTGCAATCCGCGAGCGCGCGCAACAGATCCGCAGCGAACTGGGCAATCCGCGCAAGATCCTGTTGGGTGTCGACCGGCTGGATTACACCAAGGGCATCGACGTTCGGCTGAAAGCATTCTCGGAGCTACTCGACGAGCATCGGGCCAAAACCGATGACACCGTGCTGGTGCAGCTCGCGACGCCGAGCCGGGAACGCGTCGAGAGCTACATCGCGATGCGCGAAGCCATCGAACGCCAGGTCGGCCACATCAACGGCGAACACGGTGAGGTCGGGCACCCGATCGTGCACTACCTGCACCGGCCGATACCCCGCGACGAGTTGATCGCCTTCTTCGTGGCCGCCGACGTCATGCTCGTCACGCCTCTGCGCGACGGTATGAATCTCGTCGCCAAGGAGTACGTCGCCTGCCGCAACGACCTCGGCGGCGCTCTGGTGCTCAGCGAATTCACCGGCGCCGCAGCTGAACTCCGTCAGGCCTACCATGCCAACCCGCATCACCTCGAAGGTGTCAAGGATGCCATCGAGGCGGCGTTGAATCAGACACCTGAAGAGGGCAGGCGGCGGATGCGAGCGCTGCGCCGCCAGGTGCTTGTACACGACGTCGACCTGTGGGCGCGGTCATTCCTCGAGGCATTGGCCGCGACCCGAGAGGACGCGGCTAGATCGGGGTGATGTAGTTGATCAGCCACTTGCCGCCTATGCGCTTGTAATCGACGCGCAGTCGCGCGCCGTCATAGATCGGCTGGTCGCGGTTCGATTTCTCAGACACCGTCCGGTTGATGTAGACCATCACCGCTGCCGAGTTCCGCTGCGCATCCATTACTCCGACACCGACCACGTTGGCTTGACTCACCAATTCCCGCGCCCGAGCCTGCGGAATGATATCGGAGTTCGCCCTGTCTTCGAACTCCTTGCGGTAGTCGGGCGTGAGCAGGTTGGACGCATCAGTGAGGCTGCGCTCGACGGTCTTGTAGTCGTAGGTGAAGACGGTCGGAATTTGCTTCTGCGCAAGCGGTCCGAGCTCGTCGCGGGCTGCTTGCGCACTACGCGTCTCTACCCGCTGCCAGTACAGCCCACCGCCCACCGCAGCCAGGCTCACGAACGCAACAGTCACAAGGCCTGCAATGCCGCTCACAAGCCAGCGCATCAGTTGCCGCCGTTGGGGTAGTGGAGGTCGTAGGCTGTCATCCGCCCGTCGTCATCCTCGTGCACGATGATGCGCAGCCGGTATGGCTGCGACGGCCTGTTGTTCCCGTTCATGTCACTGGCCGTGACCCGCGCCGACACCAGCACCGCTGCATTGTTGCTGATGTCGTCGATGCTTTCCAGCGCGGCACCGTTGATCACAGTCTCCGAACTGCCGCCGGTATCACGGAAAATGGCCTTGAGGTTATCGACAGCGTTGTTCTGGCTGAACATGTCGCGCAACGGCCCGCTTGTGCTGTCGTAGAACCGGTTGACACTGTCGTCGATGGAGTCCTGCTTGAAGCTGAACATGTTCACCACGGTCTGCGTCGCGGTGTCGACGAACCGCTGATTGCGCGCTTGCAATGTTTCTGTGTTCTGCTTCTGGGCGATCAGGACCGCCACTGCGGCGCCAAGGACACCCGTCGCGACCAACCCGCACACCAGGGCAACGATTGCGACCAGCCGTCGATGCGCCGGCCGGCGTGGCGGGGGCGCAGTCTTGCGGACCTTGCGAGCAGGCGTTGTTCCGCTCGGATCCGCTGTCGGAACGCGCACGGCGGTGACCTCGGCGGCCTTACCGTTGGTCGGACCGGCAGGCCGGGATGCGCGGCGACGAACGGCCTGCCGCGGACCTGTCGGGGTGGATGTCATCAAACCTGCCTCGGATACAGCATCAGATCCAGCCAATTCTCCTGTGGCCGCATATTAGCGACGCCCGGTGCGTACACCCCGGTACCACCTGCTGGGTCGACGAAAACTCCCGTGTTCTGGTCGTACGTCCCGTAGGCGGCCCCACTGGCCTGCGGTGGTGCCGCAGGCGGCGGTGCTGCGGGAGCCGGTGGCGGCGGCGGTGCGGGGCCGTAGGGCCCCGCAAACACGTTCGGTGGATTGGTCGCCCACCCCGGCGGGACTGCCGGCGGAGGCCACGCCTCCGGATACGGTGCCGGCGGTATCCACGCCGTCAGTGGCGGCGGCGGCGGTCCCTGGTTCGGCGGGGGAATATACGGCCACGGCTGATGCGGCGCCGGTCCCGGGCCGGCCTGAACCCCGGGCGGCACAAATCCGGGCGCGACGGGATATCCCGGGTCCGGATCGTTCTCCGGTGGGATATAGGGGAACTTGTTGGGCGGCAGAATGTTTCGCCCGTCCTCTGGCGTGTCGTCCTCCATGACATCCATCGGTGTGCCAATCGGCACCGGCGGACCGCGCCATGGGCTGTTGCCGATCGGGACGTAGCCGTTCGGGTCGCGGCACAACTGAATTGTCGGCGCGCGCTTGCCTGGGAACTCCTGGCACGGGTAGTTCCTCGCGCCACGCACCACCATCGGATCGTTCTGCGCGACTTTGCAATACATGTCCGTCGGAAGGTCGCGCAAAGTCGTGTCGCCAGGCGTGCGGATCTCCGCCGGTGGCAAGAACCCCGTGTTGCATGGCGGCGGATCATTGATCGAGATCTTGAAGTCCTGCTTGCCGCCTTCGTCCACGGGAAGTTGGCCACCGATCGTCAGCAGAGATGCCTGCAGGGCAGGAAAGATGACCAGCGCCTGTTCGATCGACTTGCGGTAGATGACGCCGACGCGGCCGAAGTTGGCCAAGTTGTACGCGAGCACCGGGAACGACGGGCGAATTCCCGAGAACGTCTCGCTGGCTTCGGCGGCCGCTCCTGGCGCGGTCGCGAGCAGCGAACGCAACTGGGGGTCGGCCCCGGCCACTTCGCTGGTCAAGCGCGCAAGGCCGTCGGAGAACGACCGGATGTCATCGCCACTGCGAATCTGCGCCTCCAAGAGTGGTCCAGCCTGGTCGATCAGCGCCGAGGTCTGCGGCCAGCTTGCGTTGGCCTCGTCGATCAGCACCCGTGCCGACTCGAGCAGCCGCGCCAATTCGGGCCCGGAGCCGTTGAACGCCTCGAACGCCTCGCGCAGGAGGTCCTGGAGCCGGGTGTTGTCGAGGCTGCTCACCAATTGGTCGGCCTCACGCAACAACTCGGCGACGTCCTGCGGTATCGCCGTCCGCTCCTCCGGAATGGATGCACGATTCTGCAGCACCCCCGGCGAGGGATCAGCGGGCGGAACGAAATCTACGTATTGTTCGCCGATCGCAGACACGCTCCTGACGGTGGCGGTGGAATTCGCCGGGATCTTGATATCGCTGTTGAGCCGCATGCGCGCGGCGACGCCGCCGTTGGTCAGCTGCACGGCCTCGACGCGTCCGGCTTGCACGCCCCGAAAGGTGACATTGGCGTTCTCGTACAGTCCGCCGCCGGCAACGAAATTCGCAGTCACCTCATACGTTCCCAAGCCCAGCCGGGCGGGAATACGCACGTACAACAGAGCTATCGCGCCGACAGAGACCAGGGTCACAACGGCGAAGACCCACAGTTGGATTCGCGTAGTTCGACTCATTACTCCGGCGGCACCTCCTGCCCCGACGCGGTGCCGGGCGGGATCGTGAACGGATCTGCGGCCTGCCCTGACAGATTCGCCATCTCCCCGGTGAGGAATTCCGGCGGGTTGACGACCTCGGCGAGGCGCTTCATGTTCGGGTCGAAAAACGACGTCGTGAAGATGGTCTCGCCGAGCCGGCGGATTGTCAGATCGAATGTGGCGAAGATGTTGAAATAATCACCCCTGGCCACTTTGGCCAAGTTCTTGCCCGGGAACGGGAAGGTAGCCAAGCTGTCCAGGCTTCCCACAAAATCCGCACGGTTGTCGTTGAGCGGCTTGATCACCGCGTACAAATCGATGATGTCCTCGGCGAAATCATCCTTGGTTTCGGCCAGGATGCGCGACGCCACGGTGCCGAGGCGCTGCAGCGCGGCGAAGGCGTCGACGATCTGGGCACGGTTGTCGTTGAGTACCCGCAGCGCTCCTGGAAGCGTGTCCAGCGCGCGACCCAAACTGTCCTTGCTGCGCGCGAGGACTCCCGCGAATCGGTTCAGGCCTTCGGCCGTCGCGATGATGTCATCGGTCTGCCGATTCAACGACGAGGCGAGTTCAGCGAGCCGCGGGATCAGACCGGCGAACTGGCCCTGACGGCCGGCGACCGCGTTGTAGACCTCTTGCGTGATGTCCTGCAGCGCGCCGAGGTTGCCCTTGTTGACGACCACGCCCAATGCGGACAGCACTTCCTCTGTAGTCGGATAACGGCTGCCCTGGCTCAGCGGGATCTGAAGCCCGTCACGCAGCTCGCCAACCGGCGGCTGGTCAACCGGAGACGCTAGCTCGATATGCTGCGACCCCAACAGCGATGTCTGCGCGACCTTCACAGTCACGTTAGCCGGCAACGTGACGTCTTGATCCAGCGAGAGTTTCACCGCCGCGTAGAAGGTGCCGTCCGCCCGCTGAACGGCCTCGATTCCCGAAACGCTGCCGACCGTGACGTTGTCGACCATCACGGGCGAGTTCTGTGGAAGCGTGGCCACATCGGGCACTTCCACGGTGATCGAGAAGGCGCCTTTGCCGTGGCCTTCGGTGCCCGGCATGTTAAGCGAGTTCAGCCCGCCGAACTGGCAGCCGGCAAGCAGTACCGCGCCGGAACCGATGGCCAGGGTCCGGCGGGTTGCGCGCCCGGCTTTGATTCCCAATGGCTCGCGTGTCATCCTCTCCGCCTCCATGCGGGACAGCCGGCCTCGGCCGGAAGCGGACCGGGCGCAGCTGGTGCCGGCGGCGCACCCGGAACCGGACCAGGCGGTGGACCTGGCGGCGGTACCACCGGACCAAGCGTGTACGGCTGCGCCGGCGGCGGCGGACCGGGAACCGGGTTCTGGGGCAGCAGCAACGAACTGGGGTCTCCTGCATCGCCGGCACGAGGCGGGAACCGCCCGTCGGCCGGTATCCACTCCAGATACGGGATGTAGGTCTGCGCCTTGGCCTCAGTCGCCGGGGTGTCGTAGATGACCTGGCCCTTGTACGCGGTGATCGTATTGATCCCATGCTCCATGAAGGGCGGGTAGTTCACCGCCAGGCGCTTCAGCACCGGGGCCATCCGCTGGCGGCAGATCTCGGCTCGCTTGTCGTAGTCGGGCGTTCCCGCGCCGTCGAAGTTCCCGCAGATGAACTGCACCGGGTTGGCGAACTCCGGCAGGCCGAGAAGGCCATTGGCGGTGCCCTGGGCCGGGTTGTAGATGTTGTAGAAGTTCGCCATCGCGTTCGGAAGGACATGCAGGATCTGCTCGACGTCGTCGGTCTGGGTTGTCAGGATGCTGGTGAAGTCGGTCAGCCTCTCGATGCTGCCGACCAGTACCTCGTTGTTCTCGTCGAGGAAGCCGCGGACGTCCGACAGGGCCTGGTTCAGACTGCCCAGGGTGTCGTCCAGCCCCACCGAGCTGTCGGCCAACACCTGAGAGACCGACGCCAAATGTCCACTGAATTGGACGATTTGCTCGTTGCTCTTCGAAAGCGCGTCGACCAAGATCTGCAGATTTTTCACCGTGCCGAACAGGTCGGTGCTCGAGTCGCCCAGCCGCCCTGCAGTCTGCGACAATTCGCGCAGGGCTTGCCGGAACGAGTCGCCGTTACCGTCGAAGGTATCGGCGGCCTGGTTGACGAACTCGCTCAATGGGCCCTGGACTTGGCCCGCCGACGGCCCGAGCTGCTGGCTGAGCCTGGTCAGCTCGGTTTTGACATCGTCCCACTCCACCGGCACGGCAGTGCGGCCCAACTCGATTGTGCCGCCATCCTTCATCGCCGGGCCCTGTTGGTAGACAGGCGTGAGTTGGATGAACCGGGCCGCCACGAGGTTCGGCGCCATGATCACCGCGCGGGCGTCGGCGGGCACTTTGACGCCGTCCTTCACCCTCATGGTGATCTTGACGGCCTCGGCCTGCGGTGAGATCGATTCGATCGAGCCAATCGGAACGCCGACGACGCGGACTTCGTCGCCCGGATACACGCCCGCCGCCGAGGTGAAGTATCCGACCACGCGTGTACGTGGTGACCCGTGGCCATACCACGGACACGCCACCGATCAGCGCCACCAGCAGCGCCGCGATGACTCCGTAACGCATCCAGCGGCTCACGGTGACTTCGGCCTTATGATCAGCCGCTCGTTGATGAACCCGCGCAGGAGATCGGCCATGCTGTCCGGAATCTTGCCCGGCTGGAAGTAGAGATCCAGCAGCAGGGCCTCCTGCGTACTGTTCGGTATCGCGTTGGGCAGGTTGACCATGAAACCCGAACCCGAACCGACCGACTCGCCGAGAGCGGTGGCGTACGGTGGCAAACGCTTCAGCGCCTCACTGATGTGCTCACGGCGTTCGAGCAGGTTGTCCATCACCAGATTCAGTTTCTTCAGGGCCGGGCCGAATTCGCGGCGGTTATCGGCCACAAATCCCGAAATCTGTTGTGACACATCGTCGATACCGGCGATCAAACTACTCAGCGCGGCCCGTCGCTCATCGAGTGCGGCGAAGAGCTGATTGCCGTCGGTGACGAGTTGATTCACCTGACCGGCTCGGTCGGCGAGCACTGCGGTCACCGACTTCGCGCGTGTCAACAGCTGGCCCAGCGCTGCGTCGTTGGCGTTGATGCTGCGCGACAACTCGGCCACCCCGTCGAGCGTGCGGCGCAGCTCAGGTGTCGCGTCGCGAAATGAATCGGTCAACACCTGCAACGCCTGGGTCAACTGATCCTTGTCGAGCGCGGCGGAGTTCTGACCGAGATCCTGTAGTGCCATGTTCAACGTGTACGGAACGGTGGTGCGGCCCAAAGGAATTGATGTCACCGACCCACTGCCTTGTGGAGCGACCCCAAGCGATCTCTCACCCAGAACGGTATCGGTGCGGATCGATACCAGCGTCTGATCGCCCAGCCTGACGTCGCGGTCGACGGTGAATGTCACCTTTGCCACGTCGCCGGCGAGGCCGACGTCGGAGACTTTGCCGACCGTGATGCCGGAGATGTTGACGTCGTTGCCCGGCGAGATGCCACCGGCGTCGGCGAAGAAGGCCTCGTAGGACTTGCCTTGCGGATAGAACGGCAGGGTGTGGTAGCCGAACGCGACGAGCACGACCAACACGACGATCGCGATGCCGAAGATGCCCGCCCGCATGGTCTTATCCATTCTCGGAACACCTGCCCTTCGATGGGTCCGGCACGCCGCCAATCGGCAGGAAAATGTCGCTGCCTGCCGGCCCGTTGAATTTGAGCGTCGTCGCGCAGATGTAGTAGTTGAAGTACGATCCGTACGCACCAAGGGAATTGAGCCGCAAGTAGTTCTCGGCCAACGGCTCGATGACTCGATTGACCTCAGCCTTGCGGTTGTCGAACTCGGTCGCCAGCGGGCGAAGGTTCTCGAGCACGCCCTGCAGCGGCCGTCGCGAATTGGCCAGCATGTCGGTCAGATCCGCTTCCGCGGACGCCAGCGGCGGAATCGCCCCTGCGATCGGGTCGCGGCCCTCCGCCAGTCCGGTGACCAGCTTCTGGAGCTCGTCCACGCTGGCATCGAACTCCACGCTCTTCTCGTCAATGGTCCCCAGCACCTCGTTGAGATTCTGGATCACCTCCGAGATCACCTGATAGCGATCACCCAATGTCTGGCTGAATGTTCCTGTCTCCGAGAGCAATTGAGACAGTGCGCCACCCTCGCCCTGCAGCAATTCGAGGATCGCATTACTGATCTGGTTGACCTGGTCGCCATTGAGACCCTTGACCACCGGCCGTAGGCCACCGAGCAGTGCGTCGAGGTCCAAGGCCGGCTGGGTCTGATTGATGGAAATCATGCCACCCGAAGGCAACTTTCGAAGCTCGCCCGGGCCCGAGGTGATCTCCATAAAGCGGTCGCCGACCAGGTTTTCATAGCGGATCACGGCCCGCGTCGACGTATACAACTGGTACTTCTTGTCGAGGGCGAAGGACACATCGACGGTGTTGTCGGGATTCAGCTTCACATCATCGACGCTGCCAACCGGAACCCCTGCGATCCGCACGTCGCTGCCGCCCTCGAGTCGCGAGGCGTCGCTGAACGTGGCGTGGTAGCGGTTGTTCGCGGCGAACCGGAACTCGCCGAAGATCACCACCAAAGCGGCGGAAACCAAAAGCATGACCACCACGAAGATGCTCACCTTGACCAAGATCGCCCGGTGGCCCATCAGAAGTCGTCCCGTTCTGCGAAAGCGCCGTTGAAGAGGAACTGGAATGTCGACGGGGCGTCGACCTGAACCTCAGTGAACGGCTCGTACGGGATGTAGGCGTTGTCGGTGACCAGGAATGGTGACCTGAAAAACGAGCCGCCGAATTGCTTGCTGGGGAGGTCGGGCAGGCCGCGGCAGTTTGGACCACCCGACGCGTTCACGATCGGCAGGCTCTCTGGATACGTGTAGGACGGCACGCCCAATACGAAGCTGGAACTGACCATCGCGCCGGGTTTGAAGCCACCGACGATGCGTCCACCCCGCTCGGCCCCCCTCGCAACACCTTGCACGATGCAGCCAAGTACCGGCGAATAGTCGCCAAGCACCGTCAACGGCGCCCGCAGGCGCTGGATCGCTGCGATGTAGTCGTCCGCTCCGGGCTCCAGTGTTGAGGAGGCCTCGTTCGCCAGTCCGATCGTCGCGAGCAACGTCGCGTTCAGGTTCTCCTGCTCATCGACGATCGTGTTACTGATCGTTGGCGCATTATTGATCACAGTCACCAGGTCGGGGCCGGCATCGCCGTAGATGTTGGCCACCGTCGCAGACTGCGCGAAAAGCGACTCAACCGTCGGCAACTTTGGATTCAGTTGCGCGAGATACTGATTCAGGCCCGCCATGGTGGAGCCCAAGTCGTCCCCATGACCGCGCAAGCCCTCTGCGATTGCCGACATGGTCGCGTTCAGGTGTATTGGGTTGATCTTATTGAGCACATCGATCAGGGTCTGGAACAACGTGTTGGCTTCCAGCTGCACCGCCTCAGCCTGGACTACCGCGCCGGGGCGCAACGACGTACCGGAAGGCTGCTCTGGCGCAAGGAATTCCACCGACTTCGCGCCGAACACTGTTGTGCTGGCGATACGCACAGGCGCATTCGACGGCACGTAGCGCATCTCGCCACGGTTGATCGCGAGCGTCAACGTCGCCTCGTCACCGGAATACGCGATGTCTTCGACCTTGCCGATTTGGATACCGCGGTACTTGACCTTGGCGTCGCGGTCCATCACCAAACCTGCTCGCGGAGAGGTCACCGTCACGGTCTCGGTCGGGGTGAACGCGGCGGTGTACGCGAGATAGGTGAACACCGAGAACGCCACGATGATCGCCGCCAGCACTGCGGCGGCGATCCTGATCGCGGTAGTCCTCGGCACGATGCTCTGCTCTCCCCTCTAGCCCGACAGATTGAAGTTACCGGTAACGCCATACACGCCCAGGGAAATGAACAAGGTAATGACGACCACGACGATCAGCGACGTCCGGACCGCCTTACCCACAGCGACGCCCACGCCGACGGGTCCGCCGGATGCGTTGTAACCGTAGTAGGTATGCACCAGCATCACCGCGACCGCCATCACAATGGCCTGAGCGAAAGACCACAATAGATCGGTCGGTATCAGGAACGTGTTGAAGTAGTGGTCGTAGAGACCCGCGGATTGTCCGTTGACGTACACGGTGATGGTGCGTGCCGAGAAGAACGCGGCCAACGTGGCCAACGAGTACAGCGGAATGATCGCAACCAGCCCGGCGACGATGCGGGTGGACACCATGTAGGACACCGAGTGCACGGCCATTGCTTCGACGGCATCGATCTCCTCGGCGATGCGCATCGCGCCCAGTTGGGCGGTGGTGCCTGCGCCAATGGTGGCGGCGAGCGCAATGCCCGCGATGATCGGCGCCACGATGCGCACGTTGAGATAGGCGGACAGGAACCCTGTCAGCGCTTCGATGCCGATGTTGCCCAGCGACTCGTAGCCCTGCACCGCGATGACACCGCCGGAAGCCAGCGTGAGGAACGCCGCGACGCCGACCGTGCCGCCGATGAGGATCAGCGCGCCGGTGCCCAACGTCATCTCCGCAATCAGCCGGACCGTCTCCTTGCGGTAGCGCCGCACCGCGTTTGGAACGTATCGGATCGACTCGGCGTAGAACAACGCCTGCTCGCCAAAGGAGTCGACGGCCCTGGGCAGCCATCTGAACGCCTGCCGCATGCGCAGCGCCACATCGTAATTACCCAGCTGGCTCATCAGCTGAGGACCCGAACGCCGATTGCGGTCATGAGCACATTGATCACGAACAGACAGATGAAGGCATAGATGACGGTCTCGTTGACGGCCTCTCCCACGCCCTTGGGTCCGCCTTTGACGGTGAGGCCGCGGTAACAGCCGACGAGACCCGCCATCAGACCGAACAGCAAGGCCTTTACTTCCGAAATCACCAACTCGCCCAACCCGGTCAGGATGGTCAGACCGTTGATGAACGCGCCTGGGTTCACCCCCTGCAGTAGCACGGAGAACACGTAGCCACCGGTCAGGCCGATCGCGATCACCAGACCGTTGAGCAGCAGCGCCACGCAGGTCGATGCCAGCACGCGCGGCACCACGAGCCGTTGAATGGGATCGATGCCGAGCACCCGCATCGCATCGATTTCCTCACGGATGGTGCGGGCACCAAGGTCGGCGCAGATTGCGGTCGCCCCAGCACCGGCGATGACGAGCACGGTCGAGATCGGACCCAGCTGAGTCACCGTGCCGAACGCGGTACCGGAGCCGGACAAATCCGCGGCGCCTATCTCGCGCAGCAGGACGTTGAGCGTGAACGCGACCAGCACCGTGAACGGAATCGAGATCAGCAGCGTCGGGATGATCGCAACCCTCGCGATCATCCACGTCTGCTCGAGGAACTCGCGAAACTGAAAGGGTCGTCGGAAGATCTTGACGAAGGTGTCGAGGGTCATTTCGAAGAACCCGCCCACGGCCCGAGTCGGTGCCGCGAGCTGTTCGATCAACCTCGGGCTCCGTTCTCAGGGCGGGGCGTTCGGCGCGCTCGCGTTGGCGAAGGATTCGAAACTCGCTGCCGCGGCGGACTTCCCACCCCTGGTTTAAGCGCTGCTCTTAGTGAGCCGGATCATACTAACTAGAACAAGTTCGCAGTGTCAAAGAACTACAAAAACTGCCAAATTGTTATATCCGCGCTGGTCAGAAACGGTGTGACACAGGTCATTATAGAACGTGTTCTAGTCGGTCTGGGCCGGTGACAACCGAGACTGTCAGTTCTGCTATCCCATCAACTCCGTGGCTGCGAAATTCCGTTCGGGATCGCGGTCAGCAAAGTAGGTCTGCAACGTTTTCGACAGGTCCGCCGGGGCCCAGGCACCGGATTCCGCGCTGAACTGAGCCTCCACGGTGGGCGCTGCCACCAGCGTCACCGTTGGACCGTAGACGATGAACAGCTGTCCATTGACCCCTTGCGCGGCGGGCGAGGCCAGGAACCGCACGAGCGTGACCACGTGCTCGGGTGACAGGCCGTCGACCTCGCCTTCGGCCAGGTCCGGTGCCTCGCCGAACACGTCGGCGGTCATGGCCGTGCGGGCACGGGGCGCGATCGCGTTGGCCCGCACGCCGTACCGCTCCAGCGCACGCGCCATCGTCAACGTCAGCGCGGTGATGCCGGCCTTGGCCGCACCGTAGTTCGCCTGACCGACGGGCCCGACCAGGCCCGCCTCGGACGACGTGTTGATGACGCGGCCGTAGACCGTCCCGTCGTTCTCCTTGGCCTTGGCGCGCCAGTAGGTGGCGGCGTTGCGGGTCAGCAGGAAATGACCGCGCAGGTGCACGGAGATCACCGCGTCCCAGTCCTCGTCGGTCATGTTGAACAACATGCGGTCACGCGTGATGCCCGCGTTGTTGACGACGATGCTCAGGCCGCCGAGACCGTCGGCCGTCGCCACCAGTTCATCGGCCGTCGACCGCGCGCCGATGTCACCGGCGACCGCGACGGCCTTGGACCCGGCGGCGACGATCTCGTCGATGACGTCGGACTTGTCCAGGGCGCCGGCGATGTCGTTGACGACGACCGTGGCGCCCGCTCGCGCCAGGCCGATGGCCTCTGCGCGGCCGAGCCCCGCCGCCGCGCCGGTCACCACGGCGACCAGACCCGAGAGATCAGTCGCATCTGCTGTCATTTATGAATACCTCTAGTCTTTTCGGATCAGGGCTGCTCGGGGGCACTCGGCGATCGACTGCTCCGCCACGTCCTCCTGGTCTTCCGGCACGGGGTCGGCCTTGATGACGGCGTAATCCTCGTCGTCGAGATCGAACAGGTCGGGGGCGATTCCCACGCAAACGGCATTGCCTTCGCATCGGTCGCGGTCCACTTCAACTCGCATCACAACCTCCTCGCGGTCAGAGCTGCTCTGAGCAACAGTGTGGCACCGGCCTGGACCCCAAGACTAGAACGTGTTACAACCGGGGGTGAATTCGGGCTGGAACTCAGTTCCCCTCCGGGTGCCAAATCGTGCCTCTAGAGAAGTTAGGACATGGCGATGCGGATCGGCTACACCCCAGAGCAGGAGGAGCTGCGCCGCGAGCTGCGCGCCTACTTCACCAAGCTCATGACTCCCGAACGCGCCGAGGCGCTCGCCGCAAGCGACGGCGAGATGGGGCGGGGCAACGTCTACCGCGAGACCGTCGCTCAGATGGGCAAGGACGGTTGGCTGACGCTGTCGTGGCCCAAGGAGTACGGCGGCCAGGAGCGCACGCCGATGGAAGGCCTGATCTTCAACGACGAGGCCGCCATCGCCAACGTCCCGGTGCCGTTCCTGACGATCAACAGCGTGGCGCCGACCATCATGGCCTTCGGCACCGACGAGCAGAAGAAGTTCTTCCTGCCCAAGATCGCCGCCGGTGAACTGCACTTCGCGATCGGCTACTCCGAACCCGGCGCGGGAACGGACCTGGCGTCGCTGCGGACCACGGCGGTCCGCGACGGCGACGACTACGTGATCAACGGTCAGAAGATGTGGACCAGCCTGATCGCCTACGCCGACTATGTGTGGCTGGCGGTGCGCACAAACCCCGAGGCCAAGAAGCACCGCGGTATCTCGATGTTGATCGTGCCGACCACGGCGGAGGGCTTCTCGTGGACTCCGGTGCACACCATGGCGGGCGTCGACACGAGCGCCACCTACTACCAGGACGTGCGGGTGCCGGTGTCGAGCCGCGTCGGCGAGGAGAACGCCGGCTGGAAGCTGGTCACCAATCAGCTCAACCACGAGCGGGTTGCGCTGGTTTCCGCGCAGCCGATCTTCCTGGCGCTGGGCGGTGTCCGCGAGTGGGCGCAGAACACCAAGGACATCCACGGCAACCGGCTCATCGACTCGGAATGGGTGCAACTGAACCTGGCGCGGGTGCACGCCAAGGCCGAGGTGCTCAAGCTGATCAACTGGGAGTTGGCGTCCGCCACGGATGCCGCCCCGTCGCCCGCGGATGCGTCGGCGGCCAAGGTGTACGGCACCGAGTTGGCCACCGAGGCCTACCGGCTGCTGATGGAGGTGCTCGGCACCGCGGCCACCCTGCGCACCGATTCTCCCGGCGCGCTGCTTCGCGGCCGCGTCGAGCGCATGCACCGGTCGTGCCTGATCCTGACCTTCGGTGGCGGCACCAACGAGATCCAGCGCGACATCATCGGCATGGTCGCGCTCGGCCTGCCCAGGGTTAACCGGTAAGGACTGAACGACAATGGATTTCAAGACAACCGAAGCATCCGAAGACCTCGGCGGACTGGCCCGCACCATCACCGAGTCGGTGAGCACGCCGGAACGCCAGCGTGAGCTCGACGGCCTCGACGAGCGCTTCGACAGCACCCTGTGGGGCAAGCTGATCGAAGCCGACATCCTGTCGACGGCCGCGCCGGAGTCGTTGGGCGGCGGCGGATTCGGAGTGCTGGAGCAGATCGCCGTCTTGGTCGCCCTTGGACGGCAGATGGCCGCGGTGCCGTACCTCGAGTCGGCCGTGCTCGCCGCGGGTGCGCTGGCGAAGTTCGGACCCGACGCGCTGCAGCAGGAGTGGGCGGTACCCGCGATCAACGGCGAGAAGATACTGGCCGTGGCGCTCGACGGCGATATGGGCGAGGGCCCGGTGCAGGGTACGGCGACCGGCGACGGTTACCGACTGACCGGCACCCGCACGCAGGTCAGCTACGGCCCCATCGCCGACGCCTTCCTTGTTCCCGCCGAAACCGATTCGGGCACCAAGGTTTTCGTCGTCGCGTCCGGAGATGCCGGGCTGACGGTGGAGTCGCTGAGCACCACCGGCCACGGCAGCGTCGCACATCTCGAACTGCACGGCGTCGAACTGGGCTCCGACCGGATCGTCGGCGACGGTGACGTGGTTTCGTGGCTGACCACACACGGCACGCTGGGCCGCAGCGCTTTTCAGCTCGGCGTCCTGGAGCGCGCGCTGGAACTCACCTCCGAATACGCCCGCGAGCGTGAGCAGTTCGACCGGCCGATCGGCAGCTTCCAGGCGGTTTCCTCGCGGCTGGCCGACGGCTACATCGATGTCAAGGCCCTACGGCTGACGCTGACACAGGCGGCGTGGCGGTTGTCGGAGGACCATCCCGCCGAAGTCGACGTCAACACCGCGGCGTTCTGGGCGGCCGAGGCGGGGCACCGGGTCGCCCATACGACGGTGCACGTGCACGGCGGCGTCGGAATCGACACCGACCACCCGGTGCACCGGTACTTCCTGGCGGCCAAGCAGACGGAGTTCGCGGTCGGCGGTGCCACCGGAGCGCTGCTGCGCATCGGGCGCGAATTGGCCGACACCCCCGCCTGACCCGTGAGTCAAGGGCTTCCCACTGTTGCCGGCCTGCTGAGCCCGCTGGTCGACGTCGACGACCGCGGGGGTCTACTTCGAGGACTCGTTCACCAGCTGGCGAGATCACCTCAAGCACGGCGCGGCGGTGGCGGCCGCGCTGCGGGCGCGCCTCGATCCCGACCGGCCGCCACACGTCGGCGTGCTGCTGCAGAACACCCCCTTCTTCTCGGCAGTGCTGGTCGCCGCGGGTCTGACGGGAATCGTGCCGGTGGGCCTCAACCCGGTCCGCCGTGGCGCCGCGCTGCAGCGCGATATCACGCACGCGGATTGCCAAGTGGTGCTCGCTGATTCGGCGTCGGCGGAGGTCCTCGGCGACGTCGACCACATCGACGTCGACTCAGCCCGAGTGGGCGGCCGAGGTCGCGGCCTACGCCGACGAGCCGGTGGTCGCGTATCAGGCCCATCCCGGCGATCTTTTCATGCTGATCTACACATCGGGCACCAGCGGCGACCCCAAGGCGGTGATCTGCAGCCAGGGCAAGGTCGCGATCGCGGGTGAGATGATGAAGCAGCGCTTCGACCTCGGCGCCACTGACGTCTGCTACGTCTCGATGCCGCTGTTCCACTCGAACGCGGTACTGGTGGGCTGGTCCGTCGCAGTCGCTTCGCGTGGTTCACTTGCGTTGCGGCGCAAGTTCTCTGCATCGCAGTTCCTTCCGGATATTCGCCGCTACGGCGCAACGTATGCGAACTATGTGGGCAAGCCGTTGTCCTACGTGCTCGCCACGCCCGAACAACCCGACGACGCGGACAACCCGCTTCGGGCGGTGTATGGCAATGAAGGTGCGCCAGCCGACGTCGAGAGGTTCGCAACACGGTTCAACACGTTGGTGATGGACGGATTCGGTTCCACAGAAGGCGGTATCGCGATCGGCCGCACGCCGGAGACCCCGCCCGGAGCGCTGGGCCCGTTGCCCCCCGGTACCGAGATCATCGACGTCGAGAGCGGCGAGCCGTGCCCGCCGGGCGTCACCGGTGAGCTGGTAAACGTCTCGGACGCAGGCCGTTTCGAGGGCTACTACAACGACCCGGACGCCGACGCCGAGCGGATGCGCGGTGGCGCCTACCACAGCGGGGACCTGGCCTACCGCGACGAGAACAACTTTGCCTACTTCGCCGGCCGACTCGGCGACTGGATGCGGGTCGACGGTGAGAACCTCGGCTCGGCGCCGATCGAGCGGGTGCTGCTTCGCCATCCCGACGTCGTCGAGGTGGCGGTGTACGGGATCCCGGCGCCCGATGTCGGCGATCAGGTGATGGCGGCGCTGGTGTTGACCGACGCCGCCACGTTCGACCCGGACGGGTTCCGCGCATTTCTCACCGAGCAGCCCGACCTCGGCCCCAAACAGTGGCCGTCCGTCGTGCGGGTGGGCACCACGCTGCCGCGCACCGAGACGTTCAAGGTGATCAAGCGCCAGCTTCAGGCCGAGGGCGTCGACTGTCCGGATCGCGTGTATTCGATTCAGCGCTGACGCTGCGCGAGACTGCTGTTGTCGCGCCGCGTTCCGCTGGTGTGGGTTACCGCGAGCTCGCACCGGCCGGATGAACGGCCATGTGGCGACCAACGTCATCGACGAGCGGACGACAATCTCCCCTGACCCTGGACCATTTCGTCGAAACACACGTTTTGCAGACGTCCACTCGCACTTCGTCTGTAAAGCGTGCGTTTCGCGTTCAGTCGGCGACCAAAGCTTCGAGTCAGCCTTCTCGGATGTCGTCGAGTCGCTTGGTGGCTTCCTCGAAACCGGAAACCAACTCGGCGATTATGTCTGCTACAGGACGGATTTCATTCATCCGGCCGACGATCTGACCGACCGGCATCGCAACGGTGTCGGCATTGTCCGACTCGTTCATCCGCTGATGCGCCTCGCTGACGAGGATGTTCTGCAGCGGCATCGGCAGCGGCTCGGGCGCATCGGGGGCGTCCCACGCGTCGGTCCACCGCGACTTCAACAGTCGTGCCGGCTTGCCGGTGTAGATCCGGCGCCGCACCGTATCGCTGGAGTTCGCGCGCAGCAGCGCCTCCTGAATCGTCGAGACGCCGCTCGGCTTGCGATGGCCGAGGTCGTATTCGGCGGCCGTGAGAAATGCCGAACCCATCCACACTCCGGACGCTCCGAGCGCCAGCGCGGCGGCCACCTGCCGACCGGTTCCAATACCACCCGCCGCGAGCACAGGCGCCTTACCCTCAAGGGCGTCAACGATTTCCGGCCACAGCACCATCGAACCGATCTCGCCGGTGTGGCCGCCCGCCTCATGGCCCTGCGCCACCACGATGTCGACGCCGTTCTCGATGTGGCGCGCCGCATGCTTGGCGCTACCCGCGAGGGCCGCCACGGGTACGCCGTGCTCGTGCGCCTGGTCGATGACGTCCTTCGGGGGCGAGCCCAGCGCGTTGGCGATCAGCTTGATCGGATGCTTGAGCGCGACCTCGACGTGCGACCGGGCCACCGAATGCAGCCAGCCCAGCACGCCCTCCGACCGCTCGTCATCCTCGGGTAGCGGTGGAACACCAAGGTCAGCAAGGGTTTTCGTGACGAAGTCGCGATGGGTCTGCGGGATGAGCTTGTTGATGTCGACGGCCGAGCCCTCTTGCGGCACCTTGGCGGGCATCACGATGTCGACGCCGTACGGCTTGCCGTCGGTGTTCTCGTCCATCCAGCACAGGACGTTCTCCAGATCGTCTGCCTCGTTGAACCGTACGCAGCCCAGCACGCCGAGCCCGCCCGCCTTGCTCACCGCTGCGGCAACCTTCTCCGACGGCGTGAAGACGAAGATCGGGTAGTCGATGCCGAAGCGATCGCACAGTTCGGTTCGCATCAGGATGCAGATCCCACGTGGCTGGCGTGCGCGTCGTCGGCAGGCCGCTCCTCCGTCGTGTCCTTCGCCCACCGGTAGTCCGGCTTGCCCGCCGGCGTGCGATGGATCTCATCGACCCACCAGACCTTGCGCGGGACTTTGTATCCCGCGATCTCCTGACGTACGAACGTATCGAGATCTGCCAGTGTCGTGCTGGTTCCGGGACGGCGGTGCACGACGGCCGCGACGCACTGGCCGAAGCGCTCGTCGGGCACTCCGACGACCAACGCGTCGAAGACGTCCGGATGGCCCTTCAGTGCGGCCTCGACCTCTTCCGGGTAGATCTTCTCGCCACCGCTGTTGATCGACTGGGAGCCGCGGCCAAGCATCGTCACGCTGCCGTCCGCGTCCACCTCTGCGTAATCGCCGGGGATCGCGTAGCGCACACCGTTGTAGGTGCGGAAGGTTTCAGCCGTCTTCTTCTCGTCCTTGTAGTAACCGACGGGAATGTGGCCTTTCTTGGCGATGATGCCGCGCACCCCGGAGCCCGGCTTGACCTCGTTGCCGTCCTCGTCGAGCACCACCGTCGTCTTGTCGATCGTGACGCGCGGTCCGCCGGTGTGCGACTGACCCTTTGCCACGATGCTGGTGCCGCCGAAGCCCGTCTCCGAGGACCCGATCGAGTCGGTGATCACACGGTTGGGCAGCAGTTCGAGGAACTTCTCCTTGATGCTCGTGGAGAACAGGGCGGCGGTGCTGGCTAACAGAAACAGCGACGACAGGTCGTACGCTTCTTTCCCTTGCGCGCCTTCCTGTGATGCGAGCAGCGCATCGAGCAATGGGCGTGCCATCGCGTCACCGGTGAAGAACAACAGGTTGACCTTGTGGTCGTGGATCGCGCGCCACACCTCGTCGGGATCGAACTCCGGTGCCAACACCGTGGTTTGGCCGGAGAAGATCGACATCCAGGTGGCCGACTGGGTCGCGCCGTGGATCATCGGTGGGATCGGGTAACGGATCATGGGCGGATTCTCCGCCGCGGCCTTCGCGAGGTCGTGTTCGTCCTTCACAAGCTCGCCCGTCGCGAAGTCGGTGCCGCCGAACAACACCCGATAGATGTCCTCGTGCCGCCACATCACACCCTTGGGGAAGCCGGTGGTGCCGCCGGTGTAGAGCAGGTAGATGTCGTCGGGGCTGCGTTCGCCGAAGTCGCGCAACGGCGAGCCCTGCTCGAGCGCGGAGTAGAACTCGACGCCGCCGTAGCGCTGGTAGTCGTCGTCGCTACCGTCCTCGACCACCAGGACTGTCTTGACATTCGGCGTCTCGGGTAAGACGTTGGCGACCCGGTCGGCGTAGCGGCGCTCGTGTACCAGCGCGACCATGTCCGAGTTCTCGAACAGGTACTTCAACTCGCCCTCGACATAGCGGAAGTTGACGTTGACCAGGATGGCGCCCGCCTTCACGATGCCGAGCATCGCGATCACGATCTCGATGCGATTGCGGCAGTACAGCCCGACCTTGTCGTCCTTCTTCACGCCCTGGTCGAGCAGATAGTGAGCCAGGCGGTTGGCCTTCTCATCCAACTCTGCATAGGTGAGCTGTTCGTCACCGCAGATCAGGGCAACGCGGTCAGGCACGGCGTCGATGGCGTGCTCGGCGAGATCGGCAATGTTCAGGGCCACGGCACTAAACTAGAACGTGTTACATTTCCAGACAAGTCTGTGGCATCGACGCTGGAAGGCGGACACCCGTGAGCGACCCTCAAAAAGGCCCCGACGCCCTCATTGAGCAGCGCGGACACACTTTGATCTTGACGCTGAACCGGCCGGAGGCGCGCAACGCTCTTTCCACCGAGATGCTCTCGATCATGGTCGAGGCGTGGGACCGCGTCGACAACGATCCGGAGATCCGCAGCTGCATCCTCACCGGCGCGGGCGGCTACTTCTGCGCGGGCATGGACCTCAAGGCCGCGACCGCCAAGCCGCCGGGCGATTCGTTCAAAGACGGCAGCTTCGACCCGTCGCGCATCGACTCCCTGCTCAAGGGCCGCAGGCTGACCAAGCCGCTGATCGCCGCAGTCGAAGGCCCCGCCATCGCGGGCGGCACCGAGATCCTGCAGGGCACCGACATCCGCATCGCGGGCGAGAGCGCCAAGTTCGGCGTCTCGGAAGCCAAGTGGAGCCTGTACCCGATGGGCGGTTCGGCGGTGCGACTCGTCCGCCAGATCCCCTACACCGTCGCCTGCGACATCCTGTTGACCGGACGCCACATCACCGCCGCCGAGGCCAAGGAGATGGGGCTGATCGGCTATGTCGTGCCGGACGGCTCGGCTCTGGAGAAGGCGCTGGAGATCGCCGAGCTGATCAACAACAACGGACCGCTCGCGGTTCAGGCGATCCTTCGGACGATCCACGAGACCGAGGGCATGCACGAGAACGACGCGTTCAAGATCGACACCAAGATCGGTATCGAGGTGTTCGTGTCCGACGACGCCAAGGAAGGCCCGCTGGCGTTCAAGGAGAAGCGCGCACCCAACTTTCAGATGCGCTAGTTCCCGGTCAGTCTTCTCGCCGTATCAGCAGGACCGACGGGATCGTCGGGTCATGCAGCCTCAGGTAGAAGTGCCCGATTCCCGCGAGACCGGCCATCAGGTTTGGGATCAGCCCATTGCGTGCGCCACACGGCCACGGCCGCTCGGTCGTTGCAAAGCGCTCTATCCCTTCGTCCGCTACTCGGATCGCGAGCGTTCGCTCCTCCGCCCAACCAGAACCCAGGATCTCCGCGGCATGCAGAAGCACTTCCGCGTTGCCGGCCAGTCCGTGACACAGTGAATAGTTGGCGCTTGGTCGAGTCAGATTGTCGGTGACCATCGTTCGCGTGTTGGCGATGCCGGCAACAGCCTCTTCTCGGCAGATCTCGTCGTTAACAAGCTGATAGGCCCGTAGTCGGGACAGTGAGATCCCTGCAGCACCGTGACACCATTGCGTCGTGGTCTCCCGCGTCACCCAGCGGCGCCGTCGCGCGTGTTGGTGCCGCAGGTCGGGCCAGGTCTGCGTGTCCGGATCGAACAGTCCGCGTTCATACGCAAACGCGGAGTGAGCTGCCCGCCGATAACGCGCATCGTCGGTGTGCCCGAACAGCTCCAGCAGTGCACATCCGATGCCGGCGGCACCGTGCGCGAACCCCGTGAGCGGTTGCATGGAAGCCTGATACGTCGGTGACCATGTGTAGCAGGACCCGTCCTTGCGGGCCGCCTCGAGCAGCTCATCGCCGAGCCTGGCGGCTTCGTTGATCAGGCTCTGGTCGTCAAGCAAATCGCTGAGAACCAGCAGGGCCAAGATGCTGCCCGCTCGCCCCGATATCAGGTCGGAGCCCGGATCGTCGGTGTCGGGATCCAACGGTGAATGGACATGGTCAGCGGCCCACTCCAGCAGGTGATCTCGGCGCAACAGGGTCCCGACCCGGGCCGCGGCCAGCGCGATGCCCAATCGCCCGTCATAGAGCCCCGATCCGATCCTGCCGCTGGTGTCCTCTATGCGCGAGGACGCCTGCCGGATTGCACCGAGTGCGGTCCGGCGCACGGCGCCATCGCCGGTAATGGCGTGCAGTTCTGCGAGGAAAAGGGCTATACCGCTCGTCCCGCCGTAGAGATCCGCACCGAGCGCAACGACCGTCTCACCGAATCCGGCCGAGCTGTTACCCGAGGGACGCACCCCTATCCAGTTGCAGCGGTCCTCGTACCAGATCGCTTTCTCCGCCAACCGCTTTCCGATGTCGCGGGCAACTTCGACGTAGCTCACCGCTTCGCCAGTTCAACGTAAGTGTCGGCCGACCCAGAATTGAGGAAGGGCTCATCGGAGCTAACGCCGGCAGCGGCGAAAGAGTTGACTACCGCCTCAAGCCGCGCACCGCTCGAACGACGGCCTTCATCCTGAGCCCGGAGGATTCCCTCGGCTAACAGGCGACAGCGGTGCATCCCGAAACTGTCACCTGTACCGGGGTCTTCAGCCAATCCCAGCCCGGGCGCCAAGGTCTTGGTGAACGCCGGAGTGCCGTGCTGGCGCGGTGCGTGCATCTCTCGGTACATCGTTGCCACTGCGTCCACGATTCCCGGATAGCAGCGCTTCGGCACGTAGAGGACGGCGGCATCACAACGCCCGTACCGATCGGGATCGTTGACGACTTTCAGGCGGAACGGTACACGTGCGGCGTTAAGTCGTGTGGTCGCCGCCTCTATCAGCTGCGGCGCTTCTTCGGCCGTGATGTTCCAGTAGACGCGGACCACGGGATCGGAGCGGCGCGGCGCTAGTCCCTCGTCGCCGAGGCTCACGTAGAAGCCGGGGGACAGCTTGAGATTCTCCTTGGGCAGCAGAAGTGAGACCGGTGCCCCACGCTGATACCCCCGGTCGCCGACCGGCGCAACTTGGTCGGGTTTCAGCCACAGCCGGAGGCCACTCCGTTCTACGACAATCTTCTCTCTGTCAACACGGTCCACCCGCCATCCTGGGTCGCGAGAGCCGGTACCGTTATTCGCGGCTGAGAGTTCCTCGATGAATTCACTCCGGCCGGACGCGCGATTCCCTACGACCGCGGTGCCCCCCGGCACGGCGGCGCCGGGGCAGTAATAGTTGTGATACAGCTGGCGCTGCAGACCGTACAGCACGTATTCGCGCGCATATGACGGACTGATGGCCGTTCGGATTATCTTGGGCAGCAGTGGATTTCGTTGGCCGAACCAAGAGTACGATGTCGACGAATATACCCGGACGTTTGCGAGCACCGCCGCCATCGACTCGAGATATGCGTTCACGGCAGTCCCAGCAGATGAACCACGGCCTGCCGTGGGCGCTGTAGCACGTTCAACGCCACCTGCAGATGCAGAACGACATCCGTGGCCAGGCTGCCTGCGTCTTGGGTCGCTTCAAAGGCCGTCTGAACAAGCCGGGCGGCGGCGAAACGGACTGCGGCGGACAGCAGTACCTCGACAACGTCGTCGTCAAGTCGACGCTGTTTCACATAAGCTGCCCAACAGGCACGGATCGCATCCTGAATTCCACTGAGCGGACAGCGTGCCAGTTCGATGGATAGCTCGGTCACAGAAGAGCCGGTCACCGGTATGGACCCCAACCACAGACTCAGATAGTTCGCCATCGCGGAGCCGATGTCCCATGCCGGATCGCCGGGGCAAGCCAACTCCCAATCGATCAACTTCAGGCGCGACATACGACCCGTTGTCGACGGCGCTGTCCACATCAAGTTCTTGAACCGCACGTCGTGGTGGATAAGACTGGCGACGGACCAATCTCGACCCAGTGCATCAAGTTCTTCACCGAATTCGGCCGTAGCCTGGATGATTCGGACCAGCTCCACTGTCGCCCGGGAGCAGCCGCTGACCAGATGCAGGCCTGGTTGGTGCAACGACAGCACGCCCGGCCGCCGATAGGTGACGGGAGCGTCGGATTGCTCCAGGGGTAGGTCGTGCAGTATGCCGAGAATTGCTCCGATTGCCGAGGCGGCGCGGATGTGCGGTCGCCGCCGGTTCCGGTCGTAGGCACCTAGGTCCTCGCCGTCGCGGAAGAATTCGACAATGAGGACCCGCGCGTCGGGGTCGTAGCCATGGAATCGCGGCATGAAAGGGGATATCGCAGGGTTAGTCGACAGAGACCGGTACACCTCAGCCTCATGGGCAACTGTCGTCATCGAAACGCCGTTGTTCTGCTTGAGCAAGTAACTGTCGGCATCCATGCACTCTGCGCTGAAGGTTCTATTTCGACCCGAGAAATCGCGGACGACCAGGTCGCCTTCGACTATCGAGCGCGGGCTGATCAGGCCGCAGGCGAGCAGATAGTCGGGTACGTCGACCGCGCTAAGTTGCTCGTCGGCACCCAAACTGACGCGCCCTCCGACCGATCACGCCCTTATTCTGGGCACTCCTCGCATGTGGCGCCGTGGTCCGGTTCTGAATGACCACAATCGAAGACGGTCTCCCACGGATCGTGCTCAAATCGAACGAGTCGCGATGCTTGTGCCCGCAGAGCGGCCGCGGCCAGCGCGGCACCTCCGGACGGTAAGTGGCGGCGGGCGATTGAACCCTGCAGAAAGCCGGCCTGTACGTTCGCGGAAACCGTTCGGACAATGCGTAATTCAAGGCTTTTGGAAACCCAAACGCGGGTGCCCTCGTCATCAGGAAGCTGGTTCGTGTGCAGTATGTGGTCGGCAGGAATGTCGACGTACGTGTCTAGGGTGCGGGCCAGATAGAGACGCCGATGGTCTGGCAACGTTGACTCGCCCAGGTATCCGCGCAGCACCGCCACGCTCGGAGGCCCAGCTGCCGGATCCGGTACCAGCTTGCGGACCATGGGGTCCTGCTCATGCTTAGCCATCACAGACCGCCCCCAAACGAGCATCTGAACGTCGTTGTACGAGCTGGAATGCTACACGCCAGGGCTCAGTTCGTTACGCTAGCCGGGAATTCGGCCTACTCGGCCTGAACTCCACCGGCATCAAGGCGGCGCCAAGGAAGGCCCGCTGGCGTTCAAGGAGAAGCGAGCGCCCCACTGCACGATGAAGTAGCGCAGGCGCCCGTTTCACATCCGCGACTTTGGTCACCGCCCGAGCAGCGCCACTTTCTGCCTGCCTAACCGCGACAATGTCGCTGAAGGTTGAGGCCGTCTAACCCCTAGCGACACAGTCGCTGCTAGGCGGGCACATCGCGTGTTGTCTCCGCGAGCGGACTGTTGTGATTGGTGAGGCACGCGTGACCGCCGCGTATATTCCGCTACGTGCCAAAGACGATCGTCGCGAAGGCTCGCGGTCTCGCGACAGACATCATTCGCGAGCACCCAGACCTCTCCGCCATCTGGCAGGCGTCGCCGCACGCGCCGAGTCGCTGAGCGTGACGGTTCCACCGGAGGGGGTAGACGAGCTCGTCGCCTCTTGCTGGCTTCACGACATCGGTTACGCGCCTGCCTTGCGGTACACGGGGTTCCACCCGCTTGACGGCGCTATATTTCTGCGAGACGACGGCTGGCCGCACGCCGTGTGCTCGCTGGTGGCCCATCACTCGGGCAGCCGTTTCGTGGCAACCATTCGCGGTCTGGACGGCCCGACGAGCGAGTTCGAGTTCGTCGAGGATGCCCCGTCGGATGTGCTCACCGCAGCCGACAACACCACCGATCAAGTCGGATCACCGGTGACCCTCTCGGAACGGCTCCGCGAAAAGCTGCAACGCCACGGACCCGACGGGCCGAATGCTCTCGCCAACCCCGACCGCGACGAATACATCCGCGACGCGGCGCGGCGGGTGGTGAACACGCTCGTCGAATTGGGTCAGACCGACGCCTATCTAGACGTCTGAGACAGATTCGGGAGTGACTCCCGCTGGGCGCCGAGCGTGCGCAGGATTCGGTTTTCTAGCGGCGTGTCGGCCGCAGACACGCACGCTCGCGGGATTAGCCGAGGGGCTTGGCCGGCGTGAAGACCACCGGCATCTTCTCCAGGCCGGACACGAAGTTGGCGGGGCGCAGCGGAAGGTCCGCGTCCGACGCCAGCTGCAAGTCTGGCAGCCGCTGCAGCAGTTTCGTCTGCATGATCGAAAGCTCCAGCCGGGCCAGCTGGTTGCCGAGACAGAAATGCGTGCCGAAGCCGAACGCGAGGTGGTTGTTCGGATACCGGTCGATATTAAAAGACTCAGGGCTCTCAAAAATTTTCTCGTCGAAGTTGGCCGACTCGAACAGCAGGATCATCTTCTCGCCCTCCTTGAGGGCGGTGCCGTGGAACTCCGTGTCGGCGGTGATGGTTCGAGCCATGTTCTTCACGGGCGCTGTCCAACGCAGCATCTCTTCGACCGCGTTGGGAAGCAGATCCAGGTCGTTGACGAGACGCTGGTGCTGATCGGGGTGGAGCAGCACCTGCCGGGTGCCGCCGGACAGGGTGTGACGGGTGGTCTCGTCGCCGCCGATCAGCAGCAGCAGCACCTCGGTGACGATCTGATGGTCCTCGAGCTTCGACCCCTCGACCTCCGCGTGCACGAGGACGCTGACCAGATCGTCGGTCGGCTCCTGCTTGCGCGCCTCGATCATTCCCGTCATATACCCGCTGTAGGCCGCGAACGCGTCCATCGTGACCTGGATGTCGGCTTCGGCCGCGGTGCTGCTTAAGCGAACTGACCAGGTCATCAGACCACTTGAGGAACATCTCGCGCTCCTCGGGACGCACCCCGAGCATGTCGCCGATGACGGCCATCGGCAGGGGCGCGGCGAGATCCCAGACGAAATCGCACTCGCCCTTCTCACACACCGCGTCGATCAGCGTGTCGCACAGCGAGTCGATTGACGCCTCAAGGTCTTTCACGCGCTTGCGGGTGAAACCGGAGTTGACGAGCTTGCGCCGCAACAGATGTTGCGGGTCGTCCATCTCGATCATCATCTCCACGCCCGGCTGGTCGGGCCGGATGCCGCCCGCGTTGGAAAACAGTTCGGGCTGGCGCTCGGCCTCGATCACCGCCGCATACGTCGCCGCGCCTGCCAAGCCGTTGCGGTCCCGGAAGACCGGTTCGTTCTCGCGCATCCACTTGTAGACCGACCGCGAATCACCGGCGTAGAAGGCACCGTCGGTCAGATCGACATCCGGCTTGGTCATCGTCATGAGATCTCCTTGGCGTCGCCGAACGTCATCTCTACGTGCTGAATTGAACTGGACAACATCGCGCGCTTCGGCAATCCGAGCGATGCGAGTTCCTTCGCGTAGGGGTGATCCCCCAGCCACATTCGCACGCCGCCCGGCCGGTTACGCACACCGTCCTTCTGTGTCATCTCGAAAGCGGTTTCGCGGGTCACCCCGTCGCGATGTGAGTAGCTGCGCTGCATCTGCGTGCGCGGGATCAGCCGGATCGGCAGACCGCGGCGGAACTCCATACCGAGGACGTGCTGGCCATCGATGTTCAGGTCGAATCCGAACTGACGGCCATCTCGAATCGTGAAGTCGGCCATGACCTTCGGGTAGCCCCAGATCTTCGTGCCGGCTTCGAGAGTGAACTCCTGGTCGACCGGAAGGTGGTGGATAAAGGCACCGGCCGACTGCAGGGCGCGGGGCCCGGTCGCATTCGACCCCGGCGGATTGACCATCACGCTCGTGCCGAATTCGTAGTACTGGCCCAAGTCGCCGTCGACGTAATGCACCAGCATCAGGATCGCGATCGCACGACCGGGCAGATACCGGCAGACCTGCAGTCCGCTGTAGTCGATCATCTGCTGGGCGGCGTCGGCGTCGACGGAGAACGACGCCACGTGCTGGACTGCATGCCGGATCTGCACCGGCATCGTGACGACGGTTCCGGCGATGGTGTGCTGCGAGGCAGTCATCGGGTCAATCTAGAGCGCGTTATTGACAACTAGCAAGAAATGTCTACACAAGGCCCGCGAGGTCGCGGATCTGTTCGGGCGAGCGTGCGCCTACGACCATCATCGTGACGCCCGCGGCCTCCCACGCCTTGATCTGTTCCTGCACGTAGGCGAGATCACCCACGATCGCCGAGTCGTCGACCAGTTCGTCGGGGATGATCGTGGCGGCTTCGTCCTTGCGGTCGGTGCGGAAGAGCTTGGTGACGTCGTCGACGACCTCGGCGTAACCCATGCGGCGGTAGACGTCGGCGTGGAAGTTGGTGTCCTCGGCGCCCATGCCACCCATGTACAGCGCCAGGTGCGGCTTCATCAGCTCCATCACCGCAGGACGGTCCTCGGTGACGACGACCTGCGCCGTCGCGCAGATCTCGAAGGTCTCCCGAGTCCGCCGGGCGCCCGGGCGCGCGAAGCCCTCGTCGAGCCACTCGTTGTACATGCCCGCGATGCGGGGCGAGTAGAAGATCGGCAACCAGCCGTCGCAGATCTCGGCGGCCAGCGCGACGTTCTTCGGTCCTTCGGCGCCGAGCATGACGGGAATGTCGGCGCGCAGCGGATGGGTGATCGGCTTGAGCGTCTTGCCGAGCCCGGTGGTGCCGTCGCCGGTCAACGGCAGGGGATAGTGCGGGCCGTCGCTGTGCACCGGAGCCTCCCGCGCCCATACCTGGCGAAGGATGTCGACGTACTCGCGGGTGCGGGCCAGCGGCTTGGGGAACTTCTGGCCGTACCAGCCCTCCACCACCTGCGGACCCGACACCCCCAGACCCAGGATGTGCCTACCACCGGACAGGTGGTCCAGCGTCAGCGCGGCCATCGCACACGCGGTCGGCGTCCTGGCCGACAGCTGGATGACCGACGTGCCGAGCCGCATCCGCTGGGTCTCCCGCCCCCACCACGCCAGCGGCGTGTAGGCGTCCGAGCCCCAGGCTTCCGCGGTGAACACGGTGTCGAAGCCGGCATCCTCGGCCGCGGCGACCAGTTCGGCGTGGTTCTCCGGCGCCTGCGCGCCCCAATATCCGAGCTGAAGTCCCAGCTTCATTAGATCGCCTTCCGACCCGTGGTTGAAACCATTCTTAGAACCTGTTCTACTCGATGCCGTGACCACCAGCCAAAGCAGCCCGGTGCAGATCGATCCGCATGAGCGACCGCTTTCAGCGCCATTGACGCTCTCATTCGACTACACCCGTTCAGTCGGACCACTCCTGTCCCAGTTCTTCACCGCCCTGCGCGGGCGCCGCATCGTCGGCGTGCGCGGATCCGACGGGCGAGTGCTGGTTCCACCCGCCGAGTATGACCCCGTCACGTACGAGCCCCTGACCGAGGTCGTGCCTGTCCAGAGCGTCGGAACAGTGCTGTCGTGGACATGGCAAGCGGAGCCTCTCGAGGGTCAGCCGCTCGATCGCCCGTTCGCATGGGCGCTGATCAAGCTCGACGGAGCCGACACGCCACTCCTGCATGCGGTCGACGCCGAGTCGTCGGATGCGATCAGCACCGGCGCGCGGGTGCATGCGCACTGGGTCGACGAGCCCGTGGGCGCGATCACCGACATCGCCCATTTCGCGCTGGGTGATCAAGCCGAGGCCGTCAGCGACGACGCCGACGACCGCGAGCCGGTGACCATTCAGGTCGCACCGAGCAGCATCGGAATCCAACACACCGCGTCACTTCCCGAGACGGCCTACCTCAAGGCGCTCAAGGAAGGCAAGCTGCTCGGCGGACGCACGGGCAAGGATGGGAAATTGTATTTCCCTGCCCGCGAGGCGGATCCGGCCACCGGCAAGGTCCTCGACGAGTTCATCGAGTTGCCGGACAAGGGCACGGTCACGACGTTCGCGATCATCAACATCCCGTTCCCAGGCCAGCGGATCAAGCCGCCGTATGTCGCGGCATACGTGCTGCTGGACGGAGCCGATATCCCGTTCCTGCATCTGGTCTCGGACATCGAGGCGGACAAGGTGCGCATGGGTATGCGGGTCGAAGCGGTGTGGAGGCCCCGCGAGGAGTGGGACTTCGGCATCGACAACATCGAGTACTTCCGGCCCACCGGCGAACCGGACGCCGACTACGAGACCTACAAACTCCACCTGTAAAGGGACACGTTCACAATGACTGATGTAGCTGTGGTCGGCTTCGCTCACGCCCCGCACGTGCGGCGTACCGACGGCACCACCAACGGCGTCGAGATGCTGATGCCCTGTTTCGCGTCGATCTACGCCGAGCTGGGCCTGCAGCAGACCGATATCGGCTTCTGGTGCTCGGGGTCGTCGGATTACCTTGCCGGCCGCGCATTCTCGTTCATCTCAGCCATCGACTCGATCGGTGCGGTGCCGCCGATCAACGAGTCGCACGTCGAGATGGACGCGGCCTGGGCGCTGTACGAGGCCTATATCAAGCTGCTGAGCGGCGAGGTCGAGACGGCTCTGGTCTATGGATTCGGCAAGTCGAGCGCCGGGATCCTGCGCAGGGTTCTCGCCATGCAAACCGACCCCTACACCGTCGCGCCGCTGTGGCCGGACTCGGTATCGATGGCGGGACTGCAGGCACGGTTCGGCCTGGACTCCGGGAAATGGACAGCCGAGGACATGGCGCAGGTGGCGCTCGACGCGATGACGGCCGCCGGTCGCACCGACTCGGAGAAAGCTCCGGAGTCCTCTGACGCGGCAAAGAGCATCTCCGAGCTACTCGCGCGCCCATATTTCGCGGATCCCTTACGCCGCCACGATATTGCGCCGATCAGCGACGGCGCATCGGCGATCGTGCTCGCTGCCGGCGACAAGGCCCGAGAACTGCGCGAGAACCCCGCCTGGATCACCGGTATCGAACACCGCATCGAGACCCCGGTGCTGGGCGCGCGCGATCTGACCACGTCACCGTCCTCCGCCGCGTCGGCACAGGCCGCCACCGGCGGTGACACTGCTTCCATCGAGGTCGCCGAACTGTATGCGCCGTTCACACATCAGCAGCTGATCCTGACCGAGGCGATCGGGTTGCCGTCATCGACACGGGTGAATCCGTCCGGTGGCGCGCTGTCGGCCAACCCGATGTTCTCGGCGGGCCTGGAGCGGATCGGCTTTGCGGCACAACACATCTTCAACGGCTCAGCGAGCCGGGTCCTGGCGCACGCCACCAGCGGCCCTGCGCTGCAACAGAATCTCGTCGCGGTCATGGAAGGCCGATGAGCGCTCGCGCGAAGAGGAAAGGGAGAAGCTGATGGCCAAGCAACTCGCCGCGGTGCTGGGCACGGGGCAGACCAAGTACGTCGCCAAGCGCAAGGATGTGTCGATGAACGGCCTCGTGCGCGAGGCCATCGACCGCGCGCTGGCCGACTCGGGATCGACGTTCGACGACATCGATGCCGTCGTCGTCGGCAAGGCGCCCGACTTCTTCGAGGGCGTCATGATGCCCGAGCTGTTCATGGCCGACGCAATGGGGGCGACCAACAAGCCATTGATCCGCGTCCATACCGCAGGCTCGGTGGGTGGATCGACCGCGATCGTCGCGACCAGCCTGGTGCAATCGGGTAAGTACCGCCGCGTGCTCACGATGGCGTGGGAGAAGCAGTCGGAATCGAATGCCATGTGGGCGTTGAGTATTCCGGTGCCGTTCACCAAGCCCGTCGGCGCGGGCGCCGGCGGCTACTTTGCTCCGCACATACGGGCCTACATCCGCCGCGCGGGGGCGCCGAATCACATCGGCGCGATGGTGGCTGTCAAGGACCGGCTCAACGGGGCGAAAAACCCGTTGGCGCATCTACACCAACCGGACATCACCCTGGAGAAGGTGATGGAATCGCCGATGCTGTGGGACCCGATCCGCTATGACGAGACGTGCCCGTCGTCGGACGGCGCGGCAGCGATGGTGATCGGCAACGAGCAGGCCGCCGACGCGCATGTGGCCAACGGTCATCCCGTCGCTTGGATCCACGCAACGGCGCTGCGCACCGAACCGCTGGCCTACGCGGGCCGCGACCAGGTCAACCCGCAGGCCAGCCGCGATGCCGCCGCGGCATTGTGGAAGGCGGCGGGGATCAAGAGCCCGATCGACGAGATCGACGTCGCCGAGGTGTACGTGCCGTTCTCCTGGTACGAGCCGATGTGGTTGGAAAGCCTTGGCTTCGCCCCTGAAGGCGAGGGGTGGAAGCTCACCGAGGCGGGTGAGACCGCGATGACCGGCCGGATCCCGTTCAATCCGTCCGGCGGTGTGCTGTCGTCCAACCCGATCGGTGCGTCCGGCATGATCCGCTTCGCCGAATCGGCGATCCAGGTCATGGGCAAGGCAGGCGATCACCAGATCGACGGGGCGCGAAAGGCCCTCGGCCACGCCTACGGCGGCGGCGCTCAGTACTACTCCATGTGGGTGGTTTCGGCGGACAAGCCGTGACGCGCATGCAGTACACCGTCAGTGTGGCGATGAGTCCCATCGATCAGCTCAACGGACTCGCCAAGACCGCGGAAGAAGTGGGCTTCGACAACATCGCACTGCCCGACTCGATCTTCTACATGGAGAAGCAGTCGACGGATTACCCCTATACCGCCGACGGCTCGCGACTGTGGGACGAGAACACGCCGTGGGTCGACCCGCTCATCGTCGCGGCCGCGCTGGGCGCGGTGACCTCGACGCTGCGCTTCTACACCAACGTGATGAAGCTGGGTTCGCGCAACCCTGTGCTGATGGCTCGCCAGGTCGGATCGGTCGCGAACCTGACAAACAACCGCTTCGGGTTCGGTGTCGGGATCGGCTGGGCACCTGAGGAATTCGAGTGGTGCGGTCAACCGTATGCCAAGCGCGGAAAGCGCGTCGACGAGATGATCGAGGTGATCAGGCTCCTCCTCGGCGGCGGCATGGTCGAGTTCCACGGCGAGTTCTACGATTTCGACAAGTTGCAGATGAGCCCGGCGCCCACGCAGCCGGTGCCGTTCTACGTCGGCGGCCACACCGACGTCGCGCTGCGGCGCGCCGTGCGGATAGGTGACGGTTGGACGAGCGCCATGATGACCTGCGAACAGGCGGGCGAGACCATCGACAAGATCAAGAAGTTGCTCGCCGAGGCGGGCCGGGCCCACGACCCGTTCGAGTACCAGGTGGTGTGCATCGACAAGTTCGGCGTCGATGGGCACCGTGAGCTCGCCGCGGCGGGCGTGACGGACAACATCGTCATGCCGTGGATGTTCGAGGGGCTCGGTTTCGATGCGCCGCTGGAGGCGAAGCAGGATTCGATGAAGCGTTTCGCCGACACCTACATCCACTCCGGATGGCAGGACTGAGACGGTGACGGTCACCGACCCGAATGCCCCGGTTCACTTGGCGGGCAAATGCTCTCGCGAAGCCGCGATCGCACATGACAAGGAAGCGTGGCTCGCGAACTTCGCCGACGACGCGATCGTCGAGGACCCGATCGGCCCCTCACATTTCGACCCGGAGGGTAACGGCCACCGCGGCAAGGAGGCGATCGCGGCGTTCTACGACAAGGCGATCGCTCCCAGCGAGCTCACGTTCAACTTCGAAAAGACCTACCAATGCGGCAACGAGGAAGCCAACGTCGGCCACATCGTTATCAGGGCCGCCGGATACGAGGTCATCGCCGAGGGCGTGTTCACCTACCGCGTCAACGACGAGGGCAAGATGGTCGCCTTACGCGCCTACTGGGAGCTCGACCAGGCCACTGCGAGCGCCCGAAAGATGTAGCCCTGCGGTGCCCGGCTATCAGCGATGAAGTCGCTGTGGGAGCGAATTTCTCGCGTCAAGGTGGGCACGAAGAGCACCAATGCCGACGGTCGTCGGCCACTTCAGCGCGACAGCCGATCCGCGGCCGCGGTCACCGCACCGAGGGCCAATCGCTTCGTGCGCCGGGCGGCGTCGGACAGCAGCTGCCGGGGCGCGGTCGCCCGTCGGAGGGCGACGTCGTCACCGGCGCGGAGCGGCCCGTTCGAGTTCACGCTGCAATAGATCCCGAGGCACCGCTGCGCCTTGACCGCCACGGCCTTGGTAATGCGGCGATCGACATCGAAGCCCGGTTGCGCGCGACTGGGCACGACGCAGCGGATCGTCGGCATGAGGACGTCAAGGACCACACCGCCGACTGTCAGATGCGCCCCGGTCCAGTGGGACTCCGGCAAGTCGTCATCCGGGTCATCCAGCGCGAGAAGCACATTGGGCCGGAATCTGCGCGCATCGATATCGCCGCCGATCTCCGCGCCGATGGTGGCCAGGCTGGTTTGGCTCATGACATGGACAGGGGCCAGGTCGACGAACATGCCGGGCGGCGTGGAGTAACGAGCGAACGTGGCCAAGATCGGACATCCGGAACATCGAGACGTCCGGAAGTTTCTCATCCTCGGCGATGCCGAAGTCCGTGCGCAGCGACGCCGCCGACATGTCGGAGCGCTCCTGCCGGCTCAGCCGGTGCAGGCTGGTGTCGTCGGCGGCTGGCAGCGCGGTCAACCGGACGTCGCGGCCGGCCAGTTCGGAAAGCTTCGCGTGCACACCGTCGTCGCTGCTGGACAGCACGTTGCCGTCGGGGAAGGTGATCTCGACCTCGGGCGCGTTGCCCGGGCCCGCATCCGAAGCGACCGGGTTCACGTACCGGGCCGTGGCCGTCAACAGGACAGGTATGCGCCGGGCCGACGCCGTGACGTCGCGCTCGAGGTCGCGCACGGCCCACAGGCGGTCACCCAGCAGACCGCGGGGGCCGACATCGACCTGCTCGACCTGCTCGCCGCCCAACGATTTCACCGGATAGCGCCACAGCGCGAAGACGTGACCGATCGACATATGCGGTACGGTACGGCCCGCCAG
>CAVTSZ010000029.1:0-84901 GCA_963737385.1 uncultured Actinomycetota bacterium
CACGGTCGAGCAGCTGCTCGGCCAGGTGGCGACCGAAGCCGCTGCTGATTCCGGTGATGAACCAGACACGTTGTGCCACGGTCATTCTCCTTGCTTCGGGGCGATCTCGTTGATGGCAGTCCAGCCCGTTGAGGGTGCGGGGATAGCCGATGAACGGCAACAGTTGGGTCAGAACCGCGAGGAGGGTGGGCGCGGTCGTTGCCGACGTTGAGGTTGCCGGCGACGTGTCCCTTCACTTGAGCGTCGGCGCCGCCAAGTGCGACCAGCATCGAGAACGTCAGGAGTTCCCGGGTCGGCAGGTCGATGCCGTGCGCGTGCCACGTAGTCGCCGAAGCAGTTCGCGGACAGGTAGCGCTGGAAGTGCGCGGTCGTCGTCGGTGGCGGACGCATACATGCTTCGACCTTGTCCGCGCCGACGATCTGTTTTGCACCGCCAAGCCGACCTCGGCACGCGTCTGCGGCGTCGATGACGACTGAGGCGACAACGGGAGTTCGACGCCTCGCGCGGTGAGTACCTCGTTGGTGGCGTGCAGGAAGTCGAAGACCTTGGCCAGCCCGATATAGGGGACGGCCTGGTAAACGATTTCCTTCACCTCGATCGGCGTGACACCGATGGTCAGCGCGGCGCCGACATCTCCGGTATTCGTTCACCGCCTGGGAGGCGATGATCGCGGCCAGTTGCACCATCAGCCGGGTGCGCCTATCCAGATCGCCGTACTCCAGGACCTCGTCGAACGCGAAGTTGTCGAATACTTCGATCAACTCGGGGTCGGTGACCTTCAGCGTCGAGACGTGGCCGGGGAACAGCGCGTCGTGATTGCGTTGTGCGGCCTCGCTGATCGTCACAGTGCCGCGCCCTCGGGAACGCGGTACTCGGCGTCGGTGACGTGCTCGCCCCATTCGGTCTCGGCCTCACCCGACGTCCGGATCAGGCGCTTCCCACATCGCCAGGTGAACCATGAAGTGTGTCGGGCGCCGCACCGTGCCAATGCCATTCGCCGGGCGGGGTGTACACCGTGTCGCCCGGTCGCATCACCACGACCTCGCCGCCGCGGGACTGGACCAGGCCGATGCCGTCGGTGACGTGCAGGGTCTGGCCGCATGCGTGGGTGTGCCACGCCGTGCGTGCGCACGGCGCGAACCGCACCGTGTTGACCCGCATCCGCGACGGTTCCTCGCCCTTCGCGATGACGTCGAAGTACACGTCGCCGGTGAACATCTCGGCGGGACCCTTGGTGGAGTCCTGCCGGAAAGCCTCTGCATCATCGTCCTAATCAGCTTGGTGGGGAACCAGTTTCAGCGTCGTCGAGCGCGCCTTCTGGCTGGTGATGGACTTGACCGGCCCGGCGTACCGACCGTACTTGCTCTGGTATGCGGCGTCGATCAATCGTCGCCCGCGGGATCGCTTCCGTCGACGAAGTCGACGTCAATCTCCAGGTCGTCGGTCGATGAGCTGCCCACGGTGGCGCACCTGAACACCCCGAAACCACGCGGCGTCCGGCCCATTCACCGAGCGGGTGTAAAGCTCGTCGTCGATACGCACCACCCACACGATCCTCGGCCTTCCGCAACGAGCTGTCTTCGCGCATTCCAGCGATCCGCACTTCCTCGGTGTCGCCGAAATGGGCGAGGTCGGCGTCGGTCCAGGTCGTCGTCATCGGCTGCCTCCTAGGGCTGGATCAGTACTTTGAGCGATTCGCGTTCGGCCATGGCCTTGTACCCGTCGGGCACCTCATCCAGGCCGATGGTGCGGTCGAACACCCGACCGGGTTCGACGGTGCCGTCGAGGATGTCCGGCATCAGTTCCTCGATGTAGGCCCGCGCAGGCGCTGCGCCGCCGGTGAGGGTGATGTTGCGCATCATGGTTTGGAAGTTCATGGGCGCCTGCGTGTACTGCGATACTCCGAGTCGGCTGACGACGCCGCCGTCGCGGACCACGTTGAGAGCGGTTGCCAGTGACGCTTCGGTTCCGACGCATTCGATGACGGCATGAGTGCCGTCGCCGCCGGTGAGCTCACGAACTCGATGCTCGCCCTCCTCGCCGCGCTCGGCGACGACGTCGGTGGCACCGAATTCACGGCCCAAATCGGTACGGTCGATGTGGCGTCCCATCAAAACGATCTGCTCTGCGCCGAGCCGTCTCGCGGCCAGCACCGCGCAGAGTCCGACTGCACCATCTCCGACGACGGTGACCGAATGGCCCGGCTGGACCCTGGATGTCACCGCACCGTGATGTCCGGTGCAGAACACGTCGGACAGCGTGAGCAGCGACTGCATCAGTGCCGAGTCGGGAGCGACCGCAAGTTTGACCAGCGTGCCTTGGGCCAGCGGGACCCGCACAGCCTCGCCTTGGCCCGCGTCCAGGCCCGGTGCGCCCCAGCCGCCACCGTGGCGGCACGATGTGTGCAGACCCTCTCGGCAGAAGTCGCACGTGTTGTCCGACCAGACGAACGGAGCGACGACGAGGTCGCCGGCGGTGAAGCCGCTGACCTCGGTGCCGACCTCTTCGACGATGCCGATGAACTCGTGGCCCATGCGGCGGCCGTTCTCTTTGAAGGACATCGACTGGTAGGGCCACAGGTCGCTGCCGCAGATGCAGGCGGAGGTGACACGCACGATGGCGTCGGTCGGCTCGCGCAATACGGGATCAGGCACGTTCTCCACGCGGACATCGCCGGCCTGGTACATGACGGTTGCTCTCATGCAGCCCAGTCAACGTCTGTTTCCTGTGGATTGGCAGTGACTGTCGTTCCAGGTAGTGGCAGTACCCCTTAGGGGCGTTTGAACCGCCTCAACTTCTACTGCGCGAAGGAGAACCCGCCGTTCACCGGGATCGTCTGCCCGGTGATCCACGACCCGTGGTCGCTGGCGAGCAGCATGGCGAGCGCAGCAGCGTCATCCGGGTTTCCCGGCCGCGATCGCATAGTTCTGCAGAATCGCCTTGGCCTGTGGTGAGTCGGCATGCTCGGCCCACAGCTGCTCGGTCATCGGGGTGCGCATCGTCCCGAGCGCGATGTTGTTGGCAGTGACCCGTGGCGCCCGTTCTCGGCGGCGATGGATCGGGTCAGACCGGCGGCGCCTGCCTTCGAGGCGCGTAGGCCGCCCGTTGGCGTCGCCGGTGCGACCGGCATCGGACACGATCGTGACGATCCGGCCCCATTGTGCTCGATCATCGCGGGCAGCACCGCACGCGTGCAGTACATCGCGCCGTAGAGATTGACGCGCAGATAGGGCTCCCAGTCCGACGGGTTCGGATTCGGCGAAGCGGCCGCGGCCGGTGAATCCCTCCGCGCCGGCGTTGCCTGCGTTGTTGACAGGATGTCGATAGTGTCTTGAACGGCAACGGCTTTCGTGACTGCATCGAAGTCGGTGACATCGAACACGGCTGGTCTCGCGTGACCGCCGGCCGCTCGCAACTCGTCGACCACCGCCTCGGCGCGCTCGGAGCGCAAGTCGTTGACGAGAACCTCGGCGCCGCAGTGGCGAAGGCATGCGCCAGTCCGCGGCCCACGCCTTGGCCGGCGCCGGTGATGAGGGCGCGTCGGCCCGTCAGGTCGATCTGCAGCGTCACACCGTGCACGATTGATCAAGCGATTGGTTCTGTCAACGGTGCTTTCGCGGACAGACGGGGCGACGGTCAGGAGATGTTCAGCAGGACATGGTCGACTTGCGTGCGGGTATCCGCCGGGAGGGTGCCGGCCATGGCAGTGAGGAAACGGCGAGCGAGTTCTCGGACCTTGATATTGGTCTCCTGTGAGCGCCAGACGAGGATGTCAAAGGCCCGGTCTGCAGTGATGCCGTAGGAGGCCATGAGCAGTCCTTTGGCCTGTTCGATCTCGGCGCGCGCCTCCGCCACTTTCGACACCGCAGCCGAGATGTCGGATTGCATGGTGTCGGTGAAGTCGACATAGAAGCCGGAGGTGCCGATAACCTTGCCCGCCTCGTCGAGCATGCGGTCGCCGATGACGATGACCCAATGCGTGCGCCCGGCGGTGTCGATGATGCGATGGCGACTGCTGAACGGCTCGCCGTCCGCCACTTTGTCCAGAACGGCGGCGACCTGCGGGCGATCGTCAGGGTGTTTGTGGCTGAGCAGCAGTTCCGTGGTTGGTGTCACGGTGCCGGGCTCGTAGCCATGCAGCCGTTCGACGTTTTCCGACCATTCCCACCGCTGACCGTCGATGTAGAAATGGAACCTGCCCACCCGCTGCGCGTCTCCGGTGCCTATCGCGAGTTCGACCGCTTCGCGATTCCCGTCGACCTCCGAGCTCGGGCCATCCACCTGCCTGTATTCGCGGGTTACCGCCATCGCAAGTTGCGCGCTCACCCCAACGTTGTTGGTTGCGCTGTCGCGAGGATGCAGCAGCATGAACATCGCTCCCGTCGCTTGATTCCCGTTGTCAACGTGAGATGAAAATCTATGGCCTCAAGAACAGATTTTTGTATAGCACTGCCACAGCACTTGTGCAATACTTCAGGCATATGTTGTCCTTAACCAGGCACATATTTCCCATCGACCATGTCAGGACGTTTTGCACACGATGACCGACGGAGCCAGGGGAGACGAGGTCAGCAAGGTCGGGCCGCCCGCGTCCGACCGCGGGGTGTACGGCATCTCGGTGGCCGCCGAGCTAAGCGGAATCAGCGAACAGTCCCTGCGGCTGTACGAACGCCAGGGTCTTCTGACGCCCGCGCGCAGCGCCGGGGGTACCCGCCGCTACAGCGCCGATGACCTTGCGCGACTGGAGCGCATCAGTGAACTCGTCACCGCGGGGGTCAACCTCGCCGGCATCGATCGCATTCTCTCGCTGGAGGACCGCAACACCGCTCTCGACGAACGCAACGTCACTCTGGAGGGCGACAACGCCGTATTACGCGACGAGAATTCGCGCTGACAAGCGAGCGTGACCGTAGTCACCTCGATGCAAATTATTTGGTGCTCTCCCGCTGTTCGACGCCCACCGCCGCGGTCAGTTCGTCGCGCGTGCGGTGCAGGTCAGGGTTGTCGGCACCGAGTGTGTCCATGAGGTCTGCGAGGGCCTCGGCGAGCGCGTTGAGCTTGCGTTGCGTCGCGTTCTCCGCGCGCGTCTCGGTGTTCTGAAGCAGGGCCACCAGAAGGAACGTGATGGTTGAGGTGAACGTGTTGATCACGAGGGCCCACCCGTCGATGCTCGGCCAAAGCCAGAGAGTCGGCACCCAGATCAGGACCAGGACGGCGCACAACCCGAAGAACCAGGCCTTCGACACTCGCTCGCTGGTGTAAGGTGGCGAATCGGTCGAACAGCGACAGATGCTCGTCCACGTTGGACGGCATCTTCGCAGAATCATCGGACTTCGCCATGTACTACTCCGGTGTCGACGTAGGTGTGTGCGCACCCGGATACCCAGCTCAGCCGGGCCAGAACCCCGTCATGCGGACCTATGTGACTGGTCGCTGGCTCGCCTCCCGCTCCGCGGCGTGGTCATTGATCGCCTTGCCGATGGCGTGCGCCGCCCGGTCGACGAACTCGGTCCCGCTCCCGATCACCCAGTCGCGCGACGCCTGCGGCCCCTCGAGCTGTCCGGTGAAATGCGGCATCACGTACTGCGCGAACAGTTCGTAGCTGTTGAGTTTCGCCGCGGGCGGCGCCCAGTCGTGATCGAACAGAAGGAAGGCACCGAAGCCGCCGTTGCTCGCCTCGACAAGCTCCTCGATCTTGGCCACCGCGTCCTCGGGTGTGCCGATCACCGCGAAACCGGACTCCCGGTTGTTGGCGATGATCTCCGCTACGGTGTCGCCCTGCACCGGCCCCGCGGGCAAGATGTGCTTGAAATAGCTTGAGAACTCGGCGATTCCGTATTCGACGTCGCGCTCGGCCTGCTCGCGGGTCTCGGCGAGGTGCATCGGGCCGACGAGTCGCCACTTCGACCGGTCCGCGACGTGGCCGTGCTCCAGCGCGACCTCCTCCCAGGTCGACCAGTGTTGGGCAAGGAGATCCATGCCCTGCTTCGCGGTCGCCGCGATCGACAGCATGCCGATGCCGTGCCTGCCCGCTCCTCGCGGACCGGTCGGGGAGAAGGACGCCGCGACCGCGACGTCGAAGCAGGGGTCGGTGTAGGGCTTGAGCTGCAGGCGCGCGTCCTGGAGCGTGAATCCGTCGGTGTCCATGGTGACGGTTTCGCCGCGAAGCAACCGCATGATCGCCTCGAGGCACTGTTCCATTCGAGGCCGCTGCTCGTCCGCCGGGATCCCCAGCATGTGCGCGTCCGAGGTGAGCTGCCCCGGGCCGCAGCCGAGCATCACCCGACCGCGGGTGAGGTGGTCGAGCAGCACCATGCGGTCCGCGAGCATTAAGGGGTGGTGGTACGGCAATGAGCTCACCCCCGTGCCGAGTTTGATGTGCTTGGTGCGCTCTGCGGCCACGGCGATGAATACCTCCGGTGACGCGATGATCTCGAACCCGGCGGAGTGGTGCTCGCCGATCCACGCCTCGTCGAATCCCAGCTCGTCCATCGTGGCAATGAGCCGAAGGTCTCGCTCGATCGCCAGCGTGGGGTTCTGTCCGACCGGGTGGAAGGGCGCCATGAAGTTTCCGAATCGCATCCGCCCATTCTGGACCCGCGGTCGCGTTCGTTGATCAATTTCCGTTGCTTGCCGAAAGCCGCAATGCTTGACGATTGTTGGTGGGACCGCTTTACTATCGTCGCTGTTTTCCCGGGAGCCGATCGACGATCAGTTCGTCACGACGGTCGTGAAAGGGCGGCTAGGCGTGACCCAGCGTCGACTCGTTGTCGCACAACGAAATCCACGTCCTTGAACTCAAGCCCGAGAGCCGACCTGTAGAGGCGTTTCCGAGGCGGTGCACGCCAGCATCATCATGCCGACGACGGGGCCGACACTCACCAGCGCGCCGTGGCGCATTACTCCTCGAGGGCCTTGAGACATTGGGCGGTCCGGTTCGGCGGCGGCTGTGGGTTTCATGACTATGAAATTCGCTCTTCGCGTGGTCCGATCCGGCGCCAGACTCTGGCCCGCGTAGCCTGGGGACATTCCCATCCAAGGCGAGGCTGGCGGCCCGATCCGAGTGGCCGTGCTGGCGCCGATCGCGTGGAGGACACCACCTCGTCACTACGGGCCGTGGGAGCAGTTCGCGTCGTTGCTCACTGAGGGGTTGGTGGCTGCGGGCCATCACGTCACGCTGTTCGCCACCGCAGACTCGATCACCACGGCCAGCCTGCACGCCACGTCGCTGTGTGGCTGGTCTGAGGACGCGACGATCGATGCCAAGGTGGCAGAGTGCTTGCACATCGCCTCCGTTTTCGAGCGCGCCGGCGAGTTCGACATCATTCACAACGGGTTCGATTTCCTGCCGCTGACGTATAGCGATCTGGTGGCCACGCCGGTGGTCACCACGATCCACGGGTTCTCGTCCGATCGGATCATTCCCGTCTACGAGCGCTATGACAGCGCAGGCGCGTACGTGTCGATAAGCGACGCCGATCGACACCCGAATCTGCACTATGCCGCCACCATCCATCACGGCATCGATATCGACGGGTTCGCGATCCATCCGAATCCCGGCGAGCATCTGCTGTTCTTCGGGCGGATCCACCCCGACAAGGGCACCGCCGACGCGATCGAGGTCGCCCGCCGGTGTGGCCGTCGGCTCGACATCGCCGGGATCGTCCAGGACGAGGAGTACTTCCGCACCGAGGTCGCGCCGCACGTCGACGGCGAGCAGGTGCGCTACCTCGGCACCGTTGATGCCTCTGCGCGCGCCGAGGTACTGGGCGGTGCGTACGCGCTGCTGCACCTGATCGACTTTGACGAGCCGTTCGGCTACAGCGTCGTCGAGGCGATGGCCTGTGGTACGCCGGTCATCGCCAACGCGAGAGGCTCGATGGGCGAACTGATCGCGCAAGGGGTCACCGGCTTTCTCATCGACGACATCGATTCGGCGGTGGCCGCGGTGGCTGCCGCCGGCGTGCTCGACCGGCGCAGGATCGCCGCACGAGCCGCGGAGCGCTTTTCGGTCGCCACCATGATCGACAAGTACGTCAAGGTCTACCGCGACGTCATTGCGAATCGGAAATGAAGGTGCCGCGCGATCCTGCTTGGTGGAAGTCCGCTGTCGTCTACCAGATCTATCCGCGCAGCTTCGCCGACTCCAACGGCGACGGGATCGGTGACCTGGCCGGCATCATCGGGCGGCTCGACTATCTCCGGGTGCTCGGCGTCGACGTGGTCTGGTTGTCACCGATTTTCCGGTCACCGCAAGCCGACAACGGCTACGACATCAGCGACTACCGCGACATCGATCCGCTGTTCGGCACCCTGGCCGAATTCGACACGCTCGTCGCCAAGGTGCACGAACACGGGATGAAACTGGTGATGGACCTCGTCGTCAACCACACCTCCGATGAGCACCCATGGTTCGTCGAGTCCCGTTCGTCCCGCGACAATCCGAAGCGCGACTGGTACATCTGGCGCGACGCCCATGAAGGCGGCGAGCCGAACAACTGGGGCTCATTCTTCACCGGCTCGGCGTGGGCGTGGGAACAGGCCACCGATCAGTACTACCTCCACCTGTTCGACAGCAAGCAACCGGATCTGAACTGGGATAACCCGCAGGTACGAAAGGCCGTGCAGGACATCATGGTTTGGTGGCTCGACCGTGGCGTCGACGGCTTCCGCATGGATGTCATCAATTTCATCTCCAAGACCGAGGGGCTACCCGACACACCTTCCATCCCGGGGCAGCGCTTCGTCGTCGCCTTCGACGGGTTCGCCGATGGGCCGCACGTGCATGACTATCTCGCTGAGATGACCCGCGAGGTCTTCTCCGGCCGTGACGGCGACTTCATGACTGTCGGCGAGATGCCTGGGGTGACACCTGAACAGGCGCGGCTCTACACCGATCCGGCTCGGGGCGAGCTGGACATGGTCTTTCAGTTCGAGCACGTATCCGTCGATCAAGGCCCAGCGGGTAAGTTCGACCACCTCGGTCTCGACTTGGTCGTCCTGAAGAGATCGCTTCATCGGTGGCAGGCGGCGTTGGCCGAAACCGGTTGGAACAGCCTGTATTGGAACAACCACGACCAGCCTCGCGTCGTGTCCCGGTTCGGCGACGACGGCCCGGAGTACTGGGCCGCCTCGGCGAAGGCGCTCGCGACTGTTCTGCACGGCATGCGCGGCACCCCGTTCGTTTATCAAGGCGAGGAACTCGGAATGACGAACTACCCCTTCCGAACTGCGCAGGAACACAAGGATCTCGAGGCCGTGAACTTCTACAACAGCGTGCTTGAACGAGGTGGCGACGAAGGTGCCGCGCTGGCCGGTCTGGCCAAGGTCAGCCGCGACAACGCCCGCACACCAATGCAATGGGACGGGGGACCGAATGCCGGCTTCACCAACGGCGACCCGTGGCTGCCGGCCAACCCGAACTACACCTGGCTCAACGCCGCAGCCCAGATCGAGGCAACGGATTCGGTTTTCGCGCACTACCAAACGCTCATTCGGCTCCGTCACGAATCGCCGATCCTGGTCGACGGCGACTTCGCCCCGCTAATGGCCGACGACCCGCAGATCTGGGCATACACCAGAGCCACCCCGGACAGGAAACTCCTCGTGATCGCCAACTGCGGCCGAGCTCCGCGGACCGTCGAGATCGGCCGAGAATGGATCGGGGCCGATCTTCTGCTCGGCAACCTGCCCGACACCCCGGCCACGTCGATGTCGACGTCTCTGGACCTGGTCGGCTGGGACGCGCGCATCTACTCCGCTGGACGTTGACGACACTCGGCCAATCGGGGTCGCGCCATCACCTCGACGCCCTCAACATCAGCTAGGACGCCGCCATCAGCCGGTCGAGCATTTCGAGGGCGACTTCGCGCACTTTGACGTTGCGCCTTTGGGATTCGTCCACCAGTCTGGCGAAAGCCTGACGTGGATCGCAGTGGTGCTGCGCCATTAGCGCGCCTTTAGCCATGTCGATGTCGCAACGCGAAAGCAGTGCCTTTTCAAGCTGGGTGACAGTTTCTCGAGAGTTCTGCCAACGGCTGGCATTGCTGATCGCTTGACCGGCCGCAACGGTGTACAGGCGCATGAGTTCGGCGTCGAACGGATCGAATGCGGTTGCGGTGCGGCTATATATGTTGAGCGAGCCTACGAGCTCCTGCTCCTCATTGAGGCGGGCGATCAGCAGAGGAACCGACAAACTCGCGCGGATCCCGACTCGCTGCGCGGCCTCAACGAATTCCGGCCACCGTTGATGTGCTTCGCTCATCACCGCGCGCACCGGCGCGCGGTCCAACGCGGCTTCCAAGCACGGCCCCCGACCCGACGCGTACTGCTGGTGATCGAGTTCCAGCGCCTGCTCATGGGTGGAGGCCGCGGTGCGGGCATCAGGCCAAGACAGCACGGTGATGCTGACGGCGTCTGCATTCAAGATCGCGGCGACGGCCGTCTCGGCCACCCGCGCGGCTATTACTTCCAGTGGCTCTTCAGCGGCGAAGAGGTCTCGCAAACCCTCGATCGCATCCGCGGTAGTTGCCAGTCTGGCCAATGGTGCCACAAGATCAACACTCACGATTCGAGCCCTTCAGAGCATGCGATAACCGCTGCTACGGGCACACTATGACCTCACTGTATCCCAGATATGCGCGTGGCACGGGCTATTACCGGTCGGCGTGATAAGAGTGTGCTGATGATTTCGGGGCGCTCGGACGCACCCCCTCCCGCCCCATGGCCGGAACGCCGCGCGCAATGCTCCGCACGAACATCGCCTTGACCGGCGCGCGTGTGAAGGTTTGGAGCCACGGACGCGCGGGTAATTGGCAATTGCGAGTTGAAGCGGCCCGGTGAGTCATGGGGGTCGCGCTTCACGACTACAGCAGCTGGTCCGCAGACCTTTCCTGGTTGCCATGGGCCGAATCAATCTTTTGAAACGACATTCACGCCAAACAATGTCCCACCACCACCGCTTTGCCTGCTGTTCGGCGGCGTCGCCTCGGGCGACGACGCCCGACGTTGCGGCCGCCGCGGTTGACATTGTCCAAAAGCCATCGGACAACTCACTTTCGAGTTGTCGACTGACACCAAGGAGAGACTCAGATGGGTGAGCACAGGAAGGCCGACGAGGCCCGCAAGGGGTTGATCGACTCGGTGAAAGGCAAGGCGAAGGAAATTGTCGGAGCTGTCACCGGCAACGACTCGCTGACCGCCGAGGGACAACTCGAACAGACCCAGGCCAAGGAGCGCAAAGAGGCCAACAGCGTCGAAGCCGTGGCCGACGCCGAGGCCGCGCAGGCTCATGCCGAAGCAACCGAAGCCCGGGTGGAGGGCGCACAGGAGCGAATCGCGGTGAACGCCGAGACGGCAGCCGTGGAGCGCACCGTTCGAAATCAGCAAGCCGATCAAAAGCGCGCCGCCGAGCAGGACGGTCGCCGGGATGCTGCCCAGGAGAAGACGCGCGCAGTGCTCGATGCGCAAGCGAGAGTGCAGCACGCGAAAGCCGAAGAACGCGACGAAATCGATTCCGCGGCTGAAGAAGTCGTAGATGCCGTCGACGATCATCGGGCCGCAGTGCAGGGCGCATCGAGCGCCAGGGCGGAAGCCGACCGCATCAGGCGGCAGGCAGACCGCCTATCCGACAAAGCCGACCTGCCTTGAGCACCGGCAAGACACAGGAGTTATCGATGAAAATCATGGAAGCCCCGCGCGCGGTTCTGCGTTTCCAGTACCAAATTGCTCGGTTCCCCCTTCAGGTGATCGAAACCCGCGTGGTCGGCCGCATGGATTCGGAATCGCCGGCGCGCTTGTTCTACGAACGCTCATTGGGACTGTTGGACGCGACCATGGGCAACGTACTGGGCGACGCGCGGCTTGCGATGCGTGGCGGTGCGCTTGCCGAGCGCAGCGATGCTCTCAGTCGCGCAGCCCAGCTCGACGCAACCGCGGATCAGGTACGACAGCAATCCGCCACGGATCTGAAAGCCAAGAGCGACGAAGCGCTGCAGATCCAGCAGGACGCACGCGCGTCGAGGGAGCGTGAAGTCGAAAAAGCGCAGACCGCAGCCCAAGAGCGGAAGCGTGCGGCTGAAGAGGCTGCCACGCAACGTACCGCTGCGGCGAAGAAGCAGGCCGACAACGTGGCTGCGCGGCGCATAAATTCGGCTGAAACGACCAAGCGTGCCGAACAAACGAAAATTCGGGCGACTGAGCAGAAGGGCGCCGCGGCTGCCAAGTCGAAGCTCAACGATGCCAGCGCAAAGCGCACCCAAGCCGATATCAAACGCGCGCAGGCGGACCGGGTCGAGGAACTGGCCCACGTCGAGAAGCAGAAGCGCCAATCCGAGCGGGCGAAGAAGGCCTAGCAGGCACTGAGACGGGCGGCAGCTGTCCTTAACGACGGCGAGCCGCCCGTTGGCGCGAAACGATGCAATATCGCTTCAAAAAGGGTTACATTGGAGCTCTCGGCCGTTTGCGTATCCAGCAGGGGGTTGCCGGCTGAGTCGCACACCGCGCCGCGACGCTGGTCGAAACGCGCCGCGTGTCTCTGCAAGGTTCAGCTTCGAGCCGCGCACAAATTGATCGGTGGACGAAGGGGCGTTTCTAGTGACGTCAAGATCGAGGTCCGACTATGCCGACGTGACTTCCATGTTGCGTCGGCTTGCGACGCTGGACGAAGGGTCGACCGAGTACCGGCGCCAGCGAGACGTGATCATCAAGCGCTGTCTGCCCCTGGCCGACCACATCGCACGCCGGTTCAGAAACCGCGGAGAACCTCTCGAAGACCTCACTCAGGTGGCGCGGATGGGGCTGATACAGGCGGTCAACCGATATGACGCCGAGAACGGCGCAGATTTCCTGGCTTTCGCCGTTCCGACCATGATGGGCGAAGTTCGCCGATACTTCCGCGATCACGGATGGTCGGTAAAAGTCCCTCGCAGAATGAAAGAGCTGGGTCCGCAGCTCAACCGGGCCCGCGATGAGTTGGCGCAAACGCTCGAACGCGCGCCAACGGCCAGTGAGATCGCCCAACACCTTGGACTCGACCGCGAAGAGGTGGTGCAGGCGCAGATTGCCTCCAGCGCGTATTCCACCCTGTCGTCCGACGCGCCCGGTCCGGCGGCCGCCGGCGACACCGATGGACGATCGGTCGGAAGCAGCTTCGGAGATTTGGACGCTAATTTGGACAAGGTGCTCGATGTCGAAACGGCTCGCCCGCTCATCTCGGCATTGCCCGAACGTGAGCAGACAGTGCTACTGCTTCGATTCTTCGAGAACATGACCCAGACCCAGATTGGTGTACATCTAGGGATCTCGCAGATGCACGTATCGCGGCTTCTGGCAAGATCTCTCGCGGCATTGCGGGAACAGGCTCAGACACCTCAATTGGTATGAGCCGCCGGGGTGGCTTACAGGGTGGTCGACGCCATCGACGCCGACCCACCCCGGCTGCAGTTACTGGGTTACTGCGCCGTTCGTCGCGATCTCGACCTCGGCAGTGGCTTGGATGAGCGCCAGCAGTTCTTTATCCAATCCGGGAGCGAATTCCTCGCGACGTTCTGGCGCGATGGTCATCGGAAACCCTTCGGGCATGATGGCGGTGCTGAGTTCGGTTCCGTCGTTCGACGGTGATGCACCTCGATACAGCTTGTCCGCTTGGCTTTCGTCGTCGGCACTGAAGGTGTATTGGATGCTCTGCAGGCCCATGTCGAGAAGTTTCTTGACCTCAGGGAATTTCTCGGCGTTCGTCTTCGGAATTGGAAGTGCGGCACCCCAGTTCACGCCCAGACTTTCTAGCGCCTTGGCGAAGGCGTTCTCGTGAGCCTGATCGCGGACGATGAGATAGGCGATCGTGGAACGCGCTGTCTTGTTGTCGGTCATCTCGTAGATCCGGCACTTCTGCAGCCGCCCTGTCGACTCCAACATCAGGTTGTACAAGAGATCCAGCACCAGGTTGCCACTGTTGTAGACGTATGACCCGCTCCAGGGGTTACCTGCCGCATCGACTGGCAGCGCTCCTTGCGCGCCGACCAGGAAGTGGTGGATGTTGCTGGTATCCAACGCAATCTTGAGGGGCGTCGCGCCCATCGCACCCGGCTTGTCGACCGTGTCGGTCTTCTTGCCCTTGTATTCGGGCGAGCCGTCGAGCAAGCGCGAGATTGTCGTACCAATCAATTCGACGTGGCTGATCTCTTCGGTGCCCACGCCCTGCAGCAAGTCCTTGTACGGCTTCGATGTGGCATCGCCCCGGAAGTTCATACTCTGGAACAGATACTGCATCATCGTCCGCATCTCACCGAACTGGCCGCCGAGGCCTTCCTGTAGCGCATTCGCGGCGGCGGGATCAGGCTCGTCGACGACGATCTCATTGATCAATTGTTGGGTGTGTAGGTACATTTTCGCTCCTCGAATCTTTGAGTTTGCGTTTTAGAGACCGGCCTCGTAGCCGGCTCAGCGGAGGAACTTGGCGAAATTGCCGCAGGTGCTTGCAGGATGAACTGCAGTCATTTGAAGTGCCCTTGTTAGTGGTTCCACCGAGCGGGGCTCCACGATGCTGGAAGCGAGCGGCTTATCTGAAATACCCGTGCATGTACGGCGCAAACGTCGAGTGGGCCGCGATTGTCCTGTACAAGATCAACCGCTGCGCAGTATTTGCATCGCAAATCCAAGATGTGGAAATGTATTTCGCGGAAAGTACCGCCGAATGGTGGGACGGCACAACGCGAGGCGGCATCCGGTCAGTGATGCATAGCCGCAACTAGGTAGAGCGCCCTGTGACGGCTACACGCTAGGAACGTCTCTTTCGAAAGCCGGGCGGCGAGCTCTTCGACGTCAAAGGGCCGATCCAGGCGGGCGTGAAGTTTCTCGCGATCGGTGAGGAAGGCTGATCTCAAAGGTCTGGCGGGCAAACAGGCGGGCGAAGCGCGGGTACAGCCGGCGCATCAGGGCCCGTTCCCTTGCGGTGCAGCGGGCCGCGCAGTGGCCGACGTGACCGATCTCGTCGGTGAGGATCTCGCTGTAGAGCGTCTTCGATGCGAGCGGCGACCTCCGGCTCGTCGGCCCAGCTGACGGAGCGCTACTGCGTGGTGGGCCAGAGTCTGGCGGCAGTTCCTTCGATTACCGTCCGCAAACGCACGGCGCCGCGATCTGGGGCGAACGCCCTGGCCCTGATTGCAGGTGGCCCAGCTCGAGTATCGGTTTGAGCGCCAAATCGTCCCGATCCAGCTACTAACTGCTGCTCGAGCGTCCCGATTATGCGGCCGGGTGATGTTATGGCTACATTGTGTGATCTGCGGTGAACACGTCGCCGTGGCCCAGGGACGGAGTCAGTCGTGCGTGGCTTTTCCGTTGGCACCGTCTCGCCTGCCGCTTTCAGCCGCAGCACTTGGCACATCCCATTCGAGGCTTCACCCCGCCGCCGAGTTGGGATGTGATTCAGCGTTGCCATCGCAGAAGTAGCCGAGTACGCACACCTGAGCGAAGCGGACGTGGAAGCGCTCGCCAAATCGCTGGACGAGATCCGCGGTGACATCGAGGCATCGCTCGGCGCCAAGGACCGCGCGTACATCAAGCGCGTCATACGTTTTCAACGTTGCCTCGAAGTTGCCGCCCGGCTGACGATCTTCGGCAGCCGAGGCAAGACCGGATGGACGGTCGGAACACTGGCGTTGCTCGTGGCCAAGTGCATCGAGAACATGGAGCTCGGCCACAACATCACCCACGGACAGTGGGATTGGATGAACGACCCGGAGATCCACTCCAATACCTGGGAGTGGGACATGGTGGGCCCGTCGTCACAGTGGCGGTACGCCCACAACTACCGCCACCACGTCTTCTCCAACGTGATCGGCATGGACGACGACCTCGGCTTCGGCGTCATACGCGTCAGCCGTGACCAGGAGTGGAAGCCGAGTTACCTGTGGGCTCCATTGCGGGCGGTCGGGCTGTCGATCGTCTTCGAGTGGGGCATCGCGCTGTACAACCTTGCCGCAGAACAAAGGGATCAGGCGACCGAGGAGGCAAAGGCCGAGCTCAAGCGCGCCATGTTCCGCAAGATGGGTCGCCAGGCAGCCAAGGACTATCTCTTCTTCCCGGCGCTCAGCGGACGTCGCTTTCTGCGAACCTTCCTGGCGAATCTGGTCGCCGCCGGTTTCCGCAACGGTTGGGCGTACATCGTGATCGTGTGTGGGCACTTCGTCGACGGTGCCGAGAAATTCACTCCCGCAGCCATCGAAAACGAGACGAAGCCGGAATGGTATCTGCGGCAGATGCTGGGAACCGCGAACTTCAACGCGGGCCCCGTCCTGCGCCTCATGAGTGGCAACCTTTGCTACCAGATCGAGCACCACCTGTTCCCCGATCTGCCGAGCAACAGACACCCCGAGATCTCGGCGCGGGTGCAGGCGATCCTCGCCGAATACGACCTGCCCTACACGACCGGACCGCTGATTCGTCAGTTCTGGGACACCGTTCGCACGATCTGCAAGCTCTCCTTGCCGAATCGCTTCCTGACGGCGACCTCCGACGACGCGCCTGAAACGGCGTCCGAGGAGAAGTTCCGCGACGTGCCGATGCTTCCCCAGGTACGCGCCGCACACGATGTCGGTACACGCCGGCGCGGGTTGGTGACCGCGATCGCCGACCGGGCAGGGCAGCGGGTGAAGCCTGGCCGACGTCGTCCTTCGCAGAGGCGAACCGCCGCCATGGCCGCGCTTGTCAGCTTGGTTATGCGACCTTCTTCTTGATGGGCGCTTGCATCGCCGTCGCTATTGGCGTGCCATTGCCAGGTTGAACCGCTCCTCGGGCGTGATCAGGTGGTCGTGGCTGTCCTCGCCGATGTCGAGCTGGACCCATTCGATCTCGCCGGTGAAGCGATTCCCGGTCGGGCCATAGTCGGGCGACGCGGGCGAGCCGGTGTCGGAACCCACGTCGCAGGCCTCATCGGCGGAATAGCCCATCGGCTGCGTCTTGCTCGACGCGTCCCGTGCCGACGGCCTTACCGTCGTAGTAGAGCGTGACGGCGCCACCCTTGGCCAGCCCGCCGCCGTCATATTTGAACTCCATGCGCACCTGATGCTTGCCCGCCGGAATCGGCTTGTCGGCACTGATGATGTAGTGCTCGATGCCGAAGAAGTTGAAGCAGTACTTGAGCTTTCCCTCATGCGCGTACAGCGACCAGCCGCCAACGTCGCCACCCTGGGTGATGATCACACCGTTGGCGCCGGATTCGGGCACGACGATATTCGCGGTCACCGAATAGGACTTGTTCTTCAGAACGAGCACGCAGTTCTCGCTGACGCGCATCCCGTCGAACAACAACTGCGTGTTGCCGCGGATCAGCTGCGGCCGCCCGGCGATGTCGGCGTTGATGCGCTCGAATCCGCGGTCATCGAGTGGCACCACGTTGTACTTGACCGCCTCGATCAGCCAGAGGCGTTGCAGCTCAGCAAGCTTCTCGGGATTCTCCTTGGCCAGATCATGCGCCTGGGTCCAGTCGTCGGGACCGTACAGCTCCCACACGTCGTCGTCGAACGGCGGCGGGGTGTCGGCCTTCCACGGTGTGCGGTGCTTCGTCACAGCCGTCCAACCCTGGTGGTAGATCCCGCGATTACCCATCATTTCGAAGTACTGCACGACGTGCGTTTCCGGCGCATCACCGTCGCGCAGTGTTCCGAGCATGCTGACACCTTCGAGGGGGGCCTGGCTTATGCCGTTGACCGACATCGGTGCGGGCAACGCCGCCGCCTCCAGGATCGTAGGCGCGACGTCGATCACGTGGTGGAACTGATTTCGGATTTCGCCCTTGTCCGCCAACCCTTTCGGCCAGTGGACGATGGTGCCGTTGCGGGTTCCGCCCCAGTGCGAAGCCACCTGCTTGGTCCACTGGTACGGCGCGCACAGCCCGTGTGCCCAGCCCACCGCGTAGTGGTTGTAGGCCTTCGGGGTGCCGAAGTCATCGATCTTGGACAGCAGGAACTCCGTTGTCTCGATGCCCGGCATACCGTTCAACGTGGTCATCTCGTTGAAGCAGCCGTTCAGCGTGCCCTCGGCCGAGGCGCCGTTGTCGCCGATGATGTAGTAGATCAACGTGTCGTCCAGGACACCCGAGGTCGTCGATGGCGTTGACGACGCGACCGATCTCGTGATCCGTTTGTTCCAGGAATCCCGCGTAGAGCTCCATCTGCCGGGCAAGCACGGGCTTGAGGTCGTCCGGCATGTCATCCCAGCTGGGGATCTCGTCGTGGCGCTTGGTCAATTTGGCGTCCTTGGGGACGACGCCCAACTTCTTCTGCTGCTTGAGTGTCCTCTCTCGCAGCGCATCCCACCCGTCGTCGAACTTGCCCTTGTACTTGTCCGACCACGCTGTGGGCACATGATGTGGGGCGTGGGTGGCGCCAGGCGCGAAGTACATGAAGAACGGTTTGTCCGGCGTCAGCGCCTTCTGTTGCCGCACCCAGGTGATGGCGCGGTCGCCAGATCCTCCGTGAGGGTGTAGCCCTCCTCGGGCGACTTGGGCGGCTCGATCGCGGTGGTGCCTTCGTATAGTCCGGGGTAGTACTGGTTGGCCTCGCCGCCGATGAACCCGTAGAAGTACTCGAAACCCGATCCGGTGGGCCACTGGTGGAATGGGCCCGCGGGGGAGACTTCCCATACTGGTACCTCATGACACTTGCCGAACTGTCGCTGTCGCGTACCCGTTGAGCTGCAATGTCTCGGCGAGTGGCGCCTTCTCCTTCGGCCGGATGCTGTTGTTTCCCGGCGCCGAGGTGGCCATCTCCGTGATCGCGCCCATGCCCACGGAGTGGTGGTTGCGTCCCGGTTAACATAGCCTGTCGGGTAGGGGAGCACAGAGCGGTCGTGTGAAAGCGGTTGAGTTTCAGCCCATTCGCCGCCAGCCGCTCGGCCACCGGGGTGTTGCACGGCCCGCCAAAGGCCGACGACGCACCGAATCCCACATCGTCGATGAGCACGATCAGCACATTGGGCGCGCCTTCGGGCGGTCGCAGCGTCCGTGATCGGCGGATAATGGGTATTCGGGTCCTTGGCGTCGTACGTGGTCAGCCCGACATGCTTAGGGTCGGGAATCGGCAGTTGCTCGCGCGCCAAGTTCGGCGCGGCCTTCGAGGCGGATGGTCTTGCGATGGCTGCCTTCGCGCCGCGGCCTGCGGTGTCTCTCTTCGACGATTTGTCCTACTGCTTCAAATTGTGAATTTATTGCCGTGCCATCGCGACTCGCGCTTGTGACTTCTTTACTTCGTCCTCGTCGTGGTCTGGCTTCCCGGATACATCGACGGTCACCTTCGTGATCTGTGCCGGTGAACGGGAAGGGGGAGGTGTACATCACTGAGACGGGCGAACCGGGATTCCTACCGACGGCGAAGCCGCTGCCCAGGCCCAGCGCCAGCGGAACGGTCACCGGAAAATCTGTCTGACCGACGGGTTCGCCGTCGACCAGGAGCTTCGCAACGCCCGGGGTTCCCTTGCCGTTCTTCAGATCTGGGGGGCCCGTTGGTGCGAATTCATAACTCAGAGCGTGCTTTCCGGGTGGCACCGGCTGATTCGAGGACACCCGGAGTTCCTCCGCACCGACGTAGTTGTGCACGTAGTGCAGCTTTCCGTCCTGCACGAACAAGACGTAGCCGCCGACGTTGCTGCCGTGGCAGGCCAGCACACCTTCGTCGCCTTCCGATAATTCGGCGTCGACGGTGATCGTGTGGGCACGGTTGAGCACCTTCGCGGCGACGTTCTCCGGCACCGCCTGGGTGCCCGGGAAGTAAACGTAGGTGTCTCGCGCACTGGCGATCTGCGGACGCTCATCGGCGAAGCGCATGGTGCCGCGGCTGTCCAGTGGCAGCACGTTGTACTTGCCCGCCTCGGTGTACCACAGCGCGATCATCTCGATGAGCTTCGCGCGCTCCTGTTCGGCCAGATCGTTGGTCTCGGCGGGATCGGCCTCGACGTTGTACAACTCCCAGCCGGTCGCATCCAGCTCACGCAGCTTGTCCTCGGTGAGTTCCAGCATGCCGAAGCTGACTCCCGCCTCGGCGAAAGATGTTCCGGGGAAGGGGCATACCGCCCGCCAGCCGTCGTGGTAGATCGAGCGGTGGGCGAACATCTCGAAGTACTGGGTGTGGTGCTTGGTGGGTGCGCTCGCGTCATTGAAGGAGTGTGCGAAGCTGACCCCTTCAATCGGTGACTGCGCGACGCCGCGCAGTTCGGTCGGCGCTTCGATGCCCAGCGATTCCAGCACCGTGGGCACCATGTCGATCGCGTGCGCGTATTGGCGCCGGATCTCGCCCCTGGCCTCGATGCCCTTGGGCCAGTGCACAAGGAACGGGTCGGAGACACCGCCGCGGTAGGTCTCGCGCTTCCACCTGCGGAACGGGGTGTTGCCCGCGAACGTCCATCCCCAGGGGTAGTGATTGAAATACTTCGGCCCGCCGAGGTCGTCGAGCGCAGTCCAGGTTCTGCTGCAGGTCGTCGGGCACGTTGTTGAAGAACTTGTTCTCGTTGACCGAGCCGTGCGGCCCGCCCTTCGGCGCTGGCTCCGTTGTCGGAGATGACCATGACCAGCGTGTTGTCGAGCTGGCCGGTCGCCTCCAGGAAGTCGAGCAGGCGACCGATCTGGTGGTCGGTGTGCTCGAAGAAGCCGGCGAAGACCTCCATCATGCGGGCGTAGAGCCGGCGTTCGTCGTCGGAGAGTTCGTTCCACTGCTGCACGTCGGGGTCGTGTCGCGAGAGCACCGCGTCCTCGGGCGACGATGCCCAGTTCTTTCTGCCGGGCGAACACCTTCTCGCGGTAGGCGTCCCAGCCGTCGTCGAACTTGCCCTTGTATTTGTCGGCCCATTCCTTGGGTACCTGGTGGGGCGCGTGGTTGGCGCCGGTCGCGAAGTAGAGGAAGAAGGGCTTCTCGGGGGCGACCTGTTTGAGGTCGGCGACGAACTCGATCGCCTTGTCGGCGAGATCGACGGTGAGGTGGTAACCCTCCTCGGGGGTCTTCGGCGGCTCGACCTGGTGGTTGTCGAAGACCAGGTCGGGATAGTACTGGTGAGTGTCGCCGCCGAGGAAGCCGTAATAGCGGTCGAAACCCCGCCCGAGTGGCCATCGGGTGTACGGTCCAGCGGCGCTGATCTGTTCGGCGGGTGTGAGGTGCCATTTGCCGACGCAGAATGTGGCGTAGCCGTGCGGCAGCAGCATCTCCGACAGGAACCCGTTCTCGAAAGGGATCGCACCGTTGCTGCCCGGGTAACCCGTCGACCCCTCGGTGATGCATGCCATCCCGTTGGAGTGGTGGTTCCGCCCGTTCAGCATGCAGGACCGCGACGGCGAGCAGAGCGCCGTCGTATGCATGTTCGTGTAGCGCAGCCCGTTCTGCCGCCAACCTGTCGAGGTTGGGGGTGTTGATCGGTGAGCCATAGCAACCGAACTGCCCGTAGCCGGTGTCGTCCAGGACGATGTAGAGGATGTTCGGCGCGTCGGGATTGGAGCGAACAGGGGCGGGCCATGCCGGCTCCGACTCGCTGACGGTGCGACCCATGCGCCCGGTGAAGGTGGTGCCCGGCTTGTACTCGTTCAGACTCATCTGGTTCCCCTCGTTGCTGAAGGACGTGCCGATTACGCGCCAGTGCTTACGTTGCCGTAAGGCGCGCGACAGGACAACGGAACGCTCAAAACGGCGACGGGAGACGCGCTATCTGGTGATCAGTGGTCTTTCGGCGGTGACGCGTAAACCTTCAGGTCGTCGGCGCTCACCGCCCGGTACGCGACGGTGTTGTCGCGAGTCCCACAAATTGACGTTTCCGTAGGCGATGGTCGGGTATCCGCCTCTTTAGGAGGTATGGAGAAATGCCTGTGTGGAGTTGGTTCTTTATCGCAGCAGCCGTCTTGGTCGTGTTGACGCTGGTGATGCTCGCAGTTCTGTCTGTAACTGGCCGCAGGAAAACCAGACGACTGAGAGAACACTTCGGCGCGGAGTATGAGCGGACCGTCGACGAGGCCGGCGATCAGCGTGCCGCTGAGCAGGAGCTCATTGCACGCGAACGGAAGCGACAGAAACTCGACGTCGTCGCGTTGTCGCCGGATGCCCACAAGAAATATGCCGAGCAATGGCACGTCGTCCAGCGCGTTTTCGTCGACGATCCGTCGGGTGCGGTGGATGAGGCGGATCGACTCGTGACTGAGGTGATGCGCGAACGTGGTTATCCGGTCGACGATTTCGATCAACGTGCGTCCGACATATCGGTCGATCACCCCGACACGGTGGAACACTATCGAGCAGCTCACACCCTTTACCTGGCGCAAGAGAAGGCCGACATCGGCACGGAGGCGCAGCGTCAGGCCTTCGTCCACTACCGCGCTCTCTTCGAGCAGTTGCTCGGCGCGGATCATGAAACCGAGAAGAACTCGCCAAAGGAGGCGCGGGCATGACAACTCACGACCAGCGGGCCGCGACGGACCCGACGCCTGTAGAACCTGAATTCTCAAGCACTGGAACGGAAGCACCCCGAGTGCCTGATGAGCGGCCGGTCGATTCCGATCCGATTGTCGACGACGCATCGTCGGTACGTGCCGAACAGTCGCAAGCTGGGGAGGTGCCGCCGACGGAGGCCGAGCCCGCGCAAGCTGGGGAGGTGCCGCCTGCGGGGGCCGAGCCCGCGCACGCGAGGGAGGTCCGCCGGCGGAAGCCGAGCCCGCGCACGCGAGGGAGGTGCCGCCGAGCGCCGACGTCCAGCCGTCGCCGAGGAACGACGTCCAGCCGTCGTCGGGGAACGACGCCCAGCCGTCGGGCGACGAACTGCTGTTCGCCGCAGACCCTTCCGGGCTGCGGTCGCGGTGGGACGACATCCAGGCGGCGTTTGTCGACGACCCCACAGAGTGCGTGCAGAAGGCCGACGCGCTCGTGGAGGAGGTCGTGGAACAGCTCACGGCAGGGTTCTCCGAGGCGCGCTCACGGCTGGAGGCGCAGTGGGCACGAGGCGAGCATGCCTCAACCGAGGATCTTCGAGTAGCCCTGCAGCGTTATCGAGAATTCTTCCAGCGACTGCTCGCGGTCTGAGGATCATCGACGCACGCCTTCGGAATAGCAATCGGCCCGCCACCCATTCAGGGCGGCGGGCCGATTCGATGCGGCCCTAATTCTTGAACGCGTCCTTGATCTTCTCGCCTGCGTCCTTGAGGCTGGACTTCGCTTGGTCGACCTTGCCTTCGTTCTCGGTGCTCTTGTCTCCGGTGACCTTGCCCAGAGCCTCTTTGGCCTTGCCGCCCACGTCGTCGATCTTGTTGCTTGCCTTGTCTTCGGCGCCCATAATGCGTCCCTTCGATTGGTGGTTGAGGCTCAAAGCGAGCCTTCCTGATTCGGATACCGCCGGGGCAGCCATCCGAAACTCTTTGGTGTCAGGCCGTCGCCGCGAGGTGGTCCGGTTCGCGGACCTGACTTCGCAATGTGCGAAGTGCCTGAGCGATCAGACGCGACACGTGCATCTGCGAGCAGCCGACGCGTTCCGCGATCTGGGTCTGGGTCAGATTCTCGAAGAATCGAAGCCTCAGCACATCTCGCTGTCGTTCAGGCAAGGCGGCGATGAGCGGGCGTACCGTCTCCACGTTGATCACCGAATCAAGGTTGGGGTCGACATCGCCGAATGTGTCACCCAGCGAGCGAGATTCACCATCCGGTCCGACCTGCATATCAGTTGAACGCGTGGAGTAGTTGCTGCCGGCGATCAATCCCTGGACGACCAGTTCACGATCGATTTCGAGGTGATCCGCGAGCTCCGACGCCGTCGGTGCGCGACCCAGTCGTTGGGACAACTCACCGCGGGCGTGAACGAGTTGTTTCTGAAGGTCTTTGAGGCGGCGAGGCACCTTGACCGCCCACCCGTGGTCGCGGAAGTGACGGCGCACCTCGCCCATCATCGTGGGGACTGCGAATGACAGGAAATCCGACCCTGTTTCGACATCGAAGCGGTTCACCGCATTGAGCAAACCGACTCGGGCGGCCTGGACGAGGTCATCGAACGGTTCGCCACGATTGCTGAATCGACGTGCGATGTGGTCGGCGATGGGCAATGCCTTCTCGATAATGGCGTCGCGGTGAGAGCGGAAGGCGACCGATCCTTCGTCGAGTGATTGGAGATGACGGAACATGTCCGTCACGTCTGCGTACTGCGAATTTCGTTCTGACACGCCAACAGCCCCTATCCGCGCCGCGATCAAATGTGATTCCTGCGGCTCGAATCTGAACCTGCACAGAGCGTCTACCCCGTCGATGACCAGCCGAAACATCGGGTTCGATGGGTGAGACGGCGAATCCCAGGCTGCGCTGTTTTCTCAACATCAGGGTTGTACCCCGAACATCCGCCTCGCGACGGCGTCAGACACAACCGACAATCGCCCTCGCTGCCGCCGTTATACCCCGGTGGGCAACAAAGTAACGATCATGAAGCGTGCGAATCAGTACCAATATCGGCGCCCACCCACGGGCCGACCCACCTGGCCGAGAATCAACAACACGACGCCGATCACCAGCAGGATCCAGCCGATCGTGGCGATGATCGCCGGCACGGGCAGGAGATAGCCGACGAGGATCAGGATGACGCCTAGAACGATCATGTGTTGTTCTCTCTCTGGATCGGCCGGCATCTGTGCCGTGCCGGTGTTCGACCTTCGTACCCGCGCGCGGCCACAACCAAGCGCGTTTTTGACAGGCCCGACAAATAGGCTCGAAGAGCGCTAATTCCTCGAGTGGGGCACGCTGAGGCCATCAGGCCTGGTCAGACCGCTGGGAAACCTGCCTCCGCACCGGATATTACTCACGAGTAAGATTTGGCGCGAGTAACTCGAAGGGGGACGGCTCGATGACCGGCGATACCGGACTGGCCGGGGACGAAGCGGGCTCCGGCGTTGAGCCACCGATTGGGCCGAGGGTGCGCCGGGCGTTCGGACTGCTCGAGCGATGGGCGCCCGCCGTCGGGTCGCGGTGGGCCATTGAGCTCTGGTGTACCCCGCCTGCCGTGGAGATGAGCCTGCGTATGCCGCCGGGCGTCCCACCGAGTGAGCCTGTCGAGGCCAGCTGGTCCGGACATCGGATCGCCGGCGAGTCCTGGGGCGATGGCCCCGCGGTGTACCTGGTGCACGGTTGGGGCGGCTGCCGCGCCCACCTCGGTGTTTTCGTCAAGTCGCTCGTCGAGGCCGGACACCGGGTCATCGCGTTCGATTTACCCAGCCACAACGACTCCGAGCCGGGCGACCTCGCTCCCGGACGTACGACGATCGTCGAGTGCGCCGAAGCGGTGGGAGCCTTCGTGCGCACGCACGGGCCCGCGCACGCGGTCGTGGCGCATTCCCTCGGCGCGAAGGCTGCCGCGCTGGCGGTGGCCCGGGGCGCCAAGGTCGACCGCCTGGTGTTCTTGGCACCGATGGGCGACTTCGCCTGGTACATGGACATTTTCGCGGACCGTCATGGTTTCGGACCGCGCATCCTCCGTGGCCTGCACCGCCGCCTTGACCGCCGCCTGAAGATGCCACTGTTCGACACTGACATCCTGCGTGTGGCCGCCACTCTCGACGATCCGCCGCCGCTTCTGGTCGTGCACGACCCCGACGATCCGGACAGCCCGTACGAGATGAGCGAGCGGATTGTCGACGTCTGGCCCGGAGCGCGTTTGGTGACTACCCGCGGGCTCGGCCGGCTGGCGCACTACCGCATCCTGCGGCACCGCCCCGCGATCAACGCCGGCCTCGACTTCATCGGTCGCGTCAGCGGCGAACAGTCAACAAAGACACAGGAAGTCGGCGCTGCCGCTGCGGCGCCAAGCCCAGTCGAGTAGGTAAAGCCGACGAATTGAGCACGCGGACGGCGAGACGACCGATGTCCCGCCACCTTCGGCGGACGACGACGCCCGCAGTGAATCCGCAGAAGAGGCCGACAAGGAATACTCCGCGCGTGCGTCGTTTGTTCCGCCGCGCGACGGCGGAGGCGATGTACCCGCACAGCGCGGCAGCGACACCGACCGCCAGAAGAAGAACAACCAACGGCGTCGTTCCGAGCGACCCCATACCGCAACCTCCGGGCCGTCGTCGATGTAGGCCGCTCGGCTGATCCAATCACCGTTGCCCCCGGATCAGCATCCTCGAAGAGGGTTCGTGACCAAAGCGAGCATGAACCGTTAGCGGCCCTCTAGACCTTCAGGCCCGCGATGATGAGCCGAGTGGTCGCTTCGGCACGCCTTCGACGGTAGGCGCGGCCCTCGGACAGGATCGGGTAGACCACCGCCCCGACGATCGCGTCCGCGGCCGAAGTGGCTGTGGTGTCGTCGATGCCCTCCGCCAGCAACCGAGTCCGGACGCTGTCGAGGAGCGGGGCGCTGAATCCCGCCCGGAGCCTGACGGCCGTGTCGTCGTGTTCCATGCAGGCGACGGTGAGGATGCGCAGCATCGCCGAACCGCTCTCGGTGGTCAGCGTCGCGGCCAGCTTGCCCACCCAGCGGACGAGATCGGCCACCAGATCGTCGGTGTGCGTCACGGACGCGATGATTTTGTCGGCATCCTCGAGCAGGACGTCGGCGACCAGGGCCGGGCGGCTCGGCCACCAGCGATAGATGGTCTGCTTTCCGACACCTGCACGGGCGGCGACGGCCTCGATGCTGGTGCCGTCGAATCCACGCTCGAGCAGCAGATCGCGCGTCGCGGTGACGATGGCGACGCGTGACTTCTCGCTGCGGCGGCGCGGTGCCGTGGCGGCGCGGACCATGTGTGCAACCTCATTTGCCGGTGCGTCTGACAACCCGTAGTCTGCCACAAGACGAGACGGTCCGTCTTGTTAGGAAACGAGAGGTGCGACGGTGCCCATTGGGCTCACCCCGGAGCAGGGCCAACTGGAAGACGCGGTTGGCCGCTTCGCGGCACGGCACGCTGCCATCGACCAGACCCGTAAATCCTTCGGCTCTCTCGCAGGCGGAGCGCTGCCCGAATGGTGGGATGAGCTGGTCGCTCAAGGATTTCATGCCGTACACCTGCCCGAGACCGCCGGCGGGCAGGGCGGTTCGTTGGCGGATGCAGCCTGCGTCATCGAGTCCGCGGCGATGGCCCTGCTGCCTGGGCCCCTGCTGCCGACCGTGATCACCGGTGCGGTTGCCCTGTCCATCAAAGGACCCGACGTCGAAACGCTGTTGAGCGACCTCGCCGCCGGGCGTGCCGCGACCGTCGTCCTTCCGGGTCGTGGCGACCTGCGCGCAACCGCCGCCGAGGGCGGATGGCGGATCACCGGTGCTTCGGGCGACGTGCCGGGGGTGTGCGCTGCCGGCGTGATCCTTGCCGCTGCCCGAAGTGAAGACGGCGGCACGTTGTGGTTCGTCGTCGACCCGGCAAGCACCGCGGCGTCGGTCGAAGCCCGCGGCGGAACGGATCTGACCCTTGATGTCGGGATTCTGCACCTCGACGGCTACGACGTGCCGGAAGCCCTGGTGCTCAACGGTATCGACGACGATGCCGCGTGGGACGTCGCTGTAGCCCTGTCGGCGTGTGCGTCCGCAGGCACTCTCCGATGGGCTGTGGATGCGGTCACCGCGCACCTGCGCACGCGGGAGCAGTTCGGCAAGCCCATCGGCACCTTCCAAGCGCTTCAGCACGAAGCGGCGATGCTGCTCGTCAACAGCGAACTGGCCACGGCGGCGGCGTGGGACGCGGTGCGCGCCGTCGATGAGGCGCCGGAGCAGCGACAGCTGGCCGCAGCGGCTGCGGCCGTCATGGCTGTCGCGCCGGCCCCCGAACTGTTGCTCGACGCGCTCACGATGTTCGGCGCCATCGGGTTCACATGGGAACACGACGTTCACCTGTACTGGCGACGCGCCACCAGTCTGGCCGCCTCGATGGGACCGATCACCGGCTGGTCGCGACGATTGGGCCAGCTGGGCCGGGCGCACGTTCGTGACATGTCGGTGAAACTCGGTGAAGCGGAAGGCGAATTCCGCGCTCGGGTCGCCGCGGTGCTGGATGAGGCGCTCGGGCTGCGTAACGACACGCCCAGCCCGCTGGGGGATTACGACTACCTCGCGACGGGACCTCAGCGCTCGCTGATCGCCGACGCGGGCCTGATGGCGCCGCACTGGCCGCCGCCATGGGGTATGGCTGCGTCGCCGCTGCAGCAGCTGATCATCGACGATGAGTTCGCCAAGCGGTCCGACCTGGTGCGCCCCTCCCTCAACATCGCCGAGTGGATCCTGCCGACGCTCATCAGCGCAGGCTCGGAAGACCTTCAGCAGCAATTCATTCCGCCGAGCCAACGCGGCGAGCTGCTCTGGTGTCAGCTGTTCAGTGAACCCGGTGCCGGATCAGATCTCGCGGCGTTGAGCACGCGTGCGGTGAAGGTCGACGGCGGCTGGTGTATCAACGGTCACAAGATCTGGACGTCGTCCGCGCAATACGCCGATTATGGGGCCTTGCTGGCGAGGACGGATCCGGAGGCACCCAAGCACAAGGGCATCGGCTACTTCATCATCGACATGCGCGCCGATGGCGTGGAGATCCAACCGATCAAGACGGCCGACGGCGACCCGCACTTCAACGAGGTGTTCCTCGCCGACGTGTTCGTTCCCGACGAGATGCTGCTCGGCGACCCCACTGGGGGCTGGAATCTCGCGATCGCGACAATGGCTCAGGAGCGGGTCGCGATCGGTGGATACGTGAACATCGACCGCGCCGGCGCACTGCGGCACCTTGCCGGGCAGACGGGTCCCGATCAGGACGCCGCGGTGCGCGCGCTGGGTGAACTCGACGCGTACACCAATGCCATCAAGGCGCTCGGGGTCCGCGAGACCATTCGGCTGCTCGACGGCCAGACTGCAGGTCCTGCCTCGAGTATCGCCAAGGTGGCCACGAGCATCATGCTGCGCCGCACGTTCAAGGCCACCCTGGAGTTGGCGGGCCCGCTCGCTGTCGTCGAGGAGTCTGAGCCTGCGATCGTCGAGCCGTACCTGCGGCTGCCCGCCGAACTGATCGGCGGCGGCACCCGGCAGATCCAGCTCAACATCATTGCCCAGATGATCATGGGCCTGCCCAGAAAGTAACGCGACCGGTACGGGAACGAGGAAGTCACGCATGGGTTTACGCGGAGAAGCGGCGATCGTCGGCTACGTCGAACTGCCGCCGGAGCGAATGAACACGGCAGCACCTGCACCGTTCACGCTTGAGCAGTGGGCTGAGCTTTCGGCTGCCGCACTGGACGACGCCGGGATTCCCGCCGAGTCGGTGAACGGGATCGTCACCTCACATCTCGGGGAGTCGGAGATCTTCGTTCCGTCCACCGTGGCCGAATACCTCGGTGTGGACGCCAATTTCGCCGAACTACTGGACCTCGGCGGCGCCAGTGCCGCCGGGATGGTGTGGCGCGCGGCCGCGGCCGTCGAGCTGGGGCTGTGCGATGTCGTGCTCTGCACGCTGCCCGCTCGCTACATCACCCAGATGTCGGAGAAGAAACCCAAGCAGCTGGTCGACGCCGTGTTCTTCGGCTCGTCGAGCAATCAATACGGTTCTCCTCAAGCCGAATTCGACATCCCCTACGGCAACCTCGGCCAGAACGGCCCATACGGGCAGGTCGCTCAGCGCTACGGCGCGGTATACGGCTACGACGAGCGCGCGATGGCCAAGATCGTGGTAGATCAGCGGTTCAACGCCAACCACACCGACGGCGCCATCTGGAAGGACAAGCCGCTCACCGTCGATGATGTGCTGGCCAGTCCAGTGATCGCCGATCCGTTGCACATGCTCGAGATCGTCATGCCCTGCGTCGGTGGCGCGGCCGTCGTGGTCGCCAACGCCGATATCGCCAAGAGGACTCGCAACCGGCCCGTGTGGATCAAGGGATTCGGTGAACACGTTCCGTTCAAGACCCCCACCTATGCGCAGGACCTTCTGCGATACACCGATCAGAAAGGCCGCCGACACCGCGTTCGGTATGACGAATCTGCGGCGCGCCGACATGGACATGGTGTCGATCTACGACTGCTACACCATCACCGTGCTGCTCAGCCTCGAGGACGCCGGGTTCTGCGAGAAGGGAAAGGGCATGGCATTCGTCGCCGACCACGACCTGACGTTCCGCGGCGACTTCCCGCTCAACACCGCGGGCGGTCAGCTGGGATTCGGCCAGGCAGGTCTGGCCGGTGGCATGCACCACGTGTGCGACGCCACCCGTCAGATCATGGGCCGAGCGGGCGAGGCGCAGGTTGCCGACTGCCACCGTGCGTTCGTCTCGGGCAACGGCGGAATTCTGTCCGAGCAGACCACGCTCATCCTCGAGGGAGATTGACCAGATGACGACCTTCGACCGACCGATGCCGGTGAAGACGCCCACCAGCGCGCCGTTCTGGGATGCGCTGTCCGAGCATCGCATCCGTATTCAGTACTCACCGTCCACCGACGCGTGGGTGTTCTATCCGCGGGTGCGAGCCCCTCGCACCCTGGCCGACGATCTCGAATGGCGGGAGATCTCGGGGATGGGCACGCTGTACTCCTTCACCGTCGCCCGCCGACCTGTCGGGCCGCATTTCGCCGACGCCGTGCCCCAACTGCTGGCGATCGTCGAATGGGACGAGGGGCCTCGGTTCTCCACCGAGATGGTGAACGTGGATCCCGCCGACCTGCGGATCGGCATGAGGGTCAGACCCGTCTTCTTCGACTATCCGGACCACGACGTCACCATGGTTCGGTACGAACCCGCGAGCGCGGGGTGAACGCAGTCGGCCTCATCTGAGACCAACCGGGCCGCTATCCGGTGTTTTTGCAGTTCAACGGCTAATCTGTAGCGGGTTCGATTCCCGGCAAGCCGGGCCGTCGAATGCTTGCGGCATGAGGGTGCAACAGGACGGGGGGACCCGATGGAGCTTTTGGCGGCACAGCGGGAGTTCGCGGCGTACGGGCCATCACATTTGGTGGTGCTCGTGGTCTTCGCGATAGGCGCTGCGCTCCTGGTCTGGGCCGGGCGCCGACAGACCGAAGCGCAGGCCCAGTTCTTCGGTCGGGCTTTTGCAGTTGTGATCCTCGCGTCCTTCCTCGTGGCGCTGACCTACAAGCTGATAAATCGAGACCTCCAGACGTCTATACCGCTGCAGCTGTGCGATGTCGCGGAACTCATTGCGGCCTACGCCTTATGGACGCAACGGCATTGGGCGTTTGTGCTCACGTATTACTGGTGCCTGGTCCTCAGCTCACAGGCACTGATCACACCGGACGTCGGTACGCCGAAAGAAGGCTCACCGGATTTCCCCCATCATCTCTTCCTCACGTTCTTTGTCCTTCACGTGCTCGTCGTGTGGGCGGCCATCTATCTGACGTGGGGGCGTAGGAACCGGCCGAGCTGGCGCGACTACCGTTTCGTCATCATCGCGACCCTTGTGTGGGCGGTGTTCACGTTCACCTTCAATGCGATCGTGGGAACCAACTACGGCTACCTGAACGGGAAGCCACCCACCGCGTCAGTGCTGGACTTCCTGGGTCCGTGGCCGGTGTATCTGCTCATCGAGATCACGATCGTGCTGGCCGTGTGGGCCCTGATCACCTGGCCATGGCAGCGGAAACGGCGGCCAGCCGAGGAGATTTCGGCCACGGTCTGAACCTTGCGGCAGACGTCGGTCCTTTAGACCGGTTCTCCCGTGGCCGAGAAGATGACGCGGCGGCCGATCTCGACGGCGTGATCGGCGAAACGCTCGTAATAGCGGCCCAGCAGGGTCACGTCGACGGCCGCCGCCACGCCATGCTTCCACTCCCTGTCCATGAGAACCGAGAACAGATGCCGGTGAAGGTTGTCCATGTCGTCGTCGTCGTCCGCGAGCTGTTCTGCGCGATGCGTGTCCTTGGACAGAACGACTTGCTTCACGTTGCTTCCCATATCGACTGCGATGCGACCCATTTCGGTGAAGTAGCCGTTGACTTCCTCAGGCAGCACTTTTTCCGGATGGCGTCTGCGGGTCAGCTTGGCGACATGCAGCGCAAGCGCCCCCATCCGGTCGACATCAGCGATGTTCTTCAATGCGCTGACCACTGCGCGTAGGTCTCCCGCGACGGGGGCCTGCAGCGCCAGGACGGTCATCGCCTTCTCTTCGGTCGTTCTGGCGCGCTGCACGATGAGGTCGTGGTCGGTGATCACCTGTTCGGCGAGCAACAGGTCGGCCTGCAGGAGCGCCTGGGTCGCGCACTCCATCGCCTGGCCGGCCGACCCACACATTTCGGCAATGCCGACCGTCAGATCGTCAAGCTGTTGGTGGAATGCGTTGCGCACGGCTAAAGCCTAGGCGGCAATTCGTCGGCGGAAGGGAGATCAACGCTTCACCGCCGCCGCCGCCGGAACAGTGAGTCGCGCTCGCTAGCATCACTGCGCAATGGCACCGAAGAAGCTTGTCATCGGCGCAAGCGGGTTTCTCGGGTCACACGTGACCCGTCAACTCGTGGCCCGCGGTGAGGACGTGCGGGTGCTCATCCGCACCACCAGTTCGACGCGAGGTATCGACGGGCTGGCGGTCGATGTTCACCACGGGGACATCTTCGACGAGCAGAGCGTGCGATCGGCGATGCGCGGATGTGACGTGGTGTATTACTGCGTCGTCGACGCGCGCCCGTGGCTGCTCGACCCGACTCCGATGTGGCGCACCAACGTCGAGGGCCTGCGCGGTGTCCTCGATGTCGCGGCCGAGGCCGATCTCAAACGCTTCGTGTTCACCAGCTCCATCGGGACGATCGGCCGGTCCACAGTCGGCCTCGCCAACGAAGAGACGGCGCACAACTGGGTCGATGTCGGTGGCGACTACATCCGCAGCCGCGTGGAAGCGGAAAAGTTGGTGTTGCGGTACCACGCCGAGAAGGATCTGCCGGCCGTGGCGATGTGTGTGTCGAATACCTTTGGCCCGGGCGATTGGCTGCCGACACCCCATGGCGGACTGCTGTCGGCGGCCGTCCGGGGAAAGATGCCCTTCTACATCGACGGCTACGAATCCGAAGTGGTCGGGATCGAAGATGCAGCCGACGCGATGGTCCTCGCGGGTGAGCGTGGCCGCCCGGGTGAGCGCTACATCGTCTCCGAGCGCTGGATGAGCACGCGCGAGATCCACCGAATCGGTTGTGAAGCGGTGGGTGTCGCACCGCCGCAGCGGCGGATACCGATACGGGTGATGGCCGCGGCGAGTCACCCCAGTAGCTGGATCGCCCGGCTTCGAAAGCAGGACACCAAGCTGACGCCGCTGAACATCCGCCTGATGCACATCATGACGCCACTCGATCACTCCAAGGCGGTCCGCGAGCTGGGGTGGAACCCGTCGCCGACTCCCGAGGCGATCCGCGAGGCCGCCCGGTTCTTCAAGGACACACGTCGGAAATCGACGAACGGCCACGAGTCTCGGTGATGTGACGCCCAGAGCGGCCGCAGGTGTCTGCGCTCCCCTCTGGGGTCAGCCTCGGCTTCAGGGTTGCTTGGTGTATCGGAGCAGGTAGACAGCGGCGACCCGGCCCGAGCCGACCGCGACGATGCTCCACCACACGAGGGGGAAGATCAGCGAGATGGGGGACCAGCCGGCGCTGCTGTGGACATGCTGTGGAAAACCTGTCAGACCTGCATCATGAAATTGACAGGGGACAGTTTGACTGGCTACATATATGCCACGCGGGACGGATCGTGTAACGCGGGCGGCTTCCTGAAAGCCGAGGTGAGGGGCCGGTAATCAGACGATGAGTTCTGTATCGACGGAGCGGTCGAAGATCGCGCACGCCATTCGCGTGCTCGCGATACCCATCCTGCTCGGCTGGATTGCCCTGACCGTCGTCACCAACGTCTTCGTTCCGTCGCTCGAGAAGGTGGGCGAGGCCCACACCGTGTCGATGAACGCGCACGACGCACCCGCCTTCATCGCGATGCAGCGCATCGGCGCCAACTTTCAGGAATTCGACTCCGACAGCAACGCGATGGTGATCCTCGAGGGGGACAAGCCGCTTGGCGCTGACGCGCACCACTACTACGACGAGCTGATCAAGCGGTTCGAGGCCGAAGTCCATGTGGAACATGTCGCGGACTTCTGGAGCGACCCGCTCACCGCCGCCGGCGCACAGAGCAACGACGGCAAGGCCGCTTACGTGCAGCTGTATCTGCGCGGGAACATGGGCGAGACGATCGCCAACGAGTCCATCGCCGCCGTACGCGACATCATCGAGAAAACACCCCCGCCGCAAGGGGTGAAGGCGTACGTCACCGGCGGAGCGGCGATGAACTCCGACCAGCGAGTCGCCGGCGACAAGGGTGCGGCCAAGGCCACGCTCGTCACGCTCGTGGTGATCGCGCTCATGCTGCTGTTCGTTTATCGCTCGATCGTGACCACCATCCTGATTCTGCTGATGGTGTTCTTCGAACTCGGTGCTTCCCGGGGAATCGTTGCGTTCCTCGGAAATTCCGGCGTTATCGGGCTCTCGACCTTCGCGACAAGCTTGCTGACTCTCATCGCGATAGCCGCGGGCACCGACTATGCGATTTTCCTGATTGGCCGGTATCAAGAGGCCAGGGGGGCGGGCGAGGACCGGGAAACCGCGTATTACACCATGTTTCACGGCACCGCTCACGTGGTGCTGGGTTCGGGCCTCACCATCGCCGGCGCAATGCTCTGCCTCAGATTCACGCGTCTACCGTGGTTCCAAACCATGGCGGTGCCGTGCGCGGTAGGCATACTCGTCGCTGTCATCGCCGCGCTGACGCTGGGCCCGGCTGTAATCGCGATCGGTAGCCGATTCGGCCTCTTCGAACCGAAACGCGCGATCAGTTCGCGCGGGTGGCGCCGGATCGGCGTCGTGGTGGTGCGCTGGCCGGGCCCGATCCTTGTGGCGACCTGCGCGCTCGCGCTGATCGGACTGCTTGCCTTACCGGGCTACAAGACCGACTACGACGGACGCCACTTCATGCCCGATGACACGCCGTCCAATATCGGTTATGCCGTCGCCGATCGACACTTCGACGCCGCCCGGATGAACCCCGAGCTGATGATGGTCGAAAGCGATCACGATTTGCGGAATTCGGCTGACTTTCTGGTGATCGACAAGATCGCCAAGGCCGTCTTCCGCGTCCCCGGGATCGCCCGGGTGCAGACGATCACCCGCCCCGACGGCAAGCCGATCGAACACACGACCATCCCCTTCCTGCTGAGCATGCAGGGCACGACCAACCAGCTGAACCAGAAGTACAACCAGGACCGCATGGCCGACATGCTGGTTCAGGCCGACGAGATGCAGACGACCATCGACACGCTTACGCAGATGTCGAACCTCACCCAGGAGATGGCCAGCGTCACCCATTCCATGGTCGCCAAGACCAAGAACATGACCGTCGATATCGCCGAATTACGGGATCACATCGCTGATTTCGACGACTTCTTCCGGCCGCTGCGCAACTACCTGTACTGGGAACCGCACTGCTACGACATCCCGCTGTGCTGGTCGGTGCGGTCGATTTTCGACACCCTCGACGGTATCGACACGATGACCGACGACATCCAGCAACTCGTGCCCGATCTGGAGCACCTCGACGCGCTCATGCCGGAGTTGGTCGCGTTGATGCCTGTGCAGATCGAGACCATGAAGACGATGAAGTCGATGATGCTGACGATGTACGCCACGCAAAAGGGCATGCAGGATCAGCAGGCCGCGCAGCAGGAGAATTCGAGTGCGATGGGCGACGCATTCGACGAGTCGATGAACGACGATTCGTTCTACCTGCCCCCAGAGGTCTTCGACAACGCCGACTTCAAACGCGGTATGGACAACTTCATTTCACCCGACGGCAAGTCGGTGCGCTTCATCATCGAGCATGACGGCGATCCCGCCACGCCGGAGGGCATTGCCCGCATCGATGCCATCAAGACGGCCGCCAAGGAAGCCATCAAGGGCACCCCGTTGGAAGGTTCCACCATCTTCTTGGGCGGAACCGCGGCGTCCTACAAGGACATCCACGACGGGTCGAACTACGACCTGTTGATCGCCGGAATGGCTGCATTGGCCTTGATTTTCATCATCATGCTGATCATCACACGAAGCGTGGTGGCTGCCGCAGTCATCGTCGGGACCGTGTTGCTGTCGCTCGGTACGTCGTTCGGTCTCTCCGTACTGCTCTGGCAATACCTTCTCGGCATCCGGCTGCACTGGATCGTCCTGGTGATGTCCGTGATCCTGCTGCTGGCCGTGGGTTCCGACTACAACCTCCTACTCGTGGCCCGTTTCAAGGAGGAACTACACCGCGGGTTCAAGACGGGCATCATCCGCGCGATGGCAGGCTCGGGTTCGGTGGTCACGTCGGCGGGCCTCGTCTTCGCGGCCACCATGGCGTCGTTCGTGTTCGGCGACCTGCTCAGCCTTGCGCAGGTCGGCAGCACCATCGCGCTGGGGTTGCTGTTCGACACCTTGATCGTGCGATCGTTCATGACGCCGTCGATCGCCGCGCTGCTGGGGCGGTGGTTCTGGTGGCCCCAGGTCGTGCGAACGCCGGCGTCGAGGCGCCGGATGCAGGCCATCCTCGGCGATCGCGAGGCCACCACGGACCCCAATATGCCGCGAGTGGGATCCTGATAGTGCGAGTCTGACTGCTGCCCAACGGCTTTCGTGTGCCGCTGCTGTCACCGATCTCCGGTGTGCCGGTCGAGAAAGTCCACGACGGCTCCCGCAAAGAGGTCGTTGCGGTCACCGGCGACCATGTGACCGGCGCCGCCGACGTCGACGAAGTCCACTGCGGGGAACCTGGCGATGAACTCGTCGGCTCGCTCCTGCGTGACGAGGTCGCTCATCTGGCCGCGCACCAGCAGCATGGGCACACCGGTGTCGAGGATCGTCTGCACGGCGGCGTGCATGCGGTCCACCTCGGTCACTTCGATCGGCGGAAGTGCCGAGGTGCCGTCGATGAACTTCGGATCCCAGTGCCAGTACCAGCGACCGTCGCGGTGGCGCAGGTTCGTCCGAAGTCCGTCCAGATCGGAGGGCCGGGGGCGGTGCGGGTTGTATTCCTGGATCATGTCGGCGACCTCGTCCAGTGAGTCGAATCCGGACTTCATGCGGTCGTGCATGAAGCTGTGGATCCGCGATGCCCCGGACTGGTCCATGTCGGGCACGATGTCGACGAGCACGACGGCGCGCACGGCGCCCGGCGCGAGTTCGCCTGCGAGAAGCATCGAGGTGAATCCGCCAAGGGATGCACCCACCAAGACCGGTTGCGGAGGAAGGTCGTTGAGCACCTCGAGCACATCACGGGCGAAGCTGGTGACCCGGTAGTCGCCCTCGGTGGACCAGTCGGACTCGCCATGGCCTCGGAAGTCGAGGGTGATCGCCTGCCATCCGCGTTCGGCCACGGCGGCAGCGGCGCGGCCCCAGGATCGGCGGGTCTGACCGCCGCCGTGCAGGAACACCACCGGCGGCGCGAGCGGATCGCCGACCCGGTCGCCGACGATGCGAACGCCGTCGACGCCGGCGGTGGTGAAGGACTCAGGTGCCGTTGTCACCCTGTGTTCTTAGCGCGGTCGCGGCCGAAGCGCGTCGACATCAGGCAAACCTGTGCGTCACGCCGAAGCCAGAGATCACAGTCGAAGCGTCGCACAACTGCCATCGGCGAATGGCAGATCTTCAGGCCCTGACGCCGCCGTTAAGAAACTTCCAAGTTCCGCACCACAGAGTCCCCTCCAACGAAGTGAGGAGGACACCATGAAGGCAGTCCGGGAATCGGCCCCAGCCGACACGGCTGACCTCCGCATGCTCACGTTGCACGGCGACCGGGTCGCGTATCTGGACGAGGGCGCAGGCGAGGTACTGCTGCTGATACACGGCCTCGGCGGAAGTACCGACTGCTGGCGCGGCGTGGTGCACAAGCTTGCGACGCGGTATCGCGTCATCGCCGTGGATCTCCTCGGCCACGGTCAGTCCGACAAGCCGCGTGGCGACTACTCACTGGGCGCCTTCGCGGTGTGGCTGCGCGACTTCCTCGATGCCTTGGACATCCGCGAAGCCACCGTGATCGGTCACTCGTTCGGTGGCGGGGTGGCCCTGCAGTTCGCCCACCAGCACAAGGAATATTGCCGCCGACTCGTCCTGATCAGCAGCGGCGGCCTCGGTCCCGATCTGGGCCCTCTGCTGCGCATCATGTCGCTTCCCGGGGCGGAGCTCGTCCTGCCGTTGATCGCGTCGCCGCCCGCGATCGGGGTGGGCAAGGCGCTTCGCAAACGTGCGCTGTCCTCGGGACGCGAAGTCACCAGGTACAGCGAGACGTTCAAAGGGCTGGCCGCGTTGTCGAACCGAGCACAGCCGCGCCGCGTTCCTGCGGACATTGCGCTCGGTCGTCGACCACCGCGGCCAGGCGGTGTGCGCACTGAATCGTCTGCGTACGGACCTGCCGACGCTGATCATCTTCGGCGACCAGGACCGCTGCATCCCCGTCGCGCACGCGCACGCGGCGCACAACGCGATCCCGGGCAGCGTGCTCCATGTCATTCCCGGTGCCGGCCATCAGCCCCAGGTGCAATGCCCCGACGCGGTGGCACGCCTCATCAGCGACTTCGTCGACACGCCTCGAGTGGATTCGCACCGATTCGATGCCGTGGGCCGCCATGCGACAGGTCGACGACGGCGCGGTCGCGGCGCGCGACTCGGGCGCTTCAGGCAGTCCCCGCCTGACGCGAATCGCCCGTTAAGAAACTTCCAAGGTCGGCAGCGCAAATTACTTCATAACAACCAACCGCAGCCACTAGACCGAACCGAAGGAGCTGAAATGGCCGTCGAGTCACTTCACGTGAATACGGTTTACCCGCACGCCGACAACCGCTACGAGTGGGTGGAGGCGACCGTCAACTTCGCCGTCGACCCCGAGCTGCTTGCAAACGAGCGCATCGTCGACCTCGAGCTGGCGCCCCGCGATGAGGACGGGCTGGTGCGCTTCGACGCCGACCTGAAACTGCTCCGCCCGGTCGATGGTGGCAACGGCAAGCTCATGTTCGTCGTACCGAACCGCGGAGTGCCCACCTTGGCGCCGTGGCTGAAGAACGGCTTCCTGCTGGACCGCGGCTACACGATCGCGTCGTGCGGCTGGCAGTGGGACGTTCAGCGCGGCAACGGCATCATGGGCATGACGGCGCCTCAGGCCGACGTGGCCCCCGGCTTCATGCGTCTGGAATGGCGTTCGGACAGCGCAGGCGATGTCCACCCCCTCAGCTTCACGGTGCCCGAGATCGATTCGCTGCCCGAGGGCGCCGAGGCGATGTTCACCTTCACCGACTACCCGACCGCCGACATCAACGACCCCGAGGCGACCCTGACGGTGCGGACGTCCCCGGATGCCGAGCCCACCACGATCCCCCGGGAGAACTGGCGCTTCACCGACGAGACCCATCTGGTGCTGGACGGCGGATTCAAGGCCTTCCACTGGTACGAGCTCGTGTACCGCACCACCCAGGCCCCCGTCGCCGGCGCCGGACTGCTGGCCATCCGCGACATCGTCTCGCACCTGCGGAGCGACGGCATCGAGCATGCCTTCGCCTACGGGGTGTCGCAGGCAGGTCGGCTCCTGCGCCAGTTCCTCACCGACGGACTCAACGTCGACGAGAGCGGAATGACCGTCTTCGACGGAGTCTTCAGCGAGTTCGCGAGCGCCTCCACCGGCGAGTTCAACCACCGGTACGCACAGCCCGCGATCGCGCAGGTCACCGGCTTCGGGAACACGGCGCCGTTCGCGGCCTCGGAACTGCTTGCACGTCAACGCGAACTGGGCTGCGTGCCGAAGACGATGTTCATCAACAGCGCGACCGAGTACTGGTACAGCGGCGGCGCGCTGCTGCACGTGGACCCGCTCACCGGCAGGGACCTGCCCGAGGATCCTGACGTCCGCACGTACCTGCTGGCCAGCACCGACCACTTCGGGAGCAGCAAGCTCAAGAATGCGTCTCCCACCGCGAATCCGGTGCACCACCTGGATGTCACACCCGTCAACCGGGCACTGTTCGTCGCGCTCGAGGAGTGGGTGTGCGAGGACGTCGAGCCCCCGCAGAGCAAGGTGCCGCGGACCAGCGACGGAACGGCGGTCGCCCGCAAGGAAATCCTGTCGATGTTCAGCCACACCAACGCTCCGGATCCCTCGGCGCTTCCGTACGCGCGGCAGATCGACCTCGGACCCGACGCCGATCGCGGCATCGGCACCTGGCCGGTCAAGCAGGGCGAGTCCTTCGTCGACCTGGTGTCGGCGGTCGACGCGGACGGCAACGAGGTGGCCGGCATCCGGCTTCCCGCGGTCGCCGCGCCGCTGGCCGCCTACACGGGCTGGAACCCCCGCCGCCACATCGACGAACTGCCCGATGTGCTGTACGAGCGGGTCGGCAGCAAGCTGGCGTTCCCGCCGGGACGGCCGTCGGTCACCGAGCGCTACCCGTCTCGCGAGGACTATGTCGCCGCAGCCCGTGCGGCCGCGGAATCGCTTGTCGCCGAGCGGTTCATGCTCGCAGACGAGGTCGATTCGGTCGTGAAGAAGGCCGCCGCCGACTACTGAGGGCTTCCTTACACATCACTCTGCACAGCGGCCGGGCGGCATAGCCCCCGGCCGCTGTGCGTTTTTTGCTGTCCTCTTCGCGGCGAGTTTCGGGTTGTGTCATGCGTGGCGTTCGATCGTGTGTCTTAACCCGAAACTCGACGGGTGGTTGTCTGGCGGCGCTGGTGCGCCGTCTCGTCCGGGGTTTGTCGCGGGGTCGACGAGAACAGCCCTCACTGCGATCTCGCGGGTAGGGGCGGTGTCGCGTGTGCACGTCGGCGGCGGCCCAGGTGGTCTTCCGGACTCCTTGCGCTTACTTCTGGCGTGTAGGGCGTGTAGGGATGGTCGAGTTTCGGGTTGTGTCACGCGCGGCGTTCGATTGCGTGTCTTAACCCGAAACTCGACGGGCGGTGTTGCGTTGGCGGCGGCCTCAGGTGGTCAGTCGGGTTGTGCTACCGACGCTTAAGAGCGTTACAATTGCCACACTCGAGGGCAGTAAGCGGGATGGCCTGATCAGCGGCCTCAGTGCAATCTCGGATCGACAGTCAGCGTGACGGTGGCCGTCAATGCCAGCCGTGCGCGCGATCAACTCCGCGGTAGACCGGCACGTCGCACCCGAGCGTGGGGTTGACGCGGTGGCCGATGTGCGCCGGCCGGTAGCAGCTGAAGTGTGCGCCCGCCGACCCGGATCGACGCGCCCATGCGCCACACCGCCGGCTGCCACGGGGCGAGCCGTGTCCACTCGTGCTGTCCCTGGTCCCGCATCATGACTCCGTTGGTCGAGTTGCGGTCCACCACCACCAACTCGCCATCGACCTGTCGGACCTCGAGGTGAGCCCGAGACATCAGGCCCGACTCGTCGTCGATGCGAATCGGGCGAAGGCCCTTGTTCGCCGCGCTGGCATTTTGCGGGTCCCGGCCGATGACGCAGGCCCCGTCGATCTCGAAGCGAGTGTCGTCGTCGAGCACAATCCACCGCTTCGGGCTGTTCGGCCTGGCGATCTGAACCGTCGGTTCGATGGACAGCCGGTCATGCATTGCGGGCGCGGGCATTGCGGGCGCGGGCATTGCGGGCGACGGCGCCTCCGGCGCGCGCCGCGGTGCGAATTCGGCATCCGTGGACCACACGACGGCGCCGCGCCCGGGAACGATGCCCTCGGGAAGCGAGAACACGCCGCTGCGGTTCGGCGGGGCGACCGCGGGACGCTGGCCCAGTTCGTCGACGGTGACGACAGTGGCGACGGCCGGGGCCGATACGGAGATGTGGACGCAGCGGTTCCGTCCCTCGATCAGGGTGACTCCGTTGCCGTCGTCCAGCGCCACGGTCACGCCGCCGCACACGAAGATTTCCAGGCCGTTGGCCGTCGGCATCACGATGCCGACCTCGACGAGATGGCGGCTCCAGGTGCCGTTCTTGATGAGCTGTGAGAATGCGTAGGCCAACATCGCGGGGTCGGTTTGCCGGACGATCTCGATGAGATGCGACATCTGCTGGCCGGCCGTGGCCTGCTGCCACGCCGAACCCCGGTTTGCGACGACGATCACGGTGCCATTCACATTGGCGACGAGGTGCTGGCCGGAGACGACCTCGACCCGGCGGGCAAGATCGGCCGGCTTCACGGCCGCAACGGGCTGACGTTCGGGGGCCGGCGGCATGGTCGGGCGCGGCACGTCGACTGTCGCCTCTTCCACCGCCAGCTCCAGGGCCTCGCTGATACCGATGCGCGCATGTAGCCACTTCAGCGGCTTCGGCGCCCACCAGTTCAAATCGCCGGCGAGACGAAGGAAAGCCGGCACGACGATTGCGCGGATGATCGTCGCATCGATCACGACGGCCAGCGCCGTGCCCAGGCCGAACATTTTCATGAACGACATGCCGTTGGCGAATGACACCAACGTGATCGTCAGCAGAAGCGCCGCGCTGGTGACGATCCGGCCCACCCGGCCGAGGCCGACGACGATCGCCTCGTCGTTGGACATTCCGGCGTCGCGGGCTTCCTTGATCCGGCTCAGCAGGAAGATCTCGTAGTCGACGGACAGGCTGAACGCGATGGCGCACAGCAGCACGACCATCGACAGATTCAGCGGCGCGGGCGTGAAATTCAGCAGCGATGACAGGTGACCTTCCTGGAAGATCCACACCATCACGCCCAGGACGCCGCTCAGGACCAGCAGATTCAGCAACAGCGCCTTGATCGGCACGACGATGCTGCCGGTGAACAGGAACAGCAGGATGAAGGTGAACAACGCGATCAACCCGATCGCCCAGGGCAGCCGGTCGGCGATGGCGTCGCGGCTGTCGATGAGCGTGGCGGTGGGACCACCCACCTCGACCTGCTTGTCGGTGATCTTCGCGCGGATGTCGCGCACGAGGTGTTCGGCGGCGTCGGTGTCGGCGTCCACCTTGAGGTACACGAACGCGTAGGCAGCGCCGTCATGTTCGCTTGGCGGGGTCGGGCCGACGAGCGCGCCCCCCTGGTACTTGCCGATCGAACCGTTGACGAGAACCACGTTGTCCATCTGCGACACCTCGGCGGCGAGGGTCTTGAGAACGTCTTCGTCTTTGCGCGTCACCAATGTGATCGCCTGGGAGGGGTCGAGTGGATAGTCCCGCTGTAGCGACTCGGCCACCAGACGCGCGTTCGAGTCAGTGGGCAGCGCGCGCTCGTCGGGGTTGGTGAACTGCACCTTGAGGAACGGAATGCCGAGCCCGAGCAGCACGATGACGACCGGGAGGGCAAAGAGCAGCGGGCGGCGGATGACCACCTCGGCGAACCGGCGCCAGAACGCGGAGTCAGCCGACGGCGGTGTCTTCCGCCGGATGATGGGCAGCGACTCGATGCGCTTGCCCAGCAGTGCCAGCATCGCGGGCAGCACAATGATCGCGGTCAGCGCTGAAAGGATGACGGTCGCGCTCGCGGCGATGCCGACCGAGCGCAGGAAGTAGGTGGGGAAGACAAGGAGCGACAACATGGCCAGCGTGACTGTCGCCGAACTGAAAATGATCGTCCGACCTGCAGTGGCAACCGTCGCGATGATCGCCGCGTTGTGGTCTTTGCCGCTGTCACGTTCCTCGCGGAATCGCGAAATCATCAGCAAGCCGAAGTCGATGGACAACCCGAGGCCGAACGCGGTGGCGACGGTGAGCGCGTGTGTCGAGACCTCGGTAACTCTCGTCATGAGCAGCAGCACCAGCAGCGTGGTGACAATCGAGGTGATGCCGACCGCGATGGGCAGGAAGGCGGCGACGAGTCCGCCGAAGACGACGACGAGCACAGCGAGCGAAACGGGCAGCGCGATCGCTTCGCTGATCTTGAGGTCGTGCTTGACCTTGCTCCGGATCTCCTGCTGAACGCCGAGGGTGCCGCCGGCACGCACCGCGACGCCGGGATCGTCGGGCAACTCCGCGATGATGTTCTTCGCGGCGTCGGCGGCCTCGTCTGGGGTGCCGCTCACATGGACCAGGATCAGCCCGGAGCGACTGTCGCGGCTACGCAGGTCTGTGGCGGCCTTGTCGGTGAACGACCTGTTGACCTTCGCCTCCGGTGCCGCCTCGATGACAGCCGTCACCTGATCGGCGACCTTCGTTGCTTCAGGACTGTCGATGGTGCCCTGGTTCGGCAGCAGCTGGATCACCAGGTTCGACGTGGTGCCGAAATTCTGGTCCAGGAAGTCGCTGGCGTGAGTCGACTCCGAGTTCGGGGCGTTGTACCCGCCGACGGCGAGCTTGTCGGTCACGCCGGTGCCGAACACGATGCTGATGCCGAGCAGGAGGCCGACGACGACGAGGACGAACTTCGGTCTGCGGACAGTCAACTCCGCGAGACGCATCAGCATGCCGCCACTCGTGGCGGTATTGCCGACGCCGTTCGTTATCAGCGGCACTGCGGTTTCCTGACCCATGGACAGAAGCTTCCGGTGCAGACCTTGGTGCTTTCTAAAGGCCGCCCGCGACGGTCCTCACCAGGGGTTTTCGACCGCATAAGGCATGGTAGCCCGACCTCGAGGCCGACGACACCGCAAAAGGCAGCATCTGACGATTTCGTCCAGGCCTGGCGCGACCGGCGAGTCGGCTCAACCCGTCAGGCCGTCACGGCGAGGTTGCGTTTGTCGGAACCGTCTGGCTCGTTGACCTGATTGCGCAGCGTGCGAAGCGCCTTCGAGATGAGTCGCGACACGTGCATCTGTGAGTAGCCCATGCGTTCGGCGATCTGGGTCTGGGTCAGGTTCTCGAAAAACCGAAGGGTCAGTACCGTCTGCTCGCGATCAGGCAATGCGGCGATCAGCGGCCGCACCGTCGCGAGGTTGACCACCTTGTCGAGGTTCGGGTCGACGTCGCCAAGTGTGTCGCCGATGGCCCGGAATTCGGCGTCCGGCCCAGCCTGTACGTCGGTGGACAGCGTGGAGTAGTTGCTGCTCGCGATCGTCGCTTCGATCACCGATTCACGGTCGATGCCCAGATAATTGGCGATCTCTGTGGCGGTCGGCGCGCGACCGTTCTCCTGGGACAGCTCGTTGCGGGCCTTAACCAGTTGTCCCTGAAGGTCTTTGAGTCGCCGCGGAACCTTGACTGCCCATCCGTAGTCGCGGAAGTGCCGGCGGACCTCGCCCATCATCGTCGGCACGGCGAAGGCGAGGAAGTCCGCGCCGTTGTCGGGGTCGAACCGGTTGACCGCGTTGACCAACCCGACGCGCGCGGCCTGGACGAGATCGTCGTTCGGTTCGCCGCGATTCCTGAACCGACGGGCGATGTGATCGGCCAGCGGCAGGGTCCGCTTGACGATTGCCTCGCGTTGACGCCGGTACGCCACTGACCCTTCGTCGAGCGTCCGGAGGCGACCGAACATCTCGGTCACGTCCGCGTACTCGGAAACACGTTCAGACACCGCGAGAGCCCCAATCCGGCCACTGCCGTTGTGTGACTACGGCTCGGAGCTGAACCTCTGGCTGACAGCGGCTATACCCTCGCATTGACCTGCCGAAACCTTCAGTTGGCGGGCCAACCGCGAGATCGGCTCGCCTGTTTCCCTATCTTTGGTGGATATCTACCGTGGGTGTGACGACGACAGGAGCAAAAGGATGAGTCAGGACGCCGCTCCCGGGGTCACCGGGATACACCACTTCTCCATCACCGTCACCGATCTCGAGGCGAGCCTGGCCTGGTACCAGCGTCTGCTCGGGGCCGACCGGGTGCCGATGAAGTTCCCTCACTACGAACGGGAGGACACCGGCTACGGCGAGCTGCTCATCGAGCCGCGCTCGGGCGTGGTGATCGGCCTGCACACGAATACCGGCAATGACGGGCAGCATTTCGACGAAGCCCGCACGGGGTTGGACCACGTGGCACTGAACGTCGCCACCCGCGCGGAACTCGAGTCGTGGACCGCCTGGCTGGACCAGCTCGGCATCGAACACTCCGGCATCAGGGCGGGAGCGGAGCCGTTCCCCTTCGCGACGGTGGTGTTCCGCGACCCCGACAACATTCAGCTCGAGCTGTTCGCGATCGGTTGATCAAGCCTTCCCGCGGTCTGTAGCAACGAATTTCACCGTAGCGAGCCCCGCCGTGTGGTTGCGCGACCGCCGCGACGATCCGTACGGTCGGGTGTCATGTCGCGACCGGGGGTGCTGAGTTTGCAGGTAATCGCGCGGACGACGGCGCTGGTGGCCGTCGTACTGGGTTTCGTGTCGTTCAGTTCTCCGACCGCATCGGCTGTTCCCGGCGGGGACTTTCCCGACGGGCTGACGTTCGGGGGACTGCAGCGTAGTTATCTGGTGCATGTCCCGCCCGGACTCGAGCAACCGAACGGTCTCGTGATCAACCTCCACGGCGCCGGAATGACGGCGGGCGCACAGGCGGCGATGACGAACTACAACTCCGTCGCCGACCAGCACGGGTTCGTCGTGGTCCATCCCGACGGCATCGACCTCAGCTGGGCCGACGGACGCGGCGCGTCAGTGCCCGATCGTCAAGGTGTCGACGATGTGGGCTTCCTTGTGGCGCTGGCCGATCGCCTCACTCAGGACTTCGGCATCGACCGTGGTCGGGTCTTCGCCACGGGGATGTCGGCGGGGGCGTTCATGGCCAACCGCTTGGCATGCGCGCGTGCTGACGTCTTCTCCGCCATCGCGCCGGTCGCCGGCACGCTCGGATCCGCCTTTCCGTGCGCCCCGTCGCAACCGGTGTCTGTCCTGGAGATCCACGGCACGGCCGACAATGTCGTGCCGTTCAACGGTGGCCCGATGGTGGGCCGCGGCGGCGCCAGCGACATCCTGGCCGCGCCGGCGATGGCCGCGCGGTGGCGCGAACTGAACGGTTGTCCGGCACCCGTCGAGGACTCCCCGGCGCCGAGCATCCGCCGGTTCACGTCCGCCGGATGCGACGGCGGCACTGAGGTCGCGTTCGTTCAGATCGACGGTGGTGGTCACACCTGGCTCGACGCGTCGCAGGCCAGCGGGCAGTTCTTCGCCACCCACGGCAGGTGATCGCTACGTTTCGTCGGCGACCTGATCCTTGGTCTGGTGTCCGCCGGGCGCCTCGGGATCGTCGTTACGGTGATCCAGCTTGTCCTGGATGTCCCGTTGCTCGTCGGTCGCCTTGGTGGCGTCCTTCGGCGTCAACGGCGGGTCGTTGGTCTGCTCCATTGCCGGATCTCCCAACGTGCGACGGGACCAGGTGTACAGAGGGTGGGTTCTCCGGATTGTTCGGCGACTAAACCCGGCCCCTATTGCACTGCAGGGGACAAGCGAAAAACATTGATCGTGCGGATGCCGTCGGTTTTCACCGCGTACGACGCGAAGTTTGACGCGTAGCCTTCCGCGAGAGCGAAGAGGCGGTTACGGTCTTCGCCCTCGGTGGGGCGGGCCACGAAATGACCTCCGCGGTCGGTGCGGCCTTCGGGGAACACCTGGCACTGCGGGTTTTTCAGCAGGTTGTAGTACCAGCTCGGATGCCGGGCCTGACCGTAGTTCGAGGCGATCAGGATGACGTCCTCACCGTCGGTGAAATAGCCAAGCGGCACGTCGCGTGGAATTCCTGACTTGGCACCCGTCGAGCGCAGCACGACCATCGGGATCGTGCCCTTGCCGAAGTGCAGACGGCCACGCGTAAGCCGCATCAACGGGCCATCGAGTGGTGCCATGACCGTGCGATGGACCGCAGAGCCGGGCCCGGTCGAGAGGATGCGGGTGACCACGACGCAGCATCAGGGGTGGCTCGGCCGTCGGGTCCACCCGGGGGATGCCATTCAACAAATCGGTCATGATCGCCATGGTATGTATTTTCGGACCAGCCGATCAGGAAGAAGCGCAATGAGCAATGAGTCGGCGGCGGCGATCCGGCAGGAACGCCGCGACTGGGCGGCCCAGCACCGCGAGGTGTACCTGCGATCGGGCGGCGCGCAGGGCCACGTCATGGACATCAGCGAGGTCGGCGGCCACCGGTTCACCACCCACTGCTTGCTCAGGGTGAAGGGCCGCAAGTCCGGGAAGACACAGATCGTTCCGTTGATCTACGGCGATGTCGGCGGCGAGGTCGTGATCGTCGCGTCCAAAGGTGGCGCCGACGAGCACCCCGAGTGGTATCTCAACCTCCGCGCCAGCGACGACGTCGACATCCAGATCGCCACCCAGGCTTTCCGGGCGTCTTGGCGCGAACCCGAAGGCGATGAGCGGCACCGGATCTGGGACTTCATGGCGCGTGTTTACCCGCCGTACCTCAACTACCAGAAGGCGACGACGCGACACATCCCGGTGATCATGCTGACACCTGCAGAGCCCATCGACGTGTTCCAGGAAGCGGACCCTTAGCTGCGCGCTGAGTTCTCCACGATGATCTCGCACGCGGTCTCGTAGAAGGCACTGATGAGTGTGGAGAAGGAGAGCTCGAACGGATAGATCATGTGCACGTCGAGTGCCTCGAGCTTCCATTCCGGCAGGACGGGCACGATGCTGCCTTCGCGCAGTTCGGTGGTGCAGATGATCTGCGTGGGCATGGCGCCGATGCCGAGCCCCTGCAGGATGTACTGCTTGCACACCTGAAAGTTGTTGGCGCGCGCCCGTACCTGAGGCGAGAGCTCGTGGCGGCGCTTCTGCTTGGCCACGGTGAGCTTGCGTGGCCCCCCGAAGCCGAAGTCGATGAACGGCACGGCATCCAACTGCGCCGGGTCGGTGATCGGTTCGGGCAGCTGCCGGACGAAGTCGGGTGAGGCGCAGAGGAAGAGCTCGAGGCTGAACACCTTTCGGGCGATCAACGTCGAATCCTGCAGCGGCCCGGTGCCGAACACCACGTCGAACCCGTCCTTGATCGGGTCGACCAGGTTGTCCACCAATCGGATGTCCAACCGCGAATGGGGATAGTGCTGCAGGAATGCCGCACCGACGCGGGAGGCGTAGTCGATGCCGAGGAAGATCGGTATCGCGACCCTCAGTTCGCCCTGCGGTTCCTGCCTGCTGCCCTCCACCAGAGCGCGCACGCCATTGGCCTCCGTCAGAATGTTGACGGCATGGCTGTAGACCTTCTCGCCGAGGTCGGTGACGGTCAGCTGATGGGTGTTCTTTCGCAGCAGCTTGATGCCGAGGTCGGACTCCAGCTTGGTCAGCTTGCGGCTCACGGTGGATTTGGGCATTCCGAGCAGCACGGCTGCCTTCGACAGGCTGCGGCTCTCCACCACCTTGCCGAATACCAGCAGGGCGTCGAGGTCGAAGGGCAGGTTCTGTTCCATGTTCTGTTCCAAATATGCAACAGGGTGTTGCGGGTTTGCATCTGTTTCGACTATTTCAGCAGCTGTTAGCGTCGGCCCATCTGTAATCGGGGCCGACGTCTGAGGAGGCTCATGAGTCACGACAGCCTGGTGACCAAACCCGAAAGCGGACATTGGACCGATGCCTATCCCGAACTCGGCCGCGGTCCCGTGTCACTCGAAGACTGCGTCTCCGAGGAGTTCTACGAGAAGGAACGCGAGCACGTCTTCAAGAAGACGTGGCTCTACGTCGGGCGGGTCGAGCGGGTGCCGAAGTCGGGCAGCTACTTCACCCGCGAGCTGAGGTTCCTCAACACCTCGATCATCATCGTGCGGGGCAAGGACGGCGTGATCCGTGCCCTCCACAACATCTGCCCCCACCGCGGCAACAAGATGCTGTGGGAGGACGACCCCTTCCAGGAGGTCCAGGGGCGCGCGCCGCTGCTGTACTGCCGCTTCCACGGCTGGCGCTACAAGCTGGACGGTTCGCTGCATTCGGCCACCCGCAAGGACCTGCTGCTGGACTTCGACGCCGACAGTTGCCGGGTTCCCGCGGTCCAGTGCGAGGTGTGGGAAGGGTTCATCTTCATCAACCTCAACCCGCACAACACCGAATCCGTGCGCTCCTATCTCGGTGAATTGGCGCATGGGATCGAGGGCTACAACTTCGACGGACCACATCAGGTCTATCAGTTCAAGGCCGAATTGCAGTGCAACTGGAAGATCTTCCTCGACGGCTTCGCCGAGAGCTACCACGGTCCCTATCTGCACGCATCCTCGTTCGGCGCTCTTACCGCGGAGGCCAGAGATGCGTTTGACCAACCGAACCCGTTCACCGACGCACTGGGCTACCAGCTCAAGGGTCCGCATCGGATGTTCTCGTTCGCCGGCGAGCCGTCGCGAAAGACGCCGTATTCCAAGCCCATTGAGTGTGTGATGGAGGCCAGTGCGGCGGGGCCGTGGAACAAACGCGTCGACCGCGGTCCGATGCCGCCGGGAATCAATCCGACACGTTCGGAGAAGTACGGGTTCGATTCGTTCCAGTTCTTTCCGAATTTCGTGCTGATATTCGGGGCGTCCGGCTTCACGGTCCACACCCACTGGCCCACGGGTCCGCACTCGCACATCTTCGAAACCGAGGCGTACTACCAGCCACCCACCACTCATAGGGAGCGGTTGGGTCAGGAGCTGACGATGACGTTCCTCAACGACATCATCCTCGAGGACGCCAGCCCCTCTGAAGGGTTGCAGGCGATGCTGAACAGCGGTGCTCTCACGCACTTCACCATGAATGACGAGGAGATCCTGCTGCGTCATCTGCATAAGGTGGTCGGCGACTACGTTGAGGCCGGCGAGAAGCGCAGCGATGAGCGCTTGCGCGAAGAGAAGACGATCAAGGCCAGCCGATGAGCGCGCTTCTGCCGCCTGAGTTTTCGCAACTCGAACCTCTGGTCGCGGAATGGGCCATCGAGGACGGGCACGAGCGTTACGTCAAGCGTGTGAACAGCTCGATGGACGACATCAAGGCGTTCTACGACGCAGGTGTTCCCCTTCGCGGAGGAAGCCGTCGCGTACATCGACAAGTTCGACTACGCCGAACCGCTACCCGACGATGTCGCGAACCTGCGCAACCTGCTGTACTCGCTCATCACCGTCTCGTTGGCGGTGGAGCTGTGGAAGCAGCCACGCGTAAAGCATTCCGCCAACACCATTCTCACGAGAGTGAGCTGATCCGCCATGGGACTCACCTCTGCACAACTCGACGTCATCGACCTCACGCCACGGATCGGCAGCGAGATCAGAACCGACCTCGACACACTGCTGAGTGGCCGGGAGGCCGCGAACATTCGCGAAACGCTCGAGCAGCGCGGCGTTGTCTTCGTCCGCGGGCTGGACATCAGCGACGAACAACAGGTCACGATTGCCAAAACGCTCGGCAACCTCGTGCAGAACGAGGGAGAGAGCGGCATCTACAAGATCTCCCTCGACAAGAACGTGAACCAGAAGGCTGACTACCTCAAAGGTTCGATGTTCTGGCACTTCGACGGCTCGCTTCAGCCCTATCCGAATCTCGCCACCCTGCTGCGGGCGATCAATCTTTCGGACAGCGGGGGAGAGACCGAGTTCTGCAACACCTACGCGGCGTACGACGATCTGCCGCAATCCGACAAAGATCTCATCGGGGACCTTCGGGTCGTGCACAGCGCTGAGCGGTCGCAATACTACGTTCGTCCGGAGATGAGCTACGAAGAACTTTCGTTGTGGCAGAAGTCCCCGACCAAGGCATGCCCCATCGTGTGGACACACCAGTCGGGCCGCAAATCGCTTCTGCTAGGTGCGACAGCGGATTACGTGATCGGACTACCCGTCGAGGAGAGCCGCGCGTTGCTCGCACGTCTGCGCGACTGGTCCACCCAGCCGAAGTACGTCTACCGCCACGAGTGGCAGCCAGGCGACCTTCTGATCTGGGACAACACCGGCACGATGCACCGGGTTCTCGAGTACTCGGTCGACAGCGGTCGTCTGATGCACCGCACGATTCTCGCGGGCGAAGAGCCCCTGCAGTGAAACTCGGCATCGCAACGCCGGTGGTCACCAACGTCGCCGGCGCGGCCCTGACATGGGAGCGGGATGCGACGATCGAGGACATCGGACGAGTGGCCGAGACGGCGGATCGGCTCGGCTACCACCATCTGACGTGCAGCGAGCACATCGGTATGCCTGCCTCAGAGGCCGGGCGGCGCGGGGCGCGCTACTGGGATCCCCTAGCCACGCTGGGTTACATATCTGCTCGCACCGAACAGATCCGGCTCGCCACGATGACCCTCGTGCTCGGGTATCACCATCCGCTGGCGATCGTAAAGCGTTACGGCACACTGGATCATGTCAGCAAGGGGCGGGTGATCCTCGGCGTCGGAGTCGGATCGCTGCGGGAGGAGTTCGACCTGCTCGGTGCGCCGTTCGACGATCGAGGGGCCCGCGGCGACGATGCCCTGCGGGCGCTGCGGGCTGCGCTGCCGACCAACGAACCGGCCTACGAGGGTGAGTTCTACTCCTTTGGCGGCCTGACGGTCGATCCCTGTGCGTTGCAGCCGCATATGCCGATCTGGGTCGGTGGGCGCACGAAACGTTCGCTGCGACGGGCGCTGACGCTCGCCGACGGCTGGTGCCCATTCGGCGTGTCGATCGACACCGCCGCCGAGTGGCTGCAAGCACGCGACGTTCCTTCTGACTTCGAAGTGGTCCTGCCGCCGGACAAGCCGCTCGATCCGGTGGGAAAGCCGGAAGCGACGCAGGAGGCGCTGGGGGCCATGGCCGCGGCAGGCACGACGACGGTTTTCGCAAATTTCATCCATCACTCGCTCGAGCACTATCTCGAACAGATCCACGCGCTCGCCGAACTGCACGGTCTGAACGGAGCGCGGCCATGACTCTTCTGCTCCCGTTGACTGCGGATGAGTGGGGCGACGACGAGTACGCTGCCGTCGGCGCGTTGTTCGGTATGCCGGGTGACGACGTCCCCCGCGCCGGTTCGGGGGACCCGCGGGACCCGATGAACTTCGACATCCTTGGTGTGCTGGCGCGCCATCCCGCAATGGCCCGAAAGTTCCTGACCTACAACGCGTTTCTGCTACAACGCGGCGAGTTACCGCTGCGGTTGCGGGAGCTGGCGGTGCTTAGGCTGGCCCATGCGCGGCGGTCGGTGTTCTTCTGGGGCGAGCATGTCAGAGTCGCCACCGCCGGTGGCCTGTCCGAAGAGGACATCGCTGGTCTTGCCGCCGGCAACGACGGATTCGACGGCGTCGACCGCCTGGTCCTCGAGGCGACTGACGAACTGCTCGCCGACGGTCATGCAAAACCGGCGACGTGGCAACGACTCGTCGAGGTCCTCGGCACGCACCAGGCGATGGAGCTCATCTTCGTCGTCGGTACGTACGCGATGCTGGCGATGGCGTGCGACACCTGGGCCCTCGTGCCGCCACCGGGCAGTGCGCAACTTCCTGAGCCGAGAACCGACCGATGACGACCAGCGCGACGGACGAGTTGTATTACGACCCGTGGCATGCCGACCTCAACGTCGACCCCTATCCGATGTTCAAGCGGTTCCGCGACGAAGCACCGCTGTATTACAACGACGAACACGACTTCTTTGCGTTGAGCCGCTTCGACGACGTCAACCGAACGCTGGTGGATCACCAGTCGTTCAGCTCTGCTCGTGGCGCCGTTCTGGAGATCATCAAGTCCGGCATGGAGATACCACCAGGTCTGCTGATCTTCGAGGACCCGCCCATTCACGACATCCACCGCAACCTGCTCGCGCGCGCGTTCACGCCGCGCAAGATCAATGCGCTGGAACCGATGATCCGCGACTTCACCCAGAAGTGCCTGGACCCGTTGGTCGGCGGTGACCGCTTCGACTTCGTCAAGGATCTGGGCGCGGTGATGCCGCTGCGCGTGGTGAGCATGTTGTTCGGCATTCCCGAGGACTATCAGCACCTCGTGCAGGAAGACGGCGACCGGCACGTGCGTACCGAGCGTGGCGGTCAGATGACCGACAACCCCGAAGGAACGCTCAGCGACGGCCAGGTGTTCGCGGAGTTCATCGACTGGCGCGTGGACCATCCCGCCGACGATCTCACTACCGAACTTCTCAAAGCCGAATTCACCGACGAAACCGGTACCACCAGAAAGCTGCGCCGCGACGAACTCCTGATGTTCATGAACCTCGTCGCGGTCGCAGGCGCGGAGACGACCACTCGGTTGATCGGATGGACGGGCAAGCTGCTGTCCGAACACCCCGACCAACGTAGGCAACTGGTGGCGGACCGCTCACTGTTGCCGGGCGCGATCGAGGAGATCCTGCGATACGAACCACCGGCGCTGCAGATCGCTCGCCATGTCCTTCAAGATGTCGAATTTTACGGCCGGACCGTGCCACGGGGAAGCGCGATCCTAACGCTGGTCGGGGCGGCCAACCGTGACGAACGTCGGTTCGGCGAGGACGCCGAATCCTTCGACGTCAACCGTGCACCGCGCCAGCACCTGACCTTCGGCGTCGGCGCCCACTACTGCCTGGGCAACGCACTTGCCCGTATCGAGGGTCGTATCGCGTTGGACGAGATCATGAACCGCTTTCCCGAATGGGACGTCGACGTGGATAGCGCTGTGTTCTCATCGTCTTCGGCGGTCAGAGGCTGGGACAGCATGCCGGCACACGTCTGACTCGGTTCTGCGGTAGCGATTAGGAGCGGACGTGAAATTTGGTGTCGGGACGTTTGTGACCGATGACGGCATCGGCCCCGCCGAACTCGGCGCCGGCCTCGAGCAGCGCGGGTTCGAGTCGTTGTTCCTCGCCGAGCACACCCACATCCCGGTCCGCAACGCCAGTCCGTACCCGATGGGCGGCCCGATTCCGCCGAAGTACTACCGGACACTGGATCCGTTCGTGGCGTTGACGGCGGCCGCCGTCGCCACCGAATCGCTGGTCGTGGGTACCGGGGTCGCGTTGATCCCGCAGCGTGATCCGATCATCACGGCCAAGGAGGTCGCGTCGCTCGATGCCGTCTCGTCCGGACGGTTCCTTTTCGGCGTGGGGGTGGGGTGGAACCGCCAAGAAGTCACCAACCACGGCGTCGATCCCGCGGTGCGTGGACGCGTGGCCGATGAGCGACTGGATGCGATGGTTGCGATCTGGACGCAGGACGAGGCCGAATTCCACGGCGAATTCGTCGATTTCGACCCGATCTTACTGTTGGCCCAAGCCGGTGACAAAGCCGTATCCGCCGCTGTATATGCGGTGGTGGTGGGCCGGCGGCGTTCCGGCGCATCGCCCGCCTGAACGCTGGGTGGATGGCCATCGCCCCGTCGCCGGACGTTCTCTCGGGGCAACTCGAGGAATTACGCGCCGTCGCGGGCAGCGAGGTGCCGGTGACCGTCACCCAGTTCGGGGAGCTGACGGCGGAAGACGTGGAAGGCTACGCATCTCTCGGCGTCGAACGAATCGTGCTGGAGCTTCCGACCGAACCCCGCGACGAGACACTTCGCCGGCTGGATGACATGGCGGCAGCGTTCGCGAAACTGCGTTAGCCCGCGGTCACCTTCGCGGCGAGTGCCGCCAGTTTCGTGTCGAGTTCCCGGGCCGCCGCGAGCAGTGGTGGATTCGGCTCGACGACCATCAGCGAGGACGGCGCGACATAGGTGAGCGCGCTTGTGCCGTTCTCCTCTTCGGTCAGCAGGAGTTCGACGGGCGCGAAGAGACCCGCGGTGACATCGTGACGCAGCATCGTGATCGCGATCAAGGGATTGCCGATCACCAGCCGCACTGCCTTCTTGTGGATGCCGGCCTTGACGATCCACCCACCGTGGTTCCACTGCGCGAACAACATGAAGCCGCTGGGGCCGACGTGGGATTGCACCTCGTGCTCGTATGACTCCCAGGTCCCGAACTGCCTCGCGATGTCGTCGATCGGCACCGGTTCACGGCCGACATCGGCGAGGACGGCGTCGACGAGATCATCGAAACTCTTTGTGCTGTCGAACCGTAGACGAACACCGTCAAAAGGAATTGCGAGCGGCTCAGATGCGGACATGATCGACTTCCTCGACGGCGACGAGTTCGTGATGCTCATCTAGTTCATGGGTATACGAGGCCGGCGTGTGGTCGATCAGCAGGCTGAGCAGTTCGGGCCTGGCGTAGTGCCCGCGCGCATCCATCTTGGTTTTGCGTTGGTTTATCAACGTGAAGTCGAGATCGGCGATTACCTCTCCCTCGCCCGAAACCAATGGCTCACCAAGCAATTCGCCCAGCGGTGAGACGATCGCCGTGAAGTTTCCGCCGGAGATCGGGCCGATCGGGGCCCCTGTGCCCGCCACGATCTGCGCCTGCTGATCGGTGTCCAGCCAGCCGGTGGCGTTGACGACGAAGCTGCCGGATTCGAGGGCGTGATTGCGGATGCTGGCCTCGATCTGCTGGGCGAAAAGTGGTCCGCCGAACGACCCGGGCCACATGGCGGAGTGGATCTGCTCCCCGTCGGCGATGAGGGCATAGCGGGCCAGCGGGTTGTAATGCTCCCAACAGGCCAACTGGCCGATGCGTCCGATCGCGCTATCGACGGCACGCAGTCCAGAACCGTCGCCCTGTCCCCAGATCATCCGTTCGTGATAGGTGGGCATGATCTTGCGCCGACGCTGCAGCAGCGCCCCGTCGGAGTCGAAGAGCAACTGGGTGTTGAACAGGCTGCCGCCGTCGCGCTCGTTCACGCCGATCGACACGACCATTTTCGCTTCCCTTGCTGCATCCGCGATGGCCTGCGTGGCGGGCGAACCGATCGTCACCGCCTGGTCGAGCAGCCTGAGATGCTCGACGCCCATCTCGAACGGGCGCTGCACAAACGAGAAGTACGGGTAGTACGGCACGATCGTTTCCGGAAAGGTCGCGAACTGCACGTCGCGCCGGCCGAGTTCGGCGATTTTGCCGACGACCTTCTCAACTGTGCCGTCTCGGCTGTAGAGGACCGGACTGATTTGTACCGCAGCGGCTTTGACGACAGTCATGGCGTTCACCCCTCATGAGTTCGGTTATTCACTAGGTGCAAGTGAGGGGCGGCCACGCCTATTCCTAAGTATGACAAACTATACTCAGATACGGAATGGCCCACGAATCCAACCAGAGAATGGACCACATCTTCAGGCCAATCCGCGCGTAGCGTCGGTGGCACAAATTGAATCGGTCCAGATGAGGGCACGCGACGTGCAGCTACAGAGAGGCGATGTGATGACTTCAGTCCGCGATGAGGCATCACCGGTCGAGACCGTCACCCCGGGTAAGCGCATCTACCTGGCTGGCGCCTCAGGTGTCATCGGCATCCGGCTCATACCCCTGCTGGTAGCCGCCGGTCACACCGTTGGCGCGATGACGAGGTCGTCGGAGAAGGCACCACGGTTGGCCGCGCTCGGCGCCGAACCCATCGTGTGCGATGTCTTCGACCGCGCGGCACTAACCCAAGCGGTTCACGCGTTCTCGCCGGACGTGGTCCTGCATGAACTGACCGATCTTCCCGATGCTGCGGAAGACCTGCCGAAGGCGCGGCTACTCAATGCCCGAATTCGGGTCGAGGGCACCGCCAACCTCCTCGACGCCATGAATGGCCTTGACCAGCCGAAGATCGTGGCCCAAAGCATCGCGTGGCCTTCGGAACCTGGTCCGCCCGCCGACGCGGTGACCTCACTCGAGGACGCGGTGCTCGCGGCGAACGGCGTCGTAATCCGCTACGGTGCGTTCTATGGGCCCGGCACCTACTACGAAGGCGAATTACCCTCGGCACCAAGGGTGCACATCGATACCGCCGCCGTTCGGACCCTCGAGGCTCTCGACGCGCCGTCGGGCATCATGACGGTCGTCGACGACTGACCCGATGAACGTCTGCGTATTCCTGTCGGCCGCCGAACTCGACGAGCGATACACCCGGCCGGCGCGCGAATTCAGCGAACTCCTCGGCAAGGGTGGCCACACCCTGGTGTGGGGCGGATCCGATACGGGGCTGATGAAGGTCGTCGCCGACAGGGTGCACGAGACCGGGGGGCGCCTTGTCGGGATATCGGTGGACTTCCTGCGGGAGTGGGCCAGGAAGGACGCCGACGAGATGGTGTTCGCCGAGGATCTCGCCGAACGCAAGGCGTTGTTGCTCGCCCGATCCGACGCTGTCGTGGTGATGGCCGGCGGCCTCGGGACACTCGACGAGGCGACCGACATCCTGGAGCAGCGCAAGCACGGCCTGCACAACAAACCGGTGGTGCTGCTGAACACGGCGGGTTTCTACGACGGGCTGGTACTGCAGCTGCGCCGGATGGAGCGAGGAGGGCTTCCTGCCGGTGCCCCTCGACGATCTGGTCTTCGTCACCGACGACGGCGCCCGTGCAATCGCCCATCTGGAGGAGTCCGTGGCGCCGAGGTGATGTCGCCGCGTCAGCAGGTCAACAGCATGCACCCGGCGATCGGACCGCCGCCGGCCGCAGCGACAGCGACTTCCGGCCGCCGCGCGAGTTGACGCTCACCGGCCTGCCCGCGCAATTGCAGGCACGCCTCGTGCAGCAGCCAGTAGCCGTGCATGCGACCCGCGGACAGTTGCCCCCCGTAGGTGTTCAGCGGCAGTTCGCCGTCGAGCGCGATCCGCGTCGCCCCCTCGACGAAAGGCCCGGCTTCGCCGTCGGCGCAGAAACCCAGTGCCTCCAGCCACGCGAACGTGAGAAACGTGAAGCCGTCGTAGATTTCGGCGACATCGACATCGGACGGCGCCAGATCCGTGCGCGACCACATCTCGGCCGCGGCTTCGCTGGACGCCATCTTCGGGAAGTCGTCGCGATGAAACCATCCACCCGAGCCGTAGGCACCGCCGACCGCCTCGACCTTGACGGCGGGATTCGGGCAGTCGGCCGCGTAATCGGCATGCGACACCACCAGGGCGATGGACCCGTCGATCGGTATGTCGCAGTCGAGCAGGCCGAACGGCGTCGATATCGGCCGCGCCGAAAGGTAGTCGTCCATCGTCAGCGGCTCGCGGAATGCCGCGCGAGGGTTGAGGGCGGCATTGCGGCGGCTGTTGATCGCGTGCCAGCCCAGCTGTTCTTTGGTCGTTCCGTAGAGGTCCATATGGCGCCGGCAGTGCATCGCCACCCAGTTCGCCGCGGAGTACGCGTGGGCCGCCACGAGAGCGTCGATGTCCTCGAACGGCTTGAGCTTCCTGCGGGTTCCGGGGGATCGAGGCTCGACCGGCGGGTTGGCCAGCGGGTTGAGCAGCGGCGAGGCGGTGGAACCGGTCATCGACCCGCCCAGCATCTGCACCGTCCGGTAGACCAGCACGTGCCGCGCCCGCTTCTCCGCCACGGCCACAAAAGCCGACATGACCGGAGTGAGCACACCGCCGGTGCCGAAACCGACGCCGACGTCGGTGGCGTGATTGCCAAGGGCGTCAACCACTTCGGAGGGCAGGGTGTCGCCGAAGGTCGAGATCCCGTCGATGTCGTCCGGGGTCAGGCCCGCATCCGCGATCGCCTCCCGCACCGCCTCCATGGTCAGTTCCAGGCCAGGAATCCCGGTGCGTCGACCGATACGCGAAATGCCGAGGCCGCTGATGACCGTGTCCTTCTCGAAGTAGCTCACCGGGCACCGTCTCATCCGTCTATTTTTGTAATGACAGCCGATAGGAATGTACTTTGCTTGTCATGCCCGACGACGCCCCACCCGCCATCCCGGCGCGGATGCTGCCCGCAACTCGATGACCACAATCGGGCGTTCTGGACCGGCGGCGCCGACGGGCAACTGAAGATCGCGTTCTGCGTCGAATGTGATCTGTGGGCCGGACCGCCGGCCGCGGACTGTCCCGCCTGCGGCGGTGTGCTGGAAGCGCGTCCGGTGTCCGGTCGCGGGACGGTGTTCACGTACACGGTGAATCATCAGCCGTTCAATCCCGCCGTGCCGGTTCCGTACGTCATCGCGATCGTCGAACTGGAGGAGCAGGCCGATCTTCGTATCGCGTCGAACATCGTTGACTGCGAACCGGACTCGGTCCGTGTCGGCCTTCCCGTCGAGGTGCGTTTCGAACGCCAGGACGTCGACGATGAAAGCGTCTACATGCCTGTCTTCGCGCCACGGGTCGCCTAGCCGAAATCAGAGCGTCGACACTCGGCCGCGATGCCGCGATGAGTTCTGCGGCGTCCGGCGGTCGTACTGTCGAACCCCTTACGGAGGAGGACTTCCGATGCGCAGCGTGACCTATTCGATGGGCGTCTCACTTGACGGCTACATCGTCGGCCCGGACGGCGGCTTCGACTGGGGGGCGCCCGACGAGGAGATTTTTCGCTTCTGCATCGACGAAATACGCGGGGTCGGCGTTCATCTGTTGGGACGACGGCTCTACGAGACGATGCTGTACTGGGAGACCGCCGACCAGGATCCATCGCTCGACGACGCAGAGCTCGAGTTTGCCGCGATCTGGAAGGCGCTGCCGAGGGTGGTGTTCTCCACCACGCTGTCGGCGGTGCAGGGCAATGCCCGCCTGGCTTCGGGTGGCCTTGGCGAGGAGATCGAGCGGTTGCGAGCCGAGCCGGGCGAGGGTGACATCGCGATCGGCGGCGCGGCTCTCGCCGCGGAGGCAGCGCGTTGGGTCTGATCGACGAGTACCGCGCCAGGGTCTGCCCGGTGCTGGTTGGCGGCGGCATTCCGTTCTTTCCTCAACACGAGCGTCGGGTGGATCTCGAACTGGTCGAGACCCGCACCTTGAGCTCAAGAGTCGTCTTCATGCGCTACCGCGTGGAGCGCTAGCGCGCGGACACCAGGCGTTCCACCTCGCGCAGATCGTATGGCGCCCGCAGGCCGAGAATCAGGTGCTCGGCGCCCGCGTCGACCAACGACTGCATGAGATCGGGATCCGCCCGCTCGATCCACACCGTGCGCTCGATCTCCGCGGGGTCCCTGCCGACCTCTGCGCACCACCGGTCGATGACGGCATTCTTGGCGCGGATCGTCTCGGCGTCTCCATAGCCGTTCCACATGTCGGCGTACTGCGCCACCAGGCGCAGGGTCCTGCGCTCGCCGTTACCCCCGATCAGGATCGGCAGGCGGCCGATGGGTCCCGGCTGTAGCAGGTCGAGCCGACGACGAATGCGCGGTAGCGCCTCGGCGAGGGCATCGAGTCGCTGCCCTGGTGTGCGGACGGGGTAGCCGTACTCGATCTCGTCCTTGTCCATCCACCCGGATCCGATGCCCAGCACGGCCCGACCGTCCGACAGGTGGTCGAGGGTGCGCGCCATGTCGGCCAGCAGATCCGGATTGCGGTAGCAGCCTCCCGTCACCAGCATCCCGATCTGAGTGACGTTGGACGTCGTGACCGCCATCGCTGACAGGATCTGCCAGCCCTCGAAGTGCGCTTCGTCCGCTGCGCCGTAGAGCGGCGGGAAGAAGTGGTCCCACGTCCACAGGCTGTCGACACCGAGTTCGTCGACGCCCTGCCAGCCCGCCCTCAGGGCGGCCATCGTGGTGTTCTGCGGATGTATCTGGACGCCGACCTTCACGACGGAAGTGTGTCAGGCCGAGGCCGCCAAGGTCTTCTTGTCCTCGTCGGCGAACGTGTCCTCAAGCTGCAGCGGCGAGTAGTCGACATCGATCTCAGCTAGTGGCCGTCCGCGCGCGCTGCCGATCGTGCCAAGACGTCGCATGCCCTTGTCGGTGGCGTACGCCGTGAACTCGTCCATCGTCAAGTTGAACGGAATCTCGTCGTAGAGGGCAAAGGCGTCGTCGGTATTGCGCAAGGCCAGCGGAATAAGCTCGCCCATCCGTGCCTCGAACACCGCCCAGTTGGTGTCGTCGGCGGCGACATGACGTCGACAGGTGAAAGTACCCCATGCCATGTGTCGGCGCTCGTCGTCCCCGATGCGCCGTACCAGCTCCTGCATTCCGGGAAGTATCCCGTTGTCCACGCAAATGCGGTGCCACGCATAGTATCCCGTCAGCGCCATCATCCCTTCGATCACGTGGTTGTAGGTTGCCGAGGCGCGAACCTGTGTGGCGGGGGAGGGATCCGTCGACAGTGCTTCGAGAGACTTCGGAAGCTCTTCGTAGAACATCTGCCGGTAGGACGGCAGGTCGTTCAGATAGTGCTGTAGGTCGTCGGTCATCCCGACCGCGTCGAGCCACATACGAAACACCTGGGTGTGTTTGGCCTCCTCGAACGCGAACTGCGTCAGGTACATCTCGTCACCGAGGCGACCCTCGGCCCGCATGGCCGCCATGAACGGCTGGATGTCCTGGGTGACCGCTTCCTCACCGGCGATGAACTGAGCGCAGAGTCGGGTGGCCCAGTCCCGTTCGAGGTCCGACATGGCCTCCCAGTCGGCCCGGTCGCGGGAGAAGTCGATATCGGCCGGATCCCAGAACTTGGCGTTGCCCCCGGCGAACAGCTTCAGTGGCAGGCTCTGCCAGTTGAGGCCACCCGCGGCCAGGGATTCAGAACGTGTCCTCGTCATGGTTCGACCATAGTGTGAGGCCCGTCACAGTCAATGGTCGGTTGGCCCGGTGCGCTCCGAGTGGCCACGACGCCATCGGCGGTAGCCCTGATGGGTGGCGAACGCGCCGACGACGGCGGTGATGCACCAGATCGCGATCGCCGCGTAGGCCAGGGGTGAGGACAGGTCCCCGATCGACGCGCCCAGTGCCGTGTAGACGAACGCCCGCGGCACCGATCCGATGAATGCGCCAACGGCCATCTGCCACAATGGAACCCCGAATGCGCCGAATGCGTAGGAGGCGAGCGCGTCCGAGACGCCGGGGATGAACTTCTGTCCGACGACCGCCCACAGTCCGCGTCGTTCGATCAGCCGGTCGAGCCGATCGGCCCGCTCCGTCCCGAGCAGTTCCCGCGCGCTGTTCCGGCCGGCACGTCTGCCGATGAGGCCGGCGATGGTCGCCGTTCCGACGGTCGCGCCGAGCGTCACGAACAGTCCGAGGACAGGTCCGAACAGCACGCCGCTGCCTGCCGCCAGGATCGGCCCGGGCACGAACACGGCTCCGAGCACCGCGGACACCACGACGTATGCCACCGGCGCCGCAGGACCCGTGGCGGCGACCGCGCGCGAACCGCGTCGACGTCGATGACCCGGACGACCGCGACGAGGTAGAACAACCCGAGCAGGAACACCACGACCAGGGCGAGTCGCACGATATGGCCGCGCCGCGAGATGGTGGGGGCACTTTCGATGTCGGACATGCTGGGTGCGATTCTGCCCGTTAGCGTCCCTTCAGGGCCGGTAGCACCTCGTCGGTCAGTAGTTGGACGGATTTCCACGCCTCCTCGACGGGCATGGCCCCGACGAGTGGGTGCAGCACGATGTGGTCGTGTGGATTCTCTTTCACGTCGGCGATCAACTGCTCGGGTGTCATGAAGCGATACCTGCCGGCGGCTTTGACGTCGTCGACTGTTCGCAAGTTTTCGGGGGCCTCGGTGCCGTGCATGAAGGAGTGCACCTGGCCGTCGCCCCATCCCGAGTAGACGCGGGCCTCCCACAGGTAGTGCTCGCCGAGTTCCGCCCAGGCCCGATCCGGGTCGTCGTGCAGGAAGACCATGCCGCGACTACGGGGCGGGGGCATCACCACCACCGGGGTGTGCCCGGCTTGGACACATAGTTCGCGGTAGTGGTCGGCGATGTCGGGGAGGTGGCTGGGCAGGTTCAGCGGAAGCCCGTACCTGGCAGCCCGCCTCGCGGTGGCGCGGACGCTGCCGCCGATGAACACCGTCGGATGTGGGCGTGTCAACGGGCCAGGGGTGAAAGACGGTGACGACCACAGCGACATCAGAGTTTCGAGCAGTTCGTCCATCAGTCGCCCGCGGTCCTCGAACGGCGTTGCGAACAACTCGTATTCGACAGGCCGGTAACCCAGTCCGAGTGTGACGATCAACCGACCGCCGCCGATGGTGTCGGCCAGGGCAATGTCCTCGGCGAGTCGGACCGGATGCCACAGCGGCGCGAGGGCGCAGTCGACGCTGGCGACGACTCGTTCGGTGCGAGCCAGAAAGACGGCAGCGGTCATGATCGGATTGCAACTCCAGCCGTGCCCGCTCTGGTGGTGTTCGTCGATGCTGACGGCGCTGACGCCGCGTGTCTCCGACCACGAGCCGAGTTCCAGGGCCGCGTTGATCCGGTCGCGGCGTGCGGCCGGGTCATCGTGCGGCGCAGCGAAGTTGAACCGCAGGATGGCCATCGTCATCGGAAAGCCTGAAGGAACGCGTCCAGGTCGCCGAAGACAGTGCGGTCCACGATCTCGATGCGGACATCCTCCGGCGACCGGTAGTAGGCGAACATCGACGGCGTTTCGCCGTCGACGGTGTGGCACATCTCCAACGCGTACCCCAGCGCTTGCAGCGCATCCGCGGTTGCGTCGAAGTCGTCGGTGAAGTAACCGATGTGATGAACGGCGTTGTCTCGGGCGGTGGTCCATGGGGAGCCAGGTACCTCCTCGATGAGTTCGAGGTGTGGCGCCTGCAGTGAATACACGAACTGCATCTCGACGGTCTGCATCCCGGCGACGGTGCGGATCGTCACCGGTCCCTTCATGGGTTTCGTCCACGTGTAACCGGCTGCCGCCGTGAGTCGTTCGGCGGCCGCGTGCAGGTCGGCCACCACGATGCCGGTGTGGTAGAAGTCCTCGGGCTTGAGCGGGAATGTCATAGATGTCTCTCGTTCACTGGCTGGTGGACGCGCCGTCGACGATGAACAGCGCGCCGCTGGTGTAGGAACTCTGCTCGGTGCACAGGAAGGCGATGGTCGACGCGACCTCGGCGGGGGTTCCCAGGCGGCCGAGGGGAATTCGGGCGAGTTCGGCGTCGATGATCTCCGGTACCGTCTGGGCGAGCTCGGTCATCGGGGTGTCGATGACGCCGGGCACCACCGCATTGACACGGATGTTGCGCGGCGCCCACTTGACGGCGAGGTTGTGCGTGAGGGCGGCGACGCCGGCCTTGGCGGCGCCGTAGCCGGGCACCATGGTGACCGCCCTCAGCGCCGACAATGACGAAAGGAAGACCACGCTGGCGCCGCCGGGGGCGGTGGACGCGGCCAGCGCCTTCCGCAGTCCGACGGTCAACCGGTAGGGCGCCGTGAGGTTGAGCGCCACCGAGGCCTCGAACCCGTCGGGCTCGGCTTCGTTGAGCCCGCCGGGGAAGTTGGCTCCGGCATTGTTGACCAGCACGTCGAGTGTGCTTGTCGCCGAGACCAACTCGTCGATCGAGCTGGTGTCGGTGAGGACGAGCCGACGGTAGGTCATCCCGGTGAGGTCGGTGTCGTAGTCGCCGGGCCCGGCCTTGGTGCCGGTGACGGTCACCGTGGCGCCGGCATCGCGAAAGAGTGTCGCCGTCGCGTGGCCGATGCCGCTGGTGCCGCCGGTGACGAGCGCCTCGGTGCCGGTGAAGTCGAAGGTGGCGCGGGCGGTCATTCGTAGTCTCCGATCTTCTTGGTCAGCCACGCGGATTCCCAGAAGTTCGTGCTGGCGGCCAGCAGGTCCTCATGGGCGGACTTGAGCACGGCCCGTGCCCCGGCATGGCCCGGGTCGGCCTGAATGACCGCTTCCGCTAGGTGGATCGCGTGTACCGGACGGCCGGCGGCGACCTGTTGCTCGGCCCGGGCGACAACCCGGTCGGCGCCGGCGAGGTCGACGAAGTCGGCGCTCAGCTCGTCGGGGGCGACGCCGTAAAGCTCAGTGGTGGAGCGGTGGTGAAACCAGCCGGAGTAGTTCTCCCAGATCGCCCGCACATCCCAGGACACCTTGCCGTAGCCCTCGCCGACGTCGAGTTCGGGCGGCAACGTGATCTCCCGCATCAGCGTGTGGACGTCCGTGCCTGCATTCATCCCTTCGACCGTTCGGTCGTGGATGTAGGCGAGCGCGTCGCGCAGGCGCGTCAGCTCGGCGTAGATGCGCTCGGCTGCCGGTGATGGGCTCGAAATGTCCGGTGATCAGAACCTCCGGCCGCAGGTCGCGGACCCGCTCGATGGTGGCGATCGCGGTGAGTGCGTCGCGGTAGCGGTCTCCGCGCATCGTGACAAGGTTCGGGATGTGCCCGAATATCGGCCCGAATGTGTTGCCGCACAGACAGATTTGCTGATCTGGCAGCCAGACGACCATCGAGTCGGTGGTCTCACCGCCGGGTGTCGCCAGAAGTTCGATGGTGCGCCCGCCTACGCTCAGCACGAGTGTGTCGTCGACTTCGATGTCGGCGGTGGGCGCGGCCTGCGCGGGTAGCCGCTTACCGAACCGCTGCTGGATGGCGGCGATACCGTGGGCGAGCCTGCCGGAGAACGCGAATGCGCTGTTGCCCGCCCGGTAGGCCATCAGGCGCTCGTTGTCGTCGCGCCACTGGCGCCAGTTGGCCTGCGCGATCACCTGAGTACCGGGATCCCGCATGGTGTCCAGGCCGCCGACGTGGTCGTAGTGGCCCTGGGTGACGATGATGTAGCGGATGGGCGAGGAGTCCACAGCGTCGAAATTGGCGCGGTGGACTTGGCTTTCGAAGCCCATGCCGGTGTTGACCACGACACGGCCGTCGGTGGTGGTCAGTAGGTAGGCGTTCGACAATCCAGGCGAACACCAGATGCCGGGGGCGACCTCCTCGGCGCGTTCGGCGCTGGCCGGGGCGAGTGCGTCGGCTCCCGGGCGGCTCCGGTAGACCGGATCGTCGGTGTGCTCGGTCATCTAGTTTCCTTCGGGCCGGACATCGAATCGTTCGAAGTAGAAGGAGAACCGCGAGCGTAGTTCGTCCGGCGTCACTCCGAAGTGCCTTTGCAACTCGTAGCGCACCGAGCCGTGCTTGCCGCGGGGATTGCCGTCCAGGTAGCCCTGAAATGCCCGGCGGACCTTGGCGGTCAGCTCCACGCCGGCACGCGCGTAGAGGTCCTCGAGCAGATCTAGCTCGTGGCCGTTGAGGTGGTGAAACGCGATGTCGACGCTGCGCTCTGCCGGAACCAACGCCCTGTCGCGCACGCATGCGCCCAACAGTCGCTCGACGCGGTCGGCCCAGTAGTCGAGCAGCCATTGCGGTTCGATGCTGTGGCGGCGCAGCCGGTCGGAATAGGCCATCATCGTGATCGTCGACTGGATCACCGCCACCGGGTCGCGGTGCGTGAAGGCCACGGTGGCGTCCGGGAACGTCGCCATCAGCGGGCCGAGCTGCTCGCAGTGCTGCGGTGACTTCAGCACCCAGGTGCGGGGGCCGCGCAGGAACGTCAACGCCTGCAGGACCTTCTTCATGTACGCGTAGTGCCGGGTCTGGTCGAGGCCGAGGTAGTAGTCGCGCCAGCCGGGCACGCGGGCATGCCATTCCAGTACGTAGCCGGCGAAGTCCAGATCGAGGATCTCGACCTCTTCCTCGATGGCCTCGGGAAAGCGGTCGTGCATCGCGGCAGTCGCGGGAGCGCTGACCATCATCGCGTCGTGTTCGTTCTTCGCCCGGGTGTACCGCGGATCGACGCCGTAGACATCCGGACCCTGGCCCGGAATCGGCAGCGGCTCTTGGCTTTCCCAGTACGGCAGCGCGCGGCGCCGTGGATCGGCTGCCAGCAGGTTGACCAGATGCGTCGTACCCGAGCGGGGCATCCCGACGACGATGAAGGGCTTCTCGATCGGGATCGACTCGATCTCGGGGTGCCGCTTGAGCAGTTCGGTCAGGGACAACCGGTTGCGCAGCAGTCGCACGATGCGCTGGCGCAGCGTTCCGCGGATCAGTTGGGTCAGGCCGTCGTCGGCCTCGACCGCCCCGACGTAGGCGGCGACGCGGTCCCAGAAGCCGTCGGTGGCGGCGAAGTCGTCGACGCCCGCTTCGGCGACCGCCTCGGAGACCATCCGGTCGATGTCGAGGTCGACGTGGCGGCTCTCGGTGTGGTCGAGGATCTGCCGTTGGACATCGGTGAGTTGAGGAGCGGTCAGGTCGTCGAAACGGAACTCTTGGAGATCTGAAGTGCCGCTGCCCATCATCGGTCCATTCCATCGGCGCCCAGTTGGCGGGTGCCTTCGCCGACTTGACGCTAGTCGACTGTCTGCACCGTCAGATCGAAGACGGCGCGTAATGTCCGTCGCTATGACGGGAGACGATGGCGTCCCACGCATCGACGACTGGAACCGGCTTCTCGACGGCCGCGTCGCGGTGGTCACCGGCGGCGGCGACGGCATCGGCGCCGGCATCGCCCGGCTGTTCGCCCAGCACGGGGCGCTCGTCGAAGTCGCCGAACTCGATCAGGGGCGCGCAGATCGGATCCAGGACGAGGTCAAAAGCGCAGGTGGATCCATCCGCAGCCACGTCGTCGATGTCACCGTCGACGACGACGTCGCCCGGCTTGGCCGAGGCCGTGCTCACCGAACACGGGCGGGTCGACGTACTGGTGAACAACGTCGGCGACTACCGGCCGCTGGTGCCGTTCCACCGCTCGACCCCGGACTCGTGGCAACAGATGTACGACATCAACCTGCGGCACGTCTTCGCGGTCACGAGGGCGTTCGTCCCGTCGATGATCGAGGCGCACCGCGGCAGCATCGTCACCGTGCATTCGGTGGAGGGCATGCGGGGCTACCCCAAGGACCCGGTGTACGGCGCCATGAAGGCCGCGGCGGCGCATTTCACCACGTGCCTGGCGGTAGACCTCGGCCGCCACGGCATCCGGGTCAACGGCATCGGCACCGACCTCGCGCAGACGCCGCAAGTGGACTACCTGACCGGCTACGAGGACGTCGACGATCTGTGGGCGTCGTGGGCTCCGGTGGGCCGGGTCGGATGGCCCGAGGACCAGGCGCGCGTCGCACTGTTCCTGGCGTCGGATCAGTCCGCGTTCGTCACCGGCCACAACATCCCGGTCGACGGCGGGACGAAAGCCGGTGGAGGATGGCTCTTCTCACCGCAGGAGGGCCGCTTCGTCAACAGATCGAGGAACCTGTGAACACGCCTGACGAAACGGTCGACGTCCTGGTGGCGGGCTCCGCGGGAGCACTCGCAGGCGCGTATACAGCTGCACGCGAGGGACTTTCGGTGGCCATCGTCGAGGCGAGCGACGCGTTCGGCGGAACGTTCGCCTACTCCGGCGGGGGCGGAGTGTGGTATCCGTGCAACCCCGTGCTCGTCCGCGCGGGGTGCGACGACACCATCGACGAGGCCCTGAAGTACTACCGCTCCGTTGTGGGCGACCGCACTCCCGCCGAACTTCAGGAGACCTACGTGCGTGGCGGCGCCGCACTGATCGACTATCTCGAGCAGGACGAGCATTTCGCGTTCAAGATCCTGCCGTGGCCGGACTACTACAGTTCGGTGGCCGGTGCGCGTAACGACGGTATGCGTCACACCGTCTCGAAGGCGGTGCCGGACGAGCGCCTCGGCCGATTCCAAGGATTGGTCCGTGGACCGCTGGACCACGAACGCCTCGGTGCGCCACAGCCCGACCTGCTCACCGGTGGGCGGGCGGTCATTGGCCGCTTCCTCTGGGCGATGGCCGACAATCCCGCCGTGGCCGCCTATCTGAACACCAGCCTGGTCGAGTTGACGGTCGACGACGGCTGTGTCACCGGCGGGGTAGTGGAGTGTGAAGGCCGGCGGCGGACGGTCAGGGCGCGCCGCGGTGTCCTGCTGGCGGCCGGTGGATTCGAGCAGAACGCCGAGATGCGGGCCGAATACGGCGTTCCGGGAACGGCATCCGGCACCATGGGCGCGCCTGCCAACCTCGGCCTGGCGCACAAGGCCGCGATCGCCGTCGGCGCGAGCACCGATCTGATGGACCAGGCCTGGTGGTCGCCGGGGTTGATCCATCCTGACGGCCGGGCGGTGTTCGCGTTGTGCTTCACGGGCGGCATCTTCGTCAACCGTGCCGGACAAAGGTTCGTCAACGAGTCGGCTGCCTACGACCGACTGGGCCGCGAGATCCTGCACGCGATGCGCGACGGTACCGTCGGCACGCCGTACTGGATGGTCTACGACAGCCGCGCCGGTGAACAGCCACCCGTCATGGCTCCCAACGTCTCGTTCTCGCCGACGAGTGAATATCAGTCCGCCGGACTGTGGGTACAGGCCGACACCCTGGAAGGGCTTGCGCGCGAGATCGACGTCCCCGCAGAGAATCTCGTCGAGACCGTGCGCCGCTTCAACGAACTCGCCCAGCGCGGCGACGACGAGGACTTCGGCCGCGGACGGGAATCCTTCGACCGGGCATTCACCGGCGGGGCGTCGCCCCTGGTGCCGATCGACACACCGCCGTTCCGCGCGGCGGCGTTCGGAACGTCGGATCTCGGCACCAAGGGCGGACTGCGCACGGACGTCGACGCGCGCGTCCTGGATGCCGACGACCGGCCGATTCCCGGACTCTATGCGGCGGGTAACACGATGGCCGCGGTGTCCGGTGAAACCTACCCGGGCGGCGGTAACCCGATAGGAGCGTCGCTGTTGTTCAGTCACCTTGCGGCACTGCACATGGCGCGGTCACGATGACCGGCGTACTGGACGGCAAGGTCGCCGTGGTCACCGGAACGAGTCGTGGCGTCGGGGTGGGCATCGCGCACGAACTACTGCGCGCCGGCGCCACCGTCATCGGCTGCTCACGATCGCCGCTGGACGCCCTTCCGGGTACCTCCGACGATCCGGACTGGACAGCGCGGTCATCGCAATTGGTCTGCGACCAAGGCGATTACCACTCGATCGACGCCTTCATCGCAGAGGTCGTCGCCGTTCACGGTCGCCTCGACATCCTGGTCAACAATGCGGGCGGCACCGTTCCCGCCCCGCACGTCGAGGACATCCCCGAACTCGTCTCTCGAATCCAGGGCGCGCCGCGCAGCGACGACGACTATGAACGCACGGCGTTGTTCCACCAGTTCGCCATCCAGATGAACCTGATCAGCCCGATGTGGTTCGCGATCCGGGCCTGCCGCCAGATGCTCACCCAGGACGGCACCGGCTGCGTCATCAACATCTCCAGCGGCGCGGGCCATCCCGCCGGATCGCCGACGCTGGTCTCCTACGGTGCGGCCAAGAGTGGGCTCAACCACCTCACACGGTCGCTGGCGCAGGAGTGGGGGCCGAAGGTCCGCGTCAACTGTATTGCGTTGGGGCCCACGATCACCGAGAACTTCCGCTCATTCGTGTTGCCGAAGGACGACCCGACCGGCAGTGAGTACTTCGCCGCGGTGCCGATGCGCCGCGGCGGCGAACCAGACGAGGTTGGCCGGGTCTGCGTGTTCCTGGCGTCGGGGGCGGCGGACTTCGTCAACGGCACGACGATCGAAGCCGACGGCGGGATGCTGCCCGGCGTCCTGTACGACGCCGGCCTCAAGACGATCACCGATCTGTTGTAGAAGATCGCAACCGCGATCGGCACTATTCGCAGCGATGGCCGGGGCACGCTGAATTGGGGCGAGCGCATTCTGAGACTGATTTCTGAGACTTACTGACCTGCAGTCTCCTGTTCGAGTGGACGCATGCCGAATCAGTCTCATATGTGGTCTATTTCAAGACAACGTGGGCGGCCCTCCCTGGATGCCCGCCGTCACGGCATTGCCTCGGCCCACTCCATCTGCCCCTCGAAGCCCAGCGATGTCGCCATGTCGCGGTAGTGGTCCCGCAAGTCCCGGTAGGCGGTGTCGTCGCCGTTTGCACGGGCCAGCAGCGCGCGCAGCCGCAGCAGCATGATCTCGCGCATAGCCAGACCCTCATCGGCTGGCGCGGCGGCTAACCGCTCGATCGCCGCCTCGGCTTCGGCCACGTCACCGTCGGCGCTGCGATCGAGCAGTGTCTGCACCAGAACACCGGTCGCTGGAATGCCCCACCCCAGCAGCTGTCCCGCGCGGAACAGATGATCGGCGGCGGCGCGCATCAGCGGTATGGCGTCATCGCGGTCTCCCCGCTGCGCCCGCTCACGTGCCAAGAGCACGTTGACGATCGGTAAATCGCACAGGTGTTGTCCCTGGTGCAGGAGCACTTCGCTGACCTCGGCCAGGAGCTTGTGTCCGCGGTCACGCTCCGCAGCGGTTTGGTGGTGCACCAGCGCCATGCCCAGCGTCATCCGGGCGGCCGCCAACGCAATATCATCACCGGATCGTTCGGCAATCCGTAGGGCATCCTCGATCTCGCGCACCACGGAATCGTCGGGCCGCAGCACGCCATTCGGTATTGCCGCGATGTAGATCCAGCCGACGACCCAGGCGTAGGTCAGGGGGTCGGCGCTGCGGGCCATGGCCAGGCCGTGCCGCAGGTCGTCGCGCCATCCGGGACGACCCAGGCAATAACGGGCCATAGCCCGCGACGTGTAGGCGAGTGCTAGCGGAGACCCGAATATGAAGTTGCCTTTAGACGGGTCATCGTCGGCCAGGTCGATGATCTGTTGTGACCACCGCAGCACGTCACGACCACTCGCCGCTTTCAATCTTGGCGTAGATCGGCGCGAAGGACAGGCCCACCGTCAAGGTCGGATCGCCGAGGGACTCGGCGAGGTGCCAGGCTTCAGAGGCCAGCCGCGATGCCTCGCGGATGCGGTCGTGAAATAAGTGGTCGGCCACCAGCCCGGCCATGGCGATGGCCAGTGACGCCTTGTCCCCGGCGGCGGTGCACAACTGCCGCAATTCATCGAAGCGGTTCCCGGCAACGGTTCCGTGGACTCGCCAGGCGGTCCCGCACAACATGGTGCGAGGCGCGATGCGCATGGCCGCCCGGTTGGGGTCATCGGCGGGTAACGTGTCGGCGATGTGGCGGGCATGCTCCCAACTGAGTCGTGCCGCGGCGATGTCGCGGTTGGTCGCCCACGTTGCGGCGCGCATGTGCCAGCCGTAGGCAGCGGGCAAATCACCAGCGGCTTCGAGATGTTCGGCGATCAATGCAGCATTCTGATCGACCAATTCCGGGTCGCGGGCTTCGATGTCGGCGGCCAGCCGCCGGTGCAGCTCGGCGCGATCCGACTTGAGTTGTGATTCGTAGGCGACCGTGCGAATCAGCGGATGGTGGAACACATACTCCAGTCCTCGGGTGAACCTCACCTGATCGATCAGCTCGGCCCCCAGAAGATCCTGTAGAAGAGGATCAATCCCCAGCGTTTCCAGCAAGTCGAGGCTGAACCGCGATCCGATGACAGCGGCTGCGCTCAGCGTGCGTTTGGCTGCCGGGTCGAGGCGGTCGATGCGGGCGGCAATAGTCGCCTGCACGGTGGCGGGCACGCTGACCTCGGCAGCCCCGACCGTCGAAACATAGGCGCTGCGGTTTCCGCGCAGCACACCACGCTCGGCCAGTTCGCGCACCATCTCCTCGGCGAAGAACGGATTACCGGCGGCCCGCTCGGCAATCGTCTGGCCTAGCCTGCTGATGGATGGGTCCGGTCCGAGCAGCTCCGAAACCAGTGCTGCCGTCTCCGAATCACCGAGCGGTTCAAGGGCTATCGTCTGTGTGCCGTGCACCCGCGTCAGCGCTCCCTCGTACTCGGGGCGGTAGCTGACGAGCACCAGCGAGGGCGTCTGCGGGATCACCGTGAGGAAGTCGGCCAGCATCGACTCGCTGACCTCATCGATCCAATGGGCGTCCTCAACGACATAGACCGCCGGGGTTTCACGGGCCAACGACGCGGCATTCACCAGGGCGGTCAACCGCCGCCGACGCGCATCCGGATCGATTGCCGGTAGCGGAGTATTCGGGTCGGCGATGCCCAGCAGGTCATCGAGCAGCAGCAAATCCTCGGGGTCTGCGTCGGGAACCCGGTCGCGCACTCGATCGCGGGCGTCCTGCCCGTCGAGACCATCGACGCCGGTGGCCGCGCGCAGCAGCCGCGCGACGGCATGGAAGGGGACCTGGCTGGTGTGCGACTCGCAGAAGGCGGTGAACACCTCGCACGCCGCGGCGACCCGCCATCGCAGACACTTCGCGCACCAGACGGCTCTTGCCGATGCCCGGTGGCCCGACCACACCGACCACACGCGCCGTGGCCCTCGATTGCACGGTCCAACAAGCCTTCAACGGCGGACATCTCCCACCGCCGACCGACCAGATTCGACTCGACACGCTCGATGAGGCGATGCCGTTCCTCCATGCCCAACAGCCGCTGGGCCGCGACGGGCTTATCGGCACCCTTGATCTGAACCAGCTCAGGTTCACCGAGGCTGCTGCGCCTTCAACCAGCCGCGCGGTGGACGCGCTGAGCATCACCCCACCCGGCGGAGCGACCGACTCCATCCGCTGCGCCATCCCGACCTGCTCACCGATTGCGGTGTAACCCAAAGGCGCCAGAACCGATTTCACCGGCGATCACCTGACCGGAGTTCAGCCCCACCCGCAACTGCAGCTCCACACCGTCGCGGTCTCGGACTTCGACAGCAAGCCGCTTCGCCTCCTCTTGAACGCCCAACGCCGCCAGGCAGGCGCGAACAGCGTGGTCCTCCAACGCGACCGGCGCGCCGAAGACCGCCATGATGCCGTCGCCGGTGAACTTGTCCACCGTGCCGCCGTAGCGCTGCACCACCGCCGCCGCACGGTTGACCAGATCGGCCATGATCTCGCGCAGCCGCTCCGCACCGACGGCTGCCGCGATGTCCATCGAATGCACCACATCGGCGAACAGCACCGTCACCTGCTTGTACTCCGCCGATCGGGTGGCCTGCGTGAGCGGTGCACCGCACTCGTTACAGAACTTGGAGTTCGGCTGGCAGTTCGGTGCCGCACGACCCACAGAACAGCCCCGTCGCGGTCAGTCCACCGCCACCATCCCCGCTGGGGTCCACGTCAGTATCGTTTCACCGCTGGTCAACGATGTCCGTCATATCGCCGTGCCATCTCCGACACGAAGTTTCGAGACCCTCATATGTCGTCTCTTTCGAGACAGGACACGGCAGCTCCAGTTCACTCGGGCTGCCGCTCAGCCGCAATCTAGTCCGGCGCGACCGGGAGGTCCGGGCAGACCTTGATGTAGTCGATGTCGGGCGAGACCCAGTCCCGCCACTGCTGGTGGCTCATGTTGGTGGTGAGCTTGGCGCACAGCATCGTCTGGGGTCGCCGGAACGCGGGCCAGAGCCGCACCGTATTGTCGGTGCTGCCGGAGGCGAGCCGCTGCCCGTCGGGGCTGAACGCCACGCTGAACACCCAGTCCGTGTGGCCGGTCAGCGGGCTGCCGAGCGGTTGGCCGGTGTCGGCGTCCCACAGCCGCACCGTCTTGTCGGCACTGCCGGAGGCGATGCCGTTGCCCGTCGGGGCTGAACGCCACACTGCACACCGCGTCGGTGTGGCCGGTCAGCGGGTGCGCCGACGGGTTGGCCGGTGTCGGCGTCCCACAGCCGCACCGTGTTGTCGACGCTGCCGGAGGCGATGCGCGTGCCGTCGGGGCTGAACGCCACGCTGAGCACCGCGTCGGTGTGGCCGGTGAGCGGCGCGCCGATGGGCTGGCCGGTGTCGGCGTCCCACAGCCGCACCGTCTTGTCGTCGCTGCCGGAGGCGATGCGCGGTGCCGTCGGGGCTGAACGCCACACTGGACACCGAGCCGTGTGGCCGGTCAGCGGCGCGCCGAGGGGTTGGCCGGTGTCCGCGTCCCACAGCCGCACCGTGTTGTCCCGCTGCCGGAGGCGATGCCGGTGCCCGTCGGGGCTGAACGCCACACTGAACACCGTGTCGGTGTGGCCGGTGAGCGGCTGCGCCGATGGGCTGGCCGGTGTCGGCGTCCCACAGCCGCACCGTGTTGTCGTCGCTGCCGGAGGCGATGCGGTGCCCGTCGGGGCTGAACGCCACACTGGTCACCGCGTCGGTGTGGCCGGTGAGCGGGTGCGCCGACGGGTTGGCCGGTGTCGGCGTCCCACAGCCGCACCGTCTTGTCCGCGCTGCCGGAGGCGATGCGGCTGCCCGTCGGGGCTGAACGCCACACTGGCCACCGCGCCGTGTGGCCGGTCAGCGGGCTCGACCGGTCGTCGAGCGTCCCACACCCGCACCGTCTCGTCGTGGCTGCCGGAGACGATGCGCGTGCCGTCGGGGCTGAACGCCACACTGCTCACACCGTGTCGGTGTGGCCGGTGAGCGGCTGCGCCGACGGGCTGGCCGGTGTCGGCGTCCCACAGCCGCACCGTGTTGTCGTCGCCTGCCGGAGGCGATGCCGGCTGCCGTCGGGGCTGAAACGCCACACTGAACACCGGGTCGGTGTGGCCGGTCAGCGGCTCGCCGATGGGTTGGCCGGTGTCGGCGTCCCACAGCCGCACCGTGCTGTCGTCAGCTGCCGGAGGCGATGCGGTGCCCGTCGGGGCTGAACGCCACACTGCCCACCGCGTCGGTGTGGCCGGTCAGCGGCTGCGCCGACGGGTTGGCCGGTGTCGGCGTCCCACACCCGCACCGTCTTGTCGTCGCTGCCGGAGGCGATGCGGTGCCCGTCGGGGCTGAACGCCACACTCGTACACCGCGTCCGGTGTGGCCGGTCAGCGGCGCGCCGATCGGTTGGCCGGTGTCGGCGTCCCACAGCCGCACCGTCTTGTCGCAGCTGCCGGAGGCGATGCCGGTGCCCGTCGGGGCTGAACGCCACGCTGTACACCGCGTCGGTGTGGCCGGTCAGCGGCTGCGCCGATGGGTTGGCCGGTGTCGGCGTCCCACAGCCGCACCGTCTTGTCGTAGCTGCCGGAGACGATGCCGGTGCCCGTCGGGGCTGAACGCCACACTGTGACACCGCGTCGGTGTGGCCGGTCAGCGGCTGGCCGACGGGTTGGCCGGTGTCGGCGTCCCACAGCCGCACCGTCTTGTCGTCGCTGCCGGAGGCGATGCCGCGTGCCCGTCGGGGCTGAACGCCACACTGAACACCGATGTCCGGCGTCGGCGATGATCTTGAGCGGTGCTCGACCGTCTTGACCACGCGCATTGAGCAGTGGACCTTCGTCGGCGTCTGCGCAAGCGTCGTGCCGCGAGCAGCTGTTGGAAGGCGCGCACGTCGCCGCCGGAGCGGTGTACCGGCCAGCATCGACTGCGGCCTCGGAGACCAGCCGAAGGCTGGTTGCCTCGCGGAAACGCGCGTCGGCCTGCGTTGCCGCTCGGCGTGGTTGGCCTGCACACCGAGAATCACGGCCACGACGGCGACGACGGCGGTGACCGCCAGCACGGTGACGAGGATCCGGGAGCGTTTCCGCAGCGCGGCCGCGTGCTGCTGGGCGGCTTGCAGTTCGGCTTGCTGGCGTTGCTTCTCGGCCTCGATGCGGTCGTCTTCGCGCCGCGCGGGAGGCGTGCAGGTAGTCGCGGGTGGGGTCGAGGCGGTCGCGGAAGCCGGGTTTGGCGGCCAGGGTTTCGGCGTCGGCCAGCCGGGTGCCTTCCAGCAGCCAGGATTCGTTGCGGCCGCTGGCCTGCCAGTCGGCGGCGGCGCGTTCCAGGGTGTCGGCGTCTTTGAGGTCCTGGGCTTCGTCGCGCAGCCAGGCCGCCAGTTCGCGCCATTGCCGCAGCAGGCTTTCCAGCGCGACCTCGACCACGGTCTGCCCGTCGCGGGTGTCCTTGACCAGCAGCCGCTTCTCCACCATCGCCTGGATGAGGGGGTGGCTGGCGGCGGGCAGGTCGTCCCAGCGGGCCAGGCGGCGCATCGGCTGGTCGTTGTCGGGGTTGATGGTGGCCAGCCACGGGATGAACGCATCGTGCAGGGTGTCGAGCTGGGCTTGGCGCTGCTCGGGGTCGGCGGCCAGCAGGTTGTCGACCTCGGTCTGCACCACCTGGGCCATCCCGCCCATCGACTCGTACTCGGCCACCGTCAGGTCGCCGTCGTCGCCGAAGTCGCGGTAGAGCCGCTCCAGCGTCAACGCCAGCAGCGGCAGCGCATCGGCCCCTTCGGCGGTCTCGGCCAGCAGCCGCTCCACCAGCGCCGGTTCGATGGTCAGCCGCCGCCCGGCGGCGGTGGCGCGCCGGGCCGGGCCGGTGATGACCTCGGTGTACCCGGCGGGGGGCATGGGTTTGAGTTCGTCGAACACCGCGGCTGTGCACCCCGGCCAGCTCCGGGGCGATTTGCAGCGGCTCGTAGCGGTCGGCGCGGATGGTGACCGCCACGATCATCGCCGGGGTCACCCCCGCCTCATGCTGCGACCAACGCGGCCAGCAGCTCCAGGAAGCGCGGGGCCTCGCGGTCCGGCGTCGGCGTTGAACAGTTCCTCGGCCTGATCCACCGGCAGCACCAGGGTGGGGGCGGGCTGCTCGGCGGCCACATCCAGCAGCCGGGCACGGGCTGCCTGCCGGGCCTCCTCCAGCCAGCCCCGCAGCCGCTCGACGTCGGAGGCCAGGCAGGCGTTCTTGATCTCCCCCAGCATCGGCTCGCGCAAGCCCGAGACCGGTGCGCAGCTGGTGGATGGCGTGGGCCAGGCCGAGTTCGCCGGTGAGCACCGCCCGCTCGGGGCGCACGATGGGCAGCGGCAGGAACGGCGGTCGTCGCGGCGCAGCCGGGGCAGCAGCCCGGCCCGCAGAAACGACGACTTGCCCGCCCCCGACGGGCCGAGGATCACGAACAGCGACTCCACCCCCGAGGTGCGCATCCCGCGCAGCACATCCAGCCCGCGCACGATCTGGGCGTCGCGCCCGAAGAACACCGCCGCATCGGCTTCCTCCAGCGGTGCCCACCCCCGATACGGGGCGCGGTCCGGGATCACCCGGCGGTGGCCACGGGAAATGCTCCGCCCCAATCCCCAACGCGCGCAGACCATCCAGCAGCCGCTGCAGGCCCTCGGTGGCCAACACCACCGGCTCGCCCGCCATCGTCGATGTCGACTTCGGTGGTGGGGCCGTCGCCGACGAACAGGTCGCAGCGCTGCCACTCCGAGGTGATGTTGGTGTCGGGCACCGGCTCCAGCCGGGCGCACCAGGATCGTCTTGTTCAAGGTCTCGGCGTACCGGAACTCGGTCTTGCATTCCTGGGAGGCTTCCCAGTGCGCGGACAGCAGGCAGATCACCGCCTCACAGCGGGTGTTGGCCTGCTGCAGCGCCTGCTTCCACCGTGCCCCGGGCCGGATGCCGGTGTGCGGGTCCAGATCCAAGATAGATCTCCTCGGCCAGCCCCGGCTCCTGCTCGATCAGCCACGCCTTGACCGCCATCGCCTGGCGGCTATCCCGGCTGGAATGACTCAAAAACACCCGCGACACAACTCACCCCCATCGGCACAGGCGAGCGCTCATCGGGCCATGATCGCAGGTAGTCCGACGCTGGGCGGCAGGTTCGACCTGCGTGGCTAAGCCGTCACGGCGATAGTTTCACCGTCAGCTCGGGCGTCGAAGTCGTCTGGCTACCGATCTCCGCACGCTGCTCGGCAGTTCGGTGATGTCATTCTCGAAGGAGATCCAGTTCTTGCCGTCGTCGTACAGCTCGCCGGTCAGGGTGGAGCGGTGTGGGGCCATCTGCATGCCGTCAGACATGTTGGTATTCGGCGGCGTTCATGAGTGGCTCCGAGACCAAGTTTTGAGACCCTCATATCTCGTCTATTTCGAGACGAGGCCCATGCGATATGTCCCTCGAAGCCAAGCGATTCCGCCATCGCGCGATAGCGACTCACCAAATTCCGGTAGGCAACATCGTCGTCGCGGGCTACGGCCAGATTGATCGCCTGCTCTTGCAGCGCAACGGACATCTGGCGACGACCACCACGGACGACGCCAGACTGCCTGCCGACTGGTCAGGGGGAACACGCGCGTGCCCAAACGCGCGACTAAGTAGGGACGCGTCGTAGTTGCGCGAAATTGCAGTAGAGCGCTACTGCTCTCGCCGAAGTGAACGCCAGCGACGATTCCCTTTGGGGGACACGACGCTCGACGCGGCGGCGATCGTTCCGCCATGACATCGATGGAGGCACGATGATGGGTAACGCAAAGTACATTGGTCGAGTCGGGGCCTTGGCGGTAGCGCTGGGAGTAGGGATCGCGGTCGCCAGTTCACCCGGTGTGGCCCTTGCAGAACCCGCCGATTCCAGCACGAGTTCGTCACCTGATGCGTCGTCGTCGAGTTCGTTGCGGCACTCGGGCGCGACGTCGACGGATACGTCGGCAAATAGCTCCTCGACGTCTACCGATCTTGGCCGTCATCGGGGTCCACTGAATGCGCCCGGCCAGATGGCCCTGAGCAGTTCCGGCCTCACGTCGCCGCCAACCGCCTCCACCCCGGCCGGTCCCGCGCCGGCGGGGGAGGTTGGGCGGACGCGTTCGGGCGCGCCTGGTGTGGTGGTCGCGAGGGGTGGCCCGCACACCAGTTCCTCGACGGTCTCATCGGCCGCGGCGGCAACGACGCCTGCCGACACCGAACCGACCTCGACGTCTTCGACGGCGCCGGCGAGCACCGCCGCGACACCCGAAGCCCGCAGCAGTGACACACTGCACACCGGTGGAGCAGATTCCAGCCCCCGGTCGGGTACCACTACTGTGATCGGGCGCAGACAGCCCCACACGGCCGCACCGGCGGTCGGCTCCCTGTTGCCAAGAACCGCTCAGCCTCCGGGCGCAGCGACCGCGCCCGCCACCGACACCACGGCACCGGCGAGCAGTCTTGACGCCGCCCAGGTGGTCGCTGATGTCGCGCGGCCAGTGGCCTTAACGACCCCACCGGATCTGTCGACCGCCACTGTCGCCGCGTCCGCAGCAATGTCCTTCACCCCGTTGCTGCGACGACGGCGGCGCCCGCGGTCGCCAGTCCGACCCCGGCCGATGTCGTGTCGGGCATTGTGTCGACTCTCGTCAGCGGGGTGCCGTCCCCGTTCGCCGGAAACGCGCCGACGACCCCGGTGGAACCGCCGACGCTGTGGACACTGCTGGCCTTTGCGCGCCGCGAATTCGAGCGAGCCTTCTTCAACCAGCCGCCGACCGTCGACCCGCTGGCCGGTCAAGTCACCAGCGGGCTGGTCACCGCCACCCCGACGCTCTACAGTCCATCGCTCGGACCCCGCAATCACCGACGAGACGTCCCCAACGATAGGTGTGGCGAACCTGACCGCCGACGCGCAGCCCGACGCCACCGCGGCGCCGGCCACGTTCACCGGTCAACCATCGTTCGTGTCCCAGGTCCTCTCCGCGGTTTTTCGGATTGTGGGTGCGGTCGGGGAGTTTTTGGGTGTGGATCTCACGATCCCGGTAACAGGGCTGCTACAGAGTGACAGACCGCCGTGGTTCACCACGCTTGGACTGAATGTCCAGCGCAGCGAGTTCGAGGGGATGCCGGTGTGGGCTTTGCAGTCCCGTGGATCATCCTCGGAAGAGACTGTTGTCGCCGTGCACGGGGGCGCGTTAGTTTTGCAGCCCGTCATCTTCAATTGGCTCGCTTACGCTCGCATAGCCCGCGATACCGGTGCCACCGTGATCGTGCCGATCTACCCCCTGGTGTCGCAGGGCGGCACCGCCGGCACGGTCGTGCCCGCCATGGCCGACCTGATCTCCGCGCAGATCGATCAGCACGGGGCCGAGAACGTCAGTGTGTTGGGCGACTCCGCCGGCGGCAATATCGCGCTGGCCGCCGTGCAGGAAATGGTGCGTCGCGGTGACCCCGTGCCGTCGCGTATGGTGCTGAGTTCACCGGGGCTCGATTCCACCCTGAGTAACCCGGGCATTCAATTTGTCGACGACCCAGTCTTGTCGGGGACACCGACACTCTTGGCTCTGCTTAAATCTGCCCCACTTTGGGCCGACGGCCTCGATCTCACCGATCCACTAGTCAGTCCCCTGTACGGGTCGCTGGCTGGGCTTCCGCCGACCGCGGTCTACGCCGGAAGCAACGACGTGGTCGCGCCCGATGTGCTTATCCTCCGAGACAAGGCCTTGGCGACGCCGGGCGCCGACTTCACCTTCATCCTCCGCAAGGGTGAACCACACGACTGGGCGATCCTCACGATCTTGCCCGAGACGCAAGCCATTCTCCCAGACATCTATCAGCAGCTAGGCATCGCTTAAGGAGGGGTCGCGCCGCAACCGAAAGCCATGCTGCTTTGGCCAGTATTCAGAAGCCATCCGCCGAAGCGTAGATGCCAGCCTCACTTCATCGCCTTCGCCATCGCGATGTGTCCTTCGTAGCCAAGCGATTCCGCCATCGCGCGGTAGCGACTCACCAAGTCCCGGTAGGCAACATCGTCGCCGCGGGCACGGGCCAGCAGCGCGCGCAGCCGCAGGAGTGTTATCTCGAGCATCGCTGAACCGTCGTCTGCCACGCAGGTTCGCCAACCGGTCGAACTCCTCTTGGGCTTCGGCCAGGTCGCCCTGGTCGCCACGCTCCAGCAGTGTCTCCACCAGAACGCCGGTACCCCACACGCCATAGAAGAGGTGTTCTGCCTGGCGCAGCTCGTCGACGGCTTGGCGCATCGCTGGTATGGCAGCATCGCGGTCGCCGCGCCTGGCCCTCTCCCGGGCGGTGAACACGTCGGTGACCGGGATAAGGAAGAGGGCACGCTTGCGCAGCCATAGGTCGCGGGTCTGCATCATCAATTCAAGCCCGCGGTGACGGTCGGCCGCGGCGTCCTGGTTCAGCAGCCCGATAGCCAACGCGTACCCGGCCAAGCCCACTGCGCGATCGTTGCTGGCCCTGTGGGCGGTCCGCAGCGCATCCTCGCAAGCGCGCACCACGGAGTCATCGGCCCGAAGCACCCCGAAGTGAATCGCGTGACCGTAGGCCCAGCTGACGACACCGGAGAGGGTTTCCGTGTTGCTGCGTCGGGCCATCGCGACGGCGTCGTGGAGGTCTTGGCGCCATCCGGGACGGCCCAGCCACCACCGAGCATGGCCGCGCCATGCCAGCGCGATCGCCAGCGGTGATCCCACGCCGTAGCCGGCGCCCTTGACGGGGTCACCGGCGGCCAGGTCGACGATCGTCTGCGACCACCGCAAGACCTCGCCGAATTCACCGACACCGAGCCAGTTGCAGAAGGCGACGACCGCCAAGCCCATGGTCGGGGTGGGATCGCCGATCGACTCGAGCAGCGCCATCTGTTCGGACGAGAGCCGCGCCGCCTCACGCGCGCGCCCGGCGTACATGAGCTCGGTGGCCGGGCCGCTCATGCCGATGGCCAGCGAGACCTTGTCCCCGGCCGCGCTGCACAACTCCCGCAGCTCCGCGAAGCGGCCCTGGCTTTCCTGGACCTCGCGGGCTTGTAAGTCGGTGGCACACAGCATGGTGCGGGGGGCGATGCGCATCGACAGCTGGTCGGGGTCGTCGGCAGGCAGCGCGTCGGCGATCTGGCGTGCTCGCTCCCAGCTGAGCCGGGCCGCGACGAGATCGCGGTTGGTCGACCACGCGGCGGCGCGCATGTGCCAGCCGTAGGCTGCGTGCAGATCGCCGGCGGCCTGCAGATGTTCGGCGATCAGTGCGGCGTTCTCGTCGGCCGACCCAGGGTCTCGCTCCTGGATTGCGGCGGCCAGGCGCCGGTGCAACTGGGCGCGATCGGATTTCAGCTGTGATTCGTAGGCCACCGCGCGGATCAGCGGGTGGTGGAAGGCGTACTCGGCGCTCGGGGTGAACCGCACCTGATCGATCAGCTCCGCGCCGAGCAGCTCATCGAACACCGCATCGATGCCCAGCGCGGCAGCAGCTCCGCTTCGAAGCGGGCGCCGATCACCGACGCCGCGTTCAACGTCTGCTTGGCCGGGGTGTCCAGGCGGTCGATGCGGGCCTCGATGGCCGCCTGCACCGTGGCCGGCACGGCGACCTCGGCGACATCCGCGCGACAGACATAGCCGCCGCGCTCGCCGGTCAGCACGCCACGCTGGGCTAATTCGCGCACCATCTCTTCGGCGAAAAACGGGTTCCCGGCGGCCCGGTCGGCGATGATCGCGGCCAGCTCGCCGACCGAGGGGTCCGAACCCAGCAGCTCACCCAGCAGTGCCGCGGTGTCCGAATCATCCAGTGGGGCAAGGGCTATCGTCTGGGCGCCGTGCACCCGCGTCAGCGCTCCCTCGTATTCGGGGCGGGAGGTGATCAGCACCATTGATGGGGTGCGCGGAATGACGGTGAGGAAGTCGGCGATCATCGACTCGCTGACCGCATCGATCCAGTGCGCATCCTCGATGATGAACAGCGCCGGTTCGGTGCGGGCCAGCGACACGGTGTTGATCAGCGCGGTCAACCGGCGCCGACGGGCATCCGGGTCGATGGCGGGCAGCGGCACATCGGTGTCGGCGATGCCGAGCAGATCATCAAGCAGCAGCAAATCCTGCGGGTCGGCGTCGGGCACTTGTTCCCGAACCCGAGCGCGGGCGGCGTCGCCGTCCAGGGCGGCCACGCCGGTGCGCACGCGCAGCAGCTGGGCCACCACACGGAAGGGAACGTCACGGGCGTGGGCTTCGCAGAAGGTCCACACCACCTCGACGCCGCGACCGGCCGCCAAGCGCCGCGGCCTCCCGGGCCGTCCGGCTCTTGCCGATGCCCGGCGGTCCGACCACGTTCACCACACCACCGCGGCCACCGATCGCGCGGTCCACCATGGCGTCGAGCGCCGCCATCTCCCAGCGCCGACCGACCAGGCTCGCCTCCGTGCGCCCGCGGCGCCATCGCGCGGGCTGATCGCTACCAGTCGGCGCGCGGGAACCGGTTCGTCGGCCCCCTTGATGTGCACCCACTCGGGTTCAGCCAGCAGCACGATGTGCTCGACCAGCCGCGCGGTCGACTCGGATAACATCACCCCGCCGGGGGGGCCACCGATTCCATCCGCTGCGCCAACCCGACGTGTCGCCGGTTGCGGCGTAGCCCAACGACCCAGAACCGATGTCACCGGCGATCACCCGGCCCGAATTCAGGCCGACCCGCAGCCGTAGCGCGACACCGTCGCGGCGCTGTACCTCGGCGGCCAACTGCTTCGTCTCGTCCTGGATGGCCAGGGCGGCAACACATCCCCGAAAAGCATGGTCCTCCAAGGCCGCTGGGGCGCCGAAGATCGCCATCACGCCGTCGCCGGTGTACTCCACGGTCCCGCCGTAGCGCTGCACCACCGCCGCCGACCGCTCCACGACTTCGGTCATGATTTCGCGCAGCCGCTCCATATCCAAGGTGGCCGCGATGTCCATCGACCGCACCACATCGGCGAACAGCACGGTCACCTGCTTGTACTCAGCCGAACGGGTTGCCTGCGTGAGTCGCGCACCGCACTCGCTACAGAACTTGCCCGTCGAACTGGAATGCGCGCCGCAGGAACCGCAGATCAGCCCCGTCGCGGTCGGTCC
>CAVTSZ010000030.1:0-31576 GCA_963737385.1 uncultured Actinomycetota bacterium
GCCCGCGGGTTGATCCGCAGTCGGCGTGTGCGCGGGAGTGCCCGCCGGCGTTGGTGAGTGCGTTGTCGGCGTTCGATCGACTGGGGCATCAGGTGCTTGGGGAGTCGCTGTCGGCGTTGAGCTGCCCGGCGGCGAAGGTGTGCGATCACTCGGCGTCGAGTCGGGGACGTGTGTGTCGGCGAAGGTGGGAGCATCCGGCGCTCGCGGCGACGGCGTAGGAGAGTCCCCAACGTGCGGCGCGCTCGGCGGATCCGCGAGCGCCGGCGGGATGGCCGGTCCGTCGGGCCCGGCGGCCAATGGCGTGGTCGGAATGTTGTCGCCGAGGTTGTCGAGTCTGGTGGTGATTTCGTCCGCGCGTTGTCCGATCGGTGCGAGGTCGTCGACCAGACCGCCGGGTCCGCCGGGGGTGCGTCCGGCGAAGGGGTGGCGACGTCCACGGCCTCCGCCGCGACTTTGGTTGTCCGAAGGGCCGGGCCCCAGGTACAAGCGCCGCGCCGACATCGAAGAGGATCTTGCCCAGTCCGAAACCAGGCCGATCGGATGACCAGTCTTCGGCGTGTACCGCATCCGTGACCTGGTTTTTCCAATGGTTGAATGCGCCCGCCGGGTTGGCGATCATACCGGTCGGCGTGGCGTAAAACATGCTTTCGCCGAGGCTCTGGGCCATCCCAACCCAGGCGTCTTTCGCCCCCTCGGGGTCGTAGGCGAACCGCAACGGGTCGAATTGCCCGATGCCTTCGACCAAGTCGACACCGCCTGCCAAGATGCCTTGGCCGAGAGTCAATTCGAAATCGAGAGACGTCGCGAGGGCATTACCGACGTCTTCGCCGAGATAGTGCGGAAACTCCCGTCGTGCCCATTTCTCCACTGAGACAATGGCGTCATCGATCATTCCCATGGCGATCTGCAGAATGTCGCGCCGGCCCTCGGCCTGATGCCCGTAACCTTCGAGCACGGATTTGATGTCGTCGGCGATCTCCTTGAGTTCCTCCAGAGCGTCACCGCTGAACACTGCTTGGATGCCGTCCCATAGACCGACGGCGATACCCGGTCCAGTAGATCGCGGATGGCGTTCTGGGTGTTCTCGACGTCGTCGGCAAACTCCTGCGTCTGGGTGGCCAACTTCCCGCCCTCCGACGCGATCCCCGAAAGACTCTGTGTGAGTTCCGAAATCGCCGACGTCATCGCCCCGCCTTCGGGAATCTGTTGACCGGCAACGACTCCGGACGGACCGGCGAGTTGACCGACGATGCCATTAATCGTCGAGGCGAAGCCCGGCCACGCGCTCGCGGTGGATCTCAAAGCTGCCGGGCTGCCGTCGGGCCACACGTCAGGGATGAACGACTGGATCACCGACCACAGCAAGGGTGGGGGTACACCGCCGCCGAGTGCTGAGGGTGAGCCCGGAGCGCTGAAGTCTGCCGGTGCCTCAGGCGGAGTCAACGTGGATGCGCCACCGCCGATGGTCGAGGAGGCGTCGGCGCGCGAGTAGTTGGTGGCCGACATCCGTACGCCGAACCCAATACCGCGCCCCGCATTGACAGCCGCAGCGCCGGCATCGAGCAACCCCTGCGCTGTCTGCCCATAGGCGTGTCCGAAGGCCAGCCCCGCAGGATCGAGTCCCGACCTAGCTCCACCGGACAGATTGGGTGCCAGCGTGCTCACTGCTGCTGCGATTTCGTCTCCGACCGAGCCGATCGACTCACCGGCGCCGGAAAGGACTTCCGGATCGACACTTATGGGTGGCACGCGAACTCTATGACCACATCTGGGTATTCATCGCCGCGGCGTTGGAATAGTTTCTGTGCGCCTGCTCTGCGATGTCGCGCAGCTGACCGAGTGCCGCGCGCAGTTCTTCGGCGCCGCGGTTCCACTGGGCTTGTGCCGCCTGTTGTGCGCCGGCTCCGTCTCCATGCCATGACAATCCGAGCGACTCCACCGATGATTTCGCCCGTGCCAGCGATTGCTCCAGCCGGCTGTCGAACTGCGACATCTGGTCAACCGCCGCGAGCAGCGCCTCCGGGTCCACGCTGAAGCCGGCCATCACATACCCGCCGAATCCACCGCTGCGGCGCCGGAGGTATCCGTTCGGTGATAGCCGTGCGCGGCCTCGTCGAGCAGTCCGGCCATCGTCTCCAGGCCGCGTACCAATTCCTCCGCGCCCTCGTGCCAGCGCTGCCACACGCCGCCGAAGGCCGAACCAGCCTGTCCGGTCCAGCCCGAGCCGAGCAGCCCCGACAACTGGCCGTCGAGTATCGACAGCCCGGACCTCGTCTCCTCAGACACTGCCCGCAGACCCTCGGCTACCGCTGCAACTTCGGCCTCGGTGACCTGTAGCTCGCTCAAAATGGCCTCTTAACTGCATAAACTGTGAATTGCGTGCTGCTAAATCGGAGGCAGGCGCCTGGTTGCAGCTATCTTCAGCTCATTGTCGCATGACCGCCGCGAGCCCTGTTGCGCCAATTTGACGCACCCCAGTTCGCGCTACGCTCGCCGCGTGCTCATCGCGATCGAGGGTGTCGACGGGGCAGGCAAGCGCACGCTGACCGACGGTCTGCGGACGGTCTTCGAGTCACAGCAGAAATCCGTCGCGACTCTGGCCTTCCCCCGCTACAGGCGCTCGATCACGGCCGACCTTGCCGCAGAGGCGCTGCACGGCGGCCACGGCGATCTCGCCGATTCGGTCTACGCCATGGCGGTGCTGTTCGCGCTCGACCGTGCCGGCGCCCGCGACGAGATCGACCACCTGACCGGCGCCAATGACGTCGTCATCCTCGACCGCTACGTCGCCTCCAACGCCGCCTACAGCGCCGCGCGGCTACACGAGGGGGTCGACGGCGACGTCGTCGCCTGGGTCCGCGATCTCGAATACGACCGGCTCGAGCTTCCGAAGCCCAATTGGCAGGTCCTGCTCGCGGTGCCCGTCGCGCTGGCCGCCGAGCGCGCGGAAAAGCGCGCCCGACAAGAGGCCGACCGTGCCAAGGATGCCTACGAACGCGACGACGGGCTGCAGCAGCGGACGGCGGACGTCTACAGCGCGCTCGCCGCGGCGGACTGGTGCGGCCGCTGGGCCGCCGTACCTCCCGACGTCGACGCGACGGCCCTCGCGGCCAAGCTGGGGATCGGTAGCCGGTTCGAAGGGCGAGCCGGCAGAGCGCAAATCCCGGTCAACACGCAAAACACCCGTGTGGTAGCCGGGCTTTATCGCGATCTGGTGACACCATGGACACCATGAGGCAAAGGATTCTTGTTGTCGACGATGACCCCTCGCTGGCCGAGATGCTCACCATCGTGCTGCGCGGCGAAGGTTTCGACACCGCGGTCATCGGTGACGGCACACAGGCGCTCACCGCGGTCCGCGAACTGCGGCCCGATCTGGTGCTACTCGACCTGATGTTGCCCGGGATGAACGGCATCGACGTGTGCCGTGTGTTGCGCGCGGACTCCGGTGTGCCGATCGTGATGCTGACGGCCAAGACGGACACCGTCGACGTGGTGCTCGGCCTGGAGTCCGGCGCCGACGACTATGTGATGAAGCCGTTCAAGCCCAAGGAGCTCATCGCCCGCGTGCGTGCCCGTCTGCGCCGCAACGAGGACGAGCCCGCGGAGATGCTGTCGATCGCCGATGTCGAGATCGACGTCCCCGCCCACAAGGTCACCCGACTGGGCGAACAGATTTCCCTGACACCGCTCGAGTTCGACCTTTTGGTCGCGTTGGCGCGCAAACCACGGCAGGTGTTTACTCGTGATGTGCTGCTCGAACAGGTGTGGGGGTACCGTCACCCCGCCGACACCCGTTTGGTGAACGTGCATGTCCAACGTTTGCGGGCGAAGGTTGAGAAGGACCCGGAGAACCCGCAGGTGGTGCTGACCGTTCGAGGAGTGGGATACAAGGCCGGACCCCCGTGATCTGGAGCTCGAGGAGACGCATTCATCGGCGTTCGGCACCACTGTTACGCGGATTGGGTGCGTTAAGTCGAGCGATGGGTCTCGCCTGGCGGCGCTCTCTCCAACTGCGCGTCGTCACTTTGACAATCGGGCTGTCGCTGGCCGTCATCCTGGCGCTCGGCTTCGTGCTGACCAGCCAGATCACCGACCGCATCCTCGAGGTGAAGGTGCGGGCGGCGACCGAGGAGATCGACCGGGCGCGCGGCACTGTCAGCGGGATCGTCGGCGGTGAGGAGACGCGCTCTCTGGACAGCAGCCTGCAACTGGCCCGCAACACGCTCATCGACCGCACCGCCGACGCCGGTCCCGGCCTGGCAGGCACCTTCGACGCCGTGCTGCTGGTGCCCGGTGACGGACCCCGGGCGGCGACCGCGGCAGGCCCGGTGCAGCAGGTGCCCAACGCCCTGCGCGAGTTCGTCAAGGCCGGCCAGGTCAGCTACCAGTACGCGACTGTGCACACCGAAGACTTCTCCGGCCCTGCGCTGATCATCGGCAGCCCGACTACATCTTCCACGTCATCGGTGACGAATCTCGAGCTGTACCTGATTTTTCCGCTGAACAACGAGGAGTCCACCATCACGCTGGTGCGCGGCACGATGGCCACCGGCGCCGTCGTACTGCTGGGCCTGCTGGCCGCGATCGCACTGGTGGTGTCCCGCCAGATCGTGCTGCCGGTGCGGTCGGCGTCACGGATCGCCGAACGGTTCGCCGAAGGACACCTGACCGAGCGGATGCCGGTGCGCGGCGAGGACGACATGGCCCGGCTGGCCGTGTCGTTCAACGACATGGCCGAAAGCCTGCACCGCCAGATCACCCAACTGGAGGAGTTCGGCAATCTCCAGCGTCGGTTCACCTCCGACGTCAGCCACGAACTGCGCACCCCGCTGACGACGGTGCGCATGGCCGCCGATTTGATCCACGACCACAGCGAGGACCTCGACCCGGCACTGCGCCGCTCGACCGAGCTGATGGTCAACGAGCTCGACCGCTTCGAGACGCTGCTCAACGACCTGCTCGAGATCTCACGCCACGACGCCGGTGTCGCCGAATTGTCGGTCGAGGCGGTCGATCTGCGCGCGACGGTGCAAAGTGCGCTGGACAACGTCGGCCACCTGGCGGCCGAGGCCGACATTCAGATGATCGAAGACATGCCCGCGGAGGAGGTCATCGCCGAGGTCGATCCGCGCCGGGTGGAACGCATCCTGCGCAACCTGATCGCCAACGCCATCGATCACGCCGAGCACAAACCGGTGCGGATCCGGATGGGTGTCGACGAAGACACGGTGGCCGTCACGGTGCGCGACTACGGCGTCGGGTTGCGGCCGGGCGAGGAAAAACTGGTGTTCAGCAGGTTCTGGCGCTCGGACCCGTCGCGAGTGCGCCGCTCCGGGGGCACCGGTCTCGGATTGGCCATCAGCATCGAGGACGCCCGGTTGCACCAGGGCCGGCTGGAGGCCTGGGGCGAACCGGGCAAGGGCGCGTGCTTCAGGCTCACCCTGCCGTTGGTCCGTGGCCACAAGGTCACGACGAGCCCGCTGCCGCTGAAACCCGTTGGGCCGGAACGCCCCCCACGGCAGCCCGCCCGCGAAAAGGAAAATGTGTGAAGCGGGTCCTGGTGGCCGTCTGGCTGCTGGTGTTCGCGCTCGCCGGATGCGCCGGTGTACCCAGTTCGTCGTCGCCACAGGCGATCGGCACCGTCGACCGCCCCGCGCCACCGAGCCTGCCCAAGCCCACGCCCGGCATGGACCCCGACGTGCTGTTGCGGGAGTTCCTCAAGGCCACCGCCGATCCCGCCAACCGGCATCTGGCGGCGCGGCAGTTCCTCACCGAATCGGGTTCGAACACATGGGATGACGCGGGTAGCGCGCTGCTGATCGACAACGTGGTGTTCGTCGAAACCCGGGGACCCGAGCGGGTCACGGTGCACATGCGCGCCGACATACTGGGGTCGCTGTCGGACCTGGGAGTCTTCGAGACGGGTGAGGGCGCGTTGCCCGACCCGGGGCCGATCGAACTGGTGAAGACGTCCGGCGGCTGGCGCATCGACAAGCTGCCCAACGGGGTTTTCCTTGACTGGCAACAGTTTCAGTCGACCTACAAACGAAACACGTTGTATTTCGCCGATCCCACCGGCACCACCGTCGTACCCGATCCGCGCTACGTCGCAGTGTCCGACCCGGACCAGTTGGCCACGGAACTGGTCAGCAAGCTGATCGCCGGGCCCCGCCCGGAGATGGCCAACAGCGTGCGCAACCTGCTGGGGCCGCCGCTGAAGCTGCGCGGACCGGTAAACCGCGCCGACGGCGGCAAGACGGGTGTCGGCCGAGGATACGGCGGTGCGCGGATCGACCTGGAGAACCTGTCGACCACCGATCCGCACAGTCGCCAACTGCTTGCGGCGCAGATCATTTGGACGTTGTCGCGCGCTGGAATCAACGGTCCGTACGTGATCACCGCCGACGGCGCCGCGCTCGACGACCGGTTCGCCGACGGGTGGGAGACCTCCGATGTGGCGGCCACCGATCCGGGAGCGTTCCCGGGAGCGGCGGCGGGCCTGCACGCGTTGATGGGTGGGTCACTCATGTTCCTGGACGGCCTGCGCGCGCCACGCGTCCCAGGGGCGTTCGGGCAGACCCCCAACCAGACGGCGGCGGCGGTGTCACGCACCGGCCAGAACGTGGCGTCGATCGTCACGCTGCGGCCGGGTGCACCGGATATGGCGTCGTCGTTGTGGGTCGGTCCACTCGGCGGCAACGCATCGCAGGCGCTGGACGGACGCAACCTGACGCGGCCCAGCTGGTCCCTCGACGACGCCGTGTGGGTGGTGGTCGACGGCAACAACGTGGTGCGCGTCATCCAGGACGCGTCCGGACAACCCGCGCGCATCCCCGTCGACTCCACACCCGTGTCGTCGAGGTTTCCGGGCGCGATCCGTGAGCTACAGCTGTCCCGCGACGGAACCCGCGCCGCGATGGTCATCGACGGTCAGGTGATCATGGCCGGCGTGGAGCAGACCCCGGGCGGCGGATACGCGCTGACGTATCCGCGCAGGCTGGGTTTCGGGCTTCGCAACACGGTCGTCTCGCTGTCGTGGCGCACGGACGACGATATGGTCGTCAGCCGCACCGACCCGCAGCATCCGGTCTCCTACGTCAATCTCGACGGCGTGAACTCCGACGGACCGAGCCGCAACCTGCTGATGCCGGTCACCACCGTCGCTGCGAACCCGTCGACGATCTACGTCGCCGACGAACGCGGCGTGCTGCAACTGACGGGTTCGGTGGCCGACAACGACCCGGTATGGGCCGAGGTGCGTCCGCTCATGGTCCCCGGCGCGTTGCCGGTGTTGCCGGGCTGAGCGAAATCCGGTTGAAATCGCACTGAACCATCTCCCGGCGATCGCCGTTGTGCTGACAAAACAACGCTAGAGGCGTTGGCTGTCTGCCAAGGAGGGACGACGATGGAGGTTCGCGGTCCGCTGGTCACCCTGGCCGCAGTTGCGGCCCTGGGCGTCGGCATATTGATCGTCAACATCTCCCAGGAGCCGGAACCCGCGCCGCCCGGTAAGCCGGTCGCGGCGTCGACCACGACCACCGCACCGGCCACTGCCGCTCCGCAGCCATCCGCGCCGACGACCCCACCCGCGCCCGCCTTTCCGGCGAAAGCGGACTACGTCGGCAAGATCCCGACCGCCAACGGCGTCATCACGTTGGAGATCACCGTCGAGGGCGACAAGGCCGTCGCCTACGCGTGCGACGGCAACACCGTCGAGTCGTGGCTGCGCGGGCCCGCGGTCAACGGCACCGTGAGCCTGGCGAACAAGGACAAGACCAGTCGGCTCGAGGGTCGCCTCGACGGCACCGCTGTCGTCGGGACCCTGTGGATCGGGGAGAAGCAGTTGGACTTCACGGCGCAGCCCGCCGAGCCGCCCGCGGGGCTGTATGTGTACTCCGAAGGCGGGGTCCGCGGCAGCTGGATCCGCGATTCGGACGGCGCGGTGACCGGCGTGCTGCGGCTGGACGACGGATCGACCGTGCCCGCACCGGATTTGGAGACCGATGGCGCCGCGGTCATCGACGGGCGTGTCGTCACCGCGACACGGGTGCAGGGCGGCAGCGATGTCTGAGCCCGTCGCAACCGAGCGGATCAGTGCGTCAATCGGTGGCGCGGCGGTGCTGATCGCCGTTGCGCTTGGCGCGGCCGTGGCGGTCGGGCTCGGAGTGTTCGGCAAAGTACATGAGCCGCAGTTCTTTTCGGTGAGCGTCGCAGGGTTCTCCAGCGGCACGGCGGTGAAGGCGTGGCTGGCGACGCTGGCCGTGGTTCTCGCGCTGTTTCAACTGGTGTCGGCGTTCGCGATGTATCGGCTGATTCCGGGCGGCAGCGCGCCGGCGTGGATGGGCACCGCACATGTCTGGTCGGGGCGGTTGGCCGTGCTGGCCAGCGTGCCCGTCGCCGTGCACTGCCTGTACGCACTCGGATTCCAAGAGACCGACAACAGGGTGCTGTTTCACTCGTTGTTCGGCTGCTTCTTCTACGGCGTCTTCGTGACGAAGATGATCCTGCTGACCCGCAAAGGCCTTCGCGGATGGGTGATCCCGATCGCCGGCGGGTTGTTGTTCTTCGGCCTCGTGTATGTCTGGTTGACCTCAGCCCTTTGGTTCTTCCAGACCAACGGAATCACCTTCTAGTGGAAAGGTTCTCGATGTCACTTACAGATCTGCGCATCCCGCGCCAGAAGGCTCTCATCGGCGCAGGGCTCGGCCTGGTCGCGACCGTGCTCGCCGCCTGCACTACTTACGGCAAGAAGCCGGAGGCGTCCGGCGACACGGCCACGACGACGAATCCGCCGCCGACGACCGGCGGGACAGCCCCGGAACCCGCCAACGTCATCGCCAAGACAGCCGACGTCCCGGTCGGGTCCGGCGTGATCGTCGATGAGATCGTCGTGACGCAGCCGTCGGCGGGCGAGTTCAAGGGCTTCTCGGCGATCTGTACCCATAAGGGCTGCACGGTGGACAAGGTGGCCGACGGGACCATCGACTGCCCGTGCCACGGCAGCAAGTTCAATCTCGACGGGTCGGTCGCCAATGGCCCTGCGACGAAGCCGCTGGAATCAGCGGCCGTGACGGTTCAAGGGGATTCGATCGTTCTGGCCTGAGTCGCTTCCTCACCTATCCGAAACTGAGCTTATGCACGGGAAACCACCGATTCTCCTGCATTTCTTCAGTTTCGGCGGTCGCCCTTATCCGCGATCGCAGGATGTTCGGCCACCAGAACCAGCGGCCGAGCAGCGCCACGCTGACCGCCAATCGCTGAGTGGCCAGTTATGACACGCGAATTCGCGGATAGCGTCACACAACTGGACACTCGACGAACTCAGGTCGACGTGATGCCGGGAATGCGGCCCTCCCGGAATGCCTCGACGAAATGGCGATGGTCATCGCGCACGGTGGCCGCGTACTCCAGACCGAACGACACCATGTCGTCGACGAATTCGTCGTCGCGGTCCGCGATCACCTCGACGATGGCGTCCTCGGTCTGAAACTTGACGAGATCCTGGTCGCTGTCGGCGTCGCCGACGCAGTGCACCTTGGCGACCGCACGCCCGAGTTGCTCGATCACTTCCGTCAGTTCGTCGGGTTCGGTCAGTTCGGTCCAGTCCAGGTCGGCCTCATATGGCGAGAGTTCGGCTACGACGAAGCCGGTTCCGTCGATCTCGGTATGGCCGAGCAGTGGGTCGGCGTGGGCTTGCAGCGCACGTTGCGAGACGGCCGTGCGGTGGCCGTGATGCTTGAAGTAGTTGTGCACCTCTTCGTCGTCGACGACGCGGCTGGGCGCGGCGACGTTGCCCTGCTTCATCGACAGCACGATGTCGTTGTCGAGCGCCTGATTGAATCCCTCGACAAGCACGTTGTAACTGGGCAGGCCCGCGCTGCCGATCCCGAATCCTGTCCTACCCACGATGTCCTTGACGTCGTAGGCGACTTCGCGGAACCTCTTCGACTTCGGAATCGTGTCCTGGTAGGCCTCGAACGCGGCGTTCACCTTCGCGTATTCGGCCTTCGTCGAGTCGGCGTACCCCGTGGGATTCACGGAACCGGCGATCCGATTCGTCGACGCGAGTCATGCGGTCGAGCATCCTGTCGCGCGTCGACAGCCGGGCATCCTGCAGAGCCGACAGCACCGCGCCGCGGGCGGTGTCCAAGTTCAACGAGAAGGTCGAGTCGTCATCGGTCTGCAGGAACCACCGCACCTGCTCGAGATACGCCTGGACAAGCGTCGTGATCAGGTCGCGAATGACCTCGTCGGACAGCGCCTTCTGCCAGCACATCAGCGCGATGCTGGCCGCGAACCGCTGCAGGTCCCAGGTGAAGTGGCCGACGAACGCCTCGTCGAAATCGTTGACGTCGAAGATGAGCACCCCCGCGCCGTCCATGTAGGTGCCGAAGTTCTCCGCATGCAGATCACCCTGGATCCAAACCCGGGAGGTTCGCTCGTCGGCCCACCGGTCCTCGCGCTCGGCGGCGTCGGCATAGAACACGCATGCGCTGCCCCGGTAGAACGCGAACGGATCGGCCGCCATCTTGCGGAACTTGGTCCGGAACGCGTCGGGATCCGCCTTCATCAGATCGGAGAACGCCTCGACGCAGGCAGTTGACGATGAAGGACTCCCGGTCATCTTTCATGGCGGTGGAGTACCCGAAAATCCGCGGCCTGAGCCCGACGATCGGCGTAGCGTGCGGCATCTCAGCGACGTGCGGGCCGGGAAGGTTGGAAGAAGACAGCCATGTCCATCGACGTACAACAACCGCGTCCCTATGACCTCGTCTCGAACCAGATCCAGATCGCGGGCGTGGCCGGCGGCGCGTTCGAGGCGACGTTCAACTACCGGATCCACGAGGGCCACGACGAGGTCACCGGGTTCTTCACCGCGGGTGACGGTGGGGGTGGACACGGGCAGTTCCAACTGATCGTCGACGTGTCCGGCGCGGCCTTCCAGCTCGACAGGGTTTTTGTCGAGGTGTTCTGGGTCTCGCCGAAAGACGGGGAGGAACTGGACAAGGTCATCGTGCCGGCAATTCTGGGAGCCAAGATCGTTCCCGGCTACCAGAACTACCTCGAGCACGTCGTGCAACCGGGCGAAACGCTGTGGGCAATCGCGAAACAGCACTACGGGTCGGGCAACCGCTACTACCGCTTGGTGGCGGCCAATCCGCACACCATCCCCAACCCCAACCTGATCCATCCCGGTGACATCGTCCGGGTTCCGCGCGACTGAGCCCACCGGATGTCACCGATCACCGCGACACTGTCGATGTGCTCGACTTGGTCCTGCCGCTGCAGTGCGGTGGCTGCGGAGCGGCCTCGACGCGCTGGTGTGACGCCTGCGCCAGAGAGCTGGCCGTCAGACCCGACGAGCCGCACCTGATCAGCCCGCGCGTGGATCCCGCCGTGCCCGTCTTCTCGCTGGGCCGCTACGCGGGTGCGCGACGTGAAGCGATCGTCGCCGTCAAGGAGCACGGGCGCGCCGACCTCGTCGCGCCGCTTGCCGTCGCACTGCGCGCCGGGCTGATCCAGCTGCTGACCTGGGGTGTCGTCGACATCCCTCTGACAATCGTCCCCGCACCGACCCGCCGATGGGCCGCCATGCGCCGCGGAGGTGACCCGGTCACGCGCGTGGCAGTCGCCGCGACGGCGCGAGATGGCGGCGTCAACGTCGTGCAGGCGCTGCGCACGCGGGCCCTCGTCGCCGACTCCGTCGGTCTGTCCAGCGCCGACCGCCAGCGCAATATCGCAGGACGGGTGAAGGTCGTGCGACCCATAAACAAAACGGCCGGAGAGGTCCTGGTCGTCGACGACATCGTGACGACCGGCGCCACGGCGCGCGAATCCGTGCGTGTCCTGCAAACGGCAGGGGCGACGGTGGTGGCGGTTCTGGCTGTCGCCAATGCCTGATCCGCGGAAGTGACGGCCCCGGCGGTTACCCGAACATCAAAGGCATATGAAGAACTGAAAACGGGTCCACGAATTTAGTGGCACGACAGGGTGAACACCGACTACCGTCGGCACCAACCACCCGTGAATGCCTCACGGCGGCGCACAAACCACGTAGCGCCGGCATCGCCGACCAGCGGTAGGAGGTGAGTAGTCGACACCTTGCACCGGCGGGCCGCGACAAAGGCATAAGACAAGCTAGGGCCCCTCGGCGCGTTTCCGAAGCAAGCCGGGCACGCTGATGCGTGCGGACGCGAAAGAGAAACGAGTTGCCAAGCATGTCAACCCATTCCATGGACTCGGACCGCATGATGGTGGTCGAAGACGACACCGCCGAACCCGAACTGCGAGCCGAGGTCGTCGTCAAGGGCCGCAACGTCGAGGTTCCCGACCATTTCCGCATCTACGTCTCTGAAAAACTCTCCCGCCTGGAACGTTTCGACCGCACCATCTACCTCTTCGACGTCGAACTCGACCATGAGCGCAATCGGCGCCAACGCAAGAACTGTCAGCACGTCGAGATCACCGCGCGCGGCCGGGGCCCGGTAGTCCGGGGCGAGGGCTGCGCCGACAGCTTCTACGCCGCGCTGGAGTCGGCGGTCTGCAAACTGGAGAACCGCCTTCGGCGCAGCAAGGACCGCCGCAAGATCCACTACGGCGACAAGACTCCCGTCTCGCTGGCCGAGGCCACCGCGATCGGCCCGATGCCCGACCTGGACGGGTCAGCGGCGGAATCATCGCAGGTCGACGGCACGATGCTGGACGACCACGAGCCCGGGCGCATCGTGCGGACCAAGGATCACCCTGCAACGCCGATGACCGTCGACGACGCACTGTCGCAGATGGAGCTCGTCGGCCACGACTTCTTCCTGTTCCATGACAAGGAGAGCGACAAGCCCTGCGTCGTGTATCGCCGCCACGCCTACGACTACGGCCTGATCCGGCTGGCCTGATCGGGCCGGCCTGATCGGGCCGGCTCGATCGCGCTGGTCTGTTTCCCTTGGCCTGACGCGGTCCGGCCGGGCGGTGCGCCACGTCGCCTACCATGGGGTTGAGCTTTTCGATTCCAACCCATAGGGGATATAGCGTGCTGGATAAGTTGCTGCGTCTCGGTGAAGGCCGCATGGTCAAGCGCCTCAAGGGGGTGGCTGACTACGTCAACACCCTGTCCGACGACGTCGAGAAGCTCTCCGACGCCGAACTGCGGGCCAAGACTGACGAGTTCAAGAAGCGCGTCGCCGACGGCGCCACCCTCAACGACCTGCTGCCCGGAGCGTTCGCGGTGGCCCGCGAGGCGGCTTGGCGTGTGCTTGACCAGAGACCGTTCGATGTTCAGGTCATGGGCGGCGCGGCGCTGCACTTCGGCAACGTCGCCGAGATGAAGACCGGTGAGGGCAAGACCCTGACCGGCGTGCTGCCTGCGTACCTCAACGCCCTGTCCGGTAAGGGCGTGCACATCGTCACCGTCAACGACTACCTGGCCAAACGCGACGCCGAGTGGATGGGCCGCGTGCACCGCTTCCTCGGACTGGACGTCGATGTCATCCTGTCGCAGATGACGCCCGACCAGCGGCGAGTGGCTTACAGCGCCGACATCACCTATGGCACCAACAACGAGTTCGGCTTCGACTACCTGCGCGACAACATGGCGCACTCCCTGGCCGACCTGGTACAGCGCCACCACAACTTCGCGATCGTCGACGAGGTCGACTCCATCCTCATCGACGAGGCCCGCACCCCGTTGATCATCTCCGGCCCCGCCGACGGCGCGTCGAACTGGTACACCGAGTTCGCCCGGCTCGCTCCGTTGATGGAGAAGGACGTGCATTACGAGGTCGACATCCGCAAGCGGACCATCGGTGTGCACGAGGTCGGGGTCGAGTTCGTCGAGGACCAGCTCGGCATCGACAACCTCTACGAGGCCGCCAACTCGCCGCTGGTCAGCTACCTGAACAACGCGGTCAAGGCCAAAGAGCTCTTCAATCGCGACAAGGACTACATCGTGCGCGACGGCGAGGTGTTCATCGTCGACGAGTTCACCGGCCGCGTGCTCGTCGGCCGGCGCTACAACGAGGGCCTCCACCAGTCCATCGAGGCCAAGGAGCACGTCGAGATCAAGGCCGAGAACCAGACGGTGGCCACCATCACGCTGCAGAACTACTTCCGGCTCTACGACAAGCTCTCCGGCATGACTGGCACCGCCCAGACCGAGGCGGCCGAGCTGCACGAAATCTACGGACTGGGCGTCGTGTCCATCCCCACCAACAAGTCGATGGTCCGCTCGGACCAGTCCGATCTCATCTACAAGACCGAAGAAGCCAAGTACATCGCCGTCGTCGACGACGTCTCCGAGCGTTACGAGAAGGGCCAACCGGTGCTGATCGGCACCACGAGCGTGGAACGCTCGGAGTACCTGTCGCGCCAGTTCACCAAGCGCCGCATCCCGCACAACGTGCTGAACGCGAAGTATCACGAGCAGGAGGCCAACATCATCGCCGAGGCCGGGCGCCTCGGCGCGATCACCGTGGCCACCAACATGGCCGGTCGCGGCACCGACATCGTGCTCGGCGGCAACATCGACTTCCTCGTCGACAAGCAGCTGCGCGACCAGGGCCTCGACCCGGTCGAGACGCCCGAGGAGTACGAGGCGGCCTGGCACAAGCTGACGCCTCAGGTGAAGGCCGAGGCCGCCGAGGAGGCCGAGCGACGTCATCGCGGTCGGCGGCCTGTACGTGCTCGGTACCGAGCGACACGAGTCCCGGCGCATCGACAACCAGCTGCGCGGCCGCTCGGGCCGTCAGGGTGACCCCGGCGAGTCCCGGTTCTACCTGTCGCTGGGCGACGAGCTGATGCGACGATTCAACGGCGAGACCCTGGAATCCCTCTTGAACCGGCTCAACCTGCCCGACGACGTGCCGATCGAGGCGAAGATGGTGACCCGCGCGATCAAGAGCGCGCAGACGCAGGTCGAGCAGCAGAACTTCGAGGTCCGCAAGAACGTCCTCAAGTACGACGAGGTGATGAACAAGCAGCGCATGGTCATCTACGAGGAGCGCCGCCGCATCCTCGAGGGTGAGAACCTGGCCGAGCAGGCCCACAACATGCTCGTCGACGTCATCACCGCCTACGTCGACGGTGCGACGGCCGAGGGCTACTCCGAGGACTGGGATCTGGAAGCAGCTGTGGACGGCGCTGAAGCGCTCTATCCGGTCGGCATCGACCACCACGACCTCATCGACTCCGACGCCGTCGGTGAGGCGGGTGAGCTGACCCGCGACGAGTTGCTCGACGCGTTGGTCGCCGACGCCAGAACGCGCTTACGCCGTCCGCGAGAAGCAGCTGGAGGAGATCGCCGGCGAGGGCGCGATGCGGCAGCTGGAACGCAATGTGTTGCTCAACGTCATCGACCGCAAGTGGCGCGAGCACCTCTACGAGATGGACTACCTCAAGGAGGGCATCGGGCTGCGCGCGATGGCGCAGCGCGACCCGGTGGTCGAGTATCAGCGCGAGGGCTACGACATGTTCATCGGCATGCTCGACGGGCATGAAAGAAGAGTCGGTGGGCTTCCTGTTCAACGTCGCGGTGGAAGCGGCGCCCGCGCCTACGGTCGCTCCGGTCGCCACGCCGGAGGGGCTCGCCCAGTTCGCACAGGCCGCCGCAGCCAAGGCCCAGGAGGGCGCAGTCGCCACCAAGGAGCGCCCCGCGCCAACCGGAGCTGGATTGCCGGCTGCGCCGGCGGGGTTGCGCGCCAAGGGAATTGACGACAAGCCGCCGCCGATGACCTACAGCGGTCCGTCGGAGGATGGCTCAGCGGAGGTCAAGCGCAGCGGCGGAAACGGTGGGGGGGCCGGCAGGCATTCGGCGCCCAGCACTCGCCGGGAACGGCGGGAGGCCGCGCGCAAGCAGGCCCGCGACACCAAACGCCGCGGCTAAGGCTCCAACAGCGCGGCGATGCGTTCCAGCGTGGCGCGCATGCCGTCCTCGGCCTGTGTGGGCATCGAACCCATCTTGAGCATCGGCCGTTGCCGGTCCGCGGAGACGTCCCACGTCTCCCGCACCAGCGTGCCGTCCTCGGCTGGTTCGAGTTCGTAGCGCCAGATCCGGCCGCCGATGAGTCCGAGGGGCCCCATCGTGGTCTTCCACGCGATGCGGCGGTCCGCTTCGAACTCGACGACGGTGTTGGTGGTGCGGTAGGGCACGAACAGTGACTCCGGCCTGCCCCGCATCGACATACCGAACGTGGCACCGAGGGTCAACGGCTGCGACGAAGCCGCCGAATGGTCCACGGTCCCCGAACCGTCGAAGCTGGGGTGCTTTCCGGCATCGGCGATCAGCGCGAAGATCTGCCCGGCCGGCGCGTTGATGACCCGTTCCACGCTGACGGTGTTTCCCTGCACGGCCAAAGATTAGCCGCCTCAACCGATCTGCAGGGCGACGATACGCCAGCGGCCCGCATTGAGCTCGATCCGCGCGGCGATCGCACGCACGCGCGGCCCACGGGTGTAGGTTCCGAACACCTCGGCCACAGTGTCGTGGGCACCGTCGACCGTGCGCAGCCGCATCCGGCGCAGTGTCGCGACCGTGCCTCTGTTTTTGGCGCTGACGTTGCCGCCGGCGTGCGATGACCGGGTCAGCCCGACGACCGTGTCGATCAGGGCCGGCGCCAGCAGCGGGCGCAACTGCGCGATGGGCCTGCGGCGGTCGATCACCTCGAGCACCCGGCGCAGTGCGGCGTCGGCGAAGACGACCGCGGTATGTGGCGGAACGGCCTCCCGGACCACGGCATGAGGTACGGCTCGGAGCGGCCGCGGCGTGCGTCGGCGCAACATCGGCGTCGACCGGCATGCAGGCATGCCGACGGGCGGCGGTTCGTAGTCGACGACGGGCGAAACCAGCGAGGTTTGTGGCGCGGGGGTTCGGGATGTGGTCATCGGAAGCTCTCCAGCGGTCGACGCGGACGGACGGCATCTGCCGGAGAGTCGCAGACCTGTTCATGATCTCATGTCTGGCAGCGGGTTCAACGCACCCGTAATGCGCGGCCGCAGGTTTGGCCGCTACCGTTGCGGAGGCGTAATTCCGGCGCGGCCAAAACCGCGTGGTCATCGAGGGGGAGGGGCGTCGCGGAAATGGTGACCAGGTTGTCGGCGTCCGACGCGGCGTTCTTCCACTTGGAGAACTCGTCGACGCCGATGTACGTGGGCTCGCTGTCGATCCTGCGCAAACCCCGCTCCGGCCTGAGTTACGACGCCCTGCTCGCAACTGTCGAACAACGGCTGCCGCAGATTCCGCGATACCGCCAGAAGGTCCGCGAGGTCAGGCTCGGCCTGGCCCGCCCGGTGTGGGTCGACGACCCCGACTTCGACATCACCTACCACATCCGCCGCTCGGCGCTGCCCTCTCCGGGCAGCGACGGACAGCTGCATGAGCTGATCGCGCGGTTGGGCTCTCGCCCGCTCGACAAGTCGCGGCCGCTGTGGGAGATGTACCTGATCGAGGGTCTGGCCAAGAACCGGATCGCGATCTACACCAGGTCACATCAGGCGTTGGTGAACGGGATGACGGCCCTGGAGATCGGCCACGTCATCGCCGACCGCTCGCAGAAGCCGCCCGTGTTCGGTGAGGACATCTGGATCCCGGCGCGCGAACCCAGCGACCGCCGACTGCTGTTCGGTGCGGTCGGTGAGTGGATCACCCGTCCCGCCGAACAACTCGGCGCGGTGCGCTCAGCCGTCACAAGTGTCGCCACCAACGCAGGCGAGCTGGCTGACGTCGGCCGCCGGTTCGTCGACGTGGCCCGCACCGTCGCGCGGGGCACGGCGCCCAACAGTCCGCTGAACACCACGGTGTCCAGGAACCGGAGGTTCACCGTGGCCGGCGGCAGCCTGGAGGATTACCGCCTGGTGCGGGCCCGCTACGACTGCGACGTCAACGACGTCGTGCTCGCGGTGGTCGCAGGCGCTCTGCGCAACTGGCTGCTGTCACGCGGCGAACCGGTGACGGCGACGACGACGGTGCGCGCGATGGCGCCGATGTCGGTGTATCCCGACGCCGACCTCGACACGACCGGCCCCGGCCAGGCCATCAGCGAGGTGTCGCCGTTTCTGGTGGATCTTCCCGTCGGGGAGGGCAACGCGGTGGTCCGGCTTTCCCAGATCGCGCACACCACCGAGTCGCATCCGACCGCGGCCAGCCTGGTGGATGCCAGAACCATCGTCACGCTGTCGGGATTTGCGCCACCGACACTGCACGCCATGGGAATTCGCGTCGCGACGGGTTTCTCGGCGCGGCAGTTCAACCTGTTGATCACCAACGTGCCGGGCGCACAGAAACAGATGTACGTCGTAGGCACCAAACTGCTCGAGACGTACTCGGTGCCCCCGCTGCTGAACAACCAGGTTCTGGCGATCGGCGTGACCTCGTACAACGGCATGCTCTACTTCGGCATCAACGCCGACCGCGATGCGATGAGCGACGTCGACGTGCTGCCGAGCTTGCTGCGCGAGTCGCTCGATGAACTGCTGGAGGCAGCGCAGTAACGCCGAGTACAGGGATCCCGGCAGCATTGGGAATCAGGCCGGTTAACCTTCCGGCGTGCGCGTGTACATCCCGGTGACCCTGGCCATGCTGCAGCAGCTCGTCGCTGACCGGATGTTGCATGCCCGCAGCGGTACCGCGTTCGCGGTGACGCCCACCCTGCGCGAGGCCTACGCCCATGGCGACGACGACGAACTCGCCGACGTGGCCCTGCGCGAAGCGGCGCTGGCCTCGTTGCGGCTCCTCGCCGGGGAGGGCACGTCGAGCATGCCGCCCCGGCGGGCCGTGCTGGAGGCCGAGGTGGGGGATGTGACCGCCCGGCCCGATCTCGACGACGCGGTGGTGCGGCTTTCCGGGCCGATCGCGTTCGACGACGTGATCGCCGCCTACGTCGACAACGCCGAAGCGGAGTCGGCGGTGCTGCCCGCGATCGAGGCTGTCGACGAGGCCGACCTCGGCGACGAGGACGCGGAGTTCGTGGTCGGCGATGCCCAGGACCACGACTTGGCTTGGTACGGGCCGCAGGAGCTGCCGTTCCTGCTCGAGTTGCTCTGACGACCGTCTGGAACGGATTCCCCGTCGAATCGGGGGCCGAATGTGCGGTTTCGCACGGAACACGCCGGCTCGGCGTCCAAATCCGCACAGTCGGCGCCGCCTGTGATGGAAACGACTGTGAACGACTGTATACGGAGCCGTAAGTTACGGTACCGTAGGTTGCGTGGCCAAGAACAACATCAAGGTCTCGGCCAACGTCGCCGACACCGCACGGGCGGGAGTCGCTGCCGGCGCCAAACAGCATCCGGCCTGGCATGCGCTGCGAACCATCGCCGCGCGGGTGACCACTCCGCTGCTGCCCGACGACTACCTCAAGCTGGCCAATCCGCTGTGGTCGGCGCGAGAACTGCGCGGCCGGGTCGTGGAAGTACGCCGGGAAACCGAGGACTCGGCGACCCTGGTCATCAAGCCGGGGTGGGGTTTTTCCTTCGGCTATCAGCCTGGGCAGTACATCGGCATCGGCCTGCTGGTCGACGGACGCTGGCGGTGGCGGTCGTACTCGCTGACGTCGAGCCCTGTCCGCGGCAGTCGCACCATCACGATCACGGTCAAGGCCATGCCCGAGGGGTTCCTGTCGACCCACCTGGTCGGCGGGGTGGCGCCCGGCACGATCGTTCGACTGGCTGCGCCGCAGGGCAACTTCGTGATGCCCGACCCCGCACCCGCCAAGGTGCTGTTCATCACCGGAGGTTCGGGTATCACGCCGGTGATGTCGATGCTGCGCACGCTGGCGCGCCGCGAGCAGATCACAGATATCATCCACTTGCATTCGGCGCCAACGGAATCCGACGTTATGTTCGCCGCCGAGCTGTCCGGCCTGGAACGGGGTCACGACGGCTACCGGCTTCGGCTGCGCTCGACCCGCACTCAGGGCCGCCTGGATCTGTCACGGCTCGACGACGAGGTGCCCGACTGGCGCGAGCGCCAGACGTGGGCGTGCGGTCCCGAGGGCATGCTCGATTCCGCCGAGCGCGCCTGGTCGGCCGCAGGGATCAACGACCTGCTGCACCTGGAGCGCTTCGCCGTGTCGAAAGCCGCGGCACACGGACAGGGCGGCACGGTCGAATTCGCCCGCAGCGGCAAGACCGTCACCGTGGACGCCGCCACGCCGCTGATGGACGCAGGCGAGGGCGTCGGCGTGCGGATGCCGTTCGGCTGCCGGATGGGCATCTGCCAATCCTGTGTCGTGGGCCTGCTCGACGGGCATGTCCGCGACCTGCGTACGGGTGCAGAACACGAGCCCGGTTCGCGGATACAGACGTGCATATCCGCAGCGTCGGGCGATTGCGTGCTGGACATTTAAGGTTTACTGGCCGGTAACCTACGGAGACGTAGGTTACGGTAGCGTAGGTACAACGAGAGGAAGGGAACTGACGATGGCAATCACCGACGTTCCCGAATTTGCACATTTGTCCGAAGCGGACATCGAGAATCTGGCTGTCGAGCTGGATTCCATCCGCCAGGACATCGAGGACTCCCGCGGAGAGCGCGACTGCGCGCTACATCCGCCGCACCATTGCCGCCCAGCGCGCGCTGGAGGTGGCAGGTCGGCTGATGCTGGCCGCGAGCTCGAAGCGCTCGGCGTGGTGGGCGGGCACCGTCACGCTGGGCGTGTCCAAGATCATCGAGAACATGGAGATCGGCCACAACGTCATGCACGGCCAGTGGGACTGGATGAACGATCCCGAGATTCACTCCTCGACATGGGAGTGGGACATGAGCGGGGCGTCCAAGCACTGGCGCTTCACCCACAACTTCATGCATCACAAGTACACCAACATCCTGGGCATGGACGACGACGTGGGCTACGGCGTGCTGCGCGTCACGCGCGACACGAGGTGGAAGCCGTTCAACCTCGTTGCAACCTGTTCTTCAACACCTGCTCGCGATCGGGTTCGAGTGGGGTGTCGGCCTGCAGCACTTGGAGCTCGGCAAGATCTTCAAGGGTCGCGACGACCGCGCCGCCACCATGATGACGCGATGCGCGAGTTCGGTGTCAAGGCCGGCCATCAGTTGGTCAAGGACTACATGGCCTACCCGGCGCTGACGTCGCTGTCGCCATGGGCGACTTCAAGTCGACGCTGAAGGCCAATGCGGTGGCCAACATCATCCGCAACGTCTGGTCCAACGCGGTGATCTTCTGCGGCCATTTCCCCGACGGCGCAGAGAAATTCACCAAGACCGACATGGTCGGCGAGACCAAGGGTCAGTGGTATCTGCGTCAGATGCTGGGCAGTGCCAACTTCGAGAACGGTCCGGCGCTGCGGTTCATGAGCGGCAATCTGTGCCACCAGATCGAGCATCACCTGTATCCGGATCTGCCGAGCAACCGGCTCCACGAGATCTCGTTCCGGGTGCGCCAGCTGTGCGACAAGTACGACCTGCCGTATACGACGGGCTCATTCCTCGTGCAGTACGGCAAGACGTGGCGGACGATCGCCAAGCTGTCCGTGCCGGACAGGTTCCTGCGCTACTCCCGCGACGATGCGCCGGAAACCCGCAGCGAGCGGATGTTCGACGAGCTCGAGCCGGCGCAGCGCCGTGGGCTCAAGTCGGCCATCACCGCTGTGCGCGCACGCCGTCGTGACAAGCGCTTGCAGAGCGGTCGGGAACTAGCCGCCTGACCTGACGACAACGACAAAGACCCTCCCCGCCGCCCAGGGGAGGGTCTTTTCGCGTCGCGCCTGATTTGTCTCGGTCGTGTGGTTCCCCCGATTGGGGGACATGGGAATCCCCCGGTGCACTGGCTGATCACCCGACATACAACGCCCCGCGGTGGCGGCATTGTTGAGTCATCGCCGGAACACACCGGCGGCAGAACCGAAAAGCCAACGCACACAGGAGAACTGACATGACGAACACCACCTTCACCACGATGATCGCCCGCATCGCCCTGCCGGTGGTCATCGGCGGAGCCGCCCTGGGCATGGCCGGTGTGGCCAACGCCCAGACCGAGCCGGTCGGCCCGGGCTACCAGTACGCCCCGACCACCACCGCCCAGCCCGCAGCCGGTGCCCCCAGCACCCACCACGGCGTGGGCCGCGTCGAGGAACTGGTCCCCGGCTACCACCGCTGATGACGACCCCACCACAGAGGCCCTCCCCGAAACGGGAAGGGCCTCGTTCATTCGGGCAGTATGGCGCCGCGCTCGATGAAACGATGTTCAGCGTGAGGAACGGCCGGGGTGGCCGGAAGCCGGGGGGTGACGGATGAGCACCGCCGGTTTGGCGTGCGTGGCCTGCGGCACCGACCTGCCGGCCAACTCCAAGTTCTGCAACGAGTGTGGGGCACCCGTATCGGCGTCGACGAAAGCAGCCGAGTACAAGCAGGTGACGGTGTTGTTCGCCGACGTGGTGCACTCAATGGATCTCGCGGCGGCGGTCGGGGCCGAACGACTGCGCGAGATCATGGCAGGGCTGTTGGACCGCGCCACCGCCGTCGTGACGCGTTACGGCGGCACGGTGAACCAGTTCACCGGCGACGGCGTCATGGCCGTATTCGGCGCGCCGACGGCATTGGAAGATCACGCGTTTCGCGCCTGCCTGGCCTCCCTCGGCTTGCATGACGAGATGCGTTCCCTATCGCAAGACGTCGCCGGCCGCGACGGTGTCGCCCTGCAGTTGCGGATCGGACTGAATTCAGGGCAGGTGATAGCGGGCGAAATCGGCTCCAATGCAGCGAGTTACACGACAATCGGTGAACAAGTCGGCCTGGCACAGCGGATGGAGTCCGTCGCGCCACCAGGCGGAGTGATGCTCAGCGAATCGACCGCACGACTCGTGGAGGCCAACGCCGAGCTGGCGGAGCCCGAATTCGTACTTATCAAAGGCGCTTCCAATCCGGTTGCGGCACGACGGTTGCTCGCGATCGGCGAACATCAGCCGCGTCGGCGCAGTGAGCCAACGTTCGTCGGACGGAGCTGGGAGCTCAACACCATCACCTCGATTCTCGACGAAGCCGCGCGCGGCGCCGGCTGCGTCATCGACATCGTCGGGCTGCCAGGAATCGGTAAGAGCAGGCTGGTGCGGGAATCCGCGGCGATTGCGGTGGCGCGAGGAGTGCCGGTGTTCGGTACGTATTGCGAGTCACATGCCCGCGACGTCCCATTTCACGCGGTCGCTCGGATGTTGCGCGCCGGTATGGGAGTCGACGATGCCGACGCACACACCGCGCGGGCACGTGTCTGCGAACAATTCCCCACTGCAGACCCGGCGGATCTGGTGCTGCTGTATGACCTGCTCGGCATCAGAGACCCAGAGGTCCCATTGCCGGACGTCGCCGCCGACGCTCGCCGCCGTCGCCTGACCGCAATGATCAACTCCGCCTCACTAGAGCGCGGCGAGCCGGCCATGTACGTCATCGAGGATGCACAGTGGATTGACGAGGCAAGTGAGTCGATGCTGGCCGACTTCCTGGCAGTGGTCCCGCAAAGCCGGGCGGTGACGCTGGTCACCCATCGGCCGGAGTACCGCGGCGTGCTGACCCGGATATCGGGTGCTCAGACGATCGCATTGCGACCGTTGAGTGACGCAGACGTCTCCGCGCTGAGCACCGAAATCCTCGGCACCGACACCACCGTGGAAGCGCTCACCAACACGATCGCCGAGCGGGCGGCGGGAAATCCGTTCTTCGCACAGGAGATGGTGCGCGATTTGAGCGAACGCGGCACGTTGCACGGCGAGCCGGGCAACTACGAGTTGCGTGGCGACCTGGCCGATGTCGAGGTGCCCGCCACGCTGCAGGCGGCGATCGGCGCGCGTATCGACCGGCTGGGCCCGACTGCGAAACGAACGCTCAACGCGGCAGCAGTCATTGGAGCGCAATTCGACGATGAACTGTTGAAGGCTGTGTCCGACACTGCGGACGTCGCACCGTTGATCGAGGCCGAGCTGGTCGACCAGGTCAGATTTTTTCCGCACCCGGAATTCGCGTTCCGCCACCCGATGATCCGGTCGGTGGCTTACGAGTCACAGCTCAAAGCCGATCGTGGGCAACTGCATCGGCGTTTGGCCGAGACGATCGAACGACGCGATCCGCACTTGGCCGACGAGAACGCTGCGCTTATCGCCCAGCACTATGAGTCCGCAGGTGATCTGCATGCGGCGTTCGGCTGGCACATGCGAGCGGGTTCGTGGTCAAACCTTCGTGACAACATGGCCGCATCGCAGAGTTGGCGTAGGGCGCAGGCCGTGGCAGATCGCCTCCCTGAAGATGATCCGGTCCGGTCCTCGATGCGCATCGCCGCCCGCAGCTTCCTGTATGCGACGGCGTACCGCTCCGGCGCAGGCGATGTCGGCGCCGGGTTCGACGAACTTCGGGAGCTGTGCATCGCCGAGGGCGACTCGCGGTCACTCGCCATGGGGATGATGGGGCTGATCATGGAGGAGTTCTTCAGGGGCCACCGCCGTGAGGCGGGACGAGCCTCGACCGAATTGGCCGAGCTGCTCGAAACCATCGGTGACCCGACGTTGACCGTGGCCCTGATCGCGACTGCAATAACCGCGAAGCATGAGGCGGGTGGGGTGATCGAAGCTCTTGGGTTGGCCGAGCGGGCGATCGACCTCGCCGGTGGCGATGCGACGAAGGGCAAGCTGACGATGGGTTCTCCGTTGGCACTCGCGATCGCGCTGCGAGGGACATTGCGCTCGTGCCTCGGGATCGCGGGCTGGAAGGACGATCTGCGCCAGGCCGCGGATATGGGTCGTCGCGGGGACGAGTTGCTCACACGCACGGCTTCGATCTATTACACGTACTCCGTTGCGATGAGGAACCAAATGCTCCTTCCCGATGAGTTCGTTCTCGCTGAAACGGCCGAAACCCTGACGACTGCAGAGCAAGTCGCTGAGAACGTCACACTGGGAATGGCCCGATCCAATCGAGGCTTAGCACTGGTGGCGCGTGGCGGTGCCGAACGCGAGCAGGGATTGAAATTGCTGGCACGAGTCCGTGAGGCCGCGATTGCGCACGAATACTCGATGGTGGCCGTCGCCCTGATCGACGGAGTGCTGGCGCAGGAGGCGACCCGAGTAGGCGATCACGACCGCGCTATTGGAATGTCTCGCGCAGCACTCGACGAACTCATCACTAACGGTGGCCAGATTTGGGTTCCACTTACCAGCGCAATCCTGGTGGAGGCGCTTTTGCAACGGGGCGCGAAGGGCGATCTCGAGGATGCACAGGCCACCGCCGACCGTTTGGCGGCGCTGCAGACCGACCAGGGACTGGTGCTGAAAGAAATTTGGCTGCTTCGGATTCAGGTGCTGCTGGCGCAGGCGCAAGCCGACGAGGCTGCGTATCGAAATCATCGCGATCGCTACCGCACGACGGCCACAAATCTCGGCTTCGAAGGTCATATCGAGATGGCTGAGGCGATGGTCTGATCAACCACGAGCGTGCGCAAAGTCCCAGTTTCTGGCGGTGTGTCGGCCGCAGACACGCACGGTCGCGCTGGCGTGGTGTCAGTACGCGGCGGTGTCGCGCAGCGCGGCCAGCAGTCGCCGTGCGGCGCCCACCCGGCCGGCGGCGGGCCCGCTCAGGGTGTCGAGTGCGCATTCCGGGTCGGCGGGCGGTCCCATGTGACCGCAGCCGCGTGGACAGTCCTTGATCGCCTCGGCGAGATCGGAGAACGCCAGAATCACGTCGTCGGGTTCGATATGGGCCAACCCGAACGATCGGATACCGGGTGTGTCAACGACCCAGCCGCCCAAGCTGAGCGGCAGTGCCACCGACTGCGACGACGTATGGCGTCCTTTGCCCACTCCCGAAACGTCACCGGTAGCCCGATCCGCATCGGGAACAAGGCGGTTCACCAAGGTCGACTTTCCGACACCAGAATGGCCGAGTAGCACGGTGGTGTGTCCGGTAAGCATCGGCGCCACGACATCGAGCGGATCGTCGCGGCCGGCAATGGCCACTGCCAGGTCCAGCTCGGCGAATTGTGCGGCGAAAGGTTCTGCAGGAGCGAGGTCAGATTTCGTCAGGCACAGGATCGGCGACAGCCCGCCAGTATAGGCCGCGATCAGTGCACGGTCGACGAAACCGGTACGGGGTGGCGGGTCGGCGAGCGCAACCACGATCAGCAGTTGATCGGCGTTCGCGACGACGACGCGCTCGGTCGGGTCGGTGTCATCGGCGGTGCGCCGCAACACTGTTCGCCGCTCACCGCGCCGCACGATGCGCGCCAACGTGTCCGGCTTGCCCGACACGTCACCGACGATTTCGACGTCGTCGCCGACGACGATCGGCGTGCGACCCAGTTCGCGGGCCCTCATGGCGGTGACGACGCGGTCGGGGTCGCGGCCGAGCGCACAGCCCCACCGGCCGCGGTCGACGGTCACCACCATGGCTTCGTGGGCGTCGGCGTGGTCCGGTCTGGTCTTGGTCCGCGGTCGTGAGCCTCTGCCGGGCCGGACCCGGACATCGGACTCGTCGTACTCGCGAGGACTCAATCGCCCGCCAGCATGTCGGCCCACATCTGCGGGAACTCGGGCAGCGTCTTCGCCGTAGTGCCGATGTCCTCCACCTCGACACCGGCCACGCGCAACCCGACGATGGCTCCGGCGGTCGCCATCCGGTGATCGGCGTAGGACCCCCACACCCCGCCGTGCAGCGGTTTCGCAGTGATCAGCAGGCCGTCGGAGGTTTCCTCGCATTGCCCACCGAGACGGTTGATCTCGGCGACCAGTGCGGCCAGTCGGTCGGTCTCGTGTCCACGCAGATGCGCGATGCCGCGCAGTTGTGACACCGAACCCGTCGGGGCCAGTGCGGCCAGCGCCGCAACGGCCGGCGTCAGCTCACCCACGTCGTGCAGGTCGACGTCAAGGCCGGCATGGGCGGAGAAGCCCTGTACCTCGAGATAGGAATCGCCGTGACGGACAGCCGAACCCAGCTTCTCCAGGATGGCCAGAATGGTGTCGGCGGGTTGCACGCTGGCCGGGGGCCAGCCCGCGATGCGCACGGCTCCACCGGTGGCCACCGCAGCGGCGAGGAACGGCACCGCGTTGGAGAGGTCGGGCTCGATGTTCCAGTGCCGGGGCGCGATCGGCCCGGGGGAGATATGCCACCGGTTGGCGCGGGTGTCGTCGACGTCGACGCCTGCGTCGCGCAGCATGGCCACCGTCATCGCCACATGCGGCGCCGAGGGCACCGACTCGCCGGTGTGCACGATCGTCAGACCGTTGGTGAACGTCGCCCCGGACAGCAGTAGCCCCGAGACGAACTGCGACGACGCCGACGCGTCGATCTCGACGGTCCCGCCGGCCACGCGACCCGGAGCCGCGGACGGTGAACGGCAGCGCGTCGCCGTCGACGTCCACGCCGAGGCCGCGCAACGCTTCGAGGAGAGGCGCGACGGGGCGGACGCGGGCCTGCTCGTCGCCGTCGAATGTGACGGATTGGCTGCTCAGCGCCGCGACCGGTGGAACGAACCGCAGAACGGTGCCGGCGAGGCCGCAATCGATGCGGGTGCCCGGTCGCGGGTCGACCGCACCGCTGACGGTCAGCTCCGTGTCCATGCCGTCGACAGTGATGCCGAGGGCCTGCACGGCACCGATCATCAGGTCGGTGTCGCGGCTGCGCAGTGCGCCGCTGATGGTCGACGTGCCGTCCCGCGTGGCCAGCGCGGCCAGCACGAGCGCGCGGTTGGTCAGTGATTTCGATCCCGGCACCATGACCGTGGCGTGCACCGGACGCGACGTCGACGGTGCCTGCCAAGTGCTCACGCTCTCCATCCTGCCTTGTCGGTTCAGCGTGCCACCATGGGATATATGTGTGGACGATTCGCGGTGACCACCGATCCGGCGCTGCTGGCCGAGAAGATCCAGGCGATTGACGAAAGCGTGAGCAGCGGCGCAGAAGGACACGTCCGGTGCCAACTACAACGTCGCGCCGACGACGACGATCAGCAGCGTGGTGAAACGCCACAGCGAGCCCGACGACGAATCGACCCGCCGGGTGCGGCTGATGCGCTGGGGGCTGGTTCCGCCGTGGGCCAAGACCACCGAGGACGGCGGTCCGGACACCAAGGGCCCGTTGCTGATCAACGCGCGTTCCGAGAAGCTGACCACCTCGCCCGTCTTTCGGAACTCCGCGAAGAACAAGCGGTGCCTGGTGCCGATGGACGGTTGGTACGAATGGCGGCCCAACGGTGAGACGGCTTCGGGCAAGAAAGCCCCGAAGACGCCGTTCTACATGTTCGGTGGCGACGGCGAACCGCTGTTCATGGCAGGCCTGTGGTCGACGTGGCGTCCGAAGGACGCGCCCAAGGACGCGTCGCCGCTGCTGAGCTGCACGATCATCACCACCGACTCCGCGGGCCCGCTGGCCGAGATCCACGACCGGATGCCGTTGACGATCAGCGAAAGCGATTGGGACCGCTGGCTCGACCCCGACGCACCGATCGACGAAGGACTGCTGCGCGGTCACGGCGACCTCGACCGGATCGAGATCCGCGAGGTGTCCCGGTTGGTCAACAGCATCCGCAACAATGGGCCCGAGTTGATCGAGCCGGCCGAACCGGAACCGGAGCAAGCCACCTTGCTGTAGCGAACTACCGCTAACATCCAGCGGGAACTGGGGCGTTTTTTCGAGTGAAATGGCGAGTTCAAATATGAATCGTCATTAACATACGAGGGTGCTCACCGCCGTCCGCAAGTTTCTAGGCTTCCAGATGACGATCGCCGAGTGGATCGGTACGGCGGTGATTCTCGCCGTGCCCTACCTGGTTGTCGGCATGGTGTGGACCGCTGTTTCGGGCGACCACATCGGCGGGCAGGGACATGCCCGCATCCTGTCGATCCTCGGCTCGATCGTGACGTGGCCGGTGCTGCTGGTCTCGACGGTGTGCATCGCATGACCGCCGCTGACTGCCGCATCACCATCGGAAGGCGAACGGCGCGGTGGGACACCGAACCGGTCACGGCGGCCGAGGCGATGGACTTCTGGGCCTTCGCGGCCGGTGCCGCCAACGTGATCATGCAGCTGTCGCGGCCCGGGGTGGGGTACGGCGTGGTCGAGAGCAAGGTGGATTCCGGCAATCTGCTCAAACATCCGTGGAAGCGGGCCAGGACGACGTTCCAATATATCGCCGTGGCGATCATCGGAAACCCACAGGACCGGGCGGCGTTCCAGGAAGCGGTCAACGCCGCGCATCGACATGTCCAGTCCGCCCCGGATAGTCCCGTGCCCTACAACGCCTTTGACCGCGATCTCCAGATGTGGGTCGCGGCATGCCTGTTCGTCGGGCTCGAAGACACGTATCAACTGCTGCGCGGGGCGATGACCGCCGAACAGTCCGAGCAGTTCTACCGGTCGGCGTGGACACTGGGAACCACGCTGCAGGTCAGCGAGGACCAATGGCCGCCCACCCGAGCCGAATTCGACGGGTACTGGACGCAGGCGTGCGGGCAGGTGGCGATCGACGACCGTGTCCGCGACTATCTGCTCGACCTGCTCAACCTGCACATGATCAATCCTGTTCTGGGGCTCCCTTTCCGGCCGCTGCTCAAGTTCCTCACCGTCGGATTCCTGGCGCCGGTGTTCCGTGAGGCCATGGGTTTGCACTGGAGCGATTTCAAGCAACGTTGGTTCGAAAGATTGTTCCTGACAGTCGCTTTCGCCAACAGATTCCTGCCGGTGTTCGTCCGCCAGGGCGGCAGCTACGTTCTGCTGGCCGATGTCCGACGCCGGGTCCGCCAACAACGCGCGCTGGTCTGACGAATGTTGCGCCGTCTGCTCAGCCGTCGGGTGAGTGTCGAAGCGATGATCGAGTTCGCGATGTGGATGGCGATTCCGTACCTGCTCATCGGGATGGTGTGGGCGTTCTTCGATGCTGAACAGGTGCAACTGCTGGAGACCGCGTTGCGATCGCGGCTGCCCGCCGGCTCCGAGATTCTGGCGTTCGTGCAGACGGCGTTGATGTGGCCGAACTTGATGCTCGGCGCCAACCTCTGCGTCGCCTGATCTGCCCTCGCAATGGGCGAGGCCCCTCCCCTTGTGGGGAGGGGCCTCTGTCGGGGGCTTGTCAGCGGTGATAGCCGGGGACCATTTCCTCGACGCGGGCCACGCCGTGGTGGTTACTGGGGGCACCGGGTGCGGGCTCGGCGGTGGTGGTCGGGGCGTACTGGTAGCCCGGGCCGACCGGTCCGGTCTGGGCGTTGGCCACGCCGGCCATGCCCAGGGCGGCTCCGCCGATGACGACCGGCAGGGCGATGCGGGCGATCATCGTCTTGAAGGTGGTGTTCGTCATGTCAGTTCTCCTGTGTGCGTTGGCTTTTCGGTTCTGCCGCCGGAGTGTTCCGGCGATGACTCAAGAATGCCGCCACCGCGGGGCGTTGTATGTCGGGTGATCAGCCGGTGCACCGGGGGATTCCGGTGTCCCCCAATCGGGGGAACCCGACGTGCACAAATGCACAGCATGCTGAACCGGTCTCAGCGGTCAGCGCCGACGCGCGGTCACCACCACGTACGGCGCGTCGAAGCGCACACCGGCGTCGTCACGGTGCGCTCGCATGGCCGCCTCGAACGCCGCCCGCAGCGGTTCGCGCTTTGCGGCATCGATATTGCCGACCACAGACACATGCAGCGGCGATTCATTCGTCACGAAGTTCACCGCTGCGTCCAACGACGGAAATTCCCATGTATGCATGTCGTTTTCGATGGTCACATCGACGAAACCGTCCTACAGGCGAGCAGTGATCGTCTCGGGATTGCCCATTGGTCGGGCGTCGACAACCTCCGCGGCGATCGGCGCGATGCGCTCGCCCACCGCCTCGTAGCGACCGGTGGACCAGATCGTCGGCGATGACATGCGTTCAGCGTGCCACGATGGCGCGGTGAGCTTCCCAGTGATCGCACCGCCGCTGCCACGGCCCGTGCTGTTCGACCAGTTCTGGGCCGACCTGACATTCGTGCACTGGCCGGTGGACCCCGAGCGCGTCACGCATCTGTTCCCACCGGGCACCCGCCCGGATGTGTTCTCCGACGGCCTGACGTACGTGGCGTTGGTGCCGTTCGTGATCCGACACACCGCTGTGGGCACCTCGCTGCGGCTGCCGTACTTCGGCAGCTTCGCCGAGACCAACATCCGCCTCTACTCGACCGACGACGCCGGCCGTCACGGCGTGTACTTCCGGTCGCTGGAAACCACGCGGCTGGCCGTCGTGGGGTTGACCAGAGCGGCGCTCGGTGTGCCGTACACGTGGGCGAAGATGCACGTGACCCGGCGCGACGACGAGATCTCGTATGAGAGTGTGCGGCGCTGGCCGCACCGCGGCCTGCGCAGCACGCTGAGGGTCCGGATCGGCGACGAGGTGGCGCCGACTCCGCTCGAGGTGTGGCTCACGGCGCGGTGGGGAGCGCACACCCGCAAGGCCGGGCGGACATGGTGGGTGCCCAACGAGCATGGTCCGTGGCCGGTGCGGGCGGCCGAGATCCTCGAGCTGGACGACGACCTGCTGGCCGCGGGCGGCGTGGACATCGCGGGTGACCCCCTGCGTGCGCTGTTTTCGTCCGGCGTCCACGCGCGGTTCGGCAGGCCCTCGCGGG
>CAVTSZ010000031.1:0-194168 GCA_963737385.1 uncultured Actinomycetota bacterium
ATGTTGGGGTCGGGTCGGCTAACACGGTACGGATCTCACACAGCGGTGAAGTCGCGGTCGGGCTCGGAGCCAAAGGAGAATCGTCGTCCCGTGACGCTCAGCGGGCGAATTCGAACGAAGTGTTGCTTGACCGTCGCCGTCCACGGCAGTAGCTGAGCCCGCTCAGCCTCGTCGATCTCTTCGTCGGTACTGAGCAGCTGTGCCGTGCCCTTCACGATCACGCTCCAGCCTTCTGCGACATCGTGACCGTCGACTTCGAACAGCACGCTGCTGTTGATCGCCGCACTGACCAGCTTGGTGCCCTCGGCTGTGCGGAACAGCACTGTGCGGTGCTGGACGACGAAGTTGACTGGAAAAATCTCCGGCTGGCCATCGACACTGGTCACTAGTCGTCCCAACGAGGCGCTTGACAGGAGATTCCAGCACTCGCTCTCAGGCAAGATCGAGATGGGTTGAAAGGCTTCAGACATAGCCGCAACGCTATCGACTTCTAGGTAGCGAGGCGCAGTGGTCCAAAGTCCCACAATCGACGAACTAACGACCCGAGAACCCCGCTGCCCTGCAAACAATGATCCCGCCCGCGCCGGCGATTGACCTTTGGCCCGCCGAATAGTCGCGTCGTCGACGGCGGATTGCGCGGCCACGAGAGCCAACCCTGGCCCGCCCGTGCCGCACACGTCACCGCGGTCGACCCGGCACCGATTACCCGGCCGGGCTCACCGAGGGTGTGTGTCCTTGCGAGCTGCCGAGGGCCGCCAGGCGCCGCACCCCGTCCTCGATCCCGCGGGCGAGCGCGTCGACGTCGGGTGCGCTGTCGTAGTCGGCGGTGATGCCGAAGGAGAATCGGTCGGCGTAGCTGATCATCGCGATACCGGTGCGCAGATGAAGGGCGATCGGCGGCACCGGCAGGATCTCCAATACCTCCCGACCCATCACTCGCTGCCGTCCGCGGGGCCCCGGTACGTTCGTCGCCAGCGCGGTCACCGACTTCTGCGGCAGTCGGGTCAGGAGTCGAATCGCCCACGCCGAGAACGCAAACGGAACACTACCGGCGGCCGCGATGACGGCACTGCCGCCTTCCCGTTGACCACTCCCCTTGGCCTCGGTCAGCCGCCGGTGCACGATCTCCAACTGCTTGACCGGGTCGGGTTCGTCGACCGGCAACAACGGCAGCATCGCCGACACCCGGTTGTCGGTCACGTCGAAGTCGTCCGCCGAGCGCATCGACACGGGAACCAGCGTGCGCAATGCGTGGGGTCCCGGCGTTTCGCCGCGGTCGAGCAACATGGTCCGGTAACTGCTGGTGATGGCCGCCAGCGCCACGTCGTTGAGTGTGACGTCGAAATCCCGGCACACCTGCTTCATGACGGCGAGGTCCACCCGCGCGGCACTAAAGCGACGCATCTTGGTGACGGACCCGTTCAGCGATGATTCCGGGGCGGCGGTGAGCACATGGGCCGTCAGCACGGCTGCCCCCACCACGGCGTGTTCGGCCGCGTCGGTGGCGGTGAGCGCCGCCCGCCAGATGTCGTTCATCCAGTTCAGCGGGTTCAGTCTCGGCCGCAGCAAGCCGAGGATCGAGCTACCGGGTTCCTTCGCGGTGCCAACGCTGCTCGCGAAGGTCTCACCGGCGCCGCCGTCGCTAAGCTTCGCCAGCATCTGCGCCGTGGCGATGCCATCGGCGATGCAGTGGTGGATCTTCATCAGCAGTGCCCACCGATTGTCGGTGAGCCCTTCGATGATCCAGCACTCCCACAGCGGGCGGTCGCGGTCCAGCCGTTGCTCCATGATGCTGGCGATCAACCCGAACAGCTCGGCGTCATTCCCCGGGTACGGCAACGCAACGCGATGAAGGTGATGCGCGATATCGAAGTGGGGGTCATCCACCCATTCCGGTGCACCGAGGTCGAACGGGTGAGTATGCAGCACCTGTGTGCAGCGCGGGATGCCTTGCGCCCGTTCGGCGAACACCGACACGAGATCACCGTAGTCAGGAGGCGGCCCCTCAATGATCGACACGCCACCTACCGCCAGACTCACATGGGGATCGGAATCCTCGGCTTGCAGAAAACTCGCGTCCAGCGTCGTGAGGTGCTCCATGCGGTGACGATGCGCTCCGCGGCGGTCGTGGCGACAGGGCCGCAAGTCCTCAACCCGTGGGCACAACGTCGGCGAACCATCGGCGGCGCGACAGGTCCAGATGCGGACGTCCTGCCGGTTCTGGCTGGGGGCTGGCAGCAGAACACAAGGTCCTCGCTTTGAGCGTCGCGTTGCCCGCCGTCGGCCACCATCGAATGACCTTCGGCCCTGTCTCCCCGCATGCACGCTGTGGGAGGTTGGCATGTGCGACGAATACGGCGTTGTGGTGCAACGACTCCGGTTGGGTCGCCACTGCTTGAGACGCTACGAGAGGACAGATCATGAGTACGTCCGGATACGTCCGCTTTTTTGAGGAGATCGGCATCGAGGACGTGCCGCTCGTCGGTGGCAAGAACGCGTCGCTGGGCGAGATGTTCCAGAAGCTGTCCAGCCAGAACGTCCGTATCCCGCACGGGTTCGCCATCACCGCTGTGGCCTATCGGCACATGTTGGACAAGGCCGGCGCCTGGGACCGGCTGCACGCCGAGCTCGACGACATCGACCCCGCCGACGTCGCCGCGCTGGCACGCAAGGCCAAACGCGCCAGGGAGATCGTCTACGGCGCTGGGCTCCCCGACGACTTGGCCAGCCAGATTCTGGCTGCCTACCGCACGCTTCAACAGGAGTACGGCGAGGAGGTCAGCCTCGCCGTCCGGAGCTCGGCGACCGCCGAGGATCTGCCAACCGCGAGCTTCGCCGGCCAGCAGGATTCGTACCTCAACATCAAGGGCGACGAGAGTCTGCTTGACACGTGCCGCCGTTGTTTCGCAAGTCTTTTCACCGATCGCGCGATTCACTACCGAATCGACCAGGGCTTCGACCACTTCAAGGTGTCGCTGTCGATCGGCGTGATGAAGATGGTGCGCTCCGACATCTCCTCGTCGGGTGTGATGTTTTCCCTCGACACCGAGTCGGGCTTTCGCGACGCCGTCTTCGTAACAGGCGCTTTCGGCCTCGGCGAGAACGTGGTTCAGGGCGCCGTCGACCCGGACGAGTACTACGTCCACAAGCCGACCTACCTAGCCGGCCATCGGGCGGTGTTGCGCCGCCTCCTCGGCGATAAGGCCGTGAAGATGATCCTCGTCGAGGGCGAGACGAAGAACACGACGCGAAACATCCCCACCCCGAAGGCCGACCGCGCTCGCTTCTGCCTCACCGACGAGGACGTTCTGGAACTGGCCGGCTACGCGTGTGCGATCGAGCAGCACTACGGCAGGCCGATGGACATGGAGTGGGCCAAGGACGGCATCGACGGGAAGCTCTACATCGTCCAGGCCCGCCCGGAGACAGTGGCATCCCAGCACAGTGTGACCGCACTGGAGTCCTACGTGCTCGAAGGCCGCGGCGAGATACTGACCGAAGGCCGCTCGGTAGGCGAGCGGATCGCCTCGGGTGCGGTGAAGCGAATCGAGAACGTCACGCACCTAGCGGAATTCAAGCCCGGTCAGGTGCTGGTCGCCGACACCACTACACCGGACTGGGAGCCGGTCATGAAGACCGCCGCAGCGATCGTCACCAACCGCGGTGGTCGCACCTGCCACGCGTCGATCATCGCCCGCGAACTCGGCATCCCTGCGGTGGTCGGCACCGGCGACGCGACCACCACTGTGCCCGACGGCGAAGTCGTCACGGTGTCGTGCGCCGAGGGCGATTCCGGCCGGGTGTACAAGGGCGCAGTGGGATTCCATGTGGATCGCACCGAGGTCGGCGACGTCGCGCGGCCGCGCACGCAGATCATGCTCAATCTGGGCAACCCCGACCTAGCCTTCAAGACGTCGTTCCTGCCGAACGACGGCGTCGGACTCGCTCGGATGGAGTTCATCATCAGCGAGTACATCCAGGTTCACCCGCTGGCCCTGCTGCACCCCGAGAAGGTCGACGACCCCGAGGCGCGCCGGACGATCGATCGGCTGACCCAGGGCTACACCGATGGAAGCTCGTTCTTCGTCGAGCGGCTCTCCGAGGGAATCGGCACGATAGCCGCCGCCTTCTGGCCGAAGCCCGTGGTGGTCCGGATGTCGGACTTCAAGTCGAACGAGTACGCCAGCCTGCTCGGCGGACAGGCCTTCGAGCCATCAGAGAGCAATCCGATGATCGGCTTCCGCGGTGCCTCACGGTATGCGCACCCGGCCTACGCCGAGGGCTTCGCCCTGGAGTGCCGCGCGATGCTCCGAGTGCGGGAGGAGATGGGCCTGACGAACGTCATCCTCATGCTCCCGTTCGTGCGTCGGGTGGCCGAAGCCGACCTCGTCCTGCAGACGATGGCCGAGCTCGGCCTCAGACGGGGCGAGAATGGGCTCAAGGTGTACGCGATGTGCGAGATCCCGAACAACGTGATCCTGATCGACCAATTCGCCAAGCGTTTCGACGGCTTCTCGATCGGCTCCAACGACCTGACGCAGCTGACCCTCGGCGTCGATCGTGACAGCGAGATCGTGGCCTTCGACTACGACGAACGCGACGAGGGTGTCAAGGAGATGATTCGCCTGGCAGTGGAGGGCTGCCGCCGCAACGGCATTCACTCAGGGCTGTGCGGACAGGCGCCTTCGGACTACCCGGACATGGCCGAGTTCCTGGTCCAGGTCGGCATCGAATCGATGAGCCTGAATCCCGACACCGTGGTGAAGACCACCCGTCAGGTATTGGAACTGGAACACCAGCTCGTGTCCTCGTCGGTGTCATGACGCTGCCGATCACCATCGATCCGCGTTTCCACGACGCGGTGCTCTTCGACCTTGACGGTGCGCTCACCAGCAACGTGCAGCTCTTCGGGGCGACGGTCGACCTGGCCCGGAAGTTGTGTGGCATCGGCGTTGCTGCCGCGGCCTATTCGTCGAGCCCGCATTGTCGGCAGGCAGTGAAGTCCGCCGGGATCGACGACCTGTTCAGCGTGTGTATCGACGGAATCGCCGGCGAACGCGGGTCGGCCGAAAAGCCCGATCCCACAGTGCTTCTGGAAGCCGCCCGTCGACTCGGTGCGCGACCGCAGCGGTGTGTCGTCGTCGAGAACTCCGCCGCAGGCGTAGCGGCGGCCCGGGACGGCGGATTCGCGCTCGTGATCGGCATCGACGGGACCGGACGTGCCGACGACTTGACGCGCAGCGGTGCCGATGTCGTGCTCGCCGACCTAGCCGACGTCGCCGTGCGCACCGGCGACAGGCGGATCTCAGAACTCTCGAATGCGCTGACGTCCTATGGTCAATTGGTCGGCATCACCAGCGCACGAGAGTCGATGTTGTTCCTCGACTACGACGGAACCCTGTCCCCCATCGTCTCCGATCCCGCTGCGGCCACACTCGTCGACGGCGCGGCAGAGGCGCTGGAACTCGTCGCAGCGGTGTGCCCCGTGGCCATCCTGAGCGGTCGCGACCTCGCGGACATCCGCAGCCGGGTCGGCATACCGGGCATCTGGTACGCGGGCAGCCACGGGTTCGAGCTCACGGGTCCGGACGGCACGTACCACCAGAACGAAGCGGCCGCCGTGTCCATACCGCTCCTCGAGCGGGCCGCCGCCGAATTGACGGACGGCCTGGCCGGGATTCCTGGGGTTCGCGTCGAGCACAAGCGCTTTGCGGTCGCGGTGCATTACCGCGAGGTGGCGCCGGAACGGGTCGATGAGGTCGCTGCCCTGACCCACCAACTCGGTCAGCGAGAGGGCCTGCGGGTGACCAGCGGACGTATGCTCATCGAGCTGAGGCCAGACATCGACTGGGATAAGGGGACGACACTCGCCTGGATTCGAGATCGCATCGACCCGGCCGGTGACCTGCTATCGATCTACATCGGCGACGACCTCACCGACGAAGACGCCTTCGACGCGGTTCATTTCGACGGAATCGGGATCGTCGTCGGACACGACGAGGACGGGGATCGCAAGACGGCCGCCCACCTCGCCCTGCAGAGTCCCGATCAGGTGCGCGAGTTCATTCAGCGCGGATCGCAGTGGCTGACCTACAAGCATCAGGCCTCGGGCGAGGCGTGGGCGTACACCTTTGACGGATACGACCCACAGAGCGAGAAGCTTCGCGAGGCGTTGTGCACGTTGGGAAACGGGTACTTTGCGACTCGGGGCGCCGCACCGGAGTCGAAGGCAGGGCAGACGCACTATCCCGGCACCTATGCCGCCGGGGTGTACAACCGCCTCGTCGATGATGTTTCGGGCACCCAGATCGACAACGAGAGCCTGGTCAACCTGCCCAACTGGCTTGGGTTGACCTTCCGGATCGACGGCGGCACCTGGTTCGACATCGACGCGGTCGACGTCCTGTCGTACCGGCAGACGCTCGATCTTCGCGGCGCAGTCCTGACTCGCGAGGCGCGGTTCCGCGACCACGACGGCCGGACGAGTTCACTACGGCAACGACGATTCGTCGCGATGCACATGCCCCACGTCGGTGCCCTCGAGACGACGATCATCGCCGAGGACTGGTCAGGGGCGATCGAGATTCGCTCGACCCTGGACGGCAACGTGACGAACTCGCTTGTCGAGCGGTACCGGGACCTGGCCAACGAGCATCTCGGGTCGGTGGACAAGCGAGACATCGGCGACGATTCGGTCCTGCTGACCGTGCAGACGACCCAATCTCGGATTCCCATCGCGATGGCGGCTCGCAACACGGTGTGGCGCGACGGTGAACCCGTCTCCGCGTCCTTTCGGTTGTTCGACGAAAACGCTGAAATAGGCCACGACATCAACGTTGCAATGGCGGTCGGCGATTCGGTGAGAGTCGAGAAGATCGTCACCGTCTATACGGGGCGCGATGTCGCGACATCCGAACCCGCTGTCGAAGCTCTGCGCTGGATCGGCCGACTCGGTCGGTTCGACGATCTGCTCGACGGGCATCTCACCGAATGGCTGCATCTGTGGGAGCGGTTGTCCATCGAATTCGACGACTTCGGCGACGAATTGCGGATCCTGCGCCTGCATCTGCTGCATCTGCTGCAGACGGTTTCACCGAATACCGCCGACCTCGACGTCGGGGTGCCGGCTCGCGGACTGCACGGAGAGGCATATCGCGGCCACATCTTCTGGGACGAGCTGTTCATCTTCCCGGTGCTCAACCTGCGGCTGCCGATGATCACCCGGTCGCTGCTCGCCTACCGCTTCCGGCGCCTCCCGGAAGCACGTCACGCCGCCGCGGCCGCCGGCTATGCGGGTGCGATGTTTCCCTGGCAGTCCGGCAGCGACGGACGCGAGGAAAGTCAACGGCTGCACCTCAATCCGCGCAGCGGCCACTGGAATCCGGACGCCAGCGCGCGCGCGCACCACATCGGTATCGCCGTCGCCTACAACGCGTGGAAGTTCTACCAGGTCACCGGTGACCTCGCTTACCTAATCGACTACGGCGCGGAGATGCTGGCGGAGATCGCCCGCTTCTTCGTCAGCCTGGCAACCTACGACGAAAAACGCGAACGATTCGGCATCCGGGGCGTCATCGGGCCGGATGAGTTCCACTCCGGCTACCCCGACGCTCCCTACGACGGCATCGACAACAACGCGTACACCAACGTGATGGCGGTCTGGGTGATCATGCACGCCATCGACGCACTGAATCTGCTGCCGATGCCGAATCGCCTTGACCTGATGGAAGCGCTCGGACTGAACAATGCCGAACTGGCGCACTGGGAAGATGTCAGCCGGCGGATGTACGTCCCGTTCCACGACGGCGTCATCAGCCAGTTCGAGGGCTACGGCGATCTCGCGGAACTGGATTGGGACCGCCTTCGGCAGCCAGTACGGCAACATCCAGCGACTGGACCGCATCCTCGAGGCGGAGAGCGACGACGTCAACCGTTACAAGGCGTCCAAACAGGCCGACGCGCTCATGCTGCTCTACCTGCTGTCGGCGGACGAGTTGCGTGAGCTACTCGATCGGCTCGGCTATCGCTTCACCCCGGAGCAGGTCCCGGAGATGGTCGACTACTACCTGGCCCGCACGTCGCACGGGTCGACGCTCAGCGGTGTGGTGCACACCTGGGTGCTAGCCAGGGCCAACCGCGAGCGAGCCATGGAATTCTTTCAACAGGCGCTGAAGTCAGACGTTTCGGACATTCAGGGCGGAACTACTTCGGAGGGCATCCACCTGGCGGCAATGGCCGGCACAGTCGACCTCATGCAGCGCTGCTTCACCGGCCTGGAGACCCGGTCCAACCGCATCATCCTGTCCCCACACTGGCCGGAAGCGCTTGGCGTGCTGGCTATTCCGATCCACTACCGCGGTCTGCACCTGCACCTGCGGGTCAGCGGAAAGGGCGTGATCATCAGCGTGGATCCGCGCGACGCGGCCGCGATCGAAGTGGAATGCCACGGTCGCGTCGTTGAGTTGATGCCCGGAACCACCGTCCGATTCCCAGGGTGATCCCCCGCGTTCTTGCTTTTATCTTGGTGCCCCGCTGACCCACCGGGCATGGCAAATCAGCATCGATCGAATGCGCGAAATATGCTGCACTATCGGCTAATTCGACAATGGCAACATGATCTGGGGCCTGAACCGTCGTCGCTGCGACACCCGCGAGCGACTACGGATCGTTCGATCGTCAGCTGGGTCGAACGCACCTAGCACCGCGGCGACGCCAAGCCACCCCGGGCCATCAGACCGCGTGACCGAAACCGTCACCTGTCCATGCAGCAAACCCGTAAAGCATCTCGCGGCCGACGGGAAGAGCGCGTTTTCGCTACCTACTTCGACCTGAAACCCCCGGGCGTGGCGACGCGCCAGGACGGCATTGAGCTTGGACGATGTTTTCGAACCCTTGGGCCGGAACATCGACCGCGCCACCCCGTAACCGCTAGAGCATAAAGGCACACGTATCTACCCCAATTGCCAATGGCGATACAACATTATCTGCCTAGGCTCACAGTATGTCCGTAACGCACACCGAAGCCCTGTCATCGTATCCGCCGCCGGCGGACTTCGCCGAGAACGCCAACGCGACCGCGGAGTTGTACCGCGAGGCGGAGGAAGACCGGCTGGCGTTCTGGGCGAAGCAGGCCGACAGGCTGTCGTGGGAGACGCCGTTTGCCGAGGTGCTCGACTGGTCGCAGGCGCCGTTCGCGAAGTGGTTTGTCGGCGGCAAGCTCAATGTCGCCTACAACTGCGTGGACCGCCACGTCGAGGCCGGAAACGGCGATCGGGTGGCCATCCACTGGGAGGGTGAACCGGTCGGCGAGAGCCGCAGCCTGACGTACTCCGACCTGCTGGCCGAGGTGTCGCGAGCCGCCAACGCGCTCACCGACCTCGGTGTGGTCGCAGGTGACCGGGTCGCCATCTACATGCCGATGGTTCCCGAGGCGATCGTGGCGATGTTGGCGTGCGCGCGTCTCGGTGCCATGCATTCCGTGGTGTTCGCCGGCTACTCGGCCCCCGCGCTGCGAGCCCGGATCGACGACGCGGCGGCCAAGCTGGTCATCACCACCGACGGGCAGTATCGCCGCGGCAAGGCGGTTTCGCTGAAGGACTCGGTGGACGAAGCGGTGCGCGGACAGGATTCCATCGAGCACGTCCTGGTGGTGCGCCGCACCGGCATCGACGTCTCGTGGACCGACGGCCGCGATCTGTGGTGGCACGACACCGTCGAGAACGCCTCGCCCGAGCACACCCCTGAAGCCTTCGACGCCGAGCACCCACTGTTTTTGCTCTACACCTCGGGCACCACCGGTGCGCCGAAGGGCGTAATACACACCACCGGTGGCTACCTCACCCAGGCGTCGTACACGCACCACTACATCTTCGACGTCAAGCCGGAAACCGACGTGTACTGGTGCACCGCCGACATCGGATGGATCACCGGGCACACCTACATCGTCTACGCGCCGCTGTCCAACGGGGTGACCCAGGTGCTCTTCGAGGGCACCCCCGCGTCCCCCAACGAGCACCGCCATTTCGAGGTGATCGAAAAGTACGGCGTCACGATCTATTACACCGCGCCGACGCTGATCCGCACGTTCATGAAGTGGGGACGCGAGATCCCCGACGCCCACGACCTGTCCAGCCTGCGACTGCTGGGCACCGTCGGCGAAAATATCAACCCCGAGGCGTGGCGGTGGTACCGCGACGCGATCGGCGGCAACCGAACCCCGATCGTCGACACCTGGTGGCAGACCGAGACCGGAGCGGCGATGATCTCGCCGCTGCCGGGTGTCACCGCGGCCAAGCCCGGCTCGGCGATGGCACCGCTACCCGGCATCTCCGCGCGCGTCGTCGACGACCACGGCAACCTGATCGAGCCCAGCCCCGAATTCGGCGAGCACGCGTCCGGTTATCTGGTGCTCGACCAGCCGTGGCCGTCGATGTTGCGCGGCATCTGGGGGGATCCGGAACGGTACAAGGAGACCTATTGGTCCCGGTTCGCCGAGCAGGGCTGGTACTTCGCCGGCGACGGCGCGCGCTATGACCTGGACGGCGCCATCTGGTTACTGGGCCGCGTCGACGACGTGATGAACGTGTCCGGGCACCGAATCTCCACCGCGGAGGTGGAGTCGGCACTGGTCGGCCACTCGGGGGTGGCGGAGGCGGCCGTCGTCGGCGCCAGTGACGACACGACCGGGCAGGCGATCGTGGCGTTCGTCATCCTGATGGCCCACCACGCCGACATCCCGCGCGAACAGATGATCGACGAGTTGCGGGCCGAGGTGGCCCGCGAGATCTCACCGATCGCGCGGCCGCGGGAGATTCACGTGGTGCCGGAGTTGCCGAAAACCCGCAGCGGCAAGATCATGCGGCGGCTGCTCCGGGACGTCGCCGAAGGCCGTGAACTCGGCGATACGTCGACGCTGTTGGATCCAAGCGTGTTCGAGGCGATCAGGGCCAGTAAGTAGCGGCGCAGCTAGCCTCGGGCCCGATCGGCACGAAGCCGGGGCCGAGCCGGTTTCGGTTGGTGACGTCGCCGATTACCGCGTTCATCGACATCGCCATCGCCCGGGGCGAACGAGCATCCTCCCAAATATGCTCTGGCGTGCAACTGATTTCGATAGATTCTTGCTTGTTGCGTGGACACATTCCGAACGGGCGCTAGATTACCGAAATGTTCACGCATGACGGCTCGCCCGGCGTGACTGCACACATCGGGGAACTCCTGCGGCCCGGCGGGTCATGAGGCATAGCCCAATCCGCAGCATGAACGGCACCACGCAAGCGAAGACGGCGCCATAGGCAGTGCTCCCGCGCCATATTGCCGCGTCAACTCATCGCGGTGGCTATTTCCCGTTCCAGTGCATCGCCTCTTGACGGCTTTCGTAGATGTGCGGGGCCAGTCCTCGGTTGGAGAGCTGCTCGCTGAGCTTGAGCCGCATGAAGGAACTGGTGGTGTACCTGGTGACGGCGACGTAGTAGTGCTCGGCCAGCCGGCGAACCAGGGTGACGTAGGCGTCGGCGAGATCCGGTGCGAGGTAGAAGTTGTCGTAGTTGACGACCATCTGCACCTTTTTCCCGATGGCGGCCAATCGCTTCTCGATCTCGGTGCCAATCGACTCGACCTCGTCTAGCGTGGCCAGCGACATGCCTTCCATGTTGAGGAAGAACATGTTCCGCTCGGTGTCGTAGGCGAACCGGGCCTCAAGAGGCACGGTCAGCAGGTCGTCCTTAAGGCCCATGAGTCCGTCGGCGAAGATCCGGGCGTCCATCAAGCGCGGTTCACCCTTGATGATGGGCTCGAAACCGATGTGCGCGAGGATGTCCTTCTCCAGGTCTACCCACGGGGCGATCTCAATGAGTTCGAGCCCGCGCCGCAGTGAGCTGGAACACGCACCGTTCGGTCACATACAGCACTGGCTGACCCGCGCCGGCGGCGTATTCGCCGCTGAAGGTCCGTTGCTCGACATCGGCGAGGAACTTGGGAGACACGGGTCCATCGGCGATGACGAGTCGGCCGTCCTGGACCCGGCTGCGGCTGGGTACGACGAAGGAACCCACGAAGATGAGCTTCTTGGCGTTCTGGCTGATGTTGATGAATCCGCCCGAGCCGGCCAGTCTGGAACCAAATCGGCTGACATTGACATTGCCCTGCCGGTCCACCTGAGCCATGCCCAGAACCGCGGTGTCCAGCCCTCCCCCGTCGTAGAAGTCGAACTGCGACGGTTGATCCAAGATTGCTTGCGCGTTCACCGCAGCGCCGAAATCCATTCCGGCGGTGGGCATCCCGCCTATGGGGCCAGGTTCGGCAGTCAGCGTCAGGTACTCCAGGATGTGCTCCTCGGCCGCGACGTTGGCCACTCCTTCGGGTAGTCCGATACCGAGGTTGACGACGCTGTCGGGTCGGAGTTCCATGGCGGCACGGCGGGCGATGACCTTCCGTTCGGTCAGGTCCATCGGCGCGATGGAGCTGCGGACCCGACGTAGTTCGCCGCTCAGCGCCGGTGAGTAAGCGGTGCCGAAGGTCTGCCAGTGGTGCTCCGGTTGCGAGATGACGACGCAGTCGACGAGAACACCGGGGATCTTCACCTCTCGTGCGCTCAGGCTGCCGGTCTCGGCGACCCGCTCCACCTGGACGATCACCAGGCCGCCGGAGTTGTGGACCGCGGTCGCCACGGCAAGCGCCTGGAGGGTGAGCGCCTCGCGCTCCATGGTGATGTTCCCCTCGGGGTCCGCGGTGGTCCCGCGGAGGAACGCGACGTCCAGTTGCAGAGCCTTGTAGAACAGGTACTCCTGACCGTGCAGAGTGAGCAGTTCGACGCGGTCCTCCGTGGTTCGTTCGTTAATCTTGCCGCCGCCATGACGCGGGTCGACGAAGGTGCCAAGTCCGACCCGGGTGATCAAGCCCGGCTTGCCGGCGGCGGTGTCCCGAAACAGATGAGAAATGACCCCTTGCGGCAAATTGTGCGCCTCGATCTTGTTGCCCACAGCCATTTTTCCCAACGCCGGGGACAAACCCCAGTGACCGCCCACTGCCCGCTTGATCAGGCCGTCGTGAGCCAGCCGGTCCAGCCCGCGGCCCTGTCGGTCGCCCGGGGCCACGGTGAACACCAGGTTCAGGTTTCGGGGGGTGCCGGTCAGCAGGAAACGCTGCTCCAACGCCAGCGTCAGCTCCTCGGCGAAGCACTGTCCCACGAACCCCTCGACCACCACCGAGTCGCCGTCACGAACGAGCCGTACCGCCTCGGCGGCGGTCACCACCTTGTCCCTGACTTCGGTTCCGCCGGAAAGGGATTCAGCGGGCAGCACCACCTTTGCGGTGGTGATCACCTTGTCCCTGGCCGATGTGCCGGATGGCGATTCGACGGGGACCGACATGGTATTCCTCCTGGAATATTGAGCTATGGAACGTTAAGGCCTGCCATGACTTTCCGCTGAGTGTAAGAACGGGTGGCTGTTCAGATATGACGGGGCCGAGCTCACTGTCGGATCAACGAACGGTTGGGCAGGATCGGCTTGCCGAATGTTGATGCGGTGACGCCGGCTACGCATAAATACCAGGCCAGTGCGGCGGTGACGAGACCGAGTACCCCACCTGCCGTGGTCAGGCCGGCGCTGGCGTTGAGCGCGCCAAGAGCAAGCAGCACGAACGTGACGTCGAGGACGGCGAACAGGACTGCGAGCACGGCGGTCGTTCGCAGTGCGGCGATCAGCATGAGACTGGTGAAGATGGCCCAGCCCATCAGGTACCAGCCGGCCGCGACTCCGTGGTGTTCAGCCGGAATGTCTTTAGCGTAGAAGGTCACGTAGGCCCAGAAGGACAGCCAGAAGGCGCCATATGACGTAAAGACCGTGGCCCCGAAGACGTTGCCCTTACGGAATTCCCACATCCCCGCGAGGAGTTGGGCGATCCCGCCGAAAGCCAGCGCAACACCCAGCATGACCGGTTCGGTGTCTTTGGGCATGACGCCGGCGTTGACCAAGCTCAGCAGGAAGGTGGTCAGGGCGAAGGCCGCTAGGCCAAGCGGTGCCGGATCCGCGATCATCCGGACCTGCTCGGACGCCAACTCTCTGGAGATCGCCACCGTCCCCGCCGTTGGGTCATTGATGTCGGGAAGCAACTCCCGTGCGGGGATGGTTGGGCTGACCGGATCTTCGGTGATTGTCATTTCGAGCTCCTTCGTTCTGTCGGTGCGGTGGATGGGTTTCTGAACGGATCGGGCCAATCTCGGCATTTCGGTCAGGCCTGCTTCCGCTGTGTGGCGCTCATCGGAAGGCGTTGAGCCCGGTGATCGCGCGACCGACGATCAGAGACTGAATGGAGTCGGTGCCCTCGTAGGTGTAAACGGCTTCGATGTCGGCGTGGTGCCGGGCGACGTGGTGATCGAGCAGGATCCCGTTGCCGCCCAGGATATCCCGAGCCATCGCGCAGACCCGGCGGGCTCCGTCACCGGTGTTCAGCTTGGCCAGCGCGGCGTGCTCGATCGACACCCGCCCTTGGGCCTGCAACTGCGACATCCGGGTGCACATCAATTGCATGCCGGTGATGTCGCTGAGCATGTGCGCGAGCTTGTCCTGGATCAGCTGGAACCGGGCCAGTGGCCGGCCGAACTGCTCGCGTCGCAGCGAATAAGTGAGTGCTGCCTCATAGGCGGCGACCGCGTGGCCCAAAGCCTCCCAGGCCACGGTCTGCCGGGACTTGGCCAGCACATAGTTGGTGTCGTCCCAGGTCCTGGCGTTCGCCAGACGGGCACTGGCGGGCACCCGCACCCCGTCCAGGCGGATCTGGGCCTGCCACACGCCGCGGTTCGCTGCTTTACCGGTGATCTTCCTGGCGTGATATCCGGGGACCGGGTGCTCTGCGCCGTCCGGGTGTTCCACAACGAAAGCACCGACCTGGCCGTCGTCGTCCCGGGCCCAGACGATCACTACGTCGGCAACGGTGCCATTACCGATCCACCGCTTCTGCCCGTCCAGCACCCATTCGTCACCCTGTCGCCGCGCGCGGGTTTCCAACGCAACCACGTCGGAGCCGTGCTTGGGCTCGGTCAGCGCGAAGGCGCCGAGAATTTCACAGGTCGCCATCCGTGGCAAATATTGGGCCTGCTGCTCTTCGGAGCCGAGCATCGCGATGGTCGTCATCGCGAGCCCGGAATGTACGGCGTTCAGGGTGGCGATGCTGCCATCGCCGCGGGCCAGTTCGGCGGCGATTACGCCCTCGGCGAGGAACGACACCCCGGGGCAACCATTCCCGACGATCGAGGCGCCGGCAATGCCAAGCCGCCCATAGCCCTTGGCCAGTTCGACCGGGAACTCTGCCCGCTCCCAATACCCGGCAGCGGCGGGTGCCACCTCGGTGTCGCACCATAGCCGGACCCGATCACGCAACTCGCGTTCCTGGTCGGTCAGTAGTTCATCCAGGCTGTAGAAATCAGTAGCCCGGGAAATCGCGAGATCATCACCGTTTGGGAACTCATTCTCAGTGGCCCCGGAATCGAGATCGGCAACGTTGTCGGTAACGGGGATAGTCGGTGCGGTCATACTTGGGTCCTCCCTTAACGAAAGCTCACGGCTGAGCAAAGGTTCGACTGTGCCGTACGCGATGCTGCGCATCGTCTTTCGCAAGCAACATGCCGCTCCAACGCGTTCGCGCAGGTGTTCAGCTCCCCGTCGGGAAACCAGCGGTAAAGCGGTGGATTGGAGCCGTCGAGCACACGCCGCGACCCCCGGTACTCGCCCATCTCAGCAACATTGTTCGACGTCGACGAGTATCCCGAATGCATTGTGCTGTTGGACATTCCTCGTCCTTGCCTTGATGGGCACCGGCCACGATCATTCCGGGGTCTATTGGAATGTATGCATCTTGCCGGAAGATCAATGGAGCCTTTAGGCCCTGCCTGTCGGCCATAAGTCATCAAAGCTGCGCGGCGCTATTCGGACAGATGAAGCCAGTCGACGACCATGACGGGTCGATTCAGTCAGTCAAAGCGGAAACCAGCGAGCTCGCGAGACGGCCGTCGCCCCTGTCAAATGAAGCCGGCCATCGACCGGCTACCGAATCAGTCTCTTTATGCCGCAGTGGAACTCGACGCTTGGACGGCAACTTCAGTGAAACCGGCAACACCGACCTGGCAGGAGCATCGTTCTGGCCACAGGACCATCGTTTTCAGGACCTCTGTCGGCAATGAAGGGTCTTTGGACTCCATTGGCGTTGCTTGCCCCCGCCTAGCGTAATGCACCGGACGACCGACACATTCTGTGCGAGCGGTAGGAGAGATAGACCATGACCATTTTCGCGCGACCGGGTGCTGAGGGTTCGTTGATGTCCTTTCAGCCCAGATATGACAACTACATCGGCGGCGAGTGGGTCGCGCCCGTGCAGGGCCGCTACTTCGAGAACGCGACCCCGGTTACCGGCGAGGTGTTCTGCGAGGTCGCTCGCTCCGATGATGCCGATGTCGAGCGCGCCCTGGATGCGGCCCATGCGGCGGCGCCGGCCTGGGGTAAGACCTCAGCGGCGGATCGCGCCGTAATCCTGAACAAGATCGCCGACCGCATCGAGGAGAATCTCGAGTCCATCGCGGTCGCCGAGTCGTGGGATAACGGCAAGCCTGTGCGGGAAACGCTGAACGCGGACATCCCGTTGGCGGTGGATCACTTTCGGTACTTCGCCGGCGCGATCCGTGCCCAGGAAGGATCGCTGAGCCAGATCGATGAGGACACCGTGGCCTACCACTTCCACGAGCCGCTCGGCGTCGTCGGCCTGATCATCCCGTGGAACTTCCCGATCCTGATGGCCGTCTGGAAACTCGCCCCGGCCCTGGCGGCTGGTAACGCCATCGTCCTCAAGCCAGCCGAGCAGACCCCGGTCTCGATGCTGTACCTGATGTCGTTGATCGGTGACCTGCTGCCCGCGGGTGTGCTCAACGTGGTCAACGGATTTGGCGTGGAAGCGGGTAAGCCACTGGCGTCGAGCAACCGGATCGGCAAGATTGCGTTCACCGGGGAGACCACCACCGGCCGGCTGATCATGCAGTACGCGTCGCAGAACTTGATTCCCGTCACCCTGGAGCTCGGTGGCAAGAGCCCGAACATCTTCTTCTCCGATGTGATGGCCGCCCACGACAACTATCAGGACAAGGCGCTGGAGGGGTTCACTATGTTCGCCCTCAACCAGGGCGAGGTCTGTACCTGCCCGTCGCGGTCGCTGATCCAGGCCGACATCTACGACGAGTTCCTGGAGTTGGCGGCGATCCGCACCAAGGCGGTCCGCCAGGGCGACCCGCTGGACACCGAGACCATGATCGGTTCACAGGCGTCCAACGATCAGCTCGAGAAGGTGTTGTCCTACATCGAAATCGGCAAGGACGAGGGCGCCCGCGTCGTCACCGGCGGAGAACGTGCCGACCTCGGCGGGCACCTCAGCGGCGGCTACTACATCCAGCCCACCATCCTCGAAGGCAACAACAAGATGCGCGTCTTCCAGGAGGAGATCTTCGGACCCGTCGTCACGGTGACGTCGTTCACCGACTACGACGATGCCATCTCGATCGCCAACGACACCCTCTATGGACTGGGTGCCGGGGTGTGGAGTCGTGACGGCAACACCGCCTACCGGGCCGGGCGTGATATCCAGGCCGGCCGGGTGTGGACCAACTGCTATCACGCCTACCCGGCGCACGCGGCCTTCGGCGGTTACAAGCAGTCCGGCATCGGCCGGGAGAACCACAAGATGATGCTCGACCACTACCAGCAGACCAAGAACCTGCTCGTCTCCTACAGCGATAAGGCGCAAGGGTTCTTCTGAGCACCGCCCAGTAACCCGGTCCCTCAAGCACACTCACGATTGGAAAGAAGCCATGACACACACCCTTGATTCACCCACCACACTGGACACCCCGACCGACACCATGCGCGCCGCGGTGGTCACCGAATTCGGCACCCCGCTGGAGATTTCCGATCTCGAACTGCCCACCCCCGGCTACGGTGAGGCTCTGGTGAAACTGGAGACCTCAGGTGTCTGTCACACCGATCTGCATGCAGCGCATGGTGATTGGCCGGTCAAGCCGCAGCCGCCGTTCGTCCCCGGCCACGAGGGCTACGGCACCGTCGTCGCACTCGGCGACGGGGTGGACGACCTCGAGATCGGCGACAAGGTCGGCAACGCCTGGCTGTGGTCGGCCTGCGGCAAGTGTGAATACTGCCGTACCGGCTGGGAAACATTGTGCGAGAGCCAGCAGAACGGCGGCTACAGCGTCAACGGCAGCTTCGGCAGCTACATGCTGGTCAACGCCGCCTACGCCCCACGCATCCCGGACGGCGTCGATCCGCTGGAAATAGCTCCCATCCTGTGTGCAGGCGTCACCGTCTACAAGGGCCTCAAGGTCACCGACACCCGGCCCGGACAGTGGGTGGCGATCTCCGGCATCGGCGGACTCGGCCACATCGCCGTGCAGTACGCCCGGGCGATGGGACTGCGCGTGGTCGCGATCGACGTCGATGACTCCAAGCTCGCCCTGGCCACCCGACTCGGCGCCGAGGTCGTTGTGAACGCCCGCACCAGCGATGTGGTCGCCGAGGTGCAGAAAGCCACCGGCGGAGTGCACGGCGTGCTGGTGACCGCCGTCCACCCGCAAGCCTTCGGGCAGGCCATCGGACTCACCCGTCGCGGCGGCACCATCGTCTTCAACGGACTGCCGCCGGGCGACTTCCCGGCACCGATCTTCGACATCGTGCTCAAGGGCCTGACCATCCGCGGCTCCATCGTCGGCACCCGCCAGGACATGGCCGAGGCGCTGGACTTCTATGCCCGCGGTCTAATCCACCCGACGGTGGCCAGCGCGAAACTTGACGACATCAACGAAGTGTTCGGCCGAATGGAACGCGGCCAGATCGACGGCCGCGTCGTCATCGACTATCGGACCGGCTGAGCCGTCGTCGAACGAATGTCCTTGATCAGCAGCGGCGCACCGGGTAGTTCCGGCGAGTGGTGCGGTGAGATGGCCGGCTGCAATCTGCACACCGACCGCCGATCCCAGTTCCGGTCAAGGACATTCGTGCACGCTCTGGGGCGAGGGGACGACGCCCTAGGGCGAAGCGAGCATCCCCCATGCCCCTGAACACGCTTCAGCCGCACCATCTCTCGGTGGATTGGAACCAGGTATCGGATCGCAAGAAAGCCGGATCGTTGGGTAGCATCCCCTGCTGGCCGGTGATCCCTGCAACGCCGTCGGTGCCCGCCGTCGTGGTCGTGCAGGTCCTCAGCCCAAGTTCAGCCGACAACCTCCGGAGAGTCGCGCTCATCGCCACAAACCGCTCGTCGTCGGCTAGAACCGACACAGGATGGCGGCGCGCCCGCAGCCTCAGCCGCTCCCAGTCCGCGGCGACGGCCGCATACTGGCGCACCACTGTGACTTCCACCGGCCGACCCGGCACGGTGAACATTCGGATCTGTGCAACACGCTCATCGGTAGCTGACATGGTCCTTCGCCCTTTAAGCAGAAAGCTTCTCTCATAGGCTGTCAGACGATTCCACTCGGCGATTGGCTACCGATCTTTCTCAGGCCATCTCGTGTACGCCGGGGTCGGCGTGGCGGTCTGTGCCGAAACGGGCGGCCACGCCACGATTCGTTCTGATCGGCAATGTCAGGGTACGCCAATCCCAGCCCATCGTCAGGAGCCACCGATGTCCTGCACGATGTGTGCTTGCCGCCGCGTCGGGCGAGCAGCATGCCAGACCGCGGGCGAACCCTTCAAGCTGACGACAATGCGCAATCCTTGAAACGGTCAACCCGGTCCACGCGCGGGTTCCGGATGTGGTCGAGAACCTCATGGTCCAGCTCGGCGAACGTACGGGCCGGACGATGCACATTGTCGACTACAACGGGCACCCGGAGGGTGAGCGTGTTCTGGTGGTGATGGGTTCGGGCGCCGAGACGGTGAAGCAGACCGTTGCTGCACTCGTCGAACGCGGCGAGCGGGTCGGCGTGGTCCAGGTGCGGTTGTACCGGCCGTTTCCCACCGCCGCTCTGCTGGCCGCGCTGCCGTCGACGGCGCGCACCATCGGAGTCCTCGACCGCACCAAGGAGCCCGGTTCGATCGGCGAGCCGCGCTACCTGGACGTGGTCGCGGCGCTCGCCGAAGCGTGCGCCGACGGCGAACGACCGGTCATGCCGCGCGTCACCGGTGGTCGCTACGGCCTGTCCTCGAAGGAGTTCACCCCCGCGATGGTTGCCGGGGTGTTCGCCGAACTCGCGCGCGAGCAGCCGCGGCGGCGGTTCACCGTCGGTATCGACGACGACGTCTCCGGGACCAGCGTGGCCTACGACCCGTCGTTCGACATCGAGTCCCCCGAGACGGTCCGGGCGGTCTTCTTCGGGCTGGTTCGGACGGAACCGTGGGCGCGAACAAGAATGCGATCAAGATCCTTGGATCGGAAGTAGGCATGCACGCCCAGGCGTACTTCGTCTACGACTCGAAGAAGTCGGGCTCGCAGACCGAGTCGCACCTGCGCTCCGGGCCGGATCCGATCCGGGCCCCCTACCTGGTGACCGGAGCTAATTTCGTTGGCTGCCATCAGTTCCGGTTCCTCAGCAAGGTCGACGTACTCGGCCGGGCCGCACATGGCGCAACACTGCTGGTGAACTGCCGGCTGCCTTCGCCGAAGGTGTGGGACGCGCTGCCCCGGCGGGTCCAGGAACAGATCCTGGACTGACGATCGTGCCCATGAACGCCAGATCGGTCGAATCAGTCAGGCCGGCAGCGGCGTTGACCGGCTGTAGCGATTTTCGGAAGCCGCCTGATTCGCCAGACAAGATGCTTTCGTTGCATTCCAGACCGTTGACATCGACCAGCCGCACGTCGGCAGGCACCGCTTCGCCGAGCGTCAGCCGGATCACGTCGTCCGGGCACAAGGTGGTTGACATCGACTCTGTCGAACCGGCCGTCCCGGCGCACGACGGCGGTGTGGGATACCGCCGAATACAGTGCGGCAGAGGCGCGTTCGGCGCGGTACTCGTTGACGAAACCCAAGCCGATGCTGACGGCCAGGATGATGCCGATGATGATCGCCTGTTTGCTGTCTCCGAGGAAGAACGAAAGCACCGCGGTAGCCGCCAACAGCCCCAGCACGGCGCTGCGCAGCTGGCGTCCCAACACCGCGATCGCGCTCACCCGGTGAGTGCGAACGGAATTGGGGCCGTACCGCACCAATCGCGTCGATGCCTCCGCGTCGGACAGCCCCTCGACCGTGGTGTCGGTCAACCGCAGCACGTCGGCGAGCGGAGCCGAAGAAACCCTTGCGGCGGTTAATGCCTCAATATTCGTTGAAGCGGCGGTCCCGGAAGCGCCCGATACCTGGACAGCGCTGTTCGCTTGCATGAATGGTCTCCGCGGTGGTGGCGTTCGGCGACTATCGAGTCGCGGTGAGCAGCACCTTCAATGCCCCGGTTTCGGCGGCGTTACCGAAGACTTCGTAGGCGGTCTCGAACTCGTCAATGCCGAATCTGTGGGTGATCATCGGCGAGGTGTCGAGCCGGTGACTGGCGACGAGTCCGATCAGTGTGGGCGTCGAATACGTGTCGACAAGCCCGGTCGTGATGGTCAGGTTCTTGATCCAGATGTCCTCCAGGTGCAGAGTCGCCGGCGCTCCGTGGACACCGATGTTGGCGACGTGACCGCCGGGGCGGACCAGCCGCACCGCCTGCTCGAATGTCTGTGAGGTCCCGACGGCCTCCATCGTCACGTCGGCACCCAGACCGCCACTGAGTGCGGCGATGATCGGCCAAGGGTCGTCGTGGCCGCTGTTGACGACGACGTCGGCGCCGAACTTGCGTGCCGCCTCGAGCCGTGAGTCGGCGAGGTCGATTGCGACGATGTGGCTGGGGCTGAAGAGCCGCGCAGTCATGATCGCGGCCAGCCCGATCGGCCCCGCGCCGATGATGACGACGACATCCGCAGGACGCACCGTGCCATTGAGCACGCCTACTTCGTAGGCCGTGGGCAGAATGTCGGCGAGCGCGATCATCTCTTCGTCGGTAACCCCCTCGGGTACGGCGTGGGTCGAGTTCTCGGCGAACGGTACCCGCACGTACTCGGCCTGGGTGCCGTCGATCAGGTGGCCGAGGATCCAGCCGCCCCCGCCCAGACACTGCCCGTACCTGCCCTCGCGGCAGTACCGGCAGCTGCCACACGAGGTGATGCACGAAACCAGGACCCGGTCGCCCACGGCAAGCTTCTGAACCGCGGATCCGACCGCCGTCACCGTGCCGACGGCCTCGTGGCCGAGGATGCGGCCCTCCGCTACTTCCGGCACGTCACCACCGAGGATGTGCAGATCGGTTCCGCAGATCGTGACGGCGTCGACGCGCACGACCGCGTCGGTGGGTTCTTGGATGACCGCATCGGGCACCTCCTCCCACGCGCGCTTGCCTGGCCCATGGTAAACGAGTGCCTTCACGAGCTACGTCCTTTCGTTCATTGTCAGATTGTTTGCGCTGCACCGCTTTCCGCTTCCCGAGCCGGCGCGACCCCGCTGATCTGTTGTGCTGAGGTCCATAGTCGGTTGTCACTCGACATGGCTTTCGTATTTCCCGAAGATGAGTACTTCGAGTGCGTTTCGCGTACGTTCGGTGCAGGCGTTTGATGCGGGCATCAGCGTCCTTGGCCCATCGGCCGTCATTGGTGCTGCGCCATGACCGATTCTGCGGGCCCAACGGCCATCCTCGCAACGGTCGAACTGCCACATCAACAGCGCAAAGGTCACGGGTCTCGAGGGGAATTGGACCCTAGTTCTTCGGAGGCGGCGACTGATATACCAGCGCGGCCTCGGCCGTGATACGTGTGATCCCGCCCCGGCGTTCACTTGCCGTCCATTCCGGGGGTCTACGTTCGAGAGCATCGAGCCCGGAACGCGTGGCGATCGCTATACGTTTGCGGTACTTTCACTCCGGTCATCCGTTGACCGGGCTAGCGAGTACATGTATGAGCAGAAGCCCGAATTCCATCGACTCACCAGAGCCCGCCCCCAGTTCGGCGACGCCGCCGCCTCTCCGGTTGCAACTCGATCCGAACAGGCCAGTCGAGCCCGACCTGGACGGAGCCTTTTGGCCCCACTCACACGAGCTGTCGACCGAGCTACCACCGTTGCTCGAGGCGCTGTCCACACACCTCGGACAGATCGCTATCGTCGGCTATCACCGCGATGCCTGGGATGCCGCGCCCGGAAAACTGGACGTGGCTGGCCACGCTGTGCATCTGCAGGACTTTGTCTCACCCAATCCTCCTACGGTGATCGTGATTGCCGACACCGGGCGACGCGTCACCTTGCGCGTCGTGCCGCCCGAGACTGACGTTGCGACTGCCGCACAGGCCATGTCTGTCGCCGCGCATGCCTCCGTCGAGGCCGCCACAGGTGGGCGAGCGACGAAAGCAGATGCCAGCGAGGCACGTTCGCTGGAAGAACTCGCTGAGCGGCTTTCCCGCCTGCCCGGCAACACCGCCCCAGAGCAGGCCGCGCTGATCCACAGGTGGGTCGACGAAGCCGCCGACCAGTTCACCGATGCACGAGTACAAGTATTCGTCCCGATCCTCGTCGAGCACATCGTCCGCGGACAACTGTCCAAATTGCGTGCCGATCGGGACGCTCGCAGCACACGACGCACAGCCCCGAGCCCGCAGGTTTCCTAGTCGGTGATTGCCGAGCACATTGTGATAGCAGCCGATCCGGCAACCATTCGCCGCCGCATCCGAACTCGACCTGCTCACTGTGCACTCGCCACTGCTGGACCTGTCGATGTGGCTGAGAGGGCTGCCTGCCCGACTCTCCGGCAAATCCGAGCCGAGCGTGCCCAAACTCGTCATAGGCCCGGACATGCGGCTCTCGGGTTGGACGTTTCTTGGCCAACAACCGAACCGCGAGCTCGTCTTCGGCGCAGTCGGCAAGTTCTGGCAGCCGGCCATAGAATGGCGCGACGTCCCCGTCGCCGACTTCAGTGGCTTCGAAGAGCCTGGATGGGGAAAGATCGCCACGAACTTCTCGCTCCCGGCCTACGGCGCTGCGCGGCGCTGCTCACCTACGAATGCCGCACCGTGACAACCGATCGCTACTCACGTCGGGCGATTCCTGTGCTATCGGCATCTGATCCGGCCGTTCGTCGGTCACGTCCTGCGAGCCACCCTACGACAGCTCGCCGCGAACGCCGAGGCGTCCGCAACGCGCGGTAAATCGACGCTGGGGCGGGCCAGTTGACCCGCGACGTCGTTAGTGGAATCAGGGCTGCAGAATCGGCCGTAGCGCGTGGAGCACGGCGGGGTCCTCGATCGTCGAGGGCATGGGCTCGTCCTTGCCGTGGGCGATGCCGCGCATCGTCTTGCGCAGTATCTTGCCTGAGCGGGTCTTCGGCAGCGCGGCGACGACGTCGACGAGCTTGAAACACGCCACTGGTCCGATCTCGTCCCGGACAGACTTCACCAGGTCTTCGGCCAGACCGTCGGCCGACGCGCCGGCCTTGAGCACCACCAGGCCGCGCGGAACCTGGCCCTTGATCTCGTCGGCGACGCCGATCACCGCGCACTCGGCCACAGCAGGATGCGTGGCCAGCACGGATTCGATCCCACCCGTCGAAAGCCGGTGTCCAGCAACGTTGATCACGTCATCGACGCGTCCCATCACGAACAGATACCCGTCGTCGTCGAGGTAGCCGCCGTCACCGGTGAGGTAGTAACCGGGGTGCTCGCATAGGTAGGAGGCCTGATAGCGGGCATCGTCGCCCCATAGCGTCGGCAACGTACCGGGCGGCAACGGCAGTTTCAGGCAGACGACGCCCTCCTCGCCGGGTTCGCAGGGGTCGCCGTCGGCGTGCAAAATGTGCACGTCGTAACCGGGCATGGGAACGGTCGGTGAACCGGCTTTGAACGGCAGCGCCTCCACTCCCATCGGGTTGGCGGCGATCGCCCACCCCGTCTCGGTCTGCCACCAATGGTCGACGACTGGAATGCCCAGCTTTTGCAGCGCCCAGTGGTAAGTGTCGGGGTCCAGCCGCTCCCCGGCCAGGAAGAGATACTCCAGTGCGGAGAGGTCATATCGACCGAGGTAGGTGCCGTCCGGGTCTTCCTTGCGGATCGCCCGGATCGCCGTCGGCGCCGTGAAGAGCACCTTCACCCGATGCTCGGCGGCCACCCGCCAGAACGCGCCGGGATCGGGGGTACCGATCGGCTTGCCCTCGTAGAGCACCGTCGTCGCGCCGAGAAGCAGGGGGCCGTAAACGATGTAGGAATGGCCGACCACCCAGCCGACGTCGGAGGCGGCCCAGAACACCTCACCCGGGTGCATATCGTAGATGTGGCGCATGCTCCACAGCAGGGCAACCGCGTGGCCACCATTGTCGCGGACGATGCCCTTCGGCGTCCCGGTCGTGCCCGAGGTGTAGAGCACGTAGAGCGGGTCGGTGGCCGCGACCGGCACCGGATCGGCTGGCTTCGCGGTGGCCATCAGGTCGTGCCAGTCCAGGTCGCGGCCCTCGGTTAGGCTGCATCGCAACCGATCTCGTTGGATGATGACGCAGGCGCGGGGCGGGTGCTGCGCGGCGTCGAGTGCGGCGTCGAGCATCGGCTTGTACGGCACCGTGCGCGAGGGCTCGATCCCACAGGATGCCGACACGACGACCGCAGGCCGGGCGTCATCGATCCGGGTGGCGAGTTCGTGCGGCGCAAACCCGCCGAACACCACGGAGTGCACGGCGCCGATACGCGCGCACGCCAGCATGGTGATGACGGCCTCGGGAATCATGGGCATGTACACCACGACACGGTCACCCTTGCCCACGCCCAGACCCTTGAGGACCCCCGCGAACCGCGCTGTCTCGTCGAGCAGCTCGGCGTAGGTGTAGGTGCGTTGCGTATCGGTCACCGGGGAGTCATAGATCAATGCGGCTTGATCGGCGCGTCCGTTGGCGACGTGGCGATCCAAAGCGTTGGCGCACGTATTGAGTTCGGCGTCGGGGAACCATCGATAGTACGGCGGATTGGTGTCGTCGAGGACCCTGTCTGGCTCGCGGATCCAGGACACGTCGCGGGCGGCGTCGGCCCAGAACGCCTCCGGGTCGGCGATGCTCGCATCGAAGAGCTCGCCGTACCGTCCAACTTCGGTACCGTCCACTACCGGAGCACGTTCCGAAACGTCTGCGCTGTGGGGCATTTCGCATTCCTCATCGCTCGAGCAGCGACCTCGACCATCGGGGCCTCCTTGAATGTATCCATTCAGGACGCGAGATCGATGGAGTCATTGGACCCTACGCGGAGTCCGAAGGTCCCCGACCCGACGCGCACCTCACAGCTAGCCGAGTCAATCGAAGGAAAAGGCCGCCGCTTCCTTGGTGCGCTGTCGGGGCCCGTGTGGGGACTTAAGGCTCGTGATCAGGGACTTAAGCCTCCTCAGCTTGCAAGGGCGGCGGCCATAGCGTCAGTGACGTAGGGCGATATTCGCGACCTTGCGCCATCTCACCTGGGAGATAACGATGTCCGAAACCGTACTGACGAGGCCCGAGCCGGCCCGTCGCCCCGCGGCGAAACGCGGCCTTGGGCTTGCTGCCCTGACGGCCATCGTCGTCGGATCGATGATCGGCAGCGGCATTTTCGCATTGCCCTCGCAGATGGCGGGCAGCGCCGCTCCCGGTCCGCTTCTCATAGGCTGGGTGATCACCGGCGTCGGCATGCTCATGCTGGCCTTCGTTTTTCAAACACTGGCGACCCGCAAGCCCGACGTCGACGGTGGCGTGTACGGCTATGCCCGGGCCGGTTTCGGCAACTACATCGGCTTCACGTCGGCCTTCGGCTACTGGGTGTCGGCCTGGGTGGGCAACGTGGCCTACCTGGTGTTGCTGTTCTCGACCCTGGGCTATTTCTTCGGCGTGTTCGAGGGCGGCGCCACCGTGCCCGCGATCATCGGCGCGTCGGTCGTGTTGTGGATCGTGCACGCCCTGACGCTGCGCGGCGTGAGGACCGCCGCCTTCGTCAACGTGGTTGTCACCATCGCCAAGGTGGTCCCGATCCTGGTGTTCATCGCCATCGCCGCGGTCGGATTCAAGGCCGGGCTGTTCACGGCTGACTTCTGGGGGCGGAGCACGCAGGTCGACGGGGCGCCGCTCGGCGACACGATGTCCCAGGTCAAAAACATGATGCTGGTTACCGTGTGGGTGTTCATCGGCATCGAGGGCGCGTCGGTGTACTCCCAACGCGCGGCCACGCGAAAAAACGTCGGCCGTGCCACCGTGCTGGGCTTCGCCGGTGTGCTCGCGCTGCTGCTCCTGGTCAACCTGCTCTCCTACGGCCTGATGGCTCAGGCGGAACTCGCAGGCGTGGCCGACCCGTCGATGGCGGGCGTACTGGAGAACGAGGTGGGCAGCTGGGGAGCGGCGTTCATCTCGATCGGCTTGGTCGTGTCCCTGCTCGGCGCCCTGATCGCCTGGGTGCTGCTGTGCGTCGAGATCCTGCGCCTGCCCGCCCTCGAGCACGTGATGCCGAAGGCGCTCGCCAAAGAGAACGCGCACGGCGCACCGGCGAATGCGTTGTGGCTCACGAACATCTGCGTCCAGGCGATGCTGCTGTGGACGCTGGCCAACGAAAGCACCTACCTCAACCTGATCCTGCTGGCCACTTCATTGATCCTGCTGCCGTACCTTTGGTCGGCGGCGTACCAGGTGATGCTGGCGGTGCGCGGCGAGACCTACGAAGACGGCCACGGCCGGACCCGGGACCTGGTGATCGGCGTTCTCGGTCTGGTTTACGCCGTGTGGCTGGTCTACGCCGGCGGCTGGCAGTACCTGCTCGTTGCGGCGGTCTTCTACCTCGTCGGTACGGCGCTCTACGTCTGGGCCCGCAGAGAAAGCCGGCTGCCCGCCTTCACGAAGTCGGAATGGGGAGTGCTCGCCGTCGTGGCGCTGACCTCTGTTGTGGCGATTGGCCTGATGGCCAACGGAAGCCTGTCGGTCCTGTGAACGCCACCGACTCCCGGCTTGGCGTCTGGTCTGAGGCAGGCCGCCTGCGACGAGTCCTGGTGTGCGCACCGGGCCTGGCCCATCAGCGGCTCACCCCGGACAACTGCCACGACTTGCTGTTCGACGACGTCATCTGGTTGCAGCAGGCCCGCCGCGACCACTTCGACTTCGTCGCCAAGATGGTCGATCGCGGCGTCGAGGTTCTTGAGCTTCAGGATCTGCTCACCGAAGTCGTGGCGAAACCTGATGCGCGCGAGTGGCTGCTGGATCACAAGGTGACCGACGATCTGGTCGGACCTGGGCTCACCCACGAGATCCGGGCGTGGCTGACGGAGCTACCGCCGGATCGGTTGGCGGAGTTCTTCATTGGCGGCGTCGCTTACCAAGACGTGATCAACGAAGTGGATAGCAGCTTCCTCTCGCTGTTCAACTCGTTGGACCCCGCAGGCTTCGTTATGCGGCCGCTGCCCAATACGCAGTTCATGCGCGACAACTCCGCCTGGATCTTCGGGGGCGTCACGCTGAACCCGATGTACTGGCCGGCGCGGCGTCAGGAGACATTGCTGACCGCCGCCGTCTACAAGTTCCACCCCGCCTTCGCCGACGAGAAGTACGACATATGGCTGGGTGACGCCGATGGACGGCCCACCGATCACGGTCTGGGTACCCTCGAGGGTGGCGACGTGATGCCGATCGGCAAGGGGCTCGTCGTGATCGGCATGGGCGAGCGGTCCTCCCACCAGGCGATCACCCAGGTGGCACGCAATCTCTTCGCTGCCGGGGCGGCCGAACGGGTGATCATCGCCAGCCTGCCGAAGACCCGTTCTGCGATGCACCTGGACACGGTATTCACCTTCTGCGACCGTGACCTGGTGACGGCGTTCGCTCCCGTCGTCGACGGGATCGTGCCGATCAGCCTGCGGCCCGACGACAGCGCGCCGTCGGGATTGGACGTCCGGCGCGAACCGAACGGCCTGATCGCAACCATTGGCGAGGCAGTCGGTGTGGACTTCCGAGTCGTCACCACCGCCGGCGACGTCTACGGCATCCAGCGTGAGCAGTGGGATGACGGCAACAACGTGGTCGCGCTCGAGCCGGGTGTCGTCATCGGCTACGACAGAAACACGCTGACGAACACAGCGCTGCGCAAGGCGGGCGTGGAGGTCATCACGATCGACGCGAGCGAGTTGGGTCGGGGCCGCGGCGGTGGTCGATGCATGACCTGCCCGATTCTGCGCGATCCCCTCTACACCTGATCACGTCCACGAAGGAGACCCGCATGGCGTTCAACAACCGCAACCGCAGTCTGCTCAGCCTCATCCACCACACCGATCGCGACCTGCTCTACCTGCTGGACTTGGCGCGAGATCTCAAGCGGGCAAAGTACTCCGGGGTCAGCCGGACCAGCCTGGCAGGCAAGAACATCGCCTTGATCTTCGAGAAGAGTTCCACCCGCACCCGCTGCGCGTTCGAGGTGGCTGCATACGACGAGGGTGCCCACGTGACCTACATCGACCCCGCGTCGTCGCAGATCGGCCACAAGGAGTCGATGAAGGACACGGCGCGAGTGCTGGGCCGGATGTATGACGCGATCGAGTACCGGGGCGCCGGCCAGGAGATCGTCGAGGAGTTGGCGGAGTACGCCGGCGTGCCGGTATTCAACGGTTTGACCGACGAATTCCACCCGACACAGATGTTGGCAGACGTTCTCACCATGACCGAGCATTGCCCAAAGCCGCTGCACGACATCAGTTTCGCGTTCGTCGGGGATGGCCGCAACAACGTGGCCAACTCGCTGCTGCTGGTGGGCGCCAAGCTCGGCATGGACGTGCGGATCGGAGCGCCGCAGGACCTGTGGCCGACCGAGGACCACGTGACGATGTGCCACGAGTTCGCGGCCGCGTCGGGGGCGCGGCTTACCGTCACCGACGATCCGGTGAAGGCTGTGAGCGGCGTCGACTTCATATATACCGACGTGTGGGTGTCGATGGGCGAACCAGTGGAGACGTGGGGCGACCGGATCGAGCTGCTGCTCCCCTTCCAGGTCAACCCCGAGCTGATGGCGTCGGCAGGCAATCCACGAGTGAAGTTCATGCACTGCCTGCCCGCGTTCCACAACTCCGAGACCGTCGTTGGCGCCAAGATCGCCGCGCAGTACCCGCAGCTCTTCAACGGCATCGAAGTCACCGAGGATGTCTTCGAAAGTCCCGCCAACATCGCCTTTGAGCAGGCCGAGAACAGAATGCACACCATCAAGGCCGTCCTCGTGGCCGCGCTCAGCTGAGTACGGCAGCCATGCGCATCGTGATCGCTCTCGGTGGCAACGCGCTGCTGCGGCGCGGGCAACCGATGACTGCTGACAATCAGCGGGCCAACATCCGCACGGCTGCGGAGCGCATCGCGGCGGTGACCCCAGGCAACGAGATCGTCATCGCCCACGGCAACGGTCCCCAAGTCGGATTGCTGGCATTACAGGCGGCGGCCTACCACGACGTCGCCCCGTACCCCCTCGACGTGCTCGGCGCTCAGACGGAGGCGATGATCGGCTACGTCATCGAGCAGGAACTCGGCAACCTGCTGCCCGCCGAACAGCCGATCGCCACCCTGCTGACGATGATCGAGGTGGACCGCGACGACCCCGCGTTCGACCACCCCACCAAGCCGATCGGGCCGGTCTATGACCGGGAGACCGCGGAGCGCCTCAAGGCCGCGAGCGGCTGCGCCATCGCACCTGACGGCGACAGGTTCCGCCGTGTCGTGGCCAGCCCAAAGCCCAAGCGGATCTTCGAAATCGGGCCGATCCGCAGCCTGGTGGAACAGGGCACGATCGTGATCTGCGCCGGCGGCGGCGGCATACCCACGATGTACGACGAACACGGCGACCTGCATGGCGTGGAGGCCGTCATCGACAAGGACCTCGCGTCGGCGCTGCTCGCTGAGCAACTCGATGCCGAACTGCTCGTCATCGCCACCGATGTCGATGGTGTGTACACGGACTGGGGTATGCCGCACCAGGCCCGCCTCGGCCCGGTCACTCCTGACGAACTGGTTGACATGGACCTACCCGCGGGCTCGATGGGACCGAAAGTCCAAGCCGCATGCGACTTTGCCCGCACCACCGGCAACGAGGCCGTCGTCGGATCGCTCGCCGACATCACCAAGATCGTCGACGGCACAGCGGGGACGCGGGTGCGCACCCGCTAGCGAAGCAGTCGGTCAGCGAGCGCCGGCACGTCGTCGAGACTGGCGACGAGCAGTCGAAAACGGGTGAAGTGGGACAAAGCCGAAGAGTCGAACTGTCCTGGGCCCCCGAGGCTTCCGAGGACCAGCGGCACTCGGCCAAGGGACCAACGGCCCTCGCTGCGCGAGCGGTGTCGGACATAGCGTCGACTTTGAACACGCCGGAACCGCGGAGCACGAACGCCGACGACTGGCCGACAGCTCTGGTTCTGACCGCGGTCGTCATCGCTGTGATCGCAGAAGTGACCACATATCTCAACGGTCGCTTCTCGAACATGTAGGCAAGGAGTGCGGAATGTCCGAAGACAATGCGCAGTACGGGATCCTGGTAGGCGTTGACGGATCGCCGGAGTCCGAAGCCGCCATCCGCTGGGCAACCATCGAGGCAATCATGCGCGACCAACACCTCACCCTGATGCACGCCATTCCCCCCTTGCGTGTCAGCTGGCCGGTGGCCTATCTGGAAACGAGCTTCGCCGAATCGCAGGAGGCGAACGCCCGCGAGGTGATCCAGAAGGCGCAGAAGACGGTTCAGGCAACCGCACGTGAATCACCGGCACCGATGGTCCACACCGAAATACGGCACATAGCTTCGGCCTCTGCGCTTGTCATCGCATCACGCCACGCGTATATGACAGTTGTCGGCAATCGAGGGATGGGAGCAGTCGGGCGTGCCGTTCTGGGCTCGGTCAGCAGCGGTTTGGTCCACCACGGGCACGGGCCGACAGCGATCATCCATGCCGACGAAGCCAAGTCGCCCGGCCCCGGCTCACCAGTCCTGCTTGGCGTTGACGGATCTTCCGCCTCGGAGAACGCGACTGCGCTGGCGTTCGACGAAGCTTCACGGCGCGGAGTCGACCTCGTAGCGCTTCACGCGTGGAGTGATGTCGGTGTCTTCCCCGCCCTCGGCATGGACTGGCGCCAGTATGAGGATGAAGGGCACGAGGCGCTGGCCGAACGCCTGGCGGGCTGGCAAGAGCAGTATCCCGACGTCCACGTGCAGCGGCGAATCGTGTGCGACCAGCCCGCTCGTTGGCTCGTCGACGAATCACGATACGCTCAGCTCGTCGTTGTGGGTAGTCATGGTCGCGGAGGCTTCAGCGGCATGTTGGTGGGGTCCGTCAGCTCGAAGGTAGCTCAGGCCGCCAAGGCGCCGGTCATTGTCGTCCGCGCCCGACAGAACACGAAATGACATACGCCACAGCGCCCGTCGTCGTCGGCGTCGACGTCGACGTCGACGGTAGCGCCGCAGCGATGGAAGCAGCCAGATGGGCCGCACGCAGTCGCCCAGAGGTTGGGGCTCCGCTCGAACTGATCAACGGAATGCCGGGCGCGGGTCGCCAACTTGCCGGCGACGTTACGAATGTCGCGGCGAAGAACCTGGAGGCGATGGTCCCGAAGAACGCGGCGGACGGCACTTAGATAGCGGGAATCGACCTTTTCCGGACCGCGCGGCGTCGGCCGAATCCCCGGGTTGATCTTTGGACATGGCCGACGTCCGCGCCACGGTCGCCCCTCGAAGGCCGAAGCCTGTCCTGGTGGTTGAGCAGGTGACTGGTGCTGCTCAGCTGGTATGGCGGTGGTCCTCAGCGTAGCCCCGTATGACGGCTTCAGTGTCTCCGTCGAGTCCTAGGAATTCCTGGTTGAGCAGTCCTGCAAGGCTTTCCACGGCAGCGGTGATGAGGGCACCGGCGAGTCGTGTCCGCGGCTGTCCGCTGTCAGCCGCCTCGATAGAGAGCTGGATGGCGTAATCGAGCGAGGATGCCAACGAAGCATCCGCTTCGAGGTCGCGAAAGTAATACGTCGCGCCGTATTGCGTGAAGTCGTTCCGGGCTTCGACAACGGCGTCGGCAAGTCTGGCGAGTACGTCGGCGGGAATGCTGTCGACGTCCAGGTCGGGATTGGCGCGGCGGGCCTTACGCATAGTCGAGAGTTGAAGCGCCAGAACGCGTCTGCGGTGAAGGGCGGGATAGATCTGGAGCACCCAGGATACGGCCGCCGTGAGAAGCATGAATCCGAAGAGCGCTTCGAGCGGGACGATCAGGCGAAGGAACGGCGATGTGGGCACGATGTCGCCGAACCCGAGGGTGCCAATCGTCACCAGCGACAGATACAGCGAGTCGAACAGGTCGTTGCGTTGGTCTGGATTCAGTTCCGAGCTGTAGGCGAAGCCATCCGGCATATGCGCGAAGTACAGCATTGCCCACCCGAGGATGGCTATTGCGCCCCAGGTCAACACGACTAGGGCGATCCCCAGCGGGCCCGTCAGTGATGCGATCCGGCGATTCGAGGGGAATAACCGCAGCAGCCACCAGACGAACTTCATCACTTGCGGCGCGATGCTGCCGTGGCCGATCGGATGGAACAGCGTATGGAACACGTCGCGAACCACCACTGCCACGAGTAAGGACCCACTCACTGCGATCACCCAATCCGTCACGCGTCTCCTCGGCGTGTATCTTCGTCATACCGCTGCGCGACCAGTCGGCGTCCGAGCTCCGACAGTGCCCGCGCTATGGCGAGTTCACCACCGACACCCTCGAAGTTATGTTCCGCTGCGCTGAGTCTTGACAATCCGACTCCAACGCATTGGCGGTCACCGCACCGCAACCGCGCCATAGCCCAAGTTTGGCCGTCCCGCTCGACTATTGAGATCGCTGCGATCCGGTCTTCTTCGTAGTCCGGAGGGCGGTCCTGGCCCGGATGTGTTCGCATCGTTCCTCTTCGTCACTCCGATTGAAACTCCATCCAGCATGACTGCTCCACGGCGAGGGCTACTAGGGCCCGAAGTCCTCCAGCCGCGGGTCCGGATCTAGAGCCTCGAAGGGTCCACCCGCCCGCTACGGTGGGCCCAATGGCCATCGAGGAGGTGACCAACGGCTCATGCCGTGCAGATCTGACCGCCCTACCGTCTTGGTATGTCCATTCCGACCCAGCGTCCCGGCATCGTAGTGGGCGTCGACGGATCACCGGCCTCGATCGTCGCCGTCGACTGGGCCGCGCGCGATGCCGCAATGCGCAACGTTTCACTCACTCTCGTCCATGTCGCCAGTGGCCTCGCGGGAACGTGGCCCCAGATGCCGACGTCGATCGGCTTGGGCACATGGCAACGTCGGCGGGGAGGAGAGATCTTCGACCGCGCCGTACGGATTGTCGATCAGGCCACACAGGGAACTGGTCCTATTCAGGTCGAGACCGAAATGTACTACTCATCAACCATTCCGACGCTCATCGATATGTCGAAAGACGCTGAGATGGTCGTCGTGGGCAGCCGCGGGCACAGCGCACTCGGAAGCCTGCTTGGCTCGGTAAGCGCAGGGCTGGTCCAACACGCGCATTGTGCCGTTGCGGTCATACACGACGAAGACCCGCTGATGCCGCACCCCGCGCAAGCGCCCATCCTGGTCGGCATCGACGGCTCGCCGACCTCGGAGTTAGCCACGGCAATCGCCTTCGACGAGGCGTCGCGACGACACGTGGATTTGATTGCCCTGCACGCATGGAGCGATGCACGGCTCGCCGACTTTCCCGGCGTGGATTGGCCCACGTTGGAGTCGTCGGAGGACGAGGTGTTGGCTGAACGGCTGGCGGGGTGGCAGGAACGCTACTCCGACGTAACGGTTCATCGCTACATCGTTTGCGACCGGCCAGCTCGTCAACTCGTCGAGCGCTCAGAGGCCGCCCAGCTGGTCGTCGTCGGCAGCCACGGCCGTGGCGGTTTCGCGGGAATGCTACTCGGATCGGTGAGTTCGGCGGTCGTCCAGTCGGCCCGGATGCCCGTGATCGTGGCGCGTCAGCCCTAGCGCTGGCGTACCTCCCTTGTTCTAGTCGATCGACCAAGGGAAGAACGGATTACACGCAAACAACGCCGATGTCGACGGGCATTTCGGCTACCTCGAAGAGCCTCTCGGCCTCGGTCCGTGTGCACGAGGCCGTGCCGGGTGTCAGCACCATCGCCGCGCCGGCGGCGATACCGAAACGTACCGACTCGCTCAGCGGCCAACCTCTGCTCAGACCCACCGCGATCGCCGAGGTCATTGCATCTCCCGCCCCAACTCCACTGACGCCACGCACAGGGATTGCCGAAAACCGTTTGCTCTCAGTCGAAGTAGCGAGCAATGCACCATCTGGTCCCAGTGACACCACGACGGCTTCGGCGCGCCCGCAGTCAACGATTTCGTGCGCGGCGGCGATCTGCTCTGATTCCGTGACCAGTTCGCGCCCCACGCATTCTCGTAGTTCGCGCACGCTCGCCTTCAGCAGAAACACTCCGGAGGTGAGGTGACGGAGGCAACTGCCGGAAGTGTCCAGAATCAACCGTGCACCGAGATCCCCGCAGATCAGAGCCACCTGCTGGTAGAAATTGTTGGGTGCACCTGGCGGGAGACTTCCGCTCGCCACAACGAACTTGGCCGACGTGGCCAGGTGACGGAGTTCAACGAGGCACTGCTGGAATTCGGCAAACGAAAGGGCGGGTCCGGGAAGCACGAACCGGTATTGCAGGCCGGTGCTGATCTCGTTGATAGTGAAGCTTTCGCGTGTCGAACCCGCGATCTCGACGCGGTGGAACGCGAGCCCCCTCGCTTTGAGGAGATTGCCGTAGACGTCGCCGGTGGCGCCGCCAGTGGGAAACACCGCCGTGACCGATGCACCGAGGTTGTGGGCGACCTGCGCAACGTTGACGCCACCGCCACCGGGGTCGTAACGGACACCGGCACAGCGGACCTTCTCGGTTGGCCGAACCACATCGGTGTCGGTGGTGATATCGAGTGCCGGGTTCATCGTCAACGTGACGATCGAATCCATCGGATGGCCTCCTTGGTTCGCGAGTCGCTATTGATCCAACTGCTTCACGGACCTGGACGGTAGGGGCCGAAGTCCTACGCGTGGGTGCCATTCGGCGCGTCGCTTAATACATTGGAATGCACGGCAAGCAACAGTTTCACCAGCACTCGGTTGGCCATCACTTGTGTTGTTCGCGGCGTGCCGTCCTCCGCCACCGAGACACGCACCACGAGTAGCCATCAGGCACTCCCCTGCGATCGACAGATCATCACCGGGACTGCAGAATGATGCAGCAGATTGACACCAGTCGATCCCAACACAGCGCTGGCAAGAAGGCCGCGCCCGCGACTCCCGACGGCAACCAATTGGGCGTCGTTGGCCTGCCGCAGAAGTGCTCTGCTCGGCTTGCCCGGCTCGACGACGCACTTGACCTCCACGTCGGGATACAGACGTGTCCAAGGGGCCAGCGCGCCCGAGAGGTGCTGCCGTTCATCGCTTTCGACGGCATCCCAGTCGATCATGAAGGACAGGGCGACATCACCCGCTGGTCGCAGATGTGACCACGCGTGAACGGCAACGATATCCGCGCCGACTCGGTCTGCGAGTTCGAACGCAGCCGTGATCGCCACGCGGCTGTCGTCATCTCCATCCACGCCAACGACGATGGGCTGCCCGGTCGGCACCATGGCGTCACCGCGCCATGCGACCACGGGGCAGGTCGAGCGCGCCGCGACCGCCAATGTCGTCGAACCGACCAGGATCGCCGCGCCGAGCGACACGTCGTCACAACCGAGGACCATCAGTCGGGCATTCCGGCTTAAAGCGACCAAGGCCTCGGCGACGGATTCCGACAACCGAAAGGTTGTGACGGGAAGATGGGTGAAGTCAGCGCGTACGGCGAGTTCTACGGACTGGAGAATCGCCTGTGCCGATTCCTCTTCAGCCATCGCGGCCGCCCGCATGCCGGCGATCGCGTCAGATGGGTTGTGACCGAGATAGGGCCCGGCGTGCACGATGCACAGCGGCGCGCCAAATATATCCGCGATCGCGGCAGCCCACCGCGCCGCTCCAATCGCGGTGTCCGTCCCGTCAACCCCCACGATGATTGGACTTACGGTGTCAAGCATTTCGTCCCGCTCTCGGCTAAATGGCGAGGCAACATAGCTCTTCGGCTTCCTTGACAGACTGACCCAACGGCTGACTGGTATCAATCAGATGGCCATCAGTCGAACCATCGGTCCGCTCTGCCAGCCGCGCGGCGATATCCGGTGTTGCGTCGGATGTCGTCATACGTCTGTTCGCGATCCTCGTCGCGGCTTTCTCGAGCGGTACGGCGCACGCAAGCTCCAAAATCGGCGAACTTGTCTGGACGGCCAGTTCGCGGGCGCGCTCGCGTTCCTGGGGATCACGCCATGTGCCGTCCAGAATCACCGTGGTCCCAGTGCTCAGCGACAGTTGCGCACGTCGCAGCACCTCGTCGTAGACAATTCGAACATTCTCCGGCGTGTACAGGCCGGCCTCGAGAACACCCGCGGCCCCCGCGAGAACACCAGCGGATTGCATCTCCCGACGAACATCGTCAGTCGAAATCATCTGCGCCCCAAGTTGGTCTGCCAGCGCCCGAGACAGCGTGGTCTTTCCAGTACCAGGACCGCCGCCGACGATTACGAGCTGAACCGTGGCGGCTCTGAGGTGCTTGAGGGCGATGTCAATGTGCCGGCGCGCATCTGCGGCCGCTTCCTCGCGTCCCTGCTCAACACGAATGCAGTCGACTTTGGCGCGGACTACGGCGCGATACGCGATGTAGAAGTCCTTCAACCCGGGTGGCGCCGGGTCGTTGGCATATCTGCTGTACGCATCGAGGTAGAGGGTGGCGAGATCCTCCCGGCCCAGAAACTCGATGTCCATCGCCAGGAACGCAGCGTCATCAATCGCGTCGACGTAGCGCAACTTGTCATCGAATTCCAGGCAGTCAAGTATCGCCAGTTCCTCAGGTGCACAAAAGATATCGTCCGCCAGCAGATCAGCGTGGCCATCAACGATGTGATGGTCGGCGAGGCGCTGTGCGAACAGCGCACCACGACCCGAAACGAACTGGGCGGCAAGACGCTCTACCTCGCGAACGGCGGCATGAGAAATCACGGTGTCTGGATGGCGCTGCAGCTCCTCGAGGTTCTCCTCCCAGCGAGCAGCGATCGCACCGACCGTTGCCTGAGCTTCGATCGACCGCCCGCGAGTCGCGTTGGTGTGAAACCGCGCCACAGTCTCGGCAATAGCTCGCAGCTGATCGTGAACGGGTTCACCATTCGTGATCATCGAAGCCAGACGAGTGTCGTCGGCGTATCGACTCATGACGACAACTGGTTCGGGCATGCCGCCGTCGGGGCCGGTGAAGTGCGCCACCCCCAAGTAACTCTTCGGGGCGAGCCTGCGGTTCAGCGCAACTTCGCGTTCGCACGCATCCTCGCGACGCTCGAGCGTGCTGAAGTCGAGGAAATCATTGGTGACGGGCTTCTTTGTCTTGTATGCCTTATCACCGAGAAGAACAACCAATCCCGTGTGCGTCTCGCGCACTCGTGCATCGAGGTTCCCCGTAATCGTCCAAGGCTCCCGAACAGTGTTCGCCGTCGCAGGCAGGCCGTTCATACCTCGATGCTTCAACACGTGAGGCCTGCATACCAGGGCCCTTGGGCCCACCCTCGAGGACCATTGACCCTGGTTCGGACTGTGCGTTTCACCGGAGGCTTGAGCCATGCGAGACACCATGGTGAGCACCGAAGTCATCAAGAATGCGGTCCAACTGGCCTGCCGCGCACCATCGCTGCACAACAGTCAGCCGTGGCATTGGGCGGTTGAGGGCAGCACGGTTCACCTACATTGCGACAAGGATCGAAGCCTGCGCTCGACGGATCATTCCGGGCGCGAGGCGCTGCTCGGTTGCGGCGCGGTACTGGACCATTTCCGGGTTGCGATGGCGGCCGCGGGTTGGACAGCCAACGTCGACCGGTTCCCCAACCCCAACAACCATCTGCATCTCGCATCGATTGACTTCAGCCCGATGGAGCTCGTCACGGACGGACACCGCCGGCGCGCAGACGCGGTGCTGACGCGCCGTACCGATCGGCTCCCCTTCAGCGGGCTGCCAAACTGGCCTTCGGTTGAGTCACAGCTACGCGGCGCTGTTACCAGCGACGCGGTCCGGTTCGACGTCATCGCCGACGAACTGCGCCCGGAGCTAGCGCAGGCCTCGCAGCTCACCGAGTCGCTTCGCCTCTACGATTCGTACTACCATGCCGAACTTGATTGGTGGACTGGACACTTCGAGACACGAGAGGGTATTCCGCGCAGCGCTCTGGTGTCGGCATCCGAGAGCGACCGCGTCGATGTCGGTCGCAATTTCCCCGTTGCAGCTGCCGGGGACAGGCGGATCGGCGTCGGCCACGACCACTCCACGATTCTCGTGTTATCCACGTATGACGACGAGCGTCTCAGTGTGCTGCAATGCGGTGAAATGCTGTCGGCCGTATTGCTTGAAGCCACAATGGCGGGCTTGGCCACCTGCACGCTGACCCACATCACCGAACTCGAGGCGAGCCGACACATCGTCGCGACGCTGATCGAGCAGACCACGACACCTCAGGTGTTGGTTCGGGTGGGTCTGGTCTCTGAACTCGACGGCCTACCGCCCCCAACGCCGCGGCGGCCGATGAGTGAGGTGTTCGAGGTTCGATCGAAGGACCGTTGACAGCACGCCAGGGACTTTCGACTCTCGATTTCAACGGGCAGAAACCATACGGTTGGGACGACGACCACAACCGCAGGAGCCGACATGCGAGAACTTCCCTCATCGTCGCCAGCCGTGGTCGTGTACACCGCGGTCGAGTCAACCGACAAGCCCGTGAAGATCGAGGTCGAGATCCTGCACGCCCAACCAACGCGCACACTTCTGGAGGCTTCGAGGTCAGCTGCGATGGCGTGCGTGGGAGCCCGGAATCAAGGACCTCGTCGGCCCACCGGGCTATGCCTCGCTGCACGAAACAGGCTGTTCTGTATTGATTTGCGAAGCACGGAACGTATTGTGAGCTCACGCTTCGACCGCACCTACGGAGAGGGCTTCACATGGTGAAGGTCTTTCTCGTCGATGACCACGAAGTCGTTCGCCGCGGGTTGATCGACCTGTTGAGCGCAGACCCCGAACTGGACGTCGTCGGCGAAGCCGGCTCAGTCTCCCAGGCGATGGCGCGGATACCTGCACTGGCGCCTGACGTCGCCGTCCTTGATGTGCGTCTGCCCGACGGCAACGGCATCGAATTGTGCCGCGAACTGCTGTCTCGACTGCCAGATCTGCGCTGCCTGATGCTCACCTCGTTCACCTCCGACGAGGCAATGCTCGACGCCATTCTGGCCGGTGCCAGCGGCTACGTCGTCAAGGACATCAAGGGTATGGAGCTCGCCCAGGCGATCAAGGATGTCGGCGCCGGCCGATCTCTTCTCGACAATCGAGCCGCGGCGGCGCTGATGGCGAAGTTGCGCGGCGCCGCCGAGCAATCCGATCCGCTGTCGGGGCTCAGCGACCAGGAAAAAGTACTGCTGGATCTGCTCGGCGAAGGCCTTACAAACAAGCAGATCGCCGCCAGGATGTTTCTTGCCGAGAAGACAGTCAAGAATTACGTATCGCGGCTGTTGACCAAGCTCGGCATGGAGCGCCGGACCCAGGCGGCAGTGTTCGTGTCCAAGCTGGACCGGGATCACCGTCGCGCGGAGGAGTAGCCAGCCCCATAATTTTCAGGATGGTCGGACCACATCACCGGCGTGCGTACAGATTCGGCAGCGGCCGAGCTGACCGGGCCGAGCAACATTCTGGCGAATCCACCGCGACCATGGCTGCCGACGACGGTTAGTTGCGCAGGCTCCGACTGGCGCGGCCTAGGCCAATTGTGAACGTCTGCATGACGTCTCCTCAACTTCCCTTTCCGCGCTCTGCCGCGATCGTCATGTCTGCAAGCCGATCGTTCACAGGGCCGAAGGACACTCGCGTGTTATCCAGAGGTCATCGCGAGGATGCACGTCATCCTGTGGTGACCATCGGCGGCAGGCCGGGGACCATTGACCCCTTCGCGTCAATTGTGCGGTCAATAACGTGCATAGATGTGGCCGGCGACAAGTCGCACCCGCGGTCGGCCCACCCAAGGGAATGGGTTTCACATGTGGAATGCATCTGCGCCTGCGGTCGTCGGTGTCGACGGCTCCGAAGCCGCGATCGACGCAACGCTCTGGGCGATCGATGAAGCTGCAAGTCGCGATGTCCCGCTGCGAATCGTTCAACAAAATATCACCCACATCGACGATCGGCCGGCCGGGGCGGAAGAAGAATTCCGGTTAGAAGTTCAGTTCCCCGATGTAACCGGCATCGCCCAATTCCTGCGCGAGAGTGGGGATGAACCGGTGCAGTTGGCAGTCGTCGGCGACGCCGAATCCATCCATGTCACGCAGATCATCAGACCGCACGCCCGCACGCTCACCGGCCACGGTGCGTGCTCTCTTCTCGTCGTGCGCTGACCGTTGGCAGCGACGGATACATCATGCGCACCGGAGGCTTCGAGCGTGTCGCGTCTGCCAAGCTAATGGGCGGTGCGGTGATTGCGCTACACAAGTTGACCCTCGCCAACGCCGCCGACGTGGTCCACCTGTACGAAACCCTCAGTGAGGACGAGCGCTACAACCGCTTCTTCACCGCCCAACCCGCTCACCTTCAGACAACGGCATTATCACTTGCCGAACCGTCGGACAATCGATACGCCCTTGGTGCGTTCGGATCCGGCAAGCTGCTCGGTGTCGCGAGCTACTACGTCGATGCAGACGCACCCGGGTGTGCCGAGGTGGCCGTCGTCGTGGCCCACGGCGAGCACCTGCGTGGCGTCGGAACAGCGTTGCTTCGCCGGCTCGGAATGATCGCGAAAGACCATGGTGTACATCGTTTCGTCGCCGAGGTTCTGGCTGAAAACCAGCCAATGCTTCGGGTCTTGACCGACTCTCACTGGCCCTGTACCCGACACCTCGAAGGCTCTGTCTTACACGTCGATATCGATCTTGACGCCGTCGACTAAGCAGCATCACCGTCACATCAGCGGGGAACCATCCAGCCGCGTAGCCATTTCCGACAGATCGCGCCGCGCCGTGTACGGTAACGGATCAGCGTTGACGGGCGCCCATCCGATGCGCAGCAACATCTGAGGATATGCCTCTCCTCCGAAGACATCCGCCTGCACTTCCTCACGTGTCTCAGTGATCTCCAATGGCTCGGTAATCGGGCAGCTCGCCAGCCCGGCTGCGGTCGCCGTCAGTAACACCAGACTCGTGGCTTCACCGGCACGAAGCCGGGCCATCGTGTCGTCTTCGGCTGTACCTAATGCGATTACGATGGCGTTGTCCTCAGTTGGATCCGCGTCGGGCGATTGAGCCAGCACGGCGCCGGCGAATGACCGTGCGGGTATCGCGGCCGTTGCGTCGGGTTGCGGTGCGCTCCGGGCCGGAACACCGGCCGTCGACGCGTATCTTCCGCTCCACGTGGTCAGCTCCGTCAGATAGTCATAGTCGGTGCGGTGCCGCCACGCCGCGTCAGCCACGATGCTCTTGAGATTGTCGAGGGCGTCCACTCGCCGCAGTGTCACGCCGGCACGCGCCGCCCGAGCACCCATCAGCGCGATGTCTCTTTGCGGCACCGACCACCAGCTGTAGTTGCGCCGATCGGTACGGCGTCGCGGGATCGCAGCAGCCAGAGCGACATCGGTTTCTGAGGCCGGATAGCGATGAAGTTCAATGACTGCCAGATGGTCGGGTTCGGCGGGATTCGGCAAGCGGTGGATCCTGCATTGCCACCCCAACGCTGCGAGTGCGACCATGCAATGGTTCAGCGCCGCACCGCAACTCAGCATCAAATCCCGTGCATCGGGGTCGGTATGGGGCAAGTTCAGGTCCTGGTTTGCGTATAGGTACAAGCTCTGCTCACCTACGCGCCATATCCATGGCTGGGTGTTGTGCACCGACGGAGCTCGGTTGCCAAGCAAGAGGGCTGACCGCATGGTCTCGGCGTCGGGAAAGTAGGCGCTCATTTGATGTGTACACCTCATAACACGTAGTTCTTGTGATTCCCAGCGTGCCGCTTCCGGACCGCGGCGGCGAGGGCCGAAAGGCCCGGAGCGAAGGGACGTCCGCAGGCAGAAATCATCCACCTGCTTCAGGGCCGCGCCACGACCACCGGGATCGGCGCCGCCTGCGCCAGGGCCGAACTCACCGAATCCAGCAAAAGCCCGGCGAATCCACCACGCCCATCGCTGCCGACGACCAGCAGCTGGGCGCGGGAGGACTTCTTGAGCACGCGGCTGACAGGATTGGCGTGGCCGACGACGCGCCGGACAATGACATCGCGATAGCGTTCGGACCAGCCGGCAAGGCGTTGGGCGAGCTCTTCTTCGGCCTGTGTCGCGACGGCATCCCACGCAACGTCGATGTAGAAATCGGCATGGTTCATCCACGTGTGAACGGCGACCAGCTCCGCCTTCCGACGGGACGCCTCGTCGAAAGCGATTGCAGTCGCGAGCTCCGAGGCTGGCGACCCGTCGACGTCAACCACGACCGGGGCAGGCAGCGCCATCCAGCAGCCGGATGTCATCGTGGATGACTGCCACCGGGCAGTACGGGTGGTGCACCAGCCCAGAGCCGACGGAGCCCAGGGAGCAGCCCTTCCACGCCACCCAGCCCGCGGCCACCGGCGGCGACAATCATGTCAGCGTCCTTGGAAAGGTCGACAAGAGCGGGTACCCCGTGTCCGGGAATTATCCGATGCTCAACGGCGACATCACGTGTGTCGGAGTCGGCGAGGCGACAACGCGCAAAGCATCGTTGATGACTTGCTCGGCGCGGCGATCACGCGCCACCAAGTAAGTCCTCAGCGACGAGCTTATCGATCCACGGCTCGACCTCTGGGGGCAGTACGTGGACAAGGGTCAACGGCACACGCGCAGCGCTGCGTCTCGTGCAGCCCAGTCGATCGCCAACTGCGATACTTCTGACCTATCTACCCAACAAGGATTCCATGGACCTTCGCCTCCGAAGTCTCTGATGCAGACGTCATTTCGCCCTCCTTCGAACTGCCGATGGTCGGCTCGCGCGGAATCTCGGCCGACGCTATGCGCACGGCCGAACGATGCTTGGAGGCAATCGTCATATAAGGCAAGGTCAGAAGGCCCGACTGCGTGCGCCACACAATCACCCGGCTAGACCACCGTCGCATAGACTGAACGCCCTGCACTGCGATGGCGCATGGGGGATGGACGTCTCTGTGCAAGCGTCGTGACCCGGGCTCGTCGCAACTTGTGCGCCACTCAATACGCGCCGACTCCTATTCAGTGTCAGGGGAATCAAGTGCGCGGTGATCGTGGCGCTCGCTGCCAGTTGCGCGTATACGTCGGCGACAACGCACTGGATGTCAATGCCGCTTCGGGTAGGAAACTTAGCGCAAAGCGCCGATACGACACCCTCAAGTTCATCGTGCACCATCGATCCCGCATTGGTGGTCATATGCCCAGTCTCGTGACGGGCCGACGCCGCAACTACAGACCAAAGACCCGTATCGGACGGCGAGAGTCCCCACAGCAACAGGCCAAATTCCGTAATCCCTGGTTTGACTTCGACTGGCCAGAGGGGTCCTCGCGATCTGAGAGGCGACAGGCGGGACTTTCGTCCCGCCGGGGTGCTGCTCGATCTCTACAGTCCACCCAGTGCACGTGATCGCGGCCGTCGACCTGGTTGCTTGCCACGTCTTCAACCTCGCCGAGCAGACCCGCCAGCGCCTCACCTTCGGCGGTGTCGAGCGTTACCTGGCCCAGCTGGTCGCTCATCCCGGCGACTGTGGCTGCGGCCCCTGTGTGTTGGCGCCCGGAGGGGCTCCCGCACCGGATCTGTGCGATCGCCAGCGGCTGGCAGCGCCAGGGGCCAGCGCGCCATGATCGTGCGCGCACTCTCGGCGGACAACACCAAGCTGGCCAAGTGTGATCGGGTGACGATCGACTCGATCCGCAACCACACCGTTCGGCATTTTCAGTCCAGAACATCGCCAGAGCCACGTACAGGGAGATCCTCGAACGCCGGGCAAAGGCGAACGGCGCCGACTTCGTCGAGGGCGTGGCCGCCGCGCTCACGCCGTTGGCGTTCCTTGAGACCGTCATGGTGAAAAGTTATGAGACGCTGATCGACTCGAACACCAAGGTCGATGTGCACACCGGCATGATCGCCGCCGCCGGCTCCAGTCGCTGATCGAGACCAGGGACGCCAGCGGCGATATCGCTGAGTTGAGGTTTCAGTTGGGCAAGATCGGTGAGGCAGTTAAGTCCACAGTGCCGCAAGAGATGTGGGCAACGATCGTCGAGAAGCTGGAGGAGCTGGAGCAGCACCCGGAGGCGCTCGACGTCGGGGAGGACGGCTTCGATGACGCTGACGATGACCCCTACGACCCCATGGAGTTCGCCGAGTCGGACGACGAGTTTTGACCTCCGTCCGTCGTGCCTAGCGCCTCACCGAGGGAGCGGACACCCGCTGCCGATGTGGACGGGGCGTTCGCGGGACGCCCGCAGCCCCGGCGGAAAGCCTTGCGGCAGCCACCTCGATCGTGCTGCACGGGTGCGGGGTGCGAAGTGCATGTCGCCAGAGCCGTCATGATCCATGCGGCGCACAGCACCTTGATCGGGGGCAGCCACATGGTCTTGGACAGTAGCGGTTGCAGGTCTCAGGACTCTTTCACCTGCGAGTACCAGATCCGGTCTGCGACAGCGACGATGTCATCGGAGATCGCCGAGATCCGCCGGTAGAACTCGCGTCGGGCGGTGACGACCCTGATATCGGTGACTTCGAGCAGGTCACCGGCGGCCTGGCGATAGATTCGCTCCAGATTGCGCTGCGACTTGACCGCGGCGTCGGCGGCCTCGGTCGCGGGCGGGGCGAGCTTGCTGCGCCGCTCGTCCAGGGACGTGAATGCGGTCTGGAGGTGCTGGGCCCCCTCGGCGAGCAGGACGGCCATTTCAGCGGTCGCCTGATCGGGCGGGAAGGCCATGGCTTCGGATTCGCGCACGGTGTTCTTGGCGCCGTTGATCACTTTGTCGAGATCGCGCGACAACTGGAACAGGTCCTCGGGCTGCAGCGGCGTGGTGAAGGCCTCGCTGACGGCGTCGACGAGTTTGCGCCGCACTTCGTCGCAGTCGTGCTCGGCGGCGCGGACGTCGGCGGCGCGGGCGGAGTCCCCGCCTGCCCACGCGGTGAAGGCCTCCATTCCGTTTACCGTGATCGCTGCCTGCTCCTGCAGCATTCCGATGACATCGGGGGTTTCGGGGAGAAACCAGCGACTGCCTTTGCGGCTCATAACGCTCTCCAAACGAGTAGTACGGCGACCGCCATCAGCGCGGCCGCCGGAATCGTGGTCAGCCACGCGATGCCCATCTCGCGCACGATCTGCCAGCTCACGTGCTTCCACCGCCGCCGCCCGCCGCCGACACCGACGACCGAGGAGGCCACCACCTGGGTGGTGCTCACCGGAGCTCCGATGAGGGAGGCGCCGAGGATGACTGCCGTGGACGAGGCCTGACTGGCGATGGAGTCGATGGGTGTCAGGCTGAAGATGCGTTGGCCGATCGTCTTGACGATGCGCCATCCGCCCAACGCTGTGCCCGCGGTCAGGGCCACGCCCGTAACGACTTTCGCCCACAGCGGCACCGACATCGTGGTGGTCTGCCCGGAGGCCAGCAGCAGGACCGCGATGACGCCCATCGACTTCTGGGCGTCGTTGCCGCCGTGGCTGAACGAAAGTCCCGCTGCCGCAACCCATCCGCTGCCGCGGACCGGACCGATCCACCGCGTCGTCCAGCGCCGCGACATCAGGCGCAGTAGGCGCAGGAGCAGGAACGCGACGGCGAAGCCGAGGGGCGGGGAGATCAGCAGGGCGACCAGAACACCGATGACGCCGGTGGGGTGCCAGCCGTCGAAACCGCCCCACTGGACGGAGCCGAGTCCGCCGGAGCCCGAGAGAATGCCGTCGGCGACGGCCGCGCCGACCAGACCCCCGACCAGAGCGTGCCCCGACGACGACGGCAGGCCCCGCCACCAGGTGATGGCGTTCCAGGCTGTCGCGCCAGCCAGGCCCGCCCCGACTACGGGAATCATCTGGGCCTGCGGCAAGGTGACGATCTTGCCGATGGTGTCGGCCACGGCCGTGCCGAGCAGGACCGCACCGCCCATGTTGAACACCGCAGAGAGGGCGACGGCCTGGCCCGGGGTCGCTGCCCGCGTCGCCACCAGGGTGGCGATGGCGTTGGAGGCATCGTGGAAGCCGTTGGTCAGGGCGAAGGCCACCGCGAAGCCGATGGCGATGACCAGCCCGACGTGCAAGTGACTTCTCCGTGAACGCCGACCGCGCGGTGAATCGGCCGTGTATGCCGGGTGAACATAGCAAAAAACTGTGGGTGAACGGCGCGGCCCAATCACCCGATCGGTGGCGCAGCGACCGGTCTGCTGCGTGTCAGACTAGGTCCATGGCTGCGCACCCAAGGCTGTGCCGTCGGCCAGTTCGCCGGCGAGGCGCAGCATCTGCGGCCCCAGTGCGGCGACCAGCACCGGCGGAGGCTTCACACCGGTTGGCGTTGCTGGCGGTGCGGTCGGTGGCGCGGATGCGGTTGGTCATCGTGGTGCCGTCCTTCGTGCAGAATCGTCGTGGGGCGATGACGAGCAACGTACCTCAGACAAGCGCGGCGAAGAATGCCAAATTGGTTGCGCGCCAAGGTTTCCCCTGTAGCGCAGTTATAGTCCCCTATTGGCCAGTTACAGGCCCGATGTGATGACCTGCGACGTTCTGAAACGCCGAACGAAGATCAGGAATTACTAAGAGTTTTCTGGTTTGCTGCCGAGCGGGCCTTGTCGAGCGCGGTGGCCACCGCCTCCAGGTCGTCGTCGAACAAGTCTGCGTAGAGGTCCAACGTCATCGCGGCGCTGGCGTGCTTCGGAGAGGCCGACGGACCGTTTGCCGACTGAGCCAGATCTACCTCAGTGCAGGCCGCTTACCTGCACGTTTAGAAGTCCCAGTCCTCGTCTTCGGTGTTGACGGCCTTGCCGATGACATACGAGGAGCCCGAGCCGGAGAAGAAGTCGTGATTCTCGTCGGCGTTCGGTGACAGCGCCGAGAGGATCGCCGGGTTGACGTCGGTCTCGTCGCGCGGGAACAACGCCTCATAGCCGAGGTTCATCAGCGCCTTGTTGGCGTTGTAGCGCAGGAACTTCTTGACGTCCTCGGTCAGCCCGACCCCGTCGTAGAGGTCCTGGGTGTACTCCACCTCGTTGTCGTACAGCTCGAACAGCAGCTCGTAGGTGTAGTCCTTGAGCTCGGCCTGCGTGGCGGCGTCCTCCATCGCCAGGCCCTTCTGGTACTTGTACCCGATGTAGTAGCCGTGCACGGCCTCGTCGCGGATGATCAGCCGGATCATGTCGGCGGTGTTGGTCAGCTTGGCCCGGCTCGACCAGTACATCGGGAGGTAGAAGCCGGAGTAGAACAGGAAGCTCTCCAGCAGCGTGGAGGCCACCTTGCGCTTCAGCGGCTGGTCGCCCTTGTAGTACTGCATGACGATCTCGGCCTTGCGCTGGAGATTCGGGTTCTCCTCCGACCAGCGGAACGCGTCGTCGATCTCAGCGGTCGAGCACAGCGTCGAGAAGATGTTGCTGTAGCTGCGCGCGTGCACCGACTCCATGAACGCGATGTTGGTGTAGACGGCTTCCTCATGCGGGGTCAGCGCGTCGGGAATCAGGCTGACCGCGCCGACGGTGCCCTGAATGGTGTCCAGCAGCGTCAAGCCGGTGAAGACCCGCATCGTCAGCTGCTTCTCGTGATCGTTCAACGTTCCCCAGGACGGGATGTCGTTGGACACCGGCACCTTCTCTGGCAACCAGAAATTGCCGGTCAGCCGATCCCAGACCTCGGCGTCTTTCTCGTCCTGCAGCCGGTTCCAGTTGATGGCCGAGACACGGTCGATCAGTTTCATGCCATCGCTCACAAGAACCCCGTTTCACCTGGTCTTTTTAGGTCTCAGCTATAGAGCAGCTATCGCGAGTTCAACACTACAACTGGGGTCCGACTACTTCGCGGTATACGACATCTTGTGTTTTGGCGTGTCGCGGCGTCCGTTGAGAAATGCGTACTCGGACGGATCGAATCTGCGGGTCGCCAGCCAGTACTGCCATGTCATTCCGCTCCACAGCGTGCGGTTGACACCATGCTCATCCATGTACCAACTGTGGCAACCACCGGTGCTCCAGACCGTGCCCGCGAGGTCGCCCTGCAACTCCTCGTTGTACGCGTCCTGAGCCGCACGGGTGGGCGCCAGCGCCTGGGCGCCCCTCTTGTCGACCGCGGCGATGGCGTGGGCCGCGTAGCGGATCTGCGACTCGATCATGAACACCACCGAGTTGTGTCCGAGGGCCGTGTTGGGACCGAGCAGGAAGAACAGGTTGGGCACGTCGGCGATGGTGATGCCGCGCAGCGCCGCGATGCCCTCACGGTTCCACCGGTCGACCAGATCTTCGCCGGCGCGCCCCTTGATGTCGACGTAGGTATAGGAGTCGGTGACGTGAAAGCCGGTGGCGCACACCACGACGTCGACCTCACGCTCGGTGCCGTCGCCTGCGACGATCCCGGTCTTGGTGAACCGCGCGATGCCGTCGGTGATCACCTCGGTCTTCGGGTTCGCGATGCCGACGTAATACGTGTCGGAGTTGAGGATGCGCTTGCAGCCCGCCCGGTAGTTCGGCGTCAGCTTCTTGCGCAACTGCGGGTCCTTGACCGAACGGCGGATGTTCCACTTGCCCATCAGTTCGCCGAGTTTCAGCAGGCGCGGCTGCTTGGTCATCGCGAACCCGACGGTCTCGTGGATCCAGTAGATCCCTGCGCGCATGGCCGCGCGCGTGCCGGGGACGTAGGTGAACATCTGCCGCATCCACGGCGGAATCGGGTTGTTGGGCCGGGGCATCACCCAGGCCGGGGTGCGCTGGTAAAGCTGCAGCGCCGCAACGTCCTTCACGATCTCGGGCACGATCTGGATGGCGCTGGCCCCGGTGCCGATCACCGCGACGCGCTTTCCGGTCAGATCCACGCCGTGGTCCCACTCCGCGGAGTGAAAGACCGTACCTCCGGCATCCCGGAAGTCGTCCAGTCCGTCGAAGTCCGGGATCAGCGGGATGTGCAGTCCGCCCGCGCCGGAGACGACGAACTGCGCGACGAACTCACGGCCGTCGTCGGTGAAGACGTGCCAACGCATTTCGTCGTCGTCCCAATGCGCGCGGTCGACATGGGAGTTGAACCGGATGTAGCGCCGCAGCCCGTACTTGTCCGTCACACCCTGCAGGTAGTCCTGAATCTCCGGCTGAAACGACCACATGTGCTGCCAGTCGGGCTTGGGCTCGAACGAGAACGAGTACATGTGCGACGGGATGTCGCAGGCACACCCGGGGTAGGTGTTGTCCCGCCAGGTGCCGCCGATGTCGTCGGCCTTCTCCAGAATCAGGAAGTCGACGTTCTGCTGCTGCAGGGCGATGCCCATCCCGAGGCCCGAGAATCCGCTGCCGATGATCAGCGTGCGGGTGTGCACCGGTTCGACTGCCGTCGCATCGGGCGTGTGCTGCGCCACCGTCATGTTGGAGCCTCCCCTACTCCGGTGTGGGCCCATCCTGGGAACGCCGGTACCGGGTATCAGGCTCCCAGGGTAACCGCCTCGGCCGAACGCGCCAACGACGCCGGTGGCGTCGGCCATCGCCGACGCCACCGCCAGGTCAACCAGCATTAAGCGAATGAATGCACCTGTTCGGAGGTGCGATGCCGGTCAGGGTCGAACGTCTCGAAGTGACCCGATCCGACCATGCCGATTCCGCGTTGCGGCATGCGAAAGTCGCCGAGGCGGGCCTGCCGGAGCAGCGGACCGCTGGGGCCCAGATCGCGGCCTTGTACAACCGCGTTCGAGTCAGCGACGACCCACAACTGCCTCGGGGCCATCATGTAGCACTGCCCGTTGGGAGCGCGGCCTGTCAGCCGGACGTCCCCGACGCCGAGTGTGCGGGTTGCCACTCTGCTGAGCCGCCGCAGAGTCGTCGGGTCGCTCCACGCCGACTCGGACAGCCGGGTGCCGACCGTGCTCATCAGTCGGGTGGCCACGGTCTCCTGCAGTTCGAAGGTCCACTGCAGCAATCCGGGGATCTCGACGCGGGCCGACCACGGGCCCGCCCAGCCGACAGAAATATCGCATTGCACCGCGTCCTTGGGCGTGGCTGAGCTGAAGTAACGAGCGCAGCTTTGTTGTCCGGGCGTCGTGGCGTAGAACGTCCAGTTGCAGGACGGGTCGCGGTGCCAGACCGACACGTACGGAGGCGCAAAGCTCGTCGCGGGAAATTGGCGCATCGCCAAGTAGTGACCGTTGGCGAACGGCAGGCCCATGATTCCGAATCCGACGAACCGCTCGTCGTCGCCGCGGGGCAGCACCGGGTCGGCCAGCACAGATGCAACGGCGTCCTGAGGAGTGTGTTGTTTTGTCATGCCCCGATGTTCGTGCGCGGCGGGGTCTTACGGCATGAGGCGTCTGCCTCAAATCATGCGACGGGTTGCTGCCTGCGGACGGCGGTGTTGATCGGCTGATCCGCGTCGATCTCGATGCCGAGCAGTTCGGCGGTGCCGTTGATGGCGCCCACCATGATGGTCGTCATGTGCGCGATGAACTTGTCGGCCGGCATCCGCCGGGGGCTGTCGTCGTCGCCGCCGAGCCACCAATCCGTCGCCGACGCCGCGGTGCCGAAGATCGCGAATGCCGCCAGCTCGAACGCCTCCGGTTCCGGCGCAAGGTCTTTGAGCTCGGTGCTGATCATGTCGGCGATGGCCAGGGTGATTTCGCTGCCCTTGTTGACGGTCGTCATGGCCGCCGCCGACTGATCGGCGAATCTGCCCTGGAGCAGGAAGCGCACGACGTTCGGGTGTTGATCGACCAACTCCACGTAGTGCTCGACCCCGCGGCCGACGATCTGGCGCGTGGAATCGCTCTCCACGTTGATCGACGGAATGATGGCCGCCCACAACATGTCGCGCATCCGCTGACCGATCTCGGAGAACATGTCGGACTTATCGGCGAAGTGGCGGTAGATCTTGGGTTTGGCCGTGCCCGCTTCTTCGGCGATCTCGCGCACACTGACGTTGGGTCCGAGACGGTCGATCGCGCGGAAGGCGGCGTCGACAATCTCCGACCGCACCTTCTTGCGATGCTCACGCCAGCGCTCGCTGCGAGCGTCGACCTTCACACCCGCCTCGTCGGCCGAACGTGGCCTTGACCCTCGTCGCACCCGATCACTGTACCGCCCAGACGTCACTGACCTGCTCAGACCGTGCCGCGGCGGAATGATTACCGTTCCATTAGGGCGCTTTCACGGGCGGGATGGGTGGCGACGACTTGGGTACTATCTCTGCGACAGCCGATCGACGAGACGAGTTTCATGACGCAGCGATACGACCTGGTCATTGCAGGTGGCGGGCCTTCGGGCTCGGCAGCGGCATGGCAGGCCGCGCAGACCGGCGCAAAGGTGGTTGTCCTGGACAAGGCCGAATTCCCGCGTGACAAACCGTGCGGTGACGGCCTGACCGCGCGTGCGGTGAGCTACCTGCAGAAGATGGGCCTGGCCGATGAGGTCTCCACCTTCCACCGGGTCAACAAGGTGACGGTGTTCAGCCCGAGCCAATGGGAACTGTCCTTCCCGAGGCGGCCCGGGATGCCCGACCACGGGCACACCGTGAGCCGTACCCACCTCGACACCGTGCTTCTCAAACACGCCGAGTCGGCGGGCGCCGAGGTCCGCCAGGGTGCTGAAGTGACCGGGCCGGAACTCGACGCTAACGGCCGCGTGGTCGGCGTGACGCTCAAGAGCGGCGAGAAGGTGTACGGCGACGCGGTCATCGCGGCCGACGGCGCCTACTCCCCCATCAAACGGGCGCTGAAGATCGACTCGGAGTACAACGGCTACTCGGCGATCGCGATCCGCTCGGAGATGCACGCCAACCGCCCCGACTCAGACAGCCTCGACATCTATCTGAAGCTGGCGTTCCAGGGCGACCAATTGCCCGGCTACGGCTGGGTGTTCCCGATGGGCTCCGGCGTTTTCAACATCGGCCTGGGCTACGTCAACAGCTACAAGAACTGGCAGGCGATCAACGCCACGCAGTTCCTCGGCGAGTTCCTGCGCACGCTGCCGCCGGAGTGGGAGTTGCCGCCGATCGAGGAGCTGAAGAAGAACAAGAGCGTTCGGGCGTGGCGGCTGCCGATGGGGTTCACCGCGTGGCCGCCGTGGCGCCCGGGTGTGCTGTTCACCGGCGACTCTCTGGGTGCGGGTAAGCCGGCGTCGGGCGCGGGCATCTCCAAAGCTTTGGAATCCGGGCTCGCCGCGGGTGAGTGCGCGATCGCGGCGCTGCAGAATGGTGGACCCGACGACTTCACCAACTACGCACTGCGGATGGAGGCGGCGTGGGGCAAGGAGTATCGGCGGGGCCGCTACTTCCACAAGCTATTGGGCCAGCCGCGGCTCGCGAACGCCGGCATCAAGCTGATCGACAACGCGCGGTTCCGTGACCGGATGCTCAAGGCGTTGTACAAGAAAGCCCAAGGGCCGCAACACACCATCAAGAAGTAGCGCGTCGTGACCGACGGCATCGGCGTGTGCTGCGTCTATCTACGGCGGAACGTACGGCGAATGATTGCCGGCGAGTGCTGGGACTACCCGGCGCCGCCGTCATCGAGGAATCGACGCCGCAACCGCAGACTCCTCCGAGAAGGCCGGTGCTGACGCGACTCCCCAGCCTTCCCAGCGCGTCCGTCAACTAGTGCAGATCGAAACCGGCAACCCGGCTAACGGGGTGCCTGCTGCACGATCGTCGACGGCGAGCCGAGCGCCGATGGTGAGCGTTCGTGACGCGTAGAACGCGGTCCTTCGACACGGCCCTGCAGGTTGCCGAGGCGGGTATAGAGCGCCTGGTTGAACCCGGCTTGGGCCTAGTCGCTACTTCCTCTTGTCGTGATCGCCCACTTTTGGGCCGGGGGGCGGTTGAGCCTTGGTGCTCGGCTCGAACTTGCCGCCCTTCTTCGGGTCGTAGCTCTGCTTCTTATCAGCCATGAGCCAAGTCTAGAACCGCACCAGCTCCGAGTCCATGTCTGAGGTTTTTCAAGGAGTTTCCGCGGCGCGGCGGTCAATGGCATACGACTTCCCAGCCCCCATCGGGTCCAGCGACTAGCCCACAGTCACTCCCCCCGCTACCGCGGGTATCGAGTCCGCACTCGGCGTCGAAGTCTTACAACATGCAGGAGACGCAACCCTCGACTTCGGTGCCTTCCAAAGCCATCTGGCGCAGCCTGATGTAGTAGAGCGTCTTGATGCCCTTGCGCCACGCGTAGATCTGCGCCTTGTTGACGTCGCGAGTGCTCGCGGTGTCCTTGAAGAACAACGTCAGGCTCAGCCCCTGGTCGACATGCTGCGTGGCCGCGGCATAGGTGTCGATGATCTTCTCGTAGCCGATCTCGTAGGCGTCCTCGTAGTACTCGAGGTTCTCGTTCGTCAGGTAGGGCGCCGGATAGTAGACGCGGCCGATCTTGCCTTCCTTGCGGATCTCGATCTTGCGACGCCACCGGGTGGATGGAGCTGGTCGAGTTGTTGATGTAGCTGATCGACCCCGTCGGCGGCACGGCCTGCAGGTTCTGGTTGTAGATGCCGTCCTTCTGCACCGACTCCTTGAGCCTGACCCAATCCTCTTGCGTCGGAATGCGAATGCCCGCCTCGGCGAATAGCTGCTTACCCTGTCCGTCTTGGGTTCCCACACCTGTTCGGTGTACTTGTCGAAGAACTCACCCGTCGCGTATTTCGACTTCTCGAAGCCCTTGAAGTGCGCGCCGCGCTCGATCGCAATGCGGTTCGACGCCCGCAGCGCGTGATAGAGCACCGCGTAGAAGTAGATGTTGGTGAAGTCGACGCCCTCTTCGGAGCCGTAGTGGACTCGCTCACGCGCCAGGTACCCGTGCAGGTTCATCTGTCCCAGACCGATCGCGTGGGAGTCGTTGTTTCCCTGCTCGATCGACGGCACCGACCAGATGTGCGTCTGATCGGACACCGCCGTCAACGCCCGGATCGCCACCTCGATGGTCTGTGCGAAGTCCGGCGAGTCCATCGTCTTGGCGATGTTCAGCGAACCGAGGTTGCACGAGATGTCCTTGCCCACTTGGGCGTAGGTCAGATCCTCGTTGAACACCGACGGCGTGGACACCTGCAGGATCTCCGAGCACAGATTGCTGTGCGTGATCTTGCCCTCGATCGGGTTGGCCCGGTTCACCGTGTCCTCGTACATGATGTACGGGTAGCCAGACTCGAACTGCAGCTCGGCCAGCGTCTGGAAGAACTCACGCGCCTTGATCTTCGTCTTGCGGATCCGCGCGTCGTCGACCATCTCGTAGTACTTCTCGGTCACCGAGATGTCGGCGAACGGCACGCCGTAGACCCGCTCGACGTCGTACGGCGAGAACAGGTACATGTCCTCGTTCTTCTTGGCCAGCTCGAACGTGATGTCCGGGATCACCACACCGAGGCTCAGCGTCTTGATGCGGATCTTCTCGTCGGCGTTCTCGCGCTTGGTGTCCAGGAAGCGGTAGATGTCGGGATGGTGCGCGTGCAGGTACACCGCACCCGCACCCTGGCGCGCACCCAGCTGGTTGGCGTAGGAGAACGAGTCCTCCAGCAGCTTCATGATGGGGATGACGCCCGAGCTCTGGTTCTCGATGTTCTTGATCGGCGCGCCGTGCTCACGAATGTTGGTCAGCAGCAACGCAACCCCGCCGCCGCGCTTGGACAGCTGCAACGCCGAGTTGATGGAACGCCCGATGGACTCCATATTGTCCTCGATGCGAAGAAGGAAGCAATTGTGTACGACCGTGCCACGAATCGTGTAGGTGTGCGTGCCCTCGACGTGAAGGTTGTACACCTTGTCCGGAACGTCTTTCGTACGTTCCAGTTCGCGGACTCCGTATACGTGGCGCCCATGGACGACCTGGTACGTCTTGCGTGACGTCCCCTTCTGCCCCACATAGTTGTGGAGGTTCTTGCCGACGTCGAAGATGAAGTCCTCGTTGGCGCCGGGCAGCCCGGGCACGAACACCTGCCCCGTCATGTTGCCGGCCTGGTTGGTGTACTGGCGAACCCGGGACATGATGCCGACTCGGCGCAGAAGGAGCTGCACCTGGTCGATGAGGTCCGGGTTCACCAAGTCGAGCACCATCCCGCCGGTGGTCGAGCATCCGTCCCCGCGGAACAACCCGGCCAAAAGGCCACGCTGGAATTCTTCGTCGGCTGTCAGTACCTCGTGGGACAAGCGCTTCAGGTGGTATCCCGTGCCAACCATTGACAGGAAGAGCGAAGCCACCACCTTGCTGTTGCACACCATGCGCACCGACTGGTCCGACACACTTTGATGCACGGCGAGATCGGCGGCGAAGACTCGCTTGAACGCTGCCGCCAACTCCTGCTGGTACTCGAGTTCGTGCGTACCGATCGTGAAGTGGATGCCATTGGGCGTCGTCGGACCGTCCGGCCCTGACCGTTTGGAGATGTGGCCTTCGGCGACGTACCAGCCGAGGATGAGGCCAAGGTCGTAGGACTCCTCGACATAGCGATTCACCGAAACGAACTTGATGCGGTGGCGTTGCTTGCTGCGGTGCTTCAGGTCTGCGTTCACCTTGCGGATGAGCCCGTCGACTTCTTCGTATTCGCCGGAGCCGACATAGTCCATCAAGTCGTGCACACGCCGCTCGCGTCCTTCAAGCGGCGCTGCAGTCACGATGAAATCCGCGGGATGAATGTCCTGGGCAGCGAGCCATACGAATCCGTTGAACGGGTCAGAACCGTCACCGTCGATCAAAGATTGCACCTCGCGGGTGGTCCAAACCAAGATCGGATGCTCGGGAGTGCAGAGGATCGGCTCCTTATGCCCGAAGTGCGAGATGCGAATGAGCGCTTGATCATTGGGGTTCTCGACGACGAGACTCGACCACGGAGAACGACCCGTCGTGCGAGAGCACCCGGTCACCCGCCTGCAAAGACTCGATGGCCCGTGGCCCCTCGGGGGTGTCCACCGGGGTTCCGGCTGGGAAGCAGCTACACTGGCTCGCCGCGCTGCTTCTTACCGGAGTTCAGGAACGTCGGCGTCGCCGGCTGGAACCGGCCGTCGATGATCTCGTCGACCAGATTCTCGGCCAGGCCGGTGTCACCCGAGGCCAGCGTCAGCGCCACCATCACCACGCGGTCCTCGAAGCGCTCCAGATAGCGCTTGCCGTCGAAGGTCTTCAGCGTGTAGCTGGTGTAGTACTTGAACGCGCCCAGAAACGTCGGGAAGCGGAACTTCTTGGCGTAGGCGCGGTCGATCAGGCTCTTGACGAAGTTGCGCGAGTACTGGTCGAGAACCTCACGCTCGTAATAGTTCTCCTTGATCAGGTAGTCGAGCTTCTCGTCCTGATCGTGGAAGAACACCGTGTTCTGGTTGACGTGCTCGCGGAAGTACTGATGCGCGGCTTCGCGATCCTTCTCGAACTGGATATTGCCGTCGGCGTCGTACAGATTCAGCATCGCGTTGAGCGCGTGGTAATCCGTCTCCCCGGGGGCGCCCGGAGGGGCGGTTACAGGCTCTGCAGCTGTGACGGTTGGTGGCACGTCTGGTCCTTCCAGAAGTCGGCAAGTCCCGCGCGGACGGCTTCCACGTCGTCCGGGGTTCCCATGAGTTCGAAGCGGTACAGGTACGGAACGCCGCACTTGCGGGAGACCACGTCACCCGCGTAGGCGAATTCGGTACCGAAGTTGTTATTGCCCGCAGCGATGACGCCGCGGATCAGCGACCGGTTGTGTTCATTGTTCAAAAAGGCGATGACCTGTTTGGGGACATAGCCACCGTCGTTGATGTCGGGTGTGGCGCGCCCACCGCCGTAGGTGGGCAGCACCAGCACGTAGGGCTCGTCGACCTCGATACGCCCGTGCAGCGGGATCCGGGTGGCGGGCCGGCCGAGCTTCTCGACGAAGCGGTGGGTGTTCTCCGACACGCTGGAGAAGTAGACGAGATTGCTCATCGTGTTCTCCTTTCTGCCGTCTGAGTACCCCTAGGCCGTCGCCGCGACCGCTCCGAGCGACTTGATGCGATCGGGCCGGAACCCGGACCAGTGGTCGTTGCCGGCCACCACGACGGGGGCCTGGAGGTATCCGAGCGCCATGACGTAGTCACGGGCCTCGCTGTCCAGGCTGATGTCGACCTTCTCGTAGGCGATGCCCTGCTTGTCCAGCGCCTTGTAGGTGGCGTTGCACTGAACGCACGCGGGTTTGGTGTACACGGTGACGGTCATCTGCGGTACGGCTCCTCTGCGAACTGAGACTGGCAACTGATCGGGTACTGCGTCTCACTGAAATTCAGCGGCCCGGAGGCCCTTAAAATTCCTGTCGCCCGGGGCCGTGGTCCGCGGGCCGGAGAGCCGACACCGGTGGATTTCTGGACTCCGGCCGACCCTTGAAAGATTGGAAACCGTGGGGGTCTGTCGGTGTTCGGAACACTACACCTAGTGTCCGACATTGCGAAGGGATACCACATATTCCGAATAACATTCTTGAAATTCCCTGGTCGTAAGCGTTTGACGGATAATCCCTTCGGCGTGTCGCACATCACACCCGAGGGTGTGTCGCGTTCCAGTGATAGGTCTACCCCCGGCCACCGACATGCCACTTGACGCGAACCGTCACAGTGACATAACAGCAAAGCCGCCGTCAGGTCTCAGCGGACCCGGCCGGCGGCTTGCCTGGAACGGCTTTACGAAACTTCGGCGGCCAACTTTCCGACGATGTCCCGCAGCGTCGCGGCCACGTCGGCGTTCGCGCGCGGATGCTTGCCGTCGAAGGCCGTCGTCTGCACCGACAGCTTCAAATCCTCAACCACGCGCGGGCCGGCGATGCCGAAGGACTTGCGCGTCTCGTCATGTCCCCACACCCCGCCGTAGCGGCCGGCCGCAGCACCCACGACGGCGATCGGCTTGTCCTTCAGCGCGCTGTTGCCGAACGGCCGCGACAGCCAGTCGATCGCGTTCTTGAGCACACCGGGAATGCTGCCGTTGTACTCCGGGGTGACGACCAGGGCCGCGGCCGCGTCGCCGGCCGCCTCCCGCAACGCCACCACGGAGTCCGCCACGTTCTCGTTGTCGATGTCCTCGTTGTAGAACGGCAACTCCCCCAGCCGGTCGAACAGCTGCAGGCGCACCCCGTCGGGAGCCGACTCGATCGCCAGTTCGGCGAGTTGACGATTGACCGACGCCGCGCGCAGGCTACCCACCAGCACCAACACCTTGGTGTCCGACATTTTCCGCGTCCCTTTCGTAGACCCTGAGATCCTCGCACAGAGGAACCGGACCACGGTCCGATTTATTTCGGGCAGATCTAAATGTCTGACAGGACCGGCCCTAGACTTGTGACATGGCCGCCTCTCGTGAGCTGAACGAGTTGTCGGTCGCCGATCAAGCGCCGCACGAGCGAGGCGACGCCGCGCGTAACCGCACGCTACTGCTCGAGGCGGCGCGCCGCCTGATCACCGAGCACGGCGCCGAGGCCGTCACCACCGACGACATCGCCGCGGCCGCGGGCGTCGGCAAAGGCACGCTGTTCCGCCGGTTCGGCAGCAGGGCGGGCCTGATGATCGTGCTGCTCGACGAAGACGAGAAAGCCCAACAGCAGGCGTTCCTCTTCGGACCGCCACCACTGGGGCCGGGCGCACCTCCCCTGGATCGACTGCTCGCATACGGCCGGCACCGGCTGAAGTTCGTCCACGCTCACCAGGCGCTGCTGTCGGACGCCAACCGCGACCCGCAGATGCGATTCAACGCGCCGGCGACGCTGCACAACCGCCACGTCTCCATACTCCTGGAGGACGCGGGCACCACCGGCGACATCGGCGCCCAGGCCACCGCCCTGCTCGCGCTCCTTGACCCCGACTACGTGCACCACCAACTCAACGAGGGCCGCCAGACGCTGAAGAGCCTCGGCGCCGCGTGGGAGGCCTTGGCGCGCAAGCTCTGCGGGACATGACCACCGGGTGGGTCCTGCACGTCGACCTCGATCAGTTCCAGGCAGCCGTCGAGGTGCGGCGCAACCCCGACCTCGCCGGACTGCCCGTCATCGTCGGCGGCAACGGCGACCCGAGTGAACCCCGCAAGGTCGTCACGTGCGCGTCGTATCCGGCGCGGGCGTTCGGTGTGCACGCCGGGATGCCGCTGCGCACCGCGGCGCGCAAGTGTCCCGACGCGACGTTCCTGCCCCTGGACACCGACGCCTATGACGAGGCCTCAGAAGAAGTGATGACTCTGCTGCGCGATTTCGGCCATCCGGTCGAAGTGTGGGGGTGGGACGAGGCGTATCTCGGCGCCGGCCCCAAAGACTCGATCGATCCGTTCCACCTGGCGGAGCAGATCCGTGAGGTCGTCGCCGCGGGCACGGGACTGTCTTGTTCAGTCGGCATCAGCGACAACAAACAACGGGCCAAGGTGGCGACCGGGTTCGGCAAGCCGGCGGGGATCTACGCCCTGACCGAGGACAACTGGATGGCGGTGATGGGTGACCGCGAGGTCGACGCGCTGTGGGGCGTCGGCCCGAAGACGGCGAAAAAGCTTGCAGGCATGGGTATCACCACCGTCGCAGACCTGGCGTCGACCGACGCCCAACTCCTGACGTCGACGTTCGGCCCGACCACCGGGCTCTGGATTCTGCTGCTGGCCAAAGGCGGCGGCGACACCGACGTCAGCGCAGCGCCATGGGTGGCCCGTTCGCGCAGCCATGTCATCACGTTCCCCCGCGACCTGACCGACCGCGCCGAAATCGACTCCGCCGTAGTCGAACTCGCGCACCAAACGCTCGAGGAGGTCGTCGGCCAGGGGCGCGTCGTCACCCGGGTGGCGGTAACGGTGCGCACCAAGACGTTCTTCACCCGGACCAAGATCCGCAAGCTCGGCTCGGTGAGCACGGATGCGGAGACCATCACGAAGACCGCGCTGGACCTGCTCGGCCAGTTCGAACTCGACCGACCGATCCGGCTTCTCGGTGTACGGCTGGAACTGGCTGCACCGGAAGGCGGTTACTAGCCACATCGCACCGGTGGCCGAATCTGAACTTATGTGCGAGATTTCGACACATTTTCGAGCACGAGCTCAGTTTCGACCCGCTCCATCCGACAAAGCCGGTGGCCGCAGCGCACGCGTGAACAACACGTTGACCTGGCGCATCGCGACGCTGTAGGGCCACCACATCGTGCGCTTGAACAGGTACAGCGCCCTGACGTCAGGCGATGTGTAGACCATGAACCGGTTGCGGCGCACACCCCGCAGGATCCTGTCCGCGACGTGCTCGGGCGACACCGCGTGGCCGGCGAACCGGTCCGTCCAGCGCTTCACCCGCGGATCGTCACGGTCCACGCCGGCGATCTGAACCGTCTGCACCAGGGGGGTTTTCACCGCGCCGGGCACCACAACGGACACACCGATGCGGTTCCGGGCCAGGTCGAACCGCAGCACCTCGGAGACTCCGCGCAGGCCGTACTTGCTCGCGCTGTAGGCGGCGTGCCACGGCAACGCCACGATGCCGGCCACCGACGACACGTTGACCAGGTGCCCGCCCTTCCTGGCCGCCACCATCGGTGGGATGAACGTCTCGATGACGTGGATAGGCCCCATCAGGTTGATGTCGACCATCGACTTCCAGTGCTGGTGTGTGAGCGTGGAGACGGTGCCCCACGCCGAGACGCCCGCGATGTTCATCACCACGTCCATCGCGGGATGAGCGGCGTGAATGTCGTCGGCGAAGCTGACGACCGCGTCATAGTCGGAGATGTCGAGCGCCCGGTGCTCGGGCACATCGGCGCCCAGCGCCCGGACGTCGGCGACGGTCGTCTCCAGCCCCTCGGCGTCGCGGTCGGTCAGATACAGCTCCGCACCCTCGGCGGCCAGCTTCAGGGCGGTCGCGCGGCCGATGCCACTGGCGGCTCCGGTGAGAAGACAACGCTTGCCGGCAAAACCGCTTTCCTGCGCCATGCGGTGAGGATACCGGCGGTACCGACTAGCTGGTCTGGCCGCCGCCCCACAGGCCGGACACCCACAGTCGCTCCACGACCTCGATGGCGCGACCGACATCGTCGCCGCGGCCGACGAACGCGCTGTCGTGCGACAGCGTCATCGACGTCACGGCGGTGAGCGAGCGCACAAGGGCGGGCAAGTCGTCGGACACCGGCCTCGCGCCGGCATCCTGCTCGACGAGGCCGACGATCTTGTCGATCACCGTGTCCGCGAAGTCGTCCATGATCTCGCGGATCTGCGCGTCGGTGTTCCGGGCAAGCGTGCACGCCCGCATGATCGGGTCGTTGGTGGAGAAAACCATCGCGGCATTACCGACCATCCGCTTTGCGAAGTCCGACGGCGCCTCGCCGGGTTCACGGGGCGCGAAGTCGTGGGTCAGTTTGTTCAGTTCCTCCATCGCTTCGGCGACGATCACCGCGAGCACCGCGTACTTGGAGTCGAAGTAGAAGTAGAAACCCGACCGCGCGACACCGGCCCGCTCGCTGATCGTGCTGACCGAAAGATCTGCGAACGACCTCTGTTCGAGCAGGTCGCGGACCGCGGTGATGATGGCGTCGCGTTGCCGGTCGCCCCTGCTTCTGCGGATCTCCGGCGCGGTGGACTCAGCGGTCATGGCTGTAGACCTTCGCATCACGGCACTTCGGATCCAAACTTGACATGCGTCAAGTCTGCCATTCAGGATGAGGATAGGTAGTGACAACGGCCACAGTCTTTTTGCCTAGGAGCGCAGATGCCGACCATCAGCACGAGGGATTACCTGCTCGACCAGGCCAAGCGACGGTTCACCACGTCGCCCTTCCTCACCGTGCCCGGCATGGGGGCCCTTGAAAAGCGGCTGCTGGCCCACGACTGGCCTCAGCGCGCCTGGGCGGAGCCCCCAGGGGGCAGCGACCTCAAGCCCGTGATGGGTGACAGCGGGCTGCCGATCCTCGGCCACATAATCGAGATGTTCCGCGGCGGCCCTGACTTCTTCCTGCATCTGTATCGCACCCGCGGACCGCTAGTGCTCATGGATTCGCCAATCATCCCGAGCGTGGCGGCGCTTGGCCCAGACGCGATTCAGGCCCTCTACTCCAACCGGAACAAGGACTTTTCCCAGCAGGGCTGGGTACCCGCTATCGGACCGTTCTTCAAGCGCGGCTTGATGCTGCTCGACTTCGAAGAGCACATGTTCCACCGGCGCATCATGCAGGAGGCGTTCGTCCGGACCCGGCTCGCCGGCTATACCGAACAGGTCGACACGGTGGTCTCGCAGGTGATCGCCAACGATTGGGTGGCCAACGACGCGCGGTTCCTGCTCTATCCGGCGATGAAGGAGCTGACCCTCGACATCGCCTCGATGGTGTTCATGGGCCACGAGCCCGGCACCGACCACGAGCTCGTCACCAAGGTGAACAAGGCGTTCACCACCACCACCCGCGCGGGCAACGCGATCATCCGCACCGGCGTGCCTCCGTTCACCTGGTGGCGAGGGCTGCAGGCGCGAAAGCTGCTCGAGAACTACTTCTCCGAACGCGTCAAGGAGCGCCGCGGCAAGGAGGGTTCCGACCTTTTGACGGTGCTGTGCCAGACCGAGGACGAGGACGGCAACAAGTTCTCCGACGAGGATGTCGTCAGCCACATGATCTTCCTGATGATGGCCGCCCACGACACGTCGACGTCGACAGCGACCACCATGGCCTACTACCTGGCCGCGAACCCCGAGTGGCAGGACAGCTGCCGCGACGAGTCCGACCGTCTCGGCGACGGCCCGCTGGACATCGAGTCGCTGGAGAAGTTGGAAACACTCGACCTGGTGATGAACGAGTCGATCCGGATGGTCACACCCGTGCAGTGGGCCATGCGGCAGACCGTGCGCGATACCGAACTTCTCGGCTACTACATCCCCAAGGGCACCAACGTGATCGCCTATCCGGGCATGAATCACCGGCTGCCGGAGATCTGGACCGACCCGGAGAAGTTCGATCCGGCCCGCTTCGCCGAGCCCCGCAACGAACACAAGCGGCATCGCTATGCGTTCACCCCGTTCGGCGGCGGCGCGCACAAGTGCATCGGCATGGTGTTCGGCCAGCTCGAGGTCAAGACGATCATGCATCGATTGCTTCGCAAGTACCGGATCGAGCTGCCCCGACCCGGCTACGAGGCCAAGTGGGACTACGGCGGCATGCCCGTGCCGATGGACGGCATGCCGATCGTGCTGCGCCCGCTGCGCTGATTTTAGGGCATCGACCGCGAAACGGAATTCCGGCAGCGAAAGTTCGAGAAAAGCCCTGCTGGAATTCCGTTTCGCGGGATCTAGCCCGCCGTCATCAGCCGGTCGTCCGAGCAACATGCAAACCCATTATCGGCCTATTTGGCGCCGGCCGGTGGCGCTGCGACAATGGCCGAGTGACGTGGTGGGACGCAGCCCTTCTCGCTGCAGCAGGCGTGCTGGGCGGCCTCACCGGAAGCATCGCCGGGTTGGCGTCGGTGGCCACCTATCCCGCGTTGCTGATCGTCGGACTTCCGCCGGTCACCGCGAATGTGACCAACACAGTGGCCCTGGTCTTCAACGGGATCGGGTCGGTGCTGGGTTCACGACCGGAACTCGCGGGCCAGGGACGGTGGCTCAAGCGCATCGCACCAGTCGCCGCACTCGGCGGAATCGCCGGCGCTGTGCTGCTGTTGTCCACGCCCGCCGAGAATTTCGAGAAGGTGGTACCTCTTCTCCTCGCCCTCGCCTCCGTTGCCATTCTCGTGCCTGGTCGCCCCCCACGCGATGCAAAAGTCGCGAGCCACCAACGTCATACGGCCACACTGATACTGGAATCCGCCGCGATCTTCGCGATCTGTATCTACGGCGGTTACTTCGGCGCGGCGGCCGGCGTGATGCTGCTGGCCATGGTGCTGCGCGCGGGCGGTGCGACTCTGGCACGCGCCAACGCAGGCAAGAACGTGATCCTGGGTGTCGCCAACGTCGTCGCCGCCGTACTCTTCGCGTTCTTTGCACCGGTCCAGTGGTCGGCGGTCATTCCGCTCGGACTCGGCTGCCTGGTGGGGTCCCGGTTGGGCCCGATAGTCGTCCGCCACGCACCCGCAGGACCCATGAGGGTGGCCATCGGCGCCGCCGGACTGGCGTTGGCCGTCAAACTCGGCATCGACACCTACCGTTAATACGGGCGAGAAGACACAAAAGCACCCCGACAGGCGCGATTTCGGGCACCTTTGCGTCTGCTCGCGCGGAAAATTAGCCCAACTCGAACGGGTTGTCGCCCTTGGCAACCCGGGTGCCCACGTCGATGAGATTCTGCGCCGACGCGTGCAGTGCCTCCCCCGCCTCGCGGCTTGCCTGACCCACCAGATAGCGGGACCAGGTGCCCTCGATCACGATGCCCAGCTTGAAGCACGCCATCGCGACATACCAATTGAGCATTGACGTTTCGCGCCCGCCCGCAGCGAGGTAGGCGTCGAGGAGCTCGCGGCGGCTGGCCAGTCCGCCCAGTGCGGCGAGTTGGGCTCCCGCGGTGATGGTGTACGTGTCCAGGGGCCAGCAGATCAACATCCACCCCAGGTCCAGCAGTGGGTCGCCGATGGTGCACATCTCCCAGTCGACGAACGCCGCCAGCTCCGGCCTGTCCCGGCGCAGCAGGACATTGCTCAAATGGGGGTCGCCGTGCAGGATTCCGGGCTTGCCGTCGGGTGGCCGGTTGGATGCAAGCCACTCCGCCAGCTCCGTCACCGCCAGTGATTCGGGGTCGTATCCTTCGTGGCGATAGCTTTCGAGCAGCCGCAGGAACTGCGGAACCTGGCGCTCCAGAAAGGATCCCGGCCGCTTGAGCTCCGCCAGGGGGCTGCCCTCCCAGGCCACGTTGCCGAGCTGTGCCAGGCTCGCCGCGTAGGACAGCCCGACCTGATGGCGCATGCTCGAGTCACGTACATAGGCATCGTCCATGTCGTCGCCGGGGTTGAAGCCGTCGACCAGTTCCATCAGGTAGAACACCACTCCGAGTACATCGAGGTCATCGCAGCCTGCGATGAAGCCGGGGTGGGGTACCGGCGTGCCGGTCAGGGTGCTCAGTGCGGCGATCTCCCTCAGCATCGTCTTGTCGCTCGTCGGCCGCGGGTGAACCGGCGGCCGGCGCAGCACCATCGGGCGACCGTCGATCTGCAGGCGCACCACGATGTTCTGCGTGCCGCCGGTCAGTGGCTGCACATCGCTGACCGTCGAACCGAGCCCCTGTTTGCGCACCCAGCGCTGCAACGCGGCCTGGTCGTCGTCACTCAGTGTCGGAAGCTGCTGCGCGTCGTCAGGCATGCAGACATGTTGTCAGGCCTTGCGCGCCGTCAGCAGCAGGTACTCCCATTCCATGGTCGCGGAGCCGCTCAGAACGCTGTCGCCGACCCGCGCGATGTCCGCATCGAGGGCTGCCACGCGGTCCGGATCGCTCTCGATGTTGCGGTACACCGCGATCGTCGGCCCGTAGACCGTCTTGAAGTAGTCGCGGAACTCGGCGCCGTCGGCGAAGTGGTCAACGGCCAGCATCCGTCGCTCGGTGACGACGTCGGTGACGCGGTCGCCGAGCAGCGCGCGGACATGATCCTCCTGCCCCCACAGCGGAGGTGGCTGCGCACCGGGCGGGGGCGCGGGCGCGTACGGCTTCATCGCGGCCCACAGCTGCCCGATGTGGCCTTCGGGTGTCCAGCTGATCAAACCGATCCTTCCGCCCGGTTTGCACACCCGGATCAGCTCGCCCGCGGCGAGCTGATGGAACGGCGCGAACATCACGCCGATGCACGACATCACCACATCGAATTCGTCGTCCCCGAAAGGTAATTCATGGGCGTTCGCCTCGCGCCATTCGAGGTCGACGCCGCGCTCGGCGGCAAGCCGGCTGCCCTGCTCCAACAGTTCCGGACACAGGTCGCTGGCGACGACGCTCGCTCCGGTCTCCGCGGCGGGAATCGCCGCGTTTCCGGTGCCGGAGGCCACGTCCAGCACTCGGTCACCGGGCGCTATAGCGGTGGCTTGCACCAGGACGGGGCCCAGGGGCGAGACGAGTTCGGTGGCAAGTTTCGCGTAGTCGCCGGATGCCCACATCGCCCGGTGTTTGGCCGCTACCTGGCTGTGGTCGACGGCCGCGGTCGGATTGCTCATGTCGATTCCTCCCTTGATCGGTGCAAACATTGTCTCGTCGCCGATCGCGCGGATCTAGTTACAGATCTGTACTGACCCTGGTTCCATATCTGTACTGCTCACTTAACGCTCGGGGGTGCGCAAATGTCCGGATATGGCCAGTTCTGTCCGGTGGCGAAGTCGATGGAGCTACTCGACGAGCGGTGGACCCTGCTCGTCGTCCGCGAACTACTGGCGGGCAGTACGCACTTCAACGACCTGCGCCGCGGGGTACCGAAGATGTCGCCCGCGCTGCTGTCCAAGCGGCTGAAGTCGCTGACGCGCGCCGGAGTCGTCGAACGCGCCGAAATCGACGGCCGCACCACGTACTCCCTCACCGAGTGCGGGAAAGAGCTCGCCGACGTCGTCGAGGCGCTCGGCGCTTGGGGCGTGCGGTGGATCGGGGAACTCGGCGAGGCGGATCTCGACCCGCATCTGCTGATGTGGGATATGCGGCGGACCATTCCCATCGCGGAGTGGCCGCGAACGCGGACCATGGTGGCGTTCCATCTCGATGGGGTGACGCCGAAGGCGTCGCGATGGTGGCTTGTGGTGGCCGACGGCGAGGCCGACGTGTGCGACTTCGATCCCGGTTACGAGGTGACGGGCACCGTCGAAACCAGTCTGCGCACGCTCACCCGCATCTGGCGCGGTGACGTCAGCTGGTCTGACGCGCTGCTCGACGGCAGCGTCGCGGTGTCGGGACCGGCCGATGTCCGCCGGTCGATCCCGACGTGGCTTGGCCAGTCGTTGCTGTCGGCCGTGCCACGTCCCGGGTAGGTCCTCTCGACGAGCGTTGGCTTATGTCACGCCTCGTTGCGAAAAGCGTGTCATAAGGCCACATTCGGCTTAGGCGCTCGGCTTACTTGGGGGCGAAGCGCTGGCCCGCGTCCAGTCGGAGGCACTGGCCGTTGAGCATCGGGTTCTCGACGATCGCCACGACCAGCTTCGCGTATTCCTCGGGCTTGCCTAGTCGTTTCGGGAATGCGGCATCCTTGGTCAGCGCCTTGGCGAACTCGTCGGGGATGCCCTCGGTCAGACCGGTGGCGAACAGGCTCGGCGCGATCGCCAGCGCGCGGATGCCCAGGCTGCCCATATCGCGGGCCATCGTCAGGCACATCCCGGCGATGGCGGCCTTGGACGCCGTGTAGGCCACCTGCCCGATCTGGCCTTCGAAGGCGGCGATCGAGGCGGTGTTGATGATGACCCCGCGTTCCTCCTGCTCGTCGTCGACGAGCTCTTGCTTGCTCATCTGCCAGCCCGCCAGCCGGCTGATATTGAACGTCCCGATGAGGTTGAGGTCGACGCACTTGCGGAACGACTCCAGGCTGTGCGGTCCGTCCTTCTTGACGGTGCGCTCGGCGGCGCCGCCGCCGGCGGTGGTCACGATGATGTGCAGGCCGCCCAGTGCGTCGATGGCCTGCTGCAGGACCTTCTCGGTGCCGTCGAAGTCCATGACGTCGACCTCGTAAAACTTGCCGCCGATGGCGTCTGCGACCTCTTTGCCCTTCGATTGCGGGCGGTCCAGCACCGCCACGTTCGCGCCGCGCTTGGCCAGCAACTCGGCCGTGGCCTTACCGAAGCCCGACGCCCCGCCGACGATGACAGCGTTCTTGCCCTCGATCTCCATTTGGCTTCCTTTCCAAAAAGCGCTCAAACCGTAAAGCAACCTATCCGATGTCAGTTTTCGGTAAGCCTTTCGGGTAGGCGCATGGGTAGCTTGGCGTCATGACCGCGCGCGGCGCCAAAGCGATGGCAGGCATCGCGGCGGCAGCTGTCGCCCTCGGCGTGACCCAACTGATGGCCGTCTTCGTCGGACCCGAGTCCGACGCGCGCAATGCGGTCGGGTCGACAGTCATCGACCTCACGCCCGGCCCGGTCAAGGAGTGGGCCATCCAGACCTTCGCCATGGCCGACAAGCTGGTGTTGTCGGTGCTCGTGGTGGCGGTGATCGCGGCGGTCGCAGCGGTGACCGCACAGTACGAGACGCGCCGCGTTCCGGTGGGCAGCGCCGCGATCGTGCTCGCCGGGATCGCGGGCTGCGCCGCCGTGCTGTCCCGAGCAGGAGCGACGGTGATGGACATCGTGCCGACGGTGATCGGCACCGCCTGCGGCGTCGCCGTGCTGCGGCTACTCACCTCGGGCCGGTTCACCGACGAGCCGGAAGGCGACCCCGCGGCGGACGCCCCCGATCGCGGCAGACGACTGTCGCTCGTCACGCTCGGATTCCTCGGGGCGGGAGCGCTCACGGGGGTCGGGGGTGCTGTGCTGTCGCGGCTGACGACCTCTGTTGCGGGCGACCGCAACGCCTTTGCGCTCCCCCAGATCGACGTGGCCGCACCGGTCGTCCCGTCGACTGTGCAGCCGCAAGGCGTTGCGCTGCCGTCCTTCGTCACCAGCAACGCCGACTTTTACCGGATCGACACCGCGCTGTCGGTGCCGCAGCTGAGCCGGGCCGACTGGGAACTGAAGATTCACGGCATGGTCGACCACGAGATCACCTATCGCTTCGATGATCTGGACTCCTTTGAGGTCGTCGAGAAGCTGGTGACGCTGACGTGTGTGTCCAATCCTGTTGGCGGAGACCTCATCGGAAACGCGTCATGGACCGGCTATCGCGTGCGGGACCTGTTGGCGGAGGTCGGTGTTCACCCGGACGCGGACATGGTGTTGTCGATGTCGATCGACGGGTTCACCGCGGGCACCCCCGTCGAGGCCCTCACCGACGACCGCGAGTCGCTCCTGGCGATCGGCATGAACGGCCAGCCGCTGCCCACCGAACACGGCTACCCCGCCCGACTGGTCGTCCCGGGCCTCTACGGCTATGTGTCGGCCACCAAGTGGGTCGTCGACCTCGAGCTCACCCGGTTCGATCGCGCCGAGGGGTACTGGACACCGCTCGGGCTGGTCGGCGCGAGGGCCGATCAAGACACAATCCCGCATCGACGTGCCACGCAGCGGTCAGGACGTGGCACAGGGAGCGGTGACATTCGGCGGGGTGGCTTGGGCACAGGACCGCGGTGTGCGCGCCGTCGAGGTACGCATCGATGAGGGTGACTGGGAGCAGGCCGACCTCGGCGCGAATTACGCCAACGACACGTGGCGACTGTGGAGCTTCCCGTGGCAGGCCACCCAGCCGGGACTGCACACGATCTCGGTGCGAGCTACCGACAACACCGGTGCGGTGCAGACGGCGGACCTCGCCGACCCGATCCCCGACGGCGCCACCGGCTGGCACAGCGTCTCATTCGCGGTCAAGTGACTCTTCTCCGTCATCGAACGTGAGCTCGTGCACGAGATTCTCGTCGGATCTCGCGCATAAGCTCACGTTCGGCGGGAAAACAGGAGGAGCTCGTGCAACTGCTTGACGTTGCGACCGCGTCGACCGACGTCGGCGCCTCCTCGTCTCGGCTCGCCAAGATCGCCAGGATCGCCGACCTGCTGCGGCGCGCCGGCGAACAGGGCGACCCGAAGCTAGTCGCGGTAGTCGTGTCCTGGCTGTCCGGCGAGCTGCCCCAACGCCAGATCGGCGTCGGCTGGGCGGCGCTGCGTTCGTTGCCTCCGGCGGCGACGGAGCCGTCGTTAACCGTCCTCGACGTCGACGCCCGGTTCAGCGAGATCGGCACGGTCGCGGGCAAGGGATCGCAGGCTCGACGGGCCGCAGCTGGTCACCGGATTGTTCAGCCAGGCGACCGACGCCGAGCAGATGTTCCTGCGCCGGCTGCTCGGCGGTGAACTCCGCCAGGGGGCGCTGCTCGGGGTGATGGCCGACGCGGTCGCCAAGGCGGCCGACGTCCCGGCCGCCGCGGTACGGCGCGCGGCCATGCTCGGCGGTGCCCTGCCCGCCGTCGCGGCCGCCGCGCTGACCGCAGGCGAGGCGGCGTTGGAGCAGTTCACCCTCAAGGTCGGCCAGCCGGTCGGTCCGATGCTGGCGCAGACCGCGTCCGGAGTTGCCGAGGCGCTCGAACGTCTCGGTGGCACAGCGGTTTTCGAAGCCAAGCTGGACGGTGCGCGGGTCCAGATTCACCGCGCGGGCGATGAGGTGTCGATCTACACCCGAAGCCTCGACGACGTCACCGCACGACTGCCCGAGGTGGTCGAGGCGACGCTGGCGCTCCCCGTCACCGAGCTGATCGCCGATGCCGAGGCGATCGCGCTGCGGCCCGACAACCGGCCGCACCGGTTCCAGGTCACCGCATCGCGGTTCGGCCGTTCGGTGGACATCACCGCGGCGCGGGAAGCCCAGCCGCTGTCGGTGTTCGTCTTCGACCTGCTTCACCTCGACGGCACCGATCTGCTTGACCTACCGACCAGCGAGCGTTTGGCGGCCATGGACGCGATCGTTCCAGCCATGCATCGGGTGGACCGGCTGATCACCGACGACGCCGACGCCGCGCAGGGCTTTCTCGACGCGACGCTGGCCGCAGGCCACGAAGGCGTGATGGCGAAGTCGCTGACGGCGCCGTACGAGGCAGGCCGTCGCGGCGCGGGCTGGCTGAAGGTCAAACCGGTCCACACGCTGGATTTGGTGGTGCTCGGCGTCGAATGGGGGTCGGGCCGCCGCACGGGCAAGCTGTCCAACATCCATCTCGGCGCCAGGGACCCCGCGAGCGGCGAATTCGTCATGCTCGGAAAGACGTTCAAGGGGATGACGGACGCGATGCTCGACTGGCAGACCGCGCGATTCATGGAACTGGCCGACGGCCCCACGGACGGCTACGTCGTCAAGGTGCGGCCCGAGCAGGTGGTCGAGATCGCGTTCGACGGCGTGCAGGGCTCGTCGCGTTATCCCGGGGGGATGGCGCTGCGTTTCGCGCGGGTGCTGAGGTACCGCGACGACAAGAGCCCCGCCGAGGCCGACACCATCGACACAGTTCGCGCCCTCTACCAGCGCGGAGGCTGAAAGCCGCGGTTCGCCCGCGGACGCGGGATACAAAATCCCGTCACAGCGGGGTCTTTCGTCCCTAGCCACACTATCATCGCCCCGATGAGGATGGAAGTCGGAAGAACCTGTATCAGCGAAGGAACGGTACGTGCCATGAGCGCAACCTTGCCGGACCGAGAAACGATTCACACGGCGTTGTCGCTCGCCGCCAGGGCGCCGTCAATTCACAATTCGCAACCTTGGCGTTGGCGGGTGGGCGCGCGGAGTCTGCATCTGTATGCCGATCCCGAGAGGCATCTGCACAACACCGATCCGGACAGCCGGGATCTCCTGCTGAGCTGTGGCGTCTCACTGCACCACGCTGTCGTCGCGTTGGCCGCCCTCGGATGGCAAGCCAAGGTCCACCGGCTGCCCAACCCCGAGGAACCGGATCACTTGGCCGCGATCGAGGTGTACCCGCACCCCGCGACGGAGCTGGACGTGACGTTGGCGGCGGCGATTCCGAGACGACGTACCGACCGCGGCGCCGCAGCCGATGAGGGCTTCGCGCCCCGCACCGTCAGCTGAGCGCACTACCCGATGAGGATCGGCGAGCAGATCAACCGCCGTACTACTCGCAAGCCATCGCCAGGGCTGGCTGTTGTGCAGCGAGGGAGCGCGGCAAGCCACTTCGACCGCTGGCGTGATCAGGGCTACATCGCCTGCCTGCTGCGTCGACTTCAGGGCGACGCCGTGTTCGTGCCTTCGGCCGCGCCCCCGTATTCCGGTAGTCCTGGTTCACGGAACTGGCGCCCGGTCATCTTGTCGGTCCGGATCCGCACAAAATGATCCCGCCGGCCGTCAACCCACGGCTGCACGAACGTTCCCGCCACTTCTACCAACTCGTCCACATCGGTAATCTGCTGCGCGTGCCCGACGACGGTCACACTCCACCCTGTGCGCAGGTCTGGATCCAACTCATCAGCCTCGAACGCTACGACGAGGTTGTGGACGGCGGCGGCCAGCTTGGCCCCGCCGGCAACCCGGATCACCACGTCGTCGCGCCACAGCCGGAAGTTCACCGGCTGCACTGCGGGCAGAGCGTCCTCGGTGAAAACCAGACGACCCACCCGGACCCGTTGCAGCAGGTCCAGACACTGCCTGTGGTTGAGGACCTCAAGTTGTTGCCGCTTCGACATAGTGATCAACCTCCTTGCACTAGGGCGAGAGTCCCCACGGGGGTGGAGCGCCAGTGGCCCGCACTGATGGCAGTCAATCGCGCGACTGCCCGCTCGATCCCATTCGCGATCTCGTCGACATCGGGTGCGGCGTCGTAATCGCCGATGATGCCGAACACGAGGTGGTCCGCATAGCTCATGATCGCGATGCCCGTCCGCAGTTGCATAGCGAGAGGCGGAATCGGCAGCAGCCTGATGACTTCTCTCCCCATGACGCGCAAGCGCTTGCGTGGACCCGGCACGTTCGTCGCCAGGGCCACGACACCGCGTTGGGGCAGCCGGGTCAACGCCCGAACCGTCCAAGCGGTGAACGGGAACGGGATCGCATTCGCGGCCGAAACGAAGATGTTTCCTGCTTGGCGTTGTCCGCTCGCCTTCGCCTTTGTCAATCGGGCGTGCACGGTTCGCAGCCCCTGAACGGGGTCGGCCTTCTCGACGGGAAGGTACGGGAGCATGACTGAGACGCGATTGTCGGTCATGTCGGCGGCATCGTTGGACCGCACCGACACCGGCACGAGTGTGCGCAGAGAATTGCGCTGGGGTCGCTCGCCGCGACGTACCAGCATCGTGCGGAAGCTGTCGGTGATCGCTGCCAACGAAACGTCGTTGATGGTCACCTCGAACCGATCGCACACCCTTGCCACATCTTCGAGTGAGACCTCCACGGCGGCGTAGCGCCGCATCGTGGTCACCGGTCCGGTCAGCGACGATGACGCCGCCGGACGCAGCAGGCCGCCGGCGGCTGAGCAGATTTGTCGCGGCGATTCCGTCGGCGATGCAGTGGTGGACCTTCATCAGGATCGCCCGTCTGCGCACGTCGCGGGAGGGGCATAGGTCCCGAAGATGGAGGGCCCTGGGACTCTGCCGTCATCGGGCGGACGGTCAGTCGCGGTCGGGTTCGGAACCGAACCGGAAGCGGCGGCCGGTGATCACCGATGGAATCACACGAACGTAGCGGTGCTTCGACGTTGCCGTCCAGGACAGCAGCTGTGCTCGTTCCGCTTCTTGGATCTCGGCGCTGGTATTCAGCAAACGCGCCGTGCCCTTGACGATCACGCTCCAGCCTTCCGACACGTTGTGGTCGTCGGCCTCGAACGCCACCCGGCTATTCATGACGACGGTGAACAGCTTGGCGCCCTCTGCGGTACGGAAAAGCACGGTCTTGCGTTGCACGACGAAGTTGACGGGAAAGATCTCGGGCTGGCCCTCGACGCTGGTCACGAGGCGGCCCAGCGTCCTGCTGGCCAGCAGATGCCAGCTTTCGTCCTCGGACAGGATGGTCAGTGGCTCACCCTCGGTGGACATCATTCCCCCTGGATAAGACGTCGTAGGTGATAGCAGTGTAAGTATCTCGCGGTGTCGAAATCTCGGGTCGAAGGCCTATTCCATCGAGGACCAACGGCCTCCGGCGTCGTCAGCTGGATAGCAAGAGAATCCCGCCGAGCGAGCGGCATTGTGCGTTCGGGTGCGCGTCGTCTCAGTTGGTTCGGGGTGATATGTCGGGGTGGGTGAGGGATGCGTTCAGGCCGGGGAGCAGCAGATCGAGAAAGCGCTCGAGTTCGGCGGCGCCGTCGTAGGAGGCTAGTGCGGGTGCCAGCGCACGCAATATGGGGAATTCGGTGATCGCGAGCCGGTGCAGACCGAGCTGGAGTACGTGGTCGGTTTCCTCTGGCCGCTCGATGACCTCCTGCAATTCGTCGAGGATGTGGCCGTGCAAGTAGCCGAACAGCACCCGATAGATGTGTAAGGCCTCGTCGCCGGCGAACCCGGCGAATGTGAGCAGCGCAAGGACGCCTTCCAGTGGGCGAAGCATTCCCGGTGGCCGCTGCCCGAGCGGGGTGGCCAACGGTCGAGTGACAAGCAGCGGTACCACGTTGGGGTGCGCCAGGGCCAATTGGCGGAAGTCGCGCGCGACGGTGCGCAGTTGGGTGGCCCAGTTCGGATCTGTTTTGTCCACCGAGAGCTGCGCGAGCACGATCTCGGCGACGCCGTCGAGCACTGCTGCCTTGTTGGGGACGTGGCGGTAGATCATCACCGGATCTCGGCCCAGTGCGTCGCTGAGGCGGCGCATGGACAATCGGTCCACGCCGTCGCGGTCGACGATCGCCAGCGCGGTCTGCAGGATCATCGACCGGGTGAGCTGACCGTTGGTTCGTCCGGCGGCGGCGACGGACGGGTCACCGTCGTCAGCGCCCGCGTCGGGCCCGCTCGGCCGTCTCGTCATCGCCGCCGCACTTCCCTTCTGCCTCGTCACCAAAGCGCTCAACTAGCGTGGTCAACGCTAGCTCAACCGATGTAGGTCAACACCGTAATTCACACTGTTGACAACAGCGTACATGGGGCGTGTACTGAACTTCTAGCACCAGAATCAGAGGCGTCGACATGATTGTCATCGTTGGACTAGTTGTTCTGCTCGTCGCCGTGATCGTCGGGTTCACCGGGGTGCTGACCAATGCGGGGCCCGCTCACCCGTTGACCGAGAACTTCTCCGTGTTCGGCTATAACGTCACCGGGTCGACCGGCACCTTGTTCCTCGTCGGGATCGTGGTCGGCGCGGTGGCGATGCTGGGGTTGAGCGTGGTGCTGGCCGGCGCCCGGCGCACCGCGGGCCGCGGCCGCGACGCCCGGCGCGAACTCAAGAGATCCCAACGCGAGACGGAATTTCTAAACCGAGACCGCGACCAACTGCTCGAACGCCAACACGTCGGCACAGCCAGTGGCTCGACGGTGAATTCGCAGGGTGCCACGACCCGCCGCAACAGGGTTCCCCTGTTCGGTCGCTGGTCGCGCGGTCGACAACCGACCGGCACCGCGCCCCTCGACGGACCCGGTAGGCACCCAACCCCGGTCGATACTGTCAGCCCCAGTCGCGGCCTGTGATCACCAAAACGGAAGGAACCCGCCAATGAGCATCGGTAAGACAATCGCTCACAAGGCCGAAGCCGCTAAGGGCACCGCGAAGAAAATCTTTGGCCGGTCCACCGGCAACACACGCCTGCGCGTCGAGGGACGCGTCGATCAATTCAAGGGCAACACCAAACAGGCGGGGGACAAGGTCAAAGATGCCTTCAAGCACTGACGCGGCGGCGTTAGCTCATCCCATACATCTGTCTCGAAACTAGGTAAACGCCATGATCATCCTCGGAATCATCCTTCTGGTCGCCGGATTCCTGCTGAAGATCTCGATCCTGTGGACCATCGGGCTCATCCTCATCGTCGTCGGCTTGGTCCTGATGGTCATGGGACGGATGGGGCGCGCTGTCGGCGGCCGCCGCCACTACTACTAATCCGGCCACACCTAACTAACCGCGACCCGATTCGACGTACATGATTCGCCACCCCGCGAACACGACCAGACCAAGACCGCGCCGCACGGCGACGCGTATCGAAGATGTGCGCCCTGAGCACCGGGTGGCCCGACGACCTATGTCCCGACTCGCCGCTCGGCGGCCGGTCGCCCGCCGAATATCCAAGGAGACACATGATGCGTTTCGTAGGGCTAGTGGTGATCGTCTGGCTGATCGTGGGCGCAATCGCGGCCTTCCAGCGCGGGTATTTCACCAACGCCGCACAAAACTGTGCCAGCGCGGGGACGACCGCGGTGACCGTGATCGCGGGACCGCTCAATTACGTGGGTGTCAATCCCAAAGTGACGGACTGTCAAGTCCCGCAACCCAGTCCATAGCGCCCGCAGCTCAATTCCAACCGATTTGAACCTCGACCTGCTCAACCAATCACAAGGAGCCGACATGACTACCAGCAGTATCGTTTTGATCGTCGTCGTCGCGATCGTGGCAATTCTGCTCATCGCCGCAATCGCGTGGGTGGCGCGCAACAAACGCAACCAACACCGCCGCGTTGAAGCCGGCAAGATCCGCGAGGACGCCAAGGACGAAACACGCCAGGTTAAGCAGCGCGAAGCACTCGCCGACGAGACCGCCGCCAAGAGCCGCGCCGCCCAGGCCGAAGCCGACGTCAAGACGGCCCAAGCCTCCGGTCTGCAACAGCAAGCCGCCGGCCACCGCAGCGAGGCAGTGACCGCCCGCGACGAGCTGAATCAGGAGTTCGAGCGCGCGGACAAGATGGATCCGGACACGCAAACCAGCGACACTGCGCGAGAAAACTCCCAAACCCGGGAGAACGACACGCCCCGGGATACCGGTAAGCAAAGCCCGCCGGCGATGCCTAGATCCGGGTGACGTCGCGAATCTTCTGACGCCCCGACAGAGCACCGACTGGACATTCATCCGGCCGGTCAGGAGCCGCCCCCAAATGTTTGACCACGCCTCGTCGTCCACCGCGACACAGATCGCGCAAAACGGTGTCTTCGAACGATTCGCCCGCGCCGGGTATGTCGTGAGCGGCCTACTGCACCTCACCATCGGCTACCTCGCCATCCGGATCGCTCTGGGCAGCGGTGGCGGCAGTGCCGACCAATCCGGGGCGCTGGCGGCAGTGGCAGCCAAACCGGGCGGCTTCGTCGCGCTCTGGGTCGCTGCGGTCGCGTTTCTGGTGATGGCGCTGTGGCGGCTCGTCGAAACAGCCCTCGGTCGTTCGACCGACCCGAAATCCCAAGGCGCACCGTCAGAAGTCCTGGACCGGGCAAAGGCCTTCGCGCTGGCGATAGTCTATTTCGCGCTCGCGTACTCTACGTTCGGATTCGCCCGGGGTGCCGGAAAGTCCACCGGTGCACAGAATTCGGGGTTCAGCGCGAGCCTGATGCAGACCGGCGCCGGCACGCTCGCACTCATCGCGGGCGGCGTGATCATCGTCGCGGTGGGCGGGTATCACGTCTACAAGGGAGCCAGCCGCAACTTTCTCGACGATCTCAAAGGCAAGTCCAGCGACCTGGTACGACGACTGGGCATGGTGGGCTACATCGCGAAGGGCCTGGCTATCGCGGGCGCCGGGGTGGTGGTCGTCGTCGCGGCGAGTCGTTCGGAGCCGAACACGGCCACCGGACTCGACGGGGCCCTGAAAACACTCGGGGCCCAACCTTACGGAGTAGCGCTCCTCATCGCGGCCGGCGGCGGAATAATCACCTACGGCCTTTACAGCTTCGCCATGGCGCGATACACCAAAATGTAAGTGAGTCTGGTGATTCAGCCTCGGTCGGGCACGCCGGGATGCTGAAGAGAATGCAAGACTGAGACTGCGCTGTCGACTTCGCCGAGGAGACGGCACGTTCGAGTCCCTCGCCGATGTGTTCCGTCAGAGCGGTCACCACCAGCGGGTGCACAAGAAAGAAAGCGTGGCTGAGATGAAAGGAGGTGGTTCAAGCTCGGCGCCCACCGCTTGGCCTCAGCAGGCTCGCCACGATCGCGTATTCGTACGGGCGACATATGACGTTGCGGGGTGTGTACGGCGGCGTCTCGCAGCCGATCCAGACGATCGATCCGCGCGGCGATCGTCGCCTGTCGGACCTGCGCCGGCGGACGGTTGCAGCTTGCTCAACGGCGCACGGGTACGCGGATAGACCCCTCCACTCCCGGGTGCAGGCTAAATCGACCGACTGGACCCATTCACAACAAGAAATCACAAGAAAGGACTAGCGATGTCAGAGAAATGGGGAATATCCAGGGTTGGTAAGCTGGAGCTTGAAGTAGGCGAAACACTGCAGGAAGCTATTGTTCGGCTTCAAATCTTGCCGCTACCCCCTCTTGCCTGGACGGATTGCTTTCTGCAGACGGCTCGAGGGCATGGAGTCACCATAATCGGAACAGAAACCCACCCAGACAAAATTGAGGCCGTCGCACGTCCTGCCGAAGTTGAGGACGTGCTCGCTAAAATCGACTCCGCGATTGAGAACGCCAACGAATACGTTGAAAAGGTGGTGCTTCCCCGGCGGCACGCCGACCGTGACGTTCTGAGTGCTGAAGCCGACGAGAGGCAGAAACTACAGGCCGAACTTGACCAGCTCGCGGGAAAGCTTTCCAAACCAGAATTCGCCGAAGATGCGGGTCCCGAGTGAGCCGCACACTTCTTAGGCGAGCCGCAGGCGAAGGCGTGGGACGTTATGGCTCGACCGCCTACCCTCGCGTTCATCGTGGCCAGCTGGGCAACCCAACCAAACGCGGCGTTGGTGACCTGCCTCAGGTTTGGCGAAACCTGCTGCGCTCAAGACTTTCTGGCCGGCCTCGCCGGTGAACGATCGGATAGGTGTTGACCGGCAGCTCGACGCGTTGGCCGTGCGATGACTCCGACCGTCACCAACCCCGGCGCCGCGGGTGTGACCCCACCAATTCGTTGTTGGCCGCCACGTCACGGCTGCGGTACACGATGTAGGGCCGGAACAGATAGCCGATCGGCGCGCTGAACGCGTGCACCAGCCTGGTGAACGGCCAGAGCGCGAACAGCGCCAGCCCGATCAGCACATGGATCTGGAAGTACAGCGGCGCCTCGGCCATCAGATCCCCGCGCGGCTGCAGCACCCAGATGGAGCGGAACCACACCGACACGGTCTCGCGGTAGTTGTAGGCCTCCCCGACGACGCCGGAGCCCAGCGCGGTGGCGCACAGGCCCGGCGACGATCGCCAGCACCAGCACCACGTACATCACCTTGTCGTTGACGGTGGTGGCCATGAACACCGGGCCGCGTGGTGCGCCGCCGGAAGATGAGCAGCGTGATACCGGCCAGCGTGGTGATCCCGGCGATCGTTCCGAGGATCACGGCTTGCACGTGGTACGCGTGCTCACTCAGCCCGATCGCGTGCGGTCCAGGACTCCGGGATCAGCAGGCCGATCACGTGGCCGAACGATCACCACCAGAATGCCGAAATGAAACATCGGGCTGCCGATCCGCAGCAGCCGCGACTCGTAGAGCTGCGACGAGCGGGTGGTCCAGCCGAACTTGTCGTAGCGGTAGCGCCACCAGGTGCCGACCACCACGATCGCCAGCGTCACATATGGGATGACGTCCCAGAAGATCTCGCCCAACATGTCACCGGCCTCCTGCGGCCCGCCGCGGCGGCACGGTCAACGTAAACGGTTGCAGACCAACCGATTCGGTGGGTGGGCCGGCCTGCGCCAGCCGCTGCGCCCGTCGCATGTCGGAGTCGGTGGGCGCCGGCAGCGTCTCGCATACCGCGGCGACGGCGTGCGCGTACGGCGAATTCGCTTGTGCCAGCGCCTCACGCAGCACATCGATCGGCACCCGGTGCTCGACGAGCAGCCGCCGCCCCGCCACCGGGTCGACGGTCGCGGCGAACTCCAGCACCACCGGCAGGTGGTCGGGCGCCTCGCCGCATGGCGGTTCGACCCCGGCGTCGCGGTAGGCCGCGGCGAACGCGAGCATCTGGCTGCCGCGGTTGCGGGTGTCTCCGGCGGTCCAGTAGGTCAGGTACATCGTCGAGCGACGCCGTAGGTCGAACGTCTCGACGTAGTCGATTTCGGCCTGGATCGGATCACTGGCCCGCAGCGCCGCCGCGGTCGCGCGCAACAGTTTCGCCGCGGACCCGCCGACGTGGCTCAGCAGCTCCTCGACGGTGTCGAGGCGCGCGGTGCGCTGTTCGTCGGGATAGGCCAGCAGCAGCGAGGCCGCCTGCCACGTCAGCCGGTCGTCTAAGCGCGGGCGCGCGCGTGCGGGTCAGCAGCTTCATTGGCCCGGGAACATTCCGGTCGGCACGCCCCTGCCGTCCCAATTGAGCAGGTTCACCCGCGACGGATGATCGGCGTTGGCGCCCATGCCCTCGCTGGTCTGCCGCTGTTTGAGCGCGTGGAAGGTCTCCACCGCGACGGGCACCGGGCCGCCACTGGCCTCGCCGAACGGCCCGGATTCGTACATGCCCGGTCCGCCCTCGAACGACAGTGAGCAGCCGGTCTCCTCCAACGCCTGCGCGTCGCGCCGCGTACGCGGTCGGGATCACGTAGCGCTCTTCGTATTTCGCAATCGCCAGCAACCGGTACATCTGGTAGATCTGTTCCTCGGTCATCCCGACCGCCTGCGGGATGTGCGGCTGGGTCTCGCGGCCCAGGTTGATGTCGCGCATGTAGGAACGCATCGCGGCCAGCCGGCGCAGCACACCCTCGACGACGGCGGTGTCGCCGGCGGTGAACAGCTCGGCCAGGTATTGGATCGGAATACGCAGTGCGTCAAGGGCTCCGAACAGGTTTCCGAGTTCCTCGCCGTCGTGCCCGTCGCGGCTGACCGCATCGACCACCGGGGACAGCGGCGGGATGTACCAGACCATCGGCATGGTCCGGAATTCCGGATGCAGCGGCAGCGCGACGCGGTAGGTGTTGATCAGCGCCCACACCGGCGAGCGCTGCGCGGCCTCGATCCACTCGTCGGAAATGCCCTCGGCGCGCGCGCCCGCAATGACCTCCGGGTCGGTCGGGTCGAGCAGGATCTGGCGCTGCGCCTCATACAGGTCGGTGTCGTTCTCGACCGAGGCCGCCGCCAGCACCCGGTCCACGTCGTAGAGCACCAGGCCGAGATAGCGCAGCCGCCCGACACAGGTTTCCGAGCACACCGTGGGCAGGCCGACCTCGATCCGCGGATAGCACAGCGTGCACTTCTCGGCCTTGCCGGTCTTGTGGTTGAAATACACCTTCTTGTAAGGGCATCCGGACACACACATCCGCCAGCCGCGGCAGCGGTCCTGGTCGACGAGCACGATGCCGTCCTCGGAGCGCTTGTACATCGCACCCGACGGGCAGGACGCCACGCACGACGGGTTCAGGCAGTGCTCGCAGATCCGCGGCAGGTAGAACATGAAGGTCTCTTCGAGCTGCAGCTTGACCTGTTCGCTGACCTTTTTCAGGATCGGGTCGCCCGGCAGGATCTCCGGCGAGCCACCGAGATCGTCGTCCCAGTTCGCCGACCACGAGACCTTCATCGGCTTGCCGCTGATCAGACTGCGCGGCGGCGCCACCGGCATGTGCTCGCCGAGCGGTGCGGTGGTGAGGTTCTCGTAGTCGTAGGTCCACGGCTCGTAGTAGTCGTTGATGCTGGGCAGCTTCGGGTTGGCGAAGATCCGGGTCAGCTTGCGCAGCCGGCCGCCGTCGCGCAGCCGCAACCGGCCTTTGCGGTCGCGGACCCATCCTCCGCGCCAGCGGTCCTGATCCTCATAGGTACGCGGATAGCCTTGTCCGGGACGGGTTTCGACGTTGTTGAACCACACGTACTCGGTGCCGGCGCGGTTGGTCCAGGCCTGCTTGCAGGTGACCGAGCAGGTGTGGCACCCGATGCACTTGTCGAGGTTCATCACCATCGCCATTTGGGCCATGACTTTCATTGGTATTTCACCTCTTGGGAGCGACGGCGCACGACCGTCACCTCGTCGCGCTGGTTGCCGGTCGGACCGAGATAGTTGAACGCGTAGGCGTTCTGCGCATACCCGCCGGCCAGGTGGCTGGGCTTGATCAGCAGGCGGGTCAGCGAATTATGGATACCGCCACGAGTTCCCGTGGTCTCGGTGAGCGGTACGTCGATGGTGCGTTCCTGCGCGTGGTAGACGAACACCACACCGTCGGGCATCCGGTGTGAGACGATCGCCCGGCACACCAACACGCCGTTGCGGTTCACCGCCTCGACCCAATCATTGTCGTGGACAGCGATTTTGGCGGCGTCGGCCGGACTCATCCACATGGTCGGGCCACCCCGCGACAGCGACAGCATGAACAGGTTGTCCTGATACTCGGAGTGGATCGACCACTTCGAGTGCGGGGTCAGATACCGCACGGTCAAACCGATCTCACCGGAACCCAGCGACGGCTCGCCGAACAGCCGGGCCATGTCCAACGGCGGCCGGTAGGTGGGCAACTGCTCGCCGAGTTCCTCGAGCCAGTCGTGGTCGACGTAGAAATGCATCCGGCCGGTGAGCGTGTGAAAAGGCTTGAGCTCCTCGATGTTCACCGTGAACGGCGCGTACCGGCGCCCGCCGGTCTCGCTGCCCGACCATTCCGGGCTGGTGATCACCGGCACCGGCCGGGCCTGGGTGTCGGCGTAGGTGATACGACGTTCCTCGCTGCCCTCGGCCAGGTGGGTCAGCCGCCGCCCGGTGCGCTTCTCCAGCTGCTTGAACCCCTCGACCGCCAGGCGCCCGTTCGACGTGCCGGACAACGCCAGGATGGTGTCCGCCATCCGCTCGGCGGTCGTGATCGCCGGGCGGCCCTGCGCCGCGCCGGAATCCATCACCCCGAACTTGGCGGCCAGCTGGCTGACTTCCTCGGCGGGATGGGTGGTGATGCCCTTGGTGGTAACGCCCAGGCTGTCCACCAACGGCCCCAGCGTCGCCCACTTGTCGGCGATCGCGGCATAGTCGCGTTCCACCACCGCCAGCGGGCCCATCGTCTTGCCCGGCACCGGCGTCTCCCCGGTGACACGCCAATCATGTTCGGTGCCACCCGGATACGCCATCGCCCCAGGGGTGTCGTGCTGAAGCGTGCCGAGCACCACGTCGGTGCGGGTGCCCAGATGCTGTGCCGCCAGGGTACTGAAGGCCCGCGCGATGGCGCCGAACGCCTCATAGTCGGACCGGGTTTCCCACGGTGGGTCGATGGCCGGACTGAACGCGTGCACATAGGGGTGCATGTCGGTGCTCGACAGGTCGGCCTTTTCATACCAGGTCGCCGCGGGCAGCACGATATCCGACAGCAGCGTCGTCGAGGTCATCCGGAAGTCGATCGACATCAGCATGTCGAGCTTGCCCTCCGGGATGTCGTCGGTCCAGGCAATGTCGTTGGGCCGCAATGATTCAGGGGTGGGCTGCGCCTGCAGGTTCGAGGTGGTGCCCAGCAGGTGCCGCAGGAAGTACTCGTTGCCCTTGCTGGACGAGCCAAGCAGGTTGGCCCGCCAGACGTTGAGCACCCGCGGCCAGTTCGCAGGGTTGTCCGGATCGGTGACGGCGAGTTTCAGGGCACCTGCTGCGAGTTGTTCGGCGACGTAGTCGGGGATTTCGCGCCCGGCGGCGCGGGCCTCGTCGGCGACCTCGAGGCTGGAGCGGTCGAACTGCGGATAGAACGGGGTCCAGCCCATCGCCACGGCGGAGGCCAGCACGTCCATGGTGTGCTTGCCGGCGAACCGGCCGCGGCCCAGCGGGCTGGCCAGCGCGTCGGCCCGGTAGCCGTCGTAGCGCCACTGGTCGGTATGGGCGTACCAGTACGAGGTGCCGGCCATCTGACGCGGCGGACGCGACCAGTCGGTGGCCATCGCCAGCGTGGCCCACCCGGTGACCGGACGGCACTTCTCCTGACCGACGTAGTGCGCCCAGCCGCCGCCATTACGCCCCATCGACCCGGTGAGCAGCAGCAGGGCCAGCACCGCCCGGTAGGTGGCGTCGCCGTGGAACCACTGGCAGATGCCCGCGCCCATGATGATCATGGACCGGCCTTCGGACTCCTCGGCGTTGCGGGCGAATTCTCTTGCAATACGGATGGTTTGCGCCGCAGAAACCCCGGTGATCGCCTCCTGCCAGGCCGGGGTGTACGGCTGACTGGGATCGTCATAGCCGCTTGCCCAGTCTCCCGGCAACCCGGGTCGGGCCACCCCGTACTGGGCGAGCATCAGGTCGAACACCGTGCAGACCATATGCTCACCGACGCGGCGGACCGGCACACCGCGCGCCAGCGTTTCACCGTGCCCGTCGATGCTGTCGAACCGCGGCAGCGCAATGAGCGCAGCTTCCGCGTCGGGACGCAGCACTGTCAGCGCGGGCGACACGTCGCCGAGATCGAGGTTCCACTTGCCGACTCCGTCGTCGCCGTAGCGGAATCCCAACGACCCGTGCGGCACGGCCACAGTGTCGCTGGCTCCGTCGAGCAGCACCGGTTTGAAAGCCGCGTTCTCGACGTCATGACCGAGATCGGCTGCGGTGAGGTTCTTTCCGGGAACCAGGCAATCGCCGCGCTGCTCCAGCTTCACCAGGAAGGGAAGGTCGGTGTAGCGGCGCACATAGTCGACGAAGAACGGAACACGCTTCTTCACGAAGGATTCCGTCAGAATGACGTGGCCCATCGCCATCGCCAATGCCCCGTCGGTGCCCGCCGCACACGGCATCCACTCGTCGGCGAACTTGGTGTTGTCGGCGTAGTCGGGGCTGACGCTGACCACCTTGGTGCCGCGGTAGCGCACCTCGGCCATCCAGTGCGCGTCGGGGGTGCGGGTGACCGGGACGTTGGAGCCCCACATCATCAAATACGCTGCGTCCCACCAGTCCCCGGATTCCGGCACGTCGGTCTGGTCACCGAACACCTGCGGCGAGGCCACCGGCAGGTCGGCGTACCAGTCGTAGAACGACGTCATCGCCCCGCCGAGCAGTTCGACGAACCGGGATCCCGCGGCGTGGCTGACCATCGACATCGCCGGGATCGGTGAGAAGCCGGCGACCCGGTCGGGGCCGTAGGTCTTGATGGTGTGTACATGCGCCGCGGCGATCATCTCGGTGGCTTCGGCCCACGTGACCCGGACCAGCCCGCCTTTGCCGCGCGCCTGGTGGTAGCGACGGCGTCGCTCCGGGTCGGATTGGATGTCCGCCCACGCCAGCACCGGATCGCCCAGCCGGGCCTTGGCTTCGCGGTACATCTCGACCAGAACGCCGCGGGCATACGGGTAGCGCACCCGCGTCGGCGAGTAGGTGTACCAGGAGAACGCCGCACCGCGCGGGCACCCGCGGGGCTCATACTCCGGACGGTCCGGGCCCACCGAGGGGTAATCGGTCTCCTGGGTTTCCCAGGTGATGATGCCGTCCTTGACGTAGATCTTCCACGAGCATGACCCGGTGCAGTTCACCCCATGGGTCGAGCGGACGACCTTGTCGTGGCTCCACCTGTCGCGGTAGAACACGTCGCCCTCGCGGCCGCCCCGGCGGGTGACCGTACGCAAGTCGTCGGAGAACTCGCCGGGCGTGAAGAAGCGGCCGCTGCGTTCGAGCAGTTCCTCGATCGGCCCGCCGGCGCGCGGCGCCGTGCGTCATGCCGGGCCCTTACTGCGCTGGGCGCTCGGTTCGTGTGCGTGCAATCGCAACGCCGTGTAGCCGAGGGCCACGAGCGCGGTGGCCACCAGCAACAGCAGGCCGATTGTGTAGTTGTTGCCGACCGAGTCGTAGGTCGCACCCATCACCAGCGGCGGGAAGTAGCCGCCGAGGCCGCCCGCGGCGGCGACGATTCCGGTGACCGACCCCACCGACTGCGCCGGCGCCCGGCGCGCCACCCACGCGAACACGCCGCCGGTGCCGACTCCGAGGAAGAGCGCCAGCAAGATGAACGTCGCGCCCGACCACACGTCCGCCGGCGGTTGGAACACCGCGACGAACGCCATCACCGCAGTGCCCGCGAACGACGCCAGCACCACGTACTTGGGTGCGATCCGGTCGGCCAGTGCTCCGCCGATCGGGCGGGCCAACACGGCGGCCAACGCGAAGCCGGCGGTGCGCGCGCCCGCGTCGACCGCCGAGAATCCGTAGATCGTCTTGATATAGGTGGGCAGGTAGTTGGCGAACGCGACGAAGCCGCCGAACACCACCGCGTACAGGAACGACATCTCCCAGGTGACCGGCAGTTTGGCGGCGGCGACCAGCTTCGGCACAACACGACCGGTGTTCGGGCTGAAGCTCGGAGAGTTCCGCATTACGAAGACGCACGCCGCCGCGGTCAGCGCGAGCGCGATCGCGATGATCACGTGGGTGGTGAATAGGCCGAACCACCGCACGAACCGCGGTGTGAAGAACGCCGAAAGTGCGGTGCCGACCATTCCCATGCCGAACACGCCGGTCGCAAAGCCACGCCGCGAGGCCTCATACCAACTATTTGCGAACGGGATGCCGACCGCGAACACCGTTCCGGCGATACCCAGGAAGAAGCCACACACCAGCAACAACGGGTAGGACCCTGCCGTTCCGGCCGCACCCACGGCCAGCACCGGCACGATCGACGCCAAGGACACGACGATGAACATCGTGCGGCCGCCAAACCTGTCGGTAAGCGACCCGACGACGAATGCGGCCCAGCGATCCGACAAGGATCGGTGTCGCGACGAGCATCGATGCCTCGGTGCTACTTAACGACAGATCGCCTGCGTAGGTGGTGGATAGCGGGCCGATCATGTTCCAGGCCCAGAAGTTGATGGCAGAGACCCACGTGGCCAGCACCAGATTCACAGTTCTCTTGGTGCCGGCGTCCGGCGTGGTCGCCGTGTTCACATCCTCAGACAACCACCCGACCGCGAACGGGGTGTGACTTTCGCGGAAACTGTTGCGGCGGAAGCAGAGCCGCATTCACGGTGCAGCAAACCGCAGCGCCGAGCTTAGGTCAGCCTGAGCAGGGTCGTATGACCCAAGAACGACGATGGACTAAGGATCAAGAGCTCGCCGACCTCGACGTCACCGTCACGCATGCGCTCTACCAGCGCGGAAGCCAAACCCGCCGTTTTGGCACCCCACCGAAGAAGCGGTGAAAAAATCGCAGCATGGCATCTCCCCCCGCTGCACCAGACCGCACAGAGGAAACCCAAGGCGACGTCACGTACATCCGCACCGACAAGGATTTGCCGCCGGTGGCGATCATCGATCGATCGCCCATCACCACCAGACACAAGATCATCTTCGGAATCATCGCGGTGGTGGGCGCGATCGCGTGGGCGATCATCGCGTTCTTCCGCGGAGAGACGGTCAATGCGGTGTGGTTCGTCATCGCCGCGATCTGCACCTACGTGATCGGGTTCCGGTTCTACGCGCGCCTGATCGAGATGAACATCGTCAAGCCGCGCGACGACAACGCCACACCCGCCGAGGTGTTCGAGAACGACACCGACTACATGCCGACCGACCGGCGGGTGCTGTTTGGCCATCACTTCGCCGCGATCGCGGGCGCGGGTCCGCTGGTCGGCCCGGTGCTTGCCATGCAGATGGGTTATCTGCCGGGCACCATCTGGATCATCATCGGCGCGGTATTCGCCGGATGTGTGCAGGACTACCTCGTGCTGTGGATCTCCACCCGACGACGGGGCCGCTCGCTGGGTCAGATGGTCCGCGACGAACTCGGCGCCGTCGGCGGCGCGGCCGCCATCATCGGGATCATCACGATCATGACGATCCTGCTGGCGGTGCTGGCGCTGGTGGTGGTGCAGGCGCTCGCGGAGAGCCCGTGGGGTGTCTTCTCGATCGCGATGACCATCCCCATTGCGCTCTTCATGGGCGTCTATTTGCGGCTCCTGCGCCCCGGACGGGTGTCCGAGGTATCTGCGATCGGCGTCGCGCTGCTGTTGCTGGCCGTCGTCGCCGGCGGCTGGGTCGCCGAAACATCCTGGGGCGCTTCATGGTTCGGTCTTTCCGCGGTGACGATGGGATGGTGCCTCATCATCTACGGCTTCGCCGCCTCGGTGCTGCCCGTGTGGTTGCTGCTCGCGCCGCGCGACTACCTGTCGACGTTCATGAAGGTCGGCACCATCGCGCTGCTCGCGATCGGCATCCTGATCGCCCGCCCGGTCATGCAGGCACCCGCTGTCTCCGAGTTCGCCAGCAGCGGCCAGGGTCCAGTGTTCGCCGGCTCGTTGTTCCCGTTCCTGTTCATCACGATCGCGTGCGGTGCGCTGTCCGGCTTCCACTCACTGATCGCCTCCGGCACCACGCCGAAAATGCTCGAGAAAGAAAGCCAGATGAGGCTGATCGGCTACGGCGGCATGATGACCGAATCGTTCGTCGGCATCATAGCGCTGATCACCGCCGCGATCCTGAACCAGCACCTGTACTTCACGCTCAACGCACCGGCGGCGCAGACCGGCAGTACCGCCGCGACGGCCGCCGAGTACGTCAACAATCTGCCGCTCACCGGCGACCCGATCACCGCCGAGCAAATCGAGCAGGCCGCTCGAGGACGTCGGCGAGGAATCCATCATCTCCCGCACCGGCGGGGCGCCGACGCTGGCGATCGGCATGTCGGAAGTATTGCACCGCGTGTTCGGCGGTACGGGCCTGAAGGCGTTCTGGTATCACTTCGCGATCATGTTCGAGGCCTTGTTCATCCTGACGACCGTCGACGCCGGCACGCGGGTCGCGCGGTTCATGATCTCGGACGGCCTGAGCAACCTCGGTGGCCCGCTGCGCAAGCTCCGCGATCCGAGCTGGCGGGTCGGCGTATGGACGTGCAGCCTGGCCGTCGTCGCGTTGTGGGGCAGCATCCTGCTGATGGGTATCACCGATCCGCTCGGCGGCATCAACTCCCTGTTCCCGCTGTTCGGCATCGCCAACCAGCTGCTCGCCGCGATCGCACTGACCATCGTGACCGTGGTCGTGGTCAAGAAGGGTTACCTGAAATGGATGTGGATACCGGGTATTCCGCTGCTGTGGGATCTCATCGTGACCCTGACCGCGTCGTGGCAGAAGATCTTCTCCGGCGACCCGAGGGTCGGATTCTGGACCCAGCACTTCCAGTACCGGAACGCGCTGGATGCCGGTGAGACCTCGTTCGGCGCGGCAAAGAATGTCGACGCGATGGAAGCGGTCATCCGAAATACCTTCATTCAGGGCACGCTGTCGATCGTGTTTGCGCTGATGGTGGTCATTGTCTTCGCAGCAGGCGTCGTCATGGTGATCAGGGCACTGCGCGGTGGCGGCCGACCACTCACCGAGGACGAAGACGGTGCCGTCGAAACTCTTCGCGCCGTCGAGCCTGATCCCCACCAAAGTCGAGAAGGAGGTGCAAAAGCAATGGGACGCGCTACCGAAGTCGCACGCCAGATCAGTTGGTACTGGGGCACATTGATGGGTGACAACCACTACCGCCGGTACGTCGAGCATCGCAGCCAGACGCACCCCGGTGAGCCCGTCATGTCCGAACGCGAGTACTGGCGAATGCGCCACGATGCGACGGAGGCCAATCCGAACCCGCGCTGCTGCTAGCGGGTTCTAACCGGACGCGACGACCCCGTCGGAATGCCACGGCGCCAGAGGCGAATCCGGGGTGGACCGGAACGCATCGGGCAGGTCGTCGGTGACACTCCAGCTGGCCGCCAGCCGGCCCATGCCCACGGCGTACGCGCAGTGCACACCGAGTTCGACGAGCTCCTCCTCGGTGAAGTGCAGGCGCAGGTCGTCGTAGACCGCGTCGTCGATCGAGAGGTGATCGGTGGCGAACAGGTCTGCGTAGCGCAGGGCACTGCGCTCGGCGGGCGAGAGGTTCTCGGCGTCGCCAGGCCGCTCGAGTGAGCACACCAGGTCCTCGGTGAGACCGTCGTCGATGGCGCTCTGATAGCGGACCGACATACAGCTGCGGCACTGGTTGTGGAACGCGATCCGCAGCCGCACCAGTTCGACGAGCCGCGGCGACAGCGTCCCGGTGGACTGAAGCGCGGCCCTCAGTGCGCCGAGCGCACCCGCCACCTCCGGCCGATGGCCGAGTATCGACGCCACGCCGAGATTGATCCGGTCGCCCTGACCGAGATCGTCCAACGGGATGGCAGAGAAAGCCTCAGAAGGTGCAATTCGGGACATCATCACCTCACGTCGCCGTAGGTTGTCGCTCAGACACCGTATCGCGCGGCAGCTAAACTGTTGGCCATACGGTAAGCAACTACAGATGGAGCGCCGTCGTGAACAAAGACGACATGATCCTGATCAGCGTGGACGATCACATCGTCGAGCCGCCGGACATGTTCAAGAACCACCTGTCGAAGAAGTACCTGGACGAGGCGCCGCGGTTGGTGCACAACCCCGACGGGTCAGACACCTGGCAGTTCCGCGATGTGGTCATCCCCAACGTCGCGCTGAACGCGGTGGCCGGCAGGCCCAAGGAGGAATACGGCCTGGAACCCCAGGGCCTCGACGAGATCCGACCCGGCTGCTGGCAGGTCGACGAGCGGGTCAAGGACATGAACGCCGGCGGCATCCTGGGATCCATCTGCTTCCCGACCTTCCGCGGGTTTCGCGGGCCGGCTGTTCGCCACCGAGGACCCCGAGTTCTCACTGGCGTTGGTGCAGGCCTACAACGACTGGCACGTCGAGGAGTGGTGCGGCGCCTACCCGGCACGCTTCATTCCGATGACCCTGCCGGTGATCTGGGACGCCGAAGCATGTGCGAAGGAAATCCGCCGCAACGCAGAACGCGGCGTGCATGCGCTCACGTTCAGCGAGAACCCGGCCGCGATGGGCTATCCGTCCTTCCACGACGACTACTGGACGCCGATGTGGGAAGCGCTCGTCGACACCGACACGGTGATGAACGTGCACATCGGTTCCTCGGGGAAGTTGGCCATCACCGCCGCTGACGCCCCGATGGACGTGATGATCACCCTGCAGCCGATGAACATCGTGCAGGCGGCGGCGGATCTGTTGTGGTCCAAGCCCATCAAGAAATATCCCGACCTCAAGATCGCGCTGAGCGAGGGCGGCACCGGCTGGATCCCGTACTTCCTGGACCGTGCCGATCGCACCTATGAAATGCACTCGACGTGGACGGGCCAGGACTTCGGCAAGCAGAAGCCCTCCGAGGTGTTCCGCGACCACTTCCTGACCTGCTTCATCTCCGATCCGGTTGGGGTGGCGCTGCGCAACGAGATCGGCATCGACAACATCTGCTGGGAAGCCGACTACCCGCACAGCGATTCGATGTGGCCCGGCGCGCCCGAACAGCTGGACGAAGTCTTCAAGAAACACAACGCGACCGATGCCGAGATCAACAAGATGACCTACGAGAACGCCATGCGCTGGTATCACTGGGACCCGTTCTCCCACATCCCCAAGGAACAGGCCACCGTCGGCGCGTTACGCAAGGCCGCCGAAGGTCACGACGTCTCCATCCAAGCGCTCAGCAAGCACGACCACGGCGGCGGCGGTGCTCGGGGCGAACATCCTGCAGGCGCAGTTGGATTCGGCGACCGCCAACCAGAAGGTCGCTAGGTCAGCGCAACGAGTAGCGGATCGGCAGGTGCTTGAGCCCACCGACGAAGATCGTCGCGATGTGCTCCGGATTGCCGGCCATCTCGATTGACTCCAGCCGCGGTATCAGTTCGGAGAAGAAGCTGTTGACCTCCATGCGGGCCAGCGCCGCCCCGAGACAGAAGTGCACGCCGTATCCGAACGCGTTGTGCTTGTTCGGTTCGCGTCCGACGTCGAACCGGAACGGATCGTCGAAAACCTCTTCGTCGCGGTTGCTTGACACATAGGACAGCAGGACCGATTCGCCCGCGGCAATCGGAACACCGCGGACTTCTGTGTCCTCACGCGCCGTGCGCATGAACTCCTTGACCGGGGTGACCCAGCGGATCATCTCCTCGGTGGCCAGCGGCATCAGATCCATGTTGGCGCGCAACCGTTCCCGCTGGTCCGGGTTCTCGATCAGCGCGTGCAGGCCGCCCGCGATCGTCGCACTGGTGGTGTCGTGGCCGGCGGTGGCGATGATGAGGTAATACGAGACCGTGTCGATGTCGGAGAGCGGCTCACCGTCGATCTTGGCGTTGGCGATTGCGGACGCCAAGTCCTCGGTCGGGTTCTCCCGCCGGGAAGCGGTCAGTTCGTTGAAGTACTGAAACATCTCGAGGAGCACGACCATCTGCTCCTCTTTCGTTGTACCGCGCTGAAACTCGGCATCTTCACTGCCGAACAGTTCCTGGGTGTACTTCAGCATGCGAGGGAAGTCGGATTCGGGTATGCCGAGCATCGACATGATCACGTACAGCGGGTAGTTCACCGCGACCTCTTGAACGAAGTCGCACTCGGGGCCTGCCTCCAACATGTGGTCGACGAATCGCTTCGCCAGTTCATCGATGCGAACCTTGAGCGCCCGCATCGCTTTCGGGCGGAACCAATCGGCTCCGATCGCCCGCACCGCGCGATGCTGCGGGTCGTCCATATGGATGAGCGTGCTGACGCCGATGGCGGCCTGTTGCTCGTCGCCCTCAACGGTCGCCAGCACGGGCCGCGGCGAGTTGGTGAACAGCGTGTTGGCCCGTTCGATGTCCATGATGTCGGCGTGTTTGGTGATCGCCCAGAACGGCCGGTAGTCGGGCACATCCACCCAGGACACTGGGGCGTTGGCACGCAGATGTGTCAGCGCGGCATGAAGTTTCGCCTCGTTGGCATACGCCTGTGGGTCGGCGAACACCCTCGCCGCCTCATCCATAATCCGGGTACTCATCGGCGACTCCTCATTGACGCAGCTCTTGCAGGACAGCCTTCACGGTCTCGTCCGGGATGGATCGTGGAAAACCGACCATGACGCGGTCGATCACGCCGTCGCACCGATCGCGGATCTTGGCGGCCAGCTTGTCGATCGGTGCGACGACAGCGAACGCTTCGAGCACCTCGTCGTCGATGAGAGCACCCATGCCGTCCCAATCGCCTTTCAGCGACAGGCTTCGTAGCTCGTCCTGCAGCGCGCCCCAGCCGTGCAGTTCGAGAACCTTGCGGTAGGCGGGGGTCGACCCGTAGAAGGCGATCTGCTTGCGGGTGGCGACGGCGGCGGCGCTGAGTTCGGAATCGTCTTGCGCGGTCACCACGAACACTGGACATGACACCTGGAAGTCGCTGCGCTGCCGACCCGATCGGGTCATCCCCCGCATCAACGCCGGCGTCGTCACCTCTTCGAAATACCGCTTGGTCGTGAAGGCGTGTGCGAGAACACCGTCGGCGACTTCGCCCGCCATCTCCGTCATCGCCTCGCCGACCGCGGCGACGAACACCTTCGGGAAGTCGTAGTCGTGTGGCTCGGGAGTGAACATCGGCGTCATCAGCTTGTGCGTGTAGAAGTCGCCCTCGAAGCTCAGTTTCGAGCCGTCACGCCAACACGTCCAGATCTCGCGCATCGCCAGCACGAACTCCCGCATCCGGGGCACCGGCCGACTCCACGGCATGCTGAAGCGCTTCTCGATGTGCGGCTGGATCTGCGAGCCGAGACCCAGGTTGAGCCGTCCGCCCGAGTACTCCTGGAGATCCCAGCCGACGTTGGCGACGGTCATCGGATTGCGCGCAAAGGCCACCGCGATGCTGGTGCCCAATTCGATCGCGTCGGTGTGCTCGGCGGCGAGCGTCAACGGAAGAAACGGGTCGTGGTTGATCTCGGCCGTCCAACAGCCGTCATAGCCGCGTCGTTCCAGCGTGGTGGCCGCCTCCACGACGTTGGCGAGCTGGCTGGAAACGCCGCCGTCGACCTTGAGGCCGGCGCCGCTACCCATGCCCGCAGACGCTACAGTAAGCAATTCAGTATGGTCAACGTGAACATGCCGGTGCGACCATCACCGTGGAACGACAGGAAGAGCGCATGACGAACGAGCAGGGCTGGAAGGAGACGCTCGAAGACCTCGAGCTTCGGCGTGAGCGTTCGCGGGCGATGGGCGGTCCCGGAGCGACTGGCCAAGCACCACGGCAAGGGCAAGCTCGACGCCCGTGCGCGCCTCGACCACCTCCTCGACAAGGGCACCTTTCGGGAGTTCGGCACCCTCGTCGGCGGTGAGATCGCCGCCGACGGGATCGTCGCCGGGTCCGGGCTCATCAACGGATCACCGGTGATGATCGGAGCGGAGGACTTCACGACGCTGGCGGGCAGCATCGGCCCCGGGGGCAACGCGAAGCGCTACCGGCTGGCGGAGTTGGCGCTGCGAGACCGGATTCCGTTGGTGATGCTGCTCGAGGGTGCCGGTTTCCGGCCCAGCGGCGAGCACTACGGCCGTACCCCGACCGATCTGCTCTCCCAGGCGCAGTGCTCGGGCAAGGTTCCGATGGTCGGGGGCCTGCTGGGCCCGTCGGCCGGCCACGGCGCACTCGTGGCGCCCGTGTGCGACTGGACCATCATGAGCAAACAGGGTGCGATCTTCACCGCCGGTCCGCCCGTCGTGAAAGAGTCCACGGGCGAGGAGATTTCGAAGGAAGACCTCGGCGGGCCGTCCGTCGCACTCGCCAGCGGGGTGATCCACAACCTCGCCGACGACGACGAGGCGGTGCTCGACGACATCCGCCGGTACCTGTCGTACTTTCCGCCGAGCGCGTGGTCGTATCCGTCGTCACTGCCCGAAGACGAAGCGAGCGAACCGCGCTCGACGCCCGAACTTCTCGACATCGTGCCGCGAGGCAACCGACGCGTCTACGACATGCGCGCCGTGCTCGACGTGGTGTTCGACGACCGAGGCTGGTTCGAGGTGCAGCCCAAGTTCGGGCAGGCGATGATCTGCGCGCTCGCCCATCTCGGCGGCCACCCCGTCGCCGTGGTGGCCAATCAGCCCAAGGTGCTCGCCGGGTCCATCGACGCAGACGCCGCCGACAAGGCAGCGCATTTCATCACGGTCGCCGACTCCTTCCATCTCCCCATCATTTTCCTCGCCGACAATCCGGGGATGCTGCCCGGCAGTCGATCCGAGAAGACCGGCGTCCTGCGAAGCGGCGCGCGCATGTTCGCCGCCCAGACCGCCGCCACCACGCTGAAGCTGCACGTCACCCTGCGCAAGGCCTACGGTTTCGGCTCGATGGTGATGTCGCTGTTGGGCTTCGACAACCAGGGCGCCACGTTCGCGTATCCGGGCGCCACGATGGGCGCGATGAGCGCCGCCGCCTTGAGCAAGGCCTCCCACGCCGCCGAGGACATGGAGGCCAAGCTGCGCAAGGCGGAGGTCGATGCGTCGTTCCGGTCAGCCGGCACCATGGGCTTCGACGACCTCATCCACCCGGAGGAGACGCGCAATGCCCTGCTGTCGGCACTGCAGCGCGGGATCTACAGCAGGCAGGCCGCGGCAGAACCGGTGTACCGCACCGTCATCACGCCGTAGCCATTCTGCGCGAGCAGACGCAAAAGCGCGTGTCGCAGCGGCGTGTCGCGGCAGTTTGCGTCTGCTCGCCGGAGAAAGTCACTCGGCCGCGCGGTAGGCGTCGACGATCGGCTCGAGTTCATCGGGCGTGGCCCCGTGCATGATCAGCGCGTCGGCGCCGTAGTCGAACTCCTTGCGGATGCGGTCGACGCACTGCTGGGCCGATCCGGTCGCCGACGGTTCCAGCCACTCGTCGGGGATCAAGCGTCGCAATGTGCTCGATCTGCTCGGGCGTGGCCTTGTGGTCGATTCCGCCGGGGATCGACGTCACCACCGAATCCTCCCGGAAGCGCTGCAGCACTGCGGGATCCCAGTTGTTCGTCGTAACCATCAGATCGCCGTAGCCCTGAAGGTAGGTCGCCAGCCGGGCAACGGTCTTCTTCAGTCGAAGTTCTTCGGGCAGATGGTCGCCGACGGTGGCGAAACACGACCACACCCGCACGCTGGCCGGATCACGGCCGGCCTTCTCCGCCGCGTCCTTCACCGTCTTCACGCACCGCTGCAACGTTTCGGGCGTGAAGTAGGTGTGCAGGATGACGTCGTCGAACGCCCTGCCTCCCAGAGCCAGCGTCTTCGGCCCGAACGCGACCAGGGCCAGCCGGATGTCCTCCTTGAAGTCGGGGTCCAGGAACAGCACCTGGTACTTCCCCATCGGCCCGTCGTGGTTGAAGATCACCTCGCCGTTCCAGAGCCTGCGCATCACCTGGGCGAAGTCCTCCATCTGCGCGGTCGTCACCGACGGCACCCCGAACGCCGCATACATCGCGGCGACACCACGGCCGATGCCCAGCGTGAACCGCCCGCGGGACAACCGGTGCATGGTGGTCGCCCAGGAGCCGGTGATCAGCGGATGACGGGTGTTGTGATTGGTTGCGGCGGTGGCGATCTGCATGCGGTTGGTGACCGCGCAAGCGGCACCGACGAGCGATGACGCCTCCTTGACGTTCCAGCGTTCCGAGATGAACGCGGTGCCGAAGCCCATCTCCTCACCGCGGCGCGCCTCGTCCATCAACGTCGCGGGTCCCTCGCCGCCCGCCCCGGCCAGCAGGTAATAGCCGAGCTCGTCTAACACCCGATCAGTCATTGCCAAACCCCTTGCTTGTAGCCGCAGTTCCAGACCTCGGTGATCCGGCCGTCGACGACGCGGAAGATCTCCATACTCCCGACCGTGGTCTCGGTGCCGTCCTTGAGCTTCATCGGCGATTGGTACACGATCGCCACGTGTTCGCCGTCGTCTCCGGCCACCACCACATTGAGATCGAAGCGGATCGTCTCGAACATCTCCCAGTGGTCCACGATGCGCGCGACCGCCTGCTCGTGAGTGAGCGTGTGTGCCTCACCCACATCGTGGCGGATGACGGTGTCCCCCATGAGCTCCTCGGCGAGGTCGAAGTTGCGCTCGTTCCAGACGACGAGGTTGTACAGCTCCACCACCTCCCGTGCCGACCGGGTCATTCGAACACCTCCAGCGCGTCGATCTCGTCGATGGCCGCGACCGCGCGGTCGGTGAGCGTGAGGCAGAGCTGCCGCGACCGCTCGGGCAGCGCTTCCCAGCCGTTGAGCGTGATGACGGGCAGGACCATCAAATAGACGGCGGCGCAGCGGTAATGCCGCCACGCGTCGTCGAACGAGTAGTCCGTGACACCTCGCGAAGCAAGGTGATCGAGGTACTCGCGCACCAGGGCTTCGTCGTGACCCTCGCGTGACTCGCTCTGCAAGCCTTGCGTGACGAGATAGGCGATGTCAGCCGCACCGCAGCCGCGTGCAACGAACTGGAAGTCGACGACCTTCATCTCGTCGCCGTCGAAGAACAGGTTGTCGGCGCGAATGTCGCCGTGTAGCAGCATGTCGCGTTCGGTCAGCGCGGGCAGCGCCGCCACCGCTCGCTGAGCGAACCCTTCGGCGAACCGTGCAACGCGCGCCGGAACCGAGCCACTGCAGTTGTCGAGGTAGACCTGCCAGCCCGGTGCGAACGCGGGCAACAGCAGGTCACGCGCGATCGGGGTGTCGATGCTCGGAAAAGCCTCCAGCGCAGAGATATTCGCGGGGTCGGTTGACCAGGCGTGAAGCCCCGCCAGCTGTTCGATGCACAGTCGTGCCCGGTTCATCGCCAGACCCGCGAGGTGGTCGGCGTTATCCCAGGCCTGCAGGTCCTCGAGCAGCAGGATGAAGTCGACGGAGTTCTCGGCCATGCGCGCCGCGTACGCCCTCGGCGTCGCGATCGGCGCGCGTCCGGCGACGCTCTGGTAGAACGCCAGCTCGCGCCGGTAGCCGCCGAGCAGCTCCATCGCTCCGCGCGCCTCCGACTGTGCGGGAAGCTTCGCGATGAGAGTGGGCGGCACGTCGTCGCCCGCGGTCAGGTGCAGCCGGTACAGCAGCGACGAGAAGCCGCTGTCCATCGCGATCTGCTCGACACGAACGTCGGTCACCGTGGCCGCTGCCATGCCCGCGTCGGTCCGCAACAAGTCGGTCAGGCAGTGCGGAGTCAGCGCTTCTATGCCGTCGGGAACCGACGCCGTGCCCGCACTCACCATCGAGTTCCTCCGCTCGACTGTTGGCTGACCCCACGGAGGAACCGTTCTGACGCCTTTTGGACCCTGGCGGCGAAAAGATGCCCGACATGGCTTCCCGGATGCCAGTACAACTCACCGCCCCACCGATCGTGCAACACCTGGGCGGGTTCGCGCATCGCCATCCGGTCGTGCCAGGCACCGACGATGAGACGGCTCGATGGGGGCGGCGTGGGCTCGACATCGAGATGGTCGACGACGGATGCCACGGACGCCACCGTGTCGGACCGCAGAAGCTCGACGGTCTCGCGCACCGACGGTCCCCAGCGGCCGAGATGTTGGGCGATCATCCCGTTGAGCCCGAAGATCGGTGTGTAAACCGCTACGCCATCGACCTTTTCGAGATGCGCGACCAGCGCAGCAACCGGGCTTCCCATCGACACGCCGGATACCGCGATCGCGCTGGACTGTGGTCGCAGCCACCGAACCAGCGCGCGGACCTCCGACACCACACGCATCATGCCCGCGACATTGCTCAGCGGATCCATGTTGGGATACGTCGGCCACGCCGAGCGACGGGAACCATGGCCGGGCTGCACCGGCAGGGCGATGTTGAAACCCAGTTCGTCCTGGATGCGACGGGCCCGCGAGAACAGCAGGTCGATCGGCTGACCCTGGCCGGCGCCATGCACCCATACCAGCCAGGGGCGCTGGTCATCACCAGTCCGGCAGATGTGTACCGCGGCCGTAGCAGGACCACCGAGGCCCTCAGCCGCCAACGACTGCGGCAGTCGCGGATCGTGATCGAACGTCAACTGTTCGTAGGTGAGCCGCCCGATCCGACGTCGCCGAACGGACTTGACCCGCAACGGGTCCGGCTCGGCATTGGCCTCGGCCACGCTGAGCCCGGACAACTCCGCCGCCGCGACCGCACAGGCCTCAATCGTCCGTTCGAGTTTCGGCGGCGGAGCGGTCAAGGTCATACCCGACAAGGCGAGCTCGTCGAGCACCACCTCACCGAGTTGACGGGCGCCGCGCTGCGACAGGGGCTTCCAGTCATCGGAGCTCGAAACAGCTGCACGCGCGCGCGGCAGCACCCCGGCGAAATCCCGGCCGATGAGCCGGGCGCGTTCCGACGCCCTCATGCGAGCTTGAAGCCTGTGTAACCCGCGGCCGCGATCTCGTCGCACCGCCGCCGGTATTCCGGAATCCCCGCCGTGTAGCCCATGTACATGCGTTTCTTCCCTGGGACGTTGCCGCCGTTGTACCAGGAATTGCACGACGGATGGACCAGCACGGTCGGCGCCACGAGTGCCGTCGTGTGCTCGATCCATTCGCGCTGCGCATCGGGCAGCGCCTCGATGGTGCGGTACTCCCCGGCACGCAGATAGGCGATGCAGTCGCCGATCCACTCCACGTGCTGTTCAAGTGCTGCGACGAAATTCGTTGCCGCCGAAGGACTTCCCGGCGCCTGCACAATGAACAGGTTGGGGAACCCCGCCACCGCAACACCGAGATAGCTGTAGGGGCCCTCCGAAGCCCAGAAGTCGGCCAGCGACATCCCATCGCGCCCACGGATGTCGATGCGGGTCAGCGCCCCGGTCATCGCGTCGAAGCCGGTCGCGTAGATGATCACGTCGAGATCGTGATGCTGCTGCTCGGTGCGGATGCCCGTCGGCGTGATCTCGGCGATCGGATCCTTGCGCAGGTCGACCAGCGTGACGTTGTCGCGGTTGAACGTCTCGTAGTAGCCCTGGTCGATGATCGGCCGCTTGCACCCGAAGGGATGGCTCGGCGTCAGCGCGGCGGCGGTATCCGAGTCGTTCACGATGCGCGCGACCGCCTCGCCGTAAAGTTTCGCCGCCATCTGGTTTGCCTCGATGTCGAAGAAGATGTCGCCCCAGCCGAGGGCGCCCATGACGCCGTTCTCCTCGATGGCGCGCAGCTGGTCGTCACGCGACGCCGACTTCAGCGGCGGTTTGGTGAGCATCTCCAGTATCACCGAGAACGCGCTCAGCCTTGCCGCTCCGACGGGGTGCTCCCGCTGGGTAGCGCGGATCTCGTCATAGCGGCTCTTCATCTCGTCCAGTTCGCCGGATTCGAATGCGCGCACCTGCCACGGCAGGGTGTACGCCGGCGAGCGCTGGAACACGGATAGGTGTCCGGCCTCCTTGGCGACCACCGGGATCAGCTGCACGCCAGTGGAACCCGTGCCGATGACCCCGACCCGACTACCGGTGAGGTCGACGTCGTCCTTCGGCCAGCGACTGGTGAACAAGGACGTTCCGGCGAAGGAGCCCATCCCCGGGATGTCGGGTTCCAGCGGCACCGACAGGATGCCGGACGCCGCCACCACGAACGGCGCGACGAACGACTCGCCCGCCTCCGTCACGACCACCCACTCCGCGGCGTCCTCGTCGAACGTCATCCCGGCGACCCTGGTGTTGAACCGGATATCGCGGCGCAGATCCAGCCTGTCGGCGACGAAATTGAGGTAGGCCTCGATCTCGGGCTGGGCAGGCATGGTCTCCGTCCACACCCACTCCTGCTGAATCTCGTCGGAGAAGCTGTAGGAGTACTCGATGCTCTCGATATCGCAGCGCGCACCGGGATAGCGGTTGAAGAGCCATGTTCCGCCGACGTTCTCGGCGGCCTCGAGCACCAGGGTCCGCACACCGAGCTCGCGCAGCCGGTGCAATGCGTACAAGCCCGAGAACCCGGCACCGATGACGAGCGCCTCGAAGCGGGCAGGGCTGGGGATGGTCACAGGTCGGCACCTCACGTTTCGCCGCGGCAGGAGATACTGTAACCATTACAGTATATGGGCCGAGCTGCGGGGTGAAATTCAGGGAAGCGCGAGGGCCGACGCTCAGCGACCGGACGGCGCGCCCGCCTCTGCCAGTCGATCCTCGCGACGTCGCTCGTAGTACGAGGCCTTGTCCTCGACGAGATCGAGGAAGGCCGCCAACTCGTCTCTGGCGCGCGCACCGTCGCCGTCGAGATCGTCACGCTCGAACACTCTCCAGAACCGCAACACCGGACGCACGACATCGTCCAGATGTGAGCGGAGGTCGTAGATACCCGCCTTGGCGATCGTCAGGGCATTGTCCGCGAAACCGGGCATGGTGCTTCCCGGCATCTGGAAGGTGATGACTTCGCGGGCGATCGCAGCCATGGTGGCGTTCGGCGCGATGTCGAGCGCAGCGTCGACCAGGTTCCGGTAGAAGACCATGTGCAGGTTCTCGTCGGTCGCCACTCGGGTGAGGAGTTGTTCGGCGACAGGACATCCCGATGCCCGGCCGGTGTTGCGATGGCTGATCCTCGTCGCCAGTTCCTGGAAGGACACATAGGCCAACGCTTCGATCATCGACTTGTTGCCCGAGTCGTAGCCGGCCGCCATGTGCACCATGCGACCGCGCTCGAGAGCCACCGGATCGACGCCGCGCGTGACGATGAGATAGTCGCGTATCGCGATGCTGTGGCGCGCCTCTTCGGCCGTCCACTGACCCACCCATTGCCCCCAGGCGCCGTCGGGCCCGAAGCGCACCGCGATCTCACGGTGGTAGGACGGCAGGTTGTCCTCGGTCAGGAGGTTCACGACCATGGCCGCCTTGGAGACCTCGTCGAGCGGGGAATCCTCCGGGACCCAGTCCTGACCACCCAGCAAGGCGAAGTCACGGCCGCGACTCCAGGGGACGTAGTCGTGTGGATTCCAGGGATTGGCCTTCGCAAGGTGGCGGTTGAGGTTGTCCTCGACCACCGGCTCCAGCTCAAGGAGTAAATCGACGTGCATTGTCGTCATCGAGACTCTCCAGGGCTATCGGTCTCTTACCTACGGCTGCGTAACCTACGCTACCGTAGGTTGACGGAAAATCAAGGGTCTGGACCGCAAAATGCCGCGGCCTCAAATCACCTGACCGTCAGCCTGTTTCGCGGCGAATCTCCATGCGAACGCTCTCGCCCACCCGCTGTCGAAACCTCTACTGTAATATCTTCCGTTGACTAGGCTGGCGTCATAGGAGGCGACGTGAAAGTACCGTTCACCTGGAAGGTCACCGGCTGGTTCATGGTGGGCTGGTCGGCGGAGTTCCCCGCGAACGAAGTGCGTCCGATCCGGTACTTCGGCGAGGATCTCGTCGCCTACCGCGACGAATCCGGCGAACTACACGTGCTGTCGGGCCACTGCCGACACCTCGGCGCCCACATCGGACACGGCGGAAAAGTGGTCGGCGACTGTGTCGAATGCCCGTTCCACGGATGGCGGTGGGGACCCGACGGGACCAATCGATACATCCCGTATCAGCCCGACAGGCCCAACCGCGCACTCAAGCTTCGGGTGTTCCCGGTCAATGAGCAGCACGGCTGCGTGTTCGTCTGGCACCAACCCCAGGGCAAAGAGCCTCAGTGGGAGATGCCGGACATCTTCGCATCGTTTCCACAGTTCGAAACCGACCCTTCGGCGTATTACCGCCCGTACCCGGAGTTTTCACGCCGGACCGAGAACGAGCCGGTGCACCCGCAGATCGTCGCCGAGAACGGTCCGGACAGCTCCCACTTCCACTACGTGCACGGTGCCACGGTGACCCCGGTGAACCTCGAGTGGCGGATCGTCGACGAGCAGTGGCAGTTCCTCACCGGCTGGCCCGACGCACGCAGCGACGACCCGAACAAGATGGCGCTGCACATCCACAGCCACATGTTCGGGCTCGGCGGTGCGATCAGCGTGTTCGAGGGGTCGTCGAATCACCGGCTGATCTTCGCCGTCACCCCTGTGGAGGACGGGCTCTCGACGATGTTCTACTCGATTTGGTGGCCGAAGGTCGACGGCGAGACATCCGACGTTCCGCCCGACAGCGTGCGGGAGCGAGTCGAGAAGCAGTTCCTGCGCACCGTATGGGAGGACCTGGACATCTGGCGCTATCAGGAGTACATCGAAAATCCGCCACTGGCGAAGATCGATGCGAAACCCTATATGGCGCTGAGGAAATGGGCTCAGCAGTTTTACGAGGTTCCCGCCATCCCGGCCGGCGAGATCGCCGCCTCAGTATGAGAATCGACCTCGCCGAACTCGCCGCGCCGGAACACACCGCGATCGTCACACAGGAATGCCAGGGCGCCGTCGTCGGCCCCAACGCCGGACTTGCCGTACTCGCGGAGGAAGCACGCCGCGAGGCGCTACCGAACATCGAACGTCTGCTGCCGGCAGCGAGGGGTGCCGGCGTGAAGGTCGTGCACTGCCTGGTGCAAGGCAGGCCCGACGGGCTGGGCAGCAACCACAACGCCAAGATCTTCGCGATCGGCGGTGGTGTCGCCATCACTCCGGGATCCCCGGGCGCGGAGTTGCTGCCCGAACTCGGCCCGGCACCAACCGATCTCGTGCTGCGGCGATGGCACGGCATCGGCCCCATGGGCGGTACCGACCTCGACGCCGTGCTGCGCAACCTGGGAGTGACGACGATCGTCGCCGTCGGCGTCTCGGTGAACCTGGCCATCACGAATCTGTGCATGGATGCCGTCAACAAGGCCTATCGCGTCGTCGTGCCGCGCGACGCCGTCGCCGGCATCCCCGCCGACTACGCGAACACGATCATCGACAACATGCTGTCGCTGCTCGCCACCATCACGACGACCGACGACCTACTCGAGGTGTGGAAGCAGCAGTGACCGAAACCGAAAACAAGAGCACGGCCTTTCCCGAGATCAAACCCGTCGACACCGGCCCCGAACTGGGCCGGTTCATGACCGCCATGCGACGCCTGCAGGACATCGTCGTGTCGACCAACCCGGACAACGCGCTGTGGGCCGACACCGCCGCCCAGATCGAAGACCTGTGCGCGCGCCTGGAAGTCCACCGCGCACCGCAGGGTGTCGCCCCCGCCGGTCGCGGGCCTCACCTGCCGGGCCTCGGGCATCCCCTGATGCCGCCATGGACAATGACCGAGTTCGGGGCGGACGGCGTGATCATGACGGGGCACTTCAGCCGCTTCCACGTCGGCGGAAACAACGCCGTGCACGGTGGCGTCATACCGCTGTTCTACGACTGGCATTTCGGGATGATCGTGTCCGCCGCGGGGCGGGCCAACAGCCGCACCGCCTACCTGCACGTCGACTACCGCAAGGTCACCCCGATAGACCAACCACTTGTCTCTCACGGTCGGATAGATTCGATCGATGGGCGGAAGGCCTTCGTCACCGCGACGATGACAGACTCAGACGGCAACGTACTCAGCGAAGCCAACGGCCTGATGGTCCGCCTGCTCCCCCACCAGCCATGAGAGGCACTATGTCTGATCCGCTCCTCACGTCGTCGGTGTCCGAACCCCTGCCACAGTTCACCGTCCCGGCCGCCGCGGACGCCGTCGCCGCGGTGATCGGCGACCGTGACCTCGTCGTCCAGGGCAACCGCCGCTACACCTACGCCCAGATCGTGGAACGGTCCAACCGGCTGGCGTCCTACCTGCACTCGCGCGGACTGGGCTGCCACACCGAGCGTTCAGAGCTGCCCGGCCATGAGGTGGGTCAGGACCTGCTGGGCATCTACGCCTACAACGGGCCCGAGTACGTCGAATCGATGCTCGGCGCGTGGCGGGCCAGGGTCGCGCCGTTCAACGTCAACTACCGCTACGTGAAGAACGAGCTTCAGTACCTGCTCGCCGATGCCGGCGCGACCGCCCTGATCTACCACGCGTCGTTCGCGCCACGCGTCGCCGACGTCAAGCGGCAGCTTCCGCGCTTACGGGTCCTCATCCAGATCGCCGATGACTCGGGTAACGACCTCGTGCACGGTGCCGTCGACTACGACTCGATCGTCAAATCGGGTTCGGCCGAGCCGCCGCCGGTCGAGCCGTCCCCCGACGATCTCTACGTTCTCTACACCGGCGGCACGACGGGCATGCCCAAGGGTGTGCTGTGGCGCCAGCACGACATCTTCATGACGTCGTTCGGCGGTCGGAACATGGCCACCGGCGAGCTCATCCAGTCCTATGACGAGATCGCCAAGCGCGTCCAGGAGAACCCAGGCACCAAGATCTTCACGCTCCCGCCGCTGATGCACGGCGCCGCACAGTGGGCCGTGATGACCGCGCTCACCACCGGGCAGACGGTCGTGTTCTCCGCGAACCCGAGCCGATTCGACGCCGACGAGGTCGTGGCCACGGTCGAGCGGGAGCAGGTGCTCGCGGTTCAGGTGGTCGGCGACGCGATGGCACGCCCGCTTGCCGACGCCCTCGAACGCTCCTCGGCCGACCTGTCGTCGATGGCGGTGGTGGCCAACGGCGGGGCGCTGCTGACCCCCACCGCCAAACAGCGGCTCATCGACGTCAAACCCGGATTGATCGTCATGGACGGCGTCGGCTCCTCGGAGACCGGGATCCAGATGAATCACATGTCCGGCGCGCGGCGCGGTGTCGACCGGCAAGTTCAGCGCGGGGCCGGACACATTCGTCGCGGCCGAGGATCTCGACTCGATCCTGGAGCCCGGCCATGACGGCATGGGCTGGCTGGCCCAACGTGGCTTTGTGCCACTGGGTTACAAGGGTGACGAGGCCAAGACCGCCAAGACGTTTCCGGTCATCGACGGCGTGCGGTTCTCGATTCCGGGCGACCGCGCGCGCCATCTCGCCGACGGCGGAATCGAACTACTCGGCCGCGAATCTCAGACCATCAACTCCGGCGGGGAGAAGATCTTCGTCGAGGAGGTCGAGACCGCGCTCCTGTCGCACCCCGCGGTGGCCGACGTCGTGGTCTCCGGTCGGCCGAGCGAGCGGTGGGGGCAGGAGGTCGTCGCCATCGTCGCCCTCGTGGACGGCGCCAGCGCCGATGCCCAGGAGCTGATCGACCACGCGTCAGGCATTATCGCTCGGTACAAACTGCCCAAAGCGGTGGTGTTCCGCCCGGTCATCGAGCGCAGTCCCGCAGGCAAGGCGGACTACCGCTGGGCCCGCGAGCAGGCGATCAGCGAGGGCGCCTGAGCGAAGCTTGCGAGCGAACCATCGGCGCCGTAGCCGACGCCGAAATCAGGTTCCGGTACGCAAACCGGCAGGGAAACGTGTCATAAGTCTGATCTCGCCGATCAGCGGGAGCGCATGAGCCGACGGCGCGTACGGTTGCGCGCCATCCGCAACGCGAAGCGCGAACCTGCCTGCATCGATCCGCTGAACGGCGGGGCCGCCCGCCCGGTGATCGTGAACGGCAGATCGGTGCCCACCACGGTGCGGTAGTGGCTGAAGGCGTCGAAACCGGCCTTGCCGTGGTAGGCGCCCATACCGCTGCGGCCGACGCCACCGAACGGCGCGGCCGACGGAATCATCTGCGCGGCAAAGTCATTGCGGGCCACTCCGCCGCTGCGGGTGTTGCGGACGAAGTGACGGAAGTCGTCGTTGTCGGGCCCGTACCAGTACGCGACGAGCGGTGCGGGCCGCTGGTTGATGTAGTCGATCGCGTCGGCGAGGTCCGAATACGGCCGTACGACCAGTACCGGGCCGAAGATCTCCTCGTTGGCGATGCGCATCCGCTCGTCAACGTCGCGCACGATGGTGGGCGCGATTTTGCGCGCCCCGCGGTCGGGTAGTGACTCACCGCGCGGGGCGACGCTTTCCACGGTGGCGCCGTTGACGCGGGCATCGTCGATGAGGCCGACGACCCTGTCGAAGTTGGCCTCGTTGACCGAGGAGCAGTAGTCGTCGTTGTCGACGATCGACGGGAACATCGTGCCCAGCGTGTCCCGGGCGACGCCGACGAAGGCCTCCACGCTGTCGTCGGGCACGAAAACGTAGTCCGGGCAGACGCAGACCTGCCCGCCGTTGATCATGCGCCCCTGCGCAATTCGCGTGGCCGCCCGGGCCAGGTCTGCATCACGCGACACGACGACCGGATTCTTGCCACCGAGTTCCAGCGTCACCGGGACGAGGTTCTCGGCGGCGGCGCGCTGCACGAGTGCGCCGACGGACGGGGATCCCGTGAAGAACAGGTGATCGAACGGCAGCCTCGAGAATGCCGCGGCGACGTCGGCACCACCGGTGACGACGGCGAGTTCGGTGGGGTCGAAGTACTTCGGCGCGATCGCGGCCATGAGGTCGGCGGTCCGAGGCGTCACTTCCGACATCTTGATCATCACGCGGTTACCGGCGGCGAACGCCGCCGAGGCGGGCAGCACGACGAGGTTGAGCGGGAAGTTCCACGGCCCGATGATCCCGACGACACCCAACGGCGAAGGCTGCACCTCGGCGCGCAGGCCGAACATCCGCGCGGCACGCATGAGCCGCGTCGTCCGCATCCATTGCGGCACATGCGATCTGGTGTGCTCGATCACCGAGACCATGCCGAGGATCTCGGTGAACAACGTCCCCGCCCGTGGACGCGTGCCGAAATCAGCCGCCATCGCGTCGACGAACGCGTCCGCGTTGTCCAGCACCAGTCCCAGCAGCCGGTCGATGCGATTGCGACGCACGGCCACGCCCGGCGGGCCCTCGGCGACGAAGGCCTGTCGCTGACGCTCCAGTACCGCGTCCATCGCGTCGCGCTCTTCGACGGCGGCGCTTTCCCGGGCTGTGCTCGTATTCATCGCGCCACCGTTTCCGAAGTGAATTGTCTGAACAACCAGAATTGTTTACTGTCGAGCTTACTGTCGGCCATTCGATGGTACGACGACAGTGCGCTGGGTCGAAGGGATTGGGTGCAGATGAGCAGAATCGTGGTCGTCGGTGCGGGATCGGGTATCGGTGCGGCCGTTGCGAAACACTTCCACGACCGAGGCGATCACGTGCTGGCGGTCGACATCCGTGACCAGCAGACACCGGCCTCCGAGTACCGGCAGTGCGATCTTCGCGACGCGGCAGACATCGACGCGCTGCTCGCCGGCATCGGTTCCGGATGGGACATGCTGGCCCACGTCGCGGGCATCCCCGGCACCGCACCGGCCGCCGACGTGCTGAAGGTGAACTACCTCGGCATGCGACTGATGGCCGAGGGCATGCTGCCACTGCTGCGCGAGGGCGGATCCATCGTCACGGTGGCGTCGACGGCGGCGCTCGGCTGGGATCAGCGAGCCGACGTTCTCGCCGAACTCCTCGATCTCACCGACGGCGACGCCGTCGCACAGTGGCAGGAACGCCAGGATCCGGCGTATCCGGTCTACAGCACGTCGAAACAGGCGGCGATCCTGTACACGAAACGGCTTGCGGGGCCGGCGTGGTCCAAGTACGGCGTGCGGGTCAACACCGTGAGTCCCGGGCCGGTCGAGACGCCGATCCTGGCCGATTTCGAGCAGACGATGGGCAAGGACGTGCTCGACATGTGCCGTTCCACGGTCGGCAGGCACGCCACGGTCGACGACGTCGTTCCGGTGATCGCGTTCCTGGGCTCCCCGGAGGCCCGCTGGATCACCGGCCAGGACATCCACGTCGACGCCGGCTTCATCACTTCGATGACCGCTGGGCCCCCTGTCCAGCTGGTATAGACTACTGTAAGATTTACAGTACCTATCGCAGGACGGAGCCAAACGGTTCCGGACCATCCGAGATGCTGGAGAGCAGCCGTGGAGACCCCAGTGCACAACGTCACGGTCGACGAGGCGGCCGAACTGCGTCGTGATCCGTATCCCCTCTTCGCCCGCAGGCGCCGGGAGTACGGTGTTTTCAGGGGCAGCGTCATGGACTGGTCCAAGACACCCGAGTCGATGCTTCCCGAAAAGCTCTACGCCGCGGTGTCTTTCGACGCGGTGAATCGGGTATTCCGCGACAGCAAGGTGTTCAACTCCCACATCTACGACAGCACCATCGGCCTGTTCATCGGCCCGACGATCCTGGCGATGGAAGGCAAGAAGCATTGGGAGCACCGCAATCTGGTGTCCGCGGCCTTCAAGTCGAGGTCTCTGCAGCGCTGGGAGCCGGAGATCGTCCGGCCCGTCGTGAACGGGCTGATCGACGAGTTCATCGATGACGGCAGTGCCGATCTGGTCAGCCAGTTCACGCTCGAGTTCCCCACCAGGGTGATCTCGAAGCTGTTGGGCCTCCCCGAGGAAGACCTTCCGTGGTTCCGTACGCGGGCCGTGGAACTGATCAGCTACACGGTGAAGTGGAAGCGGGCGTTCGAGGCGTCCGCGGAACTGAAGGACTACTTCCTGAAACAGATCGAGCTTCGCAGGTCCAAGCCGACCGAGGACATCATCGGCGACCTGGTGACGGCCGAGATCGACGGCGAGAAACTCAGCGACGAGGCGATCTATTCGTTCCTGCGTCTATTGCTGCCCGCCGGGCTGGAGACCACGTACCGCTCGTCGGGGAACCTGCTGTTTCTGCTGCTCACCCACCCCGACCAGTTCCGGGCAGTGCAGGCCGACCGCGAACTCATCGGGCCTGCGATCGAGGAGGGGCTGCGGTACGAAACTCCGCTGACGACGGTCCAGCGCTACGCGACCGAGGAGACCGAGTTGGAGGGTGTCATTCTCCCCGAAGGCGCCGTCGTCGACGTGTGCATCGGGTCGGCGAACCGCGACGAGCAGCGTTGGGAGCGCTCCGAAGAATTCGACATCCACCGGAAACGCGTGCCGCACATATCCTTTGCCGCGGGTGAGCACACGTGCATGGGGCTGCATCTGGCCCGCATGGAGACACGCGTCGCGGTCGAATGCCTACTGGACAGGTTGGCCGACATCCAGCTCGTCACCGAGGACAACCCGCACATCTCGGGTCAGCCCTTCCGTTCACCGACGGCGATTCCCGTGACATTCGAAGCCGCAGGTTGATCAGTGGGTAAAACCCCGGGGTCGGACACCCGCCAGCGCCGGGACCGTGGGTCGATCAGCGCCGACGAAATCCTCAACGGCGCTTTCGAAGTCGCCGCACAGGTGTCGATCGACAATCTGAGCATGCCGGTGCTCGCCAAGCACCTTGACGTCGGCGTCACGAGCATCTACTGGTATTTCCGGCGCAAAGACGACTTGCTCGACGCGATGACCGATCTCGCGCTCGAACGGTTCGAGTTCACGGTCTCGTCGATCGACGCATCCAATTGGCGTGAGTCCCTTCGCGATCACGCGCGAACGATGCGACGACATTTCCGGAGCGATCCGATCCTCTGCGACCTCGTTCTCATTCGCGGACAGTTCGGCGGCCGCGCAGTGCGTGGAGCCTTACAGAAGATCGAGCAGCCCGTCTCGGCGCTGATCGAGGCGGGTCTCGATGCGCAGCAGGCCGTCGCCACCTACGGAGCGATCTCGGTGCACACCCGCGGGTCGGCGGTGCTGGAGCGCATACAGGAGAAGACCGAGGGTTTTCCTGCCCAGCGCCCGAACGGCAACCGCTACATCGGCTTCGCCGACGACGTCGATTTCGACTACATCCTCGAGAGCATCCTCGACCACGCGCAGACGCTCATCGACGCGGCCTAGTCAGCGACTTGGGCGCGCAAACGACGCTGAGCGAACGTTAGCGCGCCGAAATCGCGTCACTTCTGCCGGGGAATCCGGCACCCGATGGTTTTGGTCTCCAGATACTGCTGGAAGCCCTCGATTCCGCACTGCCGCCCGACGCCGCTGTTCTTGTAGCCGCCGAACGGCGCATCGGCGCCGTAGAACATCCCGCCGTTGACGCCGAAGGACCCGGTGCGGATGCGGCGGGCGATGTTCATGCCGCGCTCCATCGAGCGCGAGATGACCGCGCCGGCCAGTCCGAACGCGCTGTCATTGGCGATGCGCACCGCGTGGTCGTCGTCGTCGAACGGCATCACGATGAGCACCGGACCGAAGACCTCGTCCTGAGCGATCGCAGCGCTGTTCTCCACGCCGACGATCAACGTGGGTTGCACGTAGTGCCCGCCCGCGAGGTGCTCTGGCAGGTTCTCGACTGCGCCGCCGCCGGTGACGATCTCGGCGCCGTCGCGTCGCGCACGCTCCACGGCCGTGAGCACCCGATCCTTCTGCGCGGCACTGATCACCGGGCCGACAAGGGTTTCCGGCAGTACCGGATCGCCCACCGGCACACCTTGATACGCGGCCGTGATGGTCGCGACGGCCTCGTCGTACAGCGAGCGGTGCACGAGCATGCGAGTGGTGGCCGCGCACGCCTGCCCGGCGTGGACGCAGACTCCGATCGCGGCTCCCATGATCGCGGCGGGATTGGCGTCGTCGAGCACGATGGCCACGGACTTGCCGCCGAGTTCGAGGAACATCCGCTTCATGGTGTCGGCGCCCTGACGCATCAGCAGCTTGCCGACGGCGGTGGACCCGGTGAACGAGATCATGTCGACGCGGGGGTCGGTGCCCAGGATTGCGGCCACATCGTTGGACGGCGTCGTGACGACGTTCAGCACACCCGCCGGAATATCGGTGTGCTCGGCGACGAGCCGGCCCAGCCGGGTCGCATTCCACGGCGTGTGCGGGTCGGGCTTCAGGACAACGCTATTGCCCGCCGCCAGCGCGGGTCCGAGCTTGTTGAGGATGACCTCGATCGGGAAGTTCGACGGGGTTATCGCCGCGACGACGCCCACGGGCTCCTTGACGACGGTGCGCACGTTGCGCTCGCCGAACAGCCCGCCGCCGTCGAGTGTGCGTTCCCACTCGAAGTCGTCGATCAGGCCCGCGGGGTAGCGCAGCGATTCGGCGAGTGGCCAATCCAGTTGTGCGGACTGCGTTGTCATCGCCGGACATCCGACCTCGGCGATCAACTCCTCGCGCAGGTCTTCCTTCTCGTCTTCGATGGCCGACTGCAGTTGCTCCAGGCACCGCTTGCGCAGCGCTGCGTTGGTCGGCCAGTCGGTCTCGTCGAAGGCGCGGCGGGCGGCCGCGATGGCGCGGTTCATGTCCTCGGCGTCGGCGGCGGCCGTGGCCCCCAGCAGCAGGCCGGTGGCGGGGCTGACGTTGTCGAACTCGGCGCCGGACGCCGCCGCCACGAGTTGGCCGTCGATCAGCATGCGGGACTCCGCCCGCCCGGCCGCGCGCCGACCGATGTCGACACTGGTCTCGGTCCGCTCTACTGGATCTTTGACGGAGCTCACGCATGTACCTCGTACAATCGCTCTATGCGGGACGATCAACTGTAAACATTACAGTAGGTTGATTCAACAAACGGAGAGGTCGACTTGATCAAGGTGATGGAGGGCGTTCGCGTCCTCGAGGTTGCGCAGTTCACGTTCGTCCCGGCGGCCGGGGCGATACTCGCCGACTGGGGCGCGGACGTCATCAAGGTCGAACATCCCGTTCGCGGCGACACGCAACGCGGCTTCATCAACATGGGTGGCTTTCAACTCGACCCGGAGCGGCATCCGTTGATCGAGCATCCCAACCGCGGCAAGCGCAGCGTCGGCATCGACGTGTCGACTCCGGGCGGGCAGGAAGTGCTCTACGAGATCGCCAAGACCGCCGACGTGTTCCTGACCAACTACATGCCCGCGCAGCGTCAGAAGAACAAGTTCGACATCGAGCACATCCGCGCGGCCAACCCGAACATCATCTACGCGCGCGGCAGCGCGTACGGAGACAAGGGAGCCGAACGCGACACCGGCGGATTCGACGGCACCGCCTTCTGGACGCGCAGCGGTGTGGGCCATGCCCTGACCCCGGAGGAACTCGGCGGCGCGTTGTCGCAGGGCATTCCGGCGTTCGGCGACTCCATCGGCGGGATGAACATCGCGGGCGGAATCTCGGCGGCGCTGTTTCATCGCGAACGCACCGGCGAGGCAGTCGAACTCGACGTCTCGTTGCTGAGCACTGCATGGTGGGCAGCGGGCGCCAGCGTGACCCAGGGCATGGAGACCGGCGAGACCATGCGTTCGTTGATGCCGGATTCCATTGGCCCGACGGTGAACCCGTTCCTCGGCAACTACCTGACCTCCGACGGCGGCACCATCAACCTGTGCATCGTCAGCCCCACCGGCTACATCCGCGACGCGTTCGAACACCTGGGCCTTCCCGAGATGGCCGACGACCCGCGCTTCTGCGACGTGATGCCGCTGATCGAGAACGCCGAGACGGCCGCCCAGATGATCGCCGAGTCGATCCGCAGCAAGCCCTTCGACTACTGGCGTCAGCACCTCAAGACCATGAAGGGCCAGTGGGCACCGTTCCAGAGCCTCATCGACCTCGCCGCCGACGAGCAGGCGATCGCCAACGACATGATCGTGGAGGTGGAGGCCGGCGACGGCGGAGCGCCGTTCAAGGTCGTGCGCGGCCCGGTCCAGTTCAACCACGAGGCGCTCGAAACCACCCGCGCCCCGCAGGCATCCGAGCACACCGAGATCGTCCTCATGGAACTCGGGTATGGACTGGGATCGGATCGAGGCGCTCAAGGATTCAGGCGCCATCGCCTAAGCGAGCTCAGACACGCCGTACGCCATCATCCCGGCCTGCGACCAGGCATTACAGGGCTGATCGGCGAATCAGGTGGCCCGCCCCGGGTGCATACGCGATCATGAAGTAATTGACGGCGGAGGAGATTATCGGCTGATGGTCGGGGGGATCGACGAGGGGACCGACCGGTGCGGGTCGTGCGGCAACGATCTCCGCGCGAAGGCGCGGTTCTGCGATGTGTGCGGCGCGCCGGTTTCGTCGCAACCTGCCTCGGGCGAACACAAGCAAGTGACCGTTCTGTTCGCAGACGTCGTCAGCTCGATGAAGCTCGCGGCGACACTCGACGCGGAACGGCTCCAAGAGATCATGAACGAACTATTCAACCGTGCGTCCGCCGTTGTGCAGCGCTACCAGGGAACGGTTGACAAGTTCACCGGCGACGGCTTGATGGCACTCTTCGGTGCTCCCGCGGCGCTGGAAGATCATGCGTTGCGGGCGTGCATCTCGGCGCTGGAGATCCAGTCCGTGGCTGAGGACCTTGCAACCGAGTTGCTTCGGATTGACGGAATTGCTCTGCAGGTTCGAGTCGGGCTCAACTCCGGCAGAGTGATAGCCGGTGAGATCGGCTCAGGCCCGGGGAGATACACCGCAGTCGGTCATCCCGTGGGAATGGCGCAGCGCATGGAGGCGGCCGCCCCCGTGGGCGGAGTCCTGTGTTCGCTGTCCACCGCGCGTCTGATTCAAGATGTGGCTCGACTCGGGCCCGTCGAGGATGTCGACATCAAGGGCGCAGATGCGCCGGTACCCGCACGGCAACTCATCGCCTTGGAATCCGAACGGACTGTCATTGGCCGAAACGAAGGCGTGATGCTGGGCCGCGAAGCCGAGTTGGATTGGCTGCGAAACGTATTCGACACCAAACGCGGCTGCCTGGTAGGGATCGTCGGCGATCCCGGACTGGGCAAGAGTCGCCTGATCAGTGAGTTCACTGCGATCGCCGCTCATGAAGGCGCCGATGTCGTCGTCGCACGCTGCGAAGCCCACACAACCACACTGGCGTTTCGCGCATTGTCGCGCATGCTGCGCGCCCTGTTCGGCGTGGAAGGGCTCAGCGATGCCGACGCCCGCGAGTACACGGCAGCTCAGTGCGCGGGCCAGCTCACCCAGGACTCTCCCGACGCACAGATCCTGTTCGAGGCCATGGGCGTCGCCAAATCCGGTGCTGAACCACTGCAGGTCAGCATCGACGGTCGGCGCCGCCGATTGGTCGAGATGATGGCCCAGGCTGTCCTGGCACGTTCGTCCCGAACCGTGTTCGTACTCGAGGACGCGCACTGGATCGATGCGCCCAGCGATGATGTCCTATCGGAGTTCGCTGACACACTCAACGTGACGACTTCGGTGTTCGTCACGACGTACCGGCCCGAGTTCCACGGTGCGCTGCAAGACCATTCGCGTCATACGATCACACTGCAGCCGCTGACTGACTTGACGGCGGTGCGACAGGTCCACCAACTTCTCGGTGATGACCAGTCGCTGGTGGCCCTGGCCGATCGAATCGCCGTTGCGGCGCTGGGCAACCCGTTCTTCGCCGAGGAGATCGTCCGGGATCTGGCAGGCAGCGGCACGCTCTCGGGCGGTCGTGGCCGGTACCGACTGACAAGCCATGTCGACGAGATCGCGGTACCTGCCACAGTTCAGGCGGTCCTCGCGGCCCGCATCGATCGGCTGCCCACCGAATCAAAGTTGATATTAAACGCCGCCGCGGTGATCGGCACCCGCTTCGACGTCGACACCCTGCACACGCTGCTGCCGGAAGCCGCACCATCCCGGCTGGCCGAGCTGGTGTCCGCCGAGTTGATCGATCAGACGGAATTCGTCCCGCGACAACGTTATTGCTTCCGCCATCCGCTGGTTCGCACCGTCGCCTACGAATCGCAGTTGAGTTCTACCCGCGCGCAAGCACACCGCAGGCTCGCCATCGCTGTCGAGGAGCGCGATCCGAGCGCCGCCGATGAGAATGCTGAACTGATCGCCACTCATCTCGAAGCGGCCGGCGAACTCACCGAGGCGTACCGCTGGCACATGCGTGCGGCCGATTGGCTCGCGCTTCGCGATTTTCAAGCCGCTCGCGCACGGTGGGAGAGCGCACGACGCATCTCCGACCAGTTGACCGACGACCACGACCGCGTAACCGCAATGCGAATCGCACCGCGCACCATGCTCATTTCCAAGTCGGTGTTTGTGGGCAATGATGTCGACGTCGACGAACGGTACGACGAGTTTCGCGAGATGTGCACGCAAACCGGTGACATGACTTCTTTCGCGATCGGAACGGCCGGACGAATCATTTCCTTTGCCACGAACGACAACCGCATCCCCGAGGCCGCCGCACTGGCCGAGGAGCTCGACGAGATCATCGGCAGCGTCGACTGTGACGCGGCCACAATGGGGGTGCTCCTGTTCGCGATCGCCTACGCGCGGCTTTCCAACTGCGAGTTCGTCGCGGCGTTGCAGATGGTCAACCGGGTTGTGGCGCTGCTCGAAGACGTTCCGACGATGGAACTCGCATTGGCCAGCTCAATTCGCGGTGCCATTGAGATGTGGATAGGCAATCACGAGCATGGCCGGAGGCTTCTGCAAGAGAGCCGTCAGCAAGCGCGCGCGCTTCCGCCCGCCAGCCAAGCCGTGGCGTGGGCTTACCATGGGATGTTGGCGGCGATGGGGCTGTATCAAGCCGACGATCTGGTCGGCGAGATGAGCGACACTTTGCGGCGCGCCGAATCATTCGGTGACATGTTCGGCATCATCTCCGTGCAATGGACGTACGGCGTTGTGCTGCTGCGGTCGGACGCTACGTCACACGACATCGCGATCGAACTACTGGAGCGGTCCCGGGCACAAATCCGCAAACACGGTTTCTTCAGCGTCGCGCTGCCGGCTGTGTTGGCGGACCTGGCGATCGACGCCGCCCGTGAAGGCCACCGCGACGACGCGATCGATGAACTTCGCGAATGCTTTTCGCTCCACACCACGCGTGGCCTTCGCCTCATTGCGGGTCGGGCAGGCGAGGCCCTCATCGAACTCCTCATCGAACGAGGTTCGGGCGACGATCTCGCCGAGGCGCACCAAGTCCTCGATCAGCCGAAGGCAAGGCATCCCGACGTTCCGGCTATGGATTTGTGGTGGCTGCGATCGCGCGCGTTGCTGGCAAAAGCGGAACGCGACGCGCTCGGCTACTCCGAGGCGGCCGAACAGTACTTGTTGCTTTGCGAATCGCTCGACGCCCGAGGTCGACTCGCCGAAGCGCGTCAAATGGTCTGCCAGTTCGTGTGAGCAGCGACTGAGGGTGTGGAGATGGCAACGATTCTCGCTTACACGTCGCCGGCGCTCGGCCACCTTCTACCGATCAGCGCCGTGCTGTCCGAGCTGTCCAGTCGGGGTCACACCGTTCACTTGCGCACACTTTCCACTGGTGTAGAGCTCGGAAGATCGCTCGGGTTGGCCACGGAAGCGATCGATCCTCGCATCGAGGATATTTCGCACGATGATTGGCAGGGAACGAATCCTCTTGCCGCGCTGAAGTTATCGGTGGCCGTGTTCGGCCGACGTGCAGTGCATGAAGTGCCTGATCTCAACGCAGCAACGGCGCTGATCAAGCCGGATGCCTTGCTCATCGACGTGAACTGCTGGGGCGCCCTGTCGGCCGCCGAGGCCGGTGTCATCCCATGGGCGTCTTTCTCGCCGTTCACACCTCCACTGAAAGCAACTGGAGTGCCGCCGTTCGGCATGGGTCTCAGACCATTGCCGGGAGTGCTCGGCCGGGCGCGCGACGCCGCGGCACGGGTGGTGTTGCTGGGGCCTGTCGAGAGGGTGATGCGGCCGCCGGTCAACGCAGTACGCGCGGAGGTCAACCTGCCGCCCGTAGCGTCGATTGACGACTTCCTGCGCCGTGCTCCGTTGATGCTGATCGCCAGCGGCAAGCCTTTTCAGTATCCGCAGACCGATTGGGGCGACGCAGTGCAGATGATCGGACCCTGCGCCGTCGATCCCGGACCGCAGACCGAGCCCGACTGGCTCTCCGCGATAGAGCGGCCGATTGTGCTCGTCACAACGTCGTCGGAAAAGCAGGGCGATCGCGACCTTGTTTCGACAGCGATTACTGCATTGGCCGATGAGCCCGTCCATGTGGTCGCGACGGTGCCTGCCGAACAGCAAGACGACGTCAGCACATCGGCGAATGCGACCGTGTGCAGATTCGTTCCGCACGGCGCGGTGCTCGGTCGCGCGGTGTGCGCGGTGACACACGGGGGGATGGGCGCGACGCAGAAAGCGCTCGACCACGGCGTGCCGGTGTGTGTGGTGCCCTACGGGCGGGACCAGTTCGAGGTGGCCCGGCGTGTGGAGATAGCCCGTTGCGGTACGCGCCTGCCTGCCAAGAAACTGTCAGTGCCGCGATTGCGCGCGAAGGTGCGACAAGCCATGACGATGGCCGATGGTGCCAGGCGGGTAGCGACGGGATTCGCGGCCACCGGCGGACCCGCACGAGGAGCCGACCTGTTCGAGCAGCGCGTGCTCGGCCATACGGCCTAGACCCGGTCGACGCGCACCGGCACACCCGTCAGCCACGCCATCCCCGACAGTGACTCGACGTCGGCGGGCTCACTCGATGTCAACCGGTTGACGTTCGCACCGCCCGCGCGGTTGGCCAGCTGCCATCCTCCGGTGCCCTTATGACCCCAGCCGTGCGGAATGGCAACCACCCCGGCGACGAGGTCCTTCGTCGCGGTGACCGGCACGGTGATCTGGCCGTACGGCGAACTGACCCGCACGACGTCGCCATCGCTGATCTGCCGTTCCGCTGCGTCGTCGACGTGCATCAGCGCATGGTGGGCGTGGCCACCGCGCATCAGCAGCGGCGAATTGTGCATCCATGAGTTCTCCGAGCGTGGCTCCCGCATGCCGATCATCCGCAGCGGGTAGCCCTCGGGGTGGCCGCTGCGCGAGAGCTTGGCGACCTCGTCGGCGATATCGGGATGGACCAACCGGACCCTTCGAGAGAGATAGCCGACCGCGTCACGCAGCACTCCGGTTTTGATGTGCGGTGCCAACACGACGCCGTGCGGGTGCTGTTCGGTCAACCGGCGCAGCGTCAGCCCACCGCGGCGGAGGCCGAAAAGGTCACCGCCCTGCGACATTCGCACGAGTGCATCCATCATGATGCGGGGCGTGAGAGTGGTCCCGAAGGCACTCAAGGCCTTTCGCGCAACACCGAAGACCGCGAATGCCGGCACCTGCCGTCCCAGCCGACGCGCGAGGTCGTCGACGATGTCCCATTCCGGGCGCGACTCGCCCGCCGGTGCGACCACGGCCTCGGTGGCCTGACGGAACGGCGTGGCCTGAAAAGCCTGGAAGGTGAAGGGGAAGTCGTCGCGCTCGTACATCGTTGTAACGGGCAGGATGTAGTCGCACCGCGCGGTGGTCTCGGTGACGTAGAAATCGAGAGCCACCGACAGTTCCAAGGTTTCGAACGCGGCCTCGAGTTCATCGCCGTTGGGCACTGACAGCACAGGGTTGCCCGCCGACACGAACATCGCCTTGATCTGGCGATCGCCCGGCGTAGTGATCTCCTTGGCCATCAGCGCGGCCGGCTCAGAACCGATCGCGCTGCGGATCCCGCTGACGCGCGACCGTTTTCGCCGCCGGGATCGCCGCATCACGGCGCCCATCATGGTGTTCTGCCATCTCTGGCCCAGAGTCTGCATCGAACTGAAGACCGAACCGCCCGGCGCGTCGAGGTTTCCCGCGATCAGATTGACCGCATCGATCAGGTACGTGGTGAGCGTGCCGTAACGTCCCACGCAGGTACCGAGCCTTCCGTAGACAGCAGCGCGCGGCGTGCGCGCGAGGTCGCGGGCGAGCGCCCTGACGCTTTCCGGGTCGATGCCGGTCTGGTCGGCCGTCGCCTCCGGCGTGAACGGTTCGCTCAGCGATCGCAGCCAATCCACGCCGTCGGCATCCCGATTCACCCGCGCCACATCGACGAGGCGCTCGGAGAACATCACCTGCAACAGCGACAGCAGCAGGAAGGAGTCCGCGTCGGGAACGATGCCGAGCCACTCGAATGCGGCAGCCGTCTCGGTCCGGCGGGGATCAACGACCACCACGCGCCCGCCGCGCTTGACGATGTCTTGCATGCGCTCTTTGATCCGAGGTGCGGTCAGGAAACTGCCGTGGGAGACAACTGGATTGGCACCCATCATCACCAGGAGTTCGGTGCGCGTCAGATCGGGGATCGGAACCGACGTCGGCACGCCGTAGAGCAACTGGCTCGCGATCAGCCTGCTGTTGGTGTCCTGCGACGAGGCGGTGAAGTAATGGCCGTGACGTCCGAGACCCTTGATGAACAGGAGCGCCGCGAAGGTGTGCGCGTAACTGAAGGCGCCCGGATTGCCCATGTACCAACCGACGCCCCCGGACCCGTGCTGACGCAGCACCGCCGACAGACGTGCCGCGATATCGGACATCGCCACGTCCCACGTGACCGGTTCGAAACCATTCGGTCCGCGGCGCAAGGGTGTCGTGACGCGGTCCGGGTCGTTCTGCACCTCGGTGAAGGCGATGCCCTTCTGGCAGGCGAACCCCGACGACAGCGGATGTTCCTTGTCGGGGCGCAACGCGACGAGGCGGCCGTCCTCGACGGTCGCGACCATGCCGCACAGCGGCTCACAAATCCGGCAGAACGTGGGCTTGTGCTCGATCACCGGTGCCACGCCGACTACGATACTGTAAGAGTTACAGTTGCGATAGGCCATTGCTCGTCTACGGAGGATCACCCATGCAGAAGGCGCTCGCGCCCGATATCTCGACCTGGCCGGAAGACGATCCGCAACTGGTCGGCAGCCGCTGCGCCGGTTGCGGCGCCACCACCTTTCCGGTCCAGCAGCGCTGCCCAAAGTGCAGCGGGGCCGACATGTCGGATGTGCTGCTCCCCCGGCGCGGCACCCTGGTCGCGTGGACGACGCAGGGCTTCCCGCCCGGGCCGCCGTACAAGGGTGTCACCGGCAAGGACTTCGTCCCCTTCGGCGTCGGCCTAGTGCAACTCGAGGACGTGATCCGCGTCGAGGGCAGGCTGACCGAGAATGATCCGGCCAAGCTTCAGTTCGGCATGGAGGTCGAACTGACCATGGTGCCGTTCACCACAGACGGCGACGGCGACGAGATCGTCACTTTCGCCTTCCAACCGGTTTAACTGAAAGGCTTCGCACATGACCCACGACGTCGCCATCATCGGTGTCGGGCTGCATCCGTTCGGCCGCTTCGAAGGCAAGTCCGCCATGGAGATGGGCGTCGACGCGATCTTCGCCGCGGTCGATGATGCCGGAGTGCAGTGGAAGGACATCAAGGCCGCGACGGGTGGCAGCTGGACGGTCGCCAACCCGGACGCGATCGTGGGCATGGTCGGCTTGTCCGGCATCCCGTTCACCAATGTGTTCAACGCCTGCGCCACAGCGGCCAGTGCCGCCAAGGTCTGCGCTGACGGAATCCGGTTGGGCGACTACGATATCGGCATCGCCGTCGGCCTGGACAAGCATCCCCGAGGCGCCTTCACCGAGGACCCCGCGCTGGTGGGGATGCCGAGCTGGTACGCCGAGAACGGCCAGTACCTCACCACCCAGTTCTTCGGCATGAAGGCCAACAAATACCTGCACGACCACGGCATCTCACAGGAGACACTGGCCAAGGTGGCGGCCAAGAACTTCCGCAACGGTGCGTTGAATCCGAACGCGTTCCGCCGCAAGCCCATTGCCGAGGAGGACATCCTCAACTCGGCGATGCTGAACTATCCGCTGACCCAGTACATGTTCTGTGCACCCGACGAGGGCGCGGCCGCCGTGGTGATGTGTCGTGCCGACATCGCCGAGCGCTACACGTCCAAACCCGTATACCTGCGGGCGGTCGAGGTGCGCACCCGCCGGTATGGCGCCTATGAGGTCAACACGACGTTCGCTCCCGTCGAGGAGGACGTCGCACCCACGGTCTATGCCGCGAAGGCCGCCTTTGAGAAGGCCGGTCTGGCACCGGAGGATGTCGACGTGATCCAGTTGCAGGACACCGACGCCGGGGCGGAGATCATCCACATGGCCGAGTGCGGCTTCTGCGCCCACGGTGATCAGGAGAAGCTGCTGGCCGACGGCGCCACCGAGATCCACGGCGCGTTGCCGATCAACACCGACGGCGGGCTCATCGCCAACGGTGAACCCATCGGCGCCTCCGGCCTGCGGCAGATCCACGAGTTGGTGCGACAACTGCGCGGCGAAGCGGGCGATCGGCAGGTGCCCGGCGAGCCGAAGGTCGGTTTCGCTCAGCTCTACGGCGCGCCAGGCACGGCGGCGGCGACGATTCTCACGACCTAATCGGCGCGAGCTGGGCCTGCGCGAGCAGACGCAAAAGTCCCCGACACGCCGACATTTTGGGCACTTTTGCGTCTCTCGCCTTAAGAAAAGGAACCACCAGGGCATGGACGAGCGGCGCACATACGACTTCATGGGCGACAACGCACGACGGTTCATGGGACTGCCGATCGCCAACCCGGATCCCGACGGCGGCGAATCCGCCCGCCATGGCCTCTGCTTAGGCGACGCGGCTAGCGCAGCATTCGGCTGGTCGACGTCTGCCCGTCCTTGTGCTCGACGTAGAACCGAGCGGCATCCCGTATCGACTCCGCGGTGGGGCGCGGCCGCCATCCGAGTTCGCGCGTCGCCTTGCTGTGGTCGGCCGGCTGCGGCAGGCACCACAGCCGTACCCCAGTCAGATTCATCGGAAGCTCCCGTCCAAACAGTCGGCTTGCAACAGACAGGATTCCACCGACGGCGTACAGCACCGGCAGCGGAACACCCAGCCGTGGCGGCTTGGCACCAACCGCAGTCGCAGCGGTCTCGAGCAGCTCACGCATCGACATGTAGCTTTCCGAGACGATGTAGCGCTCACCAACGCGCCCGCGTTCACCGGCTAGCACCATCGCCTCGGCCACATCTTCGACGCCGACGACCTCGGTGGACACCCCTTTGGGGTACGCGGGCATCTTTCCCAGGGCGGCCATTTGGATCATCATCCCCTGGGAGGGCTGCCAGTCACGTGGTCCGTAGGGGTACGACACGCACATGACGACGGCCGGCAATCCCCGCTCTCGCGCATAGTCCAGCACCATCGCCTCTGCTTGGCGGCGCGACTCGATGTAGGCGCCGCCGATGCCGTGCCAGTTGAACGGCATGTCCTCGGTGACCAGTTCGCTTCCCTCGGCGATGGCGATCGTGCCGATGGTGCTGCAGAAGACGAACCGGAACAGATCCTCTTGCGCCGCAACGTCGAGCACCGACCGCAGGCTTTCGACATTGGTTTCGAACAACGGGGCGGGGTCGCGCAGGTGATATCGGGTATCGACCACGCAGTAGTAGACGACATCGCAGTCCGACATCGCCGCGCGCAACGCCTCCTCGTCGCGAAGGTCGCCATAACAGCGTTCCACGTCGAGGTCGTCGATCGCCACGGTCAGGCTCGACTCGGCGGAGGTAGACCCGCACGTCGTCGCCGCGCTCGACGAGCTTGCGCACGACGTGCGATCCGACGAATCCGCTCGCCCCCATCACCAGAGACTTGCGGCGCCTCGGTGAAGACAAGACTACGACGCCTTCTTGGCGACCGGCGCGTAGGCGGGCTTGCCGAGACCAAGCATGTACTGCGCGATCATGTTTCGGAAGACCTCGAGTGTGCCGCCGTAGATGCCCACCAACGGCGCGAACCGGTAGACGTACTCCGCGGCGCCGTCGTCGGCGGCACCGTCCGTGCCGACCGGTAGCGACGCTGCGGTACCGAGAATGTCCATGAGGTCCGGGGAGATGTCGCGCATCGTCTGCGCGAGGGCGACACGGCCGAAGATGCTCGGCGCACTCAGTGACGCCTCCATGCGAGCGACGCTGCGACCCAGCCGGTATGCGACCGAGCCGTCGTCGATCAGACGTCGGCCATCGGGCCCGGTCTCGGCGACCTTGGCGGCCGCCTTGTCGACGGCCGTGGCCATGAACCCGGCCTGGTGCATCATGATCGACACGTCCTGCAGGCCATCCTGCGCGGCGGCCACCGCACCGTGCTCGACGTTGAGCGGTTCACGCACCACGGTCCAGCCGTCGTTCACATCCCCGAGCCGGTACTTGTCGTCGACACGGACGTCGCTGTAGTAGACGATGTTCGTGCGGTCGCCGTCGACGGTGCGGACGCCCTGGATCTCGATGCCCGGCGAATCGAGCGGGACCAGAAACATGGTCAGGCTCTTGTGCTTCGGCGCATCGGGATCGGTGTTGGTGATCAGGAAGACGTACTGGCAGTTGTGCGCGCCGGTGGTGAACATCTTCGAGCCGTTGATCACCCATCCGTCGCCGTCACGCACGGCGCGGGTCTTGCAGGTGGCGACGTCGGAGCCGCCCTCGGGTTCGGTGTAGCCCAGGCAGAGGCGCACATGACCGCTGAAAACCCGCGGCATCACGTCGGCCTTCAGTTCGGGCGAGCCGAACTTCTCCACCGAGCGCGCGATCATCGCCGTGGTGCCCGACGTGACCCACGGAACGTGCGCGCGTCGTTTCTCGAGCTGCCAGATGCGATTCCGTAGACGGTTGAACCCACCGTCGGACTCCGACTTCCACTCCTGTGCCAGATAGCCCGCTTCACCGAGCGCCAGGTGGACACCTTCGTCGAAGTTGTCGCCCGTCTCGCGATCACGCCGAATCACCTCCTCGGTGACGTGCGTGCGCAGGAAGTCGCGCGCCTCGTCGAGGAAGGCCTGGTCGTCGTCGGAGAGTTCAACCCGTGAGAAATCCATATGTCCCTTACCTATCTATCGCTCTTCGCGCCAGCGCTCATCGGCCTTTCCCGGGCGGCGACGATCTCGGCGATGTACTTCGCGGTGACGCCGGGGTCGCCGCCGGCCAGCGACCACCCGCGAGCACGCACCAGATATGCGGTGGCAGCCGCCTCGGCAGACACGCCGAGACCACCCTGGACGTGTACCGCCATCGTCGCCGCTTTGGATGCCTCTTCGGCCATGAACACGAACGCCGACGGCGCCAGCTCCGGCCGCTCGTCGGGTTCGTTGTCGAGGAACCACGCCGCACGCCGCGCGAGGTTGCGTCCGCCCTGCACCGTGATGGCGATGTTGGCCAGTGGGTGCGAGATGCCCTGCAGCGTCGAGATCGGCACTCCCAGTGTGTAGCGGGACTTGGCGAACTCGGCGGCGATGGTCATCGTCTCCTCGACGAGGCCGACCAGCGCCGCGGCGGTCAGAACGCGCCATTCATCCAGTGCCCGTTGGTATCCCGCCAGCGCGTCCGGCCCGCTGCCCAGCACCGTGCGGCTGTCGGCTGCGGCCGGGTCGACCCACGCCATCGGCAGGCGGCCGATGTTGTCGACCTTGGCGGGGCGGGTACCGAACGTCAGCCGCACCACCTCGTCGCCGTCGCGCACGATGATGTGGTCGGCGATCGATCCGGTCGGGATCAGGCGAACCCCGGACACGTTGTCGTGTTGGGGGTCGAGCGCCATCAGCTGCTTGCCGTTGACGACGTCGGCCTCGACGGTGCCGAGGCGGGCAAGCAGCCGAGCCGCGACCACGTGGTCGATCCATGGCACCGGCGCCAGCGACCGGCCCGCCTCCTCGGCGACCAGCGTCAGGTCGACCAGCGTCGCGCCGTCGCCTCCGCTGGATTCGGGCAGGGCCATGCTCGTTGCACCCATGGCGCACAAGCGCTCCCAGAGACTCTTGTCGAATCCGGACTCCTCGGCGGCACGCACGGTCTCGATCGGGCAGTGCGTCTTGAAGAACTCCCGATACGCGGCCCGCACCGCCTCGTGGTCCTCGGAGAGGCTGTAGTCCAGCCTCCGCAGTTCGTAACGGTCCATCGTCACTGCTCCTCTCGGGGCCCGAAGAAGAAATTCTGCGCGTTGTTGTAGAGGTAGTTCTCCAGCGCTTCGGCCGGCAGATCCAGTGCCAATGCCTCGGGCACGACACGATGCATTCTGAGCACCGGCCAGTCCGAGGCGTAGATGACCTTGTCCGGTCCGCGGGTTCGCATGTAGTGCAGAAGACTGTCCGGCAGACGCTTCGGCGACCACGCCGACGTCATCAGGCGCAGGTTCTTGTACTTGATCATCAGTCGGATCGCGACGTCCCACCACGGGTCCGCCCCGTGGATCATGCAGAGTTTCAGCTCGGGGAAGCGCACGCAGACGCGGTCCAGATGGATCGGGTTCTGCGCCTCACCGGGGATCGGCGGCCCGGGTAGTCCGGTGTTGACGCATAACGGCAGCCCGAGTTCGGCGCACTTGGTGTACAGCGGATAGTAGACTGCGTCGCTCGGCGGGTACTGGCCGTCGCCCCAAAAGCTCGGCCCTACAGCGGTGTACGCCACCGGCAGGTCGCGGACGACGGCGCTCAGTTCCCGCAGCGACGGCATCGGCCGCAGCAGGTTGACGCCGCCGATGGCAAGCGCGAACCTGTCGGGCCGTTCGTCGACGAACTTGCGGGCCGTCACCGATGGCTTCGTCAGATTGTCCATCAGGATGGCCTTCTCGACGCCGTGCTCGTCCATCTCCTCGAGCAACTGCGGCAGTTCGATCTGGTCGTACAGCGACGCAGGACCCTTGAAGTAGTCGTCGCGCACCTTCAGCATGAACTCGGGTTGCTTCTCGGTCTCGCCGAAGTGCACGTTGACCAGGCAGTCGATAGCTTTGGGGCTGGCTTTCGGGCTCATGTCAGCGACGCCTCTTGTACCGCAGTGCTCTTCGCCCAGCGGTAATCCGGCTTGCCGTTACCGAGGCGACGGACCTGATCCACGAAGATGAACTCCTTCGGCGCCTTGAACCGCGCGAGATGCGATGTGCACTGGGCGTGCAATGAATCAGACGCGCCGGCCGTGCCTTCCATGCCGGGCTGCAGGGCGACGAGGGCGACGAGCTCTTCGCCCCACCGCTCACTCGGCCTCCCGACCACCAGCGCGTCGGCGACACCCGGGTACGCGCGCAGGACTTCCTCGACCTCTTCGACGAAGACCTTCTCGCCTCCCGTGTTGACGACAAGCGAATCGCGACCGAACAACTGAAGAGTCCCGTCGGGTGCCAGCGAGCCACGGTCGCCGGAGATGACCACGCGCTGCCCCTCGACGACGGGAAATGTCTTGCGGGTGGCGGCCTCGTCGTCGAAGTAGCCGAGCGGGATGCGGCCGGCGCGGGCCACGAAGCCAACCTCCTGCTCCCCCGGTTGCAGGAACCGTCCATAGTCCTCGGACAGCACCAGCGCGCCTTCGCGGAGTTCGAAGGTGTCCTTCTCGGACCCGCGCTGGCTGCGACCGAAGCCGACGTTCCCGGTTTCTGACGATCCGTACCCGTTGATCAGGGTGATCTGTGGCAGCAATTCGAGCAGCGCCCGTTGGTGTTTCGGGTTGGTCGCCGCCCCGCCGGTGCCGATCGCGAACATCGACGACAGGTCGTATGAACCGCTGCGCAGTTCCTCGACCAGCGGAGCGGCGTAGGCGTCCCCGACCATCGTCATCATGCCGACCTTCTCCCGCTGCGCCGTCTCGAGCACCGCGCGCGGATCGAACTTCGTCCGGTCGTACAGGACGACCGGCAGGCCGTTGAGAAGAGCGGCGAAAGCCGTCCACATCCCGGCGGCGTGCATCAGCGGCGACACGGCGAACCAGGCCTGCCCGGGGCCGTTCTGGACCTTGGCGTGTATCTCGTCGACCGACTCGTGGTCGGCGCCGTTCATCGACACCACGTAGGTGTCGCTCTGCCGCCACATCACACCCTTGGGACGCCCTGTGGTTCCGCCGGTGCACACCATCATCACGTCGTCGGGCGACGGCGCGATGTCGCGATCCGTATTTCCCTGAGCCAAAGCGTCTTCCAAGCTGATCGCTCCCGGCAGCAGCGGTACGGAATCGTCGTCGTCGACCGCGATCAACACGTCGGCGCTAGCGGGGGGAAGCACATCGGCGAGCTTGGGCCCGAAGGAGCGGTGGTAGATCACCGCCCGCGGCCGAAGGTATTCCAGTAGCTCCGCCACCTCGCGAGGCGCGTAGTTGTAGTTGACGTTGACCGGCACGGTGCGCGCCTTCAGCGAACCGATGACCATGTCGGGATACAGGTCGTTGTGCATGATGAGCGCGACGCGATCCTGTCCACACTCCCAGTTCGCGAGGTCATCGCGTTCCCGGTGCGCTCCCAACCCCTGGCCGGCAAGGTAATTGGCCAGTCGGCGGGTGCGCTCCGCCGACTCCCCGAACGTGCTGCGGCGCGTGCCGCAGACGGTCATCAGCCGGTCGGGCGCGGTTTCGGCGATCGCGTCGAGCACCGCCCCGATGGTCCATTCGCCCATGGCTAGGCGGAGGTCGTCACGTGCGCGCCCAAGAGCTCCAGGGCGTTGTCCCGCATGACCTTCCGGGTGTCCTCAGCACTGAACTCGGGGAACTGCGGAATGTCGGCGGTGAACGTCATCGGATCCGCGAGCCCCTCGCCGTGCGGCCAATCCGAGCCGAACAGGATCTTGTCGACGCCGATCGTCTCGGCGAGCAGCTTCACATCGTCCTCGTAGTAGGGCGCGATCCAGACGTTGTTCCGCAGCTGCTCCACCGGGTCCTCTTTGAAGTGGTACGGCGCGGTATTGGCGGCTTTCTTCAGTCGCTTGATCAAGCGGTACACGAAGTAGGAGCCGTTCTCGATACTGACGGCCTTGAGCTTCGGATGGCGGGTGAAGACCTGGTGCACGATCATCGAGGCCATCGAGTCGTGGATCGCCCGGTCATCCAGCAGGATCTGATCCAACGGATCCTTCTTGCCGAAGCCCTCGAAGGTCCCCTTACCGCCCCACAGCGCCGCGATCGCCAGATAACCGCTGTCACTGAGGTGAAAGCCCACGGGCACACCGGCTTCGGCCAGCCGCGCCCACACCGGATCGTGCAGCGGATCACCCAACGAGCGCGGCTTGAGCCGACCGGGCACCGGCGCCGGCCGGACCAGCACCATCTTGGCGCCCGCGGCCAGAACGAACTCGACCTCCTCGACGGCCTTATCCGGGTCGGCCAGCGAGATGATCGGCGCCGAGATGATCCGATGGTCAGGTCGGTCGAATCCCCAGTCCTCGTCGAGCCACAGATTGAAGGCATGCACGGTCGCCATCGTCGCGTCGATGTCGTGCTTGAGGGCTTCCTCGACGCCGCAGGCGAAGGTCGGCAGCATGAACACCGTCTCGAGGTTCTGCTTGTCGAGGACCTTCACCCGCGCATCACGGTTCTGGTACTCGGGATGGTTCGCCATGCGGTCGACCTTCATCAGCGAGGCCGGGTCGACACCTTCGGGGATCTCGCCCCGGAACAGCAGATCCAGGCAACCGGGTTCGATGATCGGGTCGAATGTGGGATTCGGGATGAAGTGGTTGACCTTCTCACCCATCACCGCGAGGGTGCGCTTGCCGTCGGCGACCATCTGCACGCCGCGGCGCTTGAACTCCTTGGGCAGGTGCCGGGTGCACGAATCGATCGTCTCGTAGTAGTGGTTGTCGACGTCGATGGCCATGTAGTCCAGGGTCACTGTTCCTGTCCTTTCGGAAGTCCTTGGGTCGACGGGTCCTTGGGCTGGCGGGAAGTTGGGCTGCCGCTTTTCGAAGAAACTCGTGATGCCCTCGATGAAGTCGGGGCGCTGCATGGATTCGTGCATCAGCTTTTCCGCGTCGTCGCTGGAATCGAACACATCACGCATGGTGTCTGCGTACACCTGTTGCTTGATCACCGCCAGAGAACTCGGCGCGCAATTGGCGGCGATGTCCTCGGCGTACGCAATCGCCCGCGACAACAGGTCTTCGGGCGCCACGACCTCCTTGACCAGACCCAACTGCGCCGCCTCCTCGGCGAGGAACACCCGGCCGGACAGCAGCAGGTCGAGCGCGACACCCTGGCCGACGATGCGCGGCAGTATCCACGAGATGCCGTACTCCGCGATCAGGCCACGGCGGGCGAACGATGTGGTGAATTTCGCGCCTTCAGCCGCGAACCGCACATCGCACATCAACGCCATCGTCATGCCCATACCCGCGCAGGCGCCGTTGATCGCCGCGATGACGGGTTTGCGCATGGTGGCTGTGAAGTGCGGATGACGCGCGCCGACCAGCTTGCCGACGTCGGTGTCGGCCGCGGCGTCGACGGTGGCGGCGCTGATCGACGTGAGGTCGCCCATGTCCGCGCCCGCGCAGAAGGCACGGCCCTTTCCGGTCACCACGATGGCCCGGACTTCGGGGTCGGCCTCGGCGTCGTCGAGCCGGGAGTAGAAGGTGGTCGCGAGGCCACCGCCCCAGCCGTTCATGCGGTCGGGCCGGTTGAGCGTCAGGACGGCGACGCCCGTGTCGAGGACCTCGTACAGCACGGGTTCGCCGGGGCCGGCCGCAACGGATTCCGCGACGCGGTCTCCAACGCTCACCCGTCAGTCCTCCTCAGGCGGTCCAAGCTTGATGTATGCACATACTGTACACCTATCGGTAGCGCCTTCCGCAAGCGCTCAGCGGCTCAGCTCCCGACCAGTCCGAACCGCCGGTACGCAGCGTCGATCTGGGCTTTGGCCTCCTCTGGCACCTCGGCCTGCGGTGGGCGCGAGTGGGGGTACGCCCCGATGGGCAGTCCGAGCACGGACGCGGCGTACTTGAACGCTCCACCCCAGTGGGTGAAGTAGTCCGGCCGCCCGGGATAGCAGGTGAACCACGAGTGGATGTCGACACCGAACTGGTCGATACCGGACTTCTCCGCGTAGTCCATTGCCTCGGACAGCTTGTCGCTCCACACCAGTTCCCAGTATTCGGAGAACACCCGATGTTGCGGAGTTTCGTACAGATAGCCGGAAGTCCCCAGCTGCGCCGGACCGACGACCCCGGCGCGCAGCCACCCGGCACGATAGACCGTCGTATCGCATTCCCAGATCGTCAGGTCGGGCGCGAGGTCGTGAAGCAGTCTGCTGGCCGATGGCCGGAAGGCGCCCTCCTTGGTCGCGCACACCGCCGGAATCTCGTCGTAGATGCGTGCGCCCTCCGCGGGCGTCAACACGTAGCCCGAGGACGGCGAGTTGAACATGCCCAGCGCGATATCGCTGCGATCGGCGACGTACTGGAAAAAGCGTAGAACTCCCTCGCCGCCGTGCGCCTCCATCATCGGTGTCTGGATGTACACGATATCGGCGCCCGCCTGCTGGGCGTGCAATGTCAGTTCCAGGCAGTCCTTCGCCGACGTCGCGGCGGTGCAGGCCTGCACCACAACGTCGGGATCGGCGGCGCGACCCTCCTCGATCGCCACCTCCAGCAAGCGTTTTCGCTCATCCATCGTCAGCGACCAGAACTCGGCGATACCGCTCGTGCACCAGAGCATCGGGTGACGCAACTCGCCGACGCAGTAGCGCACCAAGGTTCGGTACGCGTCCCAGTCGATGTCATCGCCGTCATCGCCGCTGAACGGCGTGTAGAGGGAATTGCCGATGCCGCGCAGATTGCTGCGGGCCCACTCACGCGCCTCTGTTGCCGTCGCCACTGCTGGCCTCCTCAGGTGAAGTCGCTGCCGCCGTCGACATTGATGTTGGCACCGGTCATGTACGAATTGCGTCGAGACGCCAGAAACGCTACGACGGGACCCATTTCGTCGGGCAGACCCGCGCGTGGCAGGTGCGCCGGGTGCCCGAAGTGCTCGTCGATGGCCGCCATCAACGCGTAGGGGTCGTTGCCGTCGACGCCGACCGACGTAGCCCAGCCGACGAGTGCCTCCGACGCGATGCTGCCCGGCGAGACGACGTTGACCATGATCTCGTCCTTGGCCAGCAGCAGGGACAGATTCTTCGTAATGCTCGTCAGGGCCGCCTTGGCGGCCGTGTACGCCGGCAGGATGACGCTCTGTCGTTGCGTGGAGTGGGCGGAGAAGTTGACGATGCGACCCCATTCGGCCTTTCGCAGCAGTGGGAGCGCGGACCGGACGCAGTGCACCATGCCCATCACGCCGTCGTCGAACGCGGCGCGCCACTGATCGTCGCTCAGATCGTCGAACGTGCCGATCGCGCCGGGCCCGACCGCGTTGACGAGGATGTTGAGTTCGCCGCCCCACCGCGAGCTCAACTCGTCGAACACCCGTTGGACTTGCTCGGCGTCTGTGGTGTCGGCGACGAGTCCGACAGCATCGGGACTGCCCCGTTGCGCCAAATCCTTTGCGGCATCGTCGAGTATCGCCGCAGTCCGTCCGACGACGGCTATACGTGCGCCGTCATCGGCGAGACAACGCGCAGCCGCGAATCCCATGCCGCGGCCGCCTCCGACGACCACCGCGGCCGCGTCCTTCAACCCGAGATCCATGGCGAGCTCGCCGTCAGGTACCTGTCCAGTTCGGAGCGCGCTTCTCTGCGAAAGCGATCGCCCCCTCCTTCGCGTCGTTCGACGAGAAGATCGGGATGATGTACTCGAGTTGCTTCTTCCACATCTCGTCCTCGCTCCAGTCGACGGACTTGATGAGAATCTCCTTGGTGGTCGCCACCGCGAGTGGACCATTGGCCGTGATCCGCTCGGCCAATTCGATTGCGCCGGCCAGTGCTTCGCCCGGCTCGGTGACCACGTTGACGAACCCCCACGCCTCCGCCTGCTCGGCGGTGAAGCTCTCGCCGGTGAGCGCCAACTCGAGCGCCTTCTGATACGGGATGCGCTTGTGCAGACGCAACAGTCCGCCGCCGGCGGCGACCAGGCCGCGTTTCACCTCGGGGATGCCGAACTTCGCCGAACGCGACGCCACCACCAGGTCCGTCGCCAGCACCACCTCGGTGCCGCCCGCCAGCGCGTAACCCTCGACAGCCGAGATGAGCGGTTTCCGCGGAGGCCGCTCGGTGAAGCCGATACCGCGGCCGGGAATCGCGACCATCTCTCCGGCGGCGAAGGCCTTCAGATCCATCCCGGCACAGAAATTGCCACCGGCCCCGGTGAGCACCGCGACCGAGAGGTCGTTGTCCTCGTCGAGTTCGTCGACCGCGTCGGCCAGACCCTGACTGACCGCAAGGTTCACCGCGTTCCGCGATTCCGGCCGATTGATGGTGATGACGAGGACGCGCCCCCGGCGCTCCGTCAGAATTTCGTCCGACACACTTCGCCTTTCGCTTCTCTCGCTAGAAACCCCTACTATAGGGCTTACAGTAGAAGGGCGAAATGGTGGGCCGGTACGGTTGTCGGCAAGCGCCGAGCAGCGACACACCTGCGTAGGCGCAGATCAGAGGCCAGCTGCCGGTACATTCAGGTCCACCAGTCGACTTTGATGGAGGTGTTGTTCGTGGCAAAGCAGGCGACCGCCGAGAAGCGTCAGCGACGCGAACGCGGGTCCATCAATCCCGACGACATCATCAAGGGCGCTTTCGAGCTCGCCGAAGAGGTGGGCATCGACAATCTGTCCATGCCTCTGCTCGGCAAGCATCTCGGCGTCGGGGTGACGAGCATCTACTGGTATTTCCGCAAGAAGGACGATCTGCTCAACGCGATGACGGACCGGGCACTGCGCCAGTACGTCTTCGCCACGCCCTACGTCGAGGCCAAGGACTGGCGTGAGACGTTGCGCAATCACGCACGCTCGATGCGAAAGACGTTCCTGGGCAACCCGATTCTGTGCGACCTGATTCTTATTCGATCAGCGCTGAGCCCACGCGCGGCGAAACTGGGCGTGCAGGAGGTCGAGAAGGCGATCGGCAGCCTGGTCGAGGCGGGACTGTCGGCGGATGACGCCTTCGACACCTACTCCGCGGTGTCGGTCCACGTGCGCGGTTCGGTGGTGCTGCAGCGCCTGCGGGAGAAGAACCGGTCAGCCGACGACGGCCCGAGCGACATCGAGGACACGATGACGATCGATGCCGAGTCGACACCGCTGCTTGCGCTGGTCACCGAGAAGGGCCATCACATCGGCGCGGCCGACGAGAACAACTTCGAGTTCGGTCTGGAATGCATCCTCGACCACGCGAACCGGTTGATCGACGAGGCCAACAACAAGCCCGCCAAGAAAACCGCGCGCAAGCGCTAGACCGTGCGATTTCGTGTGCGTTTAGGAGCGCTCAGCGCAACAAAGCGCACCAAGCCGCTGGTTAGACCTCGATGATGACGGCGCCGCCCTGGCCGCCGCCGGCGCACATCGCGGCCACACCGATGCCACCGCCGCGCCGCTGCAGTTCGTAGACCAGCGTGGTCACCATGCGCGCGCCCGAGGCGGCGATGGGGTGGCCGAGGCTGCAACCACTTCCGGAGAAGTTCACCAGCTCCTCGTCGATGCCGTACTCGCGGCACGCCGCGATCGGCACCGATGCGAACGCCTCGTTGATCTCCCACAGCGTGACGTCCGACGGCTTGAGTCCGGCGCGGTCGAGGACCTTGCCGATCACCTTCACCGCACCCAGCCCGCAGTCGCGTGCCGGGACACCCGCTGCGCCCCAAGCTTTCACAGTGGCCATCACCGAAAGCTTGTTGGCCTCGGCGTAATCACGCTCGACGAGCGCGACTCCCGCGGCGGCGTCGTTGGTGCCGCTGCTGTTGCCCGCGGTGATCGAGAATCCCTCGATCTCCGGGTGCAGGACCTTGAGCCCGGCGAGCTTCTCGACAGTGGTGTCTCGGCGGGGATGCTCGTCCACGCTGAAGTCGACCACCGATCCGTCGAACTGCTGGATCTTCATCGGGATGATCTCATCGAGGAACTTGCCCGCGTCCATCGCCGCAATGGCGCGCTCATGCGACCGCGCCGCCCACGCATCCATCTCCTCGCGGGTGATGCCGACGGACTGCGCGGTGTTCCAGCCGACCGTGATCGACATGTCCTTGGTGGGTGCGTCGGGTGTCTCGACGTGCGTCGGCGGCATCCACCGCTCCTCGAACTTCAGCTCGGGGCCGGGGATGCGCCAGTTCGTCAGCGGCGTCATCGACAGCGACTGAACGCCACCCGCGATCAGCACCCGCTCCATGCCGGAGCCGATCTGCGCAGCCGCGTTGCCGATCGCGGTCAGGCTGCCTGCGCAGTGCCGGTTCACCGACTGGCCGGGAACGTGGTGCAGCCCGGCGGCGTCGGCCGCATAGCGGGCCAGATCGCCGCCACCGTAATGCGATTCGGCGAAGATGATGTCGTCGATGTCGGCGGGGTCCACACCCGACCGGCGTACCACCTCGGGTAGCACGGTGGTGATGAGCGTCTCGGGAGGCGTGTTGACCAACGTCCCCTTGAACGAACGGCCGATTGCCGTCCGGGCGGCACCGACAATGACGGGTGTGGGCATGTTCTCAACCTCGGGGTTCGACGTAAACGACTTTACAAAAGTAGCAGATACTGTATTGCTCTTAGTAGGTGAGGGCCGTCACTCCGGTTCAGGCACGTGGAAGTGCTCGTCGCGCAGCCGGAACGCCTCCTTGGTGCCGTGCTGCGCCCGTGTCTTGACGAAGTTGAACTCACCCGGTGCGAACTGCAGGTTTGTCCCGTAGGCGTGGAACAGATAGCTGGCCACTTCCTCGCCCTGGTACGCCTGACTCTGCTCGACGAGGCGGAACGCCTCCTTGGCGATAACGACGCCGTCGGCCGGCATCTTCGCGGCCTTCTCCGCCCAGTACCGGGCCCTGGCCGTCACCGCCCCGGGATCGCAGGTGTCGGTGAAGACGCCCAGGTGCTCGATCTCGCCAGCCTCGATGATGTCGCCGGTCAGCAGCATCCGCCGCGCCAGCACCGGCCCGAGGCGATGGAAGAACATGTGCAGGCTGCCTAACGCCGGGCCCAGGAACCGGGTCGCGGGCATACCGATCTTGGCGTCGCGTCCGATCACGGAGATGTCAGTCATCAGCGCCATCTCGAAACCACCGCCCAGCGCGTAGCCGCTGATCTCCCCCACCGTGACCTTCGGGAAGCCCATGAAGTTGTGGTAGAAACCGAACGACTTTCGGTCGACGGTCAGCCGGCGCCGCTGACTCGGACGGCTCCTGTTCGGACTCGCGCCGGTTTTTGTCCGCTCTTCGCGCAAGCGCTCATCGCCGTACCACCCGTAGGCGTTGTTCATATCCGCCCCGGTGCTGAATACGCCCTCGGCGCCACGCAGTAGCACGACTGTCAGATCGTCGTCGTCGGCCACCTGGTCCAGGTAGCGGCCGACGGACTCGCGCATCGCCGCGTCGTAGGAGTTGCGCTGCTTCGGATTGTTCAGCGTGATGGTCGCGATCCGCTTGTCGCGGTCCACGTCGAAAAGCACGCGGTCGTCGGTCGTGGTCATCGTGGTCCTTCAGTGCTCGGCGTTGGAAATCAACTTGGCTTCAATGGTTTTGTCCGAACCCACCGCGAGGGTGTTGCGCCGCGCCGCGGCCAGATGGTCCTGCGCCAACCGCACCGCCCGCGACTCGTTTCCGTCGCGAATGGCGTCCAGCAGTCGCTGGTGATCGCGAAGGGCGGCCCGCATGGTCTTGTGTTCCATCGGGTCGGCAGGGCTGGCTTCGTCGCTCCACACCGACGACTCGTGCGCCGACCAGATCAGCTCCAGCGAGCCGATGAGCAGGATCATGGGTTCGTTGCCGCACCGCGACACGATGGCTTCGTGAAACCGCCTCGCGTTGGGGACATATCGCGACAGGTTGTCGAATTGTTCGGTCTGCGTCTGGATCTCGGCTTCCAGATACGGCATGACCTCGGTCAAGCGATCGTCACGGGCGGCACACATCCCCGCGCAGATCGGCTCGAGGTGCATCAACGCACCGCTGACGTCCGCGGGTGTCGCGGAACGTGTCTGCAGCACCATGCTGATCATGTGGGCGGTGCGCTCAGCCGACGGCGGATGCACCACCGCGCCGCCGACGTTTCCGCGCCGGACGGAGATCAACCCGTCGGTCTCCAGAATGTGGATCGCTTCACGTAAGGCGGGCGGACTCACACCGAATTCCGCGAGCAGGGTGTCCTGCGACGGCAGTATGTCGCCTTCCTTGATGCGTCCGGACAGGATGTCCTCGCGCAGCCGCGCCGCGACGATCTCCGCCACGCGGGGCTGACGAATGCGCTGCACGCTGGTCACGGGTTCTTGACTCGCCGCTGACCGAACTGGAACACGCTCAGCTTGTCCGGCGACGAAGCCACCGTGCTGAATTCGCCGATGCACAGCACCTCGTCGCCCAGAAACAGCCGCGCCGTGGACGTGACACGTCCCTCGCGTTCCGACCGCGTGACGTCGAAGCCGAGCTCGGTGAGGATCGGTGTCGGCCGGCGGAAGGTGAGCGTCAGCGACCGGGTCTTGCCGGTCCGTCCCGAGGCGCAACTCTGGTGTTGTGTGACGCAGTCGAAGAAGACGGCGAGGAAGCCCCCGTTGACCAGTCCCGGCGGACCTTCGAACACGAGCGGGAACGTGACGCGGCCCGACGCCGAGTCGGCGTCGAGATGGTCGAAGGTGTACTCGGGGAAGCACGGGTTGTACGCACCGACGTCGAAGGCGTGGTCCAGATACACGCGCTGAACCTCGGTGCTGTCCGGCCCGATCCGCGGCGTGGGATCGGCGGGGATCGCCGCGCTCAGCTCCCGCTCCCATTCGGCGAACTGCCCGAGCATCGCGTCAACGGTGGGATGTTCGTGCTCGAGAGCCAGCAGCAGGTCGGCCAGACGACGGACGGCGCCGGCGGCCGCGACGGTCTGCGGCAGCGGTTGCTCACCGAATCGGGGTCTGCCCTCGGCCATGTTTCCCCTTTCGATGCCACCTGTTCCGCTGGCACGCTTTCCTTGCTAACTTGTACAAGATAGCAATACTGTAGGGCTAACCGTATAGCGAAGGAACGGCGGAATCAACGGTGACTGACGACGGGACGGTGACGACGTCGCGCGAGGACGGCGTTCTGCTTGTCACGTTCGACCGTGCCGTCGCGGCGCAACTCATTGAGCCAGCCGATGGTCGAGGCGCTTGTCGATGCGTTGACGGACGCCGCTACCGACGACTCCCTCCGCGCCATCCACATTCGCGGCGGCGGGGCCGATTTCTGCGCCGGCGTCGACTGGATGGCCACCAACAACGGGGAACGGCCCCGCACCGGCGATCTCGTGCGCCGCATCCCCCACGGCGCCCATCGCATCATCGAACTCGTCCACACGATCCACCTCCCCGTCGTCTGCAGCGTGCGTGGCTGGGCCGCGGGCCTGGGCTGCAATCTGGCGCTGGCCGCTGATTTCACCGTCGCCGCCTCGGACGCCGTCTTCTGGGAACCGTTCCTGGCCCGCGGCTTCAGCCCGGATTCCGGTTCGACGTGGCTGCTGCCCCGACTGGTCGGCGTGGCGAGGGCCAAGAGCATGCTGCTGCTCGGCGAGAAGGTCACCGGAACCGACGCGGCGGACTGGGGTCTGATCCACCGCTGCGTGGACGATTCCGAACTCGACGACGTCGTGGCAGAACTGCTGACACGGCTGGCGTCCGGCCCCACCGTGGCGATCGGACTCGCCAAGCAGGCCATCCATTACGGTCAGCACGCGACGTTGCCCCAGGCGATGAACCAGGAGCTGTTCAACCTCGAGCTGTCCTGTCGTACAAAAGACTTCAAAGAAGGTCTGGCGGCCTTCCGCGAAAAGCGCGCACCGGAGTTCGGTGGCCGATGAAACGCAGACCGGATCTCAGACAAGAGAGAAGCACCCATGTCATCCTCCACATTCGAGGACATCACGTACGAGGTGGACGGGCATAAGGCCACGATCACACTGAACCGGCCCCACGCACTGAACGCGTTGAGCCCCCACATGATCACCGAACTGCGCACCGCCTACGACGACGCGGAGAACGACGACAACATCTGGATCATCATCGTGACCGGCACGGGCCGCGCGTTCTGCACCGGTGCGGACGCGAAGCAGATTCCAGAAGACGGCAAGGTCGTCAACGAGCGGCCGTACCTGTCGACCTACGAGCAATGGGAGGCCCCTCAGGAGGGCACCCCGCCGTTTCGCCGGATGGCCAAACCCATTCTCGCCGCGATCAACGGCATCTGCTGTGGCGCAGGGCTGGACTGGGTCACCACAGGCGACATCGTCATCGCGTCCGACAAGGCGACCTTCTTCGATCCCCACGTCAGCATCGGCCTGGTGGCCGGTCGTGAGATGGTCCGGCTCGCGCGAGTGCTACCGCGCAACATCGCGCTGCGAATGTCGCTGATGGGCAAGCACGAACGGATGAGCGCCGAGCGCGCCTACGACCTCGGAATGATCAGCGAGGTCGTCGAGCACGACCGCCTGCTCGAGCGCGCACACGAGATCGCCGACATCGTCAATTCAAATGCGCCACTGGCCGTTCGGGGCACCCGTCTGGCCATCCACAAGACTCTCGACCTCCCGTTGAATGAAGCCGAGATCCTCGCGGAGGCGTTTCGGGAGCGCAACCTGCACACCCAGGACTCGCTCGAAGGGCCCAAGGCGTTCGTCGAGAAGCGCGCACCGAACTGGCAGTGCCGATGAGTTTCGAGACGATCCAGCTCGACGTCGACCCAGTCGATCACGTCGCGGCCATCACCCTGAACCGCCCGGGCGCCCTCAACAGCTTCAACCGCACAATGTGCGAGGAGATGGCCGAAGCGTGGCGGCTCGTCAAACTCGACGACTCGGTGAACGCGGTCGTGCTGCGCGCGGCGGGCGACCGGGCGTTCTCCGCCGGTCTGGACATCAAGACGCCCTACGGTCAGCCGACGAACGTCTGGAATCACGAGGATCCCGGGGAATTTCTCAGCCCGAAATGGCAGAAGATGTGGAAGCCCGTGGTGTGTGCCGTGCAGGGCATGTGCACCGCGGGGGCGTTCTACTTCATCAACGAATCCGACGTCGTCATCTGCTCCGACGATGCGACGTTCTTCGACTCCCACGTCAGCGCAGGACTGGTCTGCGCGCTCGAACCGATCGGCCTGATGCGTCGAGTCGGCTTGGGTGACACCCTGCGAATCGCCTTGATGGGCAACGACGAACGCGTGAGCGCGGACACCGCCCTGCGCATCGGACTGGTGACCGAGGTAGTGGCCCGGGATCGGCTCTGGGCGCGCGCTCATGAGATCGCGACGACGATCGCCGCCAAACCACCGTCGGCGACCCAGGGCACCGTGAAGGCGATCTGGGAGTCGCTGGACAAGCCCTACCGCGCGGCAATGGAGCAGAACCTGATCTACACGCGGCTGGGAAACCCGCTCGGGCAGGCCGAACTGGCCGCCCGTTCCGACGGCGGTGCGGCCACGCCAAGGATGCGGTGATGGCCGACCATCCACTCGGCAGACGCATCGCCGACGTCCTGGACCTGCAGCCGGATGCGCCGGCGATCGAATACGACGGCCGATGGCTGTCGTGGGGGCAGATCGCGGAAACGGCGCACCGCATCGGTTCCCTCGATGTCGCGCAGCTTGGGGTCGGAATCCTCTTGCGCAACACGCCCGTTCATGTGGCGGCCTTCCTCGGCGTGCTGATGGGTGGAGGGACGGTCGTCGTCATCAATCCGTCCAGGGGCGACGAACGCATCAGGGCCGATATCGAGTCGCTGAACCTGCCGCTCGTCATCGGCACGCCTGACGATCTGTCGACCTTGGTGACGCCGACGGCCTACACGACCACCGTCGCGATCTCCGATGTCACGGATCCGCCCCAGGTGAGCCCCGCCGACGGACAGGCCCCTGAATCCGGCCGTGCGGGCGTGGCGGTGCGGATGCTGACCAGCGGGACGACGGGCCCGCCGAAGCGGATCGACCTCACCTACGACATGTTGGCGCGCAGCGTGATCGGGCGCGACTTCGACGTGTCGCCGTCACCGACGGAACTGCGGCGTGGGGTCGCGATCGTCAACGCCCCGCTGGTGCACATCGGCGGAGTGTTCCGGGTCCTGCAGTGCGTCTGCGAGGCTCGGGCGTTCGCGCTGCTGGATCGGTTCGAGCTGAATCAGTGGGCCGATGCCGTGCGCAGGCACGGGCCGAAGGCGGTGTCGCTGGTACCTGCCGCGCTGCGCACCGTCCTGCATTCCGACCTGACGCGCGACGATCTGCAGAGCATCCGCGCCGTCACCTCGGGCACGGCACCACTGTCCGCCGAGGACGCCGACGCATTCACCGAGAAGTTCGGCATACCGGTGCTGACGTCCTACGCCGCAACGGAGTTCGGGGGCGGCGTCGCGGGCTGGACACTTTCCGATTACCAGAAGTACTGGCACGTCAAGCGTGGCAGCGTGGGCCGGGCCAGCCTCGGCGCCCAACTGCGCGTGGTCGACGGCCAAGGTACTCCGCTTGCTGCCGGGGAATCCGGGTTGCTGGAGGTCAAACCGGGCCAGTTGGGACCGGGCGCCGACTGGATGCGCACCACCGACATGGCACGCATCGACGCCGACGGTTTCCTGTGGATCCTCGGCCGCGCCGATCAGGCGATCATCCGCGGCGGCTTCAAGGTGATGCCCGACGACGTGAGCATCGCGTTGGAGAGCCATCCTGCGGTGCAGGGCGCTGCCGTCGTCGGCCGACACGACGACCGGCTGGGCGAGACCCCCGTCGCCATCGTGGAACTGCGCGAGCCGGTCGAGGTGGCGACACTCCTCGAGTACCTGCGAACGCGGTTGGCACGCTACGAGATTCCCACCGACCTCACGATCGTCGAGCAGATCCCCAGGACGCCGTCCGGTAAGCCCGACCTGGGGGCTGTCCGGCGCTTCTTCAGTGGCGCCGTCGAAACGAGGTGACTGCAACCGTGGTCGACGCCTCCCTCACCGTGCCCGCCGTCCTTCGACGGCAGTCCGCGGCCAGGGGTGACCATCCGCTGTTGGTATGCGACGGTGAGCGATTGAGCTACGCCGACGCTGACCGGCGCTCGGCTCGTTTGGCCTGCGGACTCATCGCGCTCGGCGCCGGCAAAGGCACGCACGTCGGCGTGCTCTACCCGAACGGCGCCGAATGGATCATCGCGATGCTGGCCGCGGCCCGCATCGGTGCCACGGTGATTCCGTTCTCGACGTTCTCAACCGCTCCGGAGTTGCACCAGCAGCTCGTCGGCAGCGACGTTGAGATTCTGCTCGGCACCGCGTCGTACCGGTCACACGACTACGTTGAACGCCTCGCAAATATCCTCGGCAACAGTGACTTTCACTCTGATGAGCCACTCTTCAGTGCAGCCGTGCCCCGGCTGCGTCATGTTCTGATGGACAGGGAACCAAAAAAGATCGTCGACTTGGCACTCATGGAAGCGATGGAGCGTGACGTCGAGCCTTGCGATCCCCTGGCCATCGTGTACACATCCGGCTCTACCAGCACCCCGAAAGGGGTGGTTCACACCCACGAATCCCTGCTCGCGCATCAGGTGGCTCTCAACAACATTCGCAGGATTACCGCCGATGACAGGCAGTTCTGCAACTCACCTTTCTTCTGGATCGGCGGAATCGCGATCGCAGTGCTGGCCCCGCTGCTGGCAGGTGCCACCTCGATCTGTTCAAACGCCGTCGACCCCGCCGACACCCTCGACCTGCTCGAATCCGAGAAGCCAACTGTCACAAACGGGTTCGTCGGAGGCATTGCGCAACTCGCCCGTCACCCCAGCCTCCCGGAGCGCGACCTGTCGTCCGTGCGGCGCGGGACTCTGTATCCGATCACGGCGCCTGACGTCAGACCCGCCGATCCTGAGTTGAGGCACTTCATGCTGGGCATGACCGAAGCGGGAAGCGTCATCACCGCCAGTGACGATGAAGCCGACCAGCCGGAGCACCGCCGCGGCTCCCACGGTAAACCCCTGGCTGGGTTCGACACCAAGATCATCGACCCCGACAGCGGTGAGAGCCTCGGGGCCGGCGCAATCGGCGAGCTCTGCATTCGCGGCCCGTTCATGATGCAGCGCTACTACAAGCGCAGCCGCGAGGAGTGCTTCGACGCCGACGGCTGGTTTCACACGGGAGATCTCGTCCGCACCGACGACGACGGTTTCGTGTACTTCATCGGTCGTCGTGGCGCGATGATCAAGACCGCGGGCGCCAACGTAGCCCCCGCAGAGGTCGAGAAGGCGATCGCCAAGGTCACCGGCGGAATGGTGGCGCACGTCCTCGGACTGCCCGACCCTGACCGTGGACAACTGGTGGCCGCCGTCATCGCGTTGGAGGACGGCGGCGAGTTCGACGAGGACGTGCTGCGCGCGCAACTCAAGGACGAGCTGTCGGCGTACAAGATTCCCCGGCGCTTCGCAGCGGTGCCGAGTTCGCAGATCCCCGTGATGTCCAGCGGCAAGATCGACCTGCAGCGTCTGACAAAGGTTTTCGATGCCTGACACTATCGACAGCCTGGTCAGGGCCCATGCTGGCGACGACGGCGACAAGCCGATGGTGATCGACACCGACGGCCGGATCACCTACGCCGAGCTGGACGCCACGACTCGCGACCTGGCCGCGGCGTTCATCGCCGCAGGAGTCGGCAAGGGCAGCCGCGTCGGGCTGATCATGCCCAACTGTGTGCAGTGGGTGCAGATCGCCGTGGCACTGACACGCATCGGTGCCGTGCTGGTGCCGCTGAGCACGCTGCTGCAGGCGCCCGAACTCGTCGCGCAACTACGCGCGGCCTCCGTGCAGTTCCTTGTGGCCGTGCGGGAGTTCCGCGGCCACCGCTACCTCGACGACGTGGAACGGCAACGGTCGACATTGCCCGCGCTGCGCGAGGTGTGGCCGGCAGACGGGCTGCCACAAGGCTCGAGCGCCGTCGTCGACAAGGTCGCCGAAACCGTCACGCCCAGCGACACGCTCGCGATCATGTTCACGTCGGGCAGCAGCGGCCCACCCAAAGGCGTGCTCCACTCGCATGGCAACGCGCTGGGTGCGGTGCGCTCAGGTCTCGCAGCCCGGTGCATCGGCCCCGACACCCGGCTCTACCTGCCGATGCCGTTCTTCTGGGTGGGCGGCTTCGGCAGCGGCGTGCTGTCGGCGCTGCTGGCCGGCGCCACCCTGGTCACCGAACAGATTCCGCAGCCGGATACCACGCTGCGGCTGCTGGAGAAAGAGCGTGTCACCCTGTTTCGCGGCTGGCCCGACCAGGCCGAAGCGCTGGCACGCCAAACAGCTTCCGTCCCAGTCGATCTGTCGACACTTCGACCCGGCAGCCTGGAGGCATTGCTACCCGCTGAGCAACGGGCCGAGCCAGGGGCGCGGGCGCGGCTGTTCGGGATGACCGAGTCGTTCGGCCCGTACTGCGGCTACCCCGCCGACACCGACATGCCGCGGTCGGCCTGGGGCAGCTGCGGAAAGCCGTTCGAGGGCATGGAGGTTCGCATCGCCGACCCCGACAGTGGCGCGCCGCTGCCGACGGGCGAGGTGGGAATGATCCAGATCCGCGGCCCTCACGTCATGCGCGGGATATGCCGGCGCGGACGCGCGGATATCTTCACCGCTGACGGCTACTACCCCACCGGCGACCTCGGCCACCTCGACGACGACGGTTTCATGTTCTACCACGGCCGCTCCGACGATATGTTCAAGGTGAGCGGTGCCACCGTTTACCCCAGCGAGGTCGAACAGGCTCTGCGCACGATCGATGGAGTCGACAACGCTTTCGTCACAGAGGTTTCCGGAGCCGTCGGCGTCGTGGTGATCTCTGATCGCCCCGTCGACGATCTGCGTGCCGCGGCGCGAAAGCTGCTGAGCTCGTTCAAGGTGCCGACGGTGTGGCTGCTGGTCGACTCCGACGACGACATCCCCCGCAAGGCGACGGGCAAAGTCGACGTCCGAAGGCTGAAGACTCTTCTCGCCGAGCAGACGCAAAAGCACCCCAATCACGCCCAATTAAGGGGCATTTTGCGTCTGCTCGCGGGGTTAGCTGACCACGCCGCGGGACGTGAGGTGGTCGATCAACGGCTTCGCGCCGGCGGCAAGGTGCTCGGACATCTCCGTACGGGCGAGGTCTTCGTCGTGCTTCTCCAACGCAGCCAGCAGTCGGCGATGGTGTTTGTTCGACTTCTCCGGCCAGCCAGTGATGGTCGGGAACACCGACTCCGGGGCGTAGCGGGTGATCTGCGACATCAACTGCGCCAGCTTGGGCGAATCTGCCGCGACGTTGATCGCCCGGTGGAACTCGTGGTTGAGCTTGACCGCCCGTTCGTCGTCATCGGCGGCGTAGGCGTCCTCCAGGTCGGACTGGATCTGCTGCAGTTCGCGCAACTGCTCGTCGGTGATGTTGGCCGCGGCCCGTGCCGCAAGCTCACCGCCGATATAGGCCTGCACGTCGGACACGTCGGTGAGGTCGCGACCGGTCACCGGCAGAACCACGAAGCCCCGATGCGGCTGCTGCGCAAGTAGTCCCTCGGCCTTCAGCTCGAAAAGCGCCTCGCGCACCGGGGTGACGCTGATGCCGAGATCGGCAGCGAGCTGGTCCAATCGGACGTATGCGCCTGCGGCATAGGTGCCGTCGAAGATGCGCCTGCGGACGATCCGCGCGACATCCTCGGCCAGTTGCGGCCGGGCTAGGACGTGGGGAATCTCGGGAACGCTCACGGCTCAGATCCGATAGTCCGCGAGCAGTCGCTTGCTGATGATGTTCTTCTGGATCTCGCTCGTGCCCTCACCGATCAGCAGGAACGGCGCGTCGCGCATCAGCCGCTCGATCTCGTACTCCTTGGAGTAGCCGTAGCCGCCGTGGATCCGGAAGCTCTGCTGGGTGACTTCGGCGCAGAACTCGGACGCCAGATACTTGGCCATCCCAGCGGCGACGTCATTGCGTTCACCGGAGTCCTTGAGTCGGGCGGCGTTGACCATCATCAGATGTGCCGCCTCCACTTTGGTGGCCATCTCGGCCAGTTGGAATGCGATGGCCTGATGGTCGGCGATCGGTTTCCCGAACGTGTGCCGCTGCTGCGCGTACCGCACGGCGAGTTCAAACGCGCGGATGCCCACGCCGCACGCTCTGGCAGACACGTTGACCCGGCCCACCTCGATCCCGTCCATCATCTGGAAGAAGCCCTGGCCGGGCGCTTCACCGAGGATGTCGTCGGCCTGCGCCTCATACCCGTCGAAGATCAGTTCGGTGGTGTCGATGCCCTTGTAGCCGAGCTTGTCGATCTTCCCCGGGATGGTCAGGCCGGGTGCGACTTCACCGAAGCCCGTGGGCTTTTCGATCAGGAACGCGGTCAGATTTCGGTGCGGCTTCTCCGCGCCCTCGTCGGTGCGCACCAGCGCGGCGACCAGTGTCGAGCTGCCGCCGTTGGTCAGCCACATCTTCTGGCCGTCGATCGTGTACGTCCCGTCCGCGTTGCGCTTGGCCCGCGTGCGGATCGCTGCGACGTCGGAACCGAGCTCGGGTTCGGACATCGAGAATGCGCCGCGAGTCTCACCGGTCGCCATTCGCGGCAGGTAGTACTGCTTCTGTGCGTCCGTGCCGTGCTGGCGGATCATGTAGGCGACGATGAAGTGGGTGTTGATCACTCCGGAGACACTCATCCAGCCGCGGGCCAGCTCCTCGACGCACAGCGCGTAGGTGAGAAGGGATTCGCCCAGGCCGCCGTACTCTTCGGGAATCATCAACCCGAAGAGCCCCATCTCGCGCATCGCGTCGACGATGGCCTGCGGATACGTATCGGAATGCTCGAGTTCCTGGGCGGCGGGAATGATCTCCTTGTCGACGAATTGGCGGACGTTGGCAACGATTTCGGTCTGGAACTCGGTCAGGCCGAGGGTCTGTGCAAGCTTTGTCATGCGCGATCCCGCTTCGCTTCTCGCTTTGTCATGCGCCCACCCTTTCGAATACCGCGGCAAGACCCTGCCCACCGCCGATGCACATCGTCTCCAACCCGTACCGCGCGCCGCGTCTGTTCAACTCGCGCGCAAGGGTCGCGAGCATCCGTCCACCCGTCGCGCCGACCGGATGCCCCAGCGAAATGCCGGAACCATGCACGTTCGTGCGATCGTGATCGGCCGCCGCGAACTTCCACTCGCGCATCACCGCGAGCGCCTGCGCGGCGAACGCCTCGTTGAGCTCGATCAGGTCAATTCCGCTCAGTGTGAGCCCGGCCTTGGCCAGCGCGGCCTCGGTTGCGGGCACCGGGCCGATGCCCATGATGTTCGGCGCCACGCCTGCCGACCCCCACGAGACGAGACGCACGAGCGGGGTGAGTCCGAGTTCGTCCGCCTTCTCGGGCGTCGTCACGATGCACATGGATGCGGCGTCGTTCTGCCCACTGGAATTGCCTGCGGTCACCGTGGAGTCAGGATCATCCTTGAGCAGAACTGGTTTCAGCTTGGCGAGCGATTCCACCGAGGTGTCGGCGCGCGGATGTTCGTCGGTGTCGATCAGCTCATCCCCCTGGCGAGTGCGGACCGTCACGGGAATGATCTCCTCGGCGAGGATGCCATCCTTCTGCGCGGCGACCGCCCGCTGGTGCGATGTCACCGCCAGTTCGTCCTGTTCCTGCCTCGAGATCGCGTACTGGCGGCGGAGGTTCTCGGCGGTCTCCAGCATGCCACCGGGCACGGGATAGTGCCGCCCGCCGGCGGTGCTGCGGCCGCGCGCCAGCGCGTCGTGCACTGCGACACCGGAACGTGCTCCGCCCCAACGCATATCGGTCGAGTAGAACGCGACGTTGCTCATGCTTTCGGCGCCGCCTGCGACAACGACGTCGTTGTCGCCGTTGGCGACCTGCAGGCACGCCTGGATGACGGCCTGCAGACCGGAGCCACACCGGCGGTCCACCTGCATGCCGGGCACGGTCACCGGAAGGCCCGCGTCCAGCGCCACCACGCGGCCGATAGCGGGTGCCTCGCTGTTCGGATAGCAGTGGCCGAGAATCACGTCTTGCACTGCCGCGGGGTCGATTCCGGTTCGGTCGAGCAGTCCCTGCAAGCGCCGCGACACCGAGGTCCACGGCGGTCAGCGATTTGAACATGCCGCCGTAGCGGCCGATCGGTGTGCGCACCGGTTCACAGATCACGGCTTCACTCAGTTCATGCCTCGGCTCCCACTCGCTCCGGTCCTCGCTGCGCTGCGATCCTCACTCGCGATCGCCTTCGGAAGCTCATACGTGCCGCCCTCCGGTGACCTCGAGAACGGTGCCGGTCATATATGACGACAGATCGCTGGCGAGGAACAGGGCGACCTTGGCCACCTCCGCCGGCTCGCCGGCCCGGCCCATCGGCACCTCTGCCAGCTTCTGATCCCAAATATGTTGGGGCATAGCCTCGGTCATCGCCGATCTGATCAAGCCTGGCTGGATCGCGTTGACTCGGACTCCGAGGTGCGCGAGTTCCTTCGCAGCGGCCTTCGTCATGCCGACGATGCCCGCCTTGGCCGCCGAGTAGTTGGTCTGGCCGATCAGTCCGACCTTGCCCGAGATCGACGACATGTTGACGATGGCGCCGCGCTTGCTCTCGCGCATGATCGCCGCGGCCGCCTTGGTGCCGTTCCAGGTGCCCTTCAGGTGGACGGCGATCACCTGGTCGAATTGCTCCTCGGTCATCTTGCGCAGCGTCGCGTCGCGCGTGATTCCGGCGTTGTTGACCATGATGTCCAGCCCGCCGAACTTCTCGACCGCGGCAGCGACGAGCGCATCGACCTCGTCGGCCTTGGTCACGTCGCAGCGCACCGCGAGCGCAACCTGATCGCCGCCGAGTTGTTTCGCCGCCGTCTCGGTGGCGCCGAGGTCGAGATCACCCAGAACAACGCGGGCGCCCTCGGCGATGAAACTCTCCGCTATCGCGTACCCGAGTCCCTGCGCGCCCCCCGTGACGACGGCGGTCTGACCGGTCAGCAATGACACCTGATCACCCCTCTTGGCTGGTAGGAGCCCGGAAGGGGCCCTGTCAGACGAACATCATATTTCATATATGATTTCTCCGTCCATGGGGCGCCACTCGCCGGAGAGGAGCATCTGCCGATGACCACGACAGAAGTCAGCGACGACGATTTCCAGGAGATCCTGGCCCAGACTCGCCACTTCGTGCGCACCGCCGTCGTGCCGCGAGAGCAGGAGATCCTCACCGACGACCGGGTCCCCGACGACCTGCGCGAGCACGCCAAGAAGATGGGCCTTTTCGGCTACGCGATCCCGCAAGAGTGGGGCGGGCTGGGCCTGAACCTGGCACAGGACGTCGAACTGGCCATGGAACTGGGCTACACATCGCTGGCGCTGCGCTCGATGTTCGGCACCAACAACGGCATCGCCGGACAGGTGCTCGTCGGGTTCGGCACCGACGAGCAGAAGTCGCGCTGGCTCGAGCCGATGGCCTCCGGTGACGTCGTCGCCTCCTTCGCGCTCACCGAACCGGGCGCCGGCTCGAACCCGTCGGGACTGCGCACGAAAGCCGTTCGCGACGGTTCGGGAGACGACGCAGCTTGGGTGATCACCGGCCAGAAGCGCTTCATCACCAATGCGCCGACGGCCGACCTTTTCATCGTCTTCGCGCGCACTCGACCGGCCGACGACGACGGCGCGGGCATCGCGGTGTTTCTCGTGCCCGCCGACGCCGCAGGCGTGGTGGTCGGCGCCAAGGACGCCAAGATGGGCCAGGAAGGCGCCTGGACCTCCGACGTCAGCTTCGACGATGTTCGCGTGCCCGCCGGTGCGCTCATCGGCGGCAGCGAGGACATCGGCTATCGGGCGGCGATGATCTCGTTGGCGCGCGGTCGCGTCCACATCGCCGCGCTGGCGGTCGGCACGGCACAGCGCGCGCTCGACGAATCCGTCGCGTACGCGGCCACCGCCACACAGGGCGGCACAGCGATCGGCACCTTCCAGCTGGTGCAGGCGATGCTCGCCGATCAGCAGACGGGCGTGCTCGCCGGGCGCGCGCTGGTGCGCGATACCGCTCGGCTCTGGGTGTCCGGTGAGGACCGCCGGATCGCCCCGTCCGCGGCGAAGCTGTTCTGCACCGAAATGGTCGGCAAGGTCGCCGATCTCGCGGTGCAGATCCACGGGGGCAGCGGCTATATGCGGGAGGTGCCCGTCGAGCGCATCTACCGCGACGTCCGCCTCCTGCGGCTGTACGAGGGAACCAGTGAGATCCAGCGGCTCATCATCGGGTCGAATCTCGTCAAGACGGCACAGAAGGAGCACAAGTGAGCGGTCGTCTCACCGGCAGAGTCGCTTTCGTCACCGGAGCGGCGCGGGGCCAGGGTCGTGCGCACGCAGTCCGGATGGCCAACGAGGGCGCCGACATCATCGCCGTCGACATCGCGGGCAAGCTTCCGCCGTGCGTTCCCTACGACTGGGCGACACCCGAAGACCTCGACGAGACCGTGCGACTGGTGGAGGCGACGGGTCGGCGGGTCCTCGCTTCGGTCGTCGACACCCGCGACGTGGAAGGCATGAACAACGCCGTCGACGATGGGGTCGCCGCACTGGGGCGTCTCGACATCATCATTGCCAATGCGGGCGTGTCCGCTCCTCAGACCTGGGACGCCATCACGCCCGAGGATTTCCGCGACGTCATGGACATCAACGTCACGGGCACCTGGAACACCGTCATGGCCGGCGCGCAGAAGGTCATCGACGGTGGCCGCGGTGGATCGATCATTCTGATCAGCTCCGCCGCCGGGATAAAGTTGCAGCCGTTCATGATTCACTACACCGCCAGCAAGCACGCGGTCACGGGGATGGCACGGGCGTTCGCCGCTGAGCTCGGCAAGCACTCAATCCGTGTCAACAGTGTGCATCCGGGACCCGTCATGACCGCGATGGGATCCGGGGACATGATCAAGGCCGTCACGACGACGATGGAAACCAACCCGCAGTTGGCGAATATGGCGACGCCGTTCCTCCCCACCTGGGCCGCCGAGCCCGAAGACATCGCGGACGCCGTCTGCTGGTTGGCAAGCGACGAGTCGAAACTGGTTACAGCCCAAGCGATCTCGATCGATCAGGGCTCAACCCAATACTGACGGCCGACGAGACACTCAGGCCAGGTAGCGGACGATCGACTCTGCCACGGCGGCAGGCTTTTCCGAGCCGTCGATCTCGACGGTCGTCGTCACGGTTGCCTGCGCACCGCCGTCGAGCTGATCGACCTTCGTGATCTCCGCCCGCGCGCGGATCTTGGCGCCCACCTTCACCGGCGTGATGAAGCGAACCTTGTTGTAGCCGTAGTTGATTGCCATCGCGATGTGATCGACGGCGAAGAGCTGATGCATGAAGTGCGGCAGCAGCGACAGTGTCAGCAGCCCGTGTGCGATCGTCCCGCCGAACGGGCCACCGGCCGCGCGTTCCGGGTCGACGTGGATCCACTGATGGTCGTCGGTGGCGTCGGCGAACACATTGACGCGGTCCTGTGTGACCTCGAGCCACTCCGTCGGACCGAGCTCGCTACCCTGCGCCGCGACCAACTCATCGAGCCCACTGAAGGTTTTCACTGCCACTCCCTCTAGAAGATCACTGTCTGGTTGCCGTATCGGATGATCCGGTCCTCACAGTGCCACAACACCGCGCGCGACAAAACGAGGCGTTCCACATCTGAGCCGAGGCGAACGAGATCCTGGACATCCTGCCGATGGTCAACCCGCACCACGTCCTGCTCGATGATGGGTCCCTCATCGAGGTCTTCGGTCACGTAGTGGGCGGTCGCACCGACGAGCTTGACGCCACGCTCCTTGGCTCGCCGATACGGTGCCGCCCCGAGGAATGCCGGCAGGAACGAGTGGTGGATGTTGATGATCGGACAGCCGACCTCGCCCAGGAACTGCGGCGTGAGGATCTGCATGTATCGAGCCAGCACCACCAGATCGACGTTGCCGCGCAACAACTCCAGTTGGCGCTGCTCGGCTTCGTCCCGAATGTCCTTCGTCGCCGGCACGTGAATGAACGGCACGGAGAACGCCCGAACCTGGTCGGCGAGATCCGGATGGTTCGAGATCACCATCGCCACCGACATCTCGATCTCACCGCGCCGATTCCGCCACAGCAGGTCGAGTAGGCAGTGATCCTCCCTGGAGGCCATGATCGCGACGCGCTTGGGCTTCGACGCTTCGGTGAGCCGGAAGTCCATGTCGAACTTCGCCGCCACCTCCTCCGCGAACTCCCGCTCGAGCGCGTCCCGCGCCGCCGTCAGACCCGGAAGATGAAAGATCGTGCGCTGCATGAAGGTGCCACCGGACTGCTGGGTCGCGTGCTGGTCCAAGCGAGACGATGTTCGCGCCGGCGCCCGCCAGGAACGCACTGACCGCCGCGACCAGGCCCGGCCGGTCGTCGCAGCGCAACAACAGCCTGCCGATGTCCTTGGCCGGCAGATGCCCCCGGCCCGCCGTCGGGTATTCCCTGGCCATCTAACATCAGAGTGTCATACGGACGCCGTCGAAGGTGGCGCGTTGGACTCGCTACTGCCCCGCAGTCGGATATCCCTCTCCCACTGCGCAACGCCCTACGGGTGACTGGCCGCGCGTCTCCCGCAGGTTGGCGTGAACCTGACGACTGCACGCTTGGCGCGTGGATGGGTTGTGGGTCAGTGACTCCTCCGACGTCAGCAACTCGAGGCGGCCGAATCGGCTCGCGTGCCGACTGACCACGCAAACCTTCAGGTCGGCTCCCACAAGGGCTCCGCCAGAGCGAAACCGCTGCGCCGTTGCGTTGATCCGCGGGCTGCCGGTGGCAACCGTCACGCCGTGTCGCGCCTGAACCGCCAGTGGCCCGTCGGGCGTCGCTGAAGACAGCCCCGATGGCGTTGCCCTCCTCGAACACAATGCGCTGCAGCGAGCAGTCGGCTTGTATCTCGATGTTCCTGTCGCGCACCTGCGCGGCGACCCAGTCGACCACCGAGCCGCTGACGTTGTCGAAATCGGGTGAAATCGATCCGATTTCAGCGACTTCGATCACTTCACCTTCGATGGTGTGCAGTGTTGTCGTCCCCCAGTCCCGGACCCGGGTGTGAAGAAATCCGTACGGGGACGTCAGGCAGTGCGCCGTCCAGTCCCGTAACCGAGCACCGACGAACGGAGCTATGGTGCGCCCCGCCTCGGCAGGTCGTTCCGCACGACGCAGATCGGTACATCCACATCCCGCACATTTCGTCGGGCCGGTCCGAGATCCGACCACAGCGCCGCGAGGTAGTCGCTCGTCTCGGTGTCCGAGACGTCGGCGGGCAGCCAGGGGTGCAGGCGGTCGCGGTGTAACGGCGAAAGGTTCGACCGACGGGCCAGGTGTGCCATTGATTGACGTGGCGACGAAGACGTCACCGCCGAGGTCGACAACGGAGATGGCAGTCGCCAGCCCCGCCGCACCGAAGCCGGTACACACCACATCGGCGTCCAGATCCCACTTCACCGTTAATAGCCTTTACATTGCTGTTCAGCGACGAGATGAACTCTTCGCTCTACCGGCGATCGCAAGCGGTCCGCTCGGAAATGCCACAATAGCCGCTTGCGTAAGTTCTCAGTGTCCGCCGAGAGGTTCGATAGAGTTTGCCAACGCGGACTATGGCAACTCTTACAAGGTACCACCGGATCGCGCGGGAACGCCCGAGCTAAGTATCTGGATGCCATTCGGCCCCCTCCCGTCGCCCACTGACGGCTCCATTGCCGATGCTGCAAAACATAAATTAACGGACGAAACAATTATGTGCATCATCCGCTGTGTGCCCGCTGCCTCGCACGTGGACGTCACCTCCCCGGACCTCACATGGTCGGCGCCTGACGTCGCGTTCCCCGACGAGGGGTGAAGACTTCCCGACGACGAGCTCACACTGGAACTCTTCACAAACACCCCGGCGCGGCGGCAGCAGCGGTTGGTCGACTCCGGTGGACTGGAAGTAGTCGGCGACGCCGTTACCGGAGCGCAAGATCCGTCGAGCACATCGAGTTGCTCACCGATGAGCACGAGCTGGGCGGCGTCGATTTCGGCGTGACCCCCATGGGCAGTCGCGCCATATCCTGCACGGACAGGTCGACGGTTGGTCAGCCAACCGGCTGTGGGCTGGAACAGGTTGGGCAGGTTGGGTATTCATGAGATATCCTCTGCGCTTTCGGGTTCTTCGCGCTGATTTGCTTGGCATCGTCCGCCGATGGGGACAAGGCTCTTGTCGCCTCGCTAAGCGGCGCCGCGGCGGTACCCACTCTGCTGGGACAGTCGATCACTGAAGGCTCGGTCGCGCAGCACGCAACATTTACTCAACATGGGAACCAGGCGACGTCGACCGACTTGATAAGCGGTGAACGGGTTGGCGATTGTGGAGGGTGCCCGACAAGGGCGGTGTGTGAAAGGGAGACTCAGGCCGGTTCTTCGGCTGACCAGACTCCACCAGCGGGCCGATCCAGGACGGTGAGCGCAGGCGACCGGACCTGGTGCGCCCGGTTGCCGCCGTCTCGGCGGGCCTGATACATCGCTTCCGTGGCGATGGAGAGCACCTCGTCCAGGACGTCGTACGGGGGCTGACCCGCGAGAGGGCTCAGCGCGGTGCTCACCACGCCGATGCTGGCGGTCAAACGACTGGGCGATGACGCAATCGTGCCCCGCACCCGTTCAACAAGGGGGGATGGATCATCGCTGGTGAACACGTCGGCGATGAAGAACTCCGAATCTGTCACATGGGCGATCACCGCGACGCCGCGGACCGTTTCACGCAATCGCTGGCCTACGGCCACCCGCGCCCGATTAGCCGCCGCTACGCCAGCCATATCCTCCAGGACCGAGAAGTTGTCGAGATTGACGACGGCCACCACCAGATATCGGTCACCACCACGGCCTCGGGAACTCATCAGCGTCGCGACCTTCTCCGCGAAGGCATCCCGGGTCAACAGGCTGGTAAGCGGTTCAACGTCGTCGAGAAGAACCTCCGCGTTGATCAACTGCAGCAGCGTCCGGCATCCGAATACCGGAAACACGTTGACCAGTACGACAAGAAGTACACCGGATACCGCCAACACGGCATCGGTCCCGGCCACCCGCGCCGCCAAAACAACGAGTGTGGCGGCGCCGACCAACCACATGAACATCAGCAACCGCATCGAATGAAACAGCGCGATGAAGCCGCCCAAGCTGGCAAACGCGGTCGCTCCCAGGAGCCCAAGCAAAGGATTGGACTGAATCAGGCACGCCGCTGCAATGCAGATAGAACCGGCGACGGCACACAGTTGCGATGCGATCCGCGTGGGCCAACGATTCCTCAGCCAGACGGCGGCCATCACCAGGCAGCACACCGCCCCGACGGCCGCCACGCGGCGGCCCCACAAACCGGACGGGCCAACGGGACTCGCGGTCAACAGCAACGGAATAGCCCCGACCCCGACAATCATGGCTGCGACCACACGACAGGTCCTCGTTTGCGATCCCCGCGCCGCGAGAAACGCTGTCAGCCAATAATAGTGGTCACGATTGCCTTCCCAGCGTCGCCCTGCCGTCCTCACCGCCCCCTTTCACGAAACTGTCACCTACATCGTGTAGCAGACCATCCGACGAACCCCGTCACAGATGTCCTGAGACTGCATGAGTGATATGGCCAATAGTCGAATTATGGACCACAACGCCTTCGTAATCGAATACGTCTTTCGTTCCCGTCCCCGAGGCTGCCCGAGACGAATAGCGCAGGGATGAAAATAAGTGCATCTATGCCGAAAACGAGCGGAAATTGGATCTGCCGCAAGGCGAACCGGTCTGCAACAGGTTGCGTCGGGTGAAGTGCTTGCTACACAGGGCTTCTTGAGTCCGGCTGCCGAAGTCTGCGAGACGAAGTCGGTGCGTGCTCAGGCCGCGGCGGCGTCACTTTGCAGCCGCCCGCTGCGCAAGATCAGCGCGGTCAGGATGGCCCCACCCAGGAACAGCCCGCTTGCGATATGAAAAGCGACGGTGTACCCGTGGATGGCCCCGGCTGCTGCAACGCCGGGTGTGGGCGGTTGATGGTTGTCGATGTAGCGGGCGAGGGCGGCGGTGAAGACTGTCGACAGGGCCGCGGTGCCGACCGTTCCGCCGATCTGCTGGCTGGTGTTGACCATTGCCGAGGCGATGCCGGCGTCCCGAGTGGCGACCCCGCTCGTCGCGGTAGCCACCGCGGGGGAGAACGCCATCCCCATGCCGACACCGAGTACGACGATCGGGCCGAGGATGTCGTGGGTGTAGGTGGCGTCCACACCGAGTTGACCCAGCCATGCCATGCCCGCTGCTGCCAGGGTCATGCCGGTCGGGATGAGCGGACGTGGGCCGACGCGGGGCACCAACCGGGTGTTCGCCAACCCCGCGGCCAGCCCGATCCCGGCGGCCATCGGCAGGAACGCCACACCGGCGGCGAGCGGGCTGTAGCGCAGATCGCGCTGCATGAAGTAGGTGAGAAACAAGAACGCGGCGAACATCGCGCAGAACGTGACGGCAATCGTCAGGTAAGCACCACCGCGGTAGCGATCGGCGACGATCCGAAGGGGTAGCAGCGGCGCTGGCACCCGCATTTCAACGACGACGAAGAGACTGATCAGAACCGCCGACGCGGCGAGCAGAATGACGGTCAACGGGGCGCTCCAGCCGTCACTTTCGGCGCGTGACAACCCGTAGACCAAACAGAACAACCCTCCGCTTGCGCTGACTGCGCCAGGCCAGTCCAGCCCGGCCCGGCCCTGCCTTGGGGCCGACGCCGTCACGACGAGATATGCGCCGAGTGCGGCGGGCACTGCGAACGCCATGTTGACGTAAAGGCACCATCTCCATGACAGCCACTCCGTCATCGCGCCGCCCAGTAGCAGTCCGAGTACCGCACCGCTGGCTGCGATTGCCGAGAAGACGGCGAACGCCTTCGCCCGGTCGTCGGGGTCGGTGAACGTGATGTTCAAGGTGGACAGCGCGGCCGGCGCGAGAATGGCGGCAAAGACGCCCTGTGCCGCTCGGGACGCGATCAGGATCGCGAACCCGCCGGCGGCGCCGCCGGCGGCGGATGCCGCGGCGAACCCGAGCAATCCGATGATGAGAGTGCGGCGAACGCCCACTCGGTCCGACAACCGGCCCCCGAGCAGCAAAAGGCTGCCGAATGCCAGCGAATAGGCCGTGATCACCCACTGTCGGCTTGCGATGTCGAAGCCGAGCTCGTCTTGCGCGGACGGCAGGGCGATGTTCACGATGGTGATGTCCAGGACCACCATCAGCTGCGCCGCTCCGATGACAGCCAGCACCGACCACCGCCGAGTTGGTGGCGGCGCAACCATTGGGCCGGAACCGCTTCGCGGCGAGCGCCTCTCAACGCGACGCCCGGAAAGTCGATGACTCATGTTCTTCCTGTCAGCCGCGGCCCCGACACTCGACGGGTCGGCGACTCAGCTCGCCTCCACGGATTGCCCTTTCGCCGCGTGGGTCAGGACGCAGAGTGCAGGCGATCGTGGTGCCCAGCATGCTGATAGCGGGTGTGCTCAGGCTGCCGGCGCGAGCACGACCGCTGAGTTGTGTCCGCCCATGCCCAGCGAGGTCTTCAGTGTCAGTGCACCGGGTTGGATGGCTGTGGGTCCGTCCAGCAACCGCGGATGACCGGGTGCCACAGTCGGCGGCGCAGGCACGGTTCCGTGCGCATAGCCGAGCGCGGCAGCAGCGAGCTCGACGGCCGCGGCGGCGCCCTGGCAGTGCCCGACCATCTGCTTGATGGAGTAGATGCGCGGTGTGCCGTGCAGTACGTCGTCGACGAGTTCGGCCTCCGCGGTGTCGCACTGTTGGGTGCCGGGTCCGTGAGCGTTGAGGTAGGTAATCTCCTCGGTGGATGTATTCGCTGCGCTCAGCGCGTTCAGCACGCATTCATCGATGTGGGTGCGGGAGGGGTCGACCGAGGTCAGGTGGAAGGCGTCGTGGGTCATGTCGCCACCGAGCACTTGCACGTACGGTTGCTCGGCGCGTTGGGATAGTACGAAGCCGATGGCCGCTTCACCGGCCGGGAATCCACGGCTGCCCTCTTGGAACGGTCGGCAGGCGTCCAGCGGTTCGACGTCGATGACGCCGACGCCGAGGCGCACGAAGTGCTCGACGTTCTCCGGTGTCAGCGACAAATCCGTGGATACGAACACGACGTCGTCAACGAACCCGCTGTCCAGCCACATCTTCGCGGTGATCAGCCCGGCGTTCCCCGACGAGCACATCGCCGAGACGTTCATCGCGGGCCCATGAAAGTCGTTTTCCCGCATCAGCATCGATACTGGCGTGGACGGCATCAGGGTCAGGTAGTCACGTATCCGCCGGTGCGCTGCATCCTTGAGGTAGAAGTCGCGCCAGCCCTCAACTTCGGAGATCACCACTGCGTGTAGCAGTCCAACCCGGCGGCCGGGCACCCAGCCGCGATCGGCCGCATCGGTCAGGGCTTCGCGCGCGGCCGCACGCATGGCGCGAGCGAACCTGCTGTGCCCATCGTGCGGGTCACCTTCGTCGGAGATCCGCGCGAGCCATGCGTTCTCCTCGCCAGTCGGGCCGAACCCATCGACCAACTTCGCGGCGGGCTTGCCGCTAAGCAGTCCGCTCCATAGCGACGCCGCACCCCACCCATACCCCGTCACTGCTCCGATTCCGGTGATCGTCATCGGTCCTGCCATGAGGTTTTGCCTTTCGGTTCTTGGACGTCCGTCCTGAGGGTTCTCTATTCAATTAACACCTATCCAGCCGCAGTTGACCAGGCAAAATAAGGTCACACATGAGACAGTGGGATTCAGTGCCGATGCACGAGGTTAAGCTGCGTGAATCGCCAGCTAATTTTGGATTGAGGGACCGTTGATGGCCGTCGGAGCCGACGACGTGGGCACGAGCAACGGTTCTTCCATGGCGCGCGATCCGGGCGAACAGCGATACCGGCAACTGCTGGAGCACAGCCCCGACCCCTTGTGCGTCCACGCCGACGGGCGCGTGGTCTATGTGAACCCCGCCGGCGTCAGGGGAATCGGCGCGCAGAGCGCTGATGACCTGGTGGGGCGCATGATCACCGACTTCGTCCACCCCGACTCCATTCCACCGATGCTGGCCCGCATCGCCGCCCTTCAGCAGCAGGGCGACAGCTCTCCTGCTTCGGAGGCGGTGATGCTGCGCCTGGATGGCAGCCCGGTGGACGCCGAGGTCGTATCGGTGTTGACGAATTGGGACGGCAAACCCGCCTACCAGGTCATCTTCCGTGATTTGACAATGCTAAAGGCTGCCGAGGCAACTCTGCGCTATCAGGCTGCACTCGTGACGCACGCCACGGATGCAATCATCGCCACGACGTTTGCTGGCCTCGTCACCAGTTGGAACCCGGCAGCCGAAGCCATTTATCAGCGGTCGGCGGCGCGTGCTCTGACGGTGCCGATCACCGAGGCAGTCGGCGCCGCCGTCGACCCCGCCGCGATCGTCGCCGACGGAGGGGTCGAGCACGCCACTCATCGTGCCGCCGACGGTACGGCGCTCACCGTGCGAGTGGCCGCCGCTGCCATGGACAACGGCTACGTCCTGGTGTGCTCGGACCATACTGCTCTGCGCCGCGCCGAACGGCGCTTGCGGACCGTCGTGAACTCACTCGACGAGGGAGTGATCGTGCTCGACGCGCATGGTCAGCCCGAGTCGATCAATCCCGCCGCCCGCCACATCCTCGGCTTGCCCCCTAGTGCCACGCTGCAGGATTACACCTCACTCACATTCCCGCTGTGCGACGTCGACGGCAAGCCGGTCGAGGGCAAAGATCGGCTCTTTATGAGGGCCCTGACTAGCGGTGTCGCAATTCGAAACGAGATCATTGGCTATGACCGGCCCGACGGCGCGCGACGGTGGCTCTCAGTAAGCTGCCGCGTGCTCGATCCAGCCGATACCGGGCAGCAGGCGGTTCTCTCCTCATTCACCGACGTCACCGACCAGCGCAACGCCCAACTCCGGCTCAACCACCAAGCCCATCACGACTCGCTCACCGGACTGCCAAATCGAGCGTATGCCGAGGCGCAGGCATCCCGAGCACTGCAGGCCGACCCACCGGCGCTAGCGGCGGTGATGTACATCGACCTCGACAACATCAAGATCGTCAACGATGCGTTCGGACATCACGCCGGCGACACGGTGATCAAGACTGCCGCGCAGCGGTTGCGGTCCGCCCTGCGCTCCCAGGACTTGATCGCTCGCCACGGCGGCGACGAATTCGTCGCGCTCGTTTTCGGTCAGGCCGACCGCGCCGCACTGGAGCGCCTCACCGACCGACTGCACGCTGCGCTCGCCACACCCGTCGACGTAGCCGGTACCTCGTGCAACCTCACCGCCAGCATCGGCGTGACCGAAGTAAAGCCAGGTGATTCACGCGACGCCCTGGACATTCTGCGTGACGCCGACACCGCGATGTACAAGGCCAAGGTGTACCGCGCCACCACCCATTTCATTTCGCCTGAACTCAGCGGTGACGGGTAGACGCCGAGCTGTGCGCCGATCGGCAGACGGCTTTCAGGTGCTCACCAGACCCAACACCCGCGTGCACATCACCTAACTAACTAGGTTTACTCTCTCTCTAGCGTTCTGCAGACAGGGGAATCAACCATGGACCTCACGTGGTCGGCTGCCGACGTCGCCTTTCGCGACGAGGTACGTGGATTTCTGAACGACAAGCTGACACCGGAACTGCGCCGGGCCGGCCGCCTTATGACCAGCGTCTATGCCGATCACGAGGCGAGCATGGAATGGCAGCGGATTCTGCATGAACGCGGATGGGCGGCGCCGGCATGGCCGGTCTCCTACGGCGGCTGCGACTGGAGCCTGACGCAGCACTACGTCTGGAGCCGGGAGTCTCAACTGGCGGGAGCGCCCTCGTTGTCACCGATGGGTATACGCATGGTCGCCCACGCCCTGATCGCATTCGGCACCGACGCGCAGAAGGAGTTCTTCCTCCCCAGAATCCTGACCGGCGAGGTGTTCTTCTGCCAGGGCTATTCCGAACCTGAGGCCGGCTCTGACCTGGCGGCCCTGTCGATGGCGGCCGTCCACGACGGCGACGATCTGGTATGCACCGGCAGCAAGATCTGGACGACGCACGCCGGCGAGGCCAACTGGATGTTCGCGTTGGTGCGCACCTCGAAGACACAGAAGAAACAGCAGGGCATCACGTTCGTGCTCATCGACATGTCGACGCCGGGCATTCAGATTCGCCCACTGGTCATGACCTCGGGCGAGGAGATCCAGAACCAGGTGTTCTTCGACGAGGTCCGGGTGCCCAAGTCGAATGTGCTCGGCAAGATCGACGACGGCTGGACGGTCGCCAAGTATCTGCTGGAGTTCGAACGCGGCGGCGGAGCGTCGTCGCCGGCCCTGCAGGTGATGGCCGACGAGATCTCCACCGTCGCCGCCGACCAGCCCGGACCCGCAGGCGGCCGCCTGGTCGACGACCCCGCCTTCGCCCGCAAGCTGGCCGACGCCCGCATCCGCACCGAGGTTCTGGAGATCCTCGAATACCGGGTGCTCGCGGCGGTCGCGGAGGGCAAGAATCCCGGGGTCGCGTCGTCGATGCTCAAGGTGATCGCGACCGAGCTGAGTCAGGCGCTGACCGAGCTCTCGATGGAGGCGGCCGGACCGCGCGGGCGGGTGTACCAACCGCACGCGACGTGTCCCGGCGGCCCGGTGGCCGAGTACGAGCCGCCGCCGGACGACTACCTCAGCGGCGAGGAGTGGCAGGCGGTCGCGCCGCTGCGCTACTTCAACGATCGCGCCGGCTCGATCTACGCCGGCAGCAATGAGATCCAGCGCAACATTCTGGCCAAAGCGGCTCTGGGACTTTGATGGAGGGCTTCGGATGGATTTCAACCTGAGCAAGGAACAGGAACTGCTCCGCGACGGGCTGGGCAAGTTCCTGTCGACCAGATACGACCTCGAGAAGAGCCGGGCCGCGGCCAAGACCGGGCCGGGCTGGCAACCCGACATCTGGCGTGGCTTCGCCAACGAACTCGGCATCCTGGGCGCCGCGCTGCCCGAGGACGTCGGCGGGATCGGCGGCGGCCCCGTCGAGATCATGGTCATCGCCGAGGCGCTCGGTCATGCGCTGGCGGTGGAACCCTACGTCGACACCGTCGTGGTGGCCGGCGGCCTGCTGCAGCGGGCGGGCGGCACGGTGGCGACGTCACTGCTGGAGAAGATCGTCGAGGGCACCGCGGTCGTCGCGCTGGCCGCGGCGGAGGCATCGTCGGGCGACCACTGGCAGGAGGTGTCGACGACCGCCGAGCGTGACGGCGACGGATGGACCCTGCGAGGGGCGAAGATCGTCGCGATGAGCGCGCCGTTGGCGACCCATCTGCTGGTGACGGCGCGCACCGCGAACGGGACCTCACTGTTTGTCGTCGATCTGGACGGGCCGGGTCCGGGCATCGAGATGCACACCTATCGCACTGTCGATGACCGTCGCGCGGCCGACATCACCTTCGACGGGCTTCGGCTGCCGGGCGACGCGTTGCTGGGCGATGAGGGCCAGGCCTGGCCCTCGATTGCCGCGGCGCGTGACGAAGGCGCGGCGGCGGTCTGTTCGGAAGCGGTCGGCTGCATGCGAAAGGTGTTGGCCGACACCGTCGAATACGCCAAACAGCGCCATCAGTTCGGGCAACCGATCGGCAGCTTCCAGGCGCTGCAGCATCGCATGGTGGACATGTACATGGAACTCGAGCAGGCCGTCGCCGCGGTCTATCTCGCCGTCCTCAACATCGACGCCGAACCGGCGACTCGAGCGCGGGCGGTGTCGGCGGCCAAGGCCACGATCGGGCGCGCCGCCCGCTTCATCGGCCAACAGGCGGTGCAACTGCACGGCGGCATGGGGATGACGGAGGAACTCGCGATCGGTCACTACTTCAAGCGGCTGACAGCGGTCCAGTTCGAGTTCGGGTCAACGGACTACCACGTCAGCCGGTACGCGGAGCTGACGAAGCAGTAGCCGTTCCACCCACGCCGAAATCCACGTTTCGCAGGAAAAGTTCGAGTGGACGTCTGCAAAAAGTCGATTTCGGCGTGAATGGCAAGCCCGGATAAACCCTTCGACGGCCGTCGGTGCCGACTCGTAGTGTGTCTGCGTGAGCTTGCGCGGATGGATGCTGTTCCTCGCGATGAGCATCATCTGGGGCATCCCCTACCTGTTGATCAAGATCGCCGTCGAGGGTGTGTCGGTTCCGGTGCTGGTGTTCACGCGGGTCGCGGTCGGCGGTGCGGTGCTGCTTCCGCTGGTGTTGTCGCGGCGGACGGTGACCATCGTTCGGGACCACTGGAAGGCGTTGGCAGGTTTCGCGTTCTTCGAGATGATCGCCGCGTGGTGGCTGCTGTCGGACGCCGAACGCCACCTCACCAGTTCGATGACCGGTCTTCTCATCGCCGCGGCACCCATCATCGCCGCGGTCCTGGACCGTCTCACCGGCGGCGAGCGGCTCGGCGCAAAGCGGATCCTCGGTCTCGCCGTCGGCATCGCGGGCGTGGCGGTTCTCGCAGGCCCGCACATCGGCGGCAGCACGTGGCCGATCATCGAGGTGCTGTTGGTGGCGACGTGTTACGCGATCGCACCGCTGATCGCCGCGCGCCACCTGGCCGACGTGCCGGCGCTCCCGATGACGGCGGTATGTCTGGGATTCGCCGCCGTGGTCTACGCGGCGCCCGCAGCAGCGACCTGGCCTGATGAAATTCCCTCCACCCAAGTGCTTTTGGCGCTCGGCGGCCTCGCCGTCATCTGCACCGCGTTGGCGTTCCTCGTGTTCTTCGCCCTGATCCGCGAGATCGGCGCGGCGCGCGCGCTGGTGTTCACCTACATCAACCCGGCAGTGGCGTTGGCGGCCGGCGTGATCGTGCTGAACGAACCGCTGACGCCGTGGAACGTCGGCGCATTAGTTCTCATCCTCATCGGCTGCGTGTTCGCCACCCGTCGTCACGAAGGTGCCGCATCCGACGTTGCGGCCGAGTCGACGCAGGTCGCGCCGCGCTAAGCCCGTCGCGCCTGGTCGACGTAGGCGGTGATCGCGTCGGTGAGCGCCCGCAGCTCACGGCTGACGTCGACCGGACCCGGCACCGCCATGGTCGCGACCATGGCGCCCATCAATGTGGTCCACACGAGATTGCCGACCGCATCGGCACGCTCGGGTTCGAGTCCCTCGGCGACATAGCGACCCAGGTCGGTCAGGGTGGCGAACAGTTCCAGCAGATGGCGTTGGTCGACGTCGGCACGGCCGGCCCGGGTGGCGATCAGAATCTCCAGCGCCGCAATCGATGTCGGGCTCAAGAAGGCTTCCGCCACAGTGTTGACGAGAAGCTCGATCCTGTCCCGTCCCGAATGCGAGCTCAATTGGGGCTCAACTTCTCTCAGGCTTGCCAGCAGCTCGCTGAAGCCGCCGTCGACGACGGCCATCAGCAGGCCGTCGCGGTCACCGAAGTGGTACTGGATCACTCCCCACGTGACACCTGCGCGCTCGGTGATGTGCTTTGCACTCGCCGCGCCGAACCCCTCCTCGAGGACGCAGCGCACGGTTTCTTCGATGACCATCGCCCGCGTCCGGTCCGCGCGCACCTGCTTTCCGTTCACGGGACGGCGCGGTGTGACGTTGGTGGTCATATTCGGTCGAATTCTACGGTTCACGAGCCGAAAGCGGGTGAGACGAAGCGCTGGACGATCCGGTGTTCGGCGTCCGCGTCGTCGATGGGCCAGTACATCAGGGACAGCACGATGCGGATGATCCACTGCACTGCCTCGGGATCGTCGTCGGCAAGGCCGTTCAGGTCGGTCGCGAACCCGGCCACGATCGGAGAGTCGGTGAGCCAGGACATCTCCTGAGCGCGAATCGAGGTGACCATCAGCTGACCCAGCGGGTCGGTTCGAATCTCTTTGAGCGCCACGGTGATCGCGGTAATGATGCGTTCGGCACCACTCAAGTGTCCGACCGCCTGCCGGACCGTGTCGATGATCCGAGCAGCGGCGCGAAGCAGCACAGCATCGCGAATATCGGTCTTACCGCCGGCATGGCGGTAGATCGTCGCCCGGGAGCAGTGAACTCGCGCGGCCAGCGCGTCGATGTCGAGGGCATCGACTCCGCCACGCGCGATGACGTCCGTCGCCGCGGCATAGATCCGCTCGGAGGCCGCAGTGCCACGGTCCTCGCCCACGAGCCAGTCACCGCGAACGACCATCCAGTCTCACCGCCTCGTAGAGAGATATCCCCGAGATTGTCTCAATCTGAGACGAAATATGCTAGCTGTCTCAGCATTTCCGCAGGTCTCAGACCCGCGGTGAGACGACCGACCACATGGCGGTTCACCAGCGGTTTTCAACCTCGGCACGGCCCATTGACGCCGCACAGCCCGGCACCCCAGCCTTGACGCATGACGGTGCGCACGGGTCGGCTCGGTCTCGAGTTGTTCGACGACGAGTCCGTTCAGGATCCGTATCCGCTCTATGCACGGATGCACTCCGATGGACCGGTGCACCAGATCGGGGATTCAGGATTCTTCGCCGTGTGCGGTTGGGATGCCGTCAACGACGTCGTCGCCCGTCCCGAGGACTTCTCGTCGAATCTGACCGCCACCATGACCTACCAGGACGGCAAGGTCGGCGCGTTCGTCATGGGTGAACTCGGTGGAGACATTCAGGCGCTGGCGACCGCCGATGACCCTGCCCATGCCGCGCACCGGAAGTTGTTGGTGCCGCAGCTGGCGGCCAGACGGATCAACGCGCTCGAGCCGTTCATCGGCGAGACCGCAGACCGGTTGTGGGCCGACGGCGTGCAGGACGGCAGCGATCGAGTGGATGGCGGCGATGGCCAATCGACTGCCGATGATGATCGTCGGACGCCTGATCGGTGTGCCCGACGTCGACATCGACCAGTTGGTGCGGTGGGGCTACGCGAGCACCCAGGTGGTCGAAGGCCTTGTCGACCAGGATGACCTCGCCGCGGCAGGCATTGCCGTGATGGAACTCTCGGGCTACATCAACGAACACTTCCAGCGGGCCGCCACCGATCCGCAGGACAATCTGCTGGGTGACCTCGCCAAGGCCCGTGCCGCGAGCGAATTGGGCGAGGTCGCAGCGCTGACGATGATGATCACGCTGTTCAGCGCCGGTGGCGAGTCGACCGCGTCGTTGATCGGGTCCGCCGCGCATGTGTTGGCGAGCCGTCCGGACATCCAACAGCAGGTGCGCGAAAACCCTGAACTTCTCAGCGCATTCCTCGAAGAGGTGCTGCGCTATGAACCGCCCTTCCGCGGCCACTACCGACACGTGGTCCGCGACACGACGCTGCACGGTGTGGACCTCAAAGAGGGATCCCGACTGGTGCTGTTATGGGGGGCCGCCAACCGAGACCCGTCACACTTCGACGACGCCAACGCTTTTCGGCTCGACCGGCCGGGCGGCAAGGCGCACATCAGCTTCGGCAAGGGTGCACACTTCTGTGTCGGCGCCGCGCTCGCACGGCTGGAAGCCAGGATCGTCATCGGCGAACTCCTCAGGCGCACAACGCACATCGAGGCCACCGATACCGGCCGGTGGTTGCCGAGCCTTCTGGTGCGTCGCCTCGAACGGCTGGAACTCAGCGTCGCTTGAGGCGCGTCACAACTTGAAGCGGCCGGCGAATCCGCGCAACGGCAGATCAGCGCTCGTCACCAGGCCCGGCGGGGCATCGACCACCGAGGCGATCGCGCTCAGCGCCGGCATACCGGTCACGGTCATGCCGATCGAGGCGAAGTTCGCGGGATCCGACAGATCGACGCCCGGCTTCGGGAAGATCATGTGCTTGTTGTACACACACGGGTCGCCCTTGATCTGAGTGATGTAGCAGCCCTTGATATCCCAGCCTGGATCGGTGTGCGGGGTCATCTGCCACTCCAGGTGCGTCTCGACCCTCGGCACACCGTCGACCATGCCCTGGTACTTGATGTAGTTGCCGCCGAGCGAGCCCCTCGGCAGCGTGTACCAGCCGAGGTCGACGTCCTTGGTGCACGCCCCGAGTTCATAGCCGAACTTGACCTCGTCGAGTTTCAGGTCGAAGCAGTCGGCCATCATGAGCACGCTGTCGGCGAAGACGCGGGTGTACTTCTCCAACTTGCCCGGAATGCTCGGATCGTCGACGGGCAGCCCGTAGCCGACCTCGATCCAGGTGTCCTTCGAATGGTGGCACGAGACGTCGACCGACTCGATGGTGGTGACGTTCTCGATCTCGGCGACGTCGGCCGAGCACACCACTCCGAGGATCTGGTTCAGGCCGGGGTTCATTCCGGTGCCGTAGAACGTGGAGCCGCCCTTCTCACACGCTTCCCGAAGAAGCTGCGAGACAGGCTTGCCCGACGGATGCGGGTGGTTGGTGTCGCGGTGCCAGCCGGTGATCCAGTCCGCAGTGGTGACGATGTCGATCCCGGCCTCGAGGACTTTCACGTACAGGTCCTCGTCCGGGAAGACCCCGTGGAAGGTCAGCACGTCGGGCTTGGCGGCGATGATCTCCTCTATCGAACCGGTCGCCGTCACACCGTTGGGTGCCGACCCTGCCAGCTCACCGGCATCCTTGCCGACCTTGTCCGCTGAATAGCAGTGCACCCCGATCAATTCGAGATCGGGACGGTCGGCGATCCGCTTGATCATCTCGCTGCCGACGTTGCCCGTCGCCACCTGGAATACGCGGATCGGCTTACGGTTGGCACTCAATTCTGTTGTCCTCTCTCGGAAGCGGATTGAAGGTCGGCGGCGCTGCCGCCGAGGCCGTCGGGATAGAACTTCATGGCCCACTTGCGGATTGCGGTGAACCCCTCCTGCTCGGCGTTCGCCAACGCGGGCGGATCCGAGTAGCGCTGGTGCTGCCAGATGTGCACGTCCTGCGCGAACTGGCGGATGACTTCCTCACCGAACTCCCGGGCCTTCGTTTCGGCCCGTTCCGGGTCTTTGGCGGCACGGCCGGTCGGGCGGCCGATGTACACCATGAACCGAACATCGGAGGTGCGGTCGTCCACCGGTGTGATCGCGGAGATGGTTCGGTTGTCGACCATCCCCCAACTCTTGGTCACCGCGATGCCGAGACCGCCGTTGATCGCCTCTACGCCGCTCTTGACGTCGTCGATGCTCTGGTCGGAGTCACCCTCGAACGTGATCGTGAAGTCGACGTAGGAGATGTCGTCGTCGAAGTCGTGACGGGTGAACACGGGAACGATCGGCGTCTGGTGCACGTACTTGAAATGCGCGAAGTCGACACCGTTCTCGAGGACGTACTGCGGGTGCATCTCGAGGGTCTCGCGGTAGAGACGCTGCTGCGGGTAGTAGTCGTCGGCACTGCTGCCGTCCGCGAAGCTCACGAACACGTCCGGTGCGTCGAAGAACGGGTCGCGCCGCTCGATGTCGTGCCAGATGTACACGGACTCGTTGCGCTCGACGACGGGGTACGTGCGGATGCGCCGGCCCCGGTTCGGCCGATCCTGGTAAGGAATGCACACGTTGCGGCCTTCGTGGTTCCACTGCCAGCCGTGGAACGGGCATTGGATGACCTCGCCCTCGACGTGACCACCGTGGCCGAGGTGTGCACCGAGATGCTCGCAGTAGGCGTCCATGACCGTCAGCTGACCGGATTCGGCGCGCCAGGCGACCATCTCAGTGTCGAAGTACGTCATCCGGTGGACGTCGCCGATCTTGATCTCGTCGGACCACGCGACCTGGAACCAACCGGTCGGCTTCATCGACAGGGGCGGCTTGGCCATGCAAAAAATGATAAAGCACTCAATTTAAAAATGCGACATGGTCCCAACTGCAGAAAGTCGTTGCTCAGTGCGGCTTATGGCGCACAGAACGGTTTAATGGGCCGTGGCCAATCGCATCCAGTCGCTGCTCGGCGTCGAGTATCCCGTCGTTCAGGCACCGATGACCTACATCGCCCGCGCCGAACTGGCCGCCGCCGTGTCCGAGGCCGGTGGCCTGGGAATGATCGAGACGCTCACACCCGAGGGCCGTGCGGATCTGCAGCGGGTACGCGAGCTCACTGACAGGCCCGTGGCGGCGAACCTGATGATCCAGGGCTGGAAGCGCGACCCGTCGATCGTCGACATGTTGGCCGCAGCAGGTGTGCGGCACGTGTTCACATCGGCGGGTGATCCCGCCCTGTTCACCAAACCGCTGCACGACGCAGGCATGACGGTCGTTCATGTCGTCGGATCGTTGCGGGCCGCTCTCAAGGCGGTCGACGCGGGAGTCGACGCGTTGGTTGTCGAGGGTGTCGAGGGCGGCGGCTTCAAGTCGGCTCTGGCGGCGTCGACGATGGTGTTGTTGCCGCTCGTCGCCTCCCGTGTCGACCTGCCGATCATCGCCGCGGGCGGGATGTGTGATGCGCAGTCCGCCGCCGCGGCGCTCGTGTTGGGCGCTGAGGGTGTTCAGATGGGCACAAGGATGCTGGCCAGCCGAGAATCGTTGGTGCACGCGAACTTCAAGAACGCGATCGTCGAGGCCAACGACGCCGGTACGGTCCTCCTCGATGTCCCGGGCAATCCGACCATGCGGGTGCTTCGAACAGGTTTGGCAACGCGAGTGGCCGAGCACGACCCGGACGCCAAGTTGTTGGGCAAGATCACGGAGTTGTACTTCGACGGCGATATGGAAGCCAGCGTCGCCAACACGGGCCAGGTTTCCTCGCGCATCGCCGATCTGCTTCCGGTGGCCGACATCGTTCGAACGACGTGGGTCGACATTGAAACAGCGTTGAACGCTGCCCGATTCCGCGCCGGTTGAGGCTAGGCGACCTTTTCGAGGTGGCGCGTGGCGTGGGCCGTCTTCGCGCGGACAGCGGACGCGGCACGTGGCCGGTCGACTCGTGCGATGCGCGGATGGAGGGTGATCAGCGAACCCGACCGCACCACACCCAACGGTCCCGGACCGGCGAAGCGCGCGATGCCGGCGACCCGCACCGCCAGGCCGGCCTTGGCCTGGCGGTATCCGATCCGGACTCCGGCTGCGCACACGATCAGCAGGCCACCGAGGCCCGGCACCGCGATGGCGGCGAGCGCCGTCAGTGACGCAGGCACCAGAACCGAACTGACCACGTTGTCGAGGAAGGACCTCGTCGCGGGACTGACGCCGGCAGGTACAGGCGCCAGCCCGGACAGCGACAGCGGCTGATTGAGGCTGCTGGTGGCGACGCTTCCGACATTCGATGCGTGGACCACGGTGCCGAACAGCGGCGCGTCCTTGGCGGCGACGGGCATCTGCGGCAGCCGGGAGGTGTGCGGCCCGAACAACGGCGCGTCCTTCGCTGCATGCGCCGCCATGTCGAGCGCACTTCCCCCACCGATCAGCGACGGTTGCACGCTCTGCGGGATGCCAAACAAGGTGTACAGGTCACTTGGCATCTCGGCGAGCGCGGCGCCTGCGCCGGCCACCGAGCTGAGGATATTGATCAAGTCGGTAACCGGGGTCGAGGAAGTCGGCAGCCCCGCGAGGGTCGCCTGCGCCGTGCCCAGAGCCCGCGCAAATTTGGCGAACGCGTTCATATTCCGCGCGACAACGCTCGTCGTGACTGTCATGGGCGGCGGCGGGGGCACCGGTGCGGCCGCTACGGTCGGTGCCGGTGCCGGCGGGCTCGCATCGGATGCAGGCACAGCCGGTGCCGGCGGCGCGACGTTCGATTCTGACGCAGGCGGGTCCGATTCCAGCAGCGCCGTATTCGACTCCGTGCTGGGCGTGGTGCCGGCCTCTTCGCCCGAGGTCGATCCGGCCGTGCCGGTGCCTTCCTGCTGGTCGTCGCTGCTGTAGGTCTGTGCCTCCACCGTCGAGGTGGGGCCCTGGCTGTCGGTCGGGACGTCGCCCGACGCCGTCGGATTGGTTACGTCCTGGCCGGGTTCTACATCGACCCGCTGATTGCCGATAGTGCTGGTCGGCCCGTCGGTCGACGGCGTGCCTAGGCCGCCGACCGTGGTCTCAACCTGGTTCCCGATCGGGGAACTGCCGGTGTCGGCACCGTCGGCACCGTCGGCGAACGCGACGGCTCCGCTGCCACCGACGAGAAGGCCGATCGAGAGCGCGCAGACACCCGCTGCGATGCGCAAATGCGTCGTGACGATGATCTCCTCCATCCAGCAAGGAGCGTGCCGGTAGATATTTGGAGGCCATTGTCGCATAGACCTACCCCTACCTGCTAGTAGCTGTGTCAAACCGGGCTAACGTTGCTTCCCCCGTATCGGTGCCGCGCGACAGCTCGCCGCGGTACGTCACCGACCGCCGCCGAGCGAACCAAGTAGACCGCTTAACAAAGTCAGTACCGCTAACCGGCGGATTTTCTGGTTCGGCGTCGTCGTTGTCGGTGGTGGCGTCGTCGGTTGGGGCGTTGTCATGGTCGTCGGCGTTGTCGTCGGCGTCGGCGTGGTCGGTGTGGCCGTCGGTGTGTAGCCGTGCGCGCCCAGGTGATCTTCGAACCCTGCGCGGCGTCCACGTGAGATTCCCGTGCTCGAACTCCATCGTGGTGCACGTCGGGCCGCCGGTTTCGTCCGTGGGGGCGAGGCCGAGTTCTGGCACCCACATGTCGGAAGCGTGCTTGGTGCGTTGGCCACGGACAGCGGCCGCGTGCGGCGCGCGAGTTCTGCCGGACGGTCGTCGATTTTCCGAGATCACGACCCTGACGCAGATCTCGACAGACCGGAGGCCCTCTCTTGTCACTCCATCGACGGGACGCGACGATGAGTCAGTGGTCGCCTCACGTGTACTCGTTCTGGGGTCCGGGTTCGCAGGGCTGTGGGCCGCGCTCGGTGCGGCCAGGCGACTGGACGAGCTCGGCGCGTCACCAGGCGCGGTGCACGTCACGGTCGTCAGTTCGCAACCATTCCACGACATTCGCGTCCGCAACTACGAGTCCGACCTCAGCGCGTGCCGAATCTCGTTGCAGGACTTGCTCGATCCGGCCGGTGTCAGTCACATCACCGCTGAGGTGACTGGAATCGACGCGGCGGCGGCAACGGTGAGTACCGCCGACGGCGCAACTCTGGGCTACGACCGCCTGGTACTGGCGCTGGGCAGCAGGGTGGCCAAGCCCGATCTTCCCGGTCTGGCCGAGTTCGGTTACGACGTCGACACGTACGACGGTGCGATGAGGCTGCAGGCGCACATCCGCGATCTGACCGAACACGCCACGGATCCCGCGAGCGCGACGGCGGTCGTCGTCGGCGCCGGCCTCACGGGCATCGAGACCGCCAGCGAGCTGCCGGGGATGCTGTCGGCCGCGTTGGGGTCCGAGGCGACACCGCGGGTGATCCTCGTCGATCACAACCCGCACGTGGGTTCGGACATGGGTGAGTCGGCACGCCCTGTCATCGAGAAAGCGTTGGCCCAGAACAAGGTTGACACCATGACCGGGGTGGGTGTCACCGCCGTCGACGAGCGCAGCGTGACGCTGTCGTCCGGTGATATCGTGCCCGCGGCGACGGTGGTGTGGTGCGCCGGAATGCGGGCGAACCCGTTGACGGCACAGTTCGGCGTGACGTGCGACCGCCTGGGTCGGCTGCCTGTCGACGATTACCTGAGGGTCGAGGGCATCGTCGGAGTCTTCGCCGCAGGCGATGTGGCCTCAGCGAAGATGGACGATCAGCACATGTCCGTGATGTCGTGTCAGCACGGTCGGCCGATGGGCCGCTATGCGGGCTACAACGTGATCAGCAACCTGCTTGGCGCCCCGATGCTGTCGCTGCGAATCCCTTGGTATGTCACCGTTCTCGATCTCGGCCCGGCCGGTGCGGTGTACACGGAAGGCTGGGACCGCCGAGTCGCCAGCACCGGCGCGGAGGCCAAGGCGACCAAGCAGGTGATCAACGGTGAACGCATCTATCCCCCGCTGACCGGTGATCGCGCCGCACTGCTGGCCGCGGCCGCCCCGGAGTTGCAAGCCGCGCCGTCCTACGGGGAGTGACTGCGCGCCGGGCGCTACTTGCCGGTGCGCTCGCGGTGCTTGCACCCCGGCCAGCAGCACGGTCGGCGCTGGCCTTCTTCCAGCTCCTCCTGGGTCCGGCGAATGCGGCGATCCCGAGTCGCGTCCTGCTTGGCGTCCTCGACCCAGCAGATGAACTCGTTACGCGCCAAAGGAGTGATGTCCTTCCACGCGGCCAGGGCCGTGTCATTGGCGATCAGCGCGTTGCGCAGATCTGCAGGCAGCTTGTGCACCACCCCACCGGGCACCCGAGGACTACTCATGGCGCCACGATATCGAAAATCAGGCTGAGACACCGTGATCGCGACAGTACAGTTCGCGATGGGCCTTGTCCGGAAGTACTTCGAGCGCAGGTACGAACGAATGTCGCCGGAGGAGAAGGCCGCTGCGGACGCTCAGATGCAGTAACAAACGAGTCGCCGAGGGCCAGATCGAGGCGGCGCACGCAAGGCAGGCCGCGGCGGCTGAAATTCAAGCGCAGTCAACGGCCGAGCACCAGTCGCGGCTTGATTCGGAGGTCCTCGGTGGCCCGGCAGGCGCCGCCGTACACGGCACGGTCCCGTCGAGACCGCAGCCCGGTGCGCTCGATCAGCTGAAGCACACCGCCCGCGCGTTCACCAATGTGTCGGGGCTGCTCGGCGTCGGCAGCGGATTCGCATCGGGCGCCAGCGATCCCGCAGAGCGGGCCCGCATCCAGGCGGGCGAACGCGCGACCCGCGATGCCGCGCGCAGGTCCTACCTTGCGGCGCAACCGTTTCCGGCGACGATCACGCGAGTGCCGTGCCGGTTGGCGTCGACGACAACACCTGGACGTCGCCCGAGTTCCTAGCCGACAGTGGCCTGTCAGCCCGGCCCGATCTCGCTCGGGGTGTCGCGCGGATCGCATGGCGCGACCTGGATGATGAGCAGGCCGTACCGATCCGCATGTTCACCACGCTGCCGCGCCAGCGCCCGCCACGCCGCCCACTCGTCACCCGGTTTCGACGCCGGCGAGCACAGAGTGCGCCGCGCCATTCGGCGCACTGCTGCTGACCAGCGTCCACGGCATCACGAGCTTGGAGTCGAGCGGCCATCTCATTTCGGACAAGTGGCAAACCACCGCCGAGGAACTCATCGACACCGTCATCAGCCTGCTGCCGACCGCGCCTGCGTGAGATGAGGTCAAGCTCGACTTCTTCGTTTGTGCTGGGGCGCACATGGTGCCCGGCCCCAACGGCGGCTGACCTACGAGGTCTCGCGCGTCGCGAGGCCAATCGCTCGACGGAGTGCCTATCCTCGGCGCATGGTCGACCCCGAAGATCACGGCGTCGGGCCGAAGGCCGTGCTTCTGCTCCGGCAGGCGCGGGCGGACTGAGCTCATGGACGAGTCCATCAAGGACATAGTGGTCATCCACACCGACGGTGGGTGCAGGCCCAACCCCGGACCCGGCGGCTGGGGGGCGGTCCTGCGCCAACGTCAGCACGTTCGCGAGATGTGCGGTGGCGAGCCCGGGGAGACGAGCAACAACCGGATGGAACTGACGGCGCCGATCATGGCGCTGGAGGCGCTCACCCGACCAGTGGTGGTGCACCTATACACCGACAGCACCTATGTCCGGAACGGCATCACCAAGTGGGTCCTCGGCTGGGAGCGAAACGGCTGGAAGACCGCCGCGAAGCAGCCGGTGAAGAACGTCGACCTCTGGCAACGGCTCCAAACGGCCTGCGCGCGACACCGGGTCGAGTGGTTCTGGGTGAAGGGGCATACGGGTGTCGCCGACAACGAACTCGCCGACGAACTGGCAACCCGCGGCATGCAAGAAGCGATCGCCCTATGTGCAGCTGAATGATCAACGCAGCTCTCAAATGTTCCCTTTGATCGCCGTCATCATTCTTCGGTGATTGGCGCTTATTGCGTTGCGGCACTACCTTTCCTCAGGTGATGTCCTCAGCTAGTGCAATCGCGCGGTGGATCGCTCCCTTCCTGACCATCGCGGCCGTTGTCGGCATGGGTCTTGTCAACGATCCCGCGCAGGTCGGTCCCGCCCCGGCGGTGCGCCTCGCCGACGAGGTCAACCCGTTGGCCGGAGCGCCCTTCTACGTCAATCCCACTTCGGCGGCCATGCGCGCCGCGCAGAAAGCCGATCCGCCGAGTCCCGAGTTGACCGCCATCGCCAACACGCCGCAGGCGTACTGGCTCGTCCCGGGCTCTTCCGCGGCGACGGTCGCGAAGTACACCGGTGACGCGCAGGCTGCCGGCGCCATCCCGGTTCTGACGCTTTATGGAATCCCACACCGCGACTGCGGCAGCTTCGCTGCGGGCGGACACGGGTCAGCCGCGGACTACCGCGCGTGGATCGACGGCATCGCTGCCGACCTGGGCGCTTCGCGGGCGGCGATCGTCGTCGAACCCGATGCGCTCGCCATGGCCGACTGCCTGTCGGCCGATCAGCGCCAGGAACGCTTCGACTTGATTCGCTACGCCGTCGACACGCTGACCCGCAATCCGGCTGCGGCCGTATACATCGACGGTGGTCAATTGCGCTGGCATAGCCCCGAGGAGATGGCCGCCAGGCTCAACCAGGCCGGTGTGGACCGCGCGCGCGGTTTCAGCCTCAACATCGCCAACTTCTTCACCACCGAAGATGAAATCGGTTACGGCGAGGCGATTTCGGGGTTGACGAACGGTTCGCACTACGTGATCGACACGTCGCGCAACGGCGCAGGACCAGCACCCGCCTCCCCGCTCGACTGGTGCAACCCCAGCGGCCGAGCACTGGGTGTTCCGCCCACGACCGTGACTGCGGGCGAGCACGCCGACGCCTACCTGTGGATCAAACGTCCCGGTGAGTCCGACGGATCATGCAACCGAGGTGATCCGCCGGCGGGCAACTTCGTGACTCATTACGCCATCGATCTCGCCCGCAACGCGGGCCAGTAGGTCACTGGAGCCACCCTGGCGGAGCCAAGGGGATCGAATTTCAGGGGAATAGCACCCGAAATTCGGCGACCTCATCCGACGAGGCTGGCCAGCGTCGCGTGCACCCGCGGAATGGTCGTCGGCGCCGCCGGTTCGAACACCACGGGCCCGAACAGCGCCGTGGCCGCGGCGGGCGGAGTGCCGATCACGACGCCGTGCGCCGTGCCCTGCGGGGTGGGGATGTCGATCGTCGATCCGGGCACGAGTTCGTCGCCGACACCGGTGTCGCCGTCGAACCATTCGTCGAACCATTGAGCGGTAAGCGTGTCGACGGCGGGCGGGTTCTGCGGCTGAGGGAAGCCGGCGACGAGGTACGCGGCGAACTGGATGAGCGGGTTGCCACCGCGCATCGAGTCCATGTGCACCCCGTCCGTGAGCACGACACCGTTGAACCGGTCCGGACGCGCCGTCGACAACGCCTCCTTCACGTTGCTCGTCGAGTTGAACAGATTCGGGGGCGCGCCGATCTCACGGATCGGAATGTAGTGGTCGGTAAGGGCCTCGTAGTCGTCCAGCTTGCGCAATGCATCGACCATGGTGGTTCCGGTGGGTACCCCGTCGAGAGTGATCACGCCGACCAGGTCGTCGGCGGCGCCGTTCTCGGCGAGGAAGCCGGCCGCGGCCGCGACCAGGTTGCCGCCGAGGGAGTGACCCGCCAAGCCGAACTTCTGCGGCAGTTTCGCGGTCACCGGATCCAGCCCGTACTGGGTTGCATAGCCGGCATCGAGCGCACTCTTGGTCAGCGCGGCCCGGTCGTCGATGAAGAGGTCGGCCACCGCGGAGGCCATTTCCGTGCTACCGAGCCAGTAGGTGCCGCCGGCGAAGAAGTTGGACGGCAGCGACGGGGTGACGACGATGCTTTGTGTTTCTTCGGCCAGGTTCGCCGCCGTGTAGCTGTACATGGGACCGAGGGCCAACAGGCCGTGGTTGAGCAGGATCATCCTCGTCGGCGGTGGGTCGCCTTCGTCGACTTCGGGGTAGTACCAGTTGGCCGCCACTCGTTGTCCGGTGCTCAACGTGATCGAGGAGTTCCGCACTGTCACCGTGCTGCCCGGCGGAAGCACCGGCGGTCCGGCCACCAGCGCCTCGACCGCTTGCAGGGCGGTCAGGGCGATTGACCCGATGTTCACGACGACGGCACGGATCACCGATCCGACGACGCCCAGCAATGAGGGCGCGGCCGGGGTGACATCCGCGGCGACTGGCGCCTGCACCATGCTCATCGGCGAAGCGAACCTGGCTGAGACCGACTGAGTCGCAGGGTGATTCGCGACCGGTTCGACGGTGGATTCGGCGGCGGGGGTTGCTGCGGGCGCGAGGGTCTCTTCGCTCTCGATGGGTTCTTTCGCCGCCTTGGTCTTCTCGGTTACCTGGGGCTTTTGGTCCACCGGTTCAGCCGTCGCCGACTTCTTCTTCGGCGCCTCGGCGGTGGGCTTGACCGAGCTCGCCGGCGTGGCTTCGTCGTCGGGACCCGTCGATTCGGACGTCGACTCGTCGTCTTTCTTCGTGTCGTCTTTCTTCGTGTCGTCTTTCGTGTCGTCTTTCTTCGTGTCGTCTTTCGTGTCGGTCGCCGAATCCGGCTTGTCCGCGTCCGGGTCCGACGCTGCGCTGGCGCCCGTGGAATCGGCCTCCTTTTTGGGGCTAATCGAGTCCTTTTTGGGGCTGGTCGAGTCCGGTTTGGCCGCGTCGGAAGTCGTAGACCCCGACGAGGACACACCTCCCGACTGCGAATCGGTGCCCGTGTCCGCAGTGGCCACGCCGGCTGCGGCAAGCAATGCCGCCGAGACACCTGCGGTGACGATTCCGGTCCCGACCCACACCGACAACTGCTGCATGCAAACCCCTGACGTCATTGTCGAATCCTTGCGGGGTCGATCTTGACAGGGGTTGCTCGCGCCGGAGGGTGTTTGGCGTGGAGTCAGTTCGTCGAGCCGGGTCAGGGGCACGCAGAACGACGCGGCACGATGTGCGGACACAGCGAGAGGTGTTGACGGCGTCAATAGCCCTCTACCACTGCGCAGCGATATTGGCAGCGATCTGGTCGGCAATCTTCAACGCCGAGTCGGCGGGGTTCGCGCTGCAGGTGTTGATATCGACAATGACATTGTTTCTAGGCGCCAGCGCGCGTGCACAGCCCCAGCCGGGGGCACTGGCGTTATGTTGAGTCGCAGTGGTACTCAGTACGCCATTGGCGTTGGAGATCTGTCCGACGGACCACTGAGACTCGCTCTGCGTGTGGGTGTACTGGCGGCAGGCCGGCCACTGCTGGGCGGAGGTATTGAAGAAGGCAAGGGCTTTTTCCACGGTAGGGAACAACACCACTGCCTGTTTGAGATAGTGCGTGAAGTTATCGCCGTCGTTGAGGCTCTGATCGCGCTCGGCCCAGTAACCGCTGTCGGCATAGACCGGGGCCTCGGCCGCGCCGTCGATGGCGAGGCACTCCTGAGGCGCCATGGTGGCGCTGTTGTCAGACATCGCCGTCTGGCTATCCGTAACCGCCATTCCGGCCGCCGCCATGGCGATGTTGACCTGTTCGGGGCTGAGCAGCAACCCGGCGAGCTCACGCTCAACTAGAGGACGCGGAATCATCGATCGGGTGGGCGTCGGCGACTCGGCGTTGCCTATTGTGCTGCCGCACCCGGGGATCAGAACGCAGATGACCGCAGCGCCAAGTGCGGCTATTGGGTGGCGCATGTGTTCCTCCCCATTCCAGCGGTGCTCAACCGTTCAGCGTGGCGCGATACCCCCATACGCGGCGCGTGAAAGAAATGGTGCAGTAATGCCGCCGACACCGACGTGAATTGGCCGGTGTTTCCTGATAACGATGAACGGTGTTTCTTGATAACGATTAATGGGTCGAGCACAACTCTGAGCGCGTCTGCGACTGGCGCCTGACCGCGCGGGGCGGCAGCCGAAGGGACGCGAGTCAGTCGCCGTGATAGCAGGTTCATGGGTCCTGGGCACCGGGATCGACCACCGAAGAATGAACACCAAGGGGGTCAATTTTCAACCGACGAGAACATGTCGATCGACGGCAGTCCCGCGGCCGTTAAGGCGAGCGGCGCGGTGTACGCCGTCGATAACGGACTGTCGGACTCACCTTGTCAGATCCGCTTCCGCCGAGCTCGAATCGCGCGCACGATGGAGGAGTCCGCGGATCTCACAAGCTTGAGGAAGGGAGCAGGCGATGAAAGCGAAGGTGGGCGACTTCCTGGTGGTCAAGGGCACGACTACCGAACGGCATGATCAGCACGCGGAGATCATCGAGGTCCGCACCCAAGACGGCTCGCCGCCCTATGTGGTGCGCTGGCTCGTGACCAACCACGAGGCGACGGTGTATCCGGGCTGCGACGCGGTGGTGGTCACCGCCGCCGAGCACACGCAGGCCGCCGAGCGAGCGTCTGCGCGGGCGGGTCGCGGGGGCAAGTAGCCGCGGCCGACGCTAATCGAACCCAAGGTGGTGATGCATCAGCAAACAGCTGTGTCACTAGCCAAGATCCGGGCGAGCGATTGCATTCGCCGCTCGCAGTGACACCGGTAGATGTTTGAGTCCGTGCAGCCCGATGTTGTCGTTGAAAGTCGGTTCACCGGCCAGGGTCAGTCCGGGGAAGTGATCGAACAACGACTGCAGCCCGATATGCAGTTCCATGCGGGCGAGCGCCGCACCTAAGCAGGCGTGCACACCGGTGCCGAAGCTGATGTGCTCGCGGGCGTTGGCGCGGGTGGTGTCGAAGCTATCGGGGCTTCTCGAAGACTGCCGGGTCGCGGTTTGACCCGCCCACAAGAAGAAAGATCGTTTGACCTTTCCGCACCGGGTATCCGTGGATACCAATGTGTTCGGTGGCAACCCGCCCCGTTAGTTGGCCAGTGGTGTCATAGCGCAAGATCTCCTCGATTGCGTTGGGCCATCCTGCGGGATTCGCGCGCAGGATGGCCAGATGCTCTCGGTGACGAACGAGCGCCACGACGGCCTTACCGAAAGTATGAGCCGTGGTGATGAACACTGCGCCGAGGAGCAGCCCTGCTAGCGTTCTGATCTCGACTTCGGTGAGATCGCCGTTGTGGATAACGTCGGACAAGATGCTGCTGGAGTCGTTGTCTTGCCTTAACCGCTCGATATGCTGCACGAGGTACTGGTCGAACTCACGCATATCTTTCTTCGCCGCCTGAAAGTCGTGCCAGGATGCGGCGGTTGTGCCAATCGATCTCGTTGATGACTCTGCGATTGCGATTAGACGACTAGTCTCATTGCGCGGGATTGCCAGCATCTCGGCGATGACCGCGAATGGGAATTTGGGACGCATATTCGGCGATCAGATCACAGTCTCACGCGGCCGTCAGGTGTTTCCCTGCAGCGGCGCGGTGCACGCCGTCGATAACGGACTGTCGGACTCACCTTGTCAGATCCGCTTCCGCCGAGCTCGAATCGCGCGCACGATGGAGGAGTCCGCGGATCTCACAAGATTGAGGAAGGGAGCAGGCGATGAAAGCGAAGGTGGGCGACTTCCTAGTGGTCAAGGGCACGACTACCGAACGGCATGATCAGCACGCGGAGATCATCGAGGTCCGCACCCAAGACGGCTCGCCGCCCTATGTGGTGCGCTGGCTCGTGACCAACCACGAGGCCACGGTGTATCCGGGCTGCGACGCGGTGGTGGTCACCGCCGCCGAGCACACGCAGGCCGCCGAGCGAGCGTCGGCGCGGGCGGGTCGCGGGGGCACGTAGCCGCGGCCAACGCCAATCGAACCAAGGTGGTGCATCAGCAGCACGCTGTAGGCGAGCCACGAGCCGCCGGATTGCGCAGCGCGCCAGTGTCTTACCTGGATGCGGCACTGGCTTGTGATGTCGATCCCAACGATCGTCGCCGCTGCGGTTCGCGCGGCTAGTTAGTCCAAGGTCTGCGACGAGCGATTGCATTCGCCGCTCGCAGTGACACCGGTAAATGTGTGAGTTCCGTGCAGCGACGTTGTCTTGCCTTAACCGCTCGATATGCTGCACGAGGTACTGGTCGAACTCACGCACATCTGATTCGTCGCTGCCTGAAAGTCGTGCCAGGATGCGGCGGTTGTGCATCGATCTCGTTGGTGATTCTGCGAGTGCAATCAGACGGTCGGTCGCATCGCGCGGGATGCGAGCATGCTCGGCGTATGACCGCGAAGAGAATTTGCGGACGCAGATTCGAAGCGATCAGATGCACAGTCTCCGCAGCCCTCCAGCACCGAAGCAGTTCCTCGGCGATTTCTTGAACACGGGTGCGGAGTTGATCTAGCGCTCGTGCGGCGTGAACAGCCCGCGAGACTCACGCGACGCAACCGGCGCATGGTGCATGCATGGAGGTGAACGTGTGACTGACCGACAGAGGGCGGTACACGGGTATGCCGAGACAATCCGGATACGAGTCTTGGCAAGGATCGCATTGAGCGCGACTCACGGAACAGCGACTGGTCCCATTGCCTTGAGATGGGTACTATTTCGAACCGGCGAGTCAAGCTAGCATCGACTCAGCGGACAACCTGCTGCGTGATGCGCTGACCCAGCCCACCCTTCGCCACCGGGACATGCGTCCGCGCAGCGCAGATAGTTGCTCGATGATCGCGGATAGATATCGTGTACCGGGTCGATACCGGATTGTCAGGTAGCTGCGCCAACGCTGATGATCGCGTCGAGCTAGCAGTTTCAGCGCCGCATGTGGAAGTCGATGACCCCGTCGTCCAATGCGTGAACTCCCGGGCAAACAGCCCATCATGAGCTCACACTCGCGCTGCACCTCGGCGTGAGCGCAAGCGTAATGACACGGCCGCCGTGCATGCCCAGCCAATACAGGCCATAAATTCACAACTGCGGTCGTTGACCAGCGTCCGGTCGCGGACCAAACCGATCAGAGGCGTCCGTTGAGGATGAGGTGCCAGTCCAGACCTTCCCGCTCAGGTGAACACAACTTGAAGGCTGTTGTGCCGGTTGCCTGCCAGCCGAATCAGGGTCTGCGGCGCCTCAGACAGTGGCGCGTAGTCGGTGATGATATGCCTGGCGATGTCCTCACCGTCGGCGGCCAGAAGCGCCAAAGTCTCGGTGCTGAGGCGTTCGCGGTCCCACAGATGGCTGGTTCCACGCGGCACCCGTCCGATCTGAGCGCAGCGCAGGCTCAGTCCGTTGTGGTGAAACTCCTCCCCCAGTCGGACTTCCTCGCATCCACCGGGATAGAACGCCAAGTCGATGATCGTGCCCTGGGGGCGCACGATGCGAAGGGCGAGAGCCAATGCACTGGCCTGACCGCGACATTGGAACACGACATCGGCTCCGCGGTCCCCGGTCCCGTGACGCCATCGGCTTTTCAGCACGACGGCTGGGTCGACATCCTCAGGATCGACGACCTCAAATCCGAGGTCGGACGCGACGTCGCGACGTGACGGAGTGGGGTCGACAAGCACTACTGATCCTGCGCCGTGCAGGCGGGCGAACAACGCGGTCAACAGGCCCACGACGCCGGCCCCGGTGATGGCGATCCGGCGGCCGCGCACGCCGTCGGCCAGACCGCGAACATCGGTGCCATGGACGTCGGCGGCAGCGTGCAATAGTGCGTTCGCGCAGATCGGTCCCATGTGTGCGGCGTAGATGCCCAGCACCGGCTCGAGTGATTGCGGCAGCTTGACGAAACGGTCGGTCAGCGCGTCGGCGCGGTATGCGCTGCGATGGCCGTAGGTCATGGCGACGATGTCACCTGGCCGCACGGCAGGTGTCGCACTATCCGTGACACGACCGACCTGCATGTAGCCGAACTTGTCGACCGGGTAGCCCACGTCTGGGGAGCCTGGCATGAACAGGCCCAGCTCGGGATTCCATCTGCGGTGCAGGGCGGGGTTGGTGCCCTTCACCCAGCTGAGGTCTGTCCCGGTCGATAGCCCACTGAACACAGTCTCTACGTCGAATTGGCCGTCGCGGATAGGCTGCGGTAGCGGTTCATCACGTAGTGTGACAACGCCGCAGCGCTCGACCACGACGGTGAAGCCCCGGTCAACCATCGAGCCTCACAGGGCGGTTGTGCACAGCCGAAGCCGCTATGGCGCAAGCCAATTGGTGGGTCCGCAGTGCTTCGTCGTAGTCCACCAGAATCCCGCCCCGGGCCGCCCCGTTGCCGACCACAGCGTTGATGAACGCGCGATCTGAGGCTCGCTTGGCATCATCGGGTTGCAGGCTGCGCTGCACGGGTCCTTGGGCTGTCCGCGCGTTGATGCCGTCTTCATGAATCGTCACCGACAGGCCGTCGGCATGTATTTCAAGACCCGCCAGATGCTTCCAATCCACGCAGCATGCGGCGGCCACGGTTCCCACCGCTCCGGATTGCAACTTCAGGATCGCGACGGTGGCTCCGTCGACGTCGGCGCCCGGAGTGCCCGGCGGCGCGGCGTTGGCGTAGGCGTTGACTTCGACGACGTCGCCGCACAGTAGCCGAATCAGATCCAAGACATGCACCGCCTGCTCGACGATCTGACCGCCCGACAGCGCCCGCGTGCTCCACCACGGCACCGGGGGCACGCGGTCGATCCATGACCCCACCGCCAGCCGAACCGGTCGGCCATCCAGTAGTTCCCGGACGAGATCGACGGCCGGCGAATAGCGCCAGTGATGACCGACTGCAGTAACGACGCCCGCCTTGCGCGCCGTGTCGGCGATGCGCTCGGCGGTCGGCAGGTCCAGCGCCAGCGGCTTCTCGACAAACAAGGCGGTGCCTGCGTCGAGTACCTGTTCCTCTATCGGGCCGTGCGCATGCGGCGGAACACAGACATACACCGCATCCGGCGATGCGTTCAGAAGTGCCTCAAGGCCCGAAACCGCGGCGGCGCCGGTCATCTCGGCAAATGATTGTGCAGCCGCCATATCCCGGTCGGTCACGGCGACGATCCGTACATCCCGGAGCTCGGTGAGATGGCGCGCGTGGCGCACAGCAACACCACCGGCTCCCACAAACCCGACCTTGCAGCGATCCAAAGTTCATTCTCCCGGGTCGGCGACGCCTTACGGGTACCCCGACCCGCCGCCAGTACGCCACCCTTTGGGGTGGATTTGACGCCGACGCAAGGGGTATTTCGGGTGTCATGCGCGATGGCGACGAACACATTCCGGCCGGGGTGGACCCCGAGATGTGGAATTGGTTGTCACGGCGCAGCAGTCGCGGGGCGTCGTGGACGCTGCAGCGGGTTGTGCAGGCCAAGGGTGCTAGGCGGATCAGCGTCGTGCTGCCCGCCCGTGACGAGGAGCAGACCGTCGGGGGCATCGTCGCGCAGGTGCGGCGTCAGCTCGTCGAGGACGTCGGCCTGGTCGACGAGGTCATCGTCATCGACTCCAGATCGTGTGACGCGACGGCCGCTGTAGCGGCGTCAGCCGGTGCCACCGTGTATCACCAGGACCAGATACTGCCTGAACAACCGCGAATGGACGGCAAGGGCGATGCGTTGTGGAAGGGGTTGGCAGCCAGCACCGGCGACATCGTGCTCTTCGTCGATTCGGACCTACGCGACTTCACCACGCATTTCATCGTCGGACTGCTCGGCCCATTGCTGTGTGAGGCGGGCGTGGTGTTCGTCAAGGCGCACTACCTGCGGCCGCTGATGACCGATCAGGTCACCGTCCCTGGCGGCGGCGGTCGGGTCAGCGAACTGGTCGCCCGGCCTCTGATAAACATGTTCTGGCCGCGTTTGGCCGGCTTCGTGCAGCCCCTGGCAGGTGAGTACGGGGGCTATCGACACGTACTGGAACAAATTCCGTTCGCCACCGGCTATGGCGTCGAATTCGCCATGCTGATTGATCTGCTCAATCTTGTCGGACTAGACGCGCTCGCACAGGTCGATCTGGGCACGCGCACCCATCGTCACCACGACATTGAAGCGTTGGGTCGGATGGCGGCCCAGATCTTGCAAACCGCCGTCGCGCGACTCCAGTGCGAGCACCACGGTGTCAACGAAGCGCCGGCATCGAGATGGCTCACACAGTTTCGCCACGACACGACATCACCCGTGCACCACCAGCTGATGATCTCCGATGTCGCTGTGCAGGAAAGACCACCACTGGCGGACGTTCGCAACGTTGCCGACTTGCTGGCCACCGCGCCTGCCGCCTCCACCTGGCCGCTAGTGACTCAGCAGCCATGACGCCGACGGTGTTGATCAATGCCGGGCCGTGGCTGACGGTTCCGCCGGACGGCTACGGCGGAATCGAGAACATCATCGCAACGCTGATTCCGCAGCTACGCCGACGCGGCGTGCGTGTCATCCTCGCCACCGTCGGTCAGAGCACCATCGACGTCGACGAAAAGATTTGTGTGTTCGACGATCCGCAGTTCTCCCACCTCACCGAGCCCTACAACGACGTCGTCGGTGTCGCCGCCGCGCACTTGCAGCGCATCGCCGCCGAACTGCGAGGCCGTTCAGATATCGACCTTGTCCACGACCATATGGAGGTCTTGGGCCCGAGCGTGCTCGCCGCCATGGGCACCGATCGGCCGACGGTGCTGCACACCCTGCACTGGGACCTGGCCAAACACCGCGCCTTCTACAGCGGCTTCGGCAACCACGATCGCTTCCACGTCAACGGTGTCTCCGCCGCGCAACTGCAGAACGCGCCCGAACAGCTTCGTCACCACAGTCTCGGGCACGTCTATCTGGCCACGCCGCTGGCACACCACGCCACCCGTCGGCCGGCCCCGGCCAAGAAAAGCCATCTGGTCCTTGTCGCGCGAATCAACCGTAGGAAGGGGCAACACATCGCCGCGCGCCTGGCACGGCGGTTTGGGTGGGAGCTGGTGCTGGCCGGACCGATCGGGCCCTATACTGCGCCGGAGCACCTTGCCGCCGGGCCGAATGCTGATCGATACGCCGATGTGCGGTATTGGCGCGAGGAGGTCGCCCCGCACGTCGACGGTGATCGGGTGCGGTGGATCGGGAATGTGACCGGCATTGAGCGTGACCATCTTGTCGCGACCGCGCGCGCGACACTGTTTCCGGTCTGCTGGGACGAACCGGGCGGTACGGCAGTCATCGAATCACTGGCCCTTGGCACACCTGTGGTCGGCTACCGCCGTGGCTGTCTACCCGAACTCGTCGAACCCGGCACCGGATTACTTGCCCAGTTCGGCGATGAAGCCGCGTTGGCAGAGCTGGTCACCAACGTCGACAAGCTTGATCCCGCCCACTGCCGCGCAGCGGCAGAACGCCGGTTCGCTCCGGACGTCATGTCCGCGGCCTATCTCGAGCTCTACGACCAATGCATCACGGGCTCGCATACGGGTCCATGGTCGAAGGTCTATGCATGAGTCTCACCGGCGCCGCGCGGGGGATATGCACAATTCCGTCGAGCAGGCGTGAACCGGACAGGCATGGAGTGGATGCTGTTAATCGTTGTTGACGGCATGCGCTCGACCGGCCCCGCCAACTCGATGTTCTTCATCCGCGACAGCACTTCGGGCACGAGGGCGGCCGCCTCCGCCCGGGCCAGGTTCGCGCCGAGGCAGAAATGGGTGCCGCCGCCACCGAAGGCCAGGTGGTGGTTTGGACTGCGGCCGATATCGAACCTGTCGGGGTCAGCGAAGTGGGTCTCGTCCCGGTTGGCAGACGGATAAAACATCGCTGCCCGGTCCCCCTTCTTCACGGGCACCCCGCGTAGTTCAGTGTCTTTGGTAGCTGTGCGGACGAACGCGATGACCGGGCTGACATAACGCAGCATTTCTTCGATCGCGGTCGGCAGCAGGGACCGGTCCGCCTCTAGCTTGGCCCGCTCCTCGGGATGGTCCATCAGCACGCATATACCGGCGGCAACAAGGTTGCGGGTGGTGTCGCCGCCCGCATTGATCAGCAGCATGAAGAAGAAGTTGAACTCCATGTCGGTGAGGCGCTCGCCGTCGACCTCGGCTTGCAGCAGCGATGTTGCGATGTCGTCGCCAGGATGCGCACGTTTGCGGGCCCCGAGTTCCGCAGCGTAGGCAACATCTCTGCGGCCGCCTCGACGGCGCGCGTGTCGATATGACCCCTGGTCATGATCGCGGTCAGCTCGCCGATGAGATCGCCCCGTGGATTGGGGTTATTTGTCGTCGTCCTCATCGGGTGGCGGCGGGCGGTTGGCGACGACCGGGAATCCGCCGGTGGGGCCCTCGCGTTCCTCCGCCATGGCCAGCACCCGCCCGCGGACCGCATACCAACCGACGATGAGTGCCGGAATGATGACCACCAGCGTGGCGACGGTCCAGGTGCCGATCGGCGGGTCGAACGCCATCAGCACGACGACGCCGAACAGGAACACCAAGGTGAGATAGCCGGTGTACGGCGAGCCCCACAGCCGGAATGACGGCCGCTCCAGGATGCCGCGTTTCGACCAGCGGTAGAGCTGGATCTGGCAGATGACGATGGTGGCCCAAGACGCGATGATGCCGAGGGCCGCGATGTTGAGCACGATCTCGAACGCCTCGCCGGGGAAGAGAAGGTTGAGGATGACGCCGAACAGCCCGACGGCCGCGGTCAGGAAGATTCCGCCATACGGCACGCCGCGGCTGGACATCACCGCCGTGAACTTCGGTGCGCTGCCGTTCATTGCCATCGACCGCAGGATCCGGCCGGTCGAGTACAACCCAGCGTTGAGGCTGGAGAATGCGGCGGTCAGCACGACGATGTTCATGACCGTGCCCGCGCCCTCGACTCCGATCCTGGAGAAGAACGTCACGAACGGACTCTCGCCGGCCTCATAGGTGGTGTACGGGAGAAGAAGGGCCAACAGGAACAGTGAACCGACGTAGAAGACCGCGATACGTGCGATCACCGAGTTGATCGCACGCGGCATGATCTTATGCGGATGGGCGGTCTCACCGGCCGCTGTTCCGACGAGTTCGACTGCGGCGTAAGCGAATACGACGCCGGACATGACAATCACCAGCGGGAAGAGACCGGCGGGGAAAAGCCCGCCGTTGTCGGCGATCACGCTGAATCCGGTTGACTGCCCTTGAATGTCGTAGCGGCCGGCAAGGAAGATGGTGCCCGCGACCAGGAACGTCATCAGCGCAAGGACTTTGATGGCCGCAGCCCAGAACTCGAGCTCCCCGAACAGGGTAACGGAGATCATGTTTATGCTCACGACGGCCGCCAACGCGAGCAGGGCGATCAGCCACTGCGGGACGCTCCCGAACGCCGACCAGTAGTGGAAGTAGGTGGCGATCGCGGTGCAGTCGACAATGGCCGTGAACGCCCAGTTCAGCCAGTACATCCAGCCGGCGACGAACGCCGCCTTTTCGCCGAGGAACTCGCGCGCATACGACACGAAGGACCCCGACGAGGGCCGGTGCAGCACGAGCTCGCCCAGCGCCCGCAGGATCAGGAAGACGAAGATGCCGCAGAACGCGTAGCTCAAGAACAGGCCCGGTCCGGCGTTGTGCAGTCGGCTGCCGGCACCGAGGAACAGTCCGGTACCGATGGCGCCGCCGATCGCGATCATCTGCAGCTGTCGGGGTTTGAGGCCCTTGTGGTAGCCCTCGTCCTCCGCCAGCAGCGCGGAGTTGTCATACACAGGTTGCTTGGGTGCGGTGGTCATCGAACCAGTCCTCCCTCTGGTCCGTTTCCGGATGACGCAGGATCAACGGGGGTACCTCGGACATCCCACTGCTCCGGAGGTCCCGGCGTATCGCTGATGTCACGAAACGTCATGACAAAACCCACCACGGCGGTGACCGCCGCGATTGCGTAGCCGATGATCGAATACCAACCGAGATGAAGGTATGCGGTAACCGCGACGATGAACATCGCCAGGAACACCAGACACATCCCGATCAATGGAATCTTCGCAAACAAATCAATGCGTGCCATGAGACCCACCTCGATAGACCGAATGACGGTGTAAACAGTGAACACCTCCGACGTTGTGGCGGTGGCGAAATGGAACTACGCGCTGATTGGGGCCCGCAACGGGAATGCCAGGCCGTGGCCCTTGCCGCCGTCACCGCAGTCACCGCAGTAACCGCAGTCACAGGCTTTGCCCCGGCATTCCGCCACTTGTCCAGACAGCGAGGCGCACTATGGGCGCATGAATGCAGGGCCCCAAACCCAAGCCGGCGAAATCGCAGCTGACATCTTCCGAATGTCCACATGGGTTTCGGACATCACGGAGCATGGCTTCACGTTCAACCACTTCCGCTCACCGGCGACGAGCCGTTGCCGTTAACGAGAACAGTCTCCGGACTCACCGGGACGGGTCAATCAAGGTGATCTGCACCCGTCTTCCACTTAATGACCACGCGCCTGGTCATTAAGTGGAAGACGACCACACAGGCCAGTCCGGAACCCAGCCGTAACCACACCTACCGGCATCAAAATCGAGGCTGATGGCGGTGTCGATACCTTCAAGATGGATTTCATCCGTTCGCCGTCGCATTCACGATCGACGCCTCCACACCGGGCAGCGGCAACTGGTCCCACTCGTGTCGGCGGCCGTCGGGCTACATCGCCAAAGGCCTGGTTGATCGCCCGGCGCCGGAGTACTGGTCGTCGTCGCGGCGAGTCATTCGGAGCCCAACACGGCCACCCGCCTCGACGGGGCCCTCAAAACGCTCGGAGCCCAACCATACGCAGCTATCGACCATACTGTCCGCAAACTCCGTGCGGGCATTGGCGCTCGCTCGCCCCTCGCCGTCCGGATGGCGCAAGCCCTGCTGCAGCGAGCATCGCTGTTTGCACCCGACCTCATCCCCCTGAATTATTTGATCGCCGCCACCCCCGAGTCAATGTTGTTGCAGCTGGTCGCTTTCCGGACCCCGTGGTGGCAGAAGGCGCACTCCGGCGTCGGTACATCACCATCTTTCGTACCCAGTCGATAGTTAGTGTTGTTCTTCACAACGCCAACGAACGCAGCTGCGGCCACGACGATGGAGCCGAGGAGGCCGACCAACGGCGGCAAATATGGCTGCCACCAGTGGCTCGCGCAGACGAGGCTGCCGTCCCGCCTGCCGAAGTACATTCCTGCCATGCTCACCACCAGTGAGGCTTCGCCTCTGACCGCCGAGGTGTCGGGCTGGTCAGCGGATCGGGTTGCGGTCAGGCTGTTTGGATGGCTGCGACGGTGACGGTGAACGACCTCTATGGGCATGTAGCGCAGGATTGAGTGTCTGGATCGCATCTACCTGAATGGCTATGTGCCGACTCTGCAGACGGGTGGGGCGGTGGTCTCGTTCCTGACCGCGCATCTGGATCATGAGATTCCGTCGCCGGCCATCTTCGAGAAGATCGGCACGGCGTTTCGCCGCGCGGTGGCGTCGTTCGCCGAGGCCAACCACATCCCGGTGGTGCGGTTCGGCAAGAACGACCGCAAGATCGAGGTGATGCGGCCGTATCTGGCCCGGCAAGCCACCACCGGCCGGGCGGGGGTGGCCGCGATCGGGGTGGCGCAGGAGTTCGCGCCGGTGTTTACCGCCACCAAGAAACAGCGGGGCAAGACGGTGTGGTTCTCCTTCGCGGTATCCCAGCGGCGGGTGACCTGCTACTACTTCTACCTCTGGGACCACGGTTTCGGGCCCGCGTTCATGAAGGTGTGCGCCTACTTTCCGTACCCGATGAAGATCTGGGTCAACGGTCACGAGTGGGCCAAGCGGCAGGCGGCCAAGGCCGGGATCGGGTTCACCGAGCTGTCCAACGGCTTCGCTTCCTGCACCGATCCGGCCGCGCTGCAGGCGATCTGCGACCGGCTCGGCTCGGGCGCGATCCAGGTGTTCGCCGAACGTTGGTGGTCGATCCTGCCGTTGCCGCTGACCCAACACGACCGCGCCGCTGGCTATTGGTGGGAGCTGTCGATGCGCCAAGTCGAGACCTCGCGCACCCTGCTGTTCGACGCACCGCGGCGGGCCCGCGGGTTCTTCGAGGCCTTGGTGGCCGACAACCTCGACATTGGCCGCCCGGAACTGATCGAGCTGATCTTCAAACACGGCCAACGCCGCGGCGCCAAGGCCAGAGGCGAATACAAGACCAAGATCGTCACCTACGGCACCGAGGTCAACGTCAACGCCTTTTACCGGCACTCCCGCATCAAACAATATTTGAAGGACGGACGGGCGCTGCGCATCGAGACCGTGATCAACAACCCCGACGATGTGGGCTGTCGGCGCCGGCTGTGCCATCTCGATGAACTGCAGGCCCGTGCTCGTGCGATCAACACCACCCTGCTCGATACTGAACGTGTCGGTCAGGGCTGCGTCCTTGCGAGTCCAGCCTTTGAGCGGATCGCACAGCCCACCCTCACCGAGGATGGCAGGAGGGCCCAGGCCTTGCGGTTCGGCGACCCTCGGGTCCAGGCCCTGGCCGGCGCCCTGTGCATCACCCCGTCCGCCGTCACCGGCATCACCAACAAGAGCCTGCGCGCCTTGATGACCGGGCTGCTCGGCGGTGCGCACTACACCATGAACCAGGCCAGCTACGACCTCGGCCGGCTTCGGGTCAACGGACTGATCACCCGCGTCCCGGGCCGCAACCGGTACCGGCTCACCGACGACGGGCTGCGGTTTGCGATCTTCTACACCAAACTCCACGACCGGCTGCTACGACCCCTACTCGCCACCGACCAGCCGCCAGCCCCGACACCATTGCGAAAGACATTGCACACCATAGACATTCACATCACAGAAACCATCGACCAGGCCCGACTCCTACCGAACGCAGCCTGAAAACTCAAGACAACTCTCAACGTTCTAGCCGCCAAGGATCGCTAGTCTAGATGCCCGCCTCGTTCCCGCCGCAGGATCTCGACTGCCCCGATCCCGCCGGATGTCCGGTTGCATCAACACTGCCCCGGCTGCGCAACACCTGCTGCGGGCGGGCACCCAGTGGTATCGCGCCTACAACGCCACCCTGGGGCTACGACGAACATAATCCGAGCTACGGGGATTTTCGCATCTCCCCCATCGAGGATCCCGTCGCCGGCGACCGGCTGCCGAGCATGGGCAAACCCCCGGCGCATCTCGGGGCGTCGCACTGGTCGGCGCGGTTGATGGGTAAGCGGCTGGGAATCTGGTTCGCCTCGGTGGCCCGGATCTGGCGCAAGTGGAATCCCGCCGCACCGGGTCGAGACATTCAAGTTCTCCACCGACCCGCAGCTGGAAGCCAAGCTGCGCGACGTTCGGGCTCTACCTGGACCCACCTGCTGACGACGACCGCGCCGATCACCCTATGATGAAGGATCGGCGAGGGATGATGCGCCGCCCCGAGACGACATCGATGGCGCGACGGCGACGATCGGATGGCCCGACGTCGTCCCGGCCACGGACCCACCTGCGGAGTCTCACGATGCTGAACGACCGCATTCGCGCGCCGTCCTGAACGTCGTCAGCCCTCAACACTCCGGAACGTTGACCGCCAGCCCGCCCAGCGACGTCTCTTTGTACTTGCTGTGCATGTCCATCCCGGTCTGCCGCATCGTCTCGATCGCCTGATCCAGCGAGACCCGGTGGATGCCGTCCCCATACAGGGCCATCTTGGCGGCGTTGACCGCCTTCACCGCCGCAATGGCGTTGCGCTCGATGCACGGAATCTGCACGAGGCCGCCGATCGGATCGCACGTGAGACCCAGGTTGTGCTCGATGCCGATCTCGGCGGCATTCTCGACCTGGCGCGGTGAACCGCCGAGCAACTCGGCCAGCCCTGCCGCCGCCATCGAGCACGCCGACCCGACCTCGCCCTGACAGCCCACCTCGGCGCCCGAAATCGACGCCCGCTCCTTATACAACACGGCGATCCCCGCCGCCGTCAGCAGATACCGCACCACCGCGTCGTCCCGACGTTTCGGATCATCCATCCCGGGCAAGTATCGCAGCGCCCAAAGCATCACCGCGGGCACGATTCCCGCCGCTCCGTTCGTCGGTGCGGTCACCACTCGTCCACCGCCGGCATTCTCCTCGTTGACCGCCATCGCCGCGACGTTCAGCCAGTCCATCGAGTCCGCGTGCGCGTCGCCGCCCTCCCGCAGCATCAACTGTCGATGCAACCCGGGCGCCCGTCGGCGTACCTCGAGGCCGCCCGGCAACACTCCCTCGGCGTGGAAGCCCGCGTCGATGCAGTCGACCATCGCCGTCCAGATCCGCAGCAGACCGCCCCGCACGTCGGACTCCGAGCGCACCGCACATTCGTTGCGCCACATGATCTCCCACATCGACGCGTGCTGCTCCTCGCACAACTTCAGCAGCTCGTCACCGGTGGTGAACCGCCACGGCACCTCGGCGGGCGGCTCGGGTGGCTGACCGTCGCGCACGACGAATCCGCCGCCGATCGAGTAGTACATCGCCTCATGGGACCCGCCGTCAGCGAAGTCGACCGCGAACCGCATCGCGTTGGTGTGCCGGTTCTTGATCTCGGTCGGATGCATGCCGATGTCCGCGGTGGTGAAGGCGACCAGGGTGACACCGCCAAGCAGCAGCGGCTCGCCGCCGTCGATTGCCGCGACCCGTTCGCGACCGGCCTCCGGGTCCACGGTCTCGGGCGACTCCCCTGCCAATCCCAACAAAACCGCGCCGAGCGTGCCGTGCCCGCGACCGGTGGCCGCGAGCGATCCATACAGGTCGACGCACACGCCGGCGACGGACGACACCCGCTCGCCAAGTTCCTCGACGAAGCTCTTCGCCGCGCGCATCGGCCCCACCGTGTGAGAACTCGACGGACCCACACCGATCGAGAAGAGGTCGAAGACGCTGACTGCCATGGGGATTCGCTACCGTGTCGCCATCGGTGGAGACCTCCGCACCGGCCGGATAAACGTCCGGCCCATCGTTGAACGAAGCTCTCACGCTACTCGTCCGTGAAGGGATCGGCGACGCGCTTCGCCCGTTCGCCGTGACGAACATCACGCCACCAAGAGTCGGCGGTGACCTTCCCGGTGGCGACCTCGAGCGCAGCGAACAGGCCGGTAGTGCCGTGGCGGATGTAGTCGTGGGTCTGCTGCTCGAGAATGCCTTGGCGCAGCGGCAGGATCGGCTGCGTTCGGTCCAGTCCCTGGATCTGGCCTTGCTCATAACGTCGACGGCCGCGCCGATCACCTATGAACGCCTGGTCAGCTGGGATTGGCGGCCGCATCGGCACTACTCCGCAAGTGGGCCCAAGCAAGCCGATGGGCCGTCATCGGCGGACGCACCCCCCATGGGCCGCCACTACCTCTGCCCAAACCACAAACACCTCAGCGACACCGGCCAGGGAGGTCCGCACGGTAAGCACACGCACCGAACCCAGCCACCTCGACGCGATCCGCGGCGTCGCTTAGGGCATCCGGCTACCCGGAGATCTACGACAGTGGCCCGTGTGCAGGCAAGCTCGTCATCTTCGGCGATGCCGAAATGGCTGACGACTACCTACGTGGGTCCGGCTACTGCTGCAA
>CAVTSZ010000032.1:0-11715 GCA_963737385.1 uncultured Actinomycetota bacterium
GTTTGGGCCGCATCGTCCCGGGCATCGCGACGCACTGGGGCGCAGTGGCCTCGCGCAGCCGGCGGGTGCCACGCAGAATGCGTTGCCGTCCGGGTCGGCCAGCACCACCCACTGGAACTCGTGCCGAACTCGCCCCGCCCCGTCTCACTGGCACCCAACTCCACCAACCGCTTGACCTCCGCCTCCATATCGGCCGCGGTGAAGTCGATGTGAACCTTGTTCTTGCCAGGGGTCGGGTCATCGACTTTCTGGAAGGACAACCCCGGGCCGTCCTGTCGCGTCACGGTCGCGAAAAAGCCGGGCGCCACCGGGTTTACCGTTCCGTCCACCGCGCGGGCCCACCAGTCGGCGAGCTTGTCGGGGTCGTCGCAGTCGAACGTGATCATTTCCACTTTGAGGGCCATGCCGCCGACTGTATGTCAGCCCGCCGACAGTAATGCAGATCACCGCTGCGATGACCTCGCAGGTAATTGAGCGACCGCGCTCGTCGACGCACGCTGGGTGCATGACTCACATCCAGACCCAACCGAGATTCAGCGCCGACATGTGGGCGGCCTTCTGGGCCGCGCCCACCTCGTCCCCTATCGGCGACATCCTGGCCGACGACATCGTCGGCTACTGGCAGGGCGATCCGCGGCCGGTGCGCGGACGCGACGCATACGTCGGCAAGATCACCGAGCTCTTGGCAGCCGTTCCCGATCTGCGCCTGGAACTCGTCGACAGCGCGACCGTCGACGGTGCGAAGGCCGGCGAGCAGCTGGTGTTCCTGCACTACGTCGGGCATGGCACCGGGCCGGACGGTCCGTTCGCGATCCGCGGACTCGACCGCGTCCGCACCCGTGACGGCATTGTCGTGGAGAACGTCATCCGCTACGACCAGGTCGAGGCCGACGCGATCTAACGGCGATCAGGTCGGCGACAGGAATGCGCCGAGCGCCGCCGAGTAGGCCGCGACATCGTCGGCGCCCATCACTTCGCGCGCCGAATGCATGGCCAGCTGGGCGGCGCCGACGTCGACCGTCGGGATGCCGGTGCGCGCCGAGGTCATCGGCCCGATCGTGGACCCGCAGGGCAGATCGGCCCGGTGCTCGTAGCGCTGAAGCGGGACGCCGGCCTGCGCGCACGCCAGCGCGAACGCCGCGGCGGTGCGCCCGTCGGTGGCGTAACGCAGGTTCGGCTGCACCTTGAGCACCGGTCCGGCGTTGACCTCGATGAGGTGGCCGGGTTCGTGGCGCTCCGGATAGTTCGGGTGCGTGGCGTGCGCCATGTCGCCGGACGCCACCATCGAACCCGGCAGCCGGCGCAGGAACTCCTCGCGGCCGCCCCCCGCGGCCAACGTGATGCGCTCCAGCACGGTGAGCAGCAGCTCTGACTGCGCGCCGTGGTCGGACTGCGAACCGACCTCCTCGTGGTCGAACAGCGCCAGCACCTGTGTATGCCCGCGCGGCTCGGCCGCCAGGAATCCCTCCAGCCCGGCGTAGCAGGTCGCCTGGTTGTCCAGCCGCGGCGCACTGAGCAGCTCGTGTCCGGCACCCGCGAGTGTCGACGGGGCGAGGTCGTGGGTCATCAGGTCCGCGCCCAGCACATCGACGACGTCGACCCCGGCCCGCTCGGCCACGAAGCCGAGGAACGAACGCGCTCCGGTGCCGACGCCCCACACGGCGTTGACGTGGCGCTGCGGATCCAGCGTTACCGCTTTGCGGTCCTCGGCCAAATGAATTGCCAGCTGCGGCACGCGCAGGATCGGCTCGTCGATGCGGATGAGTCGGTGATCGATGGCGGCCCCGGTCCGCACGGACAGCCGGCCGCTGATCCCGAGGTCGCGGTCCAGCCACGAGTTCAGCCACGCCCCGCCGTAGGGCTGCAGCGCCACCACCTGCCAGCCCGACACGAACCGGTCGGGGTGCTGTTTGACGCGCAGGTTCGGGCTGTCGGTGTGGCCGCCGACGATGCGAAACGGTCGACCGGCCTCGGCGGTCTTCCAGGCGACCAGCGAGCCCGCGCGCACGGTGAAGAAACAGCCGTCGGAGCTAGAGCGCCAGCCGTCACCTTCCGACAGTTCCCGGAACCCCGCGGCACGCAGCCGGTCGGCAACCGTCGCGCAGACGTGGAACGGTGACGGCGACGCGTCGATGAACTCACTCAGACCCTGCGGACTCGCTGACATGGTTCATCATCATCGCCGACGATCTTGACTTAGGGTCAGACGGTGCCCGATCCTCTGCCGCAACCGGTTCTGGCGCCGCTGACACCTGCAGCCATCTTCCTCGTTCTGACGATCGACGAAGGAGGCGAGCAGACCGTTCACGACGCGCTGCCCGAAATCTCCGGGATGGTGCGCGCGGTCGGCTTCCGCGACACGGACAAGCACTTGTCGGCGGTGATCTCGATCGGATCGGAGGCCTGGGACAGGCTTTTCTCGGGTCCCCGGCCTGCGGAGCTGACACCGTTCATCGAACTGAGCGGTCCGCGTCACGACGCGCCATCGACGCCGGGGGATCTGCTGTTCCACATCAGGGCGCTGTCGATGGACATGTGCTTCGAGTTGGCCGGCCGGATCGTCACGGCGCTGGCAGCCGTCACGGTCGTCGACGAGGTGCACGGATTCCGGTTCTTCGACAACCGCGACCTCCTCGGTTTCGTCGACGGCACCGAGAACCCGGACGGACCACTGGCGGTGTCGGCCACCGAAATCGGCGACGAGGACCCAGATTTCGCGGGCGGCTGCTATGTGCACGTGCAGAAGTATGTGCACGACATGAACTCCTGGAACTCGGTGTCGGTGACCGAGCAGGAGTTGGTGATCGGGCGGACCAAGTTGGAGGACATCGAGCTCGACGACGACCAGAAACCGGCCGATGCGCACATCGCGCTGAACGTGATCGAGGACGACGACGGCAACGAGCTGAAGATCGTCCGGCACAACATGCCGTTCGGCGAGATCGGCAAGGGTGAGTTCGGCACCTATTTCATCGGGTATTCGCGCACCGCCGAGGTCACCGAGCGGATGCTGCGCAACATGTTCGTCGGCGATCCACCGGGCAACACCGACCGCATCCTCGACTTCTCCACCGCCGTCACCGGTGGAAAGTTCTTCACACCCATCGTCGACTTCCTCAATGACCCACCGCCACTGCCGGATTCGGCCCCCGAGAAGGAGCCCCCGACGGTCACCGTCGTCCCCGCATTCCGAGATGGATCACTCGGCATCGGCAGCCTGAAAGGAATCCGTCAATGAACAACCTGTACCGCGATCTGGCTCCGATCACCGAAGAAGCCTGGGAAGAGATCGAAACGGAGGCGACGCGCACCTTCAAGCGGCATATCGCCGGGCGGCGGGTCGTCGATGTCAGCGAGCCCGGCGGCCCGGTGACCGCGGCGATCAGCACCGGCCACCTTGCCGACGTGTCCCCGCCGGGCGAGGGTGTGTTGGCGCATCTGCGGGAGAGCAAGCCGCTGGTGAGGTTGCGGGTGCCGTTTACCGTCAGCCGCACCGCCATCGACGATGTCGAACGCGGCTCACAGGACTCGGACTGGGACCCGGTCAAGGAGGCCGCCAAGAAGCTCGCGTTCGTCGAGGACAGGGCGATCTTCGAGGGTTACGAGGCGGCCTCGATCGAGGGCATCCGGGCGTGCAGTTCCAACACCGCGCTGGCCCTGCCCGACGACGCGCGCGGTATTCCGGACGTCATCTCGCAGGCACTCTCGGAGCTGCGACTGGCCGGCGTGGACGGGCCGTACTCGGTGCTGTTGTCGGCGGATGTGTACACGAAGGTCAGTGAGACCACAGAACACGGCTATCCGATCCGTGAGCACCTCAACAGGCTGGTGGACGGCGACATCATCTGGGCGCCCGCGATCGACGGCGCGTTCGTGTTGTCCACCCGCGGAGGCGATTTCGATCTGCAGCTGGGAACCGACGTGTCGATCGGCTACCTGTCCCACGATGCCTCGACGGTCGAGCTGTATCTGCAGGAGACGCTGACGTTCCTCTGCTATACCGCGGAGGCCTCGGTCGCGTTGACGCCCTAGCCAAGTTCTGCGCGAGCGACCGTGTTTGCACGCGACACGCCAACGATGTCGGGCATTTAGCGGTCGCTCGCGGAGGGCGAGTGGCCCACACCAGCGCGAAGAGTCGTCGTTGGTGCGCTGAACCAAGGTGGCGTGCACCTTCCGCCCAGCTACGGACCTGCATCAATCCCACCGTCGACGAGGCGCTCGAGAGCCCTGCCGTCAGTGAGTTCGCCGCGCGATTCGGGGTGCTGCCAGTAGAACCGGACCAGCTCTCGTAACGCCTTGCCGTTCGGTGTCATCGCGCCGGCCGCGATCGTCGGTGCACTGCCGTCAGACATGACGAACACGACTGGGCCCGATGTGGACGTCTGTTGGCCGGGAGCCGCGTCGGTGACGTCCTTCACTTGATCCCAGTCGCCGGACTCGGACCGCCAACCTTCTTCCAGTTCGAATCCGCCCGGCGTCAGACGCAAGTACTTCGTGCAACCTCGCCGCAGATTTCGCCACAGGAGCGGCGCGGTGGTCAACACCAGCACGCCGGACGTGAACGGAATTGAGTACCGCATGGCGGGCGGCACTGGACAAAACAAAACCCACCCACCCCACAAACCTTTCGTCTCCCCGCCCCCTGGCCAAGAACACCGAGACTCCCAGCGCCACGACAACATTGAGAAACTCGCCGCGGAGTACGAATAGGACAGTCCACACCGCGCTGAAGACGCCGAAGCTGCCGAAGAACAGCCAACCGAGGATTGCGGTCGTACGGAACTTCATCAACGGCACACAATATTGCCGATGATGCCGCCGATGTAACCGAAGGTCCATGCGCCGGCCATGTCGCCGACCCACGCGGCTGCAGGCGCGAGTATGTCCCCGCCCCAGATGATGGCCGACCTGGCGGGCGGCCCACTGGGTATCCGACCCGTTCACCCCGTCCGCCGCGGTGGTGGCTGCAGCGCCGACGTCGAGGCCGCTGATCGTCGCGGCGACGGCATCAACCTGGGCGGCGAAAGCGCGCAACACCTCTGGATCAACCAACACCAATCGAACGTAACACCGGCCGCAGACCCTTCAGCGCACCAATTTTGGAGCCGCCGCCGTCTCGCGCGCGGCCGCTGTCGACGTCATGGAATAAACAGCGTCGAATCCGCCTTCTGTGCTGCATGACTAACACATACGAGGGCAGCACGGCATTGGTCACCGGGGCGACTGCGGGCATCGGCCGCGCGATCGCGCTGGAACTCGCGCGCGAGGGCGCCGAAGTGATCGTGCACGGCCGCAACGCTGAGCGCGGGGCCAAGACCGTGAACGATATCGAGAACGCCGGCGGTAAAGCCCGGTTCATCGCCGCCGATCTGTCCGACGCCGACGACGTGCGCCGGTTGGCCGTCGAGGCAGGGCAGGTGGACGTGCTGGTCAACAACGCAGGCGTGTACAACTTCGCGCCGACGTTCGATACCGACGACGCCGACCTCGACTTCCACTTCGATACCAACGTGCGAGCGCCGTACATCCTGGTTCAGCAGCTGGTGCCGGGCATGATCGAGCGTGGCCACGGCTCAGTCGTCAACATCAGCACCATAGCCGCCAGCACACCTGCGGCCGGCGCCGGGATCTACGGTGCCAGCAAGGCGGCGCTCGATCTGCTCACCAAGCTGTGGGCCGACGAGTTCGGGGTCTCCGGCGTTCGGGTGAACGCCGTCGCTCCCGGGCCCGTCGAGACCGAAGGGACTGCAGAACTAGGCGACCTCATCGAAGGACTCGGGCGCACCACGGCGCTCCAGCGACTCGGCGAGCCCGAAGAGATCGCCCGCGCCGTCGCGTTCGTCGGATCGCCGGCTGCGAGCTATGTCAACGGCGCAGTCCTGCAGGTAGGTGGCGGTGCGCCGGCGATCCGGCCCGCGGCCTGACTCCCTTAAGCGGCCAGCACCAGATCCAGACACGGCTATCCGATCCGCGAACACCTCAACCGGCTGGTGGACGGCGACATCATCTGGGCGCCCGCCATCGACCGCGCGTTCGTATTGTCCACCCGCGGAGGTGATTTCGACCTACAGCTGGGCACCGATGTGTCGGTCGGCTACCTGTCCCACGACGCCGAAACCGTCGAGCTGTACCTGCAGGAGACGCTGACGTTCCTCTGCTATACCGCGGAGGCCTCTGTCGCGCTCACCCCTTTGCCAGACTCCGCTCGAGGCGCTCGAGAGCCCTGCCGTCAGTGAGTTCGCCGCGCGATTCGGGGTGCTGCCAGTAGAACCGAACCAGCTCTCGTAACGCCTTGCCTTTCGGTGTCATCGAGCCGGCCGCGATCGTCGGTGCACTGCCGTCAGACATGACGAACACGACTGGGCCCGATGTGGACGTCCGTTGGCCGGGAGCCGCGTCGGTGACGTCCTTCACTTGATCCCAGTCACCGGACTGGGCCCGCCAGCTCTCTTCCAGTTCGAATCCCTTCGGCGTCAGGCGTAGATACTTGCTGCTGCCCCGCCGGAAGTACCGCCACAGCATGCGGCACACCGATCAACATGAGCACGCCGGACGTCAACGGAATCGAGTACCGCATGGGCGTGCGGTACTGGGATGGTCACCATTCCGGCCGGGCGCGAAAATCGTATAAACCGCACAGGCGGTCACGCCGCCGAGCAGCGCGATCTACATCGGCAGTTCAATACTGCGATCGGGCCAGAATGTCGTCCCTCCGTCGTCGCACGCTCACACGCGGAGCGACGTTCCCGGGAATGACCGTGAAGAACGGAACAAGGAAGAGCCAAGCAGAACGTCGAGAAGCCCAGCGCGACGACGGCATTGAGGAATTCACCGCGGACAAGGAAGATCACGGTCCACGCCGCGGTGAAGATGCCGAAGCTGATGCAGAACAACCCCAAGAAGATCGCGGTCGGAAGTTTCATCAACGGCACACAATATTGCCGATGATGCCGCCGACATAACCGAAGGTCCATCCGCCGGCCATGTCGCCGACCCATGCTGCAGCCGGTGCAGCTTGCGGGAATGCCCAGTGCGGTCGCTCCCACCCGCAACGCGGCCCCGGTGGCATATCCCGCCGGCGATTCCGGCACCGCCCGAGATCGCCGCAACGCAGGCGTCCTCGAACGTCTTCGCCGTCACGGTGTCGTACAGCGCCACCGCCACACCCACCGTCGGCCCGCCGTACTTGCCGACCTTGCCGAGGTTTTCCACGGATTGCGGTGACAGCATCGGGATTCCCCGCTTGGCCTGTTCCTCGAGTCCGGTGAGCGCGCCGCCGACGGTGGTCAGCGCTGGGTGGGAGAAGAATTCGTCGGGCAGGACGCCGTGGCGGCCGTCAGCCGTCGTCACGCCGCCGGTGCACTTGCCGTCCGCGGTTCGCGTCATCGTGATCTCAGTGCCGTCGGCGAATGTGATCGACGTGAACTTCGTGCCGTCGTAGTTCGTCTTGTCCTGAGAGAACGTGCTGGACACCTCGTTTCCGTTCTTGTCGTAGTACGTGTCCTCGACGCACGGAAGGGTTTCGTTCCACTCGTAGATTTCGTGTCTGCTGCCATCCATCATCAGCAGCGTCTTGCGCACTTGACCATCTTCGGTGACCCACTCCTTGCTCTCGCGGACGGTCTGCGCCATGTCGTTGTCGCGAACGACGCCCTGTTGGATCAGCCCGTTGAGCGTCATTGGGTTGGGCACTTCGTCAGCGGGCGGAGCCATACCCGGGCCAGGGAACAGACTGCCAGGATCATCGGGAGCGGGCAGCGAGAAGCCGAAATCCATTGCCGCAGCTTGCACTTGTGCCGCGGTGGCTGTTGTCAGCATCGCCGACCGCGGTCAGCAACCGGTTGATCTCCTCCTGCTCGGCCTTCGCCGCCGCCTGCAGGCTGGCCGCCTTCTCCGCGGAAACGCGGCCCGGCTTGATGAGCACCACCCACATGTCGTTGACGGATAGTTCACCGCGATCGACTTCGTCGGCGTGGTCCAGCAGCGCGATCCGCGTGGCACTGATAGTGCCTGCGCCTTTCGACAGCGCGGCCGCCACACCTTCGGTGTGGTGACTGAACTTGGAACTCGCGTCCGTTGCACGGCGAAACATCTCCGTCGCGGCCTTGTGCGCGGGTCCGTCCCATGCACGTGCCTCGGGCATCCGGTCACAGCCCTCATCGAGATTGCGCACCGCGGTGTACACCGCAAGTCCCGCGTCGCTGAGCGCCGATGCTGCGGGCTCGAGTGAATCGGGATTCCAGCTTTGCAGGCGTGAGCGTGAGGGCAGCACCGGCTAGAACAACCTGTCGAACGCGCCTGCGAGGGCGTTGTCTTCCACCTCGTATTTGTCGCCGGCGCCACGCACCGCACCGCCCATCTTGGTGATATTCGTGGCGATGTCGTTGGCCTGCTGCGCAATGTGCTCGCCGACGAGACGCATGGCCCACTGCGTGGTGGACGCCGGAAGCCCGTCGGCAGCCGTCGTCGCCTTGTGCCCGACGTCGGTATTATTGATGGCGGACCGAGCCGTATCCACCTGGGCTGCGAACGCACGCAAGAGTTCGGGGTTGACGAGCAAAGAGTCGAGCCTACCTCGGTCCTGGGCGCCCGCCGCGGCGCAAAGTTTCGGGCAAGTCCGCTGGCCGCCGAGTGCGCACACCCCTCCCGAGCGGCGTATTGCGCAGACACGTACGCGCGGGAAGCTAAGCGGCGAGCACCAAATCCAGGGCGGAGTAGAACAGGCCGAGTCCGTCGTCGGAGGGGCCCGTCAGCGCCTCGGTCGCGTGCTCGGGGTGCGGCATCAGGCCGACGACCCGTCCGTTGGCCGACGAGATGCCCGCGATGTCCCGCATCGAACCGTTCGGGTTGTCGCGGTAGCGGAACACCACGCGGCCCTCACCCTCGAGCTTGTCGAGCACCTTCTCGCTGGCCACGTACCGGCCCTCACCCGACTTCAGCGGCACCAGCAGGTCGGCGCCCATGTCGTAGCGCGACGTCCACGCCGTGGAGTTCGACACCACCTCGAGCCAGAGATCGCGGCAGACGAAATGCAGACCGGCGTTACGGGTCAACGCACCCGGCAGAAGCCCCGCCTCGCACAGGATCTGAAACCCGTTGCAGATGCCCAACACCGGTAGGCCCTGGGCGGCGGCGCGGATGACCTCGCCCATCACCGGCGCGAATTTCGCGATCGCCCCGGTCCGCAGGTAATCGCCGTACGAGAAGCCCCCGGGCACCACGACGGCGTCCACCCGCTTGAGGTCGGCGTCGGCGTGCCAGAGGCTGACGGATTCGGCGCCCGCCGCCCGCACCGCCCGCGCGGCGTCCACGTCGTCGAGCGTGCCGGGGAAGGTGATCACGCCGACCCGGGCCGTCACGACGGCTCCCTGCTCACCGACCAGTCTTCGATGACGGTGTTCGCCAGCAGCGACTCGGCGATCTCGGCGAGGGTGTCGTCATCGATGCTGTCATCGACTTCGAGCTCAAACCGCTTGCCTTGCCGCACATCTGAGATACCACCGAAGCCGAGACGCCCCAGTGCACCGACGATCGCCTGCCCCTGAGGGTCGAGGATCTCGGCCTTGGGCATCACATGCACCACCACCCTTGCCACGGCGATCACTGTACCTGCGCGTTCGTCCGGACCGCTTCAGCGGCACGATCCGAGATACGCACCGCACAACGGCGCCGCCATCGCGTCGAGGACCTGCGCGTCCGCCACGGCGGGCCAGGGCAGCAGCGGCGGCAGCGTCGACCACATGGCCAGGCCGACGACGGTGCTACTGGCCGGGTCGGCGAGCAGGTACTGGTGCAACACCTGCTGTCCGGCCACGCTGATCACGGCCGCCAGCCGCTGGGGATCGGCGGTGGTGATGGACGGCGAGGCCAGCGGCGCGCTGACCTGGCAGTCACGGAGTTGAGTCCGTGCCGTCTCGAGGATCCCCGACGCCGTCGGGCCGCCCTGCGCCGTATCGCCGCGCCAGTGCATGATCTGCACCTGCAGCTGCCAGTGGCCCGCCGGATTGATGACCGTCGCCTCGGCGGCCACGGCATAGTCGCGGGCATCGCCGAGCGTCGTCGGTGTGGCACAGACCTCCTCGAATGTGAACTGCGGCGCGTGAGCGGTGACCGCCAGCCCGGCCAGGCCCGGCCAGCGATACACCGGATACAGCGGGATGGCGGTCGGCGCGATCCACGCCGAATCGGGGATGGCGTCGCAGATGGGCGGGCACACGCCGGGAACGGCGCCGGCCGTCACGCTCGGCCCGATGACCAACCCGCAGGTCGCGAGGACTACCGCCAAAATCAATCGCACGTCTGAAGTCCCCCTGGGGTATCCCTGCGGGACAATATAGGCATGCAACTGACGCATTTCGGCCATTCTTGCCTTCTCGCAAACTTCCGCGACGATTCGGCGAGCGAAACGACGATTTTGTTCGACCCCGGCACGTTCTCGCACGGCTTCGAGGGCATTACCGGCCTGTCGGCCATCCTGATCACCCATCAGCACCCCGACCACGCCGACACCGAGCGGCTGCCCGCACTCGTCGACGCCAACCCGCAGGCAGCGCTCTACGCCGATCCGCAGACGGCCGAACAACTCGGCGGCCCGTGGCGCGCGGTCAATGTCGGCGACGAATTCAGCATCGGTCACCTCACCGTGCGCGGCGTCGGCGGCAAGCACGCGGTGATCCATCCCGAAATCCCTGTGATAGACAACATTTCGTATCTCGTCGGCGACACGTCGCACGCGGCGAGGCTCATGCACCCCGGTGACGCCCTGTTCACCCCCGGCGAGCCGGTCGAGGTACTCGCGACGCCCGCCGCCGCGCCGTGGATGAAGATCTCCGAGGCGGTGGACTATCTGCGGGCGGTGGCGCCGACGCACGCGGTGCCCATCCATCAGGCGATCATCGACCCCAGCGCCCGGGGCATCTACTACGGCAGGCTCTCGGAGATGACCGACACCGAATTCCAGGTGCTCGAACCGGAGAGCGGCACGGACTTCTGAGCGGCAGTCGACTTCGGTTCACCGGGCACATCGCCGGCTTCGGCACCGATTCCGGAGTCCGGATGGTGGTCGGCTCGTGGCGGCAGTCGCCGTTCGGCGCGTTCGCCGATGTCATGATGGAGACCGCCGAGGGCGAGCGCATCCTGCTGGCGCCCAGTGAACAGATCGCCGAATTCGTTTCGGAAACGTACACTTTCGACCGAATAGAGCTCGGTCCGGTCGAGGTGAAACATGAGCGCGACGGTTTCACGGTGCGCTCGACCGCCCTCTCCATCTCCGCGCACCTGGGTGGGCCTGCGCCGTTCGACTGGCTGCTGCGCATGGTGCCGCCGGCGTTGGCGACCTCACCGGCGTGGTTGCGCGCGATCGACCCGATGGCCGCTCGGCTGGTCCCGGGCGTGCGCACCGCGGGCAGCGCGGGGCACGGTCGGCGCGAGTACTACGGCGTCCGGCGCACCCGACGCATAGCCTCCGCGCGCACCGTGTTTCGCGGGGTCGACCTCGGCGGCCTTACCCCGCTGGAACCCCCGGTACGCTTCGGCTTCTCGTCCGCGCCGCCGACACCGCAGCTCGTCTCGGTGACGACGACGATCGCACTGCCCTAGCCGACGTCGCGCGCGGCGGCCCGGCCCGCCGCCCGGCCGGAGAACACGCAGCCACCGAGGAACGTGCCCTCTAGTGAGCGGTAGCCGTGCACGCCGCCGTCGGCTATGCGGCGTCTG
>CAVTSZ010000033.1:0-61197 GCA_963737385.1 uncultured Actinomycetota bacterium
AGCGAGGGTCGATGAGATCACGCAGGCGCTGCGCGGGGTAGACGGACGCGCCCAGGGCACTGACCCGCTGGGACAGCGCGCGATCTGACGTGGCCACGCGGATGTCCTGCGGATCTTCGGCGGCCGAAACCATCCGGACTATCTCATCATCGGCTGAGTTGGCGGCCGCCTTCGGTGCGTGCGCGACCGTGACGACCGACGATTCGACAGTCGGTGACAACGGGCGTTCGAACACGACCGTGACGTCTTCTCCCTGATTAGACGCCCAATGCTCGAGTCGTTCGACCAAAATCTTCATTGCCCGCGGGCGGTCACGCCACCAGCCGTCGGGGCGCGATCCGATCACGTTCATGCCGTCGACGATCCAGCGCATGCCCCCAGATATGCCGTGTCGACTCTGCGGCTAGCTGCTGGCGTGCGCTGTGCGCTTGGCCGGCGCGTGCCGGCGGCCAAGCAGGTATCCGAGCCAGCGAATGTCGAGTAGCACCTGGGACCCCTTTCGCTACGCAGTCTTTTTGGTCAAGATCGGTAGCAAGCAGCGACGTTCGGTGATGCAGTCGCCGAAATAGTGCAGTGCGTCGGGCACCGAATCCGCCACCGGGAAGCTCAGCCCGGCGGCCCGTAGTGCGCGCAGCACCGTGTCGCTTGCGACTAGGGACCACTCGACGCCGCTGCGGAAGCAGCGCTCGTCGACGACGGACAGCAATGAAACACTATGTGCTGAAAAGGAACTCACGTTGCTGAGGTCGAGCACGAAGGGTTTTTCCGCGATGACGAAGCGAAGGGCAAGTGCGGTGACGCGCTCGATATTGGCGTCGTCCAACACGCCCTCGACCGTCACCACTGTGGCTAACTGTCGGCACACCGCATGAACCTGGGCGCCGGAACAGTCGAACGCCGGATTGCCGTACATTGCGCCTCCCCTCGATCACTTGTCCCTCAAGGTAGTGAGCCAAAGTAAGGCAACCGGGTGTCAACGCTAATACTTTGGTAAGAACCTTTTTTGGGGGCGATCAGCAAACGCGCTCATTCGCCACGCATCCACTGGGGTCCGGAGTAGTTCTCCCACGGGTTGTAATCGGCGAGCAGCGCCTCCTGCTGGGGGCGCTGATCCTCGGGAACGTGCTGCAGGTTGATCCGGATCCGATACCAGATCGAACTGGGGCCCCGCATTCCGTCCACGAGAACGTCTGCGGGTTCGAGCTTTTCAACTACCGACGGGTAACGTTCGCGCCATACGTCGAGCGCGGACATCGCTTCGTCTTTGGTCTTCGTGCGGGCGATCTCGATCAGCGGCATTACCGACTGTCGTCGGCCCGTGCCCTTCTTCGCGCCGCGCGGCGCCTTCTCCGGTGGGCCGAGCTTGTCGGCGAGGTCGAGCAGCGCATCGAGTGCACCCGCTGAGTCGTCCATTCCCTCCCACGGGTCGCCGCAGTCGGAGAATCGGTCTCCAACGGTGGCGATGGTGAACGCCTCGGGCCGACAGTCGCGAACCTCGTCCCACAGCAGCGGGGTCGACACCCGCGCGTCGGGTGTGGCGCGCACCGAGTAGGCCGACGCCACGGTGCGGTCGAACGCGTTCTGGTTGAAGTCGACGAACACACCCTCGCGCTCTTCCTTCCACCAACGGCTGGTCGCCAGGTCCGGAGCTCGCCGTTCAACTTCTCTCGCGATCGTCTGTGCGGCCAGCCGCACCTGCTTGAACGGCCACCGTCGTTCGATGCGCGCATAGATATGGAAGCCCCGCGAGCCGGAGGTCTTCGGCCACGCCGTCAGCCCGTGGTCCTCGAGCACACCGCGGGCGACCAACGCCACCTCCACGATCTGTCGCCAGTCGACCCCGGGCATGGGGTCCAGGTCCACCCGCAGCTCGTCGGGGTGGGCGAGGTCGTCGGCGCGCACCGGGTGGGGATTGAGGTCGACGCAGCCGAGGTTGGCCGCCCAGACCAGGCCGCCGGCATCGCGGATCACCGCTTCTTTGGCCGACGTTCCGGATGCGTACTTCAACTCGGCGACGTCGACGAAGTCGGGCCGCTTCGCCGGGGCACGCTTCTGGAACACGGCCTCCTCGGTGATCCCCTTGACGAACCGCTTGAGGATCATCGGCCGGTCGGCCACACCGCGCAACGCTCCGTCGGCGACACGCATGTAATAGCGCATCAGATCCATCTTGGTGACCCCGATATCCGGGAACACCACCTTGTCCGGATTCGTGATGGGCACCTGCTGACCGTCGACCTCCAGGTGGAGCGGAGCGGGCATAGCCTCATGGTAGTTTCCGGGCCGCCGCATGACCGTCGTCACATATTGTGGGCGCATGCCTAAGCTGACCGATCTTCCGTTGCAGGCAGTAGCCAAGATCCAGCAGTCCACCCAGAAATACCTAGAGCGGGGATCGGCCGAACTGCACTACGCCCGCAAGATGTTCGAGGCGGGTGCGCTCAAGCTCGAGGCGCCGCAGAACATCGCCGCCTTCCTCGCAGACATCCGGCGCTGGGGCGAATTCGGCATGATCCCGGCGCTCAACGCTCGGCGCACCCCGAATCGGGCCGCGGTCATCGACGACGAGGGCGAGTTCACGTTCAAAGAACTCGACGACGCGGCGCACTCGGTCGCCAACGGCCTACGGGCGATGGGCGTCAAGGGGGGCGACGGGGTCGCGATCCTGGCTCGCAACCACCGGTGGTTCCTGGCCTCGGTGTACGGGGCTGCCCGCACCGGCGCCCGCATCATCCTGCTGAACAGCGAGTTCTCCGGCCCGCAGATCAAAGAGGTCTCCGAACGCGAGGGCGCGAAAGTCATCATCTACGACGACGAGTACACCGCCGCCGTCTCGCAGGCCGACCCCGAGTTCGGCAAGCTGCGCGCGCTGGCCACCAACCCCGACAAGGAGGAGCCGTCCGGCAGCACCGACGAGACCATCGCCGACCTGATTGCGCGCAGCAGCTCGGAGCAGGCGCCCAAGGTGACCAAGCATTCGTCGATCATCATCCTGACGAGCGGCACCACCGGTACGCCCAAAGGTGCCAACCGAAGCACCCCGCCGTCGCTGGCTCCGATCGGCGGCGTGCTGTCGCACGTGCCGTTCAAGGCCAACGAGATCACCTCACTTCCGGCGCCGATGTTCCATGCTCTGGGTTTCCTGCATGCCACCATCGCGATGATGCTGGGTTCCACGCTCGTGTTGCGTCGACGCTTCAAACCGGCGACCGTGCTGGCGGACATCGAGAAGAACAAGGCCACCGCGATAGTCGTCGTGCCGGTGATGCTGTCGCGCATCCTCGATGAACTCGAGAAGACACAGCCCAAACCCGACCTGTCTTCACTACGCATCGTGTTCGTGTCGGGGTCGCAGCTCGGAGCCGAACTGGCCACTCGGGCGCTGAAGGATCTGGGTCCGGTCATCTACAACCTCTACGGGTCGACCGAGATCGCGTTCGCGACGATCGCCCGGCCCAAGGATCTGTCGATCAACCCCGGGACCGTCGGTCCGGTTGTCAAAGGCGTCAAGGTCAAGATCCTCGACGAAAATGGCAAAGAGCTGCCGCAGGGCGAGGTGGGCCGCATCTTCGTCGGAAACACCTTCCCCTTCGAGGGTTACACCGGCGGCGGGCACAAGCAGATCATCGACGGCCTGATGTCCTCCGGCGACGTCGGCTACTTCGACGAGCACGACCTGCTGTACGTCAGTGGCCGTGACGACGAGATGATCGTGTCCGGCGGCGAGAATGTGTTCCCCGCCGAGATCGAAGATCTGGTGAGTGGCCACCCCGAGGTCGTCGAGGCCACCGCGCTCGGCGTGGAGGACAAGGAGTGGGGCCACCGGTTGCGGTGCTTCGTGGTCAAGACCGAAGGCGCCTCGATCGACGAGGACGCCATCAAGACCTACGTGCGAGAGAACCTGGCCCGCTACAAGGTGCCCCGCGAGGTCGTCTTCCTCGACGAGCTGCCGCGCAACCCGACCGGCAAGATCCTCAAGCGCGAACTCCGCGAAATGGAACTCGACTAGCTGCGCGAACAGACGCAAAAGTCCCTGAAAAGGCCCAAAGTAGGGGCTTTTGCGTCTTCTCGCCAGGATCCCTAGGTCGCCTGGATGGCGGCGCCGGGAATCGACAGGCACACCAGCATCAGAGTCAGCAGGAACCAGCCGGCGCCCTGCCAGGCCGGCCACGCCCCCTCGGCCTTCCACTCCCGGTAGGTCCTGACGAAGGCGCCGACCCCGCCGCCGAACAAGATGGCAGGCACCAGCGACGCCGCAACCACCGATTCGCGTGCGGTGAGCGCATAGATCGCGAAGACGATGCCCGCGACCGCGACGACGGCGCCGACGTAGACCGCCGCCGCGTGAAACGTGCCGGGACGGTCGTAGCGCTTCTCGACGTCGTGGGTCACGGCGCTCAGTGCGGGTGGTTGATGTACCAGGACAGGCATCCGGGGATGTCGCGGCAAGCGATGACCGCAGCCTGGTCGGGCGGTCCGCCGCGGACCCTGGGAATCCGCGGTCCGACATTGCACGACGGAATGTAGGGGTTGCCGGGAACGAAGCCGTTGTAGCAGGGCCGAGCTTCTGGCTGGCCTGGCGACTGCGGCAGCAGCACCGTCGGCGCGATCAGGAAGCTCAGCGCGGCCGCCGTCAGGACGGCGAAGCGCACGATCCGGTGTTCGAGATTGCTCATCACTGCCACCAAACGCTCTTACACAAGAGACTAATTTTGATGGTACGCCGCACTGCCAGCGGATTTACGGATCTCGCGGCAGGCCGAGCAACCGCTCGGCGATGATGTTGAGCTGCACCTCCGACGTGCCGCCGTAGATCGTGGTGGCACGGCTGGCCAGCAGGAACTCGGCCCACTTGCCCTGCGTGCTCTCGGGGTCGCCGAGGGCGCCGTCGGTGCCGAACGATGACACCGCGAATTCGGCGTAATGCTGGCCGGTGCGCATCGACAAAAGCTTGGAGATGGCCGCCGCCGGCATGGGGTCGCCGCCGGCCAACGTCAGCAGCGTCGAGCGCAGGTTCAGCACCTTCGCGGCGTGCCCTTCGGCAATGAGATGTCCGGCGTGGTTCTGCCCAATCTGATCGAACTGACCGTCACGGACGAAGTCGACGAAGCCATTGAGGTTCGGCAGGAACGGCGCCTCGCTGCTGCCGATCGATACCCGCTCGGCGGTCAGGGTGGTGCGGCTGACCTCCCAGCCGCGGTTCACCTCGCCGAGCACCATGTCGTCAGGAACGAAGACGTCGTCGATGAACACGGTGTTGAACATGGCGTTGCCGGTCAACTCCCGAAGCGGCTTCACCTCGACACCGTCGCTGTTCATATCCAGCAGGAAGTAGGTGATGCCGCTGTGCTTCGGCGCGCTCGGGTCCGTGCGAGCCAGCAGCATGCCCCACTGCGAGTGCTGTGCAGCGGTGGTCCAGATCTTCTGGCCGGTGATCCGCCAACCGCCGTCGACCCTGGTGGCCTTCGTGGTCAGGCTGGCGAGGTCGGATCCGGCGCCGGGCTCGGAAAACAGCTGGCACCAGATCATCTCGCCGCGAAGCGTCGGTGGTAGGAATCGCTGCTTCTGCTCGTCGGTACCGAATGCGACGACCGACGGGATCAGCCACGCCGCGATGCCCATCGTCGGGCGGCGGACCCGGCCGCTGCTGAACTCCTGGGCGATGATGATCTGCTCGACGGGACTGGCGGCGCGTCCCCACGGCGTGGGTAGATGGGGCACCACCCAACCGCCCTCGGCGATCGCGGGGGTGCGCTGCTCGCTTGGAATCTCCTTCAGCCCGGCGACTTCCGCACGGATCTCGTTGCGGAGCTTTTCAGTCTCGGGATCCAGATCGATGTCGACCCTGCGCATTCCGGTGCTCGTCGCGATGTCGACCACCTGCTGCGGGTAGTCGCTGGTGCGGCCGAAGCAGGCGGACAGCACGAGGGCGCGACGGTAGTAGACGTTGGTGTCGTGCTCCCATGTGAAGCCGATGCCGCCGTGCACCTGGATGCAGTCCTGGGTGGTGTGCCGCACCGCAGCAGGCGCCAACGTGGCGGCAACGGCCGCGGCGAACTCGAAAGCGGTTTCATCCGAGGGGTTTTGGCTGTGCTCGTCGATGGCGCGCGCCGCGTCCCACACCGCGGCGGTGGCACGTTCGGTGTCGGCGATCATCTCGGCGCACTTGTGCTTGATGGCCTGGAATTGACCGATCGGCCTGCCGAACTGCTCGCGGATCTTCGCGTACGCCGTTGCGGTGTCCGTCGCCCAGCGCGCGACGCCGATGCATTCCGCGGACAGCAGCGTGGTTATCAGCGCACGTGCGTGCGTTCGGCTCAGATTGCTCAGCACGCGGTCGTCGCCGACCTCGACGGCGTTGGCGCGCACATCGGCCAACGGCCGCAGCGGATCCACGCTCGTGACCGGCTCGATCTCCAGCGCCTCGGCGTCGAGTACCACCCATTCCTCGCCGCTGTCGATCGCCACGGGCAGCACCAGCACCGACGACTGCCCGGCCGCGGGGACGGCACGCACCTCACCGCGGATGATCAGGCGATCTCCGTGTCGGGTAGCGGTCAGCCCGGAGTCGATGGCATAGGCCGCGATCACCTCGCCGGAGGCGAGGTCGTTGAGCACCTTGGCGGCGGGGTCGTTTGCGGCGACGAGCGCACTGGCTATCGCCGAGGGGACGAACGGTCCTGGAACCGCGCCGTAGCCGAACTCAGCGACGACAATCGCCAGCTCGAGGATGCCGAACCCTTGTCCACCAACAGATTCCGCCAGATGCAGACCCTGCAGGCCCTGTTCGGCCGCGACCTTCCAGTACGGCGGGGGGTTCGGGATCGGCGTTTCCAGCGCCTCGTGCAGCACCTCTGACGGCGCCACTCGCGCCACCAGGGACCGGACGGAATCGGCCAGGTCGTTGTGCTCAGTCGTGATCGCGATGGGCATAGTTGCACCTCAATGTGGCGGGGTTTCCCTATTAACCGGTCGGTTGGGACCCACGATACCGTTCACCACGTCGACCAGATCCCGGCCGTCCCGAATGCGGCGGCAGTTGGTGACGGCCTCGTTCAGATAGCGCCGCATGGTGTCGGCGGTGTACCACGCGACGTGTGGCGTCAGCACCACGTTGGGGAGTGTGAGCAGCGGGTTGTCGGCCGGAATCGGTTCGACGGCGAACACGTCCAGGCCCGCGGCGGCCAGTTCGCCGGAGCGCAGCGCGTCGACGAGCGCCTCCTCGTCGACGATCGCACCGCGGGAGGTGTTCACCAACACCGCATCGGGCTTCATCCGGGCCAGCGCGGCACGGTTCAGCATGCCTGGGGTCTGCTCGGTCAGCGGGAGGTGCAGCGACACGATGTCGCAAGCGGAAAGCAACTCGGGCAGTGGACGCCAGCCGGGATGGCCGTCGTCGCGGGTGCTGGTGTGCAGCACGTCAGGAGCCGGGGTGCCCATGGCCCGCACGATGGCCTCCACCCGCTTGGCGATGTTGCCGTAGCCGACCAGTCCGACGGTGCAGTCGCCGATGTCACGCACGGTCTCGCCGAGGCTCGGGTCGGAGGGCCAGCCCGTGCCCTCGCGGGTGGCGCGGTCCAGCTCAGTCAGCCGGCGCAGCGCTGCGAGCATCAGCAGCAGTGTGCCTTCGGCGACCGAGGGAGCGTTCGCGCCCGGCATGTTGGCCACCGCGATACCCAGTCGAGTCGCGGTCTCGACGTCGATGGTGTTGACCCCTGCGCCCATCTTGTGCACCAGCAGCACGCGGGCGGCCTTCTCGAGGTCCTCGCCGGTGATCGGCCGCAGCACGTGCCAGATCACCTCGGCGTCGGCGAGCTCGCGATAGAACGTGTCGTCGTCGTCCTCGGCGCAATAGCGGATATCGAGCCAATCCGATTCTGGTGCAAGGAATTGCAGAACCTTGTCGCCGGGAACGAAATGTGCGAGGACTCTCAGCGGTGAGCGCTCGCGTGAAGAGTCGACGGCTAGCGCCACCGCTTCGCGATCCACTTGGCGATGGTATCGGCCTTCTCGCTGCGCGCGCCCGGGGTCGTGAAGTAGTGGTCGGTGTCGATCGAGCACTGCGTCTTGTCGGTGGTGGCCAGCGCGTCGTAGATGCGCTGCGCGTCCGACGGGTACACGCCGGTGTCCTGCTCGGCGTTGATGACCAGCGCGGGGCAGGTGAGCCGCGCCAGATGGGGTTCAGCGCGGGTCTGGGCGTGCCGCAGGCTCCACATCCCGATCCAGTTGCGCAGCGTGCAGGCCGCGGCGATTCCGTGCGCCGATCGGTTGGCCTTGACCGGGACGCCCGCGTAGCACATGTTGGCGGGCCGCTTGGTCGGTTCGAGAGTGGGGTCGACCATGCGCGGGTCTGCCCAGGTCCGCAGCACTGTGAACGGGCGGTCGGAGAAGCCTGCGGCGTGAACGCGCTTGAGTTCGGTCTCCGCCCAGTCGGTGATCGCGTTGTTGCGTGCGATCTGCGCTGACCGGTAGCGCTCGATGAACTCCGCGGAGTACGGCGGCCCGTTGTCCTCGTCGAACAGATCGAGGTCGGGATCGCTGGCGACAGCGTCGTTTTCGTCGACGACGGCCGCGTCCATCCACGCGGTGAGCACGTCGGGACGACCCGGGTGTGCCGCGCTGGCGATGTAGCCGTCGGCCGGCGGTAGATCGGTGAGCCCCACCGCCGGCCGCATGCCCTCCAGCGGTGTCACATGCGGATCGACGGCCTGAGCCTGGTATGCCGCCATCAGCGAACCTCCACCGGAGTTACCCAGCAGTACAACAGTTTCAACGCCCTGAACCTCGTGCAGCCAGCGAATGCCGACTCCGATGTCGACCAGCGCGTGGTCGAGCAGAAAGCTGCTCTCGAAGCCGCGGTAACGCGTGTTCCAGCCGAGGAATCCGACGCCACGGGTCGCCATGTAGTCGGCGAGATAGTGCTCGGAGAAGTCGATCTGATAGTGCGTGGCGACGATCGCGACCTTCGGTTTGCGCCCCACACCGCGGTGGTAGAGGCCCTGGCAGGGGTGTCCGCCTGCGCCCGCCCGGCGTGCGGTGGGCGACTGCAGGCCGACGAACTCGCGGGTTACGCCCGGTGTTCCTCCGCTCGCCGGTGCTCTGGTCATGCGGTCCCCCTGTGATAGATCGTCCGGTAGAAGATGTTGGCCAACGTGGTGATGCATGCTTGGTCGTCGACGGTGCCCTTCCCACCGCCCCGCCCGCAGTCGGCCTTGTTGCCGGACAGCTGTGTGTAGCAGAACTGGTTGAGTAGCGACACCATCGCGACGGCGACGAGGTGTGGGTCGTCATCCATGCAGAAACCTTGCTGCTGAGCACTTTTCACCATGTGAGTGATCAGTTCGATCGGCAGCGAGCAGATGTCGCTCCAGTACTGTGCGAAGTCGTCGCTAACGGTGGCCAGCTGGGACACGCTGATGATCTCGGCCAACTGGTGGCGATATGTGTACCAGTGCGCGGTCACCGCCTTGTATGAACGTTCCCAGTCGGACAGACCGGGTTCCGCCGCCGCGCGGGACCGCTCCCTGGCCTCGTCACGGAAGCGCAGGGCCCACTCGCGGACCATCGCCTCCTTGGAGTCGTAGTAGTTGTAGAACGACGCCGTGGATTTGCCGGCCTCGGCGGCGATATCCGAAATCGTCGTTGCAAGAATGCCTTTGCGGGCGATCACAGACCGAGCGGCTGCGTCGATCGCCGCCTGCGTCTGGCGACCCCGCAGAGTCGGTAGCTGCGCGCGCGAGCTGGCGGTCACGGCCTCTCCTCGACCATTGATCGAAACTGAACCTGATGTTAGATTCAGAATTCGAGCTTGACCAGAGGAGCGGCCAGAGGTGATCAAGCCGAACAATCCTAATTCCGAGTTCGAACTCGGCGGTATCAACCACGTCGCACTCGTGTGCGCGGACATGGAGAAGACCGTCGACTTCTACAGCAATGTGCTTGGCATGCCGTTGATCAAGTCGCTCGATCTACCCGGCGGCATGGGGCAACACTTCTTCTTCGACGCGGGCAACGGTGACTGTGTCGCGTTCTTCTGGTTCGCCGACGCCCCGGACCGCGTTCCGGGAATCTCCTCACCCGAGGCGATTCCGGGCATCGGGGACATCGTGAGTGCGGTGAGCACGATGAATCACCTGGCGTTTCACGTGCCTGCCGAGAAATTCGACGAGTACCGGCAGCGACTCAAGGACAAGGGCGTGCGTGTGGGCCCTGTGCTCAACCATGACGAAAGCAAGGCGCAGGTCTCCGCGACAGTGCATCCCGGTGTCTATGTGCGGTCCTTCTACTTCTTCGACCCTGATGGCATCACCCTTGAGTTTGCCTGCTGGACCAAGGAATTCACCGAAAGCGACACCCAGACGGCGCCGAAGACCGCGGCCGACCGCCGGCCCAGGGTGTCCGCCTAGGTTTGTGGCGGCAGGGCGGCCAGCTGATCGATCAACGCGGCCAGCACATCAACCAGTTCGTCGTGGTCGAGGCTGACTTCGCCGGACAGCCACGCACTGATCGTCTGGCCCACCCCGCCGACCGCGAAATGTGAGGCGGCCTTGACGTGGTCGTTGCCTAAAGCCCCTTGCGCCCCGGCGTGCGCAAAGAGCAGCGCGGCGAACAGGGCCGTCGACTCCGCGCGTTTGCCCACGATCACCGTGTTGGACAACTCGACGCTGAACAGCAGGCGGCCCACGCGCGTGTCGGCGGAAATGGCGCGTACCACGTTGGCCATTGCCGCCCGGGCCTGCTCATCAGGCGGTGCCGAGGCGACTGCGGCCTGCGTGGTGGCGGCGATGGCGGCGATCACGGAGTCGAAGACCGCTGCGACGAAGTCGTCTTTGTCCGTGAAGCTCTCGTAGAAATACCGAACCCCCAAGCCTGCCTGGCCACAGATGGCGCGCACCGTCAGCTCGGCGGGGTCCCGGTCGCCGGCGCCGAGTAGCTCCAAACCGGCGTCCAACAAGCGGCGACGACGCCCGGCGAGGCGCTCGGCCGCTTCGACGCCGCGGTAGGGCCGGACCTGTGCCATAAGGCCATCTTGACACCCGTCAGCCGCCTCAGGCAATATCAGGAAACACGCGTTCTCACATTTGTCGACAAGGGGTGGCCAATGACGGTCAGCGAGCCGATCGACCACGTCGGGCGTCCGATCAACGATCCAGTCCTGCCGGGTGGACGGCGGCCACCGCGATGGATGGCGTCCTCGGACGACGCGGCGGGCGTTGGGCTGCTGTCCGGCGCGGCGAACGTCATCATGGAGCTCGCCCGACCCGGTGTCGGCTACGGCGTGAAGGACAGTCGTGTCGAGAGTGGACGGGCAGACCGGCACCCGATCAAGCGGGCGAGAACCACGTTCACCTATCTTGCGGTGGCGCTCTCGGGGACGGAGACACAGAAGAAGGCATACCGGCGAGCGGTCAACAAATCGCACGCTCAGGTGTACTCGACCCCCGACAGCCCAGTCGAGTACAACGCGTTCGACAAGAATCTGCAGCTGTGGGTGGCGGCGTGTCTGTACAAGGGCTTTGTCGACGTGTATCGCATCTTCGTCGGCGAGATGGATGACGAAACAGCGGACCGCCACTATCGCGAGGGCATGGCGCTCGGAACCACTTTGCAGGTGCCTGCAGAGATGTGGCCCGCTGACCGAAAGGCGTTCGACGAGTACTGGCAACAGTCGCTCGAGCAGATCCACATCGACGATGCTGTCCGTGAATACCTGTTTCCGATTGCCGCAGGCCGGATTGCCGGTGTGAGGCTCCCCCGTGGGCTGGAACGGCGGCTGGATGCCGCCAACCTGTTCATCACGACCGGCTTTCTGCCGCAACGATTCCGCGACGAGATGAAGTTGCCGTGGGACGCGGCCCGTCAGCGTCGCTTCAACCGGATGATGGCGGCGGTCGGCCGGGTGAACGATCTGTTGCCGAGATTCGTCCGGCGGTTCCCGTTCAACTGGATGCTCAGGGACCTCGACTGGCGGATCCGGACGGGGCGCCCGCTGGTGTAGCCGATCCGCGGCTATTTGCCGGTTGATCACCCGCGGCGGTTTGCTCGCTGCGATCATTGGAGCCATGCCCGTTGGCCAGGTGAGCCGTTCGACCGAGAAGAAGTCGATTGCCGACTTTCTCGCAACGGCCGAATTGCGGCCCGTCGGCATGATCCTCGAAGGCGAAGCGGGCATCGGCAAGACCACTCAGTGGTTGTCCGTGGTCGAGCAGGGGCGTGAACGGGGATTCCGCGTGCTGTCGGCGCGGGTCGGCCAGGCCGAGTCCGTGCTGGCGTATTCCACGGTGGCCGACCTACTCGGCGACGCGGTCGACGAGACCTACGCCGAACTGCCGGATCTGCAACGCCTCGCGGTCGACAGAGTGTTGTTCCGCGCGGGCAGCGACGGACCGCCCACCGATCAATGGGTGGTCGCGGCGGCGTTCGTCGCCATCGTCGAACGGTTGGCCGCCGAATCGCCGGTGCTCCTGGCAATGGATGACGTGCAATGGCTGGACCCGTCGAGTAAGGCGGTGGCCTCGTTCGCGGTCCGGCGATTGGGCGGCCGGGTCGGTGTGCTTGTGACCGAGCGGTGTGACCCGGACCAGGGCACGGCACGGTCGTGGATGCAGGTGGACACACCCGAAGAGGCGACGCGAATTCGCTTGGGGCCGTTGAGCCTGGGTGGTCTGCACACGCTGCTGTCGGGGCGGCTGCACCGAAACTTCTCGCGACCGAATATGGTGCGCATCACCGAGATATCCGGTGGCAACCCGTTCTACGCGCTGGAACTTGCCCGCAACATGGAGGGACAGGCGCCGAACGCTGAACTGCGGCTGCCGGGCAGCCTCACCGAACTGGTGCGACTACGCATCGGCAGACTGGACAGCGATGTGCGCGACATGTTGCTGACTGTCGCGTCGGTTGCCACCGCGACTGTGGAGCTGCTGGCGCGTGCGCACGATACGACCACCGAGCGCGTGGTCGAACTCCTCGAAGGGGTGGAAGCGGACGGTATCGTCAGCATCGAGGGCGAGCGCGTGCGGTTCGCACATCCTCTGCTGGCCAGGGGTGTCTACACCGACGCCGCGCCATCCCGCCGTCGGGCGATCCACCGCGCGCTTGCCACCACCGAGACGCAACCGGAACTGCAGGCCCGCCACCTGGCCCTCGCCTCCACGATCGCGGATGACAACACGCTCAAAGCCCTTGACATGGCGGCTGACTCGGCACGGGTCCGAGGTGCGCCTGCGGCGGCAGCCGAACTGGTCGAACTCGCCATCGGCCTCGGCGGCGACAAGCCCTGGCGTCGCATCCGTGCGGCGGGGGACCACTTCCAGGTCGGCGAAACCGGGCGGGCGCAGGCACTTCTCGAGCCGATCATCGACGAGCTGCGCCCGGGCGTGCTTCGTGCCATCGGACTGAACCTTCTCGCCGCAATCCATATCTACGACAACAGGTTCGGGCGAGCACGGGAGATGCTGACGCGTGCGGTGGGGGATGCTGAGGATGCGGCGCCGATCCTCGTGCAGACGCTCATCTCGTTGTCCTGGGCACAGGGCATGGGCTCATTCGCCAAGGGCACGGCTGACGCGGGCCTCTTCGACGACTCATTGCGCAACGCCCGCCGAGCGGCCGACGTCGCCGAGGATGTCGGCATCCCCGCAGTGCTTAGTAAGGCGCTCGCGATGTGGGTGCACGCGAACTTCCACTACGGCCACGGTGTCGACGAGGACAGCCTGCAGCGCGCACTGGAACTCGAGGACCACAACGACGATATACCGATTCCGTTCAGCGCCAGCGGTGTCCAGGCACTCATCCGAGCCTGGACGGGACGCTTGGACGAGGCCCGATCGCTAATCCAGGACGTGCGGCGGCGCTGCCTCGAGCGCGGCTCGGAGCGGAACATGATGGCCGTCGCCTCATACAGCGCGATGTTCGAGATGTGGCGGGGCAACTTCGACGAGGCCGCGGCGTACGGCGACGAAGCCGTCGAGCGTGCGCAGCAACTCGGCGGCGAACACGTCGAGGTCATTCCGCTGAGTGTGAGGGGTGCGGTGCGGGCCTACGTCGGGTTGGTCGACGAGGCCCGCGCCGATGCCAACGCGGCGTTGCGGTCCGCGCGCGAATGTGACGCACCCCGGATGACGGAATGGCCAATCAAGACACTGGGATTCATCGATCTGTCATTGGGTGACTACACCGCGGCGGTGACGACGTTCCGGCCGCTTGTCGACAGGCTGGCGCTGGTCCCTGAAATCGAGATCATGGGGGCGGGGTACCTGCCCGACGCCGCGCAAGCCATGGTGGCAATAGGCCAATTCGACGAGGCGGTGCGGCTGATCGAGATGCTGGAGAACAACGGCCGCCGGTTGGACAGGGCCTGGATGCTGGCGGCGGGTGCGCGCTGCCGCGCCATGGTGCTCGCCGCCCAGGGCGACGTGGAGGCGGCACTCGACACCGCGCGTGCGGCGATGGCCGAACACGACAGGGTCCCGATGCCCTTCGAGCGCGCTCGCACACAACTGCTTCTCGGCCAGTTGCAGCGGCGCAGGCGCGCAAAGGATGCCGCCACAAACACTTTGCGCGAAGCGCTGCAGGAGTTCGAGCGCATGGGCGCTCCGCTGTGGGCCGACCGGGTGAAGGCCGAGTTGGCGCGCGCCAACGTCGCCCCGGGTCAGGAGCGGTTGCTCACCCCGTCGGAACAGCGGGTCGCCGAACTCGCCGCATCGGGCATGACCAACAAGGACATCGCGGCGACCTTGTTCATCAGCCCCAAGACGGTCGAACACAACCTGGGCCGCGTCTACCGCAAGCTAGGTATCAGAACACGCGCCGAACTCGGTCGGCGAATCGACGAACTCATAACGAAGGGTTAGGGATTCGATATGCCTAGACCGCTTGACAAACCGCGGTTCAGAATCGTGGAACTTCAGGAGGTGAAGACCGTCGAGGATGTCATCGCGACATTCGACGAGGTCATCGACTGGTCCATCGAGGCCTACACGCCCATCGGGTATTTCGCCGTCATCTATCGGCAGGCCACCGTGGCGATCTACGACGCGATCAAGCAGGCCAAGTTCACCGACTCGGAGCGGATGGTGCAGTTTCAACTCACGTTCGCACGGCGGTACTTCACCGCGCTGAACGCCTACAACGGGTACGGCGATTTCGAGATGCCGACGCACGTGTGGGCGCAGTCGTTCAGGGCCAACGCGTTGAACGAGCCGATTGTCTTCCAGCACTTGCTCACCGGGCTCAACGCCCACATGAATCTCGACCTGGGTGTGGCCGCCGCCAAGGTCGGCCGCGGTTCGATGCCGACGCTGCGTCACGACTTCAACGTCGTCAACACCGTTCTCGGGTACCAGGTCGAGGGAGTGCTCGATGCCGTCGCCGAGATCTCGCCCGTGATAAAGCGAATGCGCAAGTGCATGGTCGGCGAAGTAGAAGTGTTCCGTGGACTGATCGTCGTATTCCGCGAGCTGGCGTGGAGATTCGCCAACGAACTGGTGGATGCGCCTGAAGAGGACAATGTCGGGCAGATCGATATCCATGACACGAGATACGACGGCCTCGGAACCAGCTATGTGTACACCCCGGACATGTTCGACTTCCTCGTGAACAAGATCGCGGCGGAGGAAGACCGCGACGTTGCCGAGAACATCAGGGTGCTCCGTGGAATGTCGTCGCCGGCAAGCTGGGACGAGATCTGCGAATACGGCAATCAGCTCGATGCGGCGGCCGCGGTCCGGGAAGTTCCGAAGGATCAGCACGACGAGGACAACTTCTTCGAGAGGTGCGCCCGTGACTTGAGAGAGAAGGCTCTGGGGTTCGTGCGGCTGATCGACAGTTAGCGCTTCGTAACCCGGAAGACGTCCACTTGATCGGGCAGGCCGTTGGCGCCGACGACGAGTGCGCTCACACGTCACCCGTCGACCTGCTCGACGGCACGGCCCCCGAGCACGCGCTGACATCGCAGTTCGGCGCGGACTTCCTGAGGTAACGGAAGTCACGCGCGCTGCTGGAGCGTGTCGACTGGCCGGTGGGTAGCGTGTTCGCTACGCAAACATGAAGTCGCGCATGAAGCGAGTCATCCGGCGTAGGTAGTCCGGCTGGCTGACGTGCAGGATGTGGTTCCCCGGAAACCAGTGAAACGCACAGCGGCCCCAGTGCTCCCAGAGCATTTCGGCCTGCTCCGGCGGAGCGAGCCGGTCGCCGAGGCCGGTGATGATGAGCCTGCGGTCCTTCGGGACCAACGGTGAATAGTTCAGCGGTGACGAGTATTGCGCCGCGGCGCTGGCGACCTTGGAGTCCGTCTTGGACAGTCGATTCCGCAACTGCACGACCTTGTTGGCGGGAAACCACTCGTCGACGGTCTGGTCGGGTGCGACGACGGGGACGTTCGGGATGACCGCCTGGATCCGGTCGTCCACACTGGCGATCAGCGCCGACGTGTATCCGCCCAGCGACATGCCCGTCAGTGCGATGCGGTCGACACCGGTGAACTCCAGGTAGTCGATGACCGAACGGAAGTCGTGCACGGCCTGTGCCATCGCCTCGGCGAAACCTGCGAACCCGTTGGCGAAGAACCCGTAGCCGCTGAAGAGAGAGCCCTTTTCGGCCCGGCTGCCGTGGAACGGCAGCGTGTAGAGCAGCACGTCGTAGCCGGACCGGTAGAACCACGGCAGCGAGAAGAACAAGCCGTTGAACAGATACGGCGATCCCATGAAGCCATGGATCACGCACAACGTCGGGTGGGGGCCGTCGTCATGGCGCCAGTGCTGGGCGTGCACGATGTTGTTGCGTTCGAAGCCTCGGCATTGTTGGCGCAGCACCGGGTTGACGGATTCGAAGCTGCTGTTGAACCGGATGTTGTGCACGTTGCCCTTCGCGATCCATTCGGCGATCGGGCTGGCGGGGCGCGACGAGACGCGCGGCACCGAGGTCGGCGCCGGGAATGACAACGCTGGATCCTTCGCGGCGGCCAGCTCCGTGTAGAACCGCAGCTGTTCCTGCTCTGCTTGCGACTGTCCGCGGCGCAGGCCGCCGAGCATGGTAGGAAGCATCGTTGCCGCCAATAGTGAGGCGATCGCGGTGCGCAGGCCGATGTCGGCGGCGGCCGAGGAGTCCACGATGAGCCGCTGGCGCAGTGTGAGGTCGACACGGCGGGGCAGGCCACGGGTGGTCGCGTCGGCGCCGGCAACGTCGGGAACGGGAATGGGCGGATCCACGGGGGTCGTGTCCGAACTGGTCACGTCCGCATGGTAGCTCGCCAGGTCAGATGATTCGGTGAACCGTGGATCCAGATGGTGGTCGCCGGTAGTGCCCGGGCCGGCCTCGATGTAATTGGACACTTCGCCGGCGTGTACGTCGTCGATGAACTGCTGCAGTTCGGGAACCGGGTCGGCGCTGCGAAACCGCTGTGAGTCCTGTCGGTGCCAGACTGGCGCTATGTGGAACCCCGAGGTCTACCTGGCCTTCGCCGATCACCGTGGGCGCCCGTTCTTCGACCTGATGTCGCGGGTCGGTGCCGAATCTCCGCGGCGCGTCGTCGACCTGGGATGCGGACCGGGCAACCTCACCGTCAGCCTGGCGCAACGCTGGCCCGACGCCGCCATCGAGGCATGGGACAGCTCACCGGAAATGGTCGAGGCGGCCCGCGAACGCGGTGTCGACGCACATGTCGGCGATGTGCATACCTGGACGCCTGCGCCCGACACCGACATCGTGCTGAGCAACGCCGTTCTGCAGTGGGTGCCCGAGCACTCCGAACTACTGATCCGATGGGCGGGTCAGCTGTCCTCCGGGTCGTGGATCGCGATGCAGGTCCCGGGAAACTTCGATGCCCCATCGCACGAGGCCGTTCGCAGGCTCGCACGTGCGGACCGATGGTCAGAGCCTCTGCGGGACTTCCCGTTCCGCGAAGGTCAGGTCGACGGGCCGTCGGGATACGCCGAACTACTCACGGACGCGGGCTGCCGGGTCGACGCGTGGGAGACGACCTACATCCACGAACTCACCGGTGAGAATCCGGTGCTGGAATGGATCAGCGGAACGGCGCTGCGCCCGGTGAAGAGCCGACTCACCGAGGCGCAGTGGCAGGAGTTCCGCCGGGAACTGATCCCGATTCTCGATGAGGCATACCCCGCGCGTTCGGGCGGCACGACGTTCTTCCCGTTCCGCCGGATATTCGTTGTCGCTCAGGTGAACTAGATCGCGCGCTTTCGATTGAGCAGTTCTATGACTTGTGCGACCAGCTTGTCGATATCGGCACCCGTGGTATCGAGCACGAGGTCCGGATTCTCCGGCGCCTCATACGGTGCGTCGAACCCCGTGAGCCCCTTCAGTTCACCGGCGCGTGCCCGCGCATAGAGCCCCTTGGGGTCGCGCTTTGCGCACTCCTCTACGGGCGTCGAAACGTAGACCTCGATGAACGGAAGCTTCGCCGCGTCGTTGAGTGCACGGGCGATGTCGCGGTCCGACTTCAGCGGCGATACCAGCGAAGCCAACGCCACCACGCCGGCATCGGCGAAAAGCCTGGTGAGATGCCCGACGCGGCGGATGTTCTCGGCACGGTCGCCCGGCGAGAAGCCGAGGTCGTCTGACAGCCCGTGCCGGATGTTGTCGCCGTCGAGCAGGTAGGCCACGTCGCCGGACTCGACCAGTGCGCGCTCCACAGCCACCGCGATCGTGGACTTACCCGATGCGGGAAGGCCGGTGAACCAGATGGTGGCGCCCAGCTGACGGGTTGCGGTCCAGCGGTGACTGCGGTCCAACGCCGAGGGATGCCACCGGATGTCGTTACGCGTCTGTACGCCCGGCTTGACCTCACGCGGTTCGATGATCGTGCCGGCACCGACGGTATCGTTGGTGGTCTCGTCGATCAGGATGAACGCCCCGCTGTCGCGGTTGTCGGCGTAGGAGTCGGCGACGACGACCGAGCTCGTACGCAGCGTCACTTCGCCGATGTCGTTGAGTACCAGCTCGACTGGATTGTCGAGCTCGTCGAGCGTCTCGGGATCCAGCCGGGAATGGAGCGCCTGCACGGTGGCGCGAACCGTGCGGGTGCCCTGCTTGAGCGCGAGCCGGTCGCCGGCGCGCAACGGGCTGTCGAGAAACCAGCACACCGTCGCGTCGAGCTCGCGCGCAAGCACCGGAAGGGATGCGTCTTCGGCGCCACTGACGAAGACATCTCCGCGTCCCACATCGATATCATCGGCCAACTCGATCGAAATCGACAGTGGGGCAACGGCTGTCGGCCGGTTGTCATCCAGGGTGTCGACCAGGGTGACTGTCGACCGCGTTCCTGACGGCAGGCTGACGACGGGATCGCCGACCTTCAGTGTGCCCGCGGAGAATCGGCCCGTATAGCGACGACGTTGGTCGGCGGTCGGCCGGGACACCCACTGCACCGGCAGCCGCAACTTATCGGTCTCCGGATGCGGAGCGGACAGTTCGACGCGCTCCAGGTACTCCAGCAGGGTGGGCCCGTCGTACCACGAAGTGCGGTCGGATCGGTGTACGACGTTGTCGCCGTGCTTGGCGGCGATGGGGATGACAGTGATGTCGATGTCGCCGAGGCGGTCGGCCGACCTGGTGAGCTCGTCGGCGACGTCGTTGAATCGCGTCTGGTCGAAGTCGACCAGATCGATCTTGTTGACCGCCGCGACGAAGTGCTTGATCCCCAACAGCTTTGCGATCCGGGCGTGCCGGTTGGTCTGCCGCAGCACACCGGCGCGGGCATCGACCAGCAGAACTGCGACGTGGGCGTTGGACGCACCGGTGAACATATTGCGGGTGTAGCGCTCATGGCCGGGTGTGTCGGCCAGGATGTAACTGCGGGTGTCGGTCGAGAAGAACCGGTATGCCACATCGATGGTGATGCCCTGCTCACGCTCGGCACGCAGCCCGTCGGACAACGCGGCCAGGTCGGCGATGCCCTCTTCGTCGGTGACGGCGTCGAGGTGGTCGAGCGGCAGGCTGTCGGTGTCATGCATGAGCCGCCCGATAAGTGTGCTCTTACCGTCATCGACCGATCCGGCGGTGGTGATCCGGAGAAGTTGGCGCGTCATCAGAAGTATCCCTCGCGCTTGCGGTCCTCCATGGCAGCGGCGGACGTGCGGTCATCGGCGCGGGTCTCACCACGTTCGGAGACGGTGGCCGCCGAGATCTCCGCGATCACCCGCTCGATATCGGTCGCTTGAGAGCGCACCGCTCCAGTGATCGTGAGGTCACCGACGGTGCGGTAGCGCACCCATTCCGCCGATGCCGATTCACCATCGGCAGGGCCGGCATACTCCGACACGGCCAAGCAGAATGCCGTCACGCTCGAAGACCTCCCGCTCGTGTGCGAAGTAGATCGACGGCAGCTCAAGGGTTTCCAGCTCGATATAGCGCCAGACGTCTAGCTCGGTCCAATTACTCAACGGGAAGACCCGGACCTGTTCACCCCGCTTGATCCGGCCGTTGTACAGCGACCACGGCTCGGGCCGTTGCGCGCGCGGATCCCACTGACCGAACTCGTCGCGAAAGCTCAGGATGCGCTCCTTGGCGCGGGCCCGCTCCTCGTCGCGACGCGCACCGCCGAACGCGGCGTCGAAGCCGCCTGCTTCCAAGGCATCCAGCAGCGTGCGGGTCTGCTGTCGGTTGCGGGATGCCCCGGGACCCGGATCGGGAACCCGTCCGCTGTCGATCGACTCCTGCACCGAGGCGACGATCAGCTTGTGGCCCTCTCCGGTGACGCGGCGGTCGCGGAACTCGATGACTTCGTCGAAGTTGTGGCCGGTGTCGACATGCATGACAGGAAACGGCAGCGGGCTCGGCCGAAACGCCTTCTCCGCCAATCGCAGGAGCACTATGGAGTCCTTGCCTGCCGAGAACAGCAGTACGGGCCGTTCCAATTCGGCGACGACCTCGCGGATGATATGCACCGCCTCGGCTTCGAGCACCCGCAGCTCGTCGACGTGCAGCGTGTCGACCGTCATGTCGGCAGACCCTCCTTTTCCGCGTCTTCGCGGTACCGGTCTACCCACTCGTCAGAGCGCTGATCCGACTGTCGCTCCAGCACAGGTGCGGGCGCCAGGCCGCGATCCTGGCCGAGTGCCTCGAGAACGTCGCCGACGATCTGAGTGAGGTTGCGCCACAACACCGGATACGCGACCTCCATCGGGTCGACATCCTCTTCGTCGAACCAGGCCCGCCAGCCTTTGTCCTGCTCGCGCAGCATCGTCACGACGTGGGCGATCGCGCCGGCGTGGTACTCGGCCCGGGAGTCCCGTCGCGGATCGGGCCGCCCACGCCAAACCCGGGTCTGCACGGCACGCCAGAACGAAACCGCTTGGGAGACAGCGTCGGGCCGGTGGACGTATACCAGAACCGGATCGCTGCCGATGACGTCGCGGATCGCGGCGAGAAGGCCGTCGCCGGATCGCTCGGGCAGTCCCGCCGCGCGCTGCAGCAGAAGCGGAGTCTGATTCCACATCAACTTGCCGCCCCATATCCCGTTGGGGGTGCGGCCGACGGTCCGGATGTAGTCACGCCAGATCTCGGCCGGCGCGAGATCCGGTTTGCCTTCGTCCAGTGGGTCGAGCAGTCGCAGGATCGATTCGTCCTCGACGTCTGCGAACCACTGCCGCGGCTGCGGCGACATGCTGGTGGTGGGCAGGTACTGGAAGAACTCCTGCGGTTCACCCGCTACGCCTGTCGCCCGGAGCGATTCGACGAGCAGCGTGCTGCCGCTGCGTTGCGACGCGAGCACCAGATAAGCCGTCGGATGGGCTGACATGCGCGTGAGCCTAACCCCATTCAAATTGCCTGGCATATGAGGGCTTTAACAATCACTGTGACGATAACTATTGCCCTGATACTTGCTCGTCTTCGACGCCGCGTTCGGATGCGATGGCCGAGCGGCTGGTGATCGTCGGTCCGTGGATTCGTAGGTAAGTCTCGGTGTAGCGCTCCGCAATTCGCGTGCCTGCGAACTCCGACGGGATGACGTCATTGGTCTTCACGCGCCAGTCGTTGAGCAGCAGGGCGAGGTCGCTCGCGATGGCCTCGGCCTTGTCCGACGCGTCGGGACCGAGCAGGTTGTGCGTCTCGGTGGGGTCCTCGTGCAGGTCGTAGAGTTCGCGACCGGGTCGTGGCGTCTGTACCAGTGGCGCCACGGTCTGACCGGGAGCGCTTTCGGCGATGTCCCACGGCAGGTCCAGGAGCGGTCGCGCCGCGTAGTTCTCGATGTAGCTGTATTCCTTTGTCCGAACGGCGCGGATCGGGTCGAACGAATCGTGGTAGGTCTTCGACGTATAGACCTCGGTGCGCGCCGGAGCAGTGTGCGCGTGAGCCAGATTGTCGGCGTGTGAGAGGCCGTCGATCTCGGCGGGGACATCGACGCCGAGCAGATCGAGCACTGTGGGCACCAGGTCGACGCCGCTGAACAGTTCGTCGTAGACCTGTGGCGCGATGGCGGCATCGCGTGGTGGCCGGACGATCATCGCGATGCCCGTACCGGCGTCGTACAGCGTGGACTTGGCGCGAGGCAATGCAGGCCCGTGGTCGGTCATGAACACCACCCACGTGCTGCGATCCAGGCCGGTGGCGGCAAGCGTGTCCAGCAGTCTGCCGACAGCTTCGTCGGCCACCGTGATCGCCCCGTAGAACTCGGCGAGATCCTGCCGGATGTCTGCAGTATCGGGCAGATAGTCGGGTAGGTCGACGCCTGTGGCGTCTGCCGGTTCATAGCGATCGCGCGGATAGGGACGGTGGGTTTCGAAGAACCCGGCGGTGAGGAGAAACGGTTGCGCGGGAGGGTCTGCGAGCCAGTTTGTGGCCTGCTCGACCACGTATTCGCAATACGAGTTCGACACGTCGAACTCGTCGAAACCCAGTTTGGACGGGTAGGACGTTTCGTGTTGCATGCCGAATAGTGCGGTGTGCCAACCGGATTCCGACAGGATATGGGGAAGCGTCCGGATTCCGGCCCGATACTCCCAACCGTGGTGGGCGAGGCCGAGCAGGCCGTTGCTCTGCGGATAGCGCCCGGTGAACAGCGAGCCGCGCGACGGCGAGCACAGCGGCGCCGTGGCGTGGGCGTGGGTGAACAGAATTCCTTCCGCGGCGAGCTGGTCGAGCCGAGGGCTGGAGACGTCGTCGTGCCCGTACACGCCGAGATAGCGGCCGAGGTCGTGCCAATGCACGATCAGCAGGTTGTCTCGTTTCGGCTCGGTCACGCGGCGTCCTTCCCCGTCTCGTCGATCCACCGAACAGGGTGCCGCGCAGATCCCGCAACCTTTTGAATCACCCGAAGCAACTTATCCCCAATGGGCGTTTCATCCACAGGTTGGGGTTGAGCTGGGCGGATGCGTCGCGGGCTGCGGGTAGATTCGCTCATATGTTCGATCAACTCGTCGATGCGGCCACCGGCAGCCTCGCCCCGGCCGCGGTGGGGGCGTGGGCGCGGGTGGAGAACGCCGCGTGTGCGCGACGGCTGGCCGCCATCGCCGACGAGCTCGAGCGGCTGCGGGCCGCCGACGGGTCCGCCGAGCGGGAGCTGTGGTGCATCGACAACTGGGATGCGGTGGCCGCGTCGGTGGCCGCCGCCCAGAACGTGTCGCTGGGGGTGGCCTCGCATCAACTCAGCGTCGCCCTGGAGCTGCGGGACCTGCCGCGGGTGGCCCAGGTGTTCGCCGCCGGGGCGATCTCGTATCGAGTGGTGGCTGCGGTGATCGCGCGCACCCGGCTGATCGCCGACGATCAGGCGCGCGCCAAGGTCGACAGTGCGCTGGCCGCGCGCATCGGCGGGTGGGGGCCGCTGTCGGCGGCTAAAACCGAGACCGAGATCGACTACTGGGTGGACCGCTACGATCCCGCGGCGCTGCGGCGCAGCGAGAACCAGGCCCGCGGCCGTTATGTCGATGTCCATGCGGCCACCGACGGCAGCGGCACGGCGGGGATCGAGGCTCTGCTGTTCGCCGCCGACGCCGAAGCGCTGGACCAACGCCTCGACGCGATGGCCCGGGCGGTGTGCGACGGTGATCCGCGCACCATCGAGCAGCGCCGCTCCGATGCGCTGGGGGCGCTGGGTCACGGCGGCGACCGACTGGCGTGCGGCTGCGGCATCTGAGGATTGCGGCGCGGCGGGGGTGCAGCCCAGCACCGTCGTCGTTCACGTCGTCGCCGACGAAGAATCCCTGACCGACGACACGCCGGTGCAGCTGGACGGCGAATCAGCGCCCGGGCCTTCGGCCGCGGAGCTGCGGCAGATGACGATCAGGGAAGCGCTCAGCCCCCGTCCCGAGGACATGATTCCCCGGTTCGCGGCCACCGCGCCCGCGGTGATCATCGGTGGGGGGATGCTGCCGGCACCGCTGCTGGCCGCCACCCTCGCCCACACCGCCAAGATCGTGCCGATCATGCCACCCCGGTAATGCCGGGCCCGGAACCGCGCTACATTCCGTCGGCGGTGTTGGCGACGTTCGTGCGCTGCCGCGACCTGACGTGCCGGTTCCCCGGCTGCGACGCCCCCGCCGACGTCTGCGATGTCGACCACACCATCCCGTATCCGGTGGGGCCGACGCAGGCGGCGAATCTGAAATGTTTGTGCCGAAAACACCACCTACTCAAAACATTCCGGGGCTGGCGCGACCGCCAACTCCCCGATGGCACGGTGGTGTGGACCTCACCGCAGGGGCAGACCTACACCACCCATCCGGGCAGTCGGCTGCTGTTCCCGCGCCTGTGCCAGCCCACCGCAGCCGTCACCGCACGCGAGGAGTTTCGCGACGAGTCTGGCACCGGTGCCACCAACCGCGGGCTGATGATGCCGCGGCGCAAACAGACCCGAACCCAACAACGCGCCAACAACATCGCCGACCAACGCCGCCTCAACGAACCCTTCGCCGCCGAACGCATCGCCGAACGCAACAAACCCCCACCCTTCTAAACGCGGCGGGCATCTAGGCAGAGGCGACGGCGAAGAGATGCCAGTCGCCGGGCACGCCCTTGAGTTCGTGAGCGCCGCGGTCGTCGAACTCGAGCCCTGACCCGATCACGAGGTCGCGCAGTGTGCTGGACACCAGCACGTCGTTCGGCCCGCGCCAGTGCGCTCACCCGCGCGCCGATGTGCACGGCGATCCCGCCGATGTCGTCGCCGCGGACCTCGCACTCGCCGGTGTGCAACCCGGCGCGCACCTCGATACCGAGCGCCTGCACCGCGTCACGAATCGCCATGGCGCAGCGGATCGCTCGCTGCGGGCCGTCGAACATCGCGAGGAAGCCGTCGCCCGATGTGTTCACCTCACGGCCCCGAAAGCGAGTCGAGCTGTGACCGGACGACGGCGTCGTGCGCATCGAGCAGCGCATGCCAGTCACGGTCGCCCATCTCCGCGGCCCGGCGCGTCGAGTCCACGATGTCGGTGAACAACACCGTGGCGAGCACCCGATCATCGGCCACTTCGGCCTGCTGCGCCGGTGAGGAACTCGGCGATCTCCTGAAAGGACTCACGCCACGGTTCGACGAAGTGGTACACGTTGCGCCCCGGCAGCTCAACATATTTCGCGCCCGGTATGTGATCGGCGACGTACTTGCCCATCGCGGGCGGGACGATTGGGTCGTCGGCGTGGTGGACGACGAGGGTTGGCACGCGGACTGTCGGAAGCACCGCCCGCACGTCCAATTCGGCCATGAGAGGCAGCATGAAGGCGACGGTCCCCGGGCTCGCCGCCGAGACGTTCATGCCGTGCCCACGTTGCCCGGATCTCCTCGTTCCACGGCATGTCCGGATTAGCGAGACGTTGCGAACTCCCCCGTGCCCCACATGGCGACATGGCAGCGAAGAATTCCTCGGGGTCGGGCCCATCGGTGCGTTCGACATGCGGATCTGCGTAGCCCTCGAGCACGACCAACGCGGTCGTGCGGGACGGATATGTGGCTGCGAACAGCGCCGCTGTCCGGGAATGCGCCGTCGATCGCGACGAGGACCGCTTCGCTGACTCCCGAGATCGTCGAGCACCGCGGTGATGCTGTCGGCCCATTGCTCCAAGGTCGGCAGCGCACCGGGTGACGGGATCGGATACTCCCGTGCCCGGCTGGTCGAAGAAGATGAGTCGCCCGAGCGATGTCATCGCCTCAAACCAGCCTTGAATGGACGGCAGCTCCGGTAAAGACCTCACAGCAGGTGAACCAGTTAGGGACGAACACGATGTCGCGAGGGCCTTCGCCCGACGCGCGGTAGGCGACGCGCAAGTCCCCGTTCATCGCATAGCGCGTCTCCGAGAACATGGCGGAAGTGTAAGCCGGCCAGCGGGTCGAGCGGTGTGCATCTGGCAGCATTATGCTGCTCACAAGGCGATCCGCTCAAGATGTATTTCAGCTAATCGGTGCCACCATCTGCTCAAAATATTCTGGGGCTGGCGAGACCAACAAACTCACGGATGGCGCAGCGATTTGATGCTGGGGATGCGCGGGGTCTGGCCTCGCGTCGTTGTACGACTGATGGCTCAGTACGGCTGACCCGCAGGTCAACTGGTGTACCGGTCGCGGAGTCGTTGTAACGTGGCTTCGATGCCGGTTGCATTCCGTTTGGCGAAACCAGTTGCCTCGTAATACTTCAGCCGGTTCTTTACTCTGCCGGCGTCGCGGTAGTCAAAGGTTTCGGTGACGCGGGTACTGGTCGGCGAGATGGCGTGGAACTCCCAGCGCCAGCGGTGACCGAACGGATGGCGCCATTCGATGAGTTGATCCGGCGTCACCGCCGTCACGGTGCAGGTCATGCGATACGGCACGCCGTACATCCGCATCTTGGTGGAGAACCGCGAACCTACTTCAAGACGCTCGGGTGCGCGGATGTTGTCGCCGACAGTGCCCGAGCCATCGACCTCGTGGTGGCGGCGCGGGTCGGCGACGATCGCGAACAACTCGGACGCGGGAGCAGCAACGTCGACTGAGCGGCTGACCTGAAGAGGTCCAGCATCAACGGTGGTGACTGCCATGACTCTGATCTCCGTGTTTGAGGTGTGAAACCGAGCCTAATCGTCCGCGCGTCGCCGGTAGAAGCTATGCCGCCAAACCTGTATCTCGTAATATTTGCCCGGGCCTGAACCCTGGGCCGCCGAACGCATCGCCGAACGCAACAAACCCCACCGTTTTAGGGGTGGTAGGGCACTCCGACCGCTCGGAAGACATACTCCGGCGGGACGTCGAACGCCAGCGAAACCCTCGGCAGGCGCGTGAGCACCTCGGGCGGAATGGGTGACTTGTACTGCAGCGAGAGTTGACCTTCGCACCGCGGATCCACCGCACTTATGTTGACCTCGAGGTGAAGACCTGCCTCAGAGAGGTCGGCGGTCACGGTGCCGGATTGTTCTGCGCTCCAAGGCTGATCGATAGTGCGTCCGGCCAACTTCGGCACCGAAGACAGGGTGGCCAGCACGCGCTGATTGGTAAGCGCCAACGAGCCCACGTAACTGGACACATCTCCGTGCGCGCGCTTGCCCGGAATCTTGCCACTGAATCTCCGCGTCACCGGCACGTACTCGGCAAGATAGAGAACGCCTTCGGCTTCGATCTCGGCCCGCAGTTCGTCGGGCAGCCCGCCGATGCGGAGCAACTTCCGCAGAAACACCGCCATAGGAAAACCGTATCTCAGCCCCGCGGGATCCCGAGGACGCGCTGAGTGGTCAGGTCGAGCGAGCCGCCGTAGCCGCGGACGAGTCCGACCTAACGGCGCCGGGTAACGACTGGTAGAGCTATGGGGATGACTCCGCCGAAGCGATGGCTGCTGGTGTCGGCCGTCGCGGCCGTGGCGGTGTACGCGCTGCTGTGGGTCGGGTATGTGCTGCAGTGGAAGTGGCTGACCACGATGGATTCGTCTGCGCTGGAAACCACCTATCGCTTCGGCGTCGCGCGCCCCGGGTGGGTGAGCGCGTGGGACGTGATCTGCACCGTGCTGGGGCCAGGACTGTTCCGGATTGCCGGCGTGGTCGTCATCATTGTGATGCTGTGGCGGCGCAACGTTCGCGTCGCGTTGTTCGTGCTGCTCAGTGTGGAAGTGTCGGGGCTCGTCCTCGTACTCGCCAAGCACGCGGCGGATCGGCCACGGCCGGACACCAGAATGGTCGACCCGCTGGAGACGGCGTTCCCGTCCGGCCACGCGCTCGGCGTGATGGTCGGTGTGCTCGCATACTCGGCCATCGTCTGGCCCGCCGTCCGGCCGTCGTTGCGTGTGTGGATCGGCATCGTCGGCGCGGCCGTTGTCATCGTGATCGGGATCGGCCGGGTCGTCCTCAACGTGCACCATCCGTCAGACGTACTCGCCGGATGGGCATTGGGCTACGCGTATTTCGTCGTATGCCTGCTGCTCGTGCCGCCGTCCCGGCCCGTCACGGCAGCGGACGAAACACTGGCAGCGCCCGGTAACTCACGGTGAAACTGGCTTCGGTGAGTTCCGTCCGCACCTCGCCGTCGTGCGCCAGCACGGTGGGGCCGTCGACACTGGTGAACGTGAACTCGGGCACCCGCATCTCGTGATACAGCGGGCTGCGTACCAGTCGGCCCAGCACCAGCGACACGAGTATGCGCAGCCTGCTCAACCTGCGACCCGTCTCGAGGATGCGGACGTCCATCAAACCGTCGTCTATCCGGGTCCGGCGTGACGGAGCGAAACCCGACGGCAAATACGTCGAATTCCCAAGGAAGAACAGTGAAGTCTGTAAGACCTTGTTGTCGTAGCGGATTCGCACAGGCTCATCGCGTCGCAGCGTGTGGAACATCGCGTAGACACCTGCCAGCGGCTTGCCGATCTTGTGCTCGAACTTCTCCCGGGTCTGCACGAACTGCGGGTAGGCGCCGATGCTTGCGGTGTTGACGACCATGTGACCCTCGTTCAGGCACACCACGTCGACGTGCGCGACACTGCCCTTCTGGATCGCCTCGACGGTCTTCGCCACGCTGTCGCAGTCGATGTCCTTTGCGAAGTGGTTGAACGTCCCACCCGGGAAGACCGCCAACGGAAGGCCGGCGTCCATGGCAACACCTGCGCCACAAGACACCGTGCCGTCACCGCCGCCGACAGCGAGGACCTCGGCCCGATCCGCCGCGGCGCGCAATACGGCCTCGAGGTCGTCGTCCCCGTCCAACTCGACGATCTCTGCTGCGGGCAGGGAGGCACGAACTTCCTCCACGACGCGTGCCCCGGTTCCGCCGCCGGACGCGGGATTGATCACCAGAACAACGCCCTGTCCCTCCGGACGGGCGGGGGTTTCCAGCCGAAGCGGATCCGCGGTCGGAATCTTCGTCGGTACGGTCGGCGGCACTATCCGCGCGCCGAGCACGGCGATGGCGGCACCGATGCCGAAGCCGGCGAATACATCGCCCGGATAGTGCGCTCCGGTCGCCACTCTGGATAGGCCCACCAGTCCCGCCAGTAATGCGAGTCCAAGCCCGAGTGGCGCGTTCTCGAGTCCGACGCCGACGGCGAAGGCGGCCGCGCTCGCGGAGTGGCCCGAAGGAAGGGAGTTCGATGTCGGGACCCGCCTGCTCTGCCTCGACAAGGGGACCAACAGGCGATTCGGACGGGGCCGCTTCCAGACCTGCTTGGCTACCTGGTTGGTGAACAGACTGGTGACACCGAGAGTCATGACGCCACGCGCCGCCCCGCGCCGCGAGGCTCGGTGCCGCGTGGCCACAAGGGCCGCGGCGATCGCGAACCACAGCTTCGAATGATCCGCGGCACGGGTCAACCGCGGCATCGTCGAGTCGAGGAGGGGACTGGGCGACTCGGCGATGGCCTCGAATAACTCACGGTCCAGCGTGCCGAGGCCCTGCCCGATCTGTCGGATGCCCCGGTGACGGCGGATGCGCGGCATGTTCATGTCGCCTAATCTATCCACAACCTTGACGAATCATTTTGTCGACGATGCGCATCGATGCGCCCGCGCAGGCAATCGCCGTCGTCGGCAGTTGCACGGTCGGCGACGAAGGCCGCGCAATGGCACCATCTACTTCTACGGACCCGAGGCAGCCGAGGTGGCCGCCGCCGAACAACCGAAGTGGACCTCGTGGCTGCGTGGCCTCCTCGAAGGCGAACACATCGCCAACTAGCATGTTCTGGTGCGACGACTCCTGGTACTTCTCTGTTCGGTAGCGGTGTTCGTCAGCACCGCACCGATGAGTCCGGCGCAGACCACACCATGGTTCGCGCAGTCCGTAGGCAACGCCACGCAAGTGATTTCCGTTGTCGGCGTTGGTGGTTCGTCGGCCAAGGTGGACGTGTATCAGCGCACCGGCGCCGGTTGGCAGCCGATCGGTGTCGCCATTCCGGCGTTCATCGGCGCCAACGGCATGGCGCCGGAGACCCATGACGGGCAGATGAAGACGCCGATGGGCGTCTTCACGCTCGATTTCGCGTTCGGCACGGCGCCGAATCCCGGTGGCGGTCTGCAGTACGTGCAGGTCGGCCCCAACCACTGGTGGGACGGCGATATGAAAAGCCCCACCTACAACACCATGCAGGTGTGCGAGAAGGCGCAGTGCCCGTTCGACACCGATCCCGCCAGTGGCACGGAGAACCTCGAAATCCCGCAGTACGTACATGCGGTCGTGATGGGTGTCAACAAGGCCCGCGTCCCCGGCAACGGCGGCGCGTTCTTCCTGCATGCGACCGACGGCGGTCCGACTGCGGGATGCGTGGCGATCGACGATTCCACGCTGGTAGAGATCATGCGGTGGCTGCAGCCGGGCGCGCTGATCGCCATCGCCCAGTAGTCGTCAGATATTCAGTGCTCGACCGGCTTTCACCTTGAAATTGAGGTTCTCCGTAGACATCGACGCGTCGTAGGTGCGATCGTAGCCGGTCTCGCTGATCTTCCAGCCGCCGTCCGTTCGCCGGTACCGGTCGTGGTAGAAGCCGGCGCCGATCAACATGAAGTTGAAATCCGGTGCGATGACCCGGTCCTGCAGGTACCACGTCCCCGTGGCCTCGTCGCCGTCCACGGTGATCTCCGGGTGGGTGACGCGATGCTCGGTGATGATCTCCGGCCCGAGCGAGGTGCGCATGAAGGTGACCAGTTCGTCGCGGTTGGTGAAGTGGTGCTCTTCGCCGATCGATTCGCCGTACTTGCCGACCACGTCCTCGGTCAGCGTGTCGGCGAAGTCGTCCCAATGCTTGGTGTCGAGCGCACGAAGGTAGCGATATTTGACTTGCTGGATCTCGTCGATGTCACCCATGGCCGACATTGCAGCACACCCCGGCTTTCCCGTACAGATCGCCTTCCACATTCGCTCCGGCGACGCCCCGCGCCCGGTCGACAACGTTTGCTGGCCACCGCTATGTCACAATCATGTCTCGATAAGCACTTGCGGCCCAAAACCGTGATGGTCCAACGTTGTTGGTACGGAGTGTCTGCCGGATTTCATCAGGCGTGACGGCTATGGTGTGGTCCGTTATGAGCGACCCGTTGGGGTTGTCGATCGGGACGACGAACTTGGTCGCGGCGCGTGTCGGCAATCAACCCGTGATACGCCGTTCGGTGCTGACCCTGGCCGACGGCACCTTGTTGACGGGATTCGTCGAACGGATCGGCGACTCGGTGCCACTGGTCGCACCCGATGGATCGACGCATCACGCCGATCGGCTGTTGGTCGACGCGTTGGAAGCGATACTCCGGGCGAGCGGCGGACAACCGGTGCCCGAGATCGCCATCGCGGTGCCGGCCTACTGGGGCATGACGACGCTGCGCACCCTGCGCACCGCCCTGCGCGCCAACCCGGACCTGGCCGCCAACGGCACGCCGGCGCGCTTGTTGTCCGATGCCGTGGCGTCACTCACGGCGCTTCACGCCAATCTCGGGTTGCCGTCCCGGGGCGTGGTTGCGCTGCTGGATTTCGGTGGTGGCGGGACGAGCATCACGTTGACGGACGCCGGGGCCGCCTTCGAGCCGATCGATGAGAGCATCCGTTTCACCGAGTTTTCCGGCGATCAGATCGACCAGGCGTTGCTCAGCCACATCGTCGACCGCATCGCGGCGACGGGCGGTATCGATCCTTCCGGCACCGCCGCGGTGGGTTCACTCGCCCGGCTGCGAGAGGAATGCCGTCGTGCCAAGGAGCGGCTGTCCGTCGACGCCGAGACGGAGGTCGCCGCCGAGCTGCCCGGTTACCGGGCGGCGATCCGGGTGGCGCGAACGGAGTTGGAGTCGCTGATCGCCGCTCCGCTCGACGGTGCCCTGGCGGCACTGGAAAATGCGTTGAAGCGCAACGGGATTGGCTGGCCGAACGTCGCCGCGGTGGTCACGGTGGGCGGCGGTGCGAGCATTCCGCTGATCGCACAGCGCCTTTCGGGGCACTCGAGCGCACCCGTCGTGACGACACCGCAGCCCGCATTCGACGCAGCGGTGGGTGCGGCGCTCTTCGCGGCATACGGTTCTGCGGCCGAGGCCCAGACCGGTATGGCGCCGGCGGCCGAGGCCCAGACCGGTATGGCGCCGGTGGCGCCGGTGCCGTTCGACACGCCGGGATCGGAGACTGTCAGCGCGCTGGCCTGGTCGCAGGACGACGACATCTCGAACGAACCCGTCCCGTACACCGGCGAGAACCCGTATGACGCCGATGCCATTTCGATGCGTCAACCCGTGCAGTACGTGCCCGCAACCGGTCCGATCGAGAAGCCTCGCACGTGGCAGCGGCTGCCGCGGTTGGTGTTCGGGCTGGCGGCGGCGGTGGCGTTGATCGCCGTCGGCGGGGTGGCGATCGCGTTGACGAGCGTGAGCAACAGCACGAGTGCGACGACCGAACCGCCAAGCACCGCCGAGTCGGTGAGAAAGTCGAGCGCCGAATCGCCGCCGGTTCCCCCGCCTGCCGAAACCGTCACCGTCACCAGCGAAGTGCCGCCACTGGCGCCGCCCCCCACTACCGAAGAACCGGTGACGACGACGCACGTGACCACCACGACGACGCCGCCGACCACCACGACGACTACGACGACGACAACAACGACAACAACGACGACAACGACCACCACGACAACGACGTCGCCGACCACGACGACCCCCACGACGACCACGACGACCACGACGACCACGCCCCCGATGACGACGAGCTACCTGACGGTGCCGTTTGTGCCGGTGCCGATTCCGATTCAGGTGCCGCAGAACCCGTTCCGGCCGCCGCCTGTGCCGTAACCGGCGTCAGATGCCTGACGGCGGCCACCGTAGAACTCGTGGGCCAGGAAGGTGGCGCCGGCCCATGCCCACGCGACCCAGCACCGCCGGGTGGTAGTAGACGAAGCTGATGACCATGCTCGCCACCAGAGCCGCCAGGACGGCGAGGTAGTCGATGGATGGCACCACGGTCCGATTACAGCAGAGCGTTGGGCGCGAAATATTCGGAACTGTCGCTCAGGATGAAGGACCATGAACGTTGTGAAGAATCGATTCTGGTTGGCCGCCGGTGCGGTGACAGTTGTGGTGGCGGGGATGTGGCCCGGGGCCGCGGGCGCGACGCCGGCCGAGGGTGACATCGAGCGCACCGATCTGGGCAAGGGAACGACCGATGCGCCGGTCGCGATCGTTGCGGTCGGGCAACCGACGACGCTCTACGTCCAGAACGTGGTGCTCGGTCACGACGCCAGCAGCGGGTGGCACACCCATCCAGGACCGGAGTACTCGGTCGTCAACAAGGGCACCGTACAACTGCGGACCGCCGGCAACTGTGTGCCTGCCGCGTTCGTGTCCGGTCAGGCGATCTTCATCCCGGCCGGAGTTCCGCACGTCGTGTTCAACGCGGCCGTCGAGAACGCCGAGGCGGTAGTCACTTACACGCTGCCCGCCGATCGCCCGATCCGGGACGACGCCCCTGCGGCCTGTCCCTGAGCGCTAACGCGGCTGCTGGTACTCCGGTTCGTGGAACCGGTTGATGATCGGGATGCGCTCGATGATCCGGTCGCGCAGTCGCGGCTGCGGCACGACCGGCGGCACGTACACCGGCGGGGCGGGCGGGACATAGGCCGGTGCTGGTGCAGGCGGTGCGTAAGCGGGCGGCTCGTAGGCGGGCTGGGCGGGCGCGACCTCGGGTGCAGGCGGAACGGCCACGACCATGGTCTGCGCGACGACAGGGCGTGCCGCGCGCAGTGACGCGGCGAGGTTCGACACCTTCGTCGCGGCCCGGGCCTCCGGCGAGACCGGCGCGGGCGCCGTGGGTTCGGTGTTCGCGGCCTGCGGCTGGTCGGGAACCGCGTCGGGTGCCAGGGTCAGACCCAGAGCGACCGCCAGCGACACGACGAACGTCACCACCGCCGCGACGAGGACCGATGCCAGCGCGCCGATCCGCGTCGGCCTGTGCGAGCCCGCGGTGTCCAGGCCGTTCACCGCGCGGGCGGACGCCAGCGCGGCGCCCCGGGCGAGTGCGAGATCGGCCTCGGCGGCGGAGATGACGGGCGAGTCTGTCACCGCTTCGAGCGTGGTCGTGATCAGGTCGAGGTCCTCGGCTGAACCGACCACGAAGATCGCATCGGGAAGCCAGTCGTCGAGTTCCAACATCGCCATCACCGAACTCGGCAGCTCCACGACGTCCGCCCCGTCCAGGGGACGGGCGATGCGGTCGACGGTCACTCCTTCGGAGGTGACGACGGCGACGACGGCGGCATCGGGTTCGACGATGCAAACGGCGACGTCGTCGTAGTCCGCCATGCCGGCTATACCGGCTGCCAGCACGTCGCCCGCCTCGAGTTCCGAGACGGCGATGACGTTGTCGTAGTCCCTGGCGGTCAGCGCCGCCAGCACCCCGGATGCCGCGCCCTCGGCTTCATTGGTCCAGGTCAGGCCGATGGCGTGCATCCGGTTGTCGGCCTCGTCGATCAGCAGCACGTCCAGCAGATCTTCGGGGTCGACCGCTTCGGTCAGGTCGAAGGTCCCGCGGTCGATGGTGGCACCGTCGCCCGTGGCGCCCTCGACGAGCACCCAGCGCACGGCTCTGGATGTCATCGATAAACCGAGGACGAGGTCCAAGTCGATGCCCCCGATCTTGCTTTTAGTCGACTCCGAGGGTACCGCTGCGCTCAGATGTCGGTCGGGGGACCGCCCACGTTCACGGGCCTGACGCATCGGATAGGCGCGATGGCCGCCGATAACGGACAGATAACGGAATTATCTCGAGCCCGTGACCTGCGGAAACATCGTCGCAGGTGGGATCGTTGCTGTGTTTGTGCCTGTTTGCAGTTATGGTGCTCTGCGTGGGCCGGCATTCATTACCCAAGCAGCGACGAAGGTCGCCGGTCGTCCTGGCTTCGGTGCTCGCCCCAGCCGCCGTGTGGTTCGCCGTCGGCGCAGACGTCGATCCGCGGAAAGGATGCCGTTGACAGTGCTCCGGTCGACGCTCCGGTCGACGGCGCTGTGCCATGGAACGTCCAGATCGTGGCCGCGGGACCGACGGCACCGTCTCCGGCGCTGCTCATCGGTCACGTGACGATGAGTTCCGATACCGACAACGTGATCGCGGCGTCGCGCTACCGAACCATCGATCGCACCCTGCCCGTCGGACTCGCTCCCGAGGGAGGTCTGCAGGTCAAGACGATCCTCGCGTCTCGCGCCATCACCGCGGCCTTCCCCGAGATTCGCAGCATCGGCGGTGTTCGACCCGATGCGCTGAGATGGCATCCGAACGGTTTGGCGCTCGACGTGATGATCCCCAACCCCGGTACCCCCGCGGGCATCGCGCTCGGGAATGAGATCGTCTCGTACGTGCTGCGCAACGCGGCCCGGTTCGGGATGCAGGACGCGATCTGGCGCGGTGTCTACTACACCCCCAACGGCGGGCAGCGAGGCGGCGGCTACGGCCACTACGACCACGTTCACGTCACGACGACCGGCGGCGGGTACCCCGCCGGCGACGAGTCCTACTTCCGCTGAGTCCCTTCCGTCACGGACGGAACGTGACCCCGCCGTCGACACTGATCGTCTGGGCGGTGATGAAGCTCCCGTCGTCGGAGAGCAACAGGGCTCCCAATGCTGCGACGTCGTTCGGGTTGCCGAACCGCGACTTGATCATCTGGCGTGCGCGCGTCTGCTCGACGATGCCCTCGGGCATCCATTGCTCGTCGAACTTGTAGTGCCAGATCAGGCCTGGGGCCAGGGCATTGGCGCGAATGCCCTTCGGTCCGTATCTGCGGGCGATGTGCCGCATCAGCGCCAACTCCGCCGCCTTGCTCATCGCGTAGGACACGCGGGTGCCCGCGCCGTTGTAGGCGTCGATGGAGGCGGTGAACACGATCGACCCGCCGCCGCTGTCGATCATCGCGGGAATCGCATGCTTGACGCAGATCACGAATCCTCTTGTGTTGACGCGCATCACCTCGTCGAACGCCTCCAGCGGCAACTCCACGACACCGCCGGGCAGGTAGGCGTCAGCCGCGTTGGTGAAGTTGACGTGCAGGCCGTCGAGGCTGCCGAACGTGTCCACCGCGATCCTGACGATCGAGATGACGGACTCCTCGTCGGCGCCGTCGAGTGGGACGCCGAGCACCTGCTTTCCCGATGCTTCGATCTCGGCGACGACGCGCGACACCGTGTCAGGGTCGAGGTCGCCGACGACGAGTCGAGCGCCCTCGTCGGCGTACCGCCGGGCCAAGCCGTTGCCGATGCCGCCGAGTCCGGCGACGATGACGACCTTGTTCTCCAGGACTCCGGTCACGGTTCTCATACTCCCCGACGTGCTCCTCCTGTCATTCACAGGACATGAGAGGAGTCAGGTTTTAGATTCGCGGCCACGCTTGCTCGGTCGGTGCGACGGTCCCCGCCACGGCGGTGGGTCGTGCGCGGGACTCGGGGGCGAGGGCCGTCTCAAGCGCTGCAGTCAGTGACTCGGCGGTCGGCACCGACCCGTCGTGTGCGGCGCCGATTCCGAGGTCGACGACCCAACCCCATCGTTGAGTTTTGTTTTGCGCCAGTGGTTTTGGGGCACGACGGGGGCCTTGCCGCAAGCCCCGCGGTGCGCTATTTCTTGAAAGGTGCGGACGAACGTCGCCTTCCTGCAGTCGGGCCGCAATGCACGCGATATGCGCCCGCGTCATCGATGCCTCGCACCAATACGACTGTGGCCATTGCTTTTCGCCCGTAGAGTGATCGTCGCGCTTAGCGTTCGCCAGTCGCAGCTATCGGGGAGGCAGATTTTGGAGGGCACGCCGTTCGGGCGCTACCGACTGGTCGAGTTGTTGGGTCGCGGCGGAATGGGTGATGTGTGGCGTGCCTACGACACTGTGACCGATCGCGTGGTTGCCGTGAAGGTCCTGCCCGCCCATCTGGCCAACGATCAGACATTCCAGGAGCGGTTCCGCCGGGAGGCTCGGGCGGCGGCGGGCCTGAACAACCCCCACGTGGTGCCGATCCACGACTTCGGTGAGATCGACGGACGCCTGTTCGTGGACATGCGTCTCATCGAGGGCGAGGACCTGGGAACGCTGCTCGGCCGTGGCCCGCTGCCTCCGGCCCGGGCCATCAGGGTCGTCGAGCAGATCGCGTCAGCGTTGTTCGCCGCACACCGGATCGGCCTGGTGCACCGCGACGTGAAGCCGTCGAACATCCTCGTCACCGAGGACGACTTCGCCTATCTGATCGACTTCGGTATAGCTCGAGCGGCCGGAGAAGCCGGGTTGACCGATACCGGTGCCGCCGTCGGCACCTGGGCCTACATGGCCCCGGAGCGATTCTCGACCGGATCGGCCGACGCGCGCGCCGATGTCTACGCTCTCACGTGTGTGCTCTTTGAGGCGCTGACCGGTGAACTACCTTTCCCGGCGCGCAGCCTCGAACAGATCGCCACCGCCCATATGCTGACGCCGCCTCCGAAACCGTCGGCACGTCTACCGCAGATTCCCTCCGAGATGGACCGAGTCATCACCACCGGGATGGCCAAGGAACCCGATCAGCGGTATCCCTCGACCAAGGATCTCGCGACTGCAGCGCGCGCTGCCGCCGGTGCGCCCCAGGACCCCACGCGGGTCGTGTCACTGGACCGTACGCAGGCCGCAGCGTTGTGGGGCGAGCCCACCGAGCAGCTGAGATCGCTGGATCCGACCTTGGCTGCAGGACTACGTGCGGCCGACCAGCCCGCCACCGTTGCCGCCCGGCCGCCAGAACCCACCCAGGCGCTCAATCAACCGGGTGGGGCGATACACGCCGCCCCTACGCAGTACCGGCCGCCCGCCGATCCGCGGCCGCCAGAAACTCCCGGCGATTCCTCGGGGAAGCGCAGAAACATCCTGTTGGCCTCGGCAGCCGCAGTTCTTGTCGTCGTCGTCGCCGTCGTCGCCACGACCATGTTCACGGGTGACTCTGATTCGCCACCGAGCGGTACCGCGTCTTCGTCGTCCGCGCAGCCCTCGGCCGCGCAGACCTCCTCAGGGCAGCCGTCAGCACCGCCGGTCTCCGGCGTCGCGATGTTCAACGGTGCACAGCCGTGGACCGTGGACGTCTCAGGCGCCTCGAAGTCCGATCGCAGTGACGCGATCATCGGGGCGCTGACCGGCATGGGCGGTTGGGGCACCGAGAACGAGTTGCAGATCGACTTCTCGAATGCGGTGTTCTTCGCCGACGGCAGCACCCCACGGTTGCAGGTGGTGGGGACCGACGACTACTGCTTCGGCGGCCCGGACTGCGACGCGGTGCCTGCCGAGATGCCGGTCCCGGAGGACGCCAACATCGGCGGATCCGCCGATCTCACCTGCGACCCCTCTGGGAACACCGAGGGGCAGGGTGACTGCCAACTGCTCGTCGTCGACCGTGACGGTCAGAAGCTGTACGAGACGTACCAGGCGACGAAGGAGGGCGAGACCCTCAAGACCATGGGTTTCTTCGTCTGGGACCTGAACAAGCAATACCCGGACAACTTGCGTGGCGATCAGTGCACCAGTGCGGACGCCGGCGGTTTCCCGATGGCCGCGCTGACGCCCACCGCCGACGAAGTCGCCTCTGGCTCAATCGATCACGCGATCCGGTTCATCCTGCCCAACGATCGGATGAGGGCGGACGTCTACGTGCACCCGGCGAGCCATGCCGGTGGCCCCGAAAGCACTGACCCCAACGCGCCGCCGTACGGTGTGCGGTTCCGTTTGAAGGCGGACTTCGACGAGTCGGGCTACACCGATCCGCAGAAAGTGGTCATCACGGCGCTCAAGACCCATGGGATGCTGCTGTCCGACGGCGGCACGGTGCCACTGACGTTCGCAGACGACCGGACCAGCAACGCCAAGTGGTCGGAGTTGGGCATCGCCTCGGATTCCTTCCGTGCGATCACTGCCGACCAGTTCGAGGTCGTGGAACTCGGTCCGGACGTTCCGCTGACCTACGAGTGCGTCCGTAACCCCTAGTTCTTCTGAGTGCGGCGGAGCAGGTCAAGATCAAATATCGACTGATGTCGCCGCCGAGATGACCCGGCTCGCAGAGGTTCTCGCCATCGATGTGACCCGCTCGCGCGTCGAGGAACTCGCGGAGCACGCCACGATGGACGCGATGCGGACCCACGCGGATGTCCTCTCGCCCGAACTCTGGCCCAGCCCCGAACCGTTCTTCCGCGGCGGTGGCGTACGAGAGTGGCGGGACATTTTCACCGAAACCGAGCACGAGCACTACCGGCAGCGAAGCCAAGAGTTGGTTGCGCCAGAGGTGTTGGCGTGGGCCCACCACGGGCGGCAGGCCGCAGACCCCGACCAGTAGCGCGGCGGTCAGGCCGCAGCGCCGACGAGCCCTCTGCTTGCGGGAGCCGCGGCGACCTCAGCGCTCGAAGGCGTGAAGCGCAGAAACACCTTTGCGATGAAAGGTGCGGCGAACAGCATCAGCACGATCCGGATGACCTGGGACGCCATGACGAACGCCACGTTGGAGTCGGACCCGATCGAGGTTCCGAGCACCGCGTAGATGCCGCCGGGGCTGGTCGCGAGGTATCCGTCGAGCTGGCTGAGCCCGGCGACGTTGGCCAGCGCCACGCCGAAGCCGGCCACCAGAACGTTGAGCACCATGATCAATGCAAGTGCGGAGGGCAGGATCCGGCGGATCGCCCGAAGCGATTCACGGTTGAACTGCAGCACGGTCTGCCACACGATCAGCAGGGCGGCGGCCTGAACCAGCATGACCGGAACCGTCAGGCCCGCCAACAGTCCGCTGAATTCCAGGGGGATCGTGATCGCCATCGGGCCCAGCAGGCCGGCCCCCGGAAGCCGCACGGCGCGTCCGGCCGCCGCGCCGACGGCGACGATCACCGTGATCAGCGGCAGGCTGAAGATCAAAGGTAAGGAACCTGTGGCGTCGACCTGCGATGCGTTACCGGAGGTTCCGCCGTAGACGACCGCGACGACGACAGGCATGGCCGCGGTGATGAGTGCCACGCGCAGGTACTGCACGGCCGCGACGACGCGATCGTCGCCACCGAGCTCACGGGCGATGGAGACCACGCCGGATGAGCCACCTGCGACGAGCGAGAGCGCACCCGTCAGCGGGCTGACGTCGCGGTGCATGCCCATCAGCGCGCCGCCCGCGATGCAGATGACCAGAGTCCCGACGGCGACTGCGATGACCGCCACCCAGTCCGATCCCAGCGAGGCGATCGAAACGTTGCGGACCAGCAGCCCGGTGACCACCCCGAGCACGCCCTGCGCCGCCAGGCTTGACGCCGGCACCGCCTTGGGCGCGTACCGCGCCAAGCTCCAAGCGAGGACTCCGCAGATGAGGGCGACGAGGACGAGATCGATCGGGTTCATGGAGCACATGGTTCAACGACTTCCTTGGCGGTTTCTAAATGCCGCCGGCGGGAGCCGTCTGCACGGCTCCAAGAAACTTTTAAGCATCGGCCGCCAATCTCATGTCACGCATCCCCGCGAGACGAGATAAGGAGAACGCAGATGCTCACTTTGGCCACACAACAAGAGACCAGTCGCCGCCGGCCGATGACCGGACCCAAGGTGTGGGATCGCGCCACCTTTGACGCCGAGTCCTACATGCTCACGGTCGAGCCGCACCAGGCTGAAGCCTGCCTGCGCATCCGCGATGACCTGCGACGACGCGGGAAGCAGATCGACAACGTCGAGCCTTCTGACTTCATTGACTCGGCGCTCGCGGAGATGGCCGACGGCATCAGCCGACGCGTGCACTCCGGCGCCGGCTTCTTCGTACTGCGCGGCCTGCCGTTCGACGGATGGACCGACGAAGAAGCGTCGATGCTGTACTGGGGCCTGGGCACCCACCTGGGCAGGCCGCTGCAGCAGAACAGGGACGGCGACCGCGTCTACCTGGTTCAGGACACCGGCGCGACGCTGATGGAGGCACGCGGGTCGAAGACGAATCTGGCGATGATCTTCCACACCGACTCGGCCGCCGCCTTTGTCGGAAGCCGTCCCGACATCCTTGGTCTGATGTGCCTGCGTAAGGCGGTGTCCGGTGGTGAGTCGTTGATGATCAGCGGTCACACGGCTTACAACATCCTTCTGTCGACACGGCCGGATCTGGTCGATGAGCTCTACGGCGAGTTCCTCTTCGACCGCTCGAAGGACACCCAAGAGGGCGAGGACCCGATATCGACCGGCCCGGTGTTCAGTGACACCGCCGACGGCGTCCGCATCCGCTACAACCGCCTGCACATCGAATTGGGCCACTACCTTTCGGGCAATCCGCTCACCGAGCGTCAGCGTGAGGCGCTCGATGCATTCGACGCGATCCTGAACGATCCGGCGAACGCGATCGAGTTCACGATGGAACCCGGCGATGTCTACTTCGCCGACAACAACTCCCTGCTTCACAATCGGCGTGGTTTCGACGACGCACCCGAGGTGGAGAACCGGCGCTGCCTGGTGCGGCTGTGGCTCGCAGAGGACGACGAGTGAGAGCCCACCCGTAAGCGGGCTGACATCGCGGTGCATACCCAGCAGGGCGCCGCCCGCGATGCTGAGGGCCAGGGTCCCGACGGCGACCGCGCTGACCGTCACCCAGTCCGATCCCAGCGAGGCGAAAGAAACGTTGCGGACCAGCAGGCCAGCGCATACCTCCGAGCACACCCTGCGCCGCCAGGGTTGCCACCGGCACCGCTTTCGGCGCGTGCCGCGCGAAGCTTCGGGCGAGGACTCGGGAGATAAGGGCGACGGCGAAAGAGGTCGATCGTGGTCATGGCGCATACCGTGCGCCGACTTGGTGTTCTAGGAGCCGTAGAAAAGGGTGGTGGCCACGGGCTCCCCTGCCAGCCACAGGCGCACCAGGCAGCGCCGGTCCGACACCTCCGGCGCGTCGACGAAACGGCGCCGGTTGTGCAGTGTCACGAAGTCGTCGGCGAAGAAGACGTCGCCGGGATGAAGCGTGAATTCGATATGGTTCGCGGGATCGTTCAGGACGCGGTCGAAGGCGTCGAGCGCCTCGCGCTGGCGTTCACTCAGTGGCCGGCCGGCGAGCAGGTGGCCGAGTTCGATGTAGGCGCGGTTGTAGCGGATGCGGACGCCGTCGGCGGAGTCGGTGAACACCGCGCCGACCGACACCGGGTCATCGCCCGGTCCGGTTTCCTTCGAGCGGTCGAAACAGAACTCGCCGTAAAGCTCTTCCACCAGATCCGGCCGCGTCTTCAGCAGCGTGTTGTAAGCGGTGTGGCCGCTGACCATTTGCGACTCGCCGCCGGACACCGCCTTGCGCAGGCACAGCAGCCCGAGCACGTCGGCGTGGATGCCGATGTAGCCACTGGCCGAGTCGGTGTGGAAGAGCAGTTCCGAGTTCGTCTTCGAACCGCGCGCCTCAGCCACCGACTTGCCGGTGTCCTGTACCAGGTAGACGCGGTCACCCGCCCGATTCTGCGGCTGCGGTGCGCCCAGATAGGTCCCCAGGCCCCAGTACAACATCGACGCTTCCTCGTCCGTCCATCCCTGCAACGGAAGGCCGCGCAATACGCAGAAGCCGGGACCGGAGTGGATCCGGTGATGGATGTCGCGGGCGATTTCCGCCAGTGCCGGGTCCTGGAAGTCTGATGCCTCGATGCCGTCGAGCCGCTTGGCGCGACTCCGCAGCCCGTCGCGGATGCGCAGGCATGCGGCGGCCTGGTGCGGCTCTACCGCGATCATGTAGTCCTCAGCGCCAAGGCTGGAGTGATTCCAGGCCGTCGGCCCGGCCATCGGCAGCCGAGCAACGGACTTCTGTAACGTCGCCTTGGTCATTTACTCGGCCCCTTCGTCGATTTTGAGCATGCGGCGATCACCTTCCCGACCGAGGCTTGGAAAAGTCTTGGAGTCGCATTGGCCTGAGGCCTGAACATCTGACACCGCGCGGCGAAACCTACGAGGCCCGCCACGGCGCTGATATTGACAGAAGTCAGTTTGACTGGCTACATACAAAAACACGCTGGACATGGTGTTATGCGTGAAGGGGGTGACCCGCATGGCCGATACGCAAGTGCAGCGATCGAAGATCGCGCATGTCATCCGGTGGCTGGCGCTCCCCATCATTCTCGGCTGGATCGCACTGACGGTCGTCACGAGCATTGCCGTCCCTTCGCTGGAGAAGGTCGGCCACACAGTGTCGATGAACGCCCAGGACGCACCGTCGTTCATCGCGATGAAGCGCGTGGGCGCCGACTTCGAGGAGTTCGACTCCGACGCCAACGCGATGATCGTCCTGGAAGGCGAACAGCCCCTCGGGGCTGATGCCCATCAGTACTACGACGGCCTGGTCGACAAGCTGGAAGCCGATACCGCCCACGTGCAGCACGTTGCGGACTTCTGGGGCGATCCCTTGACCGCTTCAGGTGCGCAGAGCAATGACGGCCTGGCCGCGTACGTGCAGGTGTACCTGCACGGGAACCTCGGTGACTCGCAGGCGAATGAATCGGTTGCGGCGGTCCGCGAGCTCGTGGAACGCAACCCGCCTCCACCGGGCGTGAAGGTGTACCTCACGGGAACCGCTTCGCTCGTTGCAGACCAACAACACGCGGGCGACAAGAGCATCGTCATGGTCACGATCATCACGCTCGTGGTCATCGCCGTGATGCTCATCGCCGTCTACCGGTCAGTCGTCACCATGGTCATGATCATGCTGATGGTGTTCGTCGAACTCGGCGCCGCCAGGGGGATCGTCGCGGTCCTCGCTCACCACCAGTTCATCGGGATGTCGGTATTCGCGAGCAATCTGCTCACCCTGCTGGCGATAGCGGCGGGAACCGACTACGCGATCTTTTCGATCGGCCGCTACCAGGAAGCCCGGGGAGCCGGTGAGGACCGGGAATCCGCCTACTACACCATGTTTCAGGGGACTGCCCATGTGGTGCTCGGCTCCGGCCTGACCATTGCGGGCGCGATGCTCTGCCTCAGCTTCACACGTCTGCCGTACTTCCAGACCATGGGAGTGCCGTGCGCGATAGGCATGCTCGTCGCGGTTTTCGCCGCCCTGACTTTGGCGCCGGCGGTGATCGTCCTCGGCAGTCGTATCGGCCTATTCGAACCCAAGCGCAAGATCGCCTCCCGCGGGTGGCGCCGTGTGGGCACCGCGGTAGTCCGGTGGCCGGGACCCATCCTCGTCGCGACGGTGTCGCTCGCCCTGGTCGGTCTGCTCGCCCTTCCCGGCTACAAGGTGGCCTACGACCTTCGCCTCTACCTCCCCGACGACATACCGACCAATGTCGGCTATGCCGCCGCCGACCGCCACTTCGGCGCCGCCCGGATGAATCCGGAACTGCTCCTGATCGAAAGCGATCACGACCTGCGGAACTCCGCAGACTTCCTGGTGATCGACAAGATCGCCAAGGCGGTGTTCCGGGTTCCCGGGATCTCCCGTGTCCAGGCGATCACCCGTCCCGAAGGCAAACCGATCGAGCACACTTCGATTCCGTTCCAGATCAGCATGCAGGGCACCCTCAACCAGATGAATCAGAAGTACCTGCAGGACCGGATGGCCGACATGCTGGTGCAGGCCGACGAGATGCAGACGACCATCGACACGCTGCAGAAGATGTCGAACCTGACCCAGGAGATGGCCGCCACCACACACTCGATGGTCGGCAAGATCAAGGACATGACGGTCGACATCGCCGAATTACGGGACAACATCGCCAATTTCGACGACTTCTTCCGGCCGCTGCGAAACTACTTCTACTGGGAACCGCACTGCTACAACATCCCGCTCTGCTGGGCGTTTCGGTCTGTGTTCGACACCCTCGACGGCATCGACACGATGACCGACGACATTCAGGCACTGGTCCCTGATTTGGAGCGCCTGGATTCACTGATGCCGCAACTGGTCTCGCTGATGCCGCAGCAAATCGAGACCATGAAGACGATGAAGACGATGATGCTGACGATGTATGCCACGCAGAAGGGTATGCAGGATCAGATGGCCGCACTTCAGGAGAACTCGTCCGCGATGGGAGACGCGTTCGACGCGTCGATGAACGACGACTCGTTCTACCTACCCCCCGAAGTGTTCGACAACGAAGACTTCAAGCGCGGCATCAAGAACTTCATCTCGCCGGACGGCAAAGAAATCCGCTTCATCATCAGCCACGACGGCGACCCTGCGACCCTCGAGGGCATCGCTCGCGTGGACGCCGTCAAGCAGGCTGCCAAGGAGGCCATCAAGGGCACTCCGCTCGAGGGATCCACGATCCTGCTCGGAGGTACCGCAGCGACCTACAAAGACATGCGGGACGGATCGAACTGGGACCTCCTGATTGCCGGGATCGCAGCGGTGGCACTGATTTTCATCATCATGCTGATAATCACCCGAAGTGTCGTGGCGGCGTTCGTGATCGTGGGCACGGTGCTGCTGTCGCTTGGCGCGTCGTTCGGGCTCTCCGTTTTGGTCTGGCAACATCTCCTGGGTATCCAGCTGCACTGGATGGTGTTGGCGATGTCGGTGATCCTCTTGTTGGCGGTGGGCTCCGACTACAACCTCCTACTGGTTTCGAGATTCAAGGAAGAGATCCCTGGTGGCCTGAAGACCGGCATCATCCGCGCGATGGCCGGGACTGGTTCGGTGGTGACGTCTGCCGGCCTGGTGTTCGCCGCCACGATGGCGTCGTTCGTGTTCAGCGAGCTACAGATAATGGCGCAAGTCGGTACCACCATCGCGCTCGGTCTCTTGTTCGACACCTTGATCGTGCGGTCATTCATGACGCCTGCGATCGCGGCGATGCTGGGCAAGTGGTTCTGGTGGCCGCAGATCGTCAGAAGCCGGCCCGCGCCTATCGAGCCAGAACCCGCGACGGTGTGAACTCGCTCCACCGGCCCTGCGAGCTCGAGGTCGTTCATCCGCGACAACGCTTCGGGAATGAATCGCGGTGGCCTGCACGCGGGCGAGGTTCGCTCTGTCGGCTGCACTTACCGTCGCGCGGCCAGGCTTAGCTCTACCCGGTCGAACCACTCGCGGTCGGGATGCAAAGCGGCTCCAAACGGACTGATACCCACGTCAACCCACATGCGGAAACCGTTCCATGCTGCGTGTTTGGTGAGTAGCGTGACCCAGATCACAGATCGAGTCGCGAACCAAGTACCGTCAATGACGAGAGGCGTCAAGCATGACGATGACTGAGCCCGCCGACGCACCCTCGACCGCGACGAAACCAGCGCTCGTCTACCCGAAGATGTGGCTCCTGTTCGGAGTCCTCATCTGCTGCTTCACCGCGTGGGGTGTGGCCGCCGACCTCACCACACCCATGGTGGCGGGGTTCAAGCGCATCTTCGAGATGAACACCTTCCAGGCCTCGCTAGTGCAGCTGGCGTACTTCGGCGCGTACTTCCTGCTGGCGATCCCCGCGGCGCTCATCAACGAGCGGTTCGGCTACAAGGCCGGGCCTTTTCTCCGGTGTTCTGCTCGCCGCGGCCGGCGCGATCGCGTTCTACCCGGCGAGCAAGATCATGACCTACGAAGCGTTCCTGGTCGCCCTGTTCGCGATCGCCGCGGGCTGCTCGATCCTCGAGACATCAGCCAACCCGTACGTGTTGTCGCTGGGTCCGGAGGAAACGGCGACACGAAGACTCAACTTCGCTCAGGCCTTCAATCCTGTGGGCACGAACATCGGTGTGCTGCTTGCCGCCACGCTGATTCTGCCGAAGTTGGACGAGCCGGTGAACATGGCCAACGTGACTCCGGCCCAGGAGGCCGCTGTCCGCGCAGGCCAGTTGGGCGCGGTGATGGGTCCGTATCTCGGCCTCGGCTTCGTCCTCATCGCGATTGGGCTGGTGATCGCGATCAAGAAATCGCCGCCCATCGTCGAGGAGTTCCCGGACTCCGACATGGAAGGCCAGAGCCCTCTCAAAATCCTGATGTCGAACAAGCGCTACGTCTACGGGGTGGTCGCGCAGTTCTTCAATGTCGCGGCGCAGGTTTGTACGTGGACATTCATCATCCAGTACTCGCAGCAGGCGTTGGGCGGATCGCTCGAGCTGGGCGGCTATCTGCTGCAGGTGAGCCTGATCGTGTTCCTCATCTCCCGGTTCTTCATGACGTGGCTCATCGGGAAGATTCGCGCGACCAAGATCCTCGCGGTCCTCGCCGTGCTGGCGGTCTTCCTCTGCGTGTTCGCGATGTTCTCACCGAACGTGGCCGGGGTGGCCGCCGTCGTCGCGCTGTCCTTCTGCCTGTCCCTGATGTTCCCGACGATCTACGGCGTTGCCCTCCAAGGGCTCGGTCCCGCAACGAAATTCGGTGCGGCCGGCCTGGTGATGGCCATCGTCGGCGGGGCGATCATGCCTCTGATCCAGGGCTTCCTGGTCGACGCGACCAGCCCGGCGATCTCGTTCATCGTTCCCGCCGTCTGCTTTGCCGTCGTCGCCAGTTTCGCCGTCTTCGATCTGAAAGCATCACCCAACACCGTCAAGGAGCGAGCAGCATGAAGCGCTATTGGATCATCGTGCTGGCGATCGTGCTCGCGGCCTGCGGCGGAGGCGGGCAGAAGGCGAACTTCTCGGAGCCGACCGACCGACTCGAAGTCGTGTCATGGTGGGTGTCGCCCTCCGAGCATCCGGCCTTCGAGGTACTGCTCAACGCGTTCAGGGACGGAAACCCTGACGTGGAGGTCATCGATGGCGCCATCGCCGGCGGCGGCGGCAGCAACGTCCAGGTCGCGCTCGCCGCGCGCCTGCAGGCCGGCAATCCGCCCGACGTATGGCAGACGTTCCTCGGCAGCTCGTTGCGCGCCTGGGTCGACGCCGGGCGCATCGTCGACGTGTCCCGGGTGTTCGAGAGCACGGGCCTGGATCGCACCATGCCGCAGACGCTGCTCGACGCGGCCACCTACCGGGTCAAGGCGTGGGGCGTGCCGACAGGATCCCACCGCGGGAACGTGCTGTGGTTCAGCCAGCGGGTGCTGAAAGAGGCCGGGGTGACGCCGCCGGGTCCCGGCTACACGATGGAGGCGTTCGAAGCCGATCTCGCCAAAGTGGCCGCAAGCGGAAAGACGGCGTTGTGTCTCGGCGGGAAGGACAGGTTCACGTCCACCGAGCTGTTCGAGAACACTCTGCTCGGAGTTGTCGGCACCGACGGATGGGCCAGGATTCGCGACGATTCCTTCGACTGGAGGGGATCCGAACTTCGGCGGGCGCTCACGCAGTACGGAGAGATCGTCTCCCGAGCCGATCCGGCCGCGGCCGGCCTCACGTGGGATCAGGCGGCGAAGAAGTTGGCGACCGGCCAGTGCGCGTTCCTGTCGATGAACGACTCCGTCTACGGCGAACTGGTCGCGAACAAGGCCGTCGAAGGCAAGGATTTCGGCTACGTGGCATATCCCGGAACGTCGGGGGCCTACCTCGCCATCGTGGACACGTTCGTCGTGTCGGCCGATGCCAAGGACGGCGTGAACGCCATGAAGTTCATGGAGACCATCGCGGACCCGAAGACATCGCTGGAGTTCAACAAGGTCAAGGGTTCCGTGCCGATCCGAAACGACGTCGACGTGGCGTCGTTGCCCCCCTACCAGAGACAGGCGTCGAAGGCGCTGTTCAACGACAGGGTCCTGCTGTCGATGACCCACGGCGAGCTGATGTCGACCGATTTCCAGCAGGCGCTGTACGACGCGGTGGCCAGCTTCTCGGCGAGCAAGAACTCGGATGCGTTCATCGACACCCTGCAGAGCTCGATCGAGGTGCCCGTTGCCGGACGATGACGGCCCGCTGTTTCTCGTCGTGACGATCAAGCCTCGGCTCGACCGCCTCGACGAGGCGGAGGCCCAGCTGCAGTCGATGCGTCAGAACACACTGAAGGAGCCGGGGTGCGTGTTCATGCATTTCCTTCAGCCTCAGGATGATTCGGATACCTGGGTGATGCTCGAGATGTTCCGCTCGCGTGCTGCGTGGGACGAGCACATGGCGCCAGCCCTACAACACCGAGGGCAACAGGATCCTCGAAGACCTGCTGCGTGAACCGTCGGACCTTCGCCTGCTCAACGAGAAGTAACTCGGTCGACGCGTCAGCCTGCTGTCGCGTCCAACACCGCCTGCAGAGTCGCTTTCGCGCCGTGCGTCGGCGAGAGCCTCGCGATAGTGCTCGAAACTCGCGACGAAGTCGGCGTGCTCGGCGACACCGCTCGCCAGAAGTGGCTCGATCCGCAGCGCTTCAGCCGGATCACCCGATACCAGTAGCCGGCGCGCTTGTTCGTCGAGGCGCGGCTCGGTCACGTCGAAGCCGTTACCGTCGTCGTCCTTGCCCTGCAGCACGCGGCTCCAGGCGGCAAGGGTGAAAGCGGGGATGCGGTGGTCGATTCCGCGCGCGAGCATCTGTTGGAGCGTGGTGGTGAAGAACACCGGCACCTTCGACGCGCTGTCGGAGGCGATGCGGGTCAGCTGGTCGTGCATCGCCTGATTGGAGAAGCGTTGGAGCACGGTGTTCTTGTAGTCCACGAGGTTCACGTCGCGCGGCGCATCAAGCAGCGGTAGCACGTTCGTCTCGAGGAAACGGTCCAGAAGCACCGGCACCCGCGCGTCGCCCATCGCCTCGGCCACCTCGTGGTAACCGAGCAGGAGGGCCGGGTAAGTAAGCGTGAGGTGGCCGGCGTTGAGCACACGCACCTTCACCTGCTCCCAGAGCTTGACTTCGTCGCTGAGTTGCACGCCCACTTTTTCGAGTGCGGGGCGGCCGTCGGTGAAGCGGCCCTCGATCACCCACTGGGTGAAGTCCTCGGCCACCAGCGGGATGCGGTCGTCCAGGCCGCTGGCCGCGTTGAGGCGCGCGGCGTCTTCCGCAGACACCGACGGCGTGATGCGGTCGACGAGCGAGTTGGGAAAGGCGACGTTGGCGTCGATCCAGGCGCCGAGTTCCGGGTCGCGCGCGCCGGCGAAGCCGACGAAGGCAGTGCGTGCGACTTCGCCGTTGTGTCGCAGGTTGTCGCACGACACCACGGTGAACGGCTTGATCCCGGCCGCGCGTCGCCGCGCCAACGCCTCGGTGACGAAGCCGAACACCGTTCGGGGCGCACCGTCGCCGGCGAGGTCGTGTGCCACATCGGGGTGGTCGGTGACGAATGCGTCCGTGTCCGGATCGACGTGATAGCCGCCCTCGGTGATGGTCAGCGTGACGATGCGCAGCTCCGGGTCGGTCAACAACTCGAGCACGTCGTCCGGTTGTTCCGGTGCGAGCAGGTAGTCGAGCTGGGCGCCGATGACGCGCACCTCGGTGTCGCCCTTCGGCGGCGCGATGGTGAGCGAATACAGGCAGTCCTGTGCGCGGAACTGCTCGGCTTTCTTCCTGCTCCGCTCGCCGCCGGACAGGCCGATGCCGACGATGCCCCAATCCTGTTGTCCGGGCAGGGCAAGACAGCGATCAATGTAGAAAGCCTGATGCGCGCGGTGGAAGTTGCCCACGCCGAAATGAGCAATGCCGCGCTTGAGGCGGGTGCGGTCGTAGGACGGCGCAGCAACTTTGGACGGCAACTGCGAGAGCGTACGTTCATTGAGTTCGGTCATGCTCGACTCTCCAGAACAAAAGTGCCAATCGTTGAAAATACCGCGAATCGTCGCCGCTGTTCGCGAAAGCGCGGGGGCACGATCTCGCGGCGGTCCCCAGGTGAGGTATGGCATCACGCCCAGCTGTCCGAGCGAGCTCAACGCCAACGAGGTTGGCGCCGCAGGGATCACCGGCGTGCAGCCCTGCAGTGAAATTCGCTGCTACCCGCCGGTAGGGATCGCGCGACCGGACGGTGCGGCATGCCGGCAGCTCGCACGGATACGACCCCCGCCGTCGCCAAATGGAAACGATTTGTGATTCCGCACACGAATCCATCTGGAAGCGAGAATCATGCATTTGTAGTGCGTATTGCTTCTGCTGCGAGCATCGGAGGATGCCATGAGCTCTACACCCACTCTGAAGAAGGCGCTGAACCAGCGGCAGCTGACGATGATCGCTATCGGCGGCGTGATCGGCGCCGGCCTGTTCGTCGGCTCGGGCGTCGTCATCGGTGATACCGGACCCGGCACCTTCATCACCTACGCGCATGGCCGGCGTGTTGATCATCATGGTCATACGCATGCTGGCCGAGATGGCCGTGGCCAACCCGTCGACCGGATCGTTCGCCGACTATTCCCGTAACGCGCTGGGCAACTGGGCCGGCTTCTCGGTCGGCTGGTTGTACTGGTATTTCTGGGTGATCGTCGTCGGCTTCGAGGCCATCGCGGGCGCGAAGATCATCCAGTACTGGATCGAGATCCCGCTGTGGCTCTGACCGCCTTGGTCCTCATGATCTTGATGACAGCGACCAACCTGTTCTCGGTGTCGTCCTTCGGCGAGTTCGAGTTCTGGTTCGCCGGCATCAAGGTGGCCGCGATCATTGTGTTCATCGCGCTCGGTTCGCTCTTCGTTCTCGGTTTGTGGCCGAACAAGTCGATGGACTTCTCCAACCTGTGGGCCCACGGCGGGTTCATGCCGATCGGCTTCGGTGCGATCACCGTCGGCATCGTGACGGTCATCTTCTCGATGGTGGGTGCCGAGATCGCGACGATCGCCGCCGCGGAATCGGAGGATCCGGAGCGGGCGGTGACGAAAGCCGCAAACTCGGTGATCGTGCGGATCGCGATCTTCTTCGTCGGCTCCATCTTCCTGCTGGCGACGATCCTGCCGTGGAACGACGAGACCCTGGCCGCCTCCCCGTTCGTGACCGCGTTCACCGAGATGGGGATTCCCTACGCCGACCACATCATGAACGCCGTGGTGCTGACCGCGGTGCTGAGCTGTCTCAACTCGGGGATGTACACCGCCTCGCGCATGCTGTTCGTGCTGGCGGCCCGCCGCGAGGCGCCGCCACAGCTGGTCCTGGTGACCCGTCGAGGAGTGCCGGCCATCGCGATTCTGGCGTCCTCGGTCGTCGGCTTTCTGTGCGTCATCGCCGCCGCGGTCTCGCCGGACACGATATTCGCGTTCCTGCTCAACTCCAGCGGCGCGATCATCCTGTTCGTCTACCTGCTGATCTGCATCTCGCAGATCGTGCTGCGGCGCCGCACCCCGGACTCCCAACTGCGGGTGAAGATGTGGTTCTTCCCGGTGTTGTCGATCCTGACCGCCGCTGGCGATTCGTGGGGATCCTGGTGCAGATGGGCCTGCAGGAGGACATCCGGTCGCAGCTGATCCTGAGCCTGTTGTCGTGGGCGGTGGTGCTGGTGTTGTACTTCGCCAACAAGTGGTTCATCAATCGGCGCCCAGAAGCAGAGGGGGTCGCCCCAACGGAGAAGCCTCGCCGCGTGCTCGTGATGGCGAACGAGACCGCCAACTCCGAGGAGCTTCTCGACGAGCTTCGTCGCATCGGCGCGGACACCGCCGCCACCTACTACGTGGTCGTGCCGGCCAGTCCGATCGAGACCGGAGTCGCGGCCACCCACGGGCCGCTCGACGTGTGGGAGGCCACCCAGCAGGCCGCCCAGGAGCGACTGGACTACACCCTGTCCACGCTGCGCTCGGAGAACCTCGACGCCGACGGTGCGCTGGGTGACCAGCGACCGCTGCGGGCCCTGGCCGAGGCCGTCGACTCGTTCCACCCGGATCAGATCGTGATCGCGACGTTGCCGCCCGAAGCTTCGGTGTGGCACCGGTTCGACGTCGTGGACCGCGCGCGTGCCGCGCACGGTGTGCCGGTGACGCACATCGTGGCGACTCCGGTGGCAACGGCTGCGCGATGACGATCATCGCTGGATTCAGCTCGAGCCGTCAGGGCAGAGCGCCCCTGCACCTGGCGGCGCAGATATCGCGCTGCACCGGTGACAAGATCATCGCGACAGCGATCGTCGAACGGTCGTCGCCGCCCATAGCCGACCCGGTCGAGGACGAGTACTACCAGTACGTCACGTCGCAGGCTTCGCGGTCACTTGAGCGGGTGGTCAGTGAGGTGCCCGGCGATCTCGACGTCACGGTTCTTGTCCATCAATCGACCTCTATCCCAACGGGTTTGACAGATCTCGCTTCAAAGCACAACGCGGAACTTGTGGTCGTCGGTTCGTCGTCGTCGGGGCTGCTGGGCAGGGTTGGCCTGGGCAGCGTTACCGCCCGGCTCGTCCACACCGCCGCGGTACCGGTGGCGATCGCTCCACGCGGCTACCCGATGGCACCGGGTCCGATCAGCCGGCTAACCGCGGCGTACGGCGGTGCCGCCGATGTGGCGGGCCTCATCGCCACCAGCGCCGAGCTGGCCAAGCGATGGTCGGTGCGGTTGCGGATTGCCTCGTTCACGGTGCGACCGGTGCCGGTGTTCGCCGGCACGATCGAACCGTCCGTTGAGGACCTCGTCGTTCAACAGTGGTCGCGGCGAACTCAAGACGATATCGTCAAGCAGCTCAACGATGCTCGCGCTCGCATTCCGATTCCGGACGTCGACGTTGCGATCGGAACCGGGCTCGAGTGGCGCGAGGCGGTCGAAAACATTCCCTGGGAATCCGGCGACATGCTGTTGCTGGGGTCGGGCGCGGCCGGTCAGGTGGCGCAGGTTTTCCTCGGTTCGGCTGCGTCGAAAATCCTGCGTCACGCCCCTGTCCCCGTGATGATCATGCCCAGACGTCAACCGCCGGCTTAACTATGCGTTGTGGTCGCTGATAACGAGGGCGACAACGACGAGGGCGATACCGAGAACCTCAGGCGTCGTAGGCACTTGATTGAGCACGAGGAAGCCGACGAGGACCGCGGTCGTCGGTAATAGAGCCAGCAGTAGGGCAAAACTCGCCCGACCGACCATTCGCAGCACCAGTTGGTCCAGGACGTACGGGATGACGCTGGACAATACGGCCAGCGCCACCACCATCAACACCACTCGGGAGACGGAATCGGGCGACTTCCAGTGGGTCACGATCAGGATCAGTAGGGGAGCGGTAACCAGGGTCGCGATGACCCACCCGACGGCGAGTGACTCCAGCGAATTTGCGCGCACCGCAACGGCTTTACCCAATACCACATAGCCTGCCCAAAACCCGGCCGCCAATAACGCGAACATGATTCCGAGCGGCTGCGCCACGAGTTGTACATCGGCGATTAGGACGATACCGAGCAGTGCCGCCAACAAGGACACCACCCCTCGAGTCGAGCGCGATTCAAATGCGACGACGGCGATGGGGCCGAGGAATTCGATCGCGACTGCGGTCCCGAGTGGCAGCCGGGCTATCGACTCGTAGAAGCAGACGTTCATCAGCGCGGTGACGATTCCGAAGATGCCCGCGAGCACCATCGGCCTGCCGGTCCACGCGGCACGCCGCGGTCGCACAAGCGCGGTCAGTACGAGGGCACTACCTGCCAACCGCAGCCACGCGACCCCGGCTGGCGGAATGTAGTCGAACAGCAGCACCCCGAACGATGCGCCGACATACATCGAGCAGCCGCTCAACAGCATGAGTGATGGAGCGGCCAACCGGAGCCGTGAGAATCCTTGCAACACCTAAAGGTAAGCGGTGCGAAATGCGGCCGGCCTCAGGGGGTGGGCTGCGGTTGGCGATCCCACCCGAGCAGCTCAAGTTTAGGGACGAACAAAGTGTCTACGTACGGCATCGGGCCGCCATCCGAGTGGCCGAATGGCCGCCGACGGCTGCAATGAGGGCAGCAGCCGAGAACAACTCCGACCTGTACGTGCGGACGGTCAGCGACTACACCGCCGTTTAGCCGAGTCCGGGCATACGATTCGGGAATGGCTGAGGTCAAGTCTCGTTCCCGGGTGTCGTCGTGGGCGTACGCCATCCGCACCACCAACCCGCCCCCGGATGCGCCGATAGACACTGTCACGCGCTGGCTCGTGGTGACCAGGGCGGCCGTACTGCCAATGACCCTGGTATCCGGCCTGGTAGCGGCCTTGCTGGCGATCGGGGAGCCGGGCCTTGACTGGCGCTGGCTCGTCCTCGCCCTAGTCGGCATCACCCTGGCGCACGTCGCCAACAACCTGATGAACGACCTGTTCGACACCCAGGTGGGCACCGACAGCGCCAACTATCCGCGCGCCCTTTACGCGCCACACCCCGTGCTGTCCGGGCTGGTGAGCCGGCGGACGCTGCTGGTGTCGATCCTTCTGGTCAATCTCGCCGACCTCGCGATCCTCGTGGTGCTCACCCTGGCTCGCGGATGGCCGGTGCTGGCCTTCGCCCTCGCGGGCTTCCTGCTCAGTGTCGCCTACACCGCGCCGCCCCTGCGGCTGAAGAAGCGCGGTCTCGGCGAGCCCGACGTCTTCGCCGTCTGGGGTCCGCTGATGGTGTGCGGTACCTATTACTCCGCGGTCGGAACGGTCGGATGGGAGATCGTGCTCGCGTCGCTCCCGTACGGCTTGCTGTGCACGACGGTGCTCATGGGCAAACACATCGACAAGATCCCCTTCGATGAGCCGCTCGGAATACGCACTCTCCCAGTGATTCTCGGTGTAGAGCGCGCCCGGCTCGCGACGCTGGCGATGATGGTCGGCTTCTACGTGCTGGTGGCGGTGGCGGTTGTTTTCGGCGCGATGCCATGGCCCGCTCTCGTCGTCGTCCTCGCTCTGCCGCGGCTATGGAAGGTCTGGCCGCGGTTCCGCCGTCCACCGCCTGACGAACCACCGCGGGACTACCCCGTCTGGCCGTTGTGGTACGCGGCGCTTGCCTGGGTGCACACGCGTCAGGCGGGTGCCCTATTGGTGATCGGACTCGCAATCGGCGCCGTCCTGCGGGTGATGGCCGGCTAGTTGATCGCGGTCTCGATCCGTTGAGTCGAAGTAACGAATGAGCGTTTGCACGCGTCGGTCCGAGGGACAAGTGCGAAGATTACTTCGCCATGCCTGAGCCACCAGACGAGTCGCCGCCACAGCGACCTGACGTCCCGTCTGAATTCCCCATGCCGCGTGAGGTATCGCCCGGACGGACGCCGAAACGCAGTCGCGGGCGGTCGGAAACGGGAGGGACGCCTCCGCCTAGACCGGAAGGGACACCTGCGCCGTCTGACCCCATAGCGGTGCCCACGTCGCCAGACCTTGTCGCCGACTCGATGATCTCGCGTCCGCTGGCGGAGCTGATGGCCCGGACGACGGCGCGGCAGCGGATCGGCCTCGTCATCGAGCTCAGCAGCACACATCCCGAGGGAATCGAAGGCGCGGCACGCGATGTCGAAGCCCTACTGCGCCGCGTAGCACCCAGAGCGCCGCTCAGGCCGACCCGCAGCTACGTCATCACGGCCTTGACCAGGACCGAGATTCGCAAAGTTGTTCAGGCAGAACAGAATCGGGGGAGCAGTACCTCTAGCGAGACCTTGCCGACGAACCGTGCCCCGCGGTGGGCGATCCACAGAATCTGGCCGAATTTCGAGGTCAACGCGCTCATCCACAGAACCGTCGTCACGACGAAATGCGACGCGGCGCAGCGTTCGTTCAACGCGACGGGGACCGACCTCGTCTGGGCTGTCCTCGACTCCGGCATCGACCGCGAGCATGCTCACTTCGAGTTGCACGACAATCTCGATTTGAAAAGCGGTGAGTTGCGGCACCGATCGTTTGTGGGTACCAACGACGATGACGCGTTGCAAGATCGCGCCGGCCACGGCACTCATGTCGCGGGCATTCTCGCCGGTGAACAGTATGCCGACGCGGACTCACCGATCATTGCTGCGACCTGGTATCACGACGATCGTGGTGACAGCGCAGTACACGAGATCTCCCTTCAACGCATCAGCGGTATGGCACCGCGCTGCAAACTGTTGTCCTGCAAAGTGCTCCGTGACGACGGCTCGGGTGATCTTGCTGCCCTACTGGAGGCACTGGAATACATCTCGGACCTCAACCACGGCGGTCGTGACCTCAAGGTCCACGGTGTGAACCTATCGGTGGGATATCCGTTCGATCCGTCATGGTTTGCCACCGGTCTAACCCCCGTGTGCCGCGAAGTCGACCGATTGGTCCGCAGCGGGGTCGTCGTGGTCGCCGCCGCGGGCAACACCGGCTACGGCTACGCGTTGGACCCAGAAGAGCAGCAGTTCCGGCTGGGATTCGACATGACGATCAACGACCCCGGCAACGCCGACCGCGCGATTACTGTCGGTTCGACGTCGACGATGCCACACGCCACCGGCGTTTCCTACTTCTCATCCAAGGGGCCGACTGGCGACGGCCGGATGAAGCCGGACCTCGTCGCGCCGGGCGAACGTGTGGTGAGCGCCGGCGCCGGAGTACTTCTGGCCAAGGCGCAGGCACTGGTCCCGAACGCCACGTATGTCGAGAATTCCGGCACATCGATGGCCGCTCCTCACGTGTCGGGGGCGGCCGCGGCATTTCTATCGGTGCATCGGGAGTTTGTGGGTCGGCCGGAGGACGTCAAACGGGTGCTGCTCGACGCGGCCACCGACATCGGTCGTTCGCGAACCTTTCAGGGCCGAGGCATGGTGGACGTGATGCGGGCTATCCAATCGGTATGAGGAGGTGGCGGTGAAGTTTCCATTTGCGGCAGTCGAACTCAAGTCAGACGGTTCGGTGCATGACCCCGCGCAGGTCGAAGCGGCGCGAGCTGTCGTCGACGGAGCCGACGACGTTCTCGTCTTGGTGCACGGCTGGAACAACGACATTCCTGCCGCGCGCGGCCTTTACGAACGGTTGACCGACAACATCGACGCCGTGCGCGGTCAGGTGCCCGGTGCTGCCGGTCGCAAAATCGCGGTCGTCGGTGTCCTGTGGCCCGCGGTCAAGTGGGCCGATGAGGATGACCTCGCCGGAGGCGGCGCCGGCGCCGCTGACGCGAAGGATGCCCTCATCGCCGAGATCGGTGATCGCGAACTTGACCCAAGCGTGGCTGCTCAACTTCAAGAGTTGGTACCCGAGTTGGACATATCAGCGACCGCGCGTCAGAAGTACCTGGATCTGTTGAGAGCTCAGCTTCCCAGCGAGATCGAGGGCGGGGAGGACGCGCCACCGCCCTCGTTTCTTGAGGGCGACGCCGACACCGCCTTCGAGCGCGCTGGCCGCGCCGGTGGCCTGGCCGGGTCAGGAAGCGCTGGGGGCGGCGCCGCCGGATTCTCGTTGGGCGGCTTCACACGGGCCGCACGCAACCTACTCAATCTCACCACGTACTACACCATGCGGGACCGCGCCGGCAGTGTCGGCGCGAATGGAATCGCCCCGCTTCTCGAGCGCCTGCACGGCGACGGCCGGCGAATTCACCTCGTGGGTCATTCATTTGGCGCCCGCGCCGCGACCGCAGCTGCGAACGCCACGAATGCGCCAGTCCACTCTCTGGCCCTTCTGCAAGGAGCCTTCAGCCACTACGCGTTCGCGGACGATTGGGACGGTCAGGGCGCCGACGGGCTCTTCCGCGCCGTTCCCAATCGAATACACGGGCCGGTCGTCATAACGCACACCAAGAACGACAAGGCCGTTGGCCTTGCATATGCCATCGCATCACGGCTGGCGCGGCAGGTCGCGATCGATATCGGCGGTCCCGATGACCGCTACGGTGGGATAGGCCGAAATGGAGCACTGAAGACGCCAGAAGCACTTGGCCCCAGCGCACTTCAGCCCGTCGGCGGTAGATACGCGTTCGAGCCACGTCGAGTCAGTAACCTGCAGGCCGACAGTTTCATATCCGGGCACTCCGCAGTGACCGGCAAGGAAGTGGCTTACGCCCTTCTCAACGCGATGGTGACGCCGGCAGCCTAGAACCGGCGTACGCCCCGAAGTTTGTTTGGGGTCAGCCTCCTGGGCCCTTTGGCGGCTGCGTGCCCGGCTGCGTGCCCGGCTGATAGAAATGGCGTTGATGTGGTATTTCGTGGAGCCGATGACGGGAATCGAACCCGCGCATTCGGCTTGGGAATGCGAGCCGCCCCGGGCGGAAGGTCGCGAGAGGTCATCGCTATCCGCCTGAATATGAAACGTGCGTCGACCTGGCCAACGGAATAGAATTCGTACCGCTTACCAGGCCGTACGTCCGCTCCTCGAATCGCCCGAATCCGGTGTCGAGATCAGCCGACTTTTCGTAGCTGGAACGGGCTCTGGGTCAGGATTCCGCCTGCACAACCGTAATTGGAGTCTGACGACAACACACCACCCAGCGTCACTGGGTCGACCGACATCGACATGACGGCGGGTTCATAGTGCCCGTCGTCGCAAATGAGACCTCCTGGCTTCGAGACCGTGAAGGTCCAGCGGCCGCCGGTTAGCGTGGCGGGGCTAGTCCAGCCCTTGTTGCTGGCGACCGTGCCGGTACAACCGGCAGGGCCGCAACTCGTCGCGATGGTCCAGACGCTCATGGGGTCGCCGTCGATTCCGCCGTAGGTGCCATTGAGCAGCGGTGGGTCGGCATGCGTGGTGCCGGCAAGTGCGACGCCCGCAATCGCCGGCACGGCGATGGCGGTGGCCAATGTGCGCAAGATCCATACCATAGTGATTCAGTAATCTAACGGGCGTGTTGCCACGATCGAGGCTGGCCGGGCAGGTGAACCCCGGTTGTGCCCATCATGTCGCCGAATCGAAATCTGTGGCTATGCCGCAGATTTTGTCTAATGCGATTCCCGCGGCGGCTACGCTCGCCAATTCCGCGGCCCAATTCCGTGGCGTTCTGCCCGTTGGGAATTGACTACTGCAGCCAGTGCAAGCACGGCATCGGGAGCGCGCAAAGAGGTGCAGCGGAGGTACGGAGGCTCCAGCGGCTGACGGCGATCGACGCCAAAACCACTTCCGTGACCAAGGGCGGGCAGACGGCGACCCAGGAGCAGATCGCCCCGCTGCATCAGCAGCTTGTTAACGCCTGCCACAAAACGGGCACGAAAAAGAAGGTCGGCACAAAGCCCGACGTCGCCAGCGAGCTTGATCAGGTTGAAGCTGAGGACAAGTGGAGCACGAACTGCTAGACGCTCCTGTCGATGTCACCGACGGCATTCGAGCGGCTGGCTAAACGGCTGCTCCGAGAGTCGGGTTCTCAAGCGCGGTCGTCACCGGACGGATGGGCGACGGCGACATCGACTGCCTTGGCGTCTACCAAATATCGCTGTTGAGCTTTCCGGTGTTCTTCCAATGCAAGGGTGCTCGGGCAGAGTTGGGGCTCCCAGCCGTCCGTAACTTTCGGGGAGCGATGGCCGGGCGCGACGACAAGGGTCTGCTCATTACGACGGGGACGTTCACCGGCCACGCCCAGAACGAAGCGAAGCGAGATGGCGTCTCACCAATTGACTTGATCGACGGCAATCGCCTCTGTGAATTGCTCAAGGGGAACACCATTGGCACGACGGAGCGCGTTGTTGAGGACGTCAAAATTGAGGTTGACTACTTCGCATAGCTTGAACCGAAGTGGGCGGCAGGCTCGGTTAGCGTTCGGGCAGCAACTGACCGGCCCCATCTGCGGCGAAGCAGCGTAGAAAACAGAACGGGGAGCCTCCGTAGAGACTCCCCGTCCGGTAGTGCTGGTTACCGCTAGCGGCCGTTACCCACCTTGGTGGGCTGCTGGTAATTGATGGTGTTCGGGTCGCCCGTTCCGGGGAGCCGAACGCGGTTGGTGCCAGCGAAGTCGCTGGTGTCCCCCTTGGACGTGGGCAGAGTTCCCAGCCACTGCCACCCAGCCCCGGCCACGACCAACGCCACCGCGGTCGGGGGGTGCGCGAGTTCAACGGTTGCCCACAAAAGTGTGGTCAGTGCTAATAGGGCAATAGCTGCCGTCGGGCGGCTGGCGATGGCGAGGGTCAACAGCAGTGGCGAAGGAGCCCCGAACCGTGCAAGAAAGGTAGTCGTTTGCCGGTCAGCAATTTGCGCACGAGTGGCCCTGACGTTCATGTAGCGGTGTACGGGACCACCGGCCCGCTGGGGCGCGGTGTAGGACGGTCTGAGCTGCTCAT
>CAVTSZ010000034.1:0-108728 GCA_963737385.1 uncultured Actinomycetota bacterium
GGTGCGCATCTTGACTGGGATCGGCAGCAATGCTGATCCGGTCGCCGGGGCCGAGCACGGCCAACTGTCCCTGGTGGATCGGGTGACCCACGGGGCCGACCGCGCCGCGGCCCGACAACACGTAGACGAGTGCGTTGAAGTCGCGGTTCCACGGTATGTTCGGCCCGCGCCCCGGGCTCAATCGTGCTGTGCGCCATCGTTATCGGCGTGTGGGTGGCGCCCGGGCCCTGGTATCCGGCGATGTCGCCGGCGATCAGACGCACCAGCGCTCCACCGTCGTCGGAGGACAGCAGTCGGACCTGCCCGCCCTCGATGGCCTGATACCTCGGTGTCGCGAACTTGTCCTTGCGCGGCAGGTTCACCCACAGCTGGATGCCGTGGAACACCCCGCCACTTTCGACGAGTTCGGCGGGCGGAGTCTCGATGTGCAGGATTCCTGAACCTGCGGTCATCCACTGCGTGGCGCCGTCGGTGATCAGGCCACCGCCGCCGTGGGAGTCCTGATGGGCGAATCGCCCGTCGAGCATGTACGTCACGGTTTCGAACCCGCGGTGCGGATGCCAGTCGGTGCCCTTCGGCTCACCCGGCTCGTACTCGACCTCGCCCATTTGGTCCATATGGACGAACGGATCGAGCTCGGCGGCGCTGACTCCGGCGAAAGCACGCACGACGGGAAAGCCCTCGCCCTCATAGCCTCGCGGGCCGGTGGTGATGGCGCGGACGGGTCGCTCGGTGTCCGACGGGCTCGGCGCGGCGATGCGCGGCAGAGTCAGGGTGTCAGCGGTGATTGCAGGCATGCCCTCAGTAACCGGACCGTAGTCCGATTTATTTCTGACCGCTCTTCCTTCGCGAGCAGACGCCAAAGAACCTGACACGCCGCACATAGGGGCAATTTTGCGTCTGCTCGCGCAGGTTCAGCCGAGGATGGCCAGTGCTGCCGCCCGCGCATCCGCCGCGCTGCCGGTGGCGAGCACGGCGTCGGCCGCGTCGCGGCACTGCTGCAGCGTGACCTGAGCGAGTTTCGCGCCGACGCCCTGGACGGCCGCCGCAGCAGCCGACAACGACGTGACCCCCAAACCGGTGAGCACGCACGCCAGCAGTGGGTCCGCTGCGGCCTCTCCGCAGACGCCGACGGGCTTGTCCGCAGCGGCACCCGCCCGTACCGACATGGCCACCAGCGTCAGCACGGCGGGCTGCCAGGGGTCGGTCAGCGTGGCGAGCTCGGCCGACATGCGGTCGGCGGCCATCGTGTACTGCGCCAAGTCGTTGGTGCCGATCGACAGGAAGTCGACGTGTTCGAGAATCCGGTCGGCCAGCAGTGCCGCCGCAGGCACCTCGATCATGACACCCGGCACGAGCCCGTGTGAACGCACCTGGGCTGCAAAGTGTTTGGCCTCGTCGGCGGTAGCGATCATCGGCGCCATCACCCACGGGGCGTTACCGGTGCGCTGCCCCGCGGCGGCGACGGCCTCGAGCTGCCGGTCCAACAGGCCGGGATTACCGTTGGCGATGCGAATGCCCCGGACGCCGAGGGCGGGGTTGGCCTCGTCGGGATGCCCGGCGAACTTCAGGGGTTTGTCAGAACCCGCGTCGAGTGTCCTGATGACCACCTTGTGTCCCGAGAACGCGTCGAGCACCTCGGCGTAGATGCGGGTCTGCTCGTCGACACTTGGCTCGGTGTCGCGATTCAGGAAGCACAACTCGGTGCGGAACAGCCCTACACCCTCCGCCGGTGTTTCGCGGGCGGCCCGCGCCGCGGCGCCGTCCTGCACGTTGGCCAACACCGCCACCGCGTGTCCGTCGGCGGTGGCACCGGGGCCGGTCCAGCGCGCGGCACGCTGGGCGTCGCGCTGTGCGCGGACGACGGCTTCTGCGGCGGCTGTGGCGTCGGGCGCTACGGTGACCGTTCCCAGGGTGCCGTCCACGAGCACCATCGTGTCGGCGCCGACTGCGTCGAGACCCTCGACGGCGACGACACAGGGGATGCCGAGCTGGCGCGCGATGATCGCGGTGTGGCTGGTGGGCCCGCCCAACGTCGTCGCCAGCGCGACGACGAGCGCCGGGTCCAGGCCGGCGGTGTCGGCCGGCGCGAGGTCCTCGGCGCACAGGATCGACGGCGCAGCGGGTACTGGGACGCCGGGTTCGGGTAGGCCCTTGAGCTCGGCGATCACGCGGTCGCGGATGTCCCGCAGGTCGGTCACGCGTTCGGCCATCAGCCCGCCGAGCTGGGTGAACATGTCGATGAACTGGTCGACGGCTCCGATCACCGCGCGGACTGCGGGCGCGCCTGCGTTGATGCGCTTCTCGGCGGCGCCCAGCCATGCCCGGTCCTGCGCCAGGGTCGCGGTCGCGGCCAGAACTTCCGACGCGGCGCCTGTCGCGTGGGCTGCGCGGTCACGCAGTCGTGCTGCGACGGCGGACGCGGCGGCCGTGAAACGGGCGGACTCGGCGGACCGGTCGGATTCGGCCACGTCGCCGGTCCACTCGTCGTCGAGAGAGGGCAGCCGGCCGGGCCGGATCACCGGCGCGTACTGAATGCCGGGGACGACGGGGACGCCACGCAGCACCGTGCCCGCGGGATGGCCTGCGGACGTACTGCCCGACGGAAGTGAGGTGGGCGGGGATGAGGCGGTCATGTGAACCAGGTTACAAGAATTGGTTGACAAGTCAACACAAACAGGAGTAAAACCAAATAAATCAACATTCAGTCGCGGCAATACCCACAGATACGGAGCCACATGTACGCCGAAGAGCGCCAGCAAGCGATCGCCTCGCTGGTGATCGCCAACGGCCGCGCCTCGGTCACCGAGTTGGCGCAGGCCTACGAGGTCACCACCGAGACGGTCCGGCGTGATCTCGCCGCCCTGGACAGGGCGGGGGTGCTCCGGCGCGTGCACGGTGGCGCGGTTCCGGTGCGCGCACTTCACCTCGTCGAGGCCGGTGTGGGTGAACGCGAAACCACCCGGGCCGAGCACAAGGAGGCCATCGCGGTGGCGGCCGCCGACCTCCTGCCGCAAGAGGGCGCAACGATCCTGTTGGACGCCGGCACCACCACCGCACGCGTCGCCGCGCACCTGCCGACCGACCGCGACCTGGTCGTGGTGACCAACTCGGTGCCGGTCGCCGCCCGCCTGGCGGCGGTGCCGTCGGTCTCCCTCCAACTGCTCGGCGGCCGGGTCCGCGGCATCACCCAGGCGGCGGTCGGCGAGCACACATTGCGCGTGCTGGAATCGCTGCGCGTGGACATGGCGTTCATCGGAACCAACGGAATCAGTGTCCGCCACGGTCTGTCCACCCCGGACAGCGACGAAGCAGCGGTCAAGCGGGCGATGGTGAACTCGGCGAATTATGTTGTAGTGGTTGCGGACTCCTCCAAGAACGGCCGGGAAGAATTCGTCAGCTTCGCTCCGCTCTCCCGTGTCGACACACTGATCACTGACTCCGAGATCACCGGCGCCTATCGCTCGCAGTTCACCGAGCAGGGCATCGAGGTCGTGGTCGCGTGATCGTCACCGTCACCCCGAACCCGAGCATCGACCGAACCGTCACACTGGCCACGCCGCTGACGCGCGGCACCGTGCACCGGGTCGCCTCGGTGACCACCGAGGCCGGCGGTAAGGGCGTCAACGTCGCACGGGCGCTGACGCTGGCCGGCGTGGATGCCGTCGCATTGCTGCCCGCACCCGCCGCGGATCCGTTGCTCACCGCCCTGTACGCCGCCGCGGTGCCGTTTCGTTGTGTGCCCACCGTCAAAGCGGTGCGGACCAACCTCACGATCACCGAAAACGACGGCACCACAACAAAACTCAACGAGCCGGGCGCTGCCCTCGACGCGGCCGCCCTCGAAGCGCTCACCCAGTCCGTGGTCGCCATCGCGGAGTCCGCGTCCTGGGTGGTGCTGTCGGGTTCGCTCCCGCCCGGGATGCCCGACAGCTGGTACGCGGACATCGTGGCGGCACTCGCCCCCTTCCCCTGCCGGGTCGCGGTTGACACGTCCGAAGGCCCGCTGACCGCGCTGGTCAACTCGTTCGACCGGGCCGCTCCCGACCTGATCAAACCGAACGCCGAAGAACTCGCCGGGGTGCTCGGGTTCTCCCCTCAGGCACTGGAAGCCGCAGTCGCCCAAGGCGACCCGGAACCAGTGGTCTCCGCGGCCCGCCGATTGATCGATCAGGGTGTCGGCGCTGTGCTCGCCACACTCGGTGCCGCCGGCGCCGTGCTGGTCGACGACAACGGCAGCTGGCTGGCCACCCCGCCGCCCATCATGCCGCGCAGCACCGTCGGCGCCGGCGACGCCGCCCTCGCCGGATATGTCCGGGCTGAAGTCGGCGGCGCCGATCCACCGCAGCGGCTGCGGATGGCCGTCGCCTACGGAAGCGCCGCGGCCGCGCTTCCCGGATCGGCGCTGCCCTGCCCCGCTGACCTCGACCTCGACGCCGTGCAAGTACTCCCCGTCGCCCCGATAGCCCCCGCCACCAACACGAAGGTAATGCCATGACCAGCTCTACCACCTCGATCATCACCACCGATCTGGTCCTGCTCGACGTCGACGCAGGCGGAGACAAGCAGGCGGTGATCGGCAGGCTCGTGCAGAGCCTCGCCGACGCCGGGCGCGCCACCGACGCCGACGGGCTGCGGGCCGCAGCGATGGCGCGCGAGGAGCAGTCGGCCACCGGACTGCCGGGCGGGATTGCGATTCCGCACTGCCGCTCACCGCACGTCGACAACGCCTCCATCGGCTTCGCGCGGCTGAACCCGCCCGTCGACTTCGGTGCTCCCGATGGACCCGCCGATCTGGCCTTCCTGATCGCCGCCCCGGAGGCCGGCGGCGCAGAGCACCTGAAGCTGCTGTCCAGCCTCGCGCGCGCCCTGGTGCGCAAGGACTTCGTGGAGTCCCTGCGACAAGCATCCACCCCCGACGACGTGGTCGCACTCGTCGACAGTGTGCTGAATCCCGACAAGCCCACTCCCACACCGACTCCCACAAAGGAACCCGTCGAAGAGCGGGCCAGGACGCTGGTCGCGGTCACCGCATGCCCGACGGGTATCGCGCACACCTACATGGCGGCCGACTCGTTGGTCGCCGCGGCCAAGAAGGCCGGCGCCACGCTGCACGTCGAGACGCAGGGCTCCTCAGGCAGCACGCCCCTCGATGCGTCGACGATCGCCGCGGCCGATGCGGTCATCTTCGCCACCGATGTCGGCGTCAAGGACAAGCACCGCTTCGCGGGCAAGCCCGTCGTCGCATCCGGTGTGAAACGGGCGATCAACGAGCCCGACAAGATGGTCACCGAAGCCCTTGCCGCCGCGGACAACCCGAACGCCGCCCGCGTCGCCGGCGGTGCCGGACCGTCCGCACCGAGCGCGGCACCGGCAGGCGGCGTCGGCTGGGGCACCCGCACGCGCCAGATTCTGCTCACCGGCGTGAGCTACATGATCCCGTTCGTGGCCGCCGGCGGCCTTCTGATCGCGCTCGGCTTCCTGTTCGGCGGATACGAGATCGCGAACTCCCCCGATGGCGAGAAACCTTCGCTGCCCTATGGATTCGGCTCTATCGGCCACGTCATCGCGAGTACCAACTCGCTGACCAACCTGCCCTCCGGCGGTCTGATCCAATATCTCGGAGCGGTGCTGTTCACACTCGGCGGGCTGGCGTTCATGTTCCTGGTACCCGCACTCGCCGGCTACATCTCGTTCGCCATCGCCGACCGGCCGGGCATCGCGCCTGGATTCACCGCAGGCGCCGTCGCCGTCTTCGTCGGTGGCGGGTTCATCGGCGGTATCGTCGGCGGTCTCATCGCGGGCTTCACGGCACTGTGGATAAGCCGTATCGCCACGCCGCGGTGGCTCCGAGGCTTGATGCCCGTCGTGATCATTCCGTTGTTCGCATCGTTGGCCGTCGGCCTGTTGATGTTCCTGCTACTCGGCCGTCCGCTGGCCGCGATCACGTCGGGCCTGACCACCTGGCTCGGTGGCATGTCGGGCAGCTCCGTCATCATCCTCGGCGTCATTCTCGGCCTGATGATGTGCTTCGACCTCGGTGGCCCGGTCAACAAGGCCGCCTACGCGTTCGCCACCGCGGGCCTCAATGTCGCCGACCCGGCGTCGCTGCGCATCATGGCCGCGGTGATGGCCGCGGGCATGGTGCCACCCCTGGCGATGGCCCTCGCATCTACGGTTCGGCCGGGACTGTTCACCGAGCCGGAGCGGGAGAACGGTAGGGCCGCTTGGCTTCTCGGTGCCTCATTCATCTCCGAGGGAGCCATCCCGTTCGCCGCGGCAGATCCTCTGCGGGTGATCCCGTCGATGATGTTCGGCGGTGCCATCACCGGTGCGCTGATCATGGCTTTCGACGTCACTTTGAAGGCCCCCCATGGCGGGATCTTCGTGTTCTTCGCCATCGGAAATCTGGTCTGGTTCGTCGTCGCCCTCGTAGTCGGCACAGTGGTGGGCGCACTTGCCGTCATCGTCGCCAAGCAGTTCGCAAAGCCCAGCGCCAAGGTCGAAGAAGAGCCCGCGCTGGCGATCGCCTGACCCTCCACCCCACCACCACCGAAGGAGACCACCCATGCCCGCCAAGACCGTCATCGTCGGATCGGCCATCGGACTGCACGCCAGGCCCGCGGCCATCATCGCCGAGGCCGTGGTGAACGCCGGGGTACCCGTTACCCTCTCGCTGGACGGCGGTGAACCGGTCGACGCCGGTTCTGCGCTGATGATCATGACCCTCGGTGCGGGCAACGGTGCTCAAGTGACCGTCGCCTCCGACGACGAGGACGTACTCAGGACCGTTGTCGAGTTGGTCCAGCAAGACCTCGACGCCTAAAGCCTGTCGAACGGGCGGGTTGAGGCTGGCTAGTACCGGTAACTGAAACCCCGGCGGCACCCTCGCGGTAGGCCCCACCTGCGACAAGTCGGCCACGCCCGGCGAGCAACCGTCCCCACCCGGACGAGATTGCGGACGAACCCCCCTCCACGGCCCCTTAGGATTGGCTGCGTGCATACAGCCAATTGGCTTGACGTGAAGATTTGTGTCGTCCGGGGGGCGCCCGAGGGTTTGCTCTGGGCGCGCCAGCACACTGCCAGCTGGCCCGCTATCAGGGGAGGTGCGTAACGGGTGCGCCGCCTTGGTGTGCTGCTGGCAGCGCTGTTGTTGGCGTTGGTCAGCGCTCCTCCTGCAGCGGCGATCGAGCCGCCCACGATCGATCCGGCGGCCGTGCCGCCCGACGAGACCGGGCCTGATCAGCCGACCGAACAGCGCCGCGTCTGCTCGGCCCCGACGGCCTTTCCCAACGCGAATTTCGCGGACAAGCCCTGGGCAAACGACTACCTGCGGATAAGCGAGGCGCAGAAGTTCGCAAGGGGCGCGGGGATAACCGTCGCCGTAATCGACACCGGGGTCACCGGCTCGCCACGAGTGCCTGCGGAACCCGGCGGGGATTTCGTCGAACAGGCCGGCAACGGCATGACGAACTGGATAAACACGGTCAGCCGGGACCACGTCGAGCGCGGGGTGCGCGGCCGCTTCACGCAGGCCAACCACGGCAAGCCGAACATGTTGCGCAAGATGGCGCGCGGTGACTGGATCATCTTCTATTCACCGAAGACGGACTATCCCGACGGTGAACCGCTTCAGGCGTTCACCGCCATCGGACAGATCGCGGACGACGAGCCCTACCAAACCGAGGTGACGCCCGATTTGCAGCCGTGGCGCCGCAACGTCGACTTCCTGGAGTGTGCCGAGACGCCCATCCGCCCGCTGATCGAACAACTGGACTTCATCGAAGACAAGTCGCGGTGGGGCTACAAGTTCCGCTTCGGGGTGTTCAAGATTGAGGATCACGACTTCGAGGTGATCCGTTCGGCAATGACCGATTCGATCTGAGGCCTACTGTGGATCGATCAGCAACACCAACACCGTGCTGGCCGAAATCGTCTGTGCGGGATCACCAGTCGTCCCAGGCCGTACGTATTAGGTCGAAGGCGTACTGGGCTAATCAGGGCTTTACCAGAATTCCAGCATCGGATGCTGCCTGGAGGAACTCGGGGATGGTCATCTCCCCGAATCCAGTGTGGACGGGGCCGCCATTGATCCCCAGCCACGGTACGACGCCCGGGTCCTGGTCCACGTCGAGGTTGTACGCCTGAACGCCGGGTAGGTGGCTGGCGAAGAAATTGCCGAGCAGGTCGACCACGGCGATGAGGCTGCCGACAATGCCCTTCCCCCACAGCGCCGCCGCGTTGGTCATCGGCGTGTTCGCATTGGGGTCGCCCAGCATCACGATCGGGCCGTAATGCGGATGAAGCCCTCCGCCGGCAACGTAGGGGTAAGGGACAAACGGGTAAAGGCCCGGCAAGTCACTCGAGAGGTACGGAGCCATATCGCCATAGGTGGCGGTGTTGACGAACAGCGAATCGGCCCCGTTGCCCGGAACCGTGGTCGACAGGCCCGGACCTTCAAATCCGATGCCGCTCAGACCCAGTTGTTGGGCGACATACTGTGCCTGCCAGGCGCCCAGCGAGTGTCCTGTCACGAAGACGCTGCCCGGCGCGTAACCCTGCACCGCCGCCTCCGCTTGCACCTGCTGTGCGAAGTCCAGAGCCTGGGTGAACGCCTTCGGCGTGGTGTTGGTGAAACCTGCTTGCAAATCCGTCAGCAGCTGGCTGATGGCGATCAGCGGGTTGAAGAGCAGATTGGTGCCGCCGGTGGTTCCCGAGTAGGCGATGATGATCTGATTCTGCGGCGTCACCCATACCGAGGCATCCGCGCCGGTAGCCAGGTAAAGGAATTTCATCGGCCAACCGTCAACGGTGAGCGGTCTCATACCCCCGGGAACGCCGCCGAGAACGTATTCGGTGGTCGCCGCATCGAGGAATTGGGCCACCGTCGGAGTGGGTATGTCCAGCGGGCCGGTGTAGGTAAGGCTGGGCGGGACGGGTTGTCCCGCGAGGGGTGAGTCCAGTCCAAAGGCCTGTTCCAGGCGACGGAACACGGCGAAGAACAGGTCGGCGAACGGCGCCGGCGAAATCGGGCTTGGTCCTATGCCCGCGGCGGTGGTTATTCCGACCAGCTGCAGGACAGCATTCACGATGCGTCCGGGCAGCGCCACGATCTCGGCGATCGGCGACAGCGCCCCCGGCGTGATGGGTGCCGTGTCGACTGCCGCCGTACTCGCTGTCGCGGCGAATGGCCTGGCGGCGGACGCGATGTCGGTGCGCAAAGCACTGGCCGGGTCCGCGCGCCCGAAGCTTCTCTCAACTTCGCTCGTCGGTGACGACGCGGGAGTTCGCAAAATGTCGACCGTCGCAGCGACGGAGGCTTCTGTTCCGGCCGTCACCGCCATCTTCGAGTAACTGGCCTTACCCGGGGTCGCGGGCAGAGCCGTCGATGGGGTGGCGGACTTCTGTGGCAGCGTATCCGGCACCGACTCCGCATCAGGCGCCGCCGAAATGGCCGTTGAACCAGCACTTGTCGAGGAGGCCGCATCGCCTTCGGCGGATGACGGCGCCGCGGTGCTGTGCCCCGATGTGTTCTCCGTGCCGCCGGCCGAATCGTCGTCGGCAGCCGGGGTCGCGGGCGACGCGTCCAGGATGCTTGTCGCCGTGTCGTTTTGGGTGGCGCGCACGTTCGCTGGGCCCGCGCTCGTCAGCGACGAGGGGTCGCCGGATCGGCGATCTCCAGCTTTGGGGCCGCCATCCGTCGACGCCGGAGAGTCCGGAGAGTCCTTGCGTTCGGCTGCAGTGCCAGTACCGGTTGCTGATTCTGAATGGGTGGCCGACCCGTCCCGCGAAACCGTACCCGTGGAATCGGCCCACGCTGTGCCGTAGCCGGTCACCGCCGCAATGGTCAACCCAAGCGTTACCGCGAGGGCGTAGTAACGGGCTGCACGATCTCCGGTCTTCCGACCGCCCCGACGGCTCCATTGCCTCATGGGAGTTCCCCCTACGCGCGCAGCGGGGACTTCTCCCCGACACCAAGGTTCAGGATCATATCGGGTGACTGGGTGTCCACCATGGCGTTTCTGGGTTTGCCGCGGTCGCCGACGGCACCTCAGCAGCGCGGCTCCGGATGGGGCTTACTCTGGTGAGGTGAGCAACACCGACACCGCGCCAATCGAAGTCGACTGTGCGGCATCGCCATTCACCGGAGTACTGCATCCGCGCGAGGTGCCGTTGGGCGGACCGCGGGCAATCCGGGTGCGCCGCACACTGCCGCAGCGGGAGCGGTCACTGATCGGGGCGTGGTGTTTCGCCGACCACTACGGACCGCACGACGTCCGCCGCGGCACCGGCATGGACGTGCCTCCGCATCCGCACACCGGACTGCAGACCGTCAGCTGGCTGTTCAGTGGCGAGGTGGAGCACCGCGACAGCGCCGGTGTTCACGCGATGGTCCGGCCCGGCGAGCTGAACCTGATGACCGCCGGCGCGGGGATCTGTCACTCCGAGGTGTCGACCTCGGCGACCGCCGTCCTGCACGGCGCACAACTGTGGGTGGCGCTGCCCGACTCCCACCGCGACACCGACCGCGACTTCGCGCATTTCGCACCGTCGCCGCAGTCGCTGGGCAACGCCACCGTGCGGGTTTTCCTCGGCGAGCTCGCCGACGCCCACTCACCGGTGCACACGTTCACGCCGCTGCTCGGTGCGCAGCTGGATCTCGATCCGGGCGCCGACCTGACGCTGGACGTCGACCGCGCCTTCGAGCACGGTGTACTGCTCGATCAGGGCAGCGTCGAAGTCGCGGGCACCGCACTCGACGTCGCCGACCTCGCGTTCCAGGCCGCCGGTGGCGATCGGCTGAACCTCGTCAACCGTGGCGAGAGTCCCGCGCGCGTCCTACTGCTCGGCGGCACACCGTTTCCCGAACAGCTGGTGATGTGGTGGAACTTCGTCGGCCGCAGCCACGAGGACATCGCGACGTATCGCCTGCAGTGGGAGGACCACGACGATCGATTCGGGGCGGTATACGGCTACCGCGGCGCCACACCACGGTTGCCCGCCCCGCCGCTGCCCCACGCGACCTTGCGTCCACGATCCAATCCCGGGGTATAGAAGACGCATGACCACCGACAAGACCGGCGCGACCACCAGCGTCATACAGGAGTCCGGCCGTTTCACCATTTCGGTGGACGGAACCATCGCCGGGTTCACCGAGATCAAAGACCGAGACGGCCGACGAACCTTCACGCACACCGAAGTGGACGACGCATTCCAAGGACGGGGCCTGGCGACGATCCTGATCGGCGAGGCGCTGCAGCAGACACGGGATGCCGGACTGCGGATCGTGCCGGTGTGTTCGATGGTGGCGGACTACGTGAAGGAGCACTCCGAGTTCGACGACGTGGTCGACACCGCCGACGCATAGCAAACCCGGCCCGATATCGTCATTTCCGATGACGACTCGGGACAGTGCTGTCGACACAGCGCAGCGCGGCGGCACCCCTTCGGCCTTCTTCATGCCGGACGGAGACGTGTTCGTACCCGCGCCGATCGCGCGCGGCCCGTGGGGGCAGACGATCAGCGGCAACTATCTCGGCGGGCTGGTCGGCTATGTCCTCGAACGCGATGCAGGCGAACCCGATCTCCAACCGACACGACTGACGGTCGACCTGTTCCGGCCCGCCGCGCTGGCGCCGGTGCGCGTCGAAACCAGCGTCACCCGGCAGGGTCGGCGACTCAAGCTGGTCGACGCGGTCGTCACGCAGGAGGACACCGTGGTGGCCCGCGCGAGCGGACTGTTTCTCCGCCGGGGCGAACAACCGGCCGACGAGATCTGGACATCACCGGTCACCATGCCGCCGCTTCCGCCAACGCCGGATCCCGTTCCCCGCGGGCTGACCACGCTGGTGTGGACCTACGGCAAGGATCAGCACACGCCCGGGCCCGGCTTCGGTCTCAGTGCGTGGGAACACGTCGGTCCGAAATACATCTGGGTGCGCGACATCCGCCCACTCGTCGACGGCGAACCGCTCACCGCGTTCACCCGCGCCGCGATGGCCGGCGACATGGCCAGCTCGCTAACCCATTACGGCCCAAGCGGTTTGCAGTTCATCAACGCCGACTACACGCTGACGCTCAGCCGCCTGCCGCAGGGTCCCTACCTCGGCTTGGCCGCGCTGACCCATTACAGCCACGCCGGTGTCGCGACGGGCGTCGCCACCATCGTCGACGAGTTCGGCCCGATCGGCAGCGCTGTGGCCACCGCGCTGTCCAACCCGGGTTTCAATCCACCGCACCCCTGATCCGGAATGCGAAACACCCCGCGATCGGTGATCGCGGGGTGGTCGGTGCCGTCGGGGATCAGCTGAGCCCGACGACCTCCTGCGCGATGTCGGCGACGCGGGTCTGCGCGGCGGAGACGAGTCGCTGGCGGTCCTTGTGCGCTTCCTCGTAGGCGATGATCGTCCGGATGTCGGCCGGCTCCTCGAGTTCTTTCACCGCGGCGACGGCATCGGTGAGGTTCAGTTCGTCGTAATCAGGGATCGGCAGTTCGTCGGCGTCGAGGACGCCAGTGGCGGCACGTGCACTGTGCAGCGCGTCCGCGGCTTGCTCGGCACCCTCGCCACGTACCACGGCTTCGGCGCTCTGCAGCGCGGCGTCGCGCGAGGCGCCGAGTGCCTTGAGCGCCACGTCACTGGCATGCTGCGCGCGACGGACCAGGTCATCGACGGCCGGGCCTGCCGAACGCACCAGTTCCGCGACGCGCTCGACCGACTGCGCCGACCATTGCCCCGGCAGGTTCACCAGCTTGACCGCGGTTCCCGCCGCCGCCTGCAACGGTGTGCGGCGCAGCGCCGCCGGTCCACCGAGGGCGTCCTCGGCCAGCACCGTCGTCAGCCAGTTGACCGTCGCGGAATGCGCGGTGATCAAGCGGTCGGCAAGTTCCTGGACGTCGGTGCGCTTGGCCGCGACCGCGAGCGCCTTGATGTAGCGCGAACGGTCGAGGAGCTGATCCTCCAGCGCCAAGTCACCCAGCAGTGCCTCGTCGAACGGCTGCGCCTGCTCGGTCAGCGCCTTCACCGCCGCGGCGGCACGGCCCAGGAACGGACCGATGGTGTCGGGGAAACCGCCGAGATCGCGGATCGCCTTTTCGATCGCCTCGGCGCGGATTCGGCCGTTGTCCGCGTTCTGTGTCAGCTCTTTCCGTACTGCTTCGGTGCGGGCCTGCGCCACGCGGGTCTCGGCGACCTGAATCTCCGTATGGGTCAGGTCGAGCACGGTCCGCAACTGTGCGAGCAGTGTGGTTTCGGTGGTAGTCATCAGTAATAGCCCCTTAGGCGTAGAAGGATTGGGTCGGCGCTCAGCTGCACCTGATCCCTTGACTACCCGAACTCCGGGGCTGCGAACATTCAGGGCTGTGAGATGAATCGCACCGCAGACTCAACGCGGCTTGAGCACCACCACGGGGATCTCGCGGTCGGCCCAGCTCTGATAGGTGTCGAAGTCCGCGTAGGCGTCCACCAACTTCGGCCAGAGCCTCGCTTTTTCCTCGGCGTTCGCGGTCACCGCGCGCACACTGCGTCGATCCGTGCCGATCTCGATGTAGACGTCGGGGATGGCCACCAGGTTGCGATACCACTGCGGGTCGGTGTCGCGGCCGCCCTGCGACGCCACGACGACTACGTCCTGGCCGTCGTTGATGTACACCAGCGGCGAGACGAACGTCTTGCCGGACTTTCGGCCGGTGTGTTCGAGCAAGAGTGTGGGCACTGGCTTCTTCAGCCCCGCGCCGACTCGCCAGTTGGCGCCGATCTTCCCGCCGGACTTGCGGTACACCCACACGTGCGCCTTGCCGGCGTACTTCATGACCGTGGTCACGAACGGCGAGTTCAGCTGTGCCGGCTTCTTAGTCGGGTCCATTTCCATCCTTAAGGTATTCGGCGGTGCTGCCGCCGATGGGCATCTCGGGCATGCCGAGCTTGCGGTGGTCCCAGCTGCGCATCCGGGTGGGCACTACCCGCACACATATCCGGTTGTTCATCATCTGGTCTACGAACGGGCGCACCTCGTCGGAGTACGGCCCGGTGTAGCGCTCCCACACGCTGATCCCGACGCGCAGAGTGGTTTTCGGATCGTCGACGATCTCGGCGCGCCCGTCGATCGATACCCCGCGCAACGTGTTGTAGCTCTGCCCGTCCTCGATCATCACGGTGATCGTCGGGTCGCGACGCAGGTTGACCGCCTTCTGCGACTTGGCCTTGGTCTCGAACCAGATCTCACCGTCAACCACGGCGTACCACATCGCCACGAGGTGCGGACGCCCGTCGGAGAGCACGGTCGCCATCGTCGCGGTGCGGCTGCGCGTTATGAACTCGGCGATCTCCTCGTCGGTCATGACGATTTTCGCCCGCTCGTTGTTTCCCACGCTGTCGATACTTTCAGGTCGCGATAGCGGCGACGGTCACCGGGATGCCGTTGAGCGCCCGTTGCGCGACGGCTCGTCGATGAAGGTCGGCGGGACGAGATGCTGGTGTTCACGGCCGGGTGAATCGTTGGCTACCGACATGCGGCTGCCGGGCTTGCCGTGGCGCGGCATCACGACGGTATCGGTGTCTGGTATGGCGCCTCCGGGCCGACACCTGCTCTGGCAGAGGCGTTCCAGGCAGAGCGCACCATCGACCGGTTTCGTGGTGACTCCTACCTGTCCGGGTTGCGGTTCACCCGAGAGCTTCGGTTGCTCGACCTGGCCGCCGACAGCGCTGGCGGGTGGCCAACTCGAGCCGGGGGCACGTTCGCGGCTGCCAGTTTACCGTGGCGCGGCATCAGGACGCATCGGTCAGTTATGCGCACCGGGCCGACACTCGATCATGCAGAGGCGTCTGGGCCGAGCGCATCATCGAGCCCCCCAATCTGGACGGCCTGCGCTACAACAGCCGGTTCGCCGGCGAACCGTGCATCGCGCTGTTCGATGCCCGCCGGCCGATGCGACTGCGCCTCCAAGCGCGCCGGCGGTACTCGTCTACCACTGACTCACCGCGGTCTGGTATCGATCTGAAGGCTGCGCAACCTGGGCACCTGCTGCAGTCTGAGCCAGGCCTCCCGAGGCCAATCTGGACGGCCTGCGCGCGGCTACAACAGCCGTTCGCGGCGAAGGCCGCTGACCATGCAGCCGGCCGCCATGCGCTGCCCACAGGCCCGTGCTCTCTTCACTGACGCACCCCGGCCTGGCATTTCGGATCGCAAGGCTGCGCAACGCCTCGGCACCTGGGTCTGAGTCCGGCCCCCGAGCGGCTCACTGACAGCTGAACAGGCGCCTTCGAGGGCCGCTACCGAAACGAACCCCGCCAAACACAAAGTCACGAACTCTTTCGCGTTCGTGACCTGTCCACGCCGCAGTTCGTAGAACCGCTGATTGTGGGCGAAGGGGGACTTGAACCCCCACGTCCCGAAGGACACTGGCACCTGAAGCCAGCGCGTCTGCCATTCCGCCACTCGCCCCAACAACCGGGGGAGCCTATCACGCACCCCACCCCGCTCCCCAACCGTGCCGATCCGCGGCCCGGGGCTGCCATCTGCGGGAATGCGGGCCACGCTCACGCGCCTGACCTGGAGGGATCCGACTCGCGGATTCCGTTGGTCCCGCACCGCTGTGCTGGGCCGATACCATGCAAGCAAGGACTGTGGCGAGGCGACACGCGGTTGAGCGGCAGCACGAGCAGGACCGACAAACAACGACGAGTGAGGCGGGCGGTGATATGGGTCTAGTCGATCGCATCGAGCGCAAACTCGAATCGACCGTCGGCGACGCATTCGCCCGGGTCTTCGGCGGATCGATTGTTCCGCAAGAAGTTGAGGCGATGCTCCGCCGGGAAGCCGACACCGGCGTGCGTGAAGTGCTCGGCGGCCGAGTTTTGGCGCCAAACGACTACGTCATTACCCTCAGTGTGCCTGACTATCAAAAGGTGAGCGCCGACCCGGACCTCACATCAGCGACTTTCGCCAAGCACTTGGAGGGATACATCCATGAGCAGAGATGGCAAACGTATGGTGATGTGGTCGTCAGGTTCGAACAATCTTCCAGCCTGCACACCGGACAGTTTCGAGCGCGTGGCGCGGTCAATCCCGACTCAACCACTGGCGATCCCGCCCCACACCGAGAACTCTCGTCCAACGCAGAATCAGGAGTACCGATGAGCGACAACCCGACGCAATACGGCGGCCCGGTGCCGGGGCGGCCCGCCGATGAGTATCAAGACGACCGGTACGGCCGCCAGCAGGACGACCGCCAGCAGGACGACCGCGGACAGGATCCGCGCGGCCAGTACCCGCCGCAGGACCAGGGCGGCTATCCGCCGCCGCGTGAGCCTTACCCGCCGCGCCAGGGCGGCTACCCCGAGCAGGGCGGTTACCCGGATCAAGGCGGATACCGCGAGCAAGGCGGATACCCCGACCAGGGCTACCCACCGCCGTCCTACGAGCAGCGTCCTCCGGCCGGGTACGGCCCGCCCGCCGGTGGCGGCTACCCCGACCAGGGCTACCGCCAGGCACCCGGTGGCTACGGCCCCCCGGCAGGCCAGCCTGGTTACGGGCCACCTGCAGGCGACTACGACTACGGCCGTCAGCCCGCACCGGGCCGGCCCGACGACGGCTACGGCAGGCCCGAGGCCCGCCCGGGGTATCCCGACCAGGGCGGTTACCCCGAGCAGGGTGGATATCCGGAGCAGGGTGGATACCCGGATCAAGGCGGGTACGGCGCTCAGGCATATGGCCGCCAGGAGTACGCGCAGCAGCCCGAATACGGGCGCTACGGCGAGGCCGGTGCCGGATACGCCGAGCCCGGTTACGGCGAACCTGCGGGCGGCTACGACTACGGTCGGCCCGCAGCCGGGGGCTACGGCTACGGCCAGGGCGACTACCCCGCCGCCGGCGCCGCCGTCACGCTGCAGCTTGACGACGGCAGTGGCCGGACCTACCAACTGCGTGAGGGCGCGAACGTCATCGGCCGCGGCCAGGACGCCCAGTTCCGGCTGCCCGACACCGGCGTCTCACGCCGGCACCTGGAGATCCGCTGGGACGGCCAGGTGGCACTGCTGTCCGACCTCAACTCCACCAACGGCACGACGGTCAACAACGCGCCGGTGCAGGAGTGGCAACTCGCCGACGGCGATGTGATCCGGCTGGGGCACTCCGAGATCATCGTCCGCGTGCATTGAGAGCCTGAAGCTCGGCTGGGTCTCAAGTCGGCCGCGACTGGGGAAGCTGTCGGCTTCACCCTCATGTCCGTGGCCGTCCAAGTATCGTGACGTTGCCGAAGGTGGCGACTTGATTCTTGTTGCCGATGCGACGGAAACGGGATGGTGACGGAGAGGACGTCAGATGCAGGGTTTGGTACTGCAACTGACACGCGTCGGCTTCCTGTTGCTGTTGTGGTTGTTCATCTGGTCGGTGCTGCGGATCCTGCGGACCGATATCTACGCGCCGACCGGAGCGGTCATGGTGCGACGAGGACTGCCGTTGCGGGGTTCGTTGCTGCCCAGCCGCGGCAAGCGCAATGTGGCACGTCAGATGGTCGTCACCGACGGCGCACTCGCGGGCACCCGCATCACATTGGGCACCCAGGCGGTGCTCATCGGCCGCGCCGACGACTCGACCCTGGTTCTCACCGACGATTACGCCTCAACACGGCATGCCAGGCTGTCGCCTCGAGGTTCGGAATGGTACGTAGAGGACCTAGGATCGACCAACGGCACATACCTTGACAGGGCGAAGGTGACTACGGCGGTACGGGTTCCGATGGGCACGCCGGTTCGAATCGGCAAGACGGTAATTGAGCTGCGGCCGTGACACTGGTGCTCAGATACGCGGCCCGCAGCGATCGCGGCCTGGTCCGCGCGAACAACGAGGACTCCGTGTACGCCGGCGCGCGCCTGCTTGCGCTCGCCGACGGCATGGGCGGCCACGCCGCCGGTGAAGTCGCCTCCCAACTGGTGATCGCGGCACTGGCCCACCTCGATGACGACGAGCCGGGCGGCGACCTGCTGAACAAGCTCGACACCGCAGTCCGGGACGGGAACTCTGCGATCGCCGCAAATGTCGAGGCCGACCCCGAACTCGAGGGTATGGGCACGACCCTTACCGCGATCCTGTTCGCGGGCAATCGACTTGGACTCGTGCACATCGGTGACTCGCGCGGTTACCTGCTTCGGGACGGCGAGCTCAACCAGATCACCAAGGACGACACGTTCGTTCAGACGCTGGTCGACGAGGGCCGTATCACCCTCGAAGAGGCGCACAGTCACCCGCAGCGGTCGCTGATCATGCGAGCGCTGACCGGTCATGAGGTGGAGCCCACGCTCATCATGCGCGAAGCCCGCGCCGGTGACCGCTACCTGCTGTGCTCGGACGGTCTGTCCGATCCGGTGAGCCACGAAACCATCCTCGAAGCGCTGCAGATCGCCGATGTGGCCGAAAGCGCCGACCGGCTAATCGAATTGGCGTTGCGCGGCGGCGGACCCGACAACGTGACCGTTGTGGTGGCCGATGTCGTCGACTACGACTACGGCCAGACCCAGCCGATTCTGGCGGGTGCGGTGTCCGGCAACGACGATCAGTCCGCGCCGCCCAACACGGCGGCGGGTCGCGCGTCAGCGTTCAACCCGCGCCGCAATGTCGCCAAGCGTGTAGAGCCTCCGCCGGAAGAGCCGGTTCGTGCACCGCGGTCGCGGCGGCGGATGTTCATCGCCGCCGCGTTGTTGATTCTGGTGGTGCTGACCGGCCTCGCCGTCGGTCGCGAGATCGTGCGCAGCAACTACTACGTCGCCGCCAGCGCCGGCACGGTGTCGATCATGCGGGGTGTTCAGGGCTCCTTTCTGGGCATAGCGCTGCAGGAGCCCTTCACGGTCGGCTGTCTGAACGATCGCAACGAGTTGTCGCTCGTCTCCCCCGGCGAATCTCGCGACAACTGTCGCCTGCTCAGTGTCGACGACATGCGGCCCTCCGCGCGCGCACAGGTCCTGGCGGGCCTGCCGTCGGGGTCGTTGGAGGAGGCGATCGACCAGATCCACAAGCTTGCGCGCGAATCGGTGCTGCCGGTCTGCGCCCCACCGGCCCCACCCCGCACAAGCTCGGTGCCGCACTCACCTGCGGAGGCGAATTCGCCTGGGGTGCCTAATAATCTGCCGGGCAGCCAGCCCGGTGAACCCTCGACGACGGGCGACCAGACACCTGCAGCGGAGACGCCGCGGACGATCACGCAGGAAGCTCCCCCCGCTGCGGAGTCTCCCGAGGCTCCGCCCGCTTCTGACGCTCCCTCTGCCTCCGGCGCTCCCTCCGCCTCGGGGGAGCCGTCATCCCCCGCGCCAGCATCGTCAACGCCCGCGGCCGCGCCACCCCAGACCCGCACCGTACTGCCCCCAGCACCGCCGGAACCCGGGACGAACTGCCGGGAATTGTCATGACCACGCAGCCGCAATCACCCGTGGCCGTAACTCCCCCGCTTCCCAACCGGCGCAACGCCGAATTGTTTCTGCTCGGGTTCGCCGTCGTCATCACCACATTGGCACTTCTCCTCGTCGAGGCCAATCAGGAGCAGGGCCTGCATTGGGATCTGGTGCAGTACACCGTCGCGTATCTGGCGCTGTTCACCGGCGCGCATCTCGCGGTGCGGCGGTTCGCGCCTTATGCCGACCCGCTCCTGCTTCCGGTGGTCGCCCTGTTGAACGGGCTCGGCCTGGTGATGATCCACCGGCTCGACCTCGCCGAGGGCGAGCTGACCCAGAACGGGCTGGGTGGCACCGCCAACCAGCAGATGCTGTGGACCCTCGTCGGCGTCATCGGTTTCTCGCTCATCGTGATCTTTTTGCGCGACCACCGGCTGCTGGCGCGATACGGATACCTGTGTGGACTCACCGGCCTGATCCTGTTGCTGATTCCCGCGTTGCTTCCACGTTCGATGTCAGAGCAGAACGGCGCCAAAATCTGGATTGAGCTGCCGGGCTTCTCAATTCAGCCGGCCGAGTTCTCCAAGATCCTGCTGCTCGTCTTCTTCGCCTCGGTCCTGGTGGCCAAGCGCAGCGTGTTCACCAGCGTAGGCAAGCACTTCCTCGGGATGGACCTGCCCCGACCGCGTGATCTCGCACCACTGCTGGCCGCGTGGATCGCGTCCGTCGGCGTGATGATCTTCGAGAAGGACCTCGGCACATCGCTCCTGCTGTACACGTCCTTTCTGGTGCTGGTCTACATAGCCACCGACAGGCTCAGCTGGGTGGTCATCGGCTTGGCGTTGTTCGCGGCGGGAAGCGTTGCAGCGTATTACCTTTTCGACCACGTCCAGATTCGTGTGCAGAACTGGCTCGACCCGTTCGCGGATCCCGAGGGTGCCGGTTACCAGATGGTGCAGTCGCTGTTCAGCTTCGCCACCGGCGGGATCTTCGGCACCGGTCTGGGGAACGGCCAGCCCGGCACCGTGCCTGCGGCGTCGACCGACTTCATCATCGCGGCGATCGGTGAGGAACTCGGCCTGGTGGGTCTGGCCGCCGTCCTGATGCTGTACACGATCGTGATCATCCGCGGCCTGCGCACGGCGATCGCCGTGCGTGACAGCTTCGGCAAGCTGCTCGCCGCCGGTCTGGCCTCCACCCTGGCGATCCAGCTGTTCATCGTTGTCGGCGGCGTCACCAAGCTGATCCCGTTGACGGGACTCACCACGCCGTGGATGTCCTACGGCGGTTCGTCGCTGCTGGCGAACTATCTGCTGCTGGCGATCCTGGTCCGGATCTCCCATGCCGCGCGCCGCCCGATCGTCACCAGCCCGCAGGCCGCGACGTCGATCGCGGCGGTAAGCACCGAGGTGATCGAGAAGGTATGAACACCTCGCTCCGCCGCATCTCCGTCACGGTCATGGCCCTGGTTGTGTTACTGCTCGCCAACGCGACCCTCACCCAGGTGTTCACCGCGGACGGCCTGCGCTCGGATCCGCGTAACCAGCGCGTGCTCCTCGATGAGTACTCCCGTCAGCGCGGCCAGATCTCCGCGGGCGGTCAGCTGTTGGCGTATTCGGTGTCCACCAACGGCCGATTCCGTTTCCTTCGCGTGTATCCCAACCCGTTGGCGTACGCGCCCGTCACCGGTTTCTACTCGCTGCGATATTCGAGCACCGGCCTCGAGCGCGCCGAGGACACGATCCTCAACGGTTCGGACCAACGGCTGTTCGCGCGACGGCTCGCCGACTTCTTCACCGGGCGCGATCCACGCGGAGGCAACGTCGACACCACCATCAATCCCCAAGTGCAGCAAGCTGCTTGGGATGCGATGGAGGACGGCTGCAACGGTCCGTGCAAAGGCTCGGTGGTCGCACTCGAGCCGTCCACCGGCAAGATCCTTGCGATGGTCTCGGCGCCGTCGTACGACCCCAATCTGCTGGCCACCCACGATATGGACGAGCAGTCGGCCGCTTGGCAGCAGCTGCGCGACAACCCCGAGTCGCCTCTGCTGAACCGGGCGATCTCCGAAACCTACCCGCCCGGCTCGACATTCAAGGTCATCACCACCGCGGCGGCACTTTCGCGCGGCGCAACCGAGAACACCCAGCTCACCACCGAGGCTCGAATCCCGTTGCCGGACAGCACCGCAACGCTGGAGAACTTCGGCGGGTCGTCATGTGGCGCAGGCCCGACGACAACTCTGCGTCAGGCGTTCGCCAAGTCGTGCAATACGGCTTTCGTCCAACTCGGCCTCGACAACGGGGCGGATGCGCTGCGGTCGGCGGCACTCGGGTTCGGACTGGACACCCCTCCCCCGATGATTCCGCTCCAGGTTGTCGAGTCCACCGTCGGGCCGATCTCCGACAACGCCGCTCTTGGCATGTCGAGCATCGGTCAGAAGGATGTCGCGGTGACACCACTGCAGAACGCGTTGGTCGCCGCGACCATCGCCAACGACGGGGTGACGATGCGCCCGTACTTGGTCGATAGCCTTAGGGGACCCGACCTTGCCAATATCAGTACAGCGGCTCCCCAAGAAGAGCGGCGAGCGGTGTCGCACGAGGTCGCCGATACACTGACGGATCTGATGGTCGCCGCTGAGCAGGTGACGCAGCAGAAGGGAGCCATCGCCGGCGTGCAGATCGCATCGAAGACCGGCACTGCGGAGCACGGCACCGATCCGCGCAACACCCCACCGCATGCCTGGTACATCGCATTCGCCCCGGCGCAGACGCCCAAGGTCGCTGTCGCGGTGTTGGTCGAGAATGGCGGCGACCGGTTGTCCGCCACCGGCGGGGCGCTGGCCGCTCCGATCGGGCGCGCCACGATCGCCGCGGCGCTGCGGGAGGGCTCATGAGCCCGCGAAGACGAGCGCGAGTGAGGATCGCAGCGAGGTACGAGCCTCCGAAGACGACCGCGAGTGAGGATCGCAGCGAGGCACGAGCGAGGACCGGTGGGCCCACGCCCGCAGGGCAGGGGACGAGTGGGAGTCGAGGAATCGGCGGAGGACCGGTGGGCCCACGCCCGCAGGGCAGGGGACGAGTGGGAGTCGAGCCATGAGCCCGCGCGTAGGAGTGACGCTGTCGGGTCGGTATCGGCTGCAGCGGCTGATCGCCACCGGCGGCATGGGACAGGTCTGGGAAGGTATCGACTCCCGCCTGGGCCGGCGAGTCGCAGTCAAAGTGCTCAAGGCCGAGTACTCCGAGGACGCCGAGTTCGTGGAACGGTTCCGTGCCGAGGCCCGCACCGTCGCGATGCTCAACCACCCAGGCATTGCCAGCGTGTACGACTACGGCGAAACCGATATGGACGGTGAGGGCCGCACCGCGTACCTGGTGATGGAACTCGTCAACGGCGAGCCGCTGAACTCGGTGCTCAAGCGCACCGGCCGGCTGTCACTGCGCCACGCGCTGGACATGCTCGAGCAGACCGGCCGCGCGCTGCAGGTCGCGCACACCGCAGGCCTGGTCCACCGCGACGTCAAGCCCGGCAACATCCTCATCACACCGACCGGTCAGGTGAAACTCACCGACTTCGGCATCGCCAAGGCCGTCGACTCCGCCCCGGTGACCCAGACCGGCATGGTGATGGGCACCGCCCAGTACATCGCGCCCGAACAGGCGCTCGGTCACGACGCGACGGCGGCCAGCGACGTCTACTCGCTGGGAGTCGTTGGCTACGAATCTGTTTCGGGCAAGCGGCCCTTCGCCGGTGACGGCGCGCTTACGGTGGCGATGAAACACATCAAGGAGACGCCGCCACCGCTGCCCGCCGATCTGCCGCCCAATGTGCGCGAACTGATCGAGATCACCCTGGTCAAGAATCCGGGCATGCGGTACCGCTCCGGCGGCCTGTTCGCCGACGCCGTTGCCGCCGTACGCTCCGGCCGGCGGCCGCCGCGGCCGAACCAGGCGCCGTCGATCGGGCGGGCGACGCCCGCCGCCGTACCGTCGGCAGCCCAGGCGCGCGCCGCCGCGGACCTGACCGTGCGCACCCCGACGGCCGCCGCCCGGCCCCGCCAGCCCACCGGCAGCCATCGCCCCCCTCCCCCGGCGCGCAGCACGTTCTCCTCGGGGCAGCGCGCGCTGCTGTGGGCCGCCGGGGTGCTCGGCGCGCTGGCGATCGTCATCGCGATCCTCATCGTGCTGAACGCTCAGGACCGTAACGACCAAAATCAGACGCCGGAGCCGACCATCACGAACACGATCACCCAGACCACCCCGTTCTCGCCGACAGCGATGCCGGAATGGACCGAACAGGGCGGCGTCCGTCATGGTGGAGAAGAATCCGGGGTAACCCGACACAATGCGATCGCGTCGCCCGCAAAGGTGCAGGTGACGCCCTCACCCCCAGAACAGATATCGCAATGACCACCCCGCAACACCTGTCCGACCGATACGAACTCGGCGAAATTCTTGGCTTCGGCGGTATGTCCGAGGTCCATTTGGCGCGCGATCAGCGGTTACACCGCGACGTGGCCATCAAGGTGCTGCGCGCCGACCTGGCCCGCGACCCCAGCTTCTACCTGCGGTTCCGCCGGGAGGCACAGAACGCCGCCGCGCTGAATCACCCGGCCATCGTCGCGGTCTACGACACCGGCGAGGCGGAGACCCCCAACGGTCCCCTGCCCTACATCGTGATGGAGTACGTCGAGGGCGTCACGCTGCGCGACATCGTGCACACCGACGGTCCGATGGAGCAGCGGCGGGCGATCGAGGTCATCGCCGATGCGTGCCAGGCGCTGAACTTCAGCCACCAGCACGGGATCATCCACCGCGACGTCAAACCGGCCAACATCATGATCAGCAAGGCCGGCGCGGTGAAGGTGATGGACTTCGGCATCGCGCGGGCGCTGGCCGACGCCAGCAGCGTCACCCAGACCGCCGCGGTGATCGGCACCGCCCAGTACCTGTCCCCCGAGCAGGCGCGCGGTGAGAAGGTCGACGCCCGCTCCGACGTCTACTCGCTGGGCTGCGTGCTGTACGAAATGCTCACCGGTGAGCCACCTTTCGTCGGCGACTCTCCCGTCGCGGTGGCGTATCAACACGTTCGCGAAGATCCCGTACCCCCGTCGCAGCGGCACGAGGGCATCCCACCCGAGCTGGACGCCGTCGTGCTCAAGGCACTGGCCAAGAACCCCGACAACCGCTACCAGACCGCCGCGGAGATGCGCGCCGACCTGGTGAAGGTGCACAGCGGCGAGCAGCCGGACGCGCCGAAGGTGTTCACCGACGCCGAGCGAAGCTCGCTGATGTCGGCTCAGCCTGGCGATCACCGGACCGAGCCCATCGATTCCGTCGCGCGCCCGTTGCCCCAGTACATCGAGCGGGAGCGCCGCGGATCGGTCGCCCGCTGGCTCATCGCGGTCGCCGTGCTGGCCGTGCTGACGGTGGTGGTGACGCTGGCGATCAACATGTTCGGCGGCAGCACGCGCGACGTGCAGGTCCCCGACGTGCGCGGTCAGGTATCGGCCGACGCGATCGCTGAGCTCCAGAACCGCGGCTTCAGGACACGTACCCAGCAGCAGCCGGATTCCACCGTCCCGCCCGATCACGTGATCGACACCGAGCCCGGTGCCAACTCGTCCGTCGACGCCGGCGAGGAGGTCACCCTCAACGTGTCCACGGGCCCCGAGCAGCGCGAGATTCCCGACGTCAGAAATCTCAGCTACGACGATGCGGTCCAGAAGCTCACCGCCGCGGGCTTCGAGAATTTCCGGCCGTCGTCGTCGCCGTCCACACCCGAGATGAAGGACAAGGTTCTCGGCACCAACCCTCCGGTCAACCAGACGTCGGCGATCACCAACGAGATCACCATCGTTCTTGGTGCCGGCCCTGAGACCCGGCCGGTTCCGGACGTGACGGGCCAGTCAGCGGAGAGCGCCGTGCAGATCATGACAGCGTCCGGATTCACCAAGACCGTTCCGGTCGACGTTGACAGCCCGACCCCGGCCGGTCAGGTGCTCGGCACCAATCCACCTGCGGGACAGACGGTTCCGGTCGACACAGTCATCCAGTTGCAGGTGTCGCGGGGCAACCAATTCATCATGCCGGACGTGCGGGGCATGTTCTGGGTGGACGCCGAACCGCGGCTGCGGGCGCTGGGCTGGACTGGTGTGCTCGACCGCAGCGGAGATGTGCAGAACAGCGGCCAGCGCACCAACGCCGTGGTGACCCAGAGCCCGTCCGCGGGCACCGGGGTCAACTACGACAGCCGGGTCACGCTGAGCTTCGCGTCGTAGCCGCCGCCACCGCGCCTGCGACCTCGTCCTCGAGCTGGCGAACCAGGGCCTCGGCCGGCGCGGCGCCGCAGAAGCCCAGCCAGTTGGCCAGCATCCGGTGTCCGCCCTCGGTCAGGATCGACTCGGGGTGGAACTGGACGCCGTGGATCGGCAGTTCGGCGTGCCGCACACCCATGACGACGCCGCCCTCCGTGCGCGCGATCACCTCGAGCTCGGCGGGCATCGTGTCCGGCAGGATGGTCAGCGAGTGATAGCGCGTCGCGGTGAACGGGTCCGGAAGACCCTGCAGCACACCGACATTGGTGTGATGCACGGTGCTGGTCTTGCCGTGCAGCAGCTCGGGTGCCCGGTCGACGGTGCCGCCGAATGCCACACCGATGGCCTGGTGGCCCAGGCACACCCCGAGTAGCGGGGTCTCCGCGGCCGCACAGGCCTTCACCAGGGGGATCGAGGCGCCCGCGCGCTCCGGCGTGCCGGGCCCGGGGGAGAGCAGGACGCCGTCGAACGCGGCAGCCGCGTCGGCGACGGCGGCGTCGGTGGCGAGGCGCTCGTCGTCGTTGCGCCACACCTGCGCGTCCACCCCGAGCTGGCCCAGATACTGGACGAGGTTGAACACGAAGCTGTCATAGTTGTCGACGACGAGAACCTGCATCGGCCCAGGTTACCGCAGCGATTTCGGCGTGACTTTGTCGCGCTCAGCGCTACCGTCAACGCACACAAATCACTAGTAGCCGACGGGTCCCGCGGGTTTGGCGAAGCGCATCCGCACCGGCTCCGAGTGCCCGACCAGATCCACCTGCCCGCGGGGCTCCTCGGTGTAACCCAGGCCGAACCGCACCACGTACTGCCGGTACAGCGTGACCAACGGCGCCGCGGACAGGGCGGCCTGCATGGCAGGTGCGTCTCCGATCGCGGTGATCACGTACGGCGGGCTGTAGGTGCGCCCGTTGAGGAGCAGCGTGTTTCCGACGCACCGCGGCGCCGAGGTGCCGATGATCCGTTGGTCCTGCATCTGGATGCCCTCTGCACCCGCACTCCACATCGCGTTCAGCACCGCGTCGATATCCTGCTGGTGCACTACGAGATCGTCCGGGGAGGCATCGCGTGGGAAGCGGCCCTCCGCGTCGCGCTGGGCGTCGTTGAGCGTCACCACAAGACCCGGTCCCCGCATCGGGTCGAGGCCGGCGTCGACCGCGAGCCGGGCCGAACGTCTGGTGATAGCGGCGAGTGCGGCGTCCGCGCTCGGCGATCCGCCGTGATGGGTGTCGAGTGTGGTCCCCAGCGAATCACGCTCGGCGGTCAGCCGGTCCACGGACTGCTGGGTCCCACGCACCAGGTCGACCAGTCGCGGGGCGTCGCTGCGCCTGATCTCGCCGCCGCCGGAGACGTCGTGGGTGGCGGCCAGGAGAAGGCCCGCCAGCAGGCAGACGACCGGCACGCCGAACCGCCATGCGGACTGCCGGGTGCGCTCCATCGGTGGCCTCCTGCGGGTGGTGCCTGCGATAGGCTACGTACATCGTCGCACCGTGTGACGCCGACTGTCCCGAAGGTATCCATGCCCAAGTCCAAGGTTCGCAAGAAGAACGACTTCACCATCAGCCCGGTGAGCCGGACGCCGGTCAAGGTCAAGGCTGGGCCGTCGAGCACCTGGTTCGTGGTCTTTTTCATCGGCTTGATGCTGATCGGGCTGGTCTGGCTGCTGGTGTTCCAGCTGGCGTCGTCCGCCATCCCGTTCATGGCGGACCTCGGCCCATGGAACTATGCGATCGCTTTTGCTTTCATGATCACCGGGCTGTTGCTCACGATGCGCTGGCGCTGAGTGGCACAACGAGCGGTATGAATTTATCTTCGTCGCCGCGCGTTACCGAATCAGCAACCTCGCGGTCATCGGATCACACGGATGTGATTCATCCCCATTGGGGATAGCACTTGTGGATAACCCCATCGGCCACGGTAAAAGGGCGTTGAGTACCAGTGCAGCAAACTGAGTGGAGTCCACCCACGCTAGGTATCGCAGCGTGCTTCATAGGCGGACTTATCTTGGCTACGGGCGCTGTGACGCTGATCACAGACCCACCGGGACGGATTCTGCTGGGCATTGCCGCGATCGGCTTAATTGTGTTTGCAAGCCTGTCGTGGCGTGCGCGGCCAAAGCTGGCAATCAGAAACGACGCGTTGGTAACCCGCGGACTCTGGCAGACGACCGAACTGCGGCGCGCAGATATCAAGCTTGTCCGCATCACGGAGTTCCGCCGGATCGCACGCAAAGTCCGCCTGCTCGAGATCGACACCGTCGAGGATCGGCTATTCGTGTTCACCCGATGGGATCTGGGCACCGACCCGTTGAACGTGCTCGATGTCGCTGACTGACGCCGGTTACGCCGGCACCTGAGGTTCAGGCGACGGTGATCGATTCAACGACCACCGGATCGGTCGGACGGTCGTTGCGGTCGACCGCGGTGGTCGCGATCGCGTCGACGACCTTCTGCGACTCGGGATCGACGACCTCACCGAAGATGGTGTGCTTGCGATTCAAGTGTGGCGTCTTGCCGACCGTGATGAAGAACTGCGATCCGTTGGTGCCCGGTCCGGCGTTGGCCATCGCCAGCAGATACGGCTTGTCGAACTGCAGTTCCGGGTGGAACTCGTCGGCGAACTTGTAGCCGGCGTCGCCGCGGCCGGTACCGGTCGGGTCGCCGCCCTGGATCATGAACCCGTCGATGACCCGGTGGAAGATCACGCCGTCATAGAACGGACCCGACGATCCGCCCGACGCGTTCTCGGTGCTGTAGTCCTTGGTGCCCTGTGCCAGTCCGACGAAATTGGCGACGGTCTTGGGCGCGTGATTTCCGAACAGTGCGATTTTGATGTCACCACGGTTGGTGTGCAGCGTCGCAGTCGCTGTCTGAATGGGGCTCGTCACGGGATGCCAGTGTGCCACGCCCGCTTCCATGCTCAACGGGCACCGCTGCGTTGCGGTTGGTGGCAGGCTGGTACTCGATTCCCTTCAGGCCGCGAGAGAGGTGCCCTATGAGCGCGAAGACCGAGATCCGCTTGACCCCAGGCCAGCGGTTGTCCCGCGGCCTCAAATATTCGGCGGTCGGTCCGGTCGACGTCACCTGGGGGGCGTTGGGCCTCGGTGTGGACGGCGCGCAGTCTTCCGCGGCCTGGGTCGGCGACCGATACCGCCGCAGCCGCGTGAAGGATCAGTTGGCCAAGGAGCTGGCGGCTGCGCAGGAGACCATCGCGCAGGAACTCGCCGCGGCCCAGGAAGTGGTGTCAAACCTGCCGCAGGCGCTCCAGAAGGCGCGCAGCCGCCGCAGGCGGCACCCGCTGGTTCTGGTCGCGCTCGGTGTGGTGGCGCTGGCCGGGGGAGCGGTGGCCTTCTCGATCATTCGACGCTCGACGCAACCGGAGCCGTCGACGCTGCCGCCCAGTGTGGAGGTGTCGCCCAAGCCGTAGCTCACCGAATGGTGCTGCGCGGGAAGGGTTGTCGTTTTGAGTGGAGCCTAGGGGATTCGAACTCCTGACTACTGCCTTGCAAAGGCGAAACATGGCCCTGTTCAAGGGGTTACAGTGCCACTGTAGTGCGAAAAGACATGACTATAATTGACCGCAGTTATCTGTAACTGTGGTCAAATTGTGGTCACGTTGTGGTCATGCCCGAGCAGAAGTGGTGCGGGTAATCACTAGGCGTAACTACTAATGTCCGAAAGTGAATCGTCGGCCCAGATCGCTAGGGTATCCGGCGGGTTTATCGGCACACTGAGGCTCAGCGAGCGCACCGGCAAGAACTGGATGGTCTGCACCATCACCATGGCCGGGGTCGAAGAGCTGGAGAGCCGGGAGCTGCTCTAGCTACTTCCAAAGGTGCTTCCCGCCGTGATGAACAGTCCCAAGGCCCGTGTCCAGGATTCCAGTTGTGCCCCGGGTCCCAGTCAACCCAACCTGGTCCTGACACGCAGGCGCTCCAGATCCAGCCGTTCCAGCACAGGCCGGGGTCATCGTTGGCCTGGGCGCTTCCGGCCCCGGCGAGTGCGATTCCCGCCGACACCGCGAGCGTGGCCAAGGTGACGAGGATCTTCTTCATGGCACACACCTCCTGAAGGCTGTGTACCCAATTTAGGCCAGCCGGTCACTGTAGCTGTCCCGCCCCGGGTCGCGCGGTGAGTCTGCCGGCCTTCGTCGCTGATCTTCTGACGGCCGGGGATCGGGACGTGTTGGTGTTTCCGGACTTCAAGGGAGGCTATATGCGGGGCACGAAGTGTGCGGCACTGACTTTGGACCGCTACGGCCACCTCTACGGGTCCCGACGTGGAAGCGGTGGGGGTCGCGATCAATCAACTATTGACTCGCGATTGTGGGCGAAGTGTGGGCACGGATGCCGCCTAGGCAATCGGTTCTTGCCCGCCTAACCGCTCCAACTGCGGTTTTGATTGTGGAGCCTAGGGGATTCGAACCCCTGACTTCTGCCTTGCAAAGGCAGCGCTCTACCAACTGAGCTAAGGCCCCTCGTTGAGATGTTCAGGCCGGCACGTCCGCCGCCGCGTGCCACACCTCGACGCCGTGTCGGGATCGCCAGATCGTCACGGCTACGACCGCGGCGATCCCTGTGGCGATTAGCACCACACGCCTCATGGTGTGAACCTTTCCGTGGGGCTAGGAGGACTCGAACCTCCGACCTCTTCGTTATCAGCGAAGCGCTCTAACCACCTGAGCTATAGCCCCGAAACGCCTGGTACGGCCGAGCGACGAGACTACCGCACTCGTAAGCTCCGGCCCAAACCCCGCGGATGCGCGGCTCGACTCAGTCGCGGTCGGCCAGGGTGACTTCCACGCCCCCGACGATGTCGGTGGTGAGGTTGTAGATGAACGCACCGACGGTGGCCATCGCCGTCAGTAAAACGATGTTGACCAGACCGATGAGTGCCGCGCCGCCGAATATCGTTCCGCTGGATACCAGCTCGCCGCCGGAGCTTCCGCTCGCGCTCGTCAGCAGGTCGCCCACGTTGCTGTTCAGCTTGCTCCATACGCCCATACCGCCGAGCACCAGGTACAGGAAGGCGACGGCGATCATCCAGACGAAGAACAGCGCCACCGACAACACCGACGAGACCTTCAACACGCTCCACGGGTCCACCCGGCGGATCTGCATGCTGGCGCGCACCGGACCCTGATGGCGACTGGCCACCGGCGCCCGGCTGGTCTGGGCCGCGGGGCGGTTCGCCGTTTCCTGCTTGGGACGCTCCGGTGCCTGCTTGCGCGGCCCCGGGCGCGGCGTGGGTCCGGACAGGTCGGGAAGCTCGCTGGCGTACTGCTCGGGCGGTACCGTCGGCTCCGGCCGCGCGGGCGGCTCAGGTCGTACGGTCGGCTCAGGTCGTACGGTCGGCTCGGGTCGTGCGGTCGGCTCGGGCCGTGCGGTCGGCTCGGGTCGTACGGTCGGCTCGGGTCGTGCGGTCGGCTCGGGTCGTGCGGTCGGCTCAGGCCGCGCGGTCGGCTCAGGCCGCGCGGTCGGCTCAGGTCGCGCCGGTTCCGGCGGGTCGGCCCACCCAGCAGCGTCCTGCTCCTGCTGCGGCGCCGACGATGCGCCGCCCGACAGAAACCGGTTCAGCCGAGCGTCGACGCCGGGCGAGTGCTCGGTCGCACCGCTGTTGCCACGGCGCGGTGCCTCGGAACGGGCGGGCGACTCAGGGCGCGCGGGTGCATCCGGAGGTCGGTTGGCCGGTTTGGCCGCACGCGCGGCCGGCCCCCGCTGCCACGGCGGGACGTCGGTCGCGTCGGCGATCCGCTCGGGAGTCGACCCTCCCGGCAGGGGCCCTCGCGGCGCCGCACCGCCGAGCGAGCCGCCCTCGGCTCCCGGACCGGAGCCGGAGCCGTTGCCGCCCCCGTCGCCCGCGCGGGAATACCCGGGCTCGTTCGGTGAAGTCACCTACGGCTCCTTACTGAACACGACTCTGGGTTAGTCGCCGACATCGGTATTGACCTCGTCGGTGCTGTCGCCTTCCTCCGCGTTGCGCGCGATGGCAATGAGTGTGGTGCCCGTCCCCAGGTTCATCAACCGAACTCCCTTGGTCTGCCGCCCGGCCTTGCGAACCTGGCGAGCCGCCGTCCGGATGACACCTCCACCCGAGGTGATGGCATACAGCTCTGTGTCGTCATCGACGATCAACGCTCCGACAAGACTGCCACGCCTCTTGTCGAACTGAACCGTCAGCACCCCTTTGCCACCGCGGCCCTGGACCGGGTACTCCTCGATCGCGGTGCGTTTGGCGTAACCGCCGGCCGTCGCGACCAGCAAGTACGTGCCTTCCCGCACCACGTTCAGCGACAGCAGTTGGTCGTCGGTGTTGAACCGCATGCCCTGCACACCGGAGGTGGCGCGGCCCATCGGGCGTAGCGCCTCATCGGTTGCTGAGAACCGGATCGACTGACCCTTGGCAGACACCAGCAGCAGGTCCTCGCCCGACGAGCAGAGCACCGCGCCGACCAACTCGTCACCGTCACGGAGATTGACCGCGACGATGCCGCCGGTGCGGTTGGAGTCGAAATCGGTGAGCTTGGACTTCTTCACCAGGCCGTTGCGGGTGGCCAGCACCAGGTACGGCGCATCTTCGTAGGTCTTGATCTGGATGACCTGCGCGATGCGCTCCTCCGGTTGGAAGGCCAGCAGGTTGGCGACGTGCTGGCCGCGTGCCGTTCGAGACGCTTCGGGCAGGTCGTATGCCTTTGCGCGGTAGACCCGGCCCTGCGTGGTGAAGAACAGGATCCAGTCATGGGTGGAGCAGACGAAGAAGTGGTTGACGATGTCGTCCTGCTTCAGGCCTGCGCCCTGCACACCCTTGCCGCCACGCTTCTGGCTGCGGTAGAGGTCTGACTTGGTGCGCTTGGCATAGCCGGTCTCGGTGATCGTGACGACTACTTCTTCGCGCGCGATCAGGTCCTCATCGGCGACGTCGCCATCCGCGGCGATGATCCGGGTCCGGCGGTCGTCGCCGTACTTGTCGACGAGCTCCTTGAGCTCGTCGCGCACGATGGCGCGTTGGCGCTCCGGCTTGGCCAGGATGTCCTCGAGGTCGGCGATCTCGGCCTCGATCTTCGCGAGATCGTCGACGATGCGCTGTCGTTCCAGGGCGGCCAGCCGGCGCAGCTGCATATCGAGGATGGCCTGGGCCTGGATGTCGTCGATGTCGAGCAACTCGATCAGGCCCTGCCGAGCGACGTCGACGGTCTCCGACGCGCGGATCAGCGCGATGACCTCGTCGAGCGCATCGAGCGCCTTGACCAGACCGCGCAGGATGTGGGCCCGTTCGTTGGCCTTGCGCAGCCGGTAGGTGGTGCGCCGCACGATGACGTCGAGTTGGTGATTGACGTAGTGCCGGATCAGCTGGTCGAGCCGCAGTGTGCGCGGCACACCGTCGACGATGGACAGCATGTTGGCGCCGAAGCTGGTCTGCAGCTGGGTGTGCTTGTAGAGGTTGTTCAGCACTACCTTGGCCACGGCGTCGCGCTTGAGTTCGACGACGATGCGCAGCCCGACCCGGTCACTGGACTGATCCTCGATGTTGGAGATGCCGGCCAGCTTGGCGTCGCGCACCTGCTCGGCGATCGAGGTGATGAAGTTGTCGTGGTTCACCTGGTACGGCAGTTCGGTGATGACGATCCCGGTGCGTCCCCGGCTGTCCTCTTCGATCTCACACACCCCGCGCATGCGGATCGAACCGCGACCGGTGGTGTAGGTGTCGGAGATGCCCTGCGATCCGACGATCAGGCCGTAGGTGGGGAAGTCGGGCCCCTTGACCCGTTCGCAGACCGCCTCCAGCGTGGCCTCTTCATCGGCTTCGAAGTTCTCCAGGCACCAGAACACCGCCTCGCCGAGCTCACGCAGATTGTGTGGCGGCATGTTGGTGGCCATGCCGACCGCGATGCCGCCCGAGCCGTTGGCGAGCAGGTTCGGGAACCTGCTGGGCAGGACCGTCGGCTCCTGCACGCGCCCGTCGTAGTTCGGGATGAAATCGACTGTCTCCTCGTCGATTTCACGCAACATCTCCATCGCCAACGGGGTGAGACGCGCCTCTGTGTTGTGGCTGACGAAGCCGTTGGTGATAAAGGCGTGGTCCGCAGTATCCACGCGCAGGCTGTACACCGGCTGCACGCCGGCATCGGTCACCGACGCCACGCGTGCGTAGTAGAACCGGCCGTCGGTCAGCTCCGAAGCGATGGTGCGCACATCTGGGTCCGCGATATGGCTCAGGATTTCGGCCCCGCCGCGCTGCCACCGGGACAGTCGGTCGATGTTGTGTCTGTTCAACCAGTCCTTGTCGACCCAGCGGCTGCCGCTGTGAGCGCGAACGAAGGCAGCGAGACCTGGAACGTGATCTCCATCCAGGCCGGCAGCCTTGTGAGGCAGTGCCGCCAACAGTGCACACAGCTTTGCCTGCTTAGCGCCGCCGAAGCCGACCTGCTTCGAGAACGTCTCCGCATGCGCGCGGTTAGTGATGGCGACCTTGTGCTCGCCTGTCGCGTGGAGGTAGCGGCGGGAAATCACGCCGAACTCCAACAGCATTTGTTGGACATCCTTCGCGAGGCGCCCGCTGCGGGTCGAATACGAAACCTGGATCGTGTTGCGGGGGAGTGCAGAACACGACCCGTCGCCCTCGAACAGTGCCTGCAGGAATGTTCGCTTCACCGCGGCTGCTGAGTGCCAGAGCCACTCCGGGACGCTCTTGTCCGCCGACCGCTGCCCAACCAGATCAACCAGGCGGGTGCTGCGCAGCGCTGCCAAGTTGTGGATGTCCAACTCAAGGAGCCTCGACCCCGACACGATGGTCCGTTCGGACACATACCGCGGACCACCGACCACGGCGTCGTAGGCGGCGACCACCATGTTGAAGTAGTCACGGTCGAGGTTGTTGAATCCGGCGCGCCGCTCTGAGACAAATCCCTCGCTGACGAATGCACCCAGGAGGAGTGCTTCAAGCGTGTCGTGCCAATCGCCTGGACCGAATTCTGTTGGTGGCGTTCTTTGAATCACCACACGGTCGTCGGGACGTACTTCCTCGATCAGCTTCCACAACAGTGTGGGCACACCCGCGACGTCTACCAAGCATAGGAGCGGGTGGTTCGCGGTACCGGTTACCTCATACCCTTCCGCGGTGCGGACGGTGTAGGTTTCGTGATCGCCCGAGTGGAAGAGCTGCTCCGCAACAACGGGATTTCCGTGCCGGTCAACGACCTTGAGGTCGATGGTGTTATCCGAGTTCGGGCACGCATCCCGAACGACATCTGCGATCCGCACAGATTGCCCAAAGGGCAACCGCACCAGCGCATCTCCCGACAGGCAGTACCTCATCGCCGCCGGCGGGTCGTTGCCCGGTGAGCCGAAGTTGCCCTGACCGTCGACGAGCGGGTAACGCAGCGACCATGGCTGGGCCATTCGGACCAGGGTGTCGTAGATCGACGAGTCGCCGTGCGGGTGGTAGTTGCCCATCGTCTCGGCAACCGATCGCGCCGATTTCGCATGGCCGCGGTCCGGCCGGAAGCCCGAATCGAACATCGCGTACAGCACGCGTCGGTGCACCGGTTTGAGGCCGTCGCGAACCTCCGGCAGTGCGCGGCCGACGATCACGCTCATCGCGTAGTCGATGTAGCTGCGCTGCATCTCCTGCTGGATGTCGACCGGTTCGATGCGATCGCCTGCTGCGTCGCCTGGCGGCAACGTGGTGTCAGTCATGAGTTATTCAGCCCCAGTTGTTTTGTACGTCGTGGATCAAACGTCCAAGAAACGGACGTCTTTCGCGTTCCGGGTGATGAAGCTACGGCGAGCCTCGACGTCCTCGCCCATCAGAATGGAGAACAGTTCGTCGGCGGCCGCGGCATCATCCAGGGTGACCTGGCGCAGCACCCGCACCGACGGATCCATCGTGGTCTCCCAGAGCTCCTTGGCGTCCATCTCGCCGAGACCCTTGTAACGCTGGATGCCGTCGTCGACGTTGATCCTCTTGCCCGCCTTCTTACCGGCTTCGAGCAGACCGTCGCGCTCACGATCGGAGTAGGCGAACTCCGGCTCGCTGCGCTGCCACTTGAGCTTGTACAGCGGCGGCTGCGCCAGGAAGATGTGGCCGTTCTCGACCAGCGGCTTCATGAACCGGAACAGCAGCGTCAGCAGCAGCGTCGAGATGTGCTGGCCGTCGACGTCGGCATCGGCCATCAACACGATCTTGTGGTAGCGCAACTTGGCGAGATCGAACTCGTCGTGGATGCCGGTACCCAGCGCGGTGATGATCGCCTGGACTTCGGTGTTCTTCAGGACGCGGTCGATGCGCGCCTTCTCGACGTTGATGATCTTGCCCCGCAGCGGCAGAATCGCCTGGAACATCGAGTCGCGGCCGCTCTTCGCCGAGCCACCCGCCGAGTCACCCTCCACCACATACAGTTCCGACTTGCGGGGATCCGTAGACCGGCAGTCGGCCAGCTTGCCCGGCAGTCCGCCGATATCGGTGGCGCTCTTGCGGCGCACCAGCTCGCGGGCCTTACGGGCGGCGATCCGCGCCTGCGCCGACGAAACCGCTTTGTTGATAACCGTTTTCGCTTCAGCGGGATTGGCCTCGAACCAATGGCTCAGCTGCTCGTTGCAGATCTTCTGAACGAACGACTTCACCTCGGTGTTGCCCAGCTTGGTCTTGGTCTGGCCCTCGAACTGCGGCTCGCCGACCTTCACCGACAGGACCGCGGCCAACCCCTCACGGATGTCGTCGCCGGTGAGGTTGGTGTCCTTCTCCTTGAGAAGCTTCTTGTCCTTGGCGTACTTATTCACCACGCTGGTGAGCGCGGCGCGGAACCCTTCTTCGTGGGTGCCGCCCTCATGCGTGTTGATGGTGTTGGCGAAGGTGTGCACCGACTCCGAATAGCCGCCGTTCCACTGCATCGCAATCTCGACCTCATGGCCTTCGCCCTTGCCGGAGAAGTCGACGATGCTCTGGTGGATGGGCGATTTCGTGCGGTTGATGTGCTTGACGAAGTCGACCAGCCCACCGGGGTAGTGGAACGTGCGGTTCTTGACCTTATGCGGGCCTGCCGCCTCGGCGGCCTTCTCCTCGGCCGACTTCGGCGCCTCTGCGGTGTCGCTGACAACCTCCTCGGTGACTTCGGCGGCGGTGACCCGCTCGTCGGCGAGCGTGATGGTCAGCCCCTTGTTGAGGAAGGCCATCTCCTGCAGTCGCCGCGCGACGGTCTCGAAGTCATAGTTCGTGGTCTCGAAGATGTCGGGGTCCGCCCAGAATCTGACCGTGGTTCCGGTCTTCTTGGTCTTCCCACCCTGCTTGAGCGTGCCGGGCTGAGCCTTGTCGTAGAACTGGAACCACTCGTGGCCGTCACGGGAAATATCGACCTCCAGTCGACTCGACAGCGCGTTCACCACGGATACACCCACGCCGTGCAGCCCGCCACTGACGGTATAGCCGCTGTCCTCGCCGCCGAACTTTCCGCCGGCGTGCAGTTGAGTCATGACGACGTCGACGGTCGGTGCACCGCTGGCATGCATTTCGACGGGGATGCCGCGGCCGTCGTCGGTGACCTCGACCCCACCGTCCTCGAGCATTCGCACGTCGACTTTTGTCGCGAAGCCGCCCATGGCTTCATCGACTGCGTTGTCGACCACCTCCCACACCAGATGGTGCAGACCGCGCTCACCGGTGGAGCCGATATACATGCTCGGGCGTTTGCGGACGGCCTCCAATCCTTCGAGAACGGTGATGGCAGAGGCGCCGTATTCCTTCTTCTTCGCAGCAGCCACGGGCGGAAGCTTCCCTACTCTCTGATGGGGGTGCGCTCTGGCGGTGATCGGTTACCGCCGGCAAGTCATGAAACCACTCTACCGTCAACCACCGTCAGGACCGATTCTGAGGCGGCGTTTCTACATACCTATTCGCGCCGTCTGTCGAATTTTTCGATCTGGGGTGCGTCAAGACACTTGAGAACGGCGCTCGTGGCGTTCTCGCGGCTCTGAGCCACCAGCGAAACCGGCGTCATCCGTACGTGTCGCGGGGTCCTCGGCCGGCGATGTGGTAGCGGCCTTTGCGCCACGACGGCCCCACCGGCCCGACGATCTTCAGTGATTTCACCACGCCGTCGCCGACCGCGGCGGCGATCTTGGCGAGCAGTTGCGCCTGCACCATCCTCAACTGGGTGGCCCAGGCCGTCGACTCGGCGGAAACCGTCAAAACACCCTCGTTCAGCGAGGTCGGCGTCGCGTGCGCGGCGATCTGCTCGCCGACCACCGCCTGCCAGCGTCCGAACACCGCGCCTTGGGCCACCCGATCCGACCAACCGCGGTTGCGGGCAACGTCCCGCGCCACCGACGCGAGAGTCTGCGGGTCACGGGAATCCGGACCCGGCCCCGACCAGCGCCGCCGGCTGGTCCCGGCGACCTTGCGTGGCGGTGAGCCCCGGCCGCCGCGGCCCACATCTTTACCTTGGCTGCGGGCCGCGCCGCGCGCCTCCTCAAGAGTCCGCCGCACCAGATCCATACCCTTTAGATGGGCGAGGTGCGTGGGGGGTTCCACATCGTTGCCGATGGTCGACTCCCCGCTCGTCCCCTGCCCCCGCGCTGGCGCGTGGGCCCAGCGGGCGTGGGCCCACCGGTCCTCGCTTCGCGCGAGAGCTTGCGGTTCGCGCCATCGACCGGAGCCTCGCTGCGATCCTCACTCGCGTTCGTCTCCGAAGTCATTGCCTCACCTCCGAGATCCGGCCGGCGTCGTCGTCACGCATGACGATCTCGATTCTCTTCGCATCCCAGTCCTTGGGGATGTCCTCCTGTACGGCCGCGGTCACCAACACCTGTTCGGCTGATGCTGCGACGTTGGCCAGCGCCTGCCTGCGGGCACTGTCCAGTTCGGCGAATACGTCGTCGAGCAGCAGCACCGGATCGCCGCCCTCGGCACGCAACAACTCGTAGGCCGCCAGCCGCAATGCCAATGTCATCGACCACGATTCCCCATGGCTGGCAAAGCCTTTCGCGACCTGGTCGCCGAGGCGCAACTCGAGATCGTCGCGATGCGGACCGACCAAGCAGACGCCTCGTTCGAGTTCGGCGTCGCGGCGGCGTGCCAGCGCGTCGAGCAGAGCCGCCTCGAACAGCTCCGCGGTGCCCGTTCCGGCGTCGGCCTCCTGCTCGATGACCTCCACTCCGCTGCGGTACCGGATCGCTGCCGGCCGCGACGCCGGAGCGAGCAGTTGGTAGGCCTTCTCCACCTCCGGCGCGAGCTGGCCCACCAGGTCGACCCGCGCCGCGACGAGTTGCGCTCCATGTGCGGCGAGGTGACCGTCCCAGACGTCCAGGGTGTCCAGCACGCTGCGGTCACCGCGATAGCGGGCGGTCGCAGCGGACTTCAGCAACGCGGTCCGCTGGCGTAGCACCTTGTCGTAGTCCGCGCGGACCGCCGCCACCTGCGGGCGCCGAGTCGTTGCGAGCTCATCGAGGTACCGGCGCCGTTCGCCGGGGTCACCGCGCACCAACGCGAGATCCTCCGGTGCGAACAGCACCGCGCGCAACGCACCGAGGATCTCGCGGGCGGCGCGCACGGGGGAGCGGTTGAGCCGTGCCTTGTTGGCCCGGCCGGCGTTGATCTCCAGGTCGACCGCGAGTTCGCGGCCCTCGTTGACGACGATCGTCGACACGATGGCGCGCTCGGCACCCGCACGGATCAGCGGCGCATCGGTGGCGACGCGGTGCGAACCCAGAGTTGACGAATACCACAGTGCTTCAACAAGATTCGTCTTACCGAAACCGTTCGGGCCCACGAAAACCGTGCGGCCCGGCTCGAGGTCCACCTCGGCGCGCGGCCACGATCGGAAGTCGGTCAGTCCGAGGTGGCGAACGTACAACTATCCGGACTCACTGATCCGCTGCACGGCGTGGCCGCCGAATTGGTTGCGCAATGCCGACACTGCCTTCATTGTCGGGGATTCATCCTGACGAGACGCGAAACGGGCGAACAGTGACGCCGCGATCACCGGCACCGGCACGCGGTGGTTGATGGCTTCTTCCACCGTCCACCGGCCTTCGCCGGAGTCTTCTGTGTAGCCGGTGATGTCCGTGAAATTCGGATCTTCTTTGAGCGCCTTGGCCAGCAGCTGCTGCAACCAGGACCTCACAACCGTCCCGTTCGTCCACGCCTGGATGACGGCCTGGGTGTCCTGGATCAAATCCTCGGCGGCCAACAATTCATATCCCTCGGCATACGCCGTCATCAATCCGTACTCGATGCCGTTGTGCACCATTTTGGCGTAATGGCCGGCGCCGACGGGGCCCGCGTGGACGAACCCGTCCGCCAACTCACCGGGCGGTCGCAACGTCTCGAAGATCGGCATCACCCGCGCCACATCCTCTTTACTGCCGCCCACCATCAGGCCGTAGCCTTCGGTCAGCCCCCAGATGCCGCCGGATACACCGGCGTCGATGAACCCGATGCCCTTGTCGCCCAACAACTTCGCGTGCGGTCCATCCTCTGTATAACGAGAGTTGCCGCCGTCGATCACCAGATCGCCGGGACTCAACACCTCTGCCAGCGACGTGATCGTCTCGTCGGTGACACGGCCTGACGGCACCATCACCCATACGACGCGCGGCGCATCGAGTGCCTCGGCGAGTCGCCGACAACGTCGGCACGTCCGTGACCTCGGGTCTGGGGTCGTATCCGATGACTTCATGCCCGCCTTCGCGCAGGCGCTCTCGCATGTTGAAGCCCATCTTGCCCAAGCCGACCAGACCCAATTGCATGTTGCGTCCCTCTCGTGGCGTCAAGCCGGATCAGCCCGGAAGGCGCACCGGCATCAGCAGGTAGACGTAATCTGTTTGCGCGGCGGGGAACGGTCCCGCCGCACCGATGTCGCCGTCATCCTCACCCGCTGGACGCAACACCGCTGGACGGCTAGGTGTCGTGAAACCAAACGTCACACGCTCGGAGTGCAACGACCCCAGCCCGTCCGTGAGGTACGTGGGGTTGAACGCGATGGTCAGCGGATCACCGGCGAAGGTCGACCGGCAGATCTTCTTCGGCCCGGCCGACGTCATCCGCGCCGGCCGACAGCCGCAGTGCGTCGTCGGCGAACTCCATGCGCACCTGTGCACCGCGGTCCGCGACCAGCGCCACACGTTTGATGGCTTCGGTGAGCTCCGCAACACCGATGGTCGCCATTGCGGTGTGCTCGGTCGGCAGCAGTTGGCGGAATTTCGGGAACTCGGCGTCGAGCAGGCGAGTGGTGCTGCGCTTGCCGTTGCTGCGAACCCCCAACAGGCCTTCCTTGCCGACCTCCGCGCCCGCACCCAACGACAGGTGCACGTCGGAACCGTCGGAGCCGGCCTTTGCGGCTTCGGCCAACGTCTTGGCCGGAACCAACACGGCAGCCTCCATGTCGGCAGACGCCGTCGACCATGTCAGCTCACGAACGGCCAGCCGGAAGCGATCCGTCGCCGCCAAGATGACGTTCTCGCCCGAAATCTCGACACGAATCCCGGTCAGCATCGGCAACGTGTCGTCTCGGCCCGCGGCAACCGCCACCTGGCCGATCGCCTCGGCGAACAGATCCGCCGAAACGACCCCCGTCTCCTCCGGGAGCGCAGGCAACGTCGGGTAGTCCTCGACGGCCATCGTAGGCAGCGAGAACCTGGCACTGCCGCAGGTCAACAACACCCGCGTGCCTTCGACGCTGACATCGACCGGCTTGGCCGGCAAAGCTCGGGTGATGTCCGACAACAGCCGGCCGGATACCAAAACGCTTCCAGGCGAAGCGATTTCGGCAGCAACCTGCACTTCCGCCGACACCTCGTAGTCGAAACCCGAAATCGTCAGACCGTCATCGGAGCCGGTGAGCAGCACACCCGCCAGGACCGGAACGGTAGGTCGGTTGGGCAGGTTGCGGGCCACCCATGCCACGGCGTCGGCGAAGTCTTCGCGTACCAGACGGAACTTCAAATCTGTGACACCAACAGTTGTTGTCGCCACGTCCATACGGTCCCTTCGATCAATAACACAACAAGCGCTATGCAGCGGTTTCCTGGTGTCTCAACACCCCTTCGACCGATGCGTCGTGACGACCGTAACGGCTGTCGCTGAATCACCGTAGAGCTTTCGGGCTCAACTTGAAAGCTAATCGATCGTGCTGACATTCGGCTCTGTGAACCGCTCCGGCGAGGAAGGTTCGGCGTGTTCCCCAGGGGGCTTCTTCGAAGAGCAATCTATAGAGATTTAAAAGCAACAGTAGTAGGGGCTGTGCACATTGGGGATGAACAGGTGTCTGCGCTGGGTGCCGGCCGTGGGGTGCTGTGTGTGACTTGTGGAGGAATGGAGGTCGACTGTTCGGCCGCTGTGGAGATGCTCGCTGTTGGGTGACAAGTGGCGGGTCATTCGATGGTTGGTCCCAAGTTGTCCACACCGGCGTGCACACCGCCGAGCGTGTGACGAGTGATACCGACGGGGCAGAAGTTTTTCGAAGATTTTTTGGGCGTGCACGGGCGATCCGGCGATATGAGCGCCGATTTGTGCGACGAGAAGACAGCGGAACGATGATTCAGCGCTTGGAGCGTTGACGGATCCGGGTCGTGAGTTCCTTGACGTGATCGAAAACTTCGCGGCGCTCGGCCATCTCGCCGCGGATCTTCTTCTCGGCGTACATGACGGTGGTGTGGTCCCGGCCGAACGCCTGGCCGATCTTCGGCAACGACAGATCGGTGAGCTCTCGGCACAGGTACATCGCGATCTGCCGGGATTGCGCGAGCGCCCGGGTCTTGCCGGGGCCACGGAGCTCTTCGACGGTCGTCTCGAAGTACTCGGCAGTGGCGGCCATGATCCCCGCCGTGCTGATCTGCATCGTGGTCGCATCTGAGATGAGATCGCGCAGCACGATCTCGGCGAGCGACTTGTCTATCGATGTCTTGTTCAGGGAAGCGAAGGCAGTGACTCGGATGAGGGCGCCTTCGAGTTCGCGAATGTTGCGCTCGATGCTGCTGGCGATCAGCTCGAGAACGTCGCCGGGCACGTCGAGCTGGTCCATCTGTGCCTTCTTGCGAAGGATCGCGATGCGGGTCTCGAGTTCGGGCGGCTGCACGTCGGTGATGAGCCCCCACTCGAACCGGGTGCGGAGGCGATCCTCGAGGGTCGCCAACTGCTTGGGCGGCCGGTCCGAGGAGATGACGATCTGCTTGTTGGCGTTGTGCAGGGTGTTGAAGGTATGGAAGAACTCTTCCTGGATACCTTCCTTGCCCTCGATGAACTGGATGTCGTCGACCAGCAGCACGTCGATGTCTCGATAGCTTCGCTTGAACGACGCCCTGCGGTCATCGCGCAGCGAGTTGATGAAGTCGTTGGTGAATTCCTCGGTCGAGACGTACTTGACACGCATGCCGGGAAACAGCCGTTGGGCGTAGTTACCGGCGGCGTGCAAAAGGTGCGTCTTGCCGAGGCCGGACTCGCCCCAGATGAAGAGCGGGTTGTAGGCGCGGGCCGGCGCTTCAGCGATCGCGAGCGACGCGGCGTGAGCGAACCTGTTGGACGCGCCGATGACGAACGTGTCGAAGGTGTATCGCCGGTTCAAGTTGACGGCGGTGGCCTCGTCGGCCGGAGTGTTCTGCGCGCGGGCGGAGAAATAGGTGGGCCAACTCTCTTCGGCACTGGCGAGGGCCTCGGAGTCTTCATCCACTTCGTCCGGTTCGGTGACGGAGGCCTGCCCGCCGGCCAGTCCGTTGAATGTCTCGTCAGGCTCGTCGGTGTCGGGGGCGGCGATGCGGACGCCGAGCTCGACGCGTTGACCGAGCTGACGGCTCAGCGCGGTGATGATCGGCTCGCGGAGGTGGCGCTCGATCTCGTTCTGCACGAATGGCGTCGGAACCGACAAAAGGGCAAACCCCTCGGTGATGACCAGGGGTTTGACCAGCTTCAACCATGCCCTTTGCTGTGGCGTGAGGACTGGGGTGCCGGCGTCACCGTTTAACGGTCCGACCGTTTCGATGTCTCCGTTGAGTTCGGCGACGACCGTGTTCCATACCGCCACGAAGGGGGGATCGGGGTCAGCAGTCAAGGACGCGTACCCCCTTGCGGCCGGTCCAGGGATGGCCAAAAGAACGATGACGAACTGTCCACATAGTTATCCACAGGTTGTGGAGACAGGACAGCCGTCAGTCGTTCGGTTGTCTACCGGCAGGGATGCCGCGGGCCGGGGCTCGTCACAGGGGTGTTTCGTTCTGTGGGCTCGCGACGTGGTGGGCATCCCCGCTTCGTTGGTTGTCGCCGTTTCGTTATCAAAACGACCTTGGCAGAAGCTAACAGTTTTCTGCGCGGGTGCCAACCGTTCTGCAACATTGACCGACGGTTGATTTACCGGTCTCGGGAGGCCGTGACGGCTGGGGCGGATGTAAAGAATTTCATGCCGATGCCCGCGCGCGTGAGCAAGGTTTGACCTAGGGAAATCTCGTCAGTACCCTCGAACAGTCGCCCGAACGTGGCGGCACGGCTGCGACCCAATGATCTGTTGGAGACCGCGCCGGTTAAACGAGACGGACGAGCTTACCAACGGCAACTGCGGCCCCATCGGCATGACTGCTCGTCGGTGTGGGCTGCGGGCGCCAGACGGAAACGAGGAGAGACAGCCGTGGCCAAGGGCAAGCGGACTTTTCAGCCGAACAACCGGCGCCGCGCGCGTGTGCACGGGTTCCGGCTGCGGATGCGGACCCGGGCAGGCCGGGCGATCGTGTCGAGCCGGCGGACCAAGGGTCGCCGCAAGCTGACTGCGTGATTCGACGCAGGATCTAGCGTTGTGCTTCCGGCGCGATACCGGATGACGCGGTCGACTGAATTCGGTGCCACGGTCAGTCAAGGGGTGCGCGCGGTGCAACCCGACCTCGTCGTGCACGCATTGCGTCACGATTCAGGCGACGGCGATGGGCCGAGGATCGGTCTGGTCGTATCGAAATCCGTTGGGACTGCGGTGCAACGACACCGGGTAGCCCGTCGGCTTCGGCATGTGGCCCGCACGGTGATCGGCGAATTGGATCCTGCCGACCGGGTGGTGATCCGGGCGCTGCCCGGCAGCCGGTACGCGATCTCCGCGAGGCTCGAACAAGAACTGTGGACGGCTTTGCGTCGTGCGCAGTCCAAGAGCGGGGCATCTCGGTGACGCGGTCGGTGGGTTCGTCAGCGGCACGCGCGGTGATCTTCGTCATCCAGCTGTACCGGCACACCGTCTCGCCGCTGCGGCTGCCGACGTGTCGGTTCACCCCGACGTGTAGCCAGTACGCGGTGGAGGCGCTGAGCGAGTACGGCGTCGTCAAGGGCGGATGGCTGGCAGTGGTCCGGCTGCTGAAATGCGGGCCGTGGCATAAGGGAGGATGGGACCCGATACCGGAACGTCGCGACGGCGCGCATGAATCGTGCGGGGACGCTGACGAGTATCGAGGAGATCCGGACGCCGCCGACGATAACTGGGGGACCCCGGTATCGCGAGCAGAGAGCGAGACGCGTGTTTAGTTGGTTCAGCCTGGACATCATCTATTACCCGGTGTCGGCGATCATGTGGGTCTGGTACAAGGCGTTCGGCTTCGTGCTCGGGCCGTCGAACTTCTTCGCCTGGGCTCTGTCGGTGATGTTCCTCGTGTTCACCCTGCGCGCGATCCTGTACAAGCCGTTCGTTCGGCAGATCCGCACCACCCGCCAGATGCAGGAGTTGCAGCCGCAGATCAAGGCGCTGCAGAAGAAGTACGGCAAGGACCGCCAGCGGATGGCGCTGGAGATGCAGAAGCTGCAGAAGGAGCACGGGTTCAACCCGATTCTGGGCTGCCTGCCGATGCTGGCCCAGCTGCCCGTGTTCCTGGGGCTCTATCACGTGCTGATGTCCTTCAACCGGACGCAGACCGGCATCGGCCGGCTGGGGCTGTCGGTCGAAGAGAACCGGTCGCTGGGCAACTACGTGTTCAGCGCTACCGATGTCGGGCACTTCCTGGACGCGAACCTGTTCGGTGCGCCGTTGGGCGCGACGATGATCCAGCAGCACGGCTTGGAAGCCTTCACGGAGTTCAACCGCTGGGCGGTCGTCGGCGTCGGGGTGCCGATGATGATCCTCGCCGGCATCGCGACGTACTTCAACAGCCGGGCGTCGGTGGCCCGCCAGAGTCCCGAGGCCGCGGCGAACCCGCAGACCGCGATGATGAACAAACTGGCGCTGTACGTCTTCCCGCTCGGTGTCGTCGGCGGCGGCCCGTTCCTGCCGCTCGCCATCATCATGTACTGGCTCGCCAACAACATCTGGACCTTCGGGCAGCAGCACTACGTGTTCGGGATGATCGAGAAAGAAGAAGAGGCCAAGAAGCTCGAGGCGCAGGAACGGCGTGCGAAGAACGCTCCTGCCCCAGGGGCGAAGCCCGCTCGATCACGCAAGGCCCAGGGCGAACCGTCGGAGATCACGACGAGTGAGGGCACGGAGATCAGTGACAGCGTGACGGGGAACGGCTCCGTCGACGGCAAGGCCACGGGTGCGAGCCCGGGCAAGACGGCCTCGGGGACAGGGAACCGAACCCCGCGCCCCGGAGCGACTCCGCGCCCGGGTGCGCGGCCGAAGAAGCGCAAGCGTTGACCGGACCGGTCTGAGACCGGTGGATGAGGGAGGTACACATATGACGGACGCTGACACGACCGAGCGCAGCGAAGAACTGATCGACGAAGGGGCCGGCGGCGAGAGCGTCGCGACGAGCCCCGACGATCTGGAGGAGCGATTGGTCGCCGAGGGTGAGATCGCCGGCGACTACCTCGAGGAGTTGTTGGATCTGCTGGACTTCGACGGCGATATCGATCTCGACGTCGAAGGGGACCGCGCCATCGTGAGCATCGACGGCGGCGAAGACCTCAACAAGTTGGTCGGGCGCAAGGGCGAAGTGCTCGATGCGCTGCAGGAGCTGACGCGGTTGGCGGTGCACCAGAAGACCGGCGAACGCAGCCGGCTGATGCTCGACATCGCGCGCTGGCGGCGGCGTCGCCGGGACGAGCTGGCGGCCCTGGGCGACAAGGTCGCGCGGCGGGTGCTGGAGTCCGGCGATCGCGAGGAGCTGGCGCCGATGACGCCGTTCGAGCGCAAGATCGTGCACGACGCCGTCGCCGCGGTGGATGGCGTCCACAGCGAGAGCGAAGGCGTGGAGCCGTCCCGCCGCGTGGTCATCCTCGTCGACTGACAACCAGAGTTACATCTATGTAGTTCCAATGCGGCGGGATGCGTCGGCGCTCGGATCCGGAGGATGTTTCACGTGAAACATGACGAGGTGCCGGCGGCGCCCAGGGCGGCCGACACCTTGTTCGGATCCGGGCTGGAGGGCGCCCGGCGCTACGCCGAGATACTGGCGGGCGCGGGCGTAGAGCGTGGCCTGATCGGCCCGCGTGAAGTGGACCGGATCTGGGACCGACACCTCTTGAATAGCGCCGCGATCGCGGAACTGCTGAAACCATCTGTCCGCCTGGCCGACATCGGTAGTGGCGCGGGCCTGCCCGGGATACCGTTGGCACTGGCCCGCCCGGATCTTCGCGTGACCCTCATCGAACCCCTGCTGAGGCGCAGCGAGTTCCTCCGCGAGGTCGTCGAAGAACTGGGGATTGACGTGACGATCGTCCGCGGCCGAGCGGAACAGCCAGCCGTGCGAGAACAGGTGGGGGAGATGGACGCGGTGGTCTCCAGGGCGGTGGCGTCGTTGGACAAGCTTGCGAAGTGGAGCTTGCCGCTGCTGCGCTCCGAAGGCCAGATGGTGGCCCTCAAAGGGGAGCGCGCCGAAGAGGAGGTCCTCGAGCACCGGCGCGTATTGGCGTCCCTCGGGGCCATTGATGTAAGGGTGATGAAATGTTGCGCGGACTACTTGGATCCGCCCGCGACCGTCGTCGTGGCACGCCGGCGGACTCCGAGCGGCCAACGGCCGACGGGAAGGAGACGAGGATGAGCTCCGTTCCAGAACCGGTTGGCGCGGGCCCGAAGCCGGGCGCCACGAGTGTCCCACCGCCAGCGTCTCCGTCGACGGCCGCGTCGGAGCGCCCCGATGTTTCACGTGAAACATGGGACGGCGCGCCCGCCCCGGCGGACGTGTGGACGGACCCACAGGCGGTCGACACCCCGATCGGCGCGGAGGCGGAACGGGCGGTGCGCCTGCTGCACACCGCTGCGAAGGGCGGACTACCCCGCCCGCAGCGCCAACGAGTCTTCACCATCGCCAACCAGAAGGGCGGCGTGGGCAAGACGACGACCGCCGTCAACATCGCCGCCGCACTCGCTCTACAGGGACTGCAGGTGCTGGTGATCGACCTCGATCCGCAGGGCAATGCCAGCACCGCACTCGGCGTCGAGCACCGCGAGGGCACCCCCTCTTCGTACGAGGTACTCATCGGCGAGATGTCGTTGCAGGCCGCGCTCCACCGCAGCCCGCACAGCGAACGGCTGTTCTGTGTGCCGGCGACCATCGACCTCGCCGGTGCCGAGATCGAGTTGGTCAGCATGGTGGCGCGCGAAGGACGCCTGCGCACCGCGCTCGGCGGCCTGCGGGACTACGACTTCGACTACGTCTTCATCGACTGTCCGCCGTCGCTGGGACTGCTCACCATCAACGCCTTGGTGGCCGCGCCCGAGGTGCTGATCCCGATCCAGTGCGAGTACTACGCCCTCGAGGGCGTGGGCCAGCTGTTGCGCAACATCGAGATGGTCAAGGCACATCTGAATCCTGATCTGAACGTCTCCACGGTGATCCTGACGATGTACGACGGCCGGACGAAGCTGGCCGATCAGGTCGCCGACGATGTTCGTGCACACTTCGGCGACAAGGTGTTGCGGACCGTCATCCCGCGCAGCGTGAAGGTGTCTGAGGCGCCGGGCTACGGCATGACGATCCTCGATTACGATCCCGGTTCGCGGGGGGCGATGAGCTATCTCGACGCCAGCCGCGAGATCGCCGAGCGGCGATGAGCGCTTGCGCGAAGTGGGGGCACCCCGGCCCGAAGGGTAAGGGGGACGGGCGATACCGATGAGCGAACAGCGGACGATACCCAAGAGCGCTTGCGCGAGAAGGAGATCGAGATGACCCAACCGAAGGCCAAGCGCAGCGGTCTGGGCCGCGGTCTGGCGTCGCTCATCCCCACCGGCCCGGCGGACGGCGACCAGTCGTCGCTAGGGCGGATGGGTGACGCGGCGGCCGACGTCGTCATCGGCGGCCAGTCGAATTCCAGCGCCGTCGGTGCGGTCTACCGCGAGATCGACCCGTCGGCGATCGATCCCAACCCGAAGCAGCCTCGCCAGGTCTTCGACGAGGAGGCGCTCGCCGAGCTCGTGCACTCCATCCGCGAGTTCGGCCTCATGCAGCCGATCGTGGTTCGTGCAATGCCCGGCGAGTCCATCCCTCGGTATCAGCTCGTCATGGGGGAGCGCAGGTGGCGCGCCGCCCAGCAGGCCGGCCTCGCGACCATCCCCGCGATCGTCCGCGAAACCGCCGACGAGAGCATGCTTCGGGACGCCCTGCTCGAGAACATTCACCGAGCCCAGCTGAACCCGTTGGAAGAGGCGGCCGCCTATCAGCAGCTGCTCGACGAGTTCGGCGTCACCCACGATGAACTCGCGGCCCGCATCGGACGCTCCCGTCCCCTGATCACCAACATGATCCGGCTGCTGCGCCTGCCGATCGCGGTGCAACGGCGAGTCGCGGCCGGCGTGCTGTCCGCCGGGCACGCTCGCGCGCTGCTCTCGCTCGACGGCGGGTCCGAACAGCAGGAGGAACTCGCCGCGCGCATCGTCGCGGAGGGCCTGTCGGTGCGCGCCACCGAGGAGGCCGTCACCCTGGCCAACCGCGCCGACAGCTCGACCCCCACGGCGCCGCGCCGCAAGCCGATTCACATGCCCGGCCTCCAGGATGTTGCTGAACGGCTGTCGACGGCGTTCGACACCCGCGTCACGGTGAGTCTCGGCAAACGCAAAGGGAAGATCGTCGTCGAGTTCGGGTCGGTCGAGGACCTTCAACGGATAGTCGAAATGATGAGCGCGTCGAAACGCTGACCTACGACACGCGGTAATTACGTCACTGTGACACAAACCCTCGGAAGGGTGCCCGTGGATGCCGGACGCGCACGGAAACATGATGTGTGCCAACAGCTTTCGCAGATTCTGTCTCCGCAGGTGGTTCACAGGGGAGAAACTCGGCCATCCGCGCCGCGCCCTTCTATTCTGGAGGGGCAGCCGTACACGTCAGCATCGTGTGAAACCCGGAGAGTCTAGTGTCGCCACGAATCACGCCTCTGCGGCTCGAAGCGTTCGAGCAGCTGCCCAAGCACGCCCGTCGGTGCGTGTACTGGGAGGTGGATCCGTCGACCCTCCAGGGGCAATCGGGTGGCGGTCAGCTCTCGGATCCGGAGTTCGAGAAGGAGGCGTGGCTGTCGATGGTCATGCTCGAGTGGGGGGCCTGCGGCCAGGTGGCGGTGCTGTGCCCCGACTCGATGGGCGACGACCCGGTGATGCCGACGGGAGACGAGCCGTGCCTGGGCTACGCGTTCTACGCTCCGCCGGGTGCTGTTCCGCGCGCCCGGCATTTCCCGTCCGGTCCTGTAAGCGCCGACGCCGTGCTGCTCACCACGTTGGGGGTGGAGTCCTCTCACGGCGCAGAGGCGCTGCCCCGCACCCTCATCGCCGCCGTTGTCGGTGACCTCGTGCGCCGCGGCGTGCGTGCGCTCGAAGCGTTCGGGCGCACGGCCGACGTGACTGATCTGCTCGACCCGACGGTGGTGTCGCCGGTCCTGCGACCGGTCGTCGATGTGCTGGGGGACTGCTCGGTCGACCAGTGTGTTCTCGATGTCGACTTCCTACAGGACGCCGGCTTCGTCGTGGTCTCGCAGCACCCGTATTTCCCGCGGCTGCGGCTGGAACTCGAGCAGGGGTTGGGCTGGAAGGCCGATGTCGAGGCGGCGTTGGAGCGCCTATTGGAAACCGCGGAGCTTCAGCAGCCCGTCGGGGCCGGAGCGAATCCCTGCTGACGGCGGATCCGATTATGTCGGGCTGACCCGCCCGGCCTCGACCGAGAGTTCGTGGGCGAGGAGTTCGGCGAAAGTGAATGTGCCCGTAGGCCGATCGTTCTTGCCGAGCAGATAAAGCCGCTTGACCGCGGCCAGGATGCCCTCGGCGATCGAGTCGCGCGTCTGGGTGGTCACCAGCAGCCCGCGGTCACGCGGATTGGTGATGTAGCCGACGTCGACCTGAATGCTCGGCATCCGGGTGAGCCGCAGCAGATCCCACGTCCGCCCATGCGTACGGCAATCGCGTAACCCCGTGCGCGCCACCACTTCTCGCTGGATGAAGTCGGAAAGGTTGCGTCCTATGGTCGACACCGAGCCGTGTGAATTGCCGAAGTGAAACGACGCGACGCCGTTGGCGGCCGGGCTCGGCTGCAGTGGCGCACCGCAGGCTGATCATCAGGTCGGCGCCCACCGTGTTGGCGGTCGCGGCGCGCTCGGCATCGAACGGCGCACGGTTGGCCGGACGCGACAGGAACGTGTCCATACCGATCGCGGTCATCCGGCCCTCGAGCCGGCTGGCCAAGTCCCACAAGATGTCCGCCTCGCTGATCGGACCGTCGGGGCCCTGCATGATCAGACCGTGGTCGTCGCCGCCGCGGCCCGGATCGATGATGATCCGCTTTCCGGACAGGCGCGGCCCCGAGCGCCGGACCTGTTCCTCCTCGCGGATCGCGTGCGGGGATCCGCCGGTGACGCGTGAACCCAGAAAATACAAGGAGCGCAACGTTTCCGGGCCGCAGATGCCGTCCGGATAAAGCCCGTACTCACGCTGATACGACATCAGCGCATTGTGCGTGTGCAGGCCGAAGTGGCCGTCGACCAGGCCGGTGTAGAAGCCGAGATCCTGCAGCCGGGCCTGAAGAGTCGCGACGTCGTCGCCGAACATCGGCGCGCCGAACTGATGGTTGAGTGTGCGGGCGCCCAGGCGGTACGAAGCCTCTTTCAGCGCACGGTAAGTCGCCTCGCCGACGATGCCGTCGACCAGCAGCCCGCGGTGCTGCTGGAAGGCGCGCACCGCGTGGTCGAGACCGTCGTCGAACGCATCGAGCGCGACATGCCGACCGGTGGTGAGGTCGGCGTCAGGGTTGTCGATCATGCCCAAGGACGACAACGCAGCCCGTATCTCGGTGACCGCGCTTCCGCGGTCACCGCGACGCAGACTCGACATAGGCGGCCTTTCGGTCACTGACGTCGGCTCTGGGCGCCGACAAGGCATAGCAAGCTAGACAGCATTGTCTCAGACACTCCGGCGATTCGAGAAAACGCCAGGCGAGTGTCCGGCCCGCCAAACCGCAGTGTTAGACCACGTCAGCGAGTTCGCGCAGCAGCGCGGCCTTGCCTTTCGCTCCTACGATGCGCTTAACGGGAGCACCGTCCTTGAACAGGATCATCGTGGGAATCGAGACGACCTGGAAGTCGCGCGCGGTTGCGGGGTTCGAGTCGACGTCGATCTTGGCAACGGTCAGCCGGCCGGCCTTCTCGCTGGCGATCTCCTCGAGAACCGGGGCGACCATCTTGCACGGACCGCACCAGGTGGCCCAGAAGTCCACCAGCACCGGCGTGCTGCTCGACAGTACGTCATTGGAGAACGAATCGTCGGTGACGGTCACCGTAGAAGATCCGGATTTTCCAGCAGTGGTCTCAGCCATGGTCAAACTCCTATCGAACGGGTGTTGAGGTCTCTTCATCGGTTGGGGCAGAACCGATCTCGGCCAGCCAGCGTTCGGCGTCGATCGACGCCGAGCAGCCGGTGCCCGCTGCGGTGACGGCCTGTCGGTAGATGTGGTCGACGAGGTCGCCCGCGGCGAACACGCCTTCCACCGACGTCGCGGTGCTGTTGTCCCGGACCTGTACGTAGCCGTCGTCGTCCAGCTCGACCTGACCGCGCACCAGGTCCGAGCGGGGGTCGTGGCCGATCGCGACGAATACGCCGGTCACGTCGAGCTTGGACTCCTCGCCGGTGAGGGTGTTGCGCAACCGCACACCGCTCACCTTGGGGTCGCCCTCGATCGCGGTCACCTGCGTGTTGAGCAGGAAGGTGATCTTCTCGTTGGCGCGGGCGCGCTCCAGCATGATGCGGGAGGCGCGGAACTCTTCGCGGCGGTGCACAACGGTCACACTGCGCGCGAAGCGGGTCAAAAACGTCGCCTCCTCCATGGCGGAGTCACCGCCGCCAACCACGACGATGTCCTCGTCGCGGAAGAAGAAGCCGTCGCAGGTGGCACACGTGCTGACGCCCATGCCGATCAGCGCCTCTTCGCCGGGCACGCCCAGGTGGCGGGCGGCGGCACCCATCGCGAGGATGACCGCACGCGCCTGGTAGGTCTCGTCGCCCACGGTGACCGTCTTGACGGGGCCGCCCAGGGATACCGCGTCGACGTCCTCCATGCGTAGGTCGGCGCCGAAGCGCAGCGCCTGCTCGCGCATCTGGTCCATCAGCTCGGGGCCGGTGATGCCGTCGCGGAAGCCGGGGTAGTTCTCCACCTCGGTGGTGGTCATCAGCGCACCGCCGAACTGCGTACCTTCGAACACCAGCGGGGTCAGCTGTGCGCGCGCCGCATAGATGGCAGCGGTGTAACCCGCGGGCCCGGATCCGATGACGATCAGGTCATGAACCGTAGGGGTAGAGGTCATCAGGGCCTTTCGCCTTCCTGCCGCATCTCCTCGGCACGGGTGTAAACACCAGCCTAAGCCGGGGTGTTCCCGCGAGGCCTGGGGGACAGATTACGGGCGGCTGACCACAGTGTCGGCCAACAGGCCGGTGTGAGCCGCGCTGCAGTTCGCCTCGACGACCTTGGCCACCACCGCCTCGGGTGTGTCACCGGGAAGCAGCAGCAGCACCGCGGGCCTGCCGTGCATGTCCAGGGGCCGGGCGCCGAGCACCGGCGTCCCCGCTGCGTAGCCCAGACCGTCGAGGCAGGACTCGCGTCGTCGGGCGTCGCTGAGCGCGCCGTAGTCCGGGGCCTGTGAGAGCAGGGCGACGATCTGCGGCACCGGCAGCGGGATTGTGTCGGCGGGCCGCGACACCGTGATCTGCTGCGCCGTCGGCCCGAAGGACAATGTCGGTGCCCGGATCACGGGCCAGCATCGACGCGGCGACGACGACGCCGGCCAATATGGCGCCGAGTCCGACGACCAGCCCGAGTACCTGGTGCCGTCGCAGCGGCGGCCGCCGTGACGAATGGGCCGGCTCAGCCCGAAGCGCGCTGACCACCCGCGCGGTCACGTCCGGCGGCACGTCGGGGGCGGACGCCTCATCCGATCCCAGCGCGGCGAGATCACGACGGACACGCTCGACCACGGCAGGATCAAGTTCGTGATCCGCGCCGTTGTCCATCGCCGCTCCCGCCGGTCGCCCTGACGTCAGCCAGTCTCCATCACGGGGGGTTAGACGGCGACGACGCGGCCGCGGTTCCACCGTCTGTCATCGCGAAATACTCCAGCGCCTCGGCCAGCCTGCGCCGCGCACGCGAGCACCGGCTCTTCACGGTGCCTTCGGCGACACCGAGCATGCGGGCGGTCTCGGCGACCGAGTAGCCCTGCATATCGACGGCCACCACCGCCGCGCGCTGCTCCACGGGAAGACGCATCAACGCACGTTCGACGACGATCGCGGTATCCACCCGCGGCATCGGGTCGCCGACATGACCGGTGTCGTCCAACAACGGGGTGGTGGGCCGGGACTTGTTGCGCCGCAGCCGGTCCAGGCAGGCGTTGACCACGATGCGGTACAGCCAGCTGCTGACCGCCGCGTCATTGCGGAATGCGGGGGCGGTGCGGTGTGCCGACAGCATGGCGTCCTGCAGCGCGTCGGCGGCGTCGTCGGGGTTGTGGCTGGTGAACTGGGCGAGCCGGTACAGCTGGCGATGGTGGCGGTGGAACAGTTCCTCGAAGGCGTACCGGTCGCCGGCGACGTGCGCCGCCAACAATTCGGCGTCGGACCGGTCGATTCCCCCGAAACTCCCCACAGCCGAACACTAAGCGGCGCCGGGGGTGCCCTCCGACACATCTTTGCGGGGCTGGGGATAGCCGGGCACCGCCGACCAGGCTTGTCGCTGTCCACCGGTTGCTGGTTCATTTGCGCAGGTAATATGCGCGCACTTGCCCGACCACAGAGATTGCGCAGCGAAATTGGCGCGTCAGGCCAGAGTGCCGGCACGGTATTCTGGCTGGGCCGGTGTTTGCTGAGTTCATGACTAAGGGGTGTGTGATGGCCGACCACGTCAAGGTTGAGCCGATCGATCTGCACATGTCGTCGGATCACATGGACATGCATCACGCCGAGTTCCTCGCCACGCATACTGCCGCCAACGGCGCGATCGAGGAAGCACAGGCCGGCTGGGTGGGAGCCTCAGCCGCAGCGCTACAGGCGAAATTTGGCGAGTGGCAGGAAGCGACGGCCGAGATGACCGGCGACATCGCCGCGCACGGCGAAGCCTTCCGCGCGGCGGCAGCCGCATACGCCGACACCGACGCCCACAGCGCAAGAAAACTCGACGACGAGCTCTAAATGGCCATCACCCTGGCCGACATCGAGAAGTGGGACGCCTCAGCCATCCGTGAGGTCTCCAAGGCCCTATCCAAACGGGGCGCAAGCGCCGATGAGGTCAGAACGGGCTTGACGAAGCTGCCACTCATCGCCAGTTGGCAAGGCAGCGGCGGCGACGCCGCCCGCGCATCACTCGACAAGTTGAGCGCCTTTCTCGCATCGCACGGCGAGGAGATGGCGCGGGTATCGGCGGCCACCCGGAACGCCGCCGATGAGATCGAGGGCATCAGGGCAACGCTGCAGCGCATCCAGAGCGACGCCCAACGCGAGGGCTTCTCGATCGACATGGCGACTGGAAAAGTGACCCCACTGAACAAGGGCTTGGTCGGCGACCCGATCTACTTCTTGCAGCAGGCGGATCTGGAAACCCGGATCAGTCAGTTACTTGTTGCCGCCAACAACGCCGACGCCGGTCTGGCTCAAGCCATCGCCTCCGCTGGTAGCGATGCCGCCACGGCGGGCCTGCCGGAGACACGCCCCGATGTCCTCGAGGCACTGTCGAGGCCGCTGCCGGATGATCCCAAGCAGTTTCACGATCTGTGGGCGAAGCTCACGCCCGAGGAGAAGGACGCGCTCTACCACCGAGACCATTCGATCGGTAACCATGACGGTATGCCGGCTGTCGATCGCGACTACTACAACCGCCTGACGCTCGACGGCGAGTTGCACCAGGCGCAGGCTGCCCAAGCCGCAGCCGATGCCCTGAAGAATCAACATCCGGACTGGGCGAACGGACACAACATTCCGCCTCCCAACAAGCCAGGCGCGATCTTTGATGACCGATTGAGATACGAAGCCTGGCAACGCCAATACGATGCCGCCACCAACGGGGCCAAGTACCTGCCCGACCTGCAAGCAGTCGACAAAGCGGTCAGGGACAATCCCGACCGCAAACTGATGCTGCTCGACACCCATACCGGCCACCAAGCACGAGCCGCCATCGCCGTCGGCGACCCCGATGCTGCCCAGCACGTGTCCGTCACGGCACCCGGCCTGAACACCACCGTCCACGGGGCAATCGGCGGCATGGCGGACGAGGCGACACATGTGCGCGACGAATCGCTCAACCAGCTATTGCTGGCGGGACGGGGCAACGAAACGGTCGCCGCGGTCGCCTGGATCGGCTATGACCCGCCGCAAGTGCCGGGCACCGACAACATTCCCGCATCCCTGGCGGGCGGATGGGACGTCAGCCACGACGACGTGGCCAGAGCCGGTGCCCACGATCTGGCGCGGTTCTACGACGGCATCAACGTCAGCCATCAAGGCCCGCTGGATCTCACCGCGATCGGCCACTCCTACGGGTCGCTCACCACGGGTCTGGCTCTCCAAGAACCGGGATACCACGGCGTCGATAACGCGCTGTTCTACGGATCGCCAGGCATCGAAGCCACCACACCCCAGCAGTTGGGGTTGCAGCCTGGTCATGTCTTCACCATGGAAACCCCCGACGACCCCATCCAGATGGTGTACGACGCGGGGCCGCTGGCTCACGTCGCGGCGGCGGCGTTGCCGCCGCCGTTCAACGCGCTGGCGCTGGGGGCACTGGACGCAAGCGGCGCCGGTCAATTCGGGCCCAACCCGGCGACCAATCCAAATTTCACGCATCTGGCCACCGGTGAGGTCACGACCCCCGACGGCCGAACGTTGTCGGCCGCCAGTGGCCACAGCGACTATCCCCGGTGGGACAGCGCGCACAGCCAGCTCTACACCTCCGGATACAACATCGCCGCCGTCATTGCCGGCACGACACCCATCCCGCAGAAGTGAGTACACCGCCGATGACACTCCGAACAACGCAGCCATTGCGCCAGCTCGGCGCCATTGCCTGCGTCACATCGTTCGCCCTAGTAGCAACAGGATGTCACGTGAACAATCCCTACCAACCAACCGATCCCACGCAGGCAAGCCAGGCCGCTACATCCCTCAATTCCCTACCGTCGCTGGAGGATACGCAGGCGCAGATGACGTCCACGATCGAGCATGTCGGACAACAGATCTCAGCTATCGCGCCCACTGTGACGTTCACGTGGCGCCGTGAGGAGAGCCGAGCCGGCTGCAGCCCACCCTATGAGCAATCGGACGGCCAAGAGGTCCTCTTGGCCAAGTACGTGTCCGATGTGCCCATCCCGGACGCCAATTGGAAGCAGGCATACGACATCGCTTCACAAGCCGCCCACACGCTCGGTGCCTCGACCGCGACGGTGTTCAAGGACGCGCCCAATGACCACGATGTCCAATTCTCCGGCGACACCGGCACCATTCTGCGAATCGGATCGCAGGCGGCTGCCCTTATCACCGGCAGCACCGGTTGCCGTCTCCCGGCCAGTAAGCGCTGAGATCTGTCCGGCAGGGCCGCTGGAATCAGAACGCCCACGCTGATCTGATCGGACGGCGCACTACTCGCTCACCATCGGTGGCCCGGAGAAGGTACTACTCGGCCGCCTTGAGAGTGATCTCCGCGATGTCCGAGCGGCTCGCACCGTCGACGGTGCCGAGGGTGGACACCCAGACCAACAGGTTCGAGGTCGGCTCCGCGTTCTCGACCTCGATGGTGTTCTGGCCCGGTTTTAGCGTGGTGGCCTGCGTCAGCTCCGTGGTGTCCTCCAGCGACGACGGTGTCGACGTCTGCGCCGACCGGATCTCCACCGCGGTGCCGGTGCTGTTGACGTCGATGGTGACCTCACCGATCTTGGTGGGTTTGGGCAGCTGCAGCATCAGCCCGACGCCGTTCTTGAAGTTCGGGAACGGCACGGGATCGGTGTAGGTGTCGATCGGCCACACCGTCGTCGGATTACCGTCGATGGCCAGTCGGGCCTCGGCGGGCGCATCGGCCTCGCCCTCGGGCGAAAACACCGTCACCGAAACGGGTTTCACCGTCTCGCCCGCACCGCCGCCACCGCCGCCGGACTCCGATGTGGTCGGCGCGTTGAGGCCGAGTTCGTCGCCGCCCAGGCCGTCGCCGACATCGCCGAAGATCCGGCTGAGCACGGTCGCCAACACGATCAACGCAACAATGATGATGGCGCCGCCGACGCCGAGGCCGATCATGAGTGCTCTGCGACGGCGGGCCTGCGTCTCCGGATCGTCGGTGCGCCGCTCGCGGACCCGCTGCGGTGGCGGCGGCGCCTCGGGTTCGTCGACGGGGGAGATGACTTCGGTGCGGTCCGCGATCGCCGTGGCCTGCTGCAGCAGGTTCAGCAGCGTCGGAGCACTGCGGATGCCGCCGCCCTCCTGCACCGCGCGGGCCGCGGCGGCGGAGATCTGGAATGGAATACGACGGTCTACCGCGCGGGGTTCGACGGGTTGTCCTGCGGCGTCGAGTTCGGCACGGTCCAATCCGCTGCGCACCCCGGACTCGGGCAGTGGCCACTTGTCGACGAGCAGTGCGTACAGCGCCGCGCCGATGCCGCGGATGTCGTCCTCCGGTGTGGCCTCCGGCAAGGTTGCGGGGAACGCCAACGCGACGTCGCCCTCGACGCTCACCCGGACGCGGCTGGGATGGTCGATCGACAGTGCGACGCCCGCGCGGTGCGCCGCCTCGGCGGCGGCGGCCAGCGATTGGATCGCCCGCGCGCCACCGATCGGGGACGGGGCCGTATCGGCAACCTCGGCCAGGGATGCGCCGCGGATCCACTCGGCGACCACCAGACCGCCCGACCCGGTGTTGGCGACGTCGAGGACGCGGGCGACGCCGGGCATGTCGATGCGGCTGAGCTTGAGGGTGCGCGACAGGATCTCCTGTAGCTCGTCGTCGGACAGCGTCGCGTCCGGGTCGACGAAGGTCAGGGCGACCTGCCGGTCCAGGGCGGTGTCCAGCGCCTGCCAGAACTGCAGGGTCGGCGGGCCGCCATGGAAGACGAGCAGCCGGTAGCGGCCTCCGCCGATGACGGCGCCCGGTATGAGGTGGACGTCCTCATCGGATGTGGCCGCCTCGATGGGCGGCTCCCGGGGCACGTCGAAGGGCAGTGATTCGCGGGTGGGATCGCCACCGTAGTCGGCGGGGGGCCTGCCGGACGCCGACATAGGGGCCGTGCCGTTGGGCTCCTCCACCGGGATCCCCGCCGTGTCGGCGAACTCGGCGGGGTCCTCGTGATGGGGAACGTCGGGCTGAAAATCGTGGGCGGCCAGGTCGGGCTGGAGGTCATCGGCGGCCGCATCGCGTTGCCGGTTGCCGGTCGGCGGCAGCGGGATCTTGGTCGTGGCGGTGCTGTCGGGACCCGGCGCGGTGCCGCCTGCGGGTTCGTTGCTCACCGCTGGTCCTTTCCGCATCGAGCCCCCGGCTACCGTCGCCGGAGGTCCGCGCCGGACGACCGGCGGGCTGGGCCGATGTCCCTGCGCGAACGAATTCCTCTGATCAGAGTACGTGAGGGGGCTGCCTGACGGTGGTCGGACGGGCCTCGCGGCCGGGGGTGCGGCTACCCGTGCGCGACGGCCGAGGCGGCGTCGGACGGCGGCCAGCGCGGCCTGCGCCTCGGGTACGCGCGCGGTCAGTAGGACACCGGCGACAGTGGGCATCATGATCAAGCCGAGCACCAGAAGTCGCAGCAAAGACCCGACGCCGCCCCAGTTTCGCGTGAGCGACTCCAGGCCGAACAGTTGGTCGACGACGTGTGCGAGTGAGGCCCGCGATCAGCGATGCGCAGATCGTGACCAGGATGGTCCGCACCACCTGCAGGTCCAGGAGCCGGCCGCCCGGCGGGTTGAGGTTCGCGCGCAACAGGTAGAAGCCGACCGTGGCTCCGGCCAGGAAGCCCAGACCGTTGGCCAGGCCGAGATAGCCGGCCACCAGGTCGGGATCGTCGGTGAGGTGCGGCGCGGCCAGGGAAGCCGCGATCTTGACGGTGGTGATCACGACGATGAGCGCGATCGGAGTCCACGGCTGCTCGCGGGCATAGAACACTCGAAGTTGCAGCAGCACAAGCGCATACGGGATCAAGGTGAACGCGGACAGCGTGATCGCCATGCCGAGGTAGCCGGCGTCGACGTCGCCGAAGTTCCCGTAGGCGAACAGCGCGCTGCCGATGGCGGGACCGCCGACCGTCATCACCGCGACGATCGGGATGAGGGTCACCATCGTCAATCGCGTGGCGAGCGACAGATCGGCCAGCACCGCGGGAGTGTCGTTGGCGGCGGCGTTACGGCTCAACCGTGGCATCACCACCGTCAGCACCGTCACGCCGATAATGCCGAACGGCAGCATCAGGACCAGCCAGGTGTAGTTGTAGATCGCCGGGCCGGAAGCCGCAGCGCCGCTGGCGATTCGGTTGCCAACGATCAATCCGACCTGACTGATCAGCACGTAAAGGACCATCGCCGCCGCCATCGCGCCGAACTGTTTCAAGCGGGCGTCGATGCCCCACAGCGGACGTAGGCTGACGCGCTCGCGTCGGATGGCCACGAGCAGCACCACGACCTGGGTCACGGTGCCCAGCGTCATGCCGACGCCCAGAACGAGCAGCTTCGCGTTGCCCATATGCACCGGGTCCACCGAAAGTTCGTCCGGGGACAACCAGATACAGACCCAGGGTGGCGATCGCGACCACGTTGTTGCACACCGGTGCCCAGGCCGGCGGCCCGAACACGTTGCGGGTGTTGAGGATCGCCATGAACACCGACGACAACCCGTAGAACAGCACCTGAGGCAGCAGAAGGTAGGCGAACGCCGTGGTGAGTTCGCGGTTCACCTGTGTGTCGTCGCCCAGCATCAGCCCGACCAGCAGCGGTGCCGACGCGACGGACATTGCGGTGGTGATCAGCAACAGCGTCGTCGCCAAGGTCACCAGCCGGCGCACGAACGCGGTGCCACCGTCAGGGTCGTCGCGTTCGGCGCGCGCGAGCACGGGCACGAAGATCGCGGTGAACGTCGCCTCCAACACCAGCGCCGCGATCAGGTTGGGGAGTTGATAGGCCACCGAGAAGGCACTGGACAGCGCCGCACCCAGGATGGTGGCGATCAGCACGATGCGGGCGAACCCCGTCAACCGGCTGATCAGAGTTGCGAACGCCATGCCCCACGAGCGGGACACCACCGCGGCGTCGGACAGCTCAGGCCGTCCGGCCCGCCGCCGCGGGGCGGGTCCGCGCGGGAGCCGCGGCGGAGGCTGGGCACCTCGCCGGCGTGGCGGCGGAGGTCCGGCCATCGGGTAACCCGGGACGCCGGGCCCGGGCGGGGGGTAGCGGGGAGGTGGCATCGGCCCGCCGAGGTCGACCCGCGGTGGTGGCGGTCCCGGCCGGCCACGTCGCCCGGGCCCACGCCGCCCAGCGGTACTCATTTGTCCCCGCCGGTGGAACCGGCAGTTCCGCCCCCGCCGGTGGAACCGGCGATGTCCTTTCTGCCGGTCCGGCTCACCGCGTCGTGGTGCAGCTCGTCGTCGAAGCGCAGCGCGACCTCGAGGGGATCCGGCCGGTCGAGGTCGGCGCGGTCAGGCTGACCGCGGAACCGGTGCCACAACCGGCGGCCGGCCAGCAGCACCAGTACGGCGCCCGCCGACAGGGTAATGAAGAACAGCACCTTGCCGTAGGCATTGGAGTGCAACGACAGCCGCACCGGTTCGCCGAGTGAAAGTCCGTCGGCGGTACGCAGCGCGACGTCGACCGCGACGCGCTGCGTGAAGTGCACCTCGATCGGCACCCGCAGCGGTAGGTAGCCGGGTGGCAGTTCGATCACGCCCATGTCGGTGACCGACATACCCGGGGGAGCGTCGATTTCCAGCCTGACTTTGATCGGCACCGGCAGGTCATTACGCAGTGCGAGCGGCAGCGGGCTGCGTTCGGTGGCCAGGGTGTAGGCACCGCCGGGATTGACGATCGTGACGGCGTTGAACAAGTCGTCGACCGTGCGGCCGACCGTCGTGAGCCGTTGTTGCGCAAGGCCGTTGCGGGCATCCGGCGGCACCGACTGGCTCAGCGCGCGCAGCGAATCCTCACGGAGCGGTGCGGTGTAGCCGTAACCGGTGAGTCCGGTGCGTTCATCGGTGGTCAACGCCGCAGTCAGGCCCCATAGCCGGCCGGTCACCGTCGAGATTCCGGAGACGACGGCATCGTCGAACCGTCCGCGCGGATCCCCGAGGTCCGACTCGGGCGGCGGCACCGCGTTCTGCGGCGGCACCGCGTTGCCATCGGCGATCACCTCGGTCAGCGGACGGGGCCGCGCCATCCCGAGCATTGATCGTGGTGGCCACCGCGGTGAGGATCGCCTGCGCGTCCTCGGGCCGCGGACTCCACACCATCGGCGGCATGAGGATCTCGGTGCGCGGCTCGATGCGTGGTTGCAACGCCCGCCACATCAGCGCGCCCAGTGCGTCCTGTCGGCGCGCCACTTCCGAGTCGTGCTGCAGGGGCACGTCCAGGGAGGAGTCGAGGTACGACGGCGACACCGGGTCGGTGCCCACCCCGGCCAGGGCGGAGCCGACGGCGGGGTCGAACGGTGTCGCGACCACGTCCGGCGAGTAGCGCACCGGCGTGAGGTCGGCGGGGTCCGGCTCTGCGGTGTCGGAACCGCCGTCGGACTCCGATCCCGCCGCGATATCGGCCGCGCCGACCGCGACGGTCTGCCCTCCCCTGCCCTCCGGGCGTGGGCCCAGCCCCGACAGCAGTTGCACCGCGGGCCCGGTGAGAGGCCCATCGCCGATCAGGCTGGCACCGCGGACCGACGCGATCCCGAGAATCTGGTCGACGATGTCACCCGCGGCATTGGTGGCGATGCTGCTGAGCCCGGAGTCTCCGACCCGGTGCAGCGCGTCGAGGTCGGCCTGTGCATACGTGGTAGGGGCGACACACACCCGCTGAGCCAGCGCCCTGAGCCGATTGAGCCAGTCCACCGCGGCGCCCTGACCGGCGCCGGGGTGTGTGGGCGTGGCCGGCCCGGCATCCGGGCCGTCGTTGACCACGTAGCCGCCCGTCATCGCGTTGACGGTGACGAGAAGGTCGGGGTCGACCGCCAGGCACGTCGAGAGGCGGATGTGCCCGTCGGGGTCCACCTGCGCGCCGGTGGCGAACTCCACCGCCGACAGCAGCGTGTCGAGGCGCCCGCCCTCCGCGAGTGAGGTCGCGAGGTCGTCGTCGATCAACCGGACCGGTGTGGTGCCGCCGGGTGCACCCGCGGCCAGCCGCGGGCGGTCGGCGATCGGCCACATCAAGGTCAGGCCCAGGGGTTTGGAGGTGTCCGGCGGCACCACCGCCGTGAGCGTGTCGGCGGCGTCGGCGGCCGGATCGCGCGGTACGCCGAGCACCGGCAGCAGGAAGCGGGCATCGTCGAGTCGGGCCGGCTCGCCGTAGTCCGGTGTGCCGTTGACGTTGACCATGACCGGGTAGACACCGGGCTCGTTGATGCTCAGCGACGGCTGCTCAGCGGAGCGCAGCGGATAGGAGAGAGTGAACGGAACATCGCGCCCGCGGGCCAATTCCGGTGCGAGGGTGACGAATTGAGCGATGGGCTCGAACTGGTCGACGTTGCCTGCGAGGTTGGTGCGCAGCCCGGTTGACGACGTCACCGCGGCCGTGTCCTCGAGGCGCACCATCACATCGCGCACGAGACGGTCGCCGACGTTGCGCACCGTGCCGGTGACGGTGACGACCGGTTCACTGGTGGTGGTCACCACGTCGGGGGTGACGCGGTCGATACGCACCGACAGGAACGGCGCCGATCCCGGCTCGCCCGCGGCGGCGCGGGGCATCGCAATCGGAACTACGGCCAGCGCCAACAGCCCGATCACGACTAGCAGGCGCCCCGCGATCGTCACGGTCCTTGGCCGCAGCCGTTCGTCCGCCGAGTTGTCTTTTCGTCGGGACGACGGTTGCGGGTGTGCGAATGCGTTTGGGCCCGCCGTCGTGGCGAGCTCCGTGGTAGCGGCGGCAACGCGGCGAGCCCGTCCGCGTGCAGCTTGTCGATCAATTCACCGGCGACCTCGGCCAGGCGGCGTTCGTCGGCGTACGCCAGTCGGGAGGGCAGTTCCCCGAGCGGCACCCAGGCCACCTCGGTGACCTCGAGGTCTTCGTCGGACAGCTCCCCGCCGAGAAAGCGCATCAAGTAATGGTGCACGGTTTTGTGCACGCGGCGACCCTCGGTGACGAACCAGTAGTCGATGCTGCCCAGCGCGGCCAGCACGCCGCCCTGGATGCCGGTCTCCTCGGCGACCTCGCGGATCGCGGTCTGTTCAGCCGTTTCACCGAGTTCGATGTGGCCCTTCGGCAGCGACCAGAGCATCCGGCCGCGTCGATCGATGCGCCCGATCAGCGCCGCCACCTGGCCGTCCTTGGGGCCGTCGATGCCGTCGACGACCAGACCGCCGGCCGAGGTTTCGTGCACCGTGCGCAGCCGGTCGGGTGGCTGGCGCGGGCGTGACTTCTGGGGCTTGGGCTGCCCGTTGGCGTGGTCTTTCGTACCGCCGACGGAGTTGATGTGCCCCTTGCGAGCAGACGGCACTCCCAGATCCGGTGTGGCGTCGGGGGGGCCTGCCGCGCGTCGGCCGCGACGCCGCCCGCGGCGACGTCGTGGTTTGGCCTGTTCGCCGTCCGACACCCAAGCGATAGTAGCTGCCACAAAGATTCGCTCCCGCGACACTCACCGGTCGTAATTGAGCCGTTGCACATTAGGCTGTCCGAACGTGCCCGAATCAGCTTCTGACGCCGAACTGCTGGCGGCCGCGCAGATCGCGCTGAACCGGCATGACAGCGTGCTGCGCGATCTGGGTCGTGTGTTCGCTGACGCCGGCCACGACCTCTACCTCGTCGGCGGCAGTGTGCGCGACGCGCTGCTGGGCAGGCTGGGTACCGACCTCGATTTCACCACCGACGCCCGGCCCGAGCAGATGCAGAAGTTGTTGCGCGGATGGGCCGACGCGCTCTGGGACACGGGCATCGAATACGGCACGGTCGGGGTCGGCAAGGGCGACGATCGCATGGAGATCACCACGTTCCGCGCCGACACCTACGACAAGGTGTCGCGCAACCCGGACGTGAGGTTCGGCGAACGCCTCGAGGACGATCTCGTGCGCCGCGATTTCACCGCGAACGCCATGGCGGTCCGCATCACCGCCGACGGCCCGGGTGAATTCCGCGATCCGCTGGGTGGTTTGGCGGCGGTGCGCGCCAGAATGCTGGACACCCCCGCCGCACCCGAGGTGTCATTCGGCGACGACCCGTTGCGGATGCTGCGGGCGGCACGGTTCGTCTCGCAACTCGGGTTCGCTGTCGCGCCCAGGGTAGTGGCGGCGCTTGTCGAGATGGCACCGCAGCTGGAGCGCATCACCGCCGAGCGGGTGGCCGCCGAGCTGGACAAGCTGCTCCTGGGCGCCGACCCGGTGGCCGGCATCGACCTGATGGTGCAGACCGGGCTGGGCGATGTCGTGCTGCCCGAGGTGGGCGCGATGCGGATGGCCATCGACGAACACCATCAGCACAAGGACGTGTACTGGCATTCGCTGACGGTGTTGCGGCAGGCGATCGACCTGGAGGACCCACTGCCGGACGGGGGCCCCGACCTCGTGCTGCGCTGGGCGGCGCTGCTGCACGACATCGGCAAGCCCTCCACCCGCAAGCACGAGGCGGATGGCGGCGTGAGTTTTCACCACCACGAGGTGGTGGGCGCGAAGATGACGCGCAAGCGGATGCGGGCGCTGAAGTACTCCAAACAGATGGTCGACGACGTCTCGCAGCTGGTGTACCTGCATCTGCGGTTCCACGGCTACGCGGATGCCAATGGGACTGGCCGGTGGACCGATTCGGCGGTGCGTCGCTATGTCACCGACGCGGGCCCGCTACTGCCCGAACTGCACAAGCTCGTGCGGGCCGACTGCACCACTCGCAACAAGCGCCGCGCCGCGCGACTGCAGGCCGCCTACGACGATCTTGAACATCGGATCTCCGAGCTGGCCGAGAAGGAAGACCTGGCGCGGGTGCGGCCCGATCTGGACGGCAACGAGATCATGCGGATCCTGGACATCCCGGCCGGACCGCAGGTCGGCGAGGCGTGGCGGTATCTCAAGGAGTTGCGCCTGGATCGCGGGCCGCTGTCGTACGAGGAAGCCGTCGACGAACTGACGAAGTGGTGGAACGCCAGAGGCGACCGCACCGTCTGATCCGACATGGAGTACTGCCTCGGGGACGGCGACGGCTCGGCCACCATGTGGACCGCGCAACCCGATATCGACGTTGACGGTGACGGTGCGTTGGATGCGGTCGGTCTGGATTTCGACGGTGACGGTCTGCTCGACGACGCGATGGCCGACCTCGACGGCGACGGGTTCGCCGACCACCTGGTGCGAGACCACCCCGCCGCCGCCGGCTATTTCTCCGACGACGGCACCGGCACCTGGGCGGTGAGCGTCGACCGGACCGGACTGGGCCCACTTGCCAGGGGATTGCGATGGTTCGGCCTCGACGGCATCGAGCACAGCGGCGGGCCCGTGGTCGACATCGATGCCGACGGTCAGGCCGACGATCGACTCCTCGACTCCGACGGCGACGGGCTCGCCGATCGTGTGGTGAGCGCTGAGCAGGCCTACGTCGACACCGACGGCGACGGTCGGTGGGACGTCAAACTGAGCGACAGCGACGGTGACGGCAGGGCCGACGGCGCCGACGAACTCTAGAAAGCTCCCCGCGAGCGACCGCGTCTGTACGGCGACACGCCGGTTACGGTCGTACAAAAGGGGTCGCTCGCACGGCTAGCGGCGACTAGGCGGCGCTAGCGACCCGGCCCGGGCGGCCCCGCGAACGCCTGGGCGATACCCAACCACCGCTCGGCGTCCTCACCCGTCGCTGTCACGTCCAGCGCAGACCGTGGCCGTCGCTGTGTGACCAGCATGCAGAAATCCAGTGCCGAGCCGGCCACCCGCTGCGCGGCGCCTTCGGGACCCCACGACCACGTCGAGCCGTCCGGTGCACTGAGCTCGACGAGGAACGGATCTGCCGGTGGCGCAAGGCCGTTGACGGAGAAGGCGAAGTCGCGGGTACGAACCCCGATGTGGGCGATCGAACGCAGCCGCGCGGTGGCGGGCCGGTCGACGCCGAGGGTGTCCGCGACGTCGAGGCCGTGCGCCCAGGTCTCCATCAGCCGGGCGGTGGCCATCGAGGGGGCGCTCATCGGCGGTCCGAACCACGGGAGCTTGCGGCCTTCGGCCGCGGTCAGCAGTTCGTCGTGCAGGCGGCTACGGGTCTGGCGCCAGTCGGCCAGCAGTCGAGAAGGCGGCCGGGACGCCAATTCCTCGGCACCCGCGTCGACGAACCCGAGGGGGTCCTTCGCCGCCTCTTCGAGCATGGCCGCGAAGGCGGCTTCGTCGGTGACCGCTGTCAGTGCGACGCGGTCGGTCCACAAGAGGTGTGCGATCTGATGGGCGATCGACCATCCCGGCGCGGGGGTGGGCTCGGCCCATCGCGATTCGGGAAGCTCGGCCACCAGCGCGTCGAGTTCGTCGCTTTCGGCGCGCAGATCGGCGACCATCGGCTCGGCACCGGCCATGCCGGTCACATTAGCCCGGTGGTTGTCCGCGACGGCCGACGGTGGCGTGCACGGCGAGCCCGAGCAGGTACACCCCGACACCCGCGAGGGCCAGACCCGGTTCGTGCCCGTCGGCGGGAATCACGCTCGCCGACAGCGTCATCGCGACGATGAACGATATCCAGAACACCGAGTCCTGCACCGCGAAGACGTGCCCGCGCAGGGCGTCGTCGACGTCGAGTTGCATAGCGCTGTCCACGCACAGTTTGACGAATTGGCCGGCCGAACCGAGGAGGAAACCGCACACGACCATCATCGGTAGTGCAGACGGGCCCCCGCGAGCTGGATAAGTGCCGCGACCGCTAGGGCGCCGTTAGCGGTTCGGTAGCGGCCCCACCGTCCGACGGCCGTCGGCATCGCCGCGGCGGCCAGGAATTGTCCGACACCGGCGGCGCCGAAAAACAGCACTGCGGTGCCGAATCCCGCGACTTCTTGAGTATCGCTATGCCGCACGATCACCAGGACCAGCAGGCTGTTGATGCCGAGCACCATCCGGTGTGCGGTGAGCCCGGCCAGCGTCGCGGCCACCGTCGGCACAGCCGTGACGGTGCGGAGACCGTGTACCCACCCGGTGGCCACCGCATAGACCACCGACCCGTGGATCGCGCGGGCGCTGTCGTGCGGGCCGAGCATGTACGGCGGAAAGCGCCACGACAGCCACAGCGCGATCAACACCGGGACAGCGACGATCAAGATTATCGTTGCCGCGCCGGTGTCGTCGGCGCCGAACAGCCACCGGGGCACCAGCATGAAAACGGCGCCGAGGGCCGCAGCCGCGCCCCCCGCCAGCGTCGCGACCGAGTTCATCGCCACCACTCGGCCTCGCGGCACGACATCGGGCAGCGCGGCCGACAGGCCGGACGAGACGAAACGGCTGAACCCGTTGACGATCAGCGCAGCGACCAGGATCGCCAGATCGTTCGCGCCGATCTGGAGCAGTACGGCGACGATGAATACCATCAGCAGGCGGCCGAAGTTGGCGCCGACCAGGACCAGTCGCCGGTCCCAGCGGTCCAGCAGCGCTCCGGCGAACGGACCGAGCAGCGAGTAGGGCAGGTAGAGGACGGCGAACGCGCCGGCGATGGCCCACGCCCCCGCGGCGCGCTCGGGATTGAACAGCAGCGCCCCCGCGAGTCCCGCCGCGAACAAGCCGTCACCGAACTGACTGACCATGCGCAGTTCCAGCAGCCGCCGGAACTCGGGCAGGTCGCGCACCGATCGCCATAGGGCGAGCGGCGCACGTACGTCCACCACGGAGATCACGTCCTGTTGTTTTGCCGGGAGGTCTTGGTTGATCCGCTGCCCCCGATCCACAGTACAAATATCTCGGCGGCCGGGGTTTGTTCGCCACGATGAGTGGTTGCTGATGCCATGATGGTGGGGTGGCGCAGTCAGAGGATCCGGAGGATTTCATCGCGCCTGCGGCACACCGGGTGCGAGCCGGGACGCTGCTGCTCGCCAACACCGATCTGTTGGAGCCGACATTCCGGCGCAGCGTCATCTACATCGTCGAGCACAACGACGCCGGCACGCTCGGAGTGGTGCTGAACCGGCCGAGCGAGACCGCGGTGTACAACGTGTTGCCGCAGTGGGCGAAGCTGGCCACCAAGCCGAAGACGATGTTCATCGGGGGCCCGGTCAAACGTGACGCCGCGCTGTGCCTGGCGACGCTACGGGTGGGTGTGGACCCCAGCGGACTGCCCGGGCTGCGGCATGTCCAGGGCCGCATGGCGATGGTGGATCTGGACGCCGATCCCGACGCGGTCGCCCCGGTGGTCGAAGGGGTGCGGATCTTCGCGGGCTACTCGGGGTGGACGATCGGCCAGCTCGAGGGTGAGATCGAGCGCGACGACTGGATCGTGTTGTCCGCGATGCCATCCGACGTCCTCGTCCAGCCGCGCGTCGACCTGTGGGCACGGGTCCTTCGCCGCCAGCCGCTGCCGCTTTCGCTCCTGGCGACCCACCCGATCGACATCAGCCGCAACTGAAAGACGCTGAGGCACAAAGACGTTCAGCTGCAGGACAGTGTGCACGTCGCGCATGCGCCGCCACAGGTGCCCGCCGGTTCCCTGCTCGCGACGACCTTGGCCGCCTGCCAGCAGCCGGCCGCCACGGTGCTCACGGCGCCGACGACACATACGACGACCACGACCGCAGCGGTGTCCGGGCGGCTCGATAGAGCCACCGTGCCGCCGGCGGCGAGCATCGCTGCGGCCGCCAGTTGGGTGGGCGCAACCCCGCGGAGCGCGAGTTGGGTGGCGTCACCTGAGCGGGCTCGGGTCAGCAGCCATACGCCGAGCGCGGCGATCACGACCGCGGCGCACAGGCAGAGCACGGCGGCGATGAGCATGGGCCACACGATACGAGGCCGCCGCGCGCCTTGCCGTGTTGGGCGTCCCCCCGGGCGCCAGGCTTCGCCCGGGGGGACAAGCCTTTACCCGGGCAGTCCGAGCAGCTGGGAGGTCTGCGGCGGCGCGGCCTGCTGGGCGGGCGCAGCGGGCTGGCCCGGAGGCACTGGCTGGCCCGGCGCTGCGGGCGCCGCAGCCGTCGGGAAGCTGACCTTGAAGCCCCGGACGATCGCGTCGGTGGAGTCGGCCGCCGCGACCACCTGGTCGACGCTGGTAGTGACGGCGAGCGACACGAGGTATTTGTCCGGCCCGTTGATTGCGATGGTGTTGCGTCGCGAGGTGTTCAGAGTCATCGCGTTCTCGCGATAGGTGCCTTCGATGGTCGACGACGGCATGCCACCGATTTCGGCCAGCGATCCGTCGGTGGATCGCCACGCGGGCAACTGCTGGCTGTCGACGAACCCGTGGCTGATGGCCTCTCTCGGATCGAACTCGCCGATCAGCTTGTAGATGACGACCTGGGCGTTCGAGGAGTAGAGACCGTTGCCGCCGACGCGGTCGGCGATCACGGCGAAGGCGTCGGGAACGTTGGGGTCGGGCACCTGCACCCAGCCTCTCGGCATCGGCAGCACGATGGTGAGCGCCTTGAAGTCGTGACTGACCTGAGGTTCGAGGATCACGCCCTTCTCTTTGAAGAAGTCGGTCAGCGTGCCCGTCGCGGCCGGCGCGATCGGCACCGGTGCCGGTGCGCCGACCTGCGGTGTGGCGATGCCGCCGGGCGCCGCCGCGGCCGCCGCGGCCGCCGCACCCGGTTGGCCGACGAGCTGCGGTACGGCCAGGGCCGCGTTGGGAGCCGCCGGGGTCAAGGCGGCGGTGGGCGTGAGGGGGGCTGTCTGCGACACCGCGGACGGCGCGGGCTGCGGCGGCAGCGGCAGCACCGGCTCAGCCGAGGCGGTGGCGCCGGCGAAGACGAAGACGCCGACGGTAGCCGCGGCCACACTTGTTGCCGGAGTCCTCCAGCGTCGGGCGATTTCGATCATCGACGTCGGTCCTTCCACTGCAAGGGCTCGTCATGCCCTTGGTCAGGCGCCGACTGTATCGAGGGCGAAGCCAGAGTCACCAGGGCTGGAACACACCTGGAACCAAGCTCTGACCGGCCGGTGACGGAACCGAGACCAACCTGTGGCCGGCGTCGGCCGAATTGCCCGCTCGCGGGCGGGTGTATCGCCCGCTCGCGGCAGCCTGCGATCAGCGGGCTTATACCCTGTTCACGTGACTGAATCGCCCGACGCCGGCACGGATGCCCCGCAGCACCGCTACACCGCGGAGCTCGCCGGGGAGATCGAGGGTGCCTGGCAGCAGAGGTGGGCGGATTCGGGGACGTTCAATGTGCCCAACCCCGTCGGCTCATTGGCGGCGGCCGACGGCGTCCCGGTGCCCGCCGACAAGATGTTCGTGCAGGACATGTTCCCCTACCCGTCCGGGGAGGGGCTGCACGTCGGGCATCCGCTCGGCTACATCGCCACGGATGTCTACGCGCGCTATTACCGGATGACGGGCCGCAACGTGTTGCACGCGTTAGGGTTCGACGCGTTCGGGCTGCCCGCCGAGCAGTATGCGGTGCAGACCGGTACCCATCCGCGTACGCGGACGGAGGCGAACATCGTCAACTTCCGGCGGCAGCTGGGGCGCCTCGGGCTGGGCCACGATGCCCGCCGTAGCTTCTCGACCACCGACGTCGACTTCTACAAGTGGACCCAGTGGATCTTCCTGCAGATCTACAACGCATGGTTCGACCCGGACGGCCAACAAAGCCAGGCCCATCGCCGAACTCGTCGCCGAATTCGAGTCCGGTAGCAGGACTCTCGACGATGGCCGGGCGTGGTCGGATCTGTCGGCGGGTGAGCGAGCGGACGTCGTCGATGCGTATCGCTTGGTGTACCGGGCGGAATCGCTGGTGAACTGGTGCCCGGGACTCGGCACCGTGCTGGCCAACGAGGAGGTCACCTCCGACGGCCGCAGCGACCGGGGGAATTTCCCGGTGTTCCGGAAGCGGCTGCGGCAGTGGATGATGCGCATCACCGCGTACTCCGACCGGCTGCTCGACGACCTGGAACTGCTGGATTGGCCGGAGAAGGTCAAGACCATGCAGCGCAACTGGATCGGCCGGTCCACCGGGGCGGCGGTGCTGTTCGCGACCGAAGCCGGCGATATCGAGGTGTTCACGACACGGCCGGACACGCTTGTTCGGTGCGACGTACATGGTGCTGGCGCCCGAGCACGAGTTGGTCGACGCGTTGGTCGCCGAGCAGTGGCCCGCCGACGTCGACACGCGCTGGACGTTCGGCGCCGCGACACCGGCCGAGGCCGTCGCGGCGTACCGCGCGACCATTGCGGCGAAATCGGATCTGGAGCGCCAGGAGAACAAGGCCAAGACTGGGGTGTTCCTCGGCGCGTACGCGACCAATCCGGCCAACGGGCAACGGATTCCGGTGTTCATCGCCGACTACGTGCTGATGGGCTACGGCACCGGGGCGATCATGGCGGTGCCCGGCGGTGATCAGCGGGACTGGGACTTCGCCCACGAGTTCGGGCTGCCGATCATCGAAACGGTTGCCGGCGGGGACATTTCGCAGGCCGCCTACAGCGGTGACGGTGAGGTGGTCAACTCCGACTACCTGAACGGGCTGAGTGTGGCGTCGGCGAAAGAGGCGATCACCGAGCGGTTGGCCGCCGACGGCCGCGGTCAGGCCCGCGTCGAGTACAAGCTGCGGGACTGGCTGTTCGCCCGGCAGCGGTACTGGGGTGAGCCGTTCCCGATCGTGTACGACAGCCGACGGCCGTGCGCACCCGTTGCCGGAGTCGGCGCTGCCCGTCGAGCTGCCCGACATTCCGGATTACGCGCCAGTGCTCTTCGACCCCGACGACGCCGACAGCGAGCCCTCGCCGCCGTTGGGCAAGGCGACGGACTGGGTGCAATGTCGAACTGGATCTCGGCGACGGCTTGGCGCCCTACACCCGCGACACCAACGTCATGCCGCAGTGGGCCGCGAGCTCCTGGTACGAGTTGCGCTACACCGATCCATTCAACAAAGAAGAGTTGTGCGCCAAGGAAAACGAGGCCTACTGGATGGGCCCGCGCCCGGCCGAGCATGGGGCGGAGGACCCGGGCGGCGTCGACCTGTACGTCGGCGGCGTGGAGCACGCGGTGCTGCACCTGCTGTATGTGCGGTTCTGGCACAAGGTGCTCTACGACCTGGGACACATCAGCTCGCGCGAGCCGTTCCGCCGGCTGGTGAACCAGGGCTACATCCAGGCGTATGCGTACACCGACACGCGCGGCGCGTATGTGCCAGCGGCAGAGGTCGAAGAACGGGAAGGCAAGTTCTACTGGTCGGGACCCGACGGGGAGATCGAGGTCACCCAGGAGTTCGGCAAGATCGGCAAGAGCCTGAAGAACTCGGTGTCGCCCGACGAGATCTGCGACAACTACGGCGCGGACACACTGCGGGTCTACGAGATGTCGATGGGACCGCTGGACGCCTCGCGCCCGTGGGCGACCAAGGACGTCGTCGGTGCGTATCGGTTCCTGCAACGGGTGTGGCGGCTGGTGGTCGACGAAGAGACGGGCACCGAACGCGTCGCCGAACACGAGGCGCTCGACACCGACACGCTTAAGTTGTTGCACCGCACCATCGCCGGGGTGTCCGACGACTACACGAACTTGCGTAACAACACCGCGGCGGCCAAGCTGATCGAGTACACCAATCACCTGACCAAACAGGGTGTGACGGCGCGGGCGGCGTTGGAGCCGCTGGTGTTGATGGTCGCGCCGTTGGCGCCGCATCTGGCCGAGGAGTTGTGGAAGCGGCTGGGCCACAACACTTCGCTGGCGCACGGCCCGTTCCCGGTGGCCGACCCGCAGTATCTGGTCGAGGACACCGTCGAGTATCCGGTGCAGGTCAACGGCAAGGTGCGCGGCCGCATTACGGTGGCTGCCGACGCTGACGCGGACGCGCTGGAGGCGGCGGCGTTGGCCGACGACAAGGTGCAGGCATTCCTCGACGGGGCTACGCCGAAGAAGATCATCGTGGTGGCCGGCCGGCTGGTCAATATCGTCGCCTGACTAACTGTCGACAGCCATCTCGACCAAGGCCCGACGCAACAGCTTGCCGGTGGCGTTGCGCGGCAACTCGTCGATGAAAACCACGTCGCGGGGCACCTTGTGGCGGGCCAGGTTGTCTTTCACGTAGAGCCGGATCTGTTCCGCGTTCTGCTGTGCGCCCGGCTTGAGAACTATGAAGGCGCGCAACCGCTTTCCGAACTCAGCGTCGTCGACACCGACCACCGCCGCGTCGGAGACATCGTCACGCTCGACGAGCAGGTTCTCGACCTCCTGTGGGAAGACATTCTCTCCGCCGGAGACGATCATGTCGTCGTCGCGCCCGTCGACGAACAACAGTCCGTTCTCGTCGAAGTGGCCCATGTCGCCGCTGGACATGTAGCCGTCGATGATCTGTTTGTTGCGGCCGTCGGTGTATCCCTCGAAACGCGCTCCGCTGCGGATGAAGATCCGGCCTCGCTTGTGGGCGCCGTCGATGCGTCGGTCGTGCTCGTCGAACAAGACCGTTTTGGAGTTCACCGGCGAGCGGCCCGCCGTTCCGGGAGCGCTGCGCAGTTCGTCTGGGGTGGCGATGGTGGCGAAGCCGCACTCGGTGGAGGCGTAGATGTTGTAGAGCACATCGCCGAAGGTGTCCTGTACGCGGTTGGACAGCTCGGGGGTCAGCGCCGACCCGGCGATCGCGATCGCCTTCAGCGACGACGTGTCGTACGAGGCGATGACGTCGGGGGCGAGTTCGACGATGCGGTGCAGCATCGTCGGGACCGCGACCAGCATGTCGGCCTTGTGGTCTGCGATCAGCTCAAGGGTGCCCTCCGGCTTGAACCGTCGGGTGGTGACCACCTTGTTGCCCAACGCCGCACCGATCAGGTAGGTGGCCAGGCCGGTGCCGTGGAAGATCGGCGAGACGATGACCATGGTCCCCTTGCGCGGAAACGGGACCCTGTCGACCAACTCCGCCGTAGCCAACGGCGACACCTTGGCCCGGGGTGCGCCCTTCGGTAACCCGGTCGTCCCGCTGGTGAGGACGACGGAACCACCCGGCTTGCCCGGCGCGGGCAGCGGTTCAGAAGAGTTCGCGGCGATGATGTCGTCGATCGTCTGCGCACCGGCGGGCGGATCGGTCCCCTCATCCACCCACGTGAGCACCCGGGGCAGATCGGCGGGCAACGCGTCGAGGAGGTCGGAGAACTCGCCGTCGTGAAGTACCGCCTTTACGTTCTCCCGCTCGCAGACGTCCGCGAATTGCGGCTTGGCGAACCCCGTGTTCATCAGTACAAACGGGGCACCGAGCTTGCCGCATGCCGCCATCGCGAGGATGAGGCCGCGGTGGTCGCGACAGAGAAGACCCACCGCTGAGCCCGCGTCGATGCCGAGACCGTTGAGACCGCGCGCCAACGCCGTCGACTGGTCGTCGACCTGCTTGTAGGTCAAGGTCCCGCGCTCGTCGACGACCGCAGGCAGGGCTGCGTATTTGCGGCCACCCTGGATCGCCAGCGACGCCTGCGCCCCGTACACGCCGGCGTTCTTCGCCGCCTGCAGCGTCGTGCCCAGATTGCCGAGGTCGAGGAAGCCGGTGTCACGCAGGCGTTTTACGGCCTTGGCCGCCTCGGCGATGTCACTCAACTTCTGCCGGGCCGCCGAGATCACGAGGCAGCCCAGCCGAGCTGGCGCATGGTGATCCCGTCATTCCAGATCTTGGTCATATGGCGGATCTTGTCGCCGTCGAAGTCCATAACGTAGACGTAGTCGGCGGCGGCGCTCTTACCGGTCGGTGGCACGGGCCCCCCGTCGCCGGTGTGCGTCCCGCGAAAGACGCCGAACGCCGCCACATTCTGCCGGGCTTCGTCCACTGCGAACGACCGCACCTCTGCGGCTCCGTCGGGCAGGATGTCAAGCAGCCCCTTCATCCACTCGGTGTACGCCTCAAGGGTGTCGACCCCGGTCAGTGCCTCACTTTGACTGGAGAACGTAGCGTCGGCGTGGCAGTACTGCCGGCACTCCGCCCAACCCTTGCCCGTCTCGCAGGCGTCGAAGAATTTCCGGGCGCTACGTGAAAGCGTGCTCATCGGCGAATTGTGTCTACTTTGGAGCGCTCACCGCTCCGAAACGCACACAAATCACCGGGGACGGACGATGACCTCGTGGATGTGGGCGTCGCGGGGCGCATTGACCGCGTCGGCGATGACCTTCGCCACAGTCTCGGGGCTCAGAAACTGCTCGGGGTCGTAGTCGCGGCCCTCGTAGGCGATCAGCCCCTCCTGCATCTCGGTGGCGATCCGGCCCGGGTGCACCGAGGTCACCCGCAGCGACGGCTCGTCGTTTCGCAGTGAGTCCGCGAACCCCCGCAGCGCGAACTTGCTGCCCGAGTAGGACGCCAGACCGGGGGATGCATTGATGCCCGAGCCGGAGTTGACGAAGACGACGTGGCCGCCCGCACTGCGCAGCGCGGGCAGCAGCGACAGCGTAAGTGCCACCGGGCCAAGCACATTCACCTGCAACGTGGCGCGCCACTCGTCGACGGTCGATTCCGCGACGCGTCCGGGATAGGCGACCCCGGCGTTGTGGATCAGCACGTCCAGCTCGACGATGGGGTCGACGACCTCTTCAATCGCGTCGAGGTCACCGAGATCGATGGGCCACGTGGTGGCCCCGAACTGCTCGGCGACGGCGTCGAGATCGGCTGAAGGACGCCCCGCGAGGAACAGTGTGTGGGTCGGTGCAAGCGCTGTCGCGATGGCCGCACCGAGTCCCCGAGACGCCCCGGTGATCATCGCCGTCGGCATGTCGTCACCCTACCGACCCTGCAACTCTTGCCCGGCCGTCGCATCATGGAGGCGATGCCCCACGACCCAAGCTTCGCCCCGACGCAACTCGCGGCTCGCGCTGCGTACCTGCTGCGCGGCAACGACCTGGGCGCGATGACCACCGCGGCGCCGCTGCTGTACCCGCATATGTGGAGCTGGGACGCGGCATTCGTGGCGATCGGGTTGGCGCCGTTGAGCGTCGAGCGGGCCGTCGTCGAACTCGACACGCTGCTCTCGGCCCAGTGGACGAACGGCATGATCCCGCACATCGTCTTCGCGAACGGCGTCGACGGATACTTCCCCGGACCCGCCAGGTGGGCCACCTCGGCGCTCGCCGCCAACGCGCCGCGCAGCCGGCACACCTCCGGGATCACGCAGCCGCCGGTGCACGCGATCGCGGTGCAGCGCATCCTCGACCACGCCCGCAGCCGCGGGCGGTCCACCCGCGCCGTCGCCGAGGCGTTCCTCGACCGCCGGTGGGACAACCTGGTCAGCTGGCACCGCTGGCTGGCCGAAGCCCGCGATCCGAAGTCGCACGGCCGGGTCACGCTGTACCACGGCTGGGAGTCCGGCATGGACAACTCGCCGCGGTGGGACAGCGCGTACGCCAACGTGGTCCCCGGCAGCGTGCCGGAGTACCAGCGCGAGGACAACGCCATCGTCACCGACGCCAGCCAGCGTCCGTCCGACATCGAGTACGACCGCTATCTGTGGCTGCTGGAGGAGATGAAGTCGGCCCGCTACGACGACGAACTGTTGCCCAAGGTGATGAGCTTCGCCGTCGAGGACGTGTTCGTGTCGGCGATCCTGTCGGTGGCGTGCGACGTGCTGGCAGAGATCGGGGAGGACTACAAGCGTCCACGCGCCGATGTGCGGGACCTGTATTCGTGGGCCGAGCGGTTCCGCGCGGGTGTCGTCGACGCCACCGACGAACGTAACGGTGCGGCAAGGGATTACGACTTGCGAGCCGAGAAGTGGGTGGCGACCGAGACGGTCGCGCAGTTCGCGCCGCTGCTGTGTGGTGGGCTGCCGCACGACAAGGAGCGCGCCCTGCTGCGACTGCTGGAGGGACCGCGGTTCTGCGGGCATCCGGATCTGAAGTTCGCGCTGATACCGACGACGTCGCCGGTGTCGCGTGACTTCCGGTCGCGCGAGTACTGGCGCGGTCCGGTGTGGCCGGTCACGACCTGGCTTTTCTCGTGGTGCTTCGCACGCCGCGGGTGGGCGGAGCGCTCACTGATCCTGCGCCGCGAAGGCCTGCGGCAGGTCAGCGACGGCACCTTCGCCGAGTACTACGAGCCGTTCACCGGCGAGCCCCTGGGCAGCATGCAACAGTCATGGACCGCGGCGGCGGTTCTCGATTGGCTGGGCTGACGGCGGCTAATCGGTGAGGCGCTCGAGTGGAACCAACGCCTTGGTCAACGTCTCGAGGTCCTCGGGGTTGAGCTTCGCCAGAAGTTTGGCCAGAAACGCCCGCCGGTTGGCCAGCGCCTCCTGATGTTGAGCCAGGCCTTCGGGAGTGATGTCGACGAGGACCGCGCGCAGATCGGACGGGTCGCGGGAGCGCTTCACGAGTCCGAGCTTCTCCAGTCGGCGGATCGCCACTGTCGTCGTCGGTGTGCGCACCCGCTCGTGGGCGGCCAGCTCGGTCATCCGGATCGGGCCCTGCTCCAGCAACGTGATCAGAATCGACAACTGGGCGAGCGTCAGATCACCGGTGGTGGCGTCCCGGCTGGGGTCGCTGCGGCGAAGCACGGAGAACACCCGTGAGAGGACGCGCTGAAGGTCCCCGGCCAGTTCAGCGACCTGCGGTTCGGTCTCCACCATAATTTCGGCAGTCTAACCTGTCTGTGCCTGCCAAGTTGCGTGTCGGGCGCGTAGGTCCTCAGAGTACTTGCGAAAGAAAACGGCGCAGCCGGTCTTTCTTGGCCGCGGCGGCCGCTTTACAGAAACGCGGATACGGGGCCATCGGTGCAAGGTATCGATCGACGGCACCGCGGCACCGTTTTGCGCTCAATCAGAACGCAACGGCCGGTGCTCCGGCAGGTCGCAACACGCCGCGGCGCACCAGTTCGCCGATCATGATGCGACCCATCAGCTCGGATCGCCCGGCACAGGCCGTGCGTGCACCGTCGGGATCGCCGCGCTGAATCGCGGCAGTCTCGGCCTCGAGGAACGGAAGCAGCTCTTTGTGGTTGTTCATGTACGCGACCCAGAACGCCCGCGGGATGAACGCCTGCGACGCGCGGATCAGTGCGGCCAGCCGAGGGCCCGCGTACGCGTCGTTGATCACGTTGCGGTACTCCCATGCCGATTCCTGAAAGGCGCGCGATTCCACGGTGTTGCGCATCAGCTCGGTGAGCGCCGTGAGCCGCTCGATGATTTGGCTGTCCGATTCCGCCGCGGCGCGAGCCGAAGCCATCCCGGTCAGCATGCCGTGCAATTCATGGTGTTCGCGCACGACGTCGCCGTCGAACCGTTCGACGTACGCACCCCGGTGGTATTGGGTCGACAGAATCCCGTCGTGCTCGAGTTGCACGACGGCCTCTTGAATCGGGACTCTGCTGAGCCCGAGTTCGTGCGCGATCTCGTTGCGGTCCAACCGGTCTCCCGACCGGAGCTTGCCGGTCAGTATCAGGTTGACGACGTGCGCGACCACGAGGTCTTTTTCCTTGACCCCATACTTCTTGGGCATGGCGGCGACAGTCTCTCACGGCGCACACCCGCCTCGGAGCCGTTACGCCGCTTCGGTGTCACCCAGTACGGCGATCGCGCCAGCGGCACAGCGTTTCGGCGCGCGTCAGGTCATAATCCGGCCCGTTGACGCCCACGGTCAGCATCGTGACCCCGAGCCCGGCCAGCGCGTCGGCCTCCTCGAGGAGTGCATCCGAGCCGTTGCCCGAGACGCCGGCGGACCGCTCGATGGCTGCAGGGTCACGGCCGGCTTCGGCGCAGTGGCCGTCCAGGATCTCGGCCTTGCGCGGGTACTCGGAGCTGTCGGAGAAGCTGTGCCAGATGTCTCCGTACTGAGCGACCAGACGCAGGGTCTTCTTCTCGCCGCCGCCGCCGATGAGGATCGGAATGTCGCGCGTCGGTGCCGGATTGAGCTTGGCCAGCCGTGACGTGATCCGCGGAAACGCGGCCGCGAGGTCGTCGAGGCGACTGCCGGCCGTGCCGAACTCGTAGCCGTATTCGTCGTAGTCCTTCTGCTTCCAGCCCGACCCGATGCCCAGGATCAGCCGGCCGTCGCTGATGTGGTCGACGGTGCGCGCCATATCCGCCAGCAGTTCGGGGTTGCGGTACGAGTTGCACGTGACCAGCGCACCGATCTGCAGGCGCGACGTCTGTTCGGCCCACGCGCCCAGCATCGTCCAGCATTCGTAGTGCGCACCTGCGGGATCGCCGTAGAGCGGGAAGAAGTGATCCCAGTTGAACGCGACGTCGACACCGATGTCCTCACAGCGCCGCACCGCGTCGCGGATGTGGCCGTACTGCGGGGAGTGCTGGGGTTGAAGTTGTACGCCGATGCGAATGGGGAAGCTCACCTGGCGATCATTCCCCTTTCGGTCAGACGCCAATCTGTCCGTCGGTCTTCCACACCGCGACCACCGACGGCCGTGCCGTGCCGTTGTCGCCCTCGGGCCACCGCGACAGCGGGTTGTCAATGCTGTTGTCGTCGTTCTCGCCCGGATGCTGCACACACACCGTCACCAGATCGTCGGTGACGACCGGACCGCACGTCTCCGCACCGAGAGGCACGGTGAGGAACTGCTTGGTCTCACCGCGGTTGCCGCCGTCGAGTGCGATCGCGAACAACCCGTCGTTGGAGTCAAGGGCGTTGCCGTCGGTCGAGATCCACAGGTTGCCGTGGGTGTCGAACGCCAGGTTGTCCGGGCAGGAGATCGGGCTGACCTTGGCCTTGTCGAAGCCGGCGAAGTAGGTGTCGGCCGCGGCGGGGTCACCGCACACCAGCAGCAGGTCCCAGGTGAAGTCGGTGCCCGCGTGGTTGTCGGTGATCTCGAGGACCTGACCGCTCTTGTTGTCGTTGCGCGGGTTGGCGGCGTCCGGCGGCGCCTCACCGGCCGCGCCGCGCTCGTCGTTGTTGGTCAGCGCGACGTACACCTTGCCGGTCTTGGGGTTGGCCTCGAAGTCCTCGGGCCGGTCCATCTTGGTGGCGCCGGCCTTGTCGGCAGCGAGGCGGGTGAACACCGCGGCCTCCTGCGCGGTCACGCCCTCGACGAGTGACTCGGCCTGACCGCCTGCGCCGGTGCGCAGCAAGGGGATCCACGTGCCCGTGCCCGTGAACGAGCCCTTCGACGGCAGCTTGCCCGAACCGTCGACCTCGTTGGCGGGGATGTCGCTGGACAGTTTGGCGACGTAGAGCGTGCCCTCGTCGAGAAGGCTCATGTTGTGCGCCATGGCCGCCGGATCTGATCCGCTCGGGCTGCCCGGCAGCATCTTCTTGTTCGAGATGAACTTGTACATGTAGTCGAAGCGTTCGTCGTCGCCGGTGTACACCACGACCGTGCCGTCGTCGGCGATGTAGACGTTGGCGCCCTCGTGCTTGAGGCGGCCCAGCGCGGAATGCTTGACCGGCATCGAGTTGGCATCCCACGGGTTGAGTTCGACGACGTAGCCGAACCGGTTCGCCTCGTTGGCGCTCTTGGCGAGGTCGAACCGCGGATCGAAGGTCTCCCACAGCAGAGGCGACGGTTCCAGTGCGAGCCCATACCGGTCCATCCGGTCGGCGTCCACGGGCTTCGGCGGCGGGGATCCTTCTGCGGCGCCGAAGTACTCGTGGAAGTTCTCCTCACCCGACAGCACGGTGCCCCACGGCGTGACGCCACCCGAACAGTTGGCGAAGGTGCCTGCGATGGTGCGTCCGGCAGGGTCGGCGGCGGTCTTCACGAAGTCCGTGCCCGCCGCGGGTCCGGTGAGCGTGATGGGGGTGTCGGCGGTGACGCGCCGGTTGTAACGGCCCATCACCGGCTTCAGTCCTTCGGGCGTGCGCTCCACCTCGACGACGCCCATGCCGATGGCTGCGATCTCGACGTCGAACTGCGCGCGGGTCGGGGCGTCGGCGTTGTAGCCGGGGAACATGAACTGCGGGGAGACGTACTCGAAGTTGGTGACGAGCAGGAAGCGGTTCTGCTGGCCGGCCAATTCGGCCGGGATCGGCAGAAGGCCCGCGAAGTCGTTGTTGAAGCCGAACTGGCCGCGCTGTGCTGCGCCGCTCTGCTTGGTGACGTCGAACTTCGGCGCGTTGGCCAGCACCGGGTCGCCCCAGCTGATCACCACCGCATGCTCGTACCCGTCGGCGACGACGACCACGTCCTCACTGTTGGGTGTGACCGAGCTGAACTTCATGCCCGGCGGAGTCTCCGCCGGCGGCGCCGACGACGCGGGGGTGGCGGCGGATTGCTCGTCGGTTCCGCAGGCGGCCAACGCCGAACCGGCACCGACGGCGAGCACCGCGATCCCGCCGGCCTGCAGCATCGAGCGTCGGGACATCGCCTTGACGATGTCTCCGAAGTACTCGTTTTCGCTGGTGTTGCGGACGGGTTTGGAACACGCGTCGCCGCACTTGTAGACACAGGTGACGTGCTGACGCTTGGACTTGCCGTTGTGGGTGACGAGCAGATTAAGGGGTACGAGCGCCATGGGTGCGGGTTCCTTCCGACACGAACCGGCCGGGGGCTGGTCGGCCGGATGCGCGAAAACCTACGGGGCTTCGGCTATCGGGAAGTGAGCAGGAGAGTGACAGACGGCAACGCGTCGAACGTCGAGCTTATGCAGGAACCACCCGCCGATCTCGTCGAGCACGAGATCACGTTCGCTGGTAGCCGGCGAGGATTCCTCGCAAGATATCCACGAGCTGGCGCGGCTGATCGCTCTGCACCGAGTGTCCGGAGTTCTCGACGATGTGCACGCCCTGGAATCCGGGTGCCATGCGGGCGAATTCGGCGGCGTCGTCGTCGTTGACGAAGTACGAGTTGGCGCCACGCACCAGCGTCGTCGGCGTGGTGAGGTTCGGGACGTCCTCCCACAGGCCTTGAAAACCTGAGTCGCCCTCATCGCCCCGAAATCGAGTCGTAGCGCCACGTCCAGGTGCCGTCGTCGAGCCGTTTGGCGTTGTGGAAAACGCCACGCCTCAACGACTCTCGGTCACGGTGCGGTGCGGCCGCGACGGTGACCTCCAGCATGGCGTCGAAGCTCGGGAACGTCCGCTCGCCCTGTACCAGCGCGACGGTGCCCTTCTGCTCTTCGGTCATCTCGGTGTGTCGTTCGGGTGCTGACGGCGTCACGTCGACGAGGACCAACCTGCGGACGAGTTCGGGCGCCGTCACCGCCAGCCGCAGTGCCGTCAACCCGCCCAGTGACATCCCGACGACGAGGTCGGCATCGGGCGCGAGCTCGCGTACGAGGGGCTCGACCGCGGTGGCGTTGAGCTTGGGGCCGTAGTCGCCGTCCTCGCGCCATGCCGAGCGACCGTGCCCGGGCAGGTCGACGGTCAGCGCGGGCTCGCCGAGGCCGACGATCACGGTGTCCCAGGTGTGCGCGTTCTGACCGCCGCCGTGCAGGAACACCACCCGCGGCGGCGCGTCGCCGAACTTCAGCGCGCTGACCGCCCCGGAATCGATGCGCTCGACGGTCGGAAGTGGACCCGTCGCGTCGGCCTGCTTGGCGTTCTCGCGCAGGAAGGTGAACTCGGACAGCGAGGCCAGCTCGTCGTCGGCGGAGATTTCGGTCACGCCGCTTAGGTTAGCCTCGGTTGATTCCCGAGCTACAGGCTATTGCTCGCCCTCGATGAAATTCTCGAGCTGCGTCCGCGCGATGTCGTCGGGAAGCTGCTTCGGCGGGCTCTTCATCAGGTACGCCGATGCCGCCACGACGGGCCCGCCGAGGCCGCGGTCCTTGGCGATCTTCGCAGCACGAACAGCGTCGATGATGACGCCGGCCGAGTTCGGCGAGTCCCATACCTCGAGCTTGTACTCCAGGTTCAGCGGCACGTCGCCGAAGGCGCGGCCCTCGAGCCGCACGTAGGCCCACTTGCGGTCGTCGAGCCAGCCGACGTGATCGGACGGGCCGATGTGCACGTCCTTGGTTTTGAACTCGCGCTGCAGGTTGGAGGTGACGGCCTGGGTCTTGGAGATCTTCTTGGACTCGAGGCGCTCACGCTCGAGCATGTTGAGGAAGTCCATGTTGCCGCCGACGTTGAGCTGCATGGTGCGGTCGAGTTGCACGCCGCGGTCCTCGAACAGCTTGGCCATCACGCGGTGGGTGATAGTGGCGCCGACCTGGCTCTTGATGTCGTCGCCGACGATCGGCACGCCCGCGTCCTCGAACTTCTTGGCCCACACCGGGTCGGATGCGATGAAGACGGGCAGCGCGTTGACGAACGCCACGCCGGCGTCGATGGCGCACTGGGCGTAGAACTTGTCGGCCTCTTCCGAGCCGACGGGAAGGTAGGACACCATGACGTCGACTCGGGCGTCCTTGAGTACCTTCACGACGTCAACGGCCTCGGTGTCGGACACCTCGATGGTCTCGGCGTAGTACTTGCCGATGCCGTCGAGCGTCGGGCCGCGCTGCACCGTGACGTTCGTCGGGGGTACGTCCGCGATCTTGATGGTGTTGTTCTCCGACGCGAAGATCGCCTCGGACAGGTCGAAGCCGACCTTCTTTGCGTCCACGTCGAACGCGGCGACGAACTTCACGTCGCGGACGTGATACTGACCGAGTTTGACGTGCATCAGCCCGGGCACCGTCGCCGTTTCGTCGGCGTCGTGGTAGTACTGCACGCCCTGTACCAGCGAGGACGCGCAGTTGCCCACGCCGACAATTGCGACGCGCACGTCAGTGTTTCCAGTCATGACGACTATCTCCCTCTCCTACTAACCCGGTAGTACTTACGGCTGTTCAGCCCGTTGCTGCGCGGTTCGTTCCGCCGCAATCAAATCGTTGAGCCATTTCACTTCGCGCTCGCTGGACTCCAACCCGAGCTGGTGAAGCTGGCGGGTGTAGCGGTCGATAGAGCTGCTGGCCCGCGCCACCGCTTCGCGCAGGCCCTCACGGCGTTCCTCCACCTGGCGACGGCGGCCTTCCAAGATCCGCATCCGCGCCTCGGCGGGCGTGCGGTTGAAGAAGGCGAGGTGCACGCCGAACCCGTCGTCCGAGAAATTCTGGGGACCGGTGTCGGCCACCAGCTCGGCGAAGCGCTTGATCCCGGCGTCGCTGAGCCGGTAAACGCGCCGCGCACGGCGCATCTTCGGGATTCCTTCCGGCGCGGCGTCCTCGACGATCAGGCCGTCTGCCTGCATGCGCCGCAGCGCCGGGTAGAGCGAGCCGTAGGAGAATGCCCGGAAGGCGCCCAGCAGGCCCGTCAGTCTCTTGCGGAGTTCGTAGCCGTGCATGGGCGATTCCAGCAGGAGCCCCAGGATGGCGAGTTCCAGCACGAGGGCACCTCCTTTGCTCGTCCGCTACGGCGATCCGACACCTCGCGCCATAGTATCGCGCCGATATATTCGGCGCCAAGAAACGGTCAATCCACCTCCCTCCCCTGCCCTGCGGGCGTGGGCCCAGTCCCTGCGGGCGTGGGCCAGCTGCCGGGCGTGCGACGAGCCCCTCAGCTGGGGTAATTGATCTGCTTGGTGGTGCCGTCGCCGTTGAGTTCGATGTATCCGCTGCCGAAGTCGGTGGAGACGTAGATGGAGACGTCGAGCGCGCCTGGAGGCGCGGTCTGATCGCTGCTGGGCTCGAAGATCAGGTAGGTGTTGTTGACATCGGTCGGCTTGAAACCCAGCGTCTCGGGCGCGCCGCGCAGCACTGCGACGATCTCCTTCGCGTTGAATGCGCTGAGGTCGACAAGGCGATCGGTGTCGTCCGTCGCCGACGTCGACGGATCGCCCCAGCCGCCGCGGTAGGTGAAGCTGAGCTGCCGGCGGTCGTCATCGGGATCCGGCCGGTCCAGCGAGGCGTAGTCGGGATAGACCACCAGCCGGTAGCCCTCGGTGTCGCCGAACCTCTGCTTCATCTGCTCGATGAGGCCGGTCAGCCCGCCGAGGGACTGCAACTGTTTCGGCGCGGTCAGCACCTTGCCCGGGATGCCGTCGGACTTGGCGCCCGGATCGGAAGTGAAGCTCAGCGGCGACGTCGTGTTGCCGTACAGGCCCCAGCCGATCCCGATGCCGAGCGCGACGAGCACGCCGGCGATGGCGATGCGGATGCCCCAGCCGCCACCGGTGGCGGCGGGCATCTTGGGCCGCCTTTTCAGGTCGGGCAATTGAACCGGCGCGTTGGCGGTCTGCAGATCGGAGATCAGCGACTGCAGGTCGCCCAGTGTCTCGGCCTGGGTCGCCAGTGCCACCCGGGTGCGGTGCTCGTCCATGGACAGCTGACCGTCGGCCAGCGCGCTGTCGAGGATCTGGCACGTGTCGTTGCGGTCGCTGTCCTTCGCCCGCGTTCCCGCACTCTGCCTGCTCGCCACGTCGACGATCGTAAAGGTCAGGCGGGGTACTCGACTCGCTTGGTATTGCCAGCGCTGTCGAGATAGATGTACCCGTCCCCGCCGGAGCTCTTGGAGACCTTCACCAAGCCAGCGCGCCGGCCCCGCTGGACCGCGACGCGGTGCCGATGCCCGCCATGCGAGTTGCCCTCAGCGAGCCCCCACGACGATGATCGTACGAGCGGGGCCGCCGCTAGTGCAGGTCAGCCGCTGACCGGCCGCGCGGTTGAACAAGCCTCGGCGCCGTCGCGCCTCGGCGGTGACGCAGCCGACGTACTCTGGTCTCCGTGCGATTGCAGCGACAGGTGGTGGACTACGCGCTTCGGCGCCGGTCCCTGCTGGCGGAGGTCTATTCGGGGCGCACCGGCGTCTCAGAGGTCTGCGACGCGAATCCCTACCTGCTGCGAGCCGCGAAATTCCACGGGAAGTCCAGTTCGGTGACGTGTCCGATCTGCCGCAAGGAACAGCTCACCCTGGTGTCGTGGGTCTTTGGTGACCACCTCGGCGCCGTGTCCGGTTCGGCGCGCACCGCTGAGGAGTTGGTCTTGCTGGCAACCCGCTTCGACGAATTCTCCGTACACGTGGTGGAGGTATGCCGCACCTGCAGCTGGAATCACTTGGTCAAGTCGTACGTGCTCGGCGCCATCCCACCGCCCAAGGGATCTCGCGGACCGAGGCGGACCCAGACGGCGCGCAGTCGTGCGCGCACGGCCAGTGAATAGCGAAGGGCGCCACGACCGGTCAGCCAACGACCTCCGTCCGGAGCGCGTGGCTGATGGTGTGAGCGACCCGGGACCCAAGCACTCCGACGGCGCAGGACGGCACCGCCCGCAGGCGGAAGCGCCGCCCCCGCCGCACTCTCGCAGCCTGCCGCCCGATGACGGGCGCACGGCGATCCTCCCGTCGGTGCGTGAGAGCGCGCCACCGCAGTGGCGCGATCCCATCGACGCCGTGAAGGCGGCACTGGACGGCTCACCGCCGCCGAAGCCGCCGCCCGCGCCGCCGGTACCGCCGCGCCGTCCTCCCGGCGGTGGTGGCCCGCCGGACAGACAGCCCGGGTCGCGACCGGAGATCAACTGGAAGTGGGTCGGGCGCGGACTCGTCATAGCGGTGGCCGCGATGATCGTGCTGCCGATCATCACGTTCGCGATGGCGTACATGATCGTCGACGTCCCCAACCCGGGTGACATCCGGACCAACCAGGTGTCGACGATCCTGGCCAGCGACGGCAGCGAAATGGCGAAAATCGTTCCGCCGGAAGGTAACCGCGTCGACGTCAACATCGACCAGATACCGGTGCAGGTGCGTAACGCGGTGATGGCGGCCGAGGACCGCGACTTCTACACCAACCCGGGGTTCTCGTTCACCGGCTTCATCCGCGCCATCAAGAACAACCTCTTCGGCGGCGATCTGCAGGGTGGATCCACGATCACCCAGCAGTACGTCAAGAACGCACTCGTCGGCGACGCACGCTCGGGCATCGGTGGTCTGATCCGCAAAGCCAAGGAGCTGGTCATCTCGACGAAGATGTCCGGCGAGTGGTCCAAAGACCAGGTGCTGCAGTCGTATCTGAACATCATCTACTTCGGCCGCGGCGCCTACGGCATCTCCGCGGCGTCGAAGGCCTACTTCGACAAACCCGTCGAACAGCTCACCGCCGCGGAAGGTGCGCTGCTGGCGGCGCTCATCCAGCAGCCCTCCGGACTCGACCCCGCGGTCAATGCCGAGGGCGCCGTCGAGCGGTGGAACTGGGTGCTCGACGGCATGGTGACGATCGGGGCGTTGTCGCCGACCGACCGCGCGGCGCAGGTGTTTCCGCCGACGGTGCCACCCGAGCTGGCCCGATCGCAGAACCAGACCACCGGCCCGAACGGCCTGATCGAACGCCAGGTGCAGAAGGAGTTGCTCGAACTCTTCGACATCGACGAGCAGACGCTGAACACCGAGGGCCTGCAGATCACCACGACGATCGACCCCAAGGCGCAGAAGGCCGCGGAGGAAGCCGCCGCGGAGTATCTCGACGGCCAGGATCCGGACATGCGCACCGCGGTCGTGTCGATCGACCCGCGCACCGGCGGTGTCAAGGCGTATTACGGCGGAACGGACGCCAACGGCTTCGATTTCGCGCAGGCGGGGCTGCCGACCGGGTCGTCGTTCAAGGTGTTCGCGTTGGTCGCGGCACTTCAGCAGGGCATGGGCCTGGGCACGCAGGTGGACAGCTCGCCGGTGTCGGTGAATGGCATCACGATCAACAACGTCGAGGGCGGCGGCTGCGGCACCTGCAACATCGCCGAGGCGCTGAAGCGGTCGCTGAACACCGCCTATTACCGGCTGATGCTCAAGCTGCAGAACGGACCGCAGGACGTCGCCGACGCCGCGCACCAGGCGGGCATCGCCGAAAGCTTCCCCGGCGTGGATCACACGCTGTCCGAGGACGGCCAGGGCGGGCCACCCAACAACGGAATCGTGTTGGGCCAGTATCAGAGTCGCGTGATCGACATGGCGTCGGCGTACGCGACGATCGCCGCGTCCGGCGTCTACCACAAGCCGCACTTCGTGCAGAAGGTGGTCAACTCCCGAGGCGAGGTGCTGTTCGACGCGGTGCAGCAGGACAACCAGGGCGAGCAGCGCATCGACAAGAAGGTCGCGGACAACGTCATCGCCGCGATGCAGCCGATCGCCGCGTACTCCAACGGCCACGCGCTGGCAGGCGGCCGGGCGTCGGGAGCGAAGACGGGCACGAACCAGCTCGGGGACACGGGCGCCAACCGTGACGCCTGGATGGTCGGCTTCACACCGTCGCTGTCGACGGCGGTCTGGGTCGGCACCACCGAAGGGACCAAGCCTCTCGAGAACAAGTGGGGCTCACCGGTGTACGGCTCGGGGCTGCCGTCGGACATCTGGAAGTCGACGATGGACGGCGCGCTGGAGGACACCGACAACGAGACGTTCCCGAAGCCGGAGGAGATCGGCGGCTATGCGGGTGTACCGCAGGCGCCCGCTCCACCGCCGTCGCCATCGCCCGGGGTGCCGCCGCCCCCGTCGGAATCCGTCATTCAGCCGACCATCGAATTGGCGCCAGGCGTGACGATTCCGTGGGGCCCGCCGACGACCGTGCCCGTCGCCCCGCCCGTGCCCGTGCCCGCTGGACCTGTGCCCGTCGGACCTGTGCCCGGCCCGCCCGGAGTGCCGGGGGCGCCGCAGGCCCCGCTTCCGCCTCCGTGAGCGACCGCGGGGAGCGGGACGAAGGCGAGCCGGCCGATGTTGAATCGCCGGCCAGCCTGCCGTTGACTCGCCGGCCAGCCTGGCTCGAGTTGATTCGCCGGCCAGCCTGGCTTCGTTTGATTCGCCGGCCAGCCTGGCGGCTGACCGGCGGAGCCTCGACGACCGGGACCTGCCCAGCCGAACGGACCGCATCGGCGCCGCACTGTCCGAGGTGATCGGCGGTCCCGTCGGCAGCCACGCACTGATCGGCAGGCAGCGGTTTCTCACGCCGTTGCGGGCGATGCTGATCATCGCGCTGGTGTTTCTCGCGCTCGGCTACTCGACCAAGGCGGCCTGCCTGCAGACCACCGGCACGGGTACCGCCGACCAACGCGTCGCCAACTGGGAGAACCAGCGGGCGTATTACGAGCTGTGCTACTCCGACACCGTTCCGCTCTACACCGCGGAACTGTTGAGCCTCGGCAAGTTCCCTTACAAGTCCAACTGGATCGAGAAGGACTCCACGGGTAAGCCGCGCATCCAGTACGACGGGAACACCGCGGTGCGGTACATGGAGTATCCGGTGCTGACCGGGCTCTACCAGTACGGGTCGATGTCGTTGGCCAAGACCTACTCGGCGCTGTCCAAGCTGGTGACGATGCCGGTGCTCGCGGAGGTGGTGATGTTCTTCAACATCGCCGCGTTCGGGTTGGCGCTGGCGTGGATGGCGACGGTGTGGGCGACGTCCCGGCTGGCGGGCCCACGTCGGGTCTGGGACGCGGCGCTGGTGGCGGCGTCACCGATCGTGATCTTCCAGATCTTCACCAACTTCGACGCGCTGGCAACGGCTTTCGCGACGGGAGCGTTGCTTGCGTGGGCCCGGCGAAAACCGGTGTTGGCCGGCGCACTGATAGGCCTGGGCGTGGCGGCCAAGCTGTATCCGCTGCTGCTGCTCGCTCCGCTGGCGGTGCTGGCGGTGCGCACCGGCAAGCTGCGTGAGGTGGGTAAGACGGCGGCCGCCGCGCTGGTGACGTGGCTGCTGGTGAACCTGCCGATCATGGTCCTGTTCCCGAGGGGATGGTCGGAGTTCTTCCGGCTCAACACCCGTCGCGGGGACGACATGGACTCGATCTACAACGTTTTCAAGTCCTTCACCGGCTGGCGGGGTTTCGATCCCGACCTCGGCTTCTGGGAACCGCCGATGGTGACCAACGCGGTGTCCGCGGTGCTGTTCGTATCGTGTTGCATCGCAATCGGTTACATCACGTTGACGGCGAAGCAGCGGCCGCGGGTGGCGCAGGTGGCCTTCCTGGTAGTCGCGGCGTTCCTGTTGACGAACAAGGTGTGGAGCCCGCAGTTCTCGCTGTGGTTGGTGCCGCTGGCGGTGTTGGCGCTGCCGCACCGGCGCATCCTGCTGGCGTGGATGACCATCGACGCGCTGGTGTGGATACCGCGGATGCTCTACCTCTACGGCCAGGGCAACAAGGGGCTGCCCGAGCAACCGTTCACGGTGATGGTGCTGCTGCGCGATCTCGCGGTGATCGGCTTGTGCGCCTTGGTGATTCGGCAGATCTACCGTCCCGAGCTGGACCTGGTCCGGTTCCGCGGAGAGGTCGATGACCCGGCAGGCGGTGTGTTCGACGGGGCGCCGGACAACCCGCCGCGGTGGCTGCCCGACTGGTTGCGCCCGGATCGGGACAGGATCCGGGTGAGTGGGCCGACCGAACCGGAACGCGAGTTCGCGGACTCAAGGCAACCGTGACGGCCCCGCGATTTCTGCATGAGGGCTGTTGAAACAGCCCGCTGACAACCTTGGAGCAGAAATCGGCGAAAGCGGAGCGGCTGCGGCCGCCGTGAAGGTAGTCGCGATACCCACTGCCGAGGACAAATCCGCAGTTATTCTCGACGCGTGAGAATGCAGCGCGTACTCGTCGCGTCCATGATGGCGTTGCTGGTCGCGTTGAGCGGGTGCAGCCGGTCTGCCACGCCGGAGGCATCGGAGTCGCCGAAGGCAACCGGGACAGCGGAGGCATCGGGGACAGCGGAGTCTTCGCAGCCCGAGGCGGCGGAGCCCGAGGCGTCGGGTGACGCGGTTCGCTATCTGTCCCTGGGTGATTCGGTGACTCAAGGTGTCGGGGCGCCCGACGAGCAGACGGGCTCGTTCCCGGCGCTGCTCGCCGAGAAGTGGCGCGGGGAGGGCTGCGAGGTCGAGCTGCAGAACGCCGGGATCAGCGGCTACACCGCGGGCCAGGTTCTCGATGAACAGGTGCCGCAGATCGAGGAGTTCAAGCCGACGCTGATCACCTTCCAAGCCGGCGGCAACGACTTGGTCGAATGGGGTAACGCCCGACGACTACCGCAGCGACGTGCAGGCGGTGCTCGACGCGGCGACGGGCAGCGGTGCCCGCGTGATTGTGCTGGCCCAGAACGAGTGGTTCCGGGCGCCAGGCGGGCAGGGCTACACCACCCCGGAGGCGCGGGAAGAGCTCGACTCGATCCTGATCGAGGAGGCGCAGTCGCGGGGCGCCGAATTCGTTGACATGCGGCCGATCTACAAGCAGCAGGCCGACGAGAACCAGTGGGTCGAGGACGGTATCCACCCCACACCGGAGGCCTACGAGACCTGGGCGACCGAGCTCGCCAGCCAGGTGCCCGCTCCCTGCAAGTGACGTTGCGGGCGCCCTTTCGGAGGAACGCTTAAGTCGACGCGACGGCGAACAGGTGCCACTCGCCGGGCACGCCCTTGAGCTGGTGGGGGCCGCGGTCGTCGAACTCGAGCCCTGACCCGATCACGAGGTCGCGCAGCGTGCTGGACACGAGCACGTCGTTCGGCCCTGCCAGTGCGCTCACCCGCGCACCGATGTGCACGGCGATCCCTCCGATGTCATCGCCGCGGATCTCGCACTCGCCGGTGTGCAGTCCGGCGCGGACCTCGATGCCGAGCGCTTGCACCGCGTCACGAATTGCCATGGCGCAGCGGATCGCTCGTTGCGGCCCGTCGAACGTGGCGAGGAAGCCGTCGCCCGAGGTGTTCACCTCGCGGCCCCGAAAGCGGCCGAGCTGCGCCCGCACAACGGCGTCGTGCGCATCGAGCAAGGCATGCCAGTCACGGTCGCCGATCTCCGCGGCCTGGCGCGTCGAGTCCACGATGTCGGTGAACAGCACCGTGGCGAGAACCCGGTCGTCGGCCACCTCGGCCTGGTGGCCGGTGAGGAACTCGGCGACCTCCTGGAACGACGCGCGCCAATCCGGTTCCACTTGGGGGTACCAGTTGCGGCCTGGCAGCTCAACGTATTTCGCGTCGGGTATGTGCTCGGCGATGTACTTGCCCTTCGCAGGCGGGTTGCCGACATTGTCGGTGTGTTGGACGACTAGTGTCGGCACGCGGATTGTCGGAAGGACCGCTCGCACGTCCAATTCCGTCATGAGCGGCGTCATGAGAGCTAGCGTCCTTGGGCTCAACGCCAGGCGTTCCATCCGGGCCCACGATGCCCGGATCTCCTCGTTCCACGGCATGTCCGGATTAGCCCGATGTTGAATCTCCCCGCTGCCCCACATGCGGACAAACGCGGCTTGAACTTCGTCTCGAACGAATGCGGTTCCGCCCGCATCCGCGTAACCGTCGAACACGACCAGCGCGGTGGTGCGAGACGGATGTGTCGCCGCGAACAGCGCCGCTGGCGCGAACGCGCCGTCGGTCGCGAGGAGGACCGCCTCGGGACTCCCGAGGTCGTCCAGTACCGCGGTGATGCTGTCGGCCCACTGCTCCAAGGTCGGCAACGCGCCCGGCGTGACGGGATCGGACGCTCCCGTGCCGGGCTGGTCGAAGAAGATGAGTCGGCCGAGCGATGTCATCGCCTCGACCCACCCGTGAAGGGACGGCAGCTCCGGAAGGATTTCGCAGCACGTGTGCCAGTTCGCGACGTTCACGATGTCGCGCGGACCTTCGCGTGTCGTGCGATAGGCGACACGCAAGTCCCCGTTCAGCGCGTAGCGCGTCTCCGAGAACATTGCGGAAGTCTAAGCCGCCGAGCAGCGCGATTTCGCAGATCAGCGGGGGTTCAGGTAGCCTGGGCCGGTTGCCGACGCAGGTAACCCTCCTGCCACGGAACGACCGTGGCCGTACTAGACCGTAGGAGGTGATGGGTTCTTATGCGTCCATACGAAATCATGGTCATCCTCGACCCCACTCTCGACGAGCGCACCGTTGCTCCGTCGCTGGAGACGTTCCTCAACGTCATCCGCAAGGACGGCGGCTCGGTCGACAAGGTCGACATCTGGGGCAAGCGCCGGCTGGCATACGAGATCGCCAAGCACGCCGAGGGCATCTACGCCATCGTCGATGTGAAGGCCGAGCCCGCGACGGTGTCCGAGCTGGACCGTCAGCTCAACCTGAACGAGTCCGTGCTGCGGACCAAGGTTCTGCGGACCGACAAGCACTAGCCGAACGGCCTGTGCTCGTCGTAGTGCTTCCGTAGGCTCGCCTGCGACTGAACTTCGCGCACGCCGACAAACTGCCCCAGGAGGAACTCGTGGCTGGTGACACCATCATCACGGTCATCGGAAACCTGACCGCCGACCCCGAGCTTCGGTTCACGCCGTCGGGTGCGGCCGTCGCCAACTTCACGGTCGCGTCGACACCGCGCATCTTCGACCGTCAGACCAATGAGTGGAAGGACGGCGAGGCGCTGTTCCTCCGCTGCAGCATCTGGCGCGAGGCGGCCGAGAACGTGGCCGAGAGCCTCACCCGAGGCTCGCGGGTGATCGTCAGCGGTCGGCTCAAGCAGCGTTCCTTCGAAACCCGTGAGGGTGAGAAGCGCACCGTTGTCGAGCTCGAGGTCGACGAGATCGGCCCGTCGCTGAGGTACGCGACTGCCAAGGTGAACAAAGCCAGCCGCAGCGGTGGCGGTGGCGGCGGCTTCGGCAGCAGCGGTGGCGGGGGTTCCCGCGCCGCCGCTCCGGCCGGCGGCTCCGACGCCAAGCAGGACGACCCGTGGGGCAGCGCTCCCGCGTCCGGTTCGTTCAGCGGCAGCGACGACGAGCCACCCTTCTGACTCATTACTGATCAGCGATTCCAGAAAGAGATACACACATGGCCAAGTCCTCCACCAAGAGGCGTCCGGCACCCGAGAAGCCGGTCAAGACCCGCAAGTGCGTGTTCTGCTCCAAGAAGGGGCAGACGATCGACTACAAGGACACCGCACTGCTGCGTACCTACATCAGCGAGCGCGGGAAGATCCGCGCCCGCCGCGTGACCGGTAACTGCGTGCAGCACCAGCGCGACATCGCGATCGCGGTGAAGAACGCCCGCGAGGTGGCGCTGCTGCCCTTCAGCTCGTCGACGCGGTAGACCGCCCAGCGATATCTAGGAAGACCAAGAAATGAAACTCATTCTCACCGCCGAGGTGGACCACCTGGGCACCTCCGGCGACATCGTGGAAGTCAAGGACGGCTACGGGCGCAACTTCCTGCTGCCCCGCGGCCTGGCCGTCGTCGCGTCGCGCGGCGCCGAGCGCCAGGCCGAGGAGATCCGGCGGGCCCGCGAGGCCAAGGCCGTGCAGGGCCTCGAGCACGCCAAGGAGCTCAAGACCGCGCTCGAGGGTCTCGGCGCCGTCGAGCTGCCCGTGAAGTCCGCCGGCGACAGCGGGAAGCTGTTCGGCTCGGTGACGGGTGCCGACGTGGTTGCCGCCATCAAGAAGGCCGGCGGACCGAATCTGGACAAGCGCACGGTGCAGTTGCCCAAGGCGCACATCAAGTCAGTCGGAACCCATCCGATCACGGTGCGGCTGCACTCCGAAGTGAACGCTTCGGTGTCGCTGAGCGTCGTCGCCGGATAGTAGCGTCAGCGTAAATACGGCCGGGTTGAGGACGGGATCGATCTCTACCCGGCCGTTGCTGTGCGCGCTGGCGAACTTGACGCAGTAATCGAACGACAGCGAAGCTAACCAGCTGTTAACCTGTACGCTCATCGGCCGAAACACAACACGCCCGAGATCGCAACCGGGGCCGACACGCCGTGGCAATTCCCATCCACAGATCCACACGCGGTTTATGGTGCGACTATCTGCGCAGATGCACTAAACAAAGTCGGTTATCCACAGGTTTTCCCCAACCCCTCAACATGGCTGTCCAGAGTTGTGCACATGCCATCCACAGGTCCATACACAGGGGCGTCTTGCGCCGCCCCCAGCAACGTCTAGCGTTGGCCGTCGCGAGTCAATTTCGGCGGCCGGTCGGGCGGCTGTCTGAGGTCTGACTTACAGTCGCGGTAATCGGGTATCGAACCTACGTTCGATACGAGATTTGGGGAGGTGGACGTTCCGTGGCTGTTGTGGATGACCTTGGCCATTCCGGCATGGACGTCCCGCCACCGACCGAGGACTTCGGCCGCCAGCCTCCGCAGGACGCCGCCGCCGAACAAGCGGTTCTCGGCGGCATGCTGTTGAGCAAGGACGCCATCGCCGACGTGCTGGAGAGGCTGCGCCCGGGCGACTTCTACCGGCCCGCGCACCAGAACGTCTACGACGCAGATCCTGGATCTGTACGGCCGCGGTGAACCGGCCGATGCGGTGACGGTGGCCGCCGAACTGGATCGGCGCGGCCTGCTGCGGCGTATCGGCGGCGCCCCGTATCTGCACACGCTGATCTCGACGGTGCCGACCGCTGCCAACGCCGGGTTCTACGCGGGCATCGTCGCGGAGAAGGCCTTGCTGCGACGGCTTGTGGAGGCCGGAACGCGGGTCGTGCAGTACGGGTACGCCGGCGCGGACGGCGCCGACGTGACCGACATTGTGGACCGCGCGCAGGCCGAGATCTACGACGTCACCGAGGGGCGCACGTCGGAGGACTTCGTAGCGCTCGAAGACCTGCTGCAGCCGACGATGGACGAGATCGACGCGATCGCATCCAACGGCGGTATCGCGCGTGGTGTGCCGACAGGGTTCGTGGAACTCGATGAGGTGACCAACGGTCTACACGCGGGTCAGATGATCATCATCGCAGCGAGGCCGGGTGTCGGGAAGGCGCTCAAGCTCGACACACCGCTGCCGACGCCGACCGGCTGGACCACGATGGGCGATGTAGCCGTTGGCGATTGGTTGATTGGCGCCGATGGGGAGCCGACTCGGGTTGTGGCTGCGACGGAGGTCATGCTGGGGCGTCCCTGCTACGAAGTCGAATTCGCGGATGGCACGGCCATCGTCGCGGACGCGCTGCACCAGTGGCCGACAGAGCGGGGAGTGCAGATCACGACGGCGCTGCGGCCCGGAGTGACGTGATCAGCGCGACGCGAGCACCAGCGTTGGCAATGATCGGTGGCAGGTGTCAGCCGGCGTGGGGGATCGACGCGATTCGCCGTGTAGACAGTGTGCCGGTGCGTTGTGTCGAGGTTGCCAACGCCGACCACCTCTACCTTGCCGGGAGCGCGATGGTGCCGACGCACAACTCGACGCTGGGACTGGACTTTCTGCGGTCATGCTCGATCAAGCACCGGATGGCCAGCGTCATCTTCTCGCTGGAAATGAGCAAGTCCGAGATCGTCATGCGGCTGTTGTCGGCCGAGGCGAAGATCAAGCTTGCAGACATGCGGTCGGGCCGGATGAGCGACGACGACTGGACGCGGCTCGCGCGGCGGATGAGTGAAATCAGCGAAGCCCCTTTGTTTATCGACGACTCGCCGAACCTGACCATGATGGAGATCCGCGCGAAGGCTCGCCGGCTGTCGCAGAAGGCCGGGCTCAAGTTGATCGTCGTCGACTACATGCAGCTGATGACGTCGGGCAAGAAGTACGAGTCGCGCCAGCAGGAGGTGTCCGACTTCTCGCGCAGCCTGAAGCTGATGGCCAAGGAACTCGACGTCCCCGTGGTCGCGATCAGCCAGCTGAACCGTGGCCCGGAGCAACGCACGGACAAGAAGCCGATGATCTCCGACCTTCGTGAGTCGGGTTGTCTGACCGCGAACACGCGAATCCTGCGAGCAGACAACGGCGCAGAAGTGACGTTCGGGGAACTGATGCGCACCGGAGAGAGGCCGCTGGTGTGGTCCCTGGATGAGCGCAAGCGGATGGTCGCCCGGCCGATGACGAACGTCTTCTATAGCGGGCACAAGGAAGTCTTCAAGCTGCGGCTGGCGTCGGGCCGCGAGGTGGAGGCAACGGCGAACCATCCGTTCATGACCTTCGATGGCTGGACACCGCTGGGCGAGTTGAAGGTTGGCGATCGACTCGCGGTGCCGCGGCGGGTGCCTGAACCGGTGCATACGCAGCGGATGGACGACTCCGAGATCATCATGTTGGCGCACATGATCGGTGACGGCTCATGCTTGAAGCGTCAGCCGATTCGGTACGCCAGCATCGACGAGCAGAATCTGGCGGTCGTGACGATCGCTGCTGCGCACTTCGGCGTCACAGCGGTGCGAGACGAATACCCGTCAGCGCGTGTGACATCGTTGCGGCTGCCAGCGCCGTATCGGTTGACACACGGCAGACGGAATCCGATCGCGGCGTGGCTGGACAAGCTAGGGCTATTCGGCAAGCGGAGTCACGAGAAGTTTGTGCCCGCAGGGATTTTCGCGCTTCCGAACGATCAGGTGGCGCTCTTCCTGCGGCATCTGTGGGCGACAGACGGCTCCGTTCGTTGGGACGAGAAGCAGGGCGCGGGCCGCATTTACTATGCGTCTACTAGTCGCCGGCTCGCCGATGACTTGCAGCATCTACTCCTACGGCTGGGTGTGCAGAGTCGGATTGCCAGGACCCGGAAGGAGAGCTACCGCGACTGCTGGTTCCTTTACATCGAATGGCGTGATAACCAGAGGGCCTTCTTGACCAAGGTCGGCGTGCACGGCGCTCGCGGCTTGAAGGCAAAGCAGGTTCTCGACGAGCTCACTTCGCGTGTGCGGCGCGTGGGCAGAGATACGGTACCGGTCGAGGTATGGGATCGGGTAAGACGCTCAATGGTCGTAAAGCAATTGTCGCAGGCCGAGTTTGCCGCAGCCTCGGGATCAGCGATTACTTCTGTAACGCTGTTGAAGATGCCTCCGAGCCGGGCTCGTCTTCATCGTGCAGCAGCGGTACTTGCGGATCGAGAACTTCACGACCTCGCCACGAATGATGTTCATTGGGACAAGGTTGTCGCCGTTACGAGTATCGGCTATCAAGACGTGTACGATGGAACTGTACCAGGTACAAGTTGCTTTGTGGCACAAGGGATTTCAGTTCACAACAGTTTGGAGCAAGATGCCGACATGGTCATTTTGCTGCACCGGCCAGATGCGTTCGAGCGCGACGATCCGCGCGGTGGCGAGGCGGACTTGATCCTGGGCAAGCACCGCAATGGTCCGACGAAGACGATCACGGTCGCCCACCAACTGCATCTGTCGCGGTTCACGAATATGGCAAAGCCATAGCCCGTTGTCGAGATGCAGCGCAGATTAGCCAAACGCACCTTGTAGTTTAACTACACCTAGTAGTCTTAATGTCCTGACAAGTGAGGTCGGCGGCGCCGGGGTGGACCTGAGGTGGGTCCGCAAAATGCTGGTAGTAGTCGATCGGCAGGATGCGCTCAATATCGCGTCCTCCGCTTCGTTGTGCCGGGCGAGGCGCGTCCGTTCTTTTGATGTCCGGTGTTGTCGGGCAGCTCTCTAGCCGAAAGTGTTAGCCCCCGGCTAGGGCATCGTTCACCATGGAGTCGCTGCCTCAGGCGAGTGTGTGGAGTGGCCGATGATGCGATGTTGCTGGACCAGCTGGAGGCTGGAGATGCGCGCGTGGTCCTTCGATGCCGCACGCGCACAATCGGTTTCGACGTGACGGGTTGTCGTGATGGGTCGGCGATCATCGCCGATCAGTGTGATCCCGCAGCCGGGGGAAGTTCTTGAGTCCTGGTTGGGTACGTTGGCCACCCAATTGGATACGACGTTCGGCGAATTTCTCTTCGGCGTTGGCTCGTCGAGACTAGGGCTGGGCGTGCGTCCGGAGGGCGGGATGTCGGTATCGGCGCGTAGCGTCGCTGGCTGTGAAAAAGAGCGGCAGACACGCGGCCCCTCGGACATCTCGATCGGCGGATCGGACGGTCCACGCTGGGGAATGCGCGCGGTTTGAACCCATCTGGTGGCCCGGCTGCCGCATGGGTGAAATGGTCAGTGGGTGTGGGCGATCTGGTCCCAGCCCTCGACGGACTCCGGGGAGCGGGGCGCGGGTCCGGTGTAGATGGCGGCCGGGCGTACGAGCTTGCCCAGACGTTTCTGCTCGAGGATGTGGGCACACCAGCCCGCGGTGCGGCCGCAGGTGAACATCGCGGGCATCATGAGCGTGGGGACCTCGGCGAAGTCGAGGATGACCGCCGCCCAGAACTCGACGTTTGTCTCGATGGCCCGGTCGGGGCGGCGTTCCCGCAGTTCGGCGAGGGCGGCCTGCTCGAGCGCGGCAGCTGCCTCGTAGCGGGGAGCGCCCAGGCGTTGGGCGGTGGCGCGCAGCACCCGGGCGCGAGGATCTTCGGCGCGGTAGACGCGGTGCCCGAAGCCCATCAGCTTTTCCTTGCGGTCGAGGATGCCCTTGACCACTGCGCGGGCGTCGTCACCCTTTTCGGTGTCCTCGATCATCGGCAGCACGCGGGCGGGAGCGCCGCCGTGTAGCGGCCCGGACATCGCTCCGATCGCCCCCGACAGGGACGCGGCGACGTCGGCGCCGGTGGAGGCGATAACCCGGGCGGTGAAAGTGGAGGCATTCATGCCGTGCTCAGCGGCGGAGACCCAGTAGGCGTCGATGGCCTCGACGTGCGCGGGGTCGGGTTCGCCTTTCCAGCGGACCATGAACCGTTCGGTCACGGTCGTGGCCTTGTCGATCCGTTTCTGCGGGACGGCGGGCTGGTAGATCCCGCGGGCGGACTGGGCGACGTACGACAAAGCCATCACCGACGCGCGGGCCAGTTGCTCGCGGGCGGTGTCGTCGTCGATGTCCAGCAGAGGCCGATAGCCCCAGATTGGCGCAAGCATCGCCAGGCCGGCCTGCACGTCGACGCGGACGTCACCGGTGTGTACGGGCAGGGGAAACGGTTCGGCCGGGGGCAGGCCGGGGCCGAAACGGCCGTCGACGAGCAACGCCCACACGTCGCCGAACGTGACATGCCTTCCGACCAGATCCTCAATGTCGACACCGCGGTAACGCAGCGCCCCACCGTCCTTGTCGGGCTCAGCGATATCGCTGGTGAACGCGACCACGCCTTCCAGCCCGCCGGTTACAGGGCTCTGCAGGATCTTCCGGGCCAGCGCGGCGGTCTCGGACGGCGTCTTGCCGACCTTCACCCCGGCCGCCTCCAGTGCTTCCTTCTTGGCCGCCGCGGTACCCGAGGAACCCGACACGATGGCACCGGCGTGGCCCATCGTCTTGCCTTCCGGCGCAGTGAATCCCGCGACGTAGCCGACCACCGGTTTGGACACGTTGGCCTTGATGTAGTCGGCCGCCCGCTCCTCGGCATCGCCACCGATCTCACCGATCATCACGATGACCTTGGTGTCGGGATCCTTCTCGAACGCCTCGATCGCGTCGATGTGCGTGGTGCCGATCACCGGGTCACCGCCGATGCCGATGGCCGTGGAAAACCCGAAATCCCTTAGCTCGTACATCATCTGGTAGGTCAGAGTGCCGGACTTGGACACCAGCCCGATCGGGCCGGGCCCGGTGATGTTGGCAGGCGTGATACCGACCAGCGACTGGCCGGGACTGATGATGCCGGGACAGTTAGGCCCGATGATGCGGGTCGGCGGAGCCGAGCCCGCGGAGCGACCCGACCGCTCAGTGCCCTTGTCGACGTTATAGGCCCAGGCATATGCGGTGTCCTGCACCGGAATCCCCTCGGTGATCACCACCAGCAGCGGGATCTGAGCATCGATCGCCTCAATGATCGCGTCCTTGGCGAATTTCGGCGGCACGAAGATGATCGACACGTCGGCGCCGGTCTTTTCGATCGCCTCGGCAACGGTGCCGAACACCGGCAAATCGACCTCGTTGCCGTCCTTGTCGACGTGCGACACCGTCGTTCCCGCCTTGCGGGCGTTGACGCCACCGACGATCTGGGTGCCCGCCTTGAGCATTCGCGCGGTGTGCGTGGTGGCCTCACCGCCGGTGATGCCCTGAACAATGACCTTGCTGTCCTTGGTCAAAAAGATTGCCATGTCAGTCCTTTCAGGCCTTCGAGGCTTCGGCCGCTTTTGCGGCCGCCACATCGGCGGCTTCGTCCATCGTCGCCACCAATGTCACGAGCGGGTGGTTGGCCTCGGCCAGGAGGCGGCGGCCCTCGTCGACGTTGTTGCCGTCCAGGCGGACCACCAGCGGCTTGTTGGCCTCACCGCCGAGAATCTGCAGCGCCTTGACGATGCCGTTGGCAACGGCATCACAAGCGGTGATGCCGCCGAACACGTTCACGAACACGCTCTTGACCTGCTCGTCGTGCAGGATGACGTCCAGACCTGCGGCCATCACCTCGGCCGACGCGCCACCGCCGATGTCGAGGAAGTTGGCCGGCTTGACGCCGCCGTGCTTCTCACCGGCGTAGGCCACCACGTCCAACGTGGACATCACCAGACCCGCACCGTTGCCGATGATGCCGACCGCACCGTCGAGCTTGACGTAGTTGAGGTCGTGCTCCTTGGCCTTCAGCTCCAGCGGGTCGGTGGCGTCGCGGTCCTCGAATTCCTCGTGACCCGGCTGACGGAAGTCGGCATTGGCGTCCAACGTGACCTTGCCGTCCAGCGCGAGGATCTGGTCGTCCGGCGTGCGCACCAGCGGGTTGACCTCGACCAGGGTGGCGTCCTCGTTGACGAACACTTCCCACAGCTTCGCGATGGTCACCGCCGCGGCGTCGAGCACCTCGGCGGGCAGGTGACCCTGCTCGGCGATCCAGCGGGCGAACACCTCGTCGACACCCTTGACGGCATCGACGGGCACCTTGGCCAGCCGCTCCGGCTTGGTCGCCGCGACCTCTTCGATCTCCATGCCGCCCTCGACCGAGCACATCGCCAGGTAGGTGCGGTTGGCCCGGTCGAGCAGGAACGACATGTAGTACTCCTCGGCGATGTCGCTGGCCTCGGATACCAGTAGCTTCTTGACGATGTGGCCCTTGATGTCCAGGCCGAGGATGTTCTGCGCGTGGGTGAACGCGTCGTCGGCGGTGGCCGCGTATTTCACGCCGCCGGCCTTACCGCGACCGCCGGTCTTGACCTGCGCCTTCACCATGACCGGCCTGCCGATCTGCTCGGCGATGGCCTTGGTGGCGTCTGCGGTGTCGGTTACCCAACCGGGCGTGGTGGGCACGTTGTGCTTGGCGAACAGCTCTTTCGCCTGGTATTCGAAGAGGTCCATGGGCTCACTGTCGTGTCGGGGTTGACGGGTGGCGGTGTTCGGAGAGGTGTAATGACCGCCAATCGGTGGTCGCTTTGTTCAGGTGGAGATGTTGGTGGTGTCGCCGACGCTGATGACGGCGAGCAGGTCACCGCCTTCGACCTGTTGCACCGTGTTGATAGCCAGCCTGGTGAGGGTGCCGGTCCGGGGTGCGGTGATGGATGCTTCCATTTTCATGGCTTCGATGGTCGCGATGGGTTGGGCTGCAACGATCGAGTCACCCTCGGCGACGGTGAGAGTGACGACTCCGGAGAACGGGGCGGCGACATGCGATGGGTCGTTGCGGTCGGCTCTTTCCGCCGCCGGTGCCTGCGCGGCGACGGAGCGGTCTCGCACCGACACCGGGCGAAGTTGTCCGTTGAGGATGCCCATCACCGTGCGCATGCCGGCATCGTCGGGTTCGGAGATCGCCTCGAGCCCGATGACAAGCTCTACACCCTTCTCGAGGGTGACACGGTGGTCGTCGCCTTGACGCAGCCCGTAGAAGAACTGGTTGGCCGATAACCCTGAGGTGTCGCCGAACTGCTCACGGTGGGCGAGGAATTCTTTAGTCGGCCCAGGAAACAGCAACCGGTTGAGCGTCGCCTTGCGCAGGTTTGGGTCACCGCCGAGTGCTTTCTCGTCCTGCACCGACAACTCGGCCACCCCTCTTGAGCTGCCGCGCCCGGCAAGGGCTTTCTCCCGCAGCGGTTCGGGCCAGCCACCGGCCGGTGTGCCGAGGTCCCCGCGCAGGAAACCGATCACCGAGTCGGGAATATCGAATCGACCTGGGTCGGCGGCGAATTCGTCGACGGAGACCCCGGCGCCGACCAGGTGCAGCGCCAGGTCACCGACGACCTTGGACGACGGCGTCACCTTGATCAGCCGGCCGAGCAGACGATCTGCGCCGGCGTAGGCCTTCTCGATGTCCTCGAATCGGTCCCCCAGGCCCAGGGCGATGGCCTGCTGCCGCAGATTGGAGAGCTGTCCGCCGGGAATTTCGTGGGTATAGACGCGGCCCGTAGGAGCGGGGAGTCCAGATTCGAACGGCGCGTACACCTTACGCAGCGCCTCCCAGTACGGCTCGAGGTCGCACACATTCGCCAGATTCAGCCCGGTGTCGTGCTCGGTGTAGGCCGCGGCGGCGACGATCGCCGAGAGCGCCGGCTGACTCGTGGTGCCCGCCATCGCCGCCGATGCTCCGTCGACGGCGTCGGCCCCGGCCTGCCACGCCGCCACGTAGGTCGCCAACTGACCACCGGGGGTGTCGTGGGTGTGCACGTGCACCGGCAGCTCGAAGTTGCTCCGCAGGGCGGTGACCAACGTCGTCGCAGCCGGGACCCGCAACAACCCGGCCATGTCCTTGATCGCCAGGATGTGCGCGCCGGCGTCGACGGCCTGTTCCGCCAGCTTCAGGTAATAGTCCAGGGTGTAGAGGGTTTCGTTCGGGTTCGACAGGTCCCCGGTATAGGACAGCGCGACTTCCGCAACCGCCGTTGCGGTGTCCCGGACCGCGTCGATCGCGGGGCGCATCGCGTCGATGTTGTTGAGCGCGTCGAAGATCCGGAAGATATCGATCCCGGTCTTGGCGGCCTCGGCGACGAATGCACGCGCGACCGAGTCCGGGTAGGGCGTGTAGCCGACGGTGTTGCGGCCCCGTAGCAGCATCTGCAGGCAGATGTTGGGAACGGCCTCCCGCAATGCGGCGAGGCGTTCCCAGGGATCCTCGTGCAAGAACCGCAACGCCACATCATAGGTCGCACCGCCCCACGCCTCGATCGACAACAGCTGCGGTGTCAGTCGTGAGACGTGGCCGGCGACATCGAGCAACCCCGACGTTCGCACCCGGGTGGCCAGCAATGACTGATGCGCGTCGCGGAACGTGGTGTCGGTGACCGCCAGCGCCTTCTGGGCGCGTAAGGCCGCGGCGAACCCGTGGGGCCCGAGTTCGAGGAGGCGCTGACGCGATCCCGACGGCGCCGGGATGCTCAGGTCGATGTCGGGCAGTTTGTCGTTCGGATACACCGCCGAGGGCCTGGGCCCGTGGGGCTTGTTCACGGTCACATCAGCGAGATAGGTCAAAATCTTGGTGCCGCGGTCCCCGGAGGTGTGCGACGTCAGCAGCTGCGGGCGTTCCTCGATGAACGACGTCGTCACGTGACCGGCACGGAAGTCGGGGTCGGCGAGAACAGCTTGCAGAAACGGAAGGTTGGTGGCGACACCCCGGATACGGAACTCCGCGACCGCGCGCTGGGCCCGGGCGACCGCCGCCTCGAACGTGCGGCCGCGGCAGGTCAACTTGACCAGCATCGAATCGAAGTACGCCGACACCTCGGCGCCCAACGCGGTTCCACCGTCCAACCGGATGCCCGCCCCCTCGGCGGTGCGGTAGGCGGTGATGCGACCGGTGTCGGGGCGAAACCCATTCGCGGGGTCTTCGGTGGTGATCCGGCACTGCAACGCGGCACCGCGGATCTGAATGTTGTCCTGCGCGAGTCCGATGTCGGCGAGGGTCTCCCCGGCCGCCACCCTCAGCTGCGCCTGCACCAGGTCGACCTCGGTGATCTCCTCGGTGACCGTGTGCTCAACCTGGATCCGCGGATTCATCTCGATGAACACGTGGTTGCCGTGTTTGTCGACGAGGAATTCGACCGTGCCCGCGCACGAGTAGCCGATCTGGCGGGCGAAGGCCACCGCATCGGAGCACAGCCGCGACCGCAGGTCAGGCGAGATGTTCGGGGCCGGCGCGAGTTCGACGACCTTCTGGTGTCGGCGCTGCACCGAGCAGTCCCGTTCGAACAGGTGGACGACGTTGCCGTGGGTGTCGGCGAGGATCTGCACCTCGATGTGCCGCGGCTCGATGACGGCCTGCTCGAGGAACACCGTCGCGTCCCCGAACGCCGATTCCGCCTCGCGCGCTGCAGCCTCGATGGCCTCGCGCAACCCGGCGATCTCGCCGACCCGGCGCATACCGCGCCCGCCGCCGCCGGCGACGGCCTTGACGAACACCGGGAACGTCATCGACTCTGCCGCCGCCATCAAAGTGTCAATATCGGTGGAAGGTTCTGAGGATGCAAGCACCGGCAGCCCGGCCGCTTTCGCCGCCGCGATGGCGCGGGCCTTGTTCCCGGTCAGCTCCAACACCTGCGCCGAGGGTCCGACGAAGGTGATGCCCGCCCGCGCGCACGCCGCGGCCAGGTCCGGGTTCTCCGACAAGAACCCGTACCCCGGGTAGACGGCATCCGCGCCGGCCGCGAGGGCGGCGTCGATGATCGCGTGCACCGACAGGTAGGCGCGGACCGGATGACCCGGTTCCCCGATCTGGTAAGACTCGTCGGCTTTGGTGCGGTGCACCGAGTTTCGGTCCTCCACCGGATACACCGCCACGGTGCCGATCCCCAGCTCGTAGGCAGCACGAAACGCCCTGATCGCGATCTCACCCCGGTTGGCGACCAAAACTTTCTTGAACATCAATCAGTCCTAACTAGTCGATATCGTCTCGGAATGTGGGGTTGAGGTCGTCATGGTTGGTTCATCATCATCGTTAGTTCGTCGCGTTCTGTGGCTGGATAGATTCGCTGTTTGCGTCGTGTCCTCAGCAGGCTTGCCAGGGTGGTGACGGCGAGGCCGGATCCGATGACCGCCAGTTATGTCACTGTCGATGTATTCTTTGGAACGGCACGGGGTCGGCCCGGTCGGGCCCCGTTGTGGCAGTCAGTACGCCAACACCGTCGGGCTGACGTGTGCTCGTCATTTCACACTTCTGATTACCGGTGGCCTGAATATCTTGTTAGTCATGGGGATTGAGGCAACCCTTCGGTCTGGCGAACCCATCTCCCCAACCGGCACGCGCCCGATCTTGTCAGTCGATCATCGCTCGTGTCCCGTGCCAGTGCACGAGGTCGGCGCCGAACCGGTTGGGCGGTCAGCGGCGGATCATCCGATCACCCAGTCGAAGGCCTTGGACTTGGACTTGGCGCCCTGAGCCGCCTTTGAGCGGTTCGGCTCGCCGATCTCAGCCAGCATTTTTTCGGACGTGTCGACCAGCGAAGCCAACGTGTTCGGTGTAAACCAGTCCGGCCGCAGCGCGAACAGCAGATCCTCGCTGGAGGTGTTGCCGCTGGCGCCCGGTGCAAACGGGCAGCCGCCCAGACCACCCAGCGTGCCGTCGATCATGGTGGCCCCGGCGTCGATCGCGGCCAGGCTGTTCGCCACACCCAGACCCCAGGTGTCGTGGCCGTGAAACACGATGCGGCGCTCAGGTGTTCGAACTTTGACTGCCGCGATGAGGTCGGCGACCTGGGTTGGTACGGCCTGGCCGATCGTGTCGCAGACCACGATGTCGTCGGCACCCGCGGTGCGGGGGTCGGCGGCGATGCCGATCACCCGCTCGGGATCGGTCACGCCCTCGAACGGGCAGGTGAACGCTGTCGCGATGCACAGCTGGATCGAACCGCCGACCTCGCGGGCGATCCGGACCGCCTCGGGCATCGCCGCAACACTGTCCTCGGTGCTGCGCCCGATGTTGGCCTTGTTGTGCGAATCCGTGGCGGAGAAGCAGTATTGGAAGTTTCGTGCTCCGGCGGCGGCGGCCTTCTCGATGTGACGTGGTGTCGCGACCCAGATCCAGCACCGCTCTAGCTCCTCTGGTTCCAGTGCGGCGATGACGTCCAACGTGTCGGCCAGCGGCGGAACGAGATCCCCCCTGGCCATCGACCCGATCTCAAGTTCCGGTACGCCCAGCGCCAGTAATTCCCGCACGATTTGGATCTTGCGTTCGGTGGGTACCATCTTGGCGGTCAACTGCAGTCCGTCGCGCAGTGTGACGTCGCGCAGCTCGGCGCGTGGTGTGTAGGGACGGGGGTTAGGTGTGGTCATGCTGATACTCCTGACGATTGGGTGGGGTGGGTGGATAACCGGTCGATCTCCTCGTTGCTGAGCTGCAGCAGCGAGGACAGGACTTCGCGGGTGTGCTGTCCGAGATCGGGTCCAACGCTGCGGATCGGCAGCGATGCTTGGCCGATCACCGGGACGATGCCGGGAAAACCGACTGTCTTGGGCTCATCAGCGCCGATGTCAACCGTGAACGGTTGGATCATGTTTCGCGACGCGTACTGCTCGTCGGCGCAGATGTCGGCGGCGGTGTAGATCGGCCCACTGGGCACCCCAGCATTATCGAGGATTGCCAGCGCCTGGTCTCGGGTGTAGTTGATCGACCACTGGCCGATGGCGGTGTCGAGTTCCTCGCGTCGCTGCCAGCGTTGCGCGTTGCTCTGCAACCCCGGATCGGCGGCCAGATCTGGCCGGCCGATGATCTCCATGTACCGCTGATAGATTGCGTCCCCGTTGCCGGCGATGACGATGGTGGTCCCATCGCTGCACGGGTAGGCGTTGCTGGGCGCGATGCCCTCCATCCGGCCGCCGACCCGTTCCCGGTTGACCCCGTAGGCGAGGTAGTCGGGGACCAGCGATTCCATTACCGACAGGACGGACTCGTTGAGGGCGACGTCGATCACCCGGTGCGCGAGGGGGACTTTCGTGTGTTCACGTTGGAACAGCGCCATCATGGTGCCGAACGCGGCATAGATTCC
>CAVTSZ010000035.1:0-200047 GCA_963737385.1 uncultured Actinomycetota bacterium
CTTAGAGACCTACATGAAGACGCGGTCACACTATGTGCAGGGCGAACAAGACCACCGCGATCACCGTGACGACCACCAGCAGCGTCGCAAGGATCATGACAACGACTTTCAAATCTCTCTTCGGCGGTTGGTTGACTGCTCGCTGTTGCTGTGCTCGATGCCTCGGTCCTGACGCGGGAAATGCCGCCACGGTGGCGTCCGTCGCGCCGGTCTCAGCAGCCAAGGATCTCAGGTGGTTTGCAAGCGCGTCGGCAAACTCCACGCAGGTGCCATAGCGTTCATCGGGTGCCTTTGACAGGGCCTTCGAAAACACCGGGCCCAGATCGGTCAGGTCGGGCCGCCGGGTACCAATCGCCGGGGGTTCAGTGTTGAGATGGTTGCTGATCACGACGGCCGGGTTGGTGTGATGAAACAGCGGCGCACCGGTGAGTAGATGAAAAGCCGTGGCGGCTAATGCGTATTGGTCCACACGCCCGTCCACCCGCTCGCCCATCAACTGTTCAGGCGCGGCGTACGCGACCGTCCCGACCGCCATGTTCGTGGCTGTGAGCCCGGTGGCGTCATCGACCCAGCGGGCAATCCCGAAGTCGGCCAAGAAGACTCGCTCACCCGGTTCTTCAGGATGCGATAGCAAGATGTTCGAGGGCTTGACGTCGCGATGCAGCAACTGCCGCTGGTGCGAGTAGTCCAACGCCTCGGCGACCGCTCTGATGATCTTTACCACTTCGTCCGGTGGCATGCCGTTGGGGTAGCGCTCCCGCAGCAATGAGCCGGCGTCGGTGCCATCTATGTAGTCCATCGAGATCCACAGCCGGCCGTCCAACTCTCCGCGGTCGTGGACTTCGACGATGTGCGGGTGCCACAGCGTCGAGGCAATATCCGCCTCACGGTTAAACCGCTGCCGATACTCGTCGTTAACGGTAAGGGCCGCCGGAAGCACCTTCAGCGCGTCCTGGCGCGGCAACCTCGGGTGCTGGGCCAGGTAGACGATGCCCATCCCCCCGGCGCCGAGCTCACGCAAGATCGTGTAGCCCGCATAAATCTGGCCATCTGCCAACGGCATATGCAGATCCTACAAGTATCGACTCAGTAGGACTGGCCGCTTTGCCCTGCTTAGGGCCGGTCGGCTTGACGGCGCAGTAGCTGATCTAACGACCGAAAAGCGTTGAGCTGCATTTTTGTGTTGTGGAGGGATAGGGCGGCTCTGGCGAAAAATGAACAATGAGGGGCGCGGCGAGATCGAGTGCGGCCACATCCTGGCCCCCACCACCTATTAGTGACTTCGGTTGATGCTTGACACTCCCGAACCGATGGACGCAGCCCGTATCAGGCAGCGACGGGTGTGGGCAGGTAGGACGCCGTCCACGTGCTGAAGTCGCCGCGGACGTCTCGGGGAGCCCCGATACGCACGTCGGAAACGGCTTCTCCTGCCCGACTGGCCCGGATGTGAACCTCGGCGTTGATGAAACTGCCAATCGCCGCGGGTGTCAGGTGGATCGGTACGGCGACCTCGATGGCTTTCCAAATTCCGGTCATGACGATGTCCTCTCGCGCCGCTGGGTGGCTCTTCGATATCGGAGCCGGTTAGGAAGCAGTGTCAGTCGGTGAACTTGGAGGTTTCTTAACGGGAAGTTCGCATCGCGCCAGCGCAGGCCGCGGCTAGAAGATGGCGGGGCGGGCGGCGAGCAGTTGGCGCCTACTGAGCCAGCGTCGCTCGAGGCCGGCGAGGTCGCCCCGCCCGGCCCAGTCCGACAGCACCACCGAGCGGGATGCCGCGTCGTTGGGGTCGTAGATCAGGAGCGCGGGATCGCTTCTGCGGCGGATCGTCGCGTGGCGAGGCGAAGGCCGTGAGCGGCAGCCACTGGTTCACCGCCTCGACGCTGGTCCTCGACGTCGACGATGTGATCGCAGCGCTTGCTCTCCGCGTGATAGGCGACGGTGACCGGCTCACCCGGCGACACGGAATACGCGTCAAGCAAACTCAGATCGCAACCGGCTGCGAACGGCGGTTCGTCGGCAGGCTGAACCTCGACATCCACCAGCCAACGGACCACGCTCTCGTCGTCCCAAGAGTGTTCGACACTGCTCCCGCTGAAGCCCATGATCGTCGCGGCGCGGACGACAGCGCTCGCGCGGCGAAACTTCTCGGCTTCCGCGTCCTGAATATTGGGCACGACAGAGGCGCAGGCCTCAGAAACCCGGGTCGTAAGCGGTACGGGCCAACAACGGTGCCAAACCGAATTTCTCAACGAGCACAAGCCAATCCGCGCCCGACACCAGATAGTCAGGGGATTTCGTCCGAGGCACGATGCCGCGCGTCGTCAGCCACGTAAACCGGCATGCAATTGAAGCGTGAAGTACCGGAGATCCAATGGTCAGTGGTTGCAAACCGGGGATGTCCACGACGAGGACGGGAGTTGTCCCGTCCGCCACCATGTCTCCTTCGAGCAGGTCCGAGATCTGCTCGAGCCAGCGGGCCGGCCCTGTCAGCTCGAGTGGGTAGTTTCTCGCTGTCGCGGTTACTTGCGCAACCGAAGCCGACGCGATGGGGGCATGTGTGTTCATGTCGGTCACCCAGATCGCATCCTTGCCCACGTCTATGGACAGACTCGGTAGCTTCTTGCGACGCCGCCTTTGGATGAAGTCCCGCCAAGGCAAGTAGAAGTCCGTCCAGGCTGCCGATGTGTTCGGAGTAAGCAGGCAGCGAATCGGTTCCCCCGGGGCGCTTTCGCGCACATCCCACCCGGACCGGCGGGCGACCATCGTCAGAAGCTCATCGAAGTCTGAGGCGCGCATTGTGGCGTCGGTGTGCTCCACGGGCGGCACATCGAGCCGTGTTCCGGTGGCAATGCGGTGATCCAGTCCGCCGAGTACAAAGCGCTTGCGGTCACTTTGCAGGTGAAGCGCCGAACCGTTGAGAGTCCATACGCCCAGCCTCGCGTCACTCAGTGAAAAAACTTGACCGGGCTTGTGATCGACAATCAGGCCATCGCCCGTGACGTACATCGCGGTCTTTCCCCGCATCGTCAGCACCTCGAATCGGCGTAACGCAGCCGATTCGTCGTCGACGGGCATGTCCGAAAGTATCCCACGCGCAAATCGATTCGAGGTTCGAATACCGCCCACCCCACAGAGTTACTGCGGGTGGTCGGCCAGGTAGGTCTCGACCGGAATCGGAGACGTCGACGCGTAGCCGACGGGCAGCAGTACGTCGCCGGCGGTCGTGCGGTAGTAGACATCCCACCGGTAATAGCCGGCGAACGCGCCGGGATCCGTCGCCAGCACGGCGGCGTAGTCATGGACAGCACGCACGTAGCGGTCCGCGTTGTTGTACCGGAAGATCGCCCGATCACGGTCATTCGCAAAGTCATTCGCGGCGAGGTAGCGACCCGCCGCCATGATGCTGTCACGGGGCGAATAGATGTCGCCGCCGTTGCCGTAGGCGCCGAACGTGGACGGCAGGAACTGCATCGGGCCTTGCGCACCGGCCGTGCTGTCGCCTTGGATGCTGCCGAACCGGCTCTCGATCAGATTGATCGCGGCCAGGTAGTTCCAGCCGACGCCGGAGGCCGCCTCTGATTCGCGGTAGTAGGCCAACAGCTCCTCGGCCGGAGCTGGAGGCACGATCCGCCACGCCGGCACCGTGCCCTGCACCTCCGTCATCGGGTACAGCTGACGTCGAGCGTCGACATTGAGGTCGTAGGTCTGAAGAAGCGACGGTGGGATGCGCGGACGGATGATCGCATCCCACTCGGCGTTGCGCCCGATGGCTCGGTAGGCCGCCTGCTGGCGGCGTGCGGCGGCGGTCAGCGCCGGCTCCGGCGTCGACGGGTCACGCAGCGCCTGCTCGTCGGCGACAAGGTCGTCGGCCAGCTGCGCCGGGTCTGCAGCGATCTTGGGCTGCGCGCCCGTGGCCGTGGGTGGTGGGTCGGGTGAGGTCGTCTCGTCCACCGGGTTCGCTCGGACGGTCGAGGGGGCAGCCACCGTGGTCGCAGGTGGCGGCGTCGATGGCGCGCTGTGAGTGCAGCCGGGGAGCGCGCAGATGCCGGCGGCGAGAACCATCGATGCGTATTGGCGCCAAGTAACTTTGCCTAAGCGATGTCCGCTCACCGTGCTCGCATCCGTCGGATTTCCGAATCCTGTCGCTGGCCGTGATAACTCATGCCAAGTGTGTCGTATCGGCCAGCCGCCTGCAGGCGATCTGACCCACGAGGCGATGCGGGGACCTTCGACTGGTTGTCGTCGATGCATGCGCGCCGATTGTCCGGTCGCGCCGGAGCCCGGGTGACACACTGCAGAGATGACAACCAGTGACGTGTACGAACGTCTCGGCGTGCTGGAGAAACTGGTCCAGCACCTTTACGAGAAGACCGGTATACCGATGCCTGATATGCAGACGCTCGCGCGCTCCGCGGTGTCATCCCATGTGCAGCAGCTGCTCGCCTCCGGCAATAAAATCGCCGCCATCAAGGCCTACCGCGACGAGGCCAACGTCGACCTGGCAACGGCAACCCGGTTCATCGAATCGTTCTAAGACAGCGGACAGTCCGAGGAGGCTTGCATGGCTTGGGATTTCAGCACCGAACCGGAGTTTCAGAAGAAGCTCGACTGGGTCAAGCAGTTCTGCGAGGAGAAGGTCGAACCGCTCGACCACGTGTTCCCGCATGCGGTGCGCATACCCGATCCGGCGGTGAAAGCGTATGTGCGCGAACTGCAACAGGAGGTCAAGGATCAAGGCCTCTGGGCGATCTTCCTCGACGAGGAGCTCGGCGGCCCGGGCTTCGGGCAGCTCAAGCTCGGTCTGCTCAACGAGGTCATCGGACGCTACGCGGGTGCCCCGCACATGTTCGGCGCCTCTGCTCCCGACACGGGCAACATGGAGATGCTCGCGGCCTACGGGACCGAAGAGCAGAAAGAGCGTTGGCTCAAGCCGCTGCTCAATCAGGACATGTTCTCCGCGTACTCGATGACCGAACCGCAGGGCGGAAGTGACCCCAACCTGTTCAGGACGCACGCCATCCGCGACGGCGACGAGTGGGTGATCAACGGCGAGAAGTGGTTCACCTCAGCGGGCCGGGTCGCCGACATCCTGTTCGTGATGTGTACCAACGGCATGTTCGTGGTGCCGCGCAAGACACCGGGTGTGGAGATCATGCCCGAGCCCCGCAATCACAATCACATCGTCTACCGCGATGTGCGGGTGCCGCTCGATCATCTCCTCGGTCCGGAGGACGGCGCGAAGACGTTGGCGCAGCGGCGACTTGGTGGTGGCCGCATCCACCACGCCATGCGCACGATCGCGCAGTGCAACCTGGCATTCGACATGATGTGCGAGCGAGCGCTGAGCAGGGAATCGCACGGCAAGGTGATCGCCGAACACCAGATGGTGCAGGAGAAGATCGCCGAGTCCTACGCGATGATCAGGATGTTGCGACTGTTCGTCCTCGAGACGGCCTGGAAGATCGACAACACCTCCACACAGGAGGCCCGCACCGAGATCGCCGCCGTCAAGTTCACGATGGCGCGCGTGTTGCGCGAGGTGTCGTTCAATGCCCTGCACATCCTCGGGTCGCTCGGGACCACCGATCTCACTCCGATCCAGGCAATGTATTCCGCCGCGCCGACGATGGGTATCGCCGACGGTGTCGACGAGGTGCACATGGCGACCGTCGCGCGTCGGGTGCTGCGGGACTACCACCCGCACGAGGGCAACTTCCCGACCGAGTTCCTTCCGTACAAGCGCGAAGACGCGCGCAAGAAGATGCAAGCCGTTCTCGACGCTCGCCCGGACCTGGCAGCCGTCCGCCGAGGCGTACCAGAAGTACTTCGAGCGTCGTCGCTGATCGACGGCTATCGACGTTCTTCGCGAACCTCGTCTCGGTCGAGGGCGGCGGCGACCATTTGCGTGTCCGGCTGGATGGTTTCTTCGACGAGCTTGCCCCACACGATGCGGGCGAATTGCACGGCGCGATACACCAACTCGCCGTCTTGCGTCGCGTTGTAGCGGGTCGCCAGCCGGGTGGACCACGGCCCGCCCTCGACGATCATGTCCTCCGGTTCGAAGCGCAGACGCGGGAACCGCACGAAGAGCTCACGCAACCACGCTCTCAGTGGTTCGGCGCCGTGCACATCCGCTGCCAGCGCGTGATCTCCGAGAAAGACGAAATGAACGTCGTCGGCGAGGGGGAGGTCGTCGACTCGATGATCGGACAATCGCTGCCATCCGGTCAGCGCTGCCTTACGCACGAGCCAGCGGTAGATCATCGTCAAACGGTAGGTCCTCAGACGGTCTCGTGCGCTGCCTTCGGCTAGGCCTAATGTGAAGCCATGCGCATCGCCATGATCGTGCTGGGCCTGCTCGTCGCGCTGTTCGGCATCGTGTTCACCCTGCAGGGCTTCGGGGTCATCGTGAGCGACAGTCCGATGACCAACACCACCACCTGGTCCGTCCTCGGGCCGATCATCGCGCTGGTTGGCATTGCGTTGGCCATCGGTGCGTTACGCCGCCGCAAGTCCTAGCGTCGGCGTGCCGACTCGGTGAGCTGTCGGCCGTCGCCGGCCTGAAGCAGGCAGATGACGGTGCTCGGCAAGGGGTTGGCGGACGTCCGATCCTGATTCGAGTCGATGAGGTACGTCACAGTGAAGGCCTCGCCGTCCGGGCGACCGGTGTACTCGGCGACGCCGGCGGCGCATTGCCGGTCGGCAACGTCGGCGATCGCCGCGTTCACTTCGACCGGAGCGCGGAGGAAGACCTCTGCGGCGTGCGGGCCCGTGCAGTCGACGATCCCGACGGTTACCTCACCGACGTCGACCTGCGGGAGGTCGAGGAGGCAATCCCCGACGTCGAGGTCGAACCAGTTCTTGGCCCGTGGTCGCTCCATGGCGGGTGGCGCAGGCGCAATCGTCGTACTGGATGAGGTCGTCGTCGAGGTTCCATCGGCCGAAGTGGGCGCCGCGGTCTGACCGTCGGAACCGCACGACACAAGGGTCAGGGCGACCGCAAAACCCCACGTCGCTCGGATGCCCCGAATCCACATAATCCGCCTCCTCGGTCCTGTGTAACACCTGGGCCGAACCAGCGATGAATCTCTTGAGACCGGAGCGCTCGACCGCTTCTGTTTCCAGGCATGCGTCGGGCGACGGCACGCGTGGCAAACAGTGGCGGACCGCAGCTACTCCTCCTGAAAACCGAAGGAGTCGATAGACGTGGGTACATCCCTCGAAGTTTGCTCAAAGCGTGGCATCGTCGCCGTACTAGCGTCGGGTGTCGTGATCTCCCTGACGGCGTTGACCGGGGGAATCGCCCCTGCATTCGCCCAACCCGGCGATGACTCTGTGACCACCACTGTGGTTGTTCCAGAGCCTGAGGTGACGGCCCCGGAACCCGAAGTGGTGGCCCCGCAGACGCCGGCCGAGGTGCCGACGGCGGTTGCACCGCAAATCCCGCAGGCGCCGGCGACTCAGACTCAGCAGGCGCCGCAGACCCAGGCCCCGGCACCGCAGACCCAGGCCCCCGAAACGCAGGCCCCCGAAACGCAGGCCCCGGCGGAATCGCCGTCGACGGCTGTCGCTCCTCCGGTGACCAGTGTCGAGCCGGCTGAGCCCAGTGTCGCGGAGGCGACGACCGCTCCGGTCACGACGACCGCACCGAGCACGGCGCCCTCGACGCCCGAGACAACCTCGGCGTCCGAGAGCGCGAGCGAGTCGGCGGAATCGTCGGCCACCTCCACAGCACCCTCGGGGGCACTCGTTCCGGGTTCGGAGACCAGCACCACCGAGACGTCGGCCACCGGGTCGTCGAGCAGTACCGAGACGTCCACAAACGGCAGCGACGAGTCTGATACTCCGACGGTGTCGATCAGTGAGGCCGCCCAGGAGATCAAGACCGTCGAGCCCCAGACGCTGGAGGCCCCCGCGGAGGACGTCGAACTGGCCAGCAAGGCAACGCCGGTCGACGAGCCGCTGCCTGCCGCGGCGCCCGAGCAGGACGTCGCAGCGTTCTCGAACTCGATCGAGAACAGCCTGAAGATCCCGGGTCTGGAGATCGGCGCGACCGCGAAGACGAACTTCGATGTGGATCCGCCTGTTGAGCTGGTCAGCCCGGTGAAGCAGTGGCGTCCCGACTGGGTCCAGTACGACGAGTACTACCGGCCGATCATCCTCAACCCGTACCGGGACCCGGTGCGCATCGTCTACATGTACGAGATGACACCGCGGATCATGGTCGTTCCGCCGCTGGGCAGGATGGTTTTCGAGGCCGCCCAGTACGCGGCGTACAACTTCACCGCTGCCCTCCTGGCCCCGGTCGCCGCGGCGGTCGGCACCGTTCAGGCCTTGACCGACATCGCGGTGGGCAGCTTCTTCGGTGGCGGCTACTACCCGGGGGTCGGGATGGCTGCGCCGCCGCCTCCGCCGCCGGTGATGCGGTACGACAACGTGCCTGTGTACGTGAACTACTCGAACGCACGGTACGAGCCGTTCCGGGTCAACCGCATCGTCGACGTCGGTGACGACGCCCAATTCGGTGAGCGCAAGGTGCTGCTCGACGGCGTCACCCCCGCGTGGGGTGTGTGGTCCGAGGCCGGCGGTGAGCGGACATTCGAGGTGCACCGGACGCAGCAGTTCCCGGGTCTTGAAGCCCCGCAGGAGGGTCCGCTGCCCGGTGACTACCAGCTGAAGTTGGCGTCCGACGCCGCCCCGACCGACGGCGGTATGTCCGGCCGGGACATCTTCCTCATGGTGTCGGCGGGTGTGATCGGCACACTGGGCTTCGGCGCCATCGGATTGGCATGGTTCCTCGGCCGTCGACGGACACAGGTGCACTGAGTCTGCCCACGGGAAGGGCGCCGGGTCAGCCGGCGCCCTTGCCGTTGTCGACGCGATACACCGCACCGTGGATCGCGGCGGCGTCGTCACTGGCGAGGAACGCGATCGCCTTGGCGACGTCGACCGTCTCCATGAAGCCGCGCGGGGATGCGATGCGCATGATCAGATCCCAGTCGGCGTTCTCGGGCGCGGTGAACTCTGTCGACTGCGGGGTCGGCATACCGCCCGGGCAGATGGCGTTCACGCGGACCTTCTCCTTGGTGTACTCGATCGCCAACGCGCGGGTCAGCCCGACGAGTCCGTGTTTGGCCGCGCAGTATCCGGCCGAGTAGACCTCGCCCTCAACACCCGCGATGGACGTGACATTGACGATGTTGCCGGCGCTCTCCAGCAGATGTGGCAGCGCGGCGCGGCACAGATAGAACGGTCCGGTGAGGTTGACCGCCAGATCACGTTCCCACTCGTCGTCGGTCATCGACGTCGTGTGGCGCATCTGATGGAACCCCGCGACGTTCACCAGCACGTCGAGCCGCCCGAAGACATCGACGCACTCTGCGACGGCGTCGCGGCAGGCGTTCGCTGACGTGATGTCCACCGACGCATACCTGCCGCCGGGCACCGTTTCGAACACCGTTGCCATCAGCTCGGCCTGGCGCGCTATGCCGAAGACCGAGGCGCCCCGTTCCGCGAAGAGCTGCGCGACGACGGCGCCCAATCCCGACGATGCCCCCGTGATCAATGCGACCTTGCCGCTGAGCTGAGTCATCGCATGACCTTCTCATAGCACCGCTGCAGTTTGCGCCTTGCCCAGCGGCAGCCGATATCTCACGAAAGTGACGTTTTGCAGAGAAACTGCGAGTAACCCTCTGCAAAACGTAACTCTCACGGAAACGCGGCGGGGCGGCCTACGTCGAGACCCGCGGTCGCTCGGGCGGGACGGCGGCCAGCAGGGCGCGGGTGTACTCGTCCTGCGGTGCCGCGAACAGATCCGCCGCGGGCCGGTACTCGACAGCTTCGCCGTCGCGCATGACCAGGATGTCGTGGCTCACCTGCTGCACGACGGCGAGGTCGTGGGCGATGAACAGGTACGTCAGGTCCATGTCGCGTTGCAGCGTCGCGAGCAGATCGAGCACGCGCGCCTGCACCGAAACGTCGAGCGACGCAGTGGCTTCGTCGAGGATCAGCAGTTCGGGCTCGCCCGCCAGTGCGCGCGCGATGCTCACCCGCTGACGCTCGCCGCCGGACAACTCGTGGGGATACCGCGAAGCGAACGACGTTGGCAGCCCGACGAGTTCGAGCAACTCCTCGACCCGCGCCCGGCGCTCGCGTCTGCCCCGCACGAGGCCGTGCACCCGCAGGGGCTCGTCGATCGCTGTGCCGACCCGGGCGCGGGGATTGAGGGAGGAGAACGGGTCCTGGAACACGAGACTGATTCGCCTGCGCAGTGCCTTCTCGGCGGAACCGCGGACGCCGAGCACGTCGGCCTGTCCCAGCCTGGCGGTGCCTGCGTCGGGTTTGACCAGTCCGGTCAGTGCGGCGGCCACTGTCGACTTGCCAGAACCCGACTCTCCGACGAGGCCGAGCGTGCTGCCGCGCCGGATCGCAAACGACAGCTTCTTGACGGCGTGGATGACCGACTTGCCGATCGGGGTCGACACGTCGAACCGCACATCCAGCCCGTCCACCTCCACCAGTGTCTCGGCGTCGTCGGGCGCCGGCGGGGGACCGGAACCGCCGACGAGCGGACGCGCCTGCAGAAGTTCGCGCGTGTAGGGGTGCTGCGGGTGATCGAACACTTCGGTGATCGGTGCCTGTTCCACGGCCTCGCCGTGCTGCAGCACGGTGACGTCGTCGGCGACCTGGCCGATGACACCGAGGTCGTGACTGATCCACACCACCGCGGTGCCGAAGTCGCGCTGCAGGTTTCGCACCAGGTCGATGATCTGCGCCTGCGTTGTGACATCGAGCGACGTGGTCGGTTCGTCGGCGATCAACAGTTCCGGATCACACGCCAAGGCGATCGCGATCATCACGCGCTGCCTCTGCCCGCCCGACAACTGGTGCGGGTAGGAGTGCAGTCGCGACTCCGGATCGGGCAATCCGACCGCCTGCAGCAACTCGAGCGCACGGCCGCGTGCCTGCTTCCGGGTCAGACGGCGATGCGCCTCAAGGGATTCCGTGATCTGACGTTCGAGGGTCAGCAGCGGATTGAGCGACGTCCCAGGATCCTGGAACACGAAGCCGATCCGGCCCCCGTGAACGCTCCGCAGCAGGCGATCGGAGGCGCCGATGAGTTGGGTATCGCCGGACGGCCCCGCGAGGGTGGCCTGGCCGCTGACGGTGGCGCCCGGGGCATCCAGCAGACCCGTCGCCGCGAGCACCGTCATCGATTTGCCTGATCCGGACTCGCCGACGATGCCCAGCGTCTGTTCCGGTTGCACATCGAACGACACGCCGTGCACGATCTCGCGCCTGCCGATGCCCACCCGCAGATCGCGCACGCTCAGAGTCGGCCCGCTCACTGTTTCCTCCGAGCCTCGATCATCGTGCGCTGCTTGGGATCCAGAACGTCGCGAAGGCCGTCGCCCAGAAGGTTGAACGCCAGCACCGCGACGAAGATCGCGGCTCCGGGGAACACCGCCATCCACCACGCCATCGTCACGAAGCCCTGGGAGTCGAAGATCATGCGGCCCAGCGACGGCTGGGGTGGCTGGATGCCGAGGCCGAGGAACGACAGCGCCGCCTCGGACAGGATCGCGAACGCGAGCGACAGCGAGGTCTGCACGACCAGCGGTCCGGCGATGTTCGGCAGGATGTGCCGACCCAGGATGTACAGGTGACCCGTGCCCATGCTGCGGGACACCGAAACGTACGGTTCGACACGAACACTCAGCGTGCTTGCGCGCGCGACGCGAGCGAATATCGGTGTGTACACGATGCCGATCGCGAGGATGGTCGTGGTCACGCCGGGGCCGAGCACGGCCACCACCGCCAGCGCGAGCAGCAGCACGGGGAACGCGAACATGACGTCGACGACACGCATGAACACCGTGTCCAGCCACCCGCCCCGGTAACCGGAGACAATGCCGATCGTCACCCCGACGACGACCGCGAACGCCACACTGACGACCGCAACACGCATCGACGCCTGCGTCGCGACGAGCACACGGGAGAAGACGTCGCGGCCCAACTCGTCGGTGCCGAACCAGTGCGCACCGCTCGGTGGCTGCAGCGCGTTGGGCACATCGACATCGTTCACACCGTATGGCGCAATCCAATTCGCGGTCAGCGCGGCCACTGCGATGACGACGAGCACCGAAGCGCTGACGACGGTCACGGGATTCCCCAGCAGCAGCCGCCACGACGACACCCGTGTGCTTGTATCGGCCGCGGTCGTCATGACAGCCGAATCCTCGGATCGACCACTGCGTAGAGCACGTCCACGATCAGGTTGATGAGCAGGAACAGCGCGGCGATGAGCAGGACGGCGCCCTGGATGACCGGATAGTCCCTGGCCGCGACGGCGTTGTAGACCAGACGCCCCAGACCCGGCCACGCGAACACCACCTCCACGACGATGACACCGCCGAGGATCGTCGCGAGTTGGATACCGGTGATGGTCAGCACCGGAATGAGGGCGTTGCGCACCGTATGCCGCAAGGTGACGACGTGCGGCGCCAGGCCTTTGGACCGGGCCGTGCGTACATATCCCATCGAGGCGACCTCCAGTACCGCGGAACGCACATAGCGCGTCATGATGGCCGCCGCGACGAGACCGACCGTCAGCGCCGGCAGCACGATGTGTCGAAGCCACCCCGTCGGGTTCTCGAGCAGCGGTTGATATCCCGACGTCGGAAGCCAGCCGAGCGTCGACGCGAACAGGGCGATGAGCAGGATGCCCATCCAGAAGTCGGGCACCGACACCCCGAACTGGCTGGCCACCCGGATGATCGCATCGCTCACGCGGCCCTCGTGTAGCGCGGCCCAGATGCCGGCGGGAAGGGCGATCAACAGCGCAATGACGATCCCCGTTACCGCCAGTGACACCGTCGCGGGGAGTCGCTCGAGCAGGATCACCGTCACCGGATCGCCGTTGCGGAAGCTGACACCCAGGTTTCCGGTCAACGCCGAGCCGATGTAGCTGAAGAACTGTTCGACGATTGGCTTGTCGAGCCCGCTCGCCGACCTCAGCGCGTCATACGCCTGCGGGGTGTAGCGCGTGCCCAACGCGATGCGCACAGGGTCACCCGGCACGAGATGGACGAGGGCGAACACCACGACCAGCACGCCGAGCAGCACCACCACCGAGTACAGCAGTCTGCGCGCCAGGAAGCGCGCGATCGGATGAGTCACCAACCGCGTCACTGTGTTCGGCCTCTCGTGAGGCTGGTGTCGCGGAATCGGATCGCACCGTCACGACGCGACTCGAAGCCGGTGAGGCCGGTGGTCCACGCCTGGATCACCGACGGGTTGTAAAGGTAGATGTAGCTCACCTGGTCGGCGATGAGCGTGGCCGCCCGGTTGTAAAGGCCGCCGCGCGCTTCGCGATTCGTCTCGATGCGTCCGGCATCGAGGAGTCGGTCGACCTCCGGGTTCGAGAACTTCTGCGCATTGCTCGTGCCGTCGGTGTGGTGCTGCGCGTAGTAGAAGTCGTCGGGGTCGATGTTGCCGAGCCAGCCCATCATGAGCATGTCGAAGTTGCCCGTGTTCTGCTCGTCGAGCCACGTGGCGAAGTCGACCGTGTGGATGTTCACCGTGATGCCAAGCGGCGCAAGGTTGTCCGCGATGACCTGCGCGGCCGTCACCGTCTCCGGATACTCGCTGGTGACCAGCATGTCGAGATCGGCGCCACTGACCCCGGCCTCGTCCAACAGGTTCTTGGCCTTCTCGACGTCATAGCCGTACTGGTGGTATTCGGTGTACCAGGGGTTGCCCTGCGGTATCGCAAGCTGATTCGCCGCGGCGGTGCCGTAACTCGTGGCCGCCACGATCGCTTCCCGGTCGATGCCGTACGCGACGGCTTGACGCACCCGCACGTCGTTCCAGGGCTTGCGCGCCTCGTTGAGCGCGAGATACCAGTAGTCGTTGCTCGCGGTGACCGCCAGGCTGATCGAGTCGTCGTCCTTCAACTGCGCGACGCGCTGCGGCGGTATCGAGTCGGTCCAGTCGATTTCGCCAGCCTGCAGCGCCGACAGCGCCGTGGTCGGTTCGGAGATGAACCGGAACGTGACGCCCGAAACCTTGGGTGGGCCACCCCAGTACGACGGATTGGCCTTGAGCGTGATGGAGTCGCCGCTCTTCTGGCCGCTGAACGCGAACGGTCCCGTGCCGATCGGATGGGTGGCGATCTGACCGCTCTCGACGTTGCGGCGCGACACGATCGCCATGCCCTTGAAGCCACCGAGGTTCGTCAGCAGATTCGGTGTCGGCTGCTTGACCCGGATGACGACGGTGACAGGGTCGGGCGCGGTGACGTCGCTGACGGCGCTGAACTTGTCGACATTGGCCAGCTGTTCGTCGATGATCCGCCGATACGAGTACACGACATCGTCGGCGGTGAACGGGCTGCCATCGTGAAAGGTGACGCCGCGGCGCAGATGGAACGTCCACGTGCGCTGGTCGCCACTGACGTTCCACGACTCGGCCAGCGCGGGCCGCATCTCCAGTTCGGCGTCGGGTTCGACCAGCGTGTCGAAGACGTTCTCGAGGACCTCGAAGGAGAAGTACGCGCTCGTCTTGTGCGGGTCGAGCTGGTCGGGCTCACCGGCGATCGCGGCGATCAGATTGCCCGACGACTCACCGCCGAGGTCGACCCGTTGGCCGGTTGAGCATGCCATCGGGACCGACAAGAGGACGGCGGCAGCGACCAGCGCCACCAGTCGTCTCATCGCCATCACCCCGAAGGCTTCTACCCGCTGGCAGCGGTGCTTGAAACGCCGGGCGGGGTCAAAGGGCTGACGGGTCCGCATGCACACTGAGATACTCGACGTGGTTCAACGTCGGACGCCGGCCGAAGGGGTGCACATCGTGAGGCTCATCCGTGTGCTCGCTGCGGCCCTCATCGGCGCGGCCGCCGCCTTCGGACTGGCGGTTCCCGCCCATGCCCAGGGCAACGTCAAGGCTCCCGGTGTGCCGGAAGGCGTCTACAACGTCAACATCGACGGGCAGGCCACGACCACGTGGGAGATCTACCCGATCTGCGTTCCGACCGTCGGCGACCTGCGTGAACCGCTGTTATTGCCGGTCGCGTGCAGGCTGAAGGTGACGCCGTCCCGTCAGCCCGGCGCCGAGGCGGTGATGGTCGGCAACCAGTGGCAATTCGTCTACGACGAAGTCGACGGCCGTACCTGCCCCGACGGCACCCGTGCCCCCCAGATGACGATCTACCGGTTCGACCCGTACGCGTGGGTCGGGACCATGAAGGTGCTCCACGGCGATGAGTGTGGCGACCAGCCGGCGATGGTCATTGTGCCGCTGACCATGGCGTTCAAGCAACCGCTGGCGATCCCCGTCACCCAGTACCCGCTGATCTGCGAGCCGGGCGGCCCGCGCCGCTGCTTCTGACTTTGCCTGGCGAATCCTCCATTGGCCGGGGCGCGGGCCGCGGTCTGCGGCCCAGCGCGCGCCTGGCGTGTTCCGCTGCTCAACGGCAAGGTCGTCGACCTGACCGGTCCCGGGCTCACAGAGCGCTGGGGTGTCACGTGCACCGACCTGGGGGCGTCGGTGGTGGCGCCGAACGGGAAGCTGGTGTCCGTTTTCGGTGACACCTTCTCGGGTCACAAGGTCGGCCAGGGTGACTGGCGTTCGCCCGTCGTGCTGATCGGCACCGGGGACGCCGACCACGAGATCGTCTACGAGCGCGCGGGAGGTTCCGACGACGGTTTCGCCCGTCAGCTATGGCACTACGTCCACGACGACCCGTCCACCGGATGGACGCGTAGCGGCATCAGCACGGTGATCCCGTCCGACCTGCTGCGCGTGGACGATTCGATCTACCTGCACGCCATCGTCAATCGCGGCTTCGGCAACGTCATCTGGACGGAGATCTGGCGCTCCGACGACAGCGGCGTCTCGTGGACGCACATGGGGCGGGACGCGAAATTCCCGGCCGGCATGCACGACGGCCACGCCCAGTGCTGGTCGTGGGACTTCGACCCCGACGACGGCTGGGTTTATGTGGTGGCCACGAGTTTTCAGCGTGACAAGGGCATCATCTTGATGCGCGTGCGTCCCGAGAACATCGGGCACCGGTCGGGCTATGTGAGTTGGGGATTCACCAATCGACGTTGGGGGTGGGGCGCTGCCGCCACGCCCATTACCCCCGCAGGCGAAAGGTGGGGAGAACTCACGTTTCGGCGTATGGCCCAAGGCAAGTGGGTTCTCGGCGGATTCCTCGCATCCAAGTACGCGCTGGGGTACCGCGTCGTGGATTCACCCGTCGCCAACATGCACACGACACCACTCCAGATGCCGGTTCTCGGGTCGGCGTGGCATGCCGAGAATCACCTGCAAAACGAGGTCGCGCAGCTCTACGGCGGGTACGTGCTGCCGGGGTCCCGCTTAGACATCGAAGGCGGCTTCGGGCTGGTGGTGTCGCAGTGGAACACCTCCGACGGTTGGCCTTACCGGGCGATGCAATTCAAAGCCGCGCTCAGGGATTCGACGAAGACGGTGCTGCCGCCGGACCCGATCAACCTGTGACTGCTAGACGGTGAATCCGCCGTCGACGTCCCAGTGCGCCCCGGTGATGTATCCGGTGTCGGGGCCCGCCAGATAGCTGACCACGCCTGCGATGTCGCGTGGGTGACCGTACTTGCCGGTGGCGATGACCTGCCTTGCGGCGTCGGCGAATTCACCCTCCTCGGGGTTCATGTCGGTGGCGATGGGACCCGGCTGAACATTGTTGACGGTGATGCCGCGCGGCCCGAGCTCACGGGCCAGTCCACGGGTGAGTCCGGCGACGGCCCCTTTGGTCATGGCGTAGACGGAAAGTCCCGGCCCGGGTACCCGGTCGGCGTTGATGCTGCCGATGTTGATGATGCGGCCGCCCTCGCCGAGGTGTCGCAGGGCTCGCTGGGAGGCGACGAACACTCCGCGCACGTTGATGGCCACCAGGCGATCGAACTGCTCCAGCGGGAACGACTCGGCATCGGCGATGTGGGCCACGCCGGCGTTGTTGACCAAGATGTCGAGCCCGCCCAGCGACGACGCGGCCTCATCGACGGATGATGCGACCTGCTCGGGGTCACCGCTGTCGGCCTGAATAGCCACCGCAGTTCCGCCGTCGGCCGTGACCTCGGCCACGAGCTTGTCGGCGTCGGTCGCCGACGAGCCATAGGTAAATGCCACGGCGGCGCCGTCGGCGGCCAACCGGCGGACGATCTCGGCCCCGATTCCGCGGGACCCTCCGGTCACCAAGGCTCGCCGTTCTTTCAGGTTTGTCATACCGCTAGTAAAGCCAATTGAGAGGGCAAACATTCCCTGACTGACGGGCATCACAGCGAGGCCAGGTTAGGGTCACAGCTTGATGACCGAAACACGACTTGAGCGCTACGAGAGAAGGACCAATTGGCCGCTCGCAGGTGTCGCCCTCACCTTTCTCGGGCTCTACTCCGTTCGAGTTCTAGCCCAGCTGCGAGGCGGCGCCGCCGAAGCCATCGAGGACGCGCTGATCGCTGTTTACTGTGTATTCGTCGTTGACTACCTCGCGCGGCTATGGTTAGCCCAACCGCGTGGCAAATGGTTCCTCAGGCACCTCTGGGAGCTGCCGGTCATCCTGCTCCCGTTCCTGCGTCCGCTGCGCTTGCTGAGCGTCGTCGTAGTCGTCAAGACACTGGAGCAGGCGATCGGCCACACGATCCGCGGCCGGGTCATCCTATACACCATCTGTGGTGCGGTCGTGATCGTCTATGCGGGGTCGTTGGCGGTTCTCGAGGCCGAACGCGGCCAGCCAGGGGCAGATATCAATTCGCTCGGCGACGCATTGTGGTGGGCGATGGCCACCGTGACGACCGTCGGCTACGGCGATCTGGAAATCGTCACCGGTAGGGGGCGGTTGGTCGCGGTGGCCCTGATGATCGGCGGCATCACGTTGTTGGGTCTCGTCACGGCGACGCTGGCGTCCTGGATCGTGCAGCGGGTCAGCGAAGAGGACGACGCCAACCAGGCGGCGACGGCCGCACACATCGAGGAACTCCGCCAGGAGATTCGGCGACTGACGGGCGACGGGCGCGCCTATGGTGAAGACCGGGGCCGAGGGGAAGATAGTGGGTGAGGCGTGACGAGAGACTCCGGTAAGAAGCGAATTGTCATCTGGGGCACGGGTTTCGTGGGACGGATGGTCCTCGCCGAAATCGTCAAGCACCCGTTGTTCGAGTTGGTCGGGGTGGGGGTGAGTAATCCCGACAAGGTGGGCCGAGACGTCGGCCAGATCTGCGGCCTCGGGCAAAAGCTCGGCGTGACGGCCACCGACGACGTCGACGCGCTCATCGCGCTCAAACCGGATGCCTTGGTGCACTACGGGCCCACCGCCGCGCATGCCGACGACAACATCGCCCTGATTACCCGGTTCCTGCGCGCGGGCATCGACGTCTGCTCGACGGCCATGACGCCGTGGGTATGGCCGACGATGCACCTGAACCCGCCGAACTGGATCGAGCCCATCACCGAGGCGTGCGAATTGGGCGAGTCGTCGTGCTTCACCACCGGCATCGACCCCGGGTTCGCCAACGACCTGTTCCCGATGACGTTGATGGGCCTGTGCTCGGAGGTCCGCAAGGTGCGGGCATCCGAACTGCTGGACTACACCAACTACACAGGCGACTACGAGCGCGAGATGGGTATCGGCAGGCCGCCGGAGAAGAAGGCGATGTTCGAGACGCCAGACATTCTCGTGTTCGCCTGGGGCGGAACGGTTCCGATGATCGCGCACGCGGCAGGCATCATGCTCGACGAGATCACCACCACATACGAGAAATGGGTGACGCCCACCGAACGCAAATCGGCCAAGGGCGTAATTCCGCGCGGCAACGTCGCCGCGGTGCGGTTCACCATCAACGGCGTCTACCAGGGCGAAACGCGCATTCAGCTGGAACACGTCAACCGGATCGGCGACGACGCCGCACCCGACTGGCCCACCGGAGACCAGAACGACGTCTACCGCGTCGACATCGAAGGCACGCCAAGCATCTTCCAGGAGACGGCGTTTCGGTTCACCGACGGCTCCGGGCGCGACGCCGCGGCGGCCGGCTGCCTTGCGACCGGTCTGCGGGCACTCAATGCGGTGCCCGCCGTCAACGACCTCTCCCCGGGATGGGTCACCGCGCTGGATCTGCCCCTCATTCCGGGGGCGGGGACGATCCGCTGAGTAACGCTAACTCCCTCCAGTCGGATTGATATGCGGATAGCGTCCTGATCGAGACGGGGAGAGATGCCTGACGGGGTAGGTCTGTCGGTAGGGGCCTCGAACCTGGCTGCGGTCCTCGTAGGCCGTGCCGCGGTGTCGCGCACCCCGGTCCTGACGCGCTACCCGCATCGGCCGCCCGAGGTCGGGGTGCCGAGCGAGAACCCCAATCTCAACGAGCGCGGCCTGGTCCTCACCGACTTCGTGGACCGGGTCGGTGACCCGGTCGACATCGTGGCGGCGGATGGTTCGACGCACCGCGCCGACGGGGTGCTCGCGGATGCGCTGCGGGCGATGCTGCACGCGGTGGCCGGAGGCGGACCACCGGCGGAACCGGTCGCCGTGACATACCCCGCGCACTGGCGGCAGGCGGCCGTCGACGCCCTGCGCAATGCGCTGGCCGCGGTGCCCGAGTTCCAGGGCACAACCCGGGCGTCCGTCATCTCCGACGCCACGGCCGCGTTGACGGCGCTGCAGAACGATCCGGGTGTGCCCACGCGGGGTGTCATCGCGCTATGTGACTTCGGCGGCACCGGTACGAGCATCACCCTGGTCGACGCGGGCGCGGGTTACGCGCCGCTGGGCGCCACCGTTCGCGACGTCGATCTCTCCGGCGACCTCGTCGATCAGGCCTTGCTGACCCACGTGATGAACGACCTGTCGGCGGCGGGAACCATCGACCTGTCCGGCACGTCGGCGATCGGATCGCTCACCCGGTTGCGGGCCCAGTGCCGCGCCGCGAAGCAGCGACTGTCCACGTCTGGCGTCACCTCGCTGGTGGCGGAAGTGCCCGGGCACCGCAGCGAGGTGCGGCTGACTCGCACCGAGTTGGACGACGTGATGCGCCAGCCGTTGTACGACTTCACGGGCGTACTGCAAGACACGTTGGAGCGCAACGGAGTTCGCGAACTTGTCGCCGTCGCATCGGTGGGCGGCGGAGCCCGCATCCCGATCGTCACCACGACGTTGTCCGAACGATTCCGGGTGCCGGTCATCACCAGCGGCCAACCCGAGTTGACCGCGGCGATCGGTGGCGGCTTGGCGGCCGCCGCACCAGCGGCCGGGGCAGCCGCAGCCGCGACGACGATGGCACCCGAGGTGGCGGCGCAGCCCGACGAGATGACGCAGTCGGGCACGGTCGGCGCGCTCGCATGGTCGGACGCCGACGATGTTCCGGACGTGGTGCCGACCGATCCGTACGATTACTCCTCGCCGGCCGACCCGGGCGGTCTGGACGATGTGCGACCCCAGATGCAGTTCCAGCATCAGCCGCAGGAGCACGAACGCGCCGCGGCACCGCTGCCGTGGTACCGCCGACCCGAGGTGGTGATGGGGGCAGGCGTGGTCGTGGTGCTCGTGGCGCTGGGGACGGCCGTGCTGTTCGTGACGCGCAGCGGCGAGACCCCTCCGCCGCCCGCCTCGACCACCGTCACCACCACCGCGCCGCCGCCGACGAGCGCCGCGCCAGCGCCGCCCGAGACGCAGGCGCCGCCGCCGGAGACCGTCACGCAGGAGGTGCCGCCGCCGGTGACCCAGACGGTCACTGCGCCACCGCCGGCGCCCGAGCCGCCGATCGCCAATCCGCCGCCGGAGGCCACCGAGCCGCCGACCGGCCAATCCTCCGCCGGAGGCCACCGAGCCGCCGATCGCCAATCCACCGCCCGAGGCGACCGAGCCGCCGCCGCCCGTCGTACCGACGCTGCCGTACGAGACCATTCCCGGTCTGCCGTTCGTTCCGGCACCGATTCAACCGCCACCACCGGGTCCGTAGGGCAGCGCGGTCCCAGTCCTCGTGAGCAGGCAGATCGGGCGATCCGCGTGCTTCAAACGCTGTGATACAGTCGCACGGACTACTAAGCCGCGGTGGCGCGCCTGCATTTCGCGTGAAATCCACGTTGGCAGAGATCTACCCGCACTTTCGCTGCAGAACGTGGATTCCGTGGGATGTCGGTGGGCCGGGTGCACTATGCAGCCACCAATGTCCGCCGACGGGATGGCGCTGACCTGAGGGCATTTTCTGCTCACCGAGGACACTCGTGCTGTTGAACCCAGCCCGGATAACGCGGACATCGACGTTCCACCGACTCGGGGCCTGAACGACGTCCCGCGAGCAGGGCGGTGCCCAAGCCGCGGCGCAGCAGGCGGCACAGTTTTAGGCTGTGCGCCATGACGCAGACCGACGGCTTGCTCTTCGACCCGAACACCTATGACCCGCAACAGTTCGACCCGGAGACCCGCCGGTTGCTGCGCGCGACCATCGACTGGTTCGAGGGACAGGGCAAGAAGCGCATCCTCGACGACGACCTGACCGCGCAGTGGCCCGCCGAGTTCGTCGACTTCGTCAAGCGCGAGAAGCTGTTCGCGACGTTCCTGACGCCATCGGAATTCGCCGGGGGCAACCAGGACAAGCGCTGGGACGCCGCGCGCAACGCCGCCCTCTCCGAGATCCTCGGGTTCTACGGACTGACGTACTGGTACACCGAGCAGGTCACCATCCTCGGGCTCGGGCCCATCTGGCAGAGCGAGAACAAGGACGCCAAGCTGAAGGCGGCCGACGACCTCGACGCCGGGGAAGTGATGGCCTTCGGTTTGTCCGAGCGCGCGCACGGCGCCGACGTCTACAACACCGACATGGTGTTGACGCCCGCCAGTGAAGAGGATCGCGCCGACGGCATCCTGTACCGGGCGACGGGGGAGAAGTACTACATCGGCAACGGCAACGTCGCCAGCATGGTGTCGGTGTTCGCGCGGCGCGGCGACATCGACGGTAGCGATGCGTACGTGTTCTTCGCCGCCGACAGCCAGCACGAGAACTACCACCTGATCGACAATGTCGTGCACATGCAGATCTACGTGAGCACATTCCGGCTGGAGAACTATCCGGTGCGGGAGGAAGACATCCTGCACATCGGAGTGGAAGCCTTTGCCGCGGCGCTGAATACGGTCAATGTCGGAAAGTTCAACCTGTGCTCCTGCTCGATCGGTATGACCGAGCACGCCTTCTACGAAGCGATCACCCACGCGCAGAACCGCATCCTGTACGGCAACCCGGTCACCGACTTCACCCACGTGCGAACCAATTTCGTCGACGCGTACTCGCGCCTGGTCGCCATGAAGTTGTTCAGCCAGCGCTCCGTCGACTACTTCCGGGCCGCCAGCCTCGACGACCGGCGCTATCTGCTCTTCAACCCGATGACCAAGGCCAAGGTCACCATGGAGGGCGAGACCGTGCTGCGAGCACTGCACGACGTGATCGCCGCCAAAGGCTATGAGAAGAACACGATGTTCCGTGAGGTCGCACAACTCATCGGCACCCTGCCGCGACTGGAGGGCACGGTGCACGTGAACGTCGGGCTGGTACTGAAGTTCATGCCGAACTACATGCTCAACCCGAAGGAGTATCCCGAGATCCCGACGCGCAACGACGCCGCGGACGACACGTTCTTCTGGAACCAGGGGCCGACCCGCGGTGCGGGCAAGGTGCAGTTCGCGGACTGGACGCCGGTGTACGAGAAACATTCCAGCATCCCGAATGTCGCGGTGTTCTACGACCAGGCCAAGGCGTTCCGGGAGTTGCTCGTCACTGCCGCACCCGATGCCGGCCAGCAGAAGGACCTGGACTTCCTGCTCAATGTCGGGCACCTGTTCTCGCTGATCGTGTACGGGCAGCTGATTCTGGAGCAGGCCGCGTTGACCGGGCTGGACACCGACATCATCGACCAGATCTTCGACTTCCAAATCCGCGACTTCAACACGTATGCCGTTGCGCTGCACGGCAAGCCGACTGCGACGAATCCCCAGCAGGACTGGGCGCTGAGCGCAATCCGCAAGCCGGTGCCCGACGCCGAGCGATTCACCCGGATCTGGGAACGGGTCAAAGCCTACGACGGCGCGTACGAGATGGCGCCTTAGCGACGGCGCACGCCTGTCACACCTGAACGGGGCAGACGGCCCGCGCGGGAATGCCCGGTGAGCCGGTCCCCGTCGACCACGACGTCGAAGTCCAGGTTCAGCCGCATCGGTTTGGTCACCGACTGACGCCACGTAATCCGTTGCCGATCAACGACGATGTCGTGCAGGCTCACCGTCTCGCCCTTCCCTGTCGCGGTGCCGGCGAGGGTCCCGTCGTCCTCGGTGAACGTGAAGATGACGGCGAGCGACCCGATCGGCGTCTTGATCGTGACATCCCAGTCTCCGACGGGGTTCATCGCCTCGACTCCTCCTCGCTCCGGTCCTCGCTCGTTCCTCGCTGCGATCCTCACTCGTCGTCGCCTTCGGGGTTCATCGCCTCGACCACACCGTTCCGCGTCGTTCGTAGGCGAAGAGTTCCTCGACCGCGAGTGCGACGGGCGCTCCGTAGGTGCGTTCGAGGAGGTGCAGTGCCAGATCCAGGCCCGACGTGACCGCACCGGACGTCACGAGGTCGCCATCGTCGACCACCCGTGCGTTCACCGCGTTGACGCCGGTGGCTTCGAGTAGATCCATGCCGAGGTGGTGGGTGACGGCGTTGCGGCCCTCGAGCAGCCCGGCCATAGCCAGGGCGAGCGAACCCCCACAGACCGTGGCCACGGTGACATCGGGATTCTCCATCGCCTTGCGCAACAGCGGGATCGCCGCGGATTCAGCGAACCGAGCGAGCAGCACCGGGATGGTGTCGACCTCGTCGGGATCGCCCTCGATGGGACCCGACGCGCCGGGCACGACGATGAAGCCGGGCTTCGACGGATCGAGCTGCGCGGTTGCGTGCAGGACCATGCGCAGCGTGCCGCTCACCACTTCCCTCGGCCCCTCGGCGGAGACCAGTTCGACCTCGAGGTCGCCTCCGGCCGCATCGCCACCGGCGGCGAGCACCTCGAACGGCGCGGTGGCATCGAGCGGGTCGAACCCGTCGAACAAGACGATCTGTGCGTTCACACGGCCCATCGTCGGGATTCCTCGGCACGAGGGCTAGTGGCCAGATCGCCACATACCGCCGAGATATTGCCACAGCACTGTTACCGTTCAACCATGCACACCGTCGCGATCCTGGCACTTCCCGACACGATTGCGTTCGATCTGAGTACGCCGATCGAGGCGTTCGGGCGGGTCCGATTGCCCACTGGTGCACCGGGTTACCGCGTCGTGGTGTGTGGGTCGCAACCGGAGGTGTCCGCCGGCCCGTTCCGCATTGCCACCGATCACGGCCTCGAGGTCCTCGCCGACGCGGACACCATCGTCGTCCCGGGCCTCAACGACCCCACCGTCGACGCCGCCGAGGAGGTGCTGGCGGCGTTGACCGCCGCCCACGCCCGCGGCGTGCGGATCGCGTCGATCTGCTCGGGTGCCTTCACGCTGGCCGCCGCCGGGTTGCTCGACGGCAAGCGCGCGACGACACACTGGATCGCCGCAGATCTGTTCCGGGCGCGATTTCCCGCCGTCGACCTCGACGCCGACGTCCTCTACGTCGACGAGGGGCAGGTGCTCACGTCGGCGGGCGCATCGGCCGGTCTGGACCTGTGCCTGCACATGATTGCCCAAGACTTTGGCGCTGCCGTGGCCGCCGACGCCGCCCGCATGGCCGTCGCGCCGTTGCACCGCAGTGGTGGCCAGGCGCAGTTCATCCTCCGAAATCAGGCTGCTGCCAAGCATATTGCGGAGCGCACCGAACTGGACGACGTGCTGGCGTGGATCGAACAGGAGGCCCATCGCGACGTGACACTGCACGACATCGCGGCCCGCGCCTCGATGAGTGTGCGGACGCTGAACCGCCGATTCCAGGCCGAGACGGGACAGACGCCGATGCAATGGCTGACCGGTGTGCGGGTCCGGCATGCCCAGCAATTGCTCGAGAGCACCGCCTACGGCGTCGAACAGATCGGTCGGGAGGTCGGGTTCACCTCCGCGGCCAACTTCCGCGAACAGTTCCGGCGACTCGCCGGAGTCGCGCCGCTGAACTACCGCAACACTTTTCGCGAGCGGATGGCGGGCTAGCGACTTCTCGGGCGTTTGATCAGCACAAGATGCGCCAGCGGGATCTGCATCTGCTCGGGCGCAGCCGCCAGGCGCCCGGCGACGCCCGCCTCCAGTCGATCGAAGAACTGCACGACGCGGTCGTCCTCGGGTCCGACCTCGAGTGCGGTCGCGAGCGATGGGAACACCGATGCCCGCACGAAGGCGGCCCATTTTGCGGCGAAAGCCTTTTCATCGCTGTCGACTTGGTACTGGGACCAGAACCTGTCCTCGGCGTCGAACACCTCGAGGTGATCGATCTCGAGTTGCTCGAAGCGGCCGGACGGTGCGAAAGGCGCGAAGAAGTCCGCCTTCTTGCGCCCGACGACCGGGACACACATCCGGTGAATCTCCTCGGCGGTGACCAGGCCTGCACCCCGTAGTTCGTCGAGGGCGTCGAGAAGGGCGGCGAGCATGGGGCGGTAGCCGAACTCGCCGTCGTCGTCGACGGCCATCGTCATCACCACCAGGCGGCCGCCCGGACGCAGTTCCCTGCCGCGGAACGCGATGAACTCCTGCCAGTCGTGCGCGGCCTGCTTCGCGTATTTGGCCCGCACGTCCTCGTCGCTGCTGTAGGCGACCTGGATGTGGTCGGGTATCGGCGACGGAACTTGGCTCAGCCACTGAATAGACCATGAACTCCAGCCCAGATTCACGCTGCTCGACGGCATGATCTGTGCGTAGAACGATCGCCCGACCGCCGAGGCGAATGTCGCCGCGTCCTTGCTCAGGTAGCTGTCCGGATCCTCGGCGAGTGTCCGGAACATCGCCGTGAAGTCGTTGTCCGGAAGATCGGTGTGCACGACGAGTGTCGAATGGTCGTGCCGGGTCCGCTTGCGCAGCACGGCGATTGCCGCGCAGATCGGTAGCAGGGAGTTGTGGCCGGTCGACGCCCCGTAGTCGGCGATGACGATCGGCTGCGGCGGCTTCGGCAGCGGCACCATCGATGCCGCCTCCTCGAAGATCGCCATCGCACCCGTCAAGCCGGCGGCTTGAAGGCGCGAGCTCGCCGTGTAGTTCGCACTCTCCTTCTGCTCAGGTCGCACGACGATGCTTGACTCAGGCATCGCGACCTCCGAGACGTGCGGGCAACTAATCGTCAATCACGACGGTAGTCCCCTTACCCGGGATAGGTCACCGAAGTCAGCCGCTCGGAGATCTCCCAGAGCCTGCGGCCGTCGGCCTCGTTGCTGGCGCGCGCGAGGATCTTGGCGTCGGTGACGCCGCCGCCTGCGAGCTCGAGGAATCCGCGCGGTCCGTAGAACGCACCGCCTTCGGCACCGGGGGCGGTCGCGCCGTACAGGGCGGGCAGAATGCCCTCGTCGATCTCCTGCCACATGAACGGCGTGACGTGTCGGCTGGCCCGGTAGAAGCGCTCCAGCAGGGTTGGGCCCGCTTTGCCATGCGAGGGGCCGCTCAGCTGCAAATTCGTCTTGCACAAACCGGGATGCGCGGCGTTCGAAACGATGCCCCACCCCGACTGCCGGCTCCTGCGGTCCAACTCGAGCGCGAACATCAGGTTCGCGGACTTGGACTGCGCATAAGCCCCTGTCGCGTTGTACCGCTTCTCCCACTGCAGATCGTCGAAGTTGATGCCGCCCAACCGCGCCGCGGAGCTGCTCAACGACGTCACACGTGCGCCGCCGGCAGCGCGCAGTAGCGGCAGAAGGTGGCCCGTGAGCGCGAAGTGGCCCAGGTGATTACCACCGAATTGCAGCTCGAAACCGTCGGACGTGACCTCGCGTTCGGGTGGCTGCATGATGCCCGCGTTGTTGATCAGGAGGTCGATCGGCCGCGCCTCGGCGTTGAGTTCCTCGCCGAGCGCTTTGACACTGGCCAGCGAGGCCAAGTCGAGCGCTTTGATGGTCAGCTTCGCGTCCGGCACCGTGGCGCGGATCTGTTCGACCGCCGCTTCTCCCTTCGCGCGGTTGCGGATCGCCATGATGACGTCGGCACCAGCAGCGGCCAGGCGGGTAGCGATGCCGAGACCGAGGCCGGAGTTGGCGCCGGTAACGACGGCCAGCTTTCCGGACTGATCTGGGACCGTCACGTCACGCTCACGGACCATGAACTTCTCCTTTGCGGCGAGTGGATAACCGAACAGTAACGGACCATCGGTCTGATAACAAGAGCCCATCGGTCTGATATTGTCAGCTCCGCCATGACTTCGTTTCAGCGTGCCCGCAGGCCCGAGCAGATGGCGGCGCGGCGCACAGCGATCATGGCCGTCGCGCGCGACATGCTTGCCGAGAAGAACGTCGGCGACATCAGCCTGCGGGAGCTGTCGCATCGGGTCGGGCTGGCCAAGTCGAATGTGCTGCGGTACTTCGACAGCCGTGAGGCGATCTTTCTCGAGGTGCTCGACGAGGAGTTCGCCGCATGGCTGGGCGATATCGAGGATCGTCTGGGTCGGCCACGGGCCAGGAAGCCGGGGTACGCCAACGAGATCCGGGTTGCGAGAGTGATCGCGGATTCGGTGGTGGCACGGCCCCTGCTGTGTGAGCTCCTCGGTTCCATGGCGTCCGTGCTGGAACGAAACATCTCGCATGAGTTCGCTCGCGACTTCAAGGCGCGGGCGATGCAGCGGATCGCGGCGCTCGCCCAACTGGTGGGCCGTCATCTGCCGTGGCTGCCGCCGGAGTTCACCGCCTTCTTCGCCGAGGGTGCGCTCACGCTGACCGCTGGTGCGTATCCGTTCTCGGTGCCCACCGAGCCCGTACGGGCCGCGATAGCGGAGATCGGGCTTCCCGATCCGGGGCAGCGATTCGGCGACGGTCTGCGGCTGGGCTTGGAGACATGGCTGATTGGCGCGGCGTCACAGACCAAGGCGTGACAGACTTTCGCCATGAGGCTCGCGCCGCGGATCGCGATCGTGGTTTCCACTTTGACTTTGGTGGCGTCAGTTCTGGGCTTCGTCGCCGCGCTCGTCCTGAACGCCTTCGTTCTCGACGAGTACGACGCCTACGGCGAAGTGACGATCCCGGGCTCGACCAACCTGCACCTGCCTGCGGGTGAGATGACCGTCAGTTTCCACACGATGTCCACCGGCAGGCCGACGGGCGGATTTCCGATCCCGGACCTGCGTTTCGGCATCATCGCGCCCGCCGGCGTGTCGGACCCCCAGGTCACCGAAAGCATCGGCGGGACAACGTCAGTCAACAGCGATGTGCATGTGCGGATCTGGGCAGTCCAGATTCCGCAAGAGGGCAACTACGAGATCCAGGTCGACGGATCCGTCAACGGGTACATCCAGCCACGGCTGGCATTCGGGCACGACAGCTCTCGTGGGTGGGTGCTGTGGCTGTTCGGTGGTCTCTTCGGCCTCGGCCTGCTCGAACTGTTCGCCTCGTTGATGTGGTCGGCGCGGGTCGGGAAGAAGGCGCGACCGCTCGAGCCGCACGAGACGGTGACGCATGACCCACCGACATGGAGTGCCGGGCCCGCGCCGGTGGCCAGCTACACGCCGACAGACCAGGGTGTGCGGTTGGAGCAGATCAAGCAGCTGGCGGCGCTGAGGGATTCCGGGGCGCTGACCGAGGAGGAGTACGCGGCGGAGAAGCGCCGCATCCTCGAGGGCTAGCTGCTGTGCCTGATTGGCAGCTCAGCTGCCGGGCCTTGATTGGCAGCTCAGCTGCCGCGGGCGACCCAGTCGTCGTAGTTCACGATCTCATCGCCGATGGTGGTGGTGTCGCCGTGCCCGGTGTAGACGACGGTGTCGCCGGGCAGCTTTCCGAGCCTGCCCGAGATCGAGGACAAGATCGTCGGGAAGTCGGAGAAGGAGCGTCCGGTGGCTCCCGGACCGCCCTGGAACAGGGTGTCGCCGCTGAACACCGCGCTCAGGTCGGGCGCATGCCAGCACACCGAGCCCGGTGAGTGCCCGGGCGTGTGCAGGGCATGCAGTTCGATGCCGCCGACGGTCAGGGTGTCACCATCGTTGACGGTTCGGAAGTCTCTGTCGGGGTGAGTCATTCGCCACAGCACGTCATCGGCAGGATGCATCAGCACGGGTGCGTCGAGCGCCTCGGATAGTTCTGGGGCGACGGTGACGTGATCGTTGTGCCCATGGGTACACACCACCGCCACCACATGCCGTCCGCCGACGGCCATGACGATCGGGCCTGCGTCGTGGGCCGCGTCGAAGACCACTACCTCTGAGTCGTCACCCACGAGCCAGATGTTGTTGTCGACTTCCCAACTGCCGCCGTCGAGTTCAAAGGTGCCGTGCGTGACGACCCGTGAAATCTGCTCGCTCACAGCTGCACCACCGAGCGCAGCACTTCGCCGGCGTGCATTTTGTGGAACGCCTCTTCGACGCCGTCGATGCCGATCCGCTCGGAGACGAACTTCTCCAGCGGCAACCGGCCCTGCAGGTAGAGACTGATCAGCGTCGGAAAGTCGCGCTCGGGCAGGCAGTCGCCGTACCACGACGACTTCAGCGAGCCGCCGCGGGAGAAGAAGTCGATCATCGGCATCTCCAGCGTCATGTCGGGCGTCGGAACACCCACCAGTACAACGGTTCCCGCGAGATCCCGCGCGTAGAACGCCTGCTTCCAGGTTTCCGGACGGCCGACCGCGTCGATCACCACGTCGGCGCCGAACCCGTCGGTGAGGTCCTGAATCGTCTCCACCGGATCGAGCTCGCGGGCGTTGATGGTGTGGGTCGCGCCGAAACCGCGGGCCCAGTCCAGCTTCTTGTTGTCGGTGTCCACGGCGATGATCCGCTTGGCTCCGACCAGCGCGGCACCGGCGATCGCGGCGTCGCCCACTCCGCCGCAGCCGATCACCGCGACGGTGTCGTCACGGTTGACCGCGCCGGTGTTGATCGCCGCGCCGATGCCGGCCATCACTCCGCAGCCCAGCAGACCGGCCACCGCTGGGTCGGCAGCCGGGTCGACCTTGGTGCACTGACCCTCATGTACGAGTGTCTTGTCGGCGAACGCGCCGATGCCCAGTGCCGGGGTCAGTTCGGTGCCGTCGGTCAACGTCATCGGCTGTTCGGCGTTGAACGTGTCGAAGCACAGGTGCGGGCGACCGCGCTTGCAGGCCCGGCACTGCCCACACACTGCACGCCAGTTGAGGATCACGAAATCGCCGGGCTGGACGTTGGTCACGCCCGCGCCGACCGATTCGACCGTGCCCGCGGCCTCGTGACCGAGCAGGAAGGGAAACGCGTCGTTGATCCCGCCCTCGCGGTAGGTCAGGTCGGTATGGCACACCCCGCAGGCGATGACGTCGACCACCACCTCACCCGGCCCCGGGGTCGGGATGATCACCTCCACCAGCTCGACCGGCTCACCCTTCTTCCGTGAAATGACGCCCCGCACCGTCTGAGTCATGGGGACAACATAGCGGCCTCGATGAATTCGTGTTCGAACGGTCGAATGAACTTCCTCCGCCGGATATACCGTTGTACTTCATTGACATGGATACCGGCGTAGGCACCCACAGCGACCTGCTGCTGACGGCGCGCACAGCGCACGTCCGCCGAGACTGGCATGCCTCGTACGCGGCCTTCACCCGGGCAGGCGAGGACACGCCGCTGGGTACCGACGACCTCGAGGCGATGGCGGCAGCGGCCTGGCGGCTCGGCCACGGCAAGGAGTCATTGCGGGTCGCCGAGCGGGTGTACACGCAGTTGGTCCGCACCGATCCGGCGTCCGCGGCGATGAAGGCCGTCGACCTGGCGCTGGCCTGGCTGACACGTGGCGACCTCAACATCGGGCAGGGCTGGATGAACCGCGCACGGCGACTGCTCGACGGGGCGCCCGAGGCGCCCACCCACGGCTATCTCGCGTACCTCGATGCTGTTGTCGCCGTGATGAACAGGGACACCGCTGTGCTCCCGCAGCGTGTGACTGCACTTCGGGAGTTGAGCGGCCGGCTCGACTCGCCGGCGCTGACCGCGCTCTGTCACGTCGCGCAGGGGCTCGAGGCGATGCTGGACGCCAGAATGGCGGAGGCGTACGGGCTCATCGACGAGGCGATGCTGCCGGTGCTGGCCGACCAGGTCCCGCTGGAATGGGCCGGCGACATCTACTGCATCGTGCTGCACCACTGCCATCGGCTGGCCGACCTGCCGCGCATGCGGGCGTGGACGCAGTCGATGCAGCGGTGGTGCAACGACTTCGCCGGGTCGGCCAATTACGGCGGCGTCTGCGACGTGCACCGCCTGCAGGTCAAGGCGGCCGGCGACGACTACCGCATGCTCGAGGAGCAACTGGCCGCCGCCAGCAGTGCGTTGGAAGAGGTCAACACCTGGGCGGCAGGGGAGGGCTACTACCAACTCGGCGAGGTGCGCAGGCGTCGCGGCGACGCCGGCGGCGCGTTCGCGGCGTTCGCGCGGGCACGGTCGCTGGGCGTGGACCCCCAGCCCGGTGAGGCGTTGCTGCGCTGCGCCAGCGGTGACGGTGACACCGCGTGGACCGATTTGCGTGTCGCACTCGCGGGACTGGACCGATTGGACCGGATGTGGCTGCTACGCGGCGCCGTCGAGGTGGCGTTGGCACGGGACGGCCTTGACGAGGCCGAAAGACATTGCACTGAACTGGAATCCGGTGCCGACGCGTTCAGAACCCCAGGCTTTCGCGCATGGGCGGCGCACGCCCGCGGCGCGATTCTGGTGCGCCGCGAACAGTATGCGCAGGCAATTGAGGCGTTGCAGGCTGCGCTTCGGGAGTACCGCACCCAGCAGTCGAGATACGAGACCGCTCAGGTCTATGAATGGATGGCCTTGGCGCACAGGGGCCTCGGCAACGACGAGCTGTCCGCCGCCGATGCGGCCACCGCCGAGAACATCTACGCTCAGCTCGGCGTCGAGCCCGCGCAGGTGTGTGGCACCGCCGTCCCGGGTGGCCTGACCAAGCGGGAAATGGAGATTCTGCACCTTGTCGCCGCCGGCGCAACCAACAGGCAGGTCGCCGACCAGATCTGCATCAGCGAGAAAACCGTCGGGCGGCACCTGGCCAACATCTACGCCAAGCTGGGGGTGTCCTCGCGGACCGCGGCGGTGGCGTGGGCGCACGAGAACCACCTGCTGCAGTAGGTAACTGCATCATTCTCACCACAGCGTGGGCGCAGAATTGCATGGTTTTGCCGATGCACCGCCAGGGCGACGCGGCATACCGTTGGGCCATGACAACGCTGAACGAAATACCGACCGACACCACGGAGGAGTTCGCCGGACGCATCGCCGGCGCGATCGACAGCGCGAGCCTGGCCATCCTGTTGTCGATCGGGCACCAGACCAAGCTGTTCGACACGCTGGCCGAACTTCCACCGGCGACCAGCGCGCAGATCGCCGACGCGGCGGGCCTCAACGAACGCTACGTGCGGGAGTGGCTGGGTGGCGTGGTGTCCGGGCGCGTGGTCGAATTCGACCCGACCACACAGACCTATTCGCTTCCGCGGCACCGCGCGGCGGTGCTGACGCATGCTGCGGGTCCGGACAATCTGGCGCGCGTCGCCCAGTTCATACCGCTGCTCGCCGAGGTCGAGCAGAAGATTGTCGGTTGCTTTTTCAACGGTGGCGGGTTGTCGTACAGCGACTATCCGCGCTTCCACACGCTGATGGCCGAGGAGAGCGGCGAGGTCTTCGACGCCGCGCTGTCGACGTCATCCTGCCGATGGCCGACGGTCTGCCGCAGCGGCTCCGCGACGGCGTCGACGTTGCCGACATCGGCACCGGCAGCGGGCATGCGATCAACGTGATGGCAAAAGCGTTCCCGGCCAGTCGGTTCACCGGGATCGACTTCTCCGACGAGGGCCTCGCCGTGGGCCGGGCCGAAGCACAGCGGATGGGCCTGGCCAACGCGACCTTCGTTGCGCGGGACGTCGCCGCCCTGGATGTATCCGAAACCTACGACGTCATCACCGTTTTCGACGCCATCCATGACCAGGCACAGCCAGCGAAGGTGTTGGAGAACATCTACCGCGCTTTGCGGCCCGGCGGCGTCCTGTTGATGGTCGATATCAAGGCGTCGACCCGACTCGAGGACAACGTCGGTGTGCCTTTGGCGACGTACCTCTACACCGTCTCGACGATGCACTGCATGAGCGTGTCGCTCGGCCTCGACGGCGCCGGCCTCGGTACCTGCTGGGGCCACCAGTTGGCGACGTCGATGCTTGCCGACGCCGGATTCGGGGAAGTGACGATAAACGCGATCGAGACCGACCCGTTCAACAACTATTACATCGCCAGGAAGTAGACGTACCTGGCCAATCGGTCCATATCGCCGACCCGAGCGCCTACGGTTCGGTAGCGATGGGATCGCATGTAGATGGTGATTCAGACCTTTTGTTGGCGGCACGCGCCGCGTACCTCCAGCGAGACTGGCTGACCTGTTACGAGAACTTCGCACGGGCCGGCGGGGACGGGCGGCTCGGGACCGACGATCTGGATGCGCAGGCGACCGCCGCGTGGCGGCTCGGCCGGTGCAAGGAGTCGGTCCGCCTCGCCGAGCAGGTGTTCAAGCAGTTGTCGCGCAGCGACCCGTCGGCCGCGGCGATGAAGGCGGTGGACGTCGCGCTCGCGTGGCTGACGCGCGGCGATCTCAACGTCGGCCAGGGCTGGATGAACCGGGCCCGTCGGCTACTCGACGGTGCACCTGCCGATCCGGCGATCGGCTACCTGGCCTACCTCGACGCGTACATCGCGACGATCGTCGGAGACACCGAGGCACTGGCCCGTCAGGCCGAGACACTTCGCGAACTGTCCGCCCGGCTCGACACCCCCGCGATGTTTACTTTGTGTCTGGTCGTCGACGCCCTTGCCGCCATCGATGAGGCGAGAATGGCCGAGGCGTTCGGTCTGATCGACGAGGCGATGCTCACGGTGATGGCGGACGAGATCCCGGTCGAATGGGCCGGCGACATCTACTGCCTTGTGCTGCACCACTGCAACCGCGTGGCCGACTTTCCGCGCATGCGGGCGTGGACGCAGTCGATGCAGCGGTGGTGTGAGGACTCCGGTGCGCAGGTGTACGGCGGCGTGTGCGAAATGCATCGCCTGCATCTGCTGACGGCGACTGAGGACTATCGATCGATCGAGGACCGTTTGTTTGCCGCCAGCACCGAATTGGAGGATGTCAACACCTTCGCGGCCGCGGCCGGCTTCTACGAACTCGGGGAGATACGTAGGCTCCGCGGCGACCTCGATGGTGCGCTGGCGGCCTTTGGTCAGGCGCGGTCGCTGGGGACCGATCCTCAGCCGGGTGAGGCGCTGGTGTGGACCAGGCAGGGCGACACCGGTGCCGCGTGGACCGCACTGCAGGCGTCGCTGGCGTGGCAGGACCGGATCGGCCGGATGCCATTGCTGCGCGCGGCCGTTGAGGTGGCGTTGTTGCGCGACCGTGCGGACGAGGCCGAGGCGCATTGCCGCGAACTGGAATCCGGCGCAGAAGCCTTCGGGACTCCTGGCTTCAAGGCCTGGGCCGCGCATGCTCGCGGGGCGGTCCTGGTGCACCGGGACCGACACGACGAGGCTCTCGACGCGCTGCAGGCCGCGTTGCGCGAGTACCGAACTCAACGGTGCCGGTACGAAACGGCCGAGGTCTACGAATGGATGGCGGTCGCCCACAAGGCGTCGGGGCAACGCGATCTCGCCGCCGGAGATATCGCGACCGCGGAGAGCATCTGCCGCCAGCTCGGTGTCGAACCTCCGCGGATTTCTGCGCTGCCGTCGCCTGCGGGGCTGACGCGGCGCGAGATCGACGTTCTGACCGCGATTGCCCGCGGAGCGACGAATCGGCAAGTGGCCGAAGAGCTCTTCATCAGCGACAAGACGGTGGGCCGTCATCTGGCGAACATCTACGCCAAGCTCGGAGTCTCGTCGCGCACTGCGGCCGTGTCGTGGGCGTACGCAAACAAGGTCGTCGACAGCGCGGGCCGTCCCGCCGAGTGAGTCGACCTCCTACATCGTTTGCACCATATCGGCGACGAAGAACACATGAATCGCCCGATGAGGAGCGGTGCCACGGCGCATAGCGTGAGAGCACACATTCATCCTCGGCTCAGGAGACGACCATGACGAGCATCGACACCACCGAAGCGGGCCGACGAGAGCGTCTTCCCCAACTGGCCGGCAACAACCTGTTCGTGACGGACGGCGGGCTGGAGACCGAACTGGTCTTCCATGACGGCATCGATCTGCCGGCCTTCGCGGCATTCCCCCTGCTCGACAACCCGGACACCCGGGCCCGACTGCGTCGCTACTACGACGGATATCTGGACATCGCTCGCAGGCATGGCGCCGGTTTCGTCATCGAGACGCCGACGTGGCGGGCCAACCCGGACTGGGCGGGACAACTCGGCTACTCGCCGGAGCAACTCGATGCGGTCAACCGTGCCGCGGTGGATCTGGCCGAGGAGGTCCGCGCGGCCGCGAAGGCCGAGGGCCTCACCGCGGTGGTGAGTGGCTGTGTGGGTCCGCGCGGCGACGGCTACGACCCGTCAGGCGCGATGACGGCCGATGAAGCCGAGCGCTATCACGCCGTCCAGATCGGCACCTTCGCCGACACGTCTGCCGATCAGGTCACGGCGATCACGATGACCAACGCCGAAGAGGCGATCGGTATCGTGCGGGCAGCCGGCGCGGCAGGCATTCCCGCGGCGATCTCGTTCACGGTGGAGACCGACGGTCGGCTGCCGACAGGGCAGCCCCTTCGGGCGGCCATCGAGCAGGTCGACGCCGAAACAGGCGGCAGTGCAGCGTACTTCATGGTGAACTGCGCGCACCCGACGCATTTCGCGGGTGCTCTCGAACTTGACGGCGCATGGCGACAGCGGCTCGTCGGGCTGCGTGCGAATGCGTCGTCGAAGAGCCACGCCGAACTCGACGAGTCCACCGAACTCGACGAGGGTGATCCGGCCGACCTCGCCGCCCGGCACGCCGGTCTGCGAGAGCGCTTGCCTGCGGTGACGGTGCTCGGCGGATGCTGCGGCACCGACGCGCGCCACGTGGCGGCGATCTGTGCGGCCTGGAGTGCCGAATAGGCTGTAAGGCGTGGCAGCTCTCGACGCGATCGAAGACTGGCCGGTCCCGACCGTCGCGGCCGCGGTGGTCGGGCCGTCCGGAATCCTGGCCCAGCACGGAGACGTCCGTCACCGCTTCGAGCTGGCGTCGGTGACCAAGCCGCTCGTCGCCCGGGCGGCACAGGTCGCGGTCGAGGAGGGCGTCGTCGAACTCGACACCCAGGCGGGTCCGCCCGGTTCGACCGTCCGCCATCTGCTCGCGCATGCCGCGGGGTACTCGATGCACTCGGCTGACCTGATGGCCCAGCCCGGCAAGCGCCGTGTCTACTCGAACTACGGCTTTGCGGTGCTCGCGGACACCATCCAGCAGGCGTCGCGCATCGAATTCGGGCAATACCTGACCGAGGCGGTGTGCGAGCCGCTGGGCATGACGGACACCACGCTGCAGGGCGGGGCCGAGGCCGCCGGGTACGGCGCCGCGTCGACCGTTGCCGACCTGGTCGCCTTCGCCTCGGACCTCCTACGACCGTCGACGGTCTCGAAACAGATGCATTCAGAGGCCACTGACGTGCAGTTTCCGGGCCTGTCCGGGGTGTTGCCCGGGTTCGGGACGCAGCGGCCCAACGACTGGGGCCTGGGCTTCGAGATCAGGGACGGCAAGTCGCCGCACTGGACGGGCTCGGCCAACTCGGGCCGCACTTACGGGCATTTTGGCCAGTCAGGGACGTTTTTGTGGGTGGATCCGCAGGCCGACCTGGCGCTCGTGGCGCTCGCCGACCGCAACTTCGGCGACTGGGCGTATTCACGATGGCCGGCCCTGTCTGACGAAGTCCTGAGAGAATTCGGAGCAGACTAGCGCAACAGGTGCCTCACAGGGCACAATAGACACGCACGACACAGCTGTAATTCGGAACCGCCAGGTCGCTTGGGGAAGACGTCCCTCGTGGAGCCGAAGGAGCAGCAGATGCGTGCAGCGAACCAGTTCGCCGACGCGGCAACCGGCGTGGTGTACATCCATGCCTCGCCCGCCGCGGTGTGCCCGCACGTCGAGTGGGCGCTGTCGTCGACCCTGTCGGCGAGGGCGAACCTGAAGTGGACCCCGCAGCCGGCCATGCCGGGACAACTGCGTGCCGTCACCAACTGGCTCGGACCGGTGGGTACCGGGGCTGCCCTGGCGAGCGCCCTGCGGTCGTGGTCGGTGCTGCGCTTCGAGGTGACCGAGGATCCGAGTGCAGGCATCGACGGCCATCGTTGGTGCCACACCCCGCAGCTGGGACTCTGGAGCGGCGCGATGAGCGCCAACGGTGACGTGATGGTCGGGGAGATGCGGCTGCGGACCCTGATGTCGTCGGGTGCCGACATGCTCGCCGCCGAACTCGATTCGGTGCTCGGCACGGCGTGGGACGAAGCACTCGACGCCTACCGCCACGGTGGGGACACCGCAGAGGTGAGCTGGCTCAGCCGCGGAGTCGGGTAGTTCCACTGCGCGAGCAGACGCAAAGTGTCCCAATTCACCGGCGTGTCGGGGAGTTTTGCGTCTGCTGGCGCTAGGAAACGGGCCGCGGAGTCGGCTAGACCACATCGAACTCGACGAGAAGCGACGTCGGGCCTGAAATTCCCGAGATCGGCTTCCACGGGGCTTCCCCCGTGCGTCTGATGTTCGGCATCCGCTGGGCCATCAGCCTCAGCGCCTCGGCGAGTTCGATTCTCGCCAGATGCGCACCCAGGCAGTAGTGCGCGCCGTTGCCGAACGTCAGCATCGGTGGCACCGCGTCTCGGGTGATGTCGAGCTGGTCTGGATTGTCGAAGACGTCGGGATCGCGGTTGGCCGCACCGGTGTTCACGACCACGAGCGTTCCCGACCGAATCAACACCCCGTCGAGTTCGACGTCCTCGGTGGCCATTCGCAGCGCGGTGAAGAGAACGGGCGTGTACCGCATGGTTTCCTCGACGGCCCTCGGTGCCATCTCGGGGCGCCGTTCCAACAGCTCCCATTGACGGGGGTGTTCGCAGAGCACTTCCACGGACGCCGCCAACTGGTTTCGGGTCGTATCGGTACCCGCCATCAGCAGAGTGCCGACCAGCGCGCGCAGTTCCTCGGCTGTCAGGTGTTCGCCGTCGGCCTCCGCCCGGATCAGATCGGACAGCAGATCGTCGGTGAGGTTGCGGCGTCGGGTGGCCACCATGTCGTCGATGTAGGAATCCCAGTGCGCCCAGTTCCCGCAGTACCGCGGACTCGTCGGCAGCGTTTCGAGTCATGTTCGTCAACTCGTCGGCCCAATGTGAGATCAGTTGCCAATCCCCGCGCGGGGCACCAAGTGCGGCACAGATGACCGGGACTGGATACGGCCTCGCGATCTGGGCGACCACGTCGCAACTTCCGGCCGTCGTGACCTGGTCGAGTAGCTCCGTGATGACGGCGACGATTGCGGTACGCAGGCACTCGGCGCCGCGCGGTGTGAACACCTTCGCGACGAGCTTGCGCAACCGATGGTGGTCGACACCGTTCTTACCCAGAATCGTCTCGCCGACCCGCTCCCACAACGGGCCCGACGTGATCCCCTGCAATTCGAGGCCGAGCCCGGGTGGTGTGCGGAACCGGGCATCACGAAGGACACTGCGAACCAGGTCGTAGCGCAGAATTTCGGGCCCGAAGGAGCCGATTGCGATGGCTGCCTGCGCTTGGGCGGCCCCGCAACACCTGGCCGCCTCATCGGAGTTCCGCGCGTCGAGGTATTCGACGGGCGGTAGCGCGGCGTCGAACACATCCACGCACTCGCTGCTGACGGTGTCGGTCATGCTGGCCTCCTCGGTCGGGTCGGTCTGAATCGACTGTCCGATACGGCCGGACCACGACCATCGGGGCAACCACGGAGATCCGTACGGCCGACCTCGTAAATCCGTGGTTACCCGGATGTTTTGCGGGTCTGCTGCCCAGCAAGCTGGCTAGCATGAGCGGAACAGACTGGAGCGATGTAGGCGTGACTGGGCTGCTACCGACGGGAACGGTGACGCTGCTTCTTGCCGACGTGGAGGGCTCGACCCGGCTGTGGGCGACGCAGCACGACGAGATGACAGCCGCGATCGGCCGGCTGGATCGCGCCGTCGCGGAGATCGTCGCGAATCACGGTGGTGTACGGCCCGTCGAGCAGGGCGAAGGCGACAGCTTCGTCGCCGCGTTCGCGCGCGCCACCGACGCGGTGGCAGTGTGCGCTCGAACTGCAGTCGGCGCCGCTCGCGCCGATCCGGCTCCGTATCGGATTGCACACCGGTGAGGTGCAGCTGCGAGACGAGGGCAACTACGTCGGCCCGACGGTGAATCGCACGGCGAGGTTGCGCGATCTCGCTCACGGTGGCCAGACGGTCTTGTCGGCAGCGACGGAGCAGATGGTGGTCGACTGGCTGCCTGTCGATGCCTGGCTGACCGATCTGGGCACTCACAAGCTGCGCGATGTACCCCGGCCCGAGCGAGTGATGCAGCTGTGCCATTCCGATCTCTCGAATGATTTTCCGCCGCTTCGGACGGCCGATACCGTTGCTGTCGAGCATCTTCCGGTCCAACTGACGAAGTTTGTCGGCCGCGAAGAGCAGATCGCGCAGGTACTGGCGATCCTCGCCGGCGAGCGATTGGTGACGCTGACCGGCGCGGGCGGTGCGGGCAAGACGCGACTGGCCGTGCATGTCGCGTCCGAGATTGCGACCGAATTCCCCGACGGTGTCTGGTACGTCGACCTCGCGCCGATCACCCACCGGGACATGGTGCCGATGACGGTGGCGCGCACGCTCGGGTTGCCCGATCAGCCGGGTCGCTCGACGGTGGACGTCGTCACCGGGTTCATGCGCGCCCGGCGGATGCTGGTGGTACTGGACAACTGCGAGCATCTGCTCGATGCCACCGCTGATCTGGTTAGCGGCACTGCTCGGCGCCGCTCCGGATTTGACGCTGCTCGCGACCAGCCGGGAACCCCTCGGGGTCTCGGGTGAGGTGACGTCGCGGGTGTCTTCGCTATCACCGCGCGAGGCAATCGAATTGCTCACCGACCGGGCTCGCCGGGTACATCCCGACTTCAGCATCACCGACGAAAACAAGTCGGCTCGCCGTCGAGATATGTTCTCGACTCGACGGCATGCCGCTGGCGATTGAGCTGGCCGCCGCCCGTGTGCGTGCGTTGTCTTTGACCGAGATCGTCGACAGCCTGCACGACCGCTTCCGGTTGCTGACCGGCGGCACCAGGACGGCGGTGCGTCGGCAGCAGACATTACGCGCGTCAGTCGATTGGTCGCACGCGCTGCTGAGCGAACCCGAACGCGTACTGCTGCGCCGAGTGGCGGCATTCATGGGCGGCTTCGACCTCGACGCCGCCTATGCAGTCGGCGGTGCGGGGGACAGCGAGCGCTACCAAATCCTCGATCAACTGCTGCTGCTTGTCGACAAGTCGCTTGTCATCGCCGAAAGCTCTTCCAGTCAAACGCGATACCGGATGCTGGAGACGGTGCGGCAGTACGCCTTGGAGAAGCTGGGGGAATCCGGGGAAGCCGACGCCATCCGATGTCGTCATCGCGACTACTACACGGCCATGGCGGTGGCGCTCGACGCGCCGATGCAGAATGACCACGAACAGCGTGTGAAGCAGGTCGAAGTCGAAATCGACAATCTCCGAAGTGCATTCGAGTGGAGTTGCGAAAGCGGCGACATCGAAGAGGCGTTGATACTCGCGTCGTCGCATTCAACCGCTCTGGCTGGCGTGGGGCCGTATTCGAGAGGGGCTGGGCTGGCTCGATGTGGCTCTGGCCGTCGATTCCGCGCACGGCGGCGATTTTCGTGCCGCTCGCGCGAAGGTCGTCGCCGATAAAACCTCACTGCTCGCCTGGTCGGCGAGCCCGGCGACCGCGAACGCCAACGCGGCGGAAGCCGAGCAGGCCTTGGCGCTGGGTCGCGAAATCGGCGACGCGGGACTGGTCATCCGGGCGCTCATTGCGCTGTGCGCGATCAGTGCCAACCGCGGCGATGTCGCCAGCCCCTACTTCGCAGAGGCTGCCGAACTCGCTGGTGCGGAGGGCGATTCGTGGCGGCTGAGCCAGACACTCAGCCGTCAGGCGCTCGCGGCCATGATAGTCGGAGATCCGATCGGGGCGGTGCTCGCGGCAGAGGAAGGCCGCGAGGTTGCTAACACGATCGGTGACCGATTCGACTCCCGCCATTACCGCTGGATTATCGGCTGCACTCAGATATTTCAGGGCGATCTGGCCGGGGCAACCGAGCAAATCCGTGAGGTGATCGCCGAAGCCAGCGCTGCCAACGATGTGATCTACCAGGTGAACGGCCGAATCGCCGAGGCTCTTGCGTTGGCCTATCAGGGCGATGTTCAGCGGCGCGCGAATCGCCGCTGACAAGGCGCTTGAAGACGCATCCCGGCTGTTGGAGTCTTTCGAAGGCGCGTGTCGCTCCTCACGGATGGTCGCATTTCTGGCTACGGGTGACACCGCGGCCGCATGGGAGGCCAGCGAAGCGGCTCGTGCCGACCCGCAGCAGTACGGGATCAATATCATCTGGTCGGTGCAGGCGGCGCTGGCGTACGGAGAATTGAAGGTAGCCCGACGCTACGCACACGACGCCGTGGCGGATTCGATGGGCTGGTGGCTGCCGTGGGCGCTGGTGGGTCGTGCACGCGTCGAACTGGCCGACGGCAACCCGGAGAAGGCAGAAAGCGACGCGCACGAAGCGCTCGGTAGCTCCGTCGGCATCGGCGCGCATCTGATCGTCCCAGAGGCCTTGGAGTGCCTGGCCGCCTCGGCGTCCGAACTCGGCAGTCAGCGAGAGGCGGCGCGGCTCCTCGGTGCGGCGGCCGCCGCGAGACGAAGGATGGGCTCTCATTCGCTTCAAGATCCTACGACGCGGGATACGACGAGCTTGATAGGTGAGCCTTCGTGACAACGTTGGGCGACAAAGACTTCGATGTGAGCTTTCGCCGAGGGCGAGGCTTTGTCGACCGAGGAGGCCATCGCCTATAGCGCAGCGCGGTCGAGGAGAACGTAAGCGGCCCGCCAGCGGATGGGCATCGCTGACACCAACCGAACTCGACGTCGTCAGGCTCGTCGGTGAAGGACTGCCGAACAAGGACATCGCCGCACAACTTTTCATCTCAGCCCGCACGGTTGAGTCGCACCTCACGCACGTCTACCGCAAGGTGGGACTCTTCTCCCGCGTGCAGCTCGCTCAGGAAGCTGCACGCCGCTTCGACCCCAGCGCTGGTTAAGAAGGCTGCCGCGAGCGTGCGCAAACTTCGGACCTTTGACGGCGTGTCGGCCGCAGACACGCACGCTCGCGCTAACTGGCGCTAGGAAGCCGGCCGCAGGATCTTCAGCGCGCCGGGTACCGCGGACACTTCGACCGGCAGCGGGCACGACGTACTCACCGTCGGCGTAGGCGTTGATGCCCGGTGAGTCGACGGTGATCGTGCGGGCACGCTCGGTGCGCACCTCGTCGAGGTCGACGTGGGTGCCCTTGAACACGGTGGGAAACAAGCGAATCAGCTTCATGCGCGACGCCGATGCCACCATCGTGACGTCGAGCAGTCCGTCGGTGGGGTCCGCGTCCGGGCAGATCAGCATGCCGCCGCCATAGCTCTTGGTGTTGCCGAAGGCGGCCAGCGTCAATTCCGTATCCAGCTCGCGCCCGTCGAACGTCAGACTGAACGGCAGTAGCCGCAACTTGGACAGCTCGGCGACCATCGCGACGTTGTAGCGCATCCGGCCGTGCGGCCACCGCATCCGGTTGGTCCGGTCGGTGACCAACGAGTCGAAGCCTGCGGCCATCACTGTGCCGAACCACTTGTCGGTGCCGTCGACGCCCCTGATGCGGCCCAGGTCGACGGTCTCGACGACACCGTCGACGATGACGTCGGCCGCCGCTTCGGGATCCTTTGCCGGAATACCGAATTCACGCGCGTGGTCGTTACCGGTGCCCGCCGGGATGAGGCCCAGTGGTATGTCGGTTCCCGCGAGCACTTGCAACGCAAGCGAGACGATGCCGTCGCCGCCGACGACGACCAGCGCATCCATGTCGCGCTCGAGAGCGCCTTCGACGAGTCGTCGTGCGTGCTCGGCGTCGGTGCCCGCGATGGCGACGACGTCGACGCCGCGTCGATGCAGCTGTGCCACGGCGCGTTCGGCCGCGTGTGGCGCACTGCCGTGCCCCGATGCCGGATTCGTCAGCACGGTGACGCGGCCGATGGTCATGGAATCAGCTTGCCGGGGTTGAGGATTCCCGTCGGATCCAGCGTCGCCTTGACGGCCCGCAGCACCGCGACGCCGAGGTCACCGACCTCGTCGCGCATCCACGGGCGGTGGTCGGCGCCGACGGCGTGGTGGTGGGTGATGGTGGCGCCGGTGCGCATCATCGCCTCAGAAGCGGCGGTCTTCGCCTTGCGCCACTGTTCAATCGGATTCCCGCGCTGCCCGGCGACGACGGTGAAGTACAACGAGGCCCCGGTCGGATACACATGCGAAATGTGGCACAGCACCAGTGCCGGTGTGCCCGATTCGCCGAGAGATTTCGTCAGCGCCTCGGTGACCGCGGCCTTGAGCGCGGGCACGTTGGACCAGTTGGTGGCGGTCTCCAGTGTTTCGCACAACGCACCGGCGGACAGCAGCGAATCGCGAAGGTAGGGCGCGTTGAACCGGCCATGCTCCCAGGCGCGGGCCGGCGCCTCACCCAGTGACGTGCCGCCTGCGGCCTGCATCACCGCGCGCGTCTCGGCTTGGCGACTCTCGACATGGGCTGCACTGCCCTCGAACGCCGTTATCGCCAGGCAGCCGCCGGTGATCTGCTCTTCGCCGATGCTCTCGGTAGTGGCCAGGTTCACCCCCGTCTCGGCTTCGTCGGACAGCCGGATGACCGTCGGCCCGGCGCCGGTTTGCACAACGGCGCGCAGTGCGTTGGCCCCGGTCGCGAAGTCGCCGAACGACCACGCCTCATAACGGGTGGCCGCCGGGACCGGGTGCACGCGCACGCGGACCCGCGTGATGATCCCGAACACGCCCTCCGAGCCGATCATCAACTGCCTCAGGTCGGGGCCGGCGGCCGACTCCGGGGCGCGACCGAGGTCGAGTACGCCCGCAGGCGTTACCGTGCGCAGCCCGCGCACCATGTCGTTGAAGCGGCCGTAACCCGCCGAGTCCTGGCCGGATGACCGGGTGGCGGCGAACCCGCCGATGGTCGCGAACTGGAAACTCTGCGGGAAGTGGCCGAGCGAGTAGCCGCGCTCGCCGAGCAGCCGTTCGGCTTCCGGCCCGGTGAGACCTGCGCCGAGTTCGGCCTCGCCGGAGACCTCGTCGAGCGAATGCAGTTCGGTCAGGCGGCGCAGGTCCAGCGAGACCACGGCGCTGAAGTCGCCGCGGACGGGGTCCAGCCCACCGACCACACTCGTTCCTCCGCCGAACGGGACGATCGCGATCCCGTGGTCCGAGCAGTAGCGCAATATCGCGGCGATCTCGTCCTCGGTACGCGGCAGCAGCACGGCGTCGGGCGCGTCCTGGATGCCGGAGTCCTTGCGGCGCAACAGGTCCAGAGTCGACTTGCCTCCGGCGCGCAGCAGTCGGCCGCGGTCGTCGACGCGGCAGTAGTCGGCCCCGACGATCTCTGCGAGGCCGCCTCGGTCGGCGTCCGACAGAGAGGACGGCCGCAGCTTCACCTCATCGGGCTTCAGCTCCGGGGTCGTCACATCGTCGACGCCGAGGGCCTGCTTCAGCAGGGTTCGTATCCCGTCCGACAGCGGTTTCGCCTCCGCGGGATCGCCCCATGCGTTCCACTTCATCGGGGGCAGCAGTGCGGTCTGGTGGTCATCCGGGCGAGTCATGCGTTACAGTATTACATATGCTGTCAATCAGTAACGAAGAGTCGCCGACGATCGGGGACCGGATCCTCGCCGCCGCGGCCGACTGCGTCCTGGCGTTCGGCGTGGACCGGGTGACGCTGGCCGAGATCGCGCGCCGCGCCCGGGTCAGCAGGCCGACCGTCTATCGGCGCTGGCCCGATACCCAGTCGGTGCTGGCGGCGCTGCTGACCTCCCGGATCGTCGGCGCTCTGGACGAGGTCCCGAGCCGGACGGTCGGCCGCGAGGCGGTGGTCGAGCGCATCGTGGCGGTCGCCGAGCGGCTGCGCCGCGACGATGTGGTGATGTCGGTGCTGCGCAGCGCGCCCGATCTCGCGATGATCTACATCGCCGAGCGACTGGGCACCAGCCAGCAGATCCTTCTCGACACGGTCGCCGCCGAGATCAAACTCGCGCAGGAGGAAGGCAGCGTTCGGGCCGGCGATCCGCGTCAGCTTGGCGCCATGTGCCTGCTGATCACCCAGTCGACGATCCAGTCCGGCCAGATCGTCGCACCGATCCTCGATGCCGACGCACTCGCCGTCGAGCTCGCCCACTCGTTGAACGGATACCTCAGGAAATGACCGGTTCCACGGCACTCAACGACGCACGCCGAGCCTCCGAACTCGCGGCGCTGGCCGACGGCGACACCGATCGACGTCATCGTGATCGGCGGCGGCATCACCGGCGTCGGCATCGCATTGGACGCCGCGACGCGGGGTCTGAGCGTCGCGCTGGTGGAGAAGCACGACCTTGCCTTCGGCACCAGCCGCTGGAGCAGCAAGCTGGTGCACGGCGGTCTGCGATACCTCGCGACGGGCAACGTCGGCATCGCGCGGCGCAGTGCGGTCGAACGCGGAATCCTGATGACGCGCAACGCCCCTCACCTCGTCAAGGCCATGCCGCAGCTGGTTCCGCTGCTGCCGTCGATGAACAATGCGTCGCGGGCGCTGGTGCGGTTCGGCTTTGTGGCCGGTGACGGGCTGCGCAAGCTCGCAGGCACGCCGGCGTCGACGCTGCCGCGATCCAGGCGGATCGACGCGAACCGCGCCATCGAACTCGCGCCCACGGTGCGACGCGACGGGTTGGCCGGCGGTCTGCTCGCCTACGACGGTCAGCTGATCGACGATGCCCGACTGGTCACGGCCATTGCCCGGACCGCCGCCCAGCACGGAGCCGCGATTCTCACCCGTGTCGCGGCGTCGAATGCGACGGGCACGTCGGTGACGCTGACCGATCAGCGTTGCGGGGAGTCGTTCGACGTATCGGCCCGCGCCGTCATCAACGCCAGCGGCGTTTGGGCGGGGGCGGTGGACCCCTCGATCCGCCTGCGTCCCAGTCGCGGAACGCATCTCGTGTTCGATGCCAAGGCGTTCGGAAATCCGGTCGCCGCGCTGACGATTCCGATCCCAGGCGAGATCAATCGCTTCGTGTTCGCGATGCCCGAACAGTTGGGCCGTGTGTATCTGGGGCTCACGGACGAGGACGCGCCCGGCCCGATACCCGATGTGCCGCAACCGACTCCGGAGGAGACGAAGTTCCTGTTGGACACGGTGAACACGGCGTTGGACGTCGCGCTCGGCCCCGACGACGTGATCGGCGCGTACGCCGGGCTGCGGCCGTTGATCGACGCCGGTCAGGGTCGCACGGCCGACGTGTCGCGGGAGCACGCGGTCGTCGAGTCGCCGTCCGGTGTGATCAGCGTGATCGGCGGCAAGCTGACCGAATACCGGTACATGGCCGAGGATGTGCTCGATCGCGCCGTCGCGCTGCGCGGCCTGGCTGCAAGCCAGTGCCGCACCCGCAACCTGCCGCTGGTGGGAGCCCCGTCGAATCCCGTCGCGACGTTGAAGTCGCCCGCCGATTTACCCGGGTCGTTGGTGGCGCGTTACGGCGCGGAAGCACCGAACGTGATCGCCGCCGCGAGCTGTGACCGGCCGACCGAACCGGTGGCCGACGGGATCGACGTAATTCGAGCGGAATTCGAGTACGCCGTCACACACGAGGGGGCGCTGACGGTCGACGACATCCTGGACCGCCGCACGCGGATCGGCCTGGTGAAGGCCGACCGGGACAGGGTCGTCGATGTGGCCGAGGAGTGCTCGGCGCAGATCGCAGGTTCAGGTCGAAGCCGGTATGGCAATCGCATTGGGGAACCCGTCCTCGTCGCACCCGAACCAGGAGTATGCGAGGGAGTCTTTGCGTCAGAGAACTGGAATGCCAATGTCTTTGGTGTAGCCGTCGAGCACCCCGACGTATTAAACAGTAGAGCGCTGGACGGCTGCCGTTCACATGCGCAGCGCGCGCAGGGACGCCGTGAACGCAATGCCACTTATCACACAACCGCGCCGGAAATGCGTGCGCTAAGTGGCTACTCGCGAAAGCTGCGACTACAGCGGGATGTTCTTGTGCCGACCGCGGCGCGCCGGCCCCTCGGCCAGCACCTGTGTCAGCTTGCTTCGGGTGTGCGCCGGGTCGATCTTCTCGTCGACCACACCGATCTCGATGGCGGAATCCACACCGCCTGCGATTCTCTCGTGCTCGGCGGCCAGTTCCTCATGGAGCGCTTCACGCTCGTCCTCCGGAGCGGCGGCCAGCTTCTTCTTGTGCAGAATGCCGACCGCGGCCTTGGCGCCCATCACGGCGACCTCGGCGTCGGGCCATGCGAAAACCTTCGTCGCACCCAGCGACCGCGAGTTCATCGCGATGTAGGCGCCACCGTAGATCTTCCTGGTCACCAAAGTGACCCGCGGGACCGAGCATTCGCCGAACGCGTGCAGCAGTTTCGCGCCGCGTCGCACGACGCCGCCCCATTCCTGGTCCACGCCGGGCAGGTAGCCGGGCACGTCGACGATGACGACCAGCGGAATTCCGAACGCGTCGCACAGTCGCACGAAACGTGCCGCCTTCTCCGCACTCTCGGAGTTCAGGCAGCCACCGAGGCGCAGCGGGTTGTTCGCGATGAGGCCGACAGTCCGGCCCGACAGCCGACCCAGGCCGATGACGATGGACGGCGCCCACTTGCCCTGGAACTCTTCGAACGGCACGCCCTCGTCGAGCAGTGCCTCGACGAGCGGGTGCACGTCGTAGGCGCGACGTGGCGACGCCGGCAGCAGTGCATGCAGGTCGGTGTCGCCCGCCTCGGCCTTCGCGCGGTCGAAATGACCCTGCTGGCAGAACAATCCGACCAGCCGACGGCCGCGCTCGTAGGCATCCAGCTCGTCGTCGGCGACGATGTGGCACACCCCGGACTTCTTGTGGTGTGCGTCTGGACCGCCGAGGGACACCATGTCGACGTCCTCGCCGGTGACGCTGCGCACCACGTCGGGGCCGGTGACGAACACCTTGCTGTCCGGCGCCATCACGATGACGTCGGTCAGCGCCGGTCCGTACGCGGCGCCGCCGGCTGCAAAGCCCACGACCATCGAGATCTGCGGGACGTAACCCGACGCCCGGATCATGGCCTCGAAGACCAAACCGACCGCGTGCAGCGCCTTGACGCCTTCGGCCAGTCGGGCGCCACCCGAATGCCAGATGCCGACGATCGGGCTCTGTTCCTCGATCGCGGTGTCGTAGGCGTTGACGATGTGTGCGCAACCCTCCACACCCATGGCGCCGCCCATGACGGTGCCGTCGGTGCAGAACGCGATGGTGCGCACGCCGTTGACGGTCCCGGCCGCGGCCAGCACGCCGGAGCGGTCACGCTCGTGAAGAAGTTCGACGGTGTTGGCGTCGAAGAAAGTGCTCAGGCGCAGCAGCGGATCGCGTGGATCGAGCGATTCGCCGACAGCCTCGGGGGCCATGATGGTCATATAGATCCTCCTATAGCCCTTCGGATTTCAGTATTTCCCGAACGCGAGCGCGACGTTGTGCCCACCGAATCCGAATGAGTTGTTGATCGCGTATTGATAGTTGCCGGGTCGTGGCGAACCGGCAACGACATCGAGGTCGATCTCCGGATCCAGGTTCTTGAGGTTGCGCGTCGGCGGGATGACACCGTCCCGCAACGCCATCACGGTGAGGATGGACTCGACGGCGCCGACCGCGCCGACCGAGTGCCCGAGTGCCCCCTTCGGTGCGTATACCGCTGCCTTGTGGCTGCCCAGGGCGTTGTTGATGGCCTTGCCCTCGGCCACGTCGCCGACGCTTGTGCCGGTGGCGTGCGCATTGACGTGGTCGATGTCCTTGGGGGCCAGGCCCGCGAGTTGGATGGCCCGCGTCATCGCGTGCCCGGCCTGCTCGCCGTTGGGGTCGGGCGCCACGATGTGGAACCCGTCCGAGGTGATGCTGGCACCCATCAACCGCGCGAAGATGGTGGCGCCGCGCGCCTTTGCGTGCTCCTCGGTCTCGATCACCATCAGCGCGCCGCCCTCGCCGAAGACGAATCCGTTGCGGTCCTTGTCAAATGGGCGACAGGCCCCTGGGGGATCGTCGTTGGTGGTGGACAACACGATGCGCATCTGCGCGAAGCCGGCGATCGGCACCGCCTCGATCTTGGTCTCGACGCCACCGCAGATCGCGACATCGGCCTCGCCGAGCACGATCTGTCGCCATGCCTGCGCGATGCCTTCAGAACCCGAAGCGCAGGCCGAGATCGGGGTGCTCACCCCGGCCCTGGCCTTGCGTTCGAGCCCGACCGCCGCGGCTGCCGAGTTCGGCATGTACATCTGCACAGCCAGCGGTGACACCGCCCGAAGGCCCTTGCCGCGCAGAGCCTCGTAGGCGTACAGCAGCTCCTCGCTCGAACCCATGCCGGTGCCGATCGACACCATCAGGCGCTTCGGGTCGACCTCGGGTGAGCCGGCGTGCTCCCACACACGCCTGCTCAGCACCGTCGACATCCGCTGCAGGTACGACAGCCGACGCAGCTCGATCCGCGTCAGCTCGCTGTCGAAGTCCTCCAGCAGGTGTCCACCGATGCGGACCGGCAGGTCGTACTGCTCGACGAATGGATCGTCGAGCAGGCGGATACCACTCTGTCCGTCCAGCAGCCTCTGCCAGGTCGTTTCCGCGTCGGTTGCCAGGGCAGTCGTCATCGCGAATCCGGTGACGACCACGTCGGGGAAACCGTTCCCCGTGGAAAGACGGGTCAACGCTGCCATTACTGCTCCGAAAGTTCCTTTCGTACCTCAGTAACGCCCGAAGGCGAGGGCGACATTGTGTCCACCGAAACCGAACGAGTTGTTGATGGCGTACTGGTAGTCGCCATATCGAGGCTCGCCCGCAACGACATCGAGATCGATCTCGGGATCCGGTGTCTCATAGTTGAGTGTCGGCGGAATGACGCCATCCCGCAGGCTGAGCACCGTGAGGATCGACTCGAGCGCGCCGACAGCACCGATGGAGTGGCCGAGCGCCGACTTCGGTGCGTACACCGCGGCGTGCTCCACACCGGCGGCGCGGATGGCGTTGGCCTCCGCGATATCGCCGATCGGGGTGGCCGTGGCGTGCGCGTTGACGTGGCTGATGTCTTTGGCGTCCAAGCCAGCGGTCTCCATCGCACGCTTCATGGCATGGCCGGCCCGAAGACCGTCCGGCGCAGGCGCCACCATGTGGAAGGCGTCCGACGAGATGCCCGCGCCCAACAACCGGGCCAGCGGCTTGGCGCCGCGAGCCTTGGCATGCTCCTCGGTCTCGATGACCATGAGTGCCCCGGCTTCGCCGAAGACGAACCCGTCGCGGTTCTTGTCGAACGGCCGCGACGCCCCCTCGGGGTTGTCGTTGTTCGTCGACATGGCACGCATCATCGAGAATGCCGCGATGGGCAGCGCCTCGATGCCGCCTTCGACGCCACCGCACACGGCGATGTCGGCGTCACCCATGACGATCTGACGCCACGCGTGGGCGATGCCCTCGGAACCCGATGAGCAGGCCGACACCGGGGTGATAACCCCGGCACGTGCGCCGAGTTCGAGTCCGATCACAGCGGCCGCACCGTTGGGCATGATCATCTGAACGGCGAGCGGCGACACCTTGCGGGGCCCGCCCTCGTTCATCGCGTCATAGGTCTCGACGATTTTCTCGCCGCCACCCAACCCGGTACCGACCACCACGGCGAACCGATCGGGATCGACCTCGGGGCTACCTGCGGTCTCCCACAGCTGGTTGCCGAGGTATTTGGCCATGCGCTGGACATACGACATGCGTCGCAGTTCCAACCGCGTCATCAATGGGTCGAGGGGCTCCTTGAGGTGCCCACCGATACGAACCGGGAGATCCCACTTGGTGACGAACTCGTCTTCGAGAACGTGGATGCCGCTTTCCCCTGCCAGCAGACCCTTCCACGTGCTCTCGATATCCGGCGCGATCGAAGTCGTCGCCGTGACGGCGGTCACCACAACACTGGGGAAACCGCCGTTAGCAGTGGAAGGCTTGGTCACTTGCTGTCCATCTGTGCCCGGATAGCGGCGGCGGCCTCGGGGTTCTCTTCCTCGAGCTTCTGGATGTAGGCGACGACGTCACCGACGGTGCGCAGGCCGGCGAGGTCCTCGTCGGGGATCTTCACGCCGTACTTGTCCTCGGTCTGCACCGCGATCTCAACCATCGACAGCGAGTCGATGTCCAGGTCGTCGACGAACGACTTCTCCGGGGTGACCTCGGAGGGCTCGATCCCGGTGACCTCTTCGATGATCTCGGCGATGCCGGCGATGATTTCATCCTGGGTGGTTCCCACAGTGGCTCCTTCTAATTTGTTGTTACTGCCAACTGACGTTGGTATGTGGTTGTACTGGCTAGAGCTCGGCGAGCCCGTCCAGATCAGCGGGGGACTTGACGGCATGCGTCGGCACCCCCCGAAGTTCGCGTTTGGCGATCCCGGCGAGCGTCCCGGCAGGCGGGAACTCGACGATCGCCGACACATTCTGTTGACGCATCGTCTCGGTACAGAGATCCCAACGCACTGGCTGGGTCATCTGATTCACGAGCTTGGCCATCGCGTCCGCGGCCGAGGCGACGGGTTGACCGTCGGCGTTCGACAAGAGCGTCGCGGTGGGCTCTGCGGTCGTTACAGCCGCGGCGGCGGCCGCGTAGCCGTCGGACGCCGATGCCATGTAGTGGGTGTGGAACGCGCCGGCGGTTGCCAGCTGCCGCACCCGCGCCTTGGCCGGCGGATCCTCGGCGAGCTTGTCCAGCGCGGCCAACGCTCCGGCCGCCACGATCTGACCAGCGGCGTTACGGTTGGCGGGGACCAGGTCGAGTGCCTCCAGGCGCGCGAGCACCTCGGCCTCATCGCCGCCCAACACCGCGGACATGCCGGTGGGCTCGATCGCGCAGGCCTTGGCCATCTCGGCGCCGCGGGTCGCGGCCAGCTTGACGGCGTCGTCGGCGGAGATCACGCCGGCGATCGCGTATGCGGCGATCTCACCGACCGAGTGGCCCGCCACCACGGTGTCCTTGCTGTCGAGCTGGCCGCGTCGGGCCAGTTCTTCGTGGGCGAGCAGGGTGGCCGCCACGACCAGTGGCTGGGTCACCGCGGTATCGGTGATCTCCTCGGCGGTCGCGGTGGTTCCCAGCCGTGCCAGGTCCAGGCCGCTGATCTGCGACCATGTGGCGACACGGCCAGCTGCACCCGACAGCTCAAGCCATGAGGCGAGCATGCCGGGAGTCTGGGAGCCCTGTCCGGGCGCGAGCAAAGCAAGCACTCATTAAGAGAACACTGTGAAAGCGGTTTTATGCCGTGTAAGAGATTATGAACCTGGTCTTATGTTTTTGTAGGTATTCCACAAAACCGCATGCGATGCGACTCCATCGATACCGGTCTGCGACCTTTTAGCCCGCGCGATCCGCTGGTGGGCCCGTCGTGACGTCCATCGCCTGTCCAGCGCTGGTATTTCGCGAGCTGGCTAGCTGTGTTTGTCGACCGAGCCTACCGACGCTGGAGGCGACCCGGAGCACATACGCATCACGCGGCAGCGTGGGATCCCGACCCGTGAAATCGGCTATCCGTTTGAGCCGATATCGGACGGTGTTTGGATGAACGAACAATTTGCGGGCGCATGCCTCGATCGCGCCACCCGAGTCCAGATACGCGTCCAAGGTCTCGGCCAGCGCGGGGCCTGCGTCACCCAGCGGCCTCATGACCTCAACCTCCAACGCGGCGATCGCGGTGGCGTCGCCGAGCAGTGCCCGCTCGGGCAGTAGCTCGCGGGCGGCCACCGGCCGTGGCGCACCGGTCCAGCCCGCGACGGCGTTCATGCCTGCGATCGCCTCGGTGGCGCTGCGGTGCGCAGCCGCCAAAGTCGGTGCGGTCGGCCCGATCACCACGGGCCCCTCGGCGAAGACCGCCATCAGGTCGGCGAGGAATCGGTCGGTCGGCGACAGCGTGCCCGACACGATCGCGACGAGCCAGGTGCCGTGTACATCCGACAGCGCGGTACGGCCATGGCGAGTGACGACGTCGTGGACGTCGTCACTGGCGAGGTCGTTGCGACCCGGATGCGGCAGACCGACGATCACGGTGGCCGGCGACGTGGCGTCCCAGTTCAGTGCGGCGGCCTGTGACTGGAGCTCCGGTCCGGTGTTCCCGCGCACGACGGCATCGACGACGTTGGCCTCCATCCGGGTGTCCCATGCGCCGCGGGCCTCGGCCTGGTCGGCGTAGGCGGTTGCGGCGGCGAACGCGAGATCGCGGCTGTAGCGCAGGATTCCGGCCGTCAGGGCGGTCAACTGCTCGTCGGTGCGGGCCAGCAGCGGCACCACCTCCTCGCAGAACTCCATGGTGACGCGGACCATCTCGACCGACTGGCGCAGCGCGATGCGCCGCCGCAGATCCTGCGGGACGACTTCGAACGCCTGGGCGGTGTAGCTGACGTTGCTCTGCGGATTGCGCATCCATTCGACGAAGTTGACCACCGCGGCCTGAACCACCAACTGCACGCTGGCCCGCTGCGACGCCTCGAGTTCGGCGAAGAACGGCAGCCGCTCCTCCATGGCGCGCACCGCTTCGGTGGCCAGCCGCCCGGAGTACTGCTTCAGTCGCCGCAACACGGAGTCGGGCACCGATTCGAGTACTTCGACGGTGGACTTCGGCGGGACGAACCGATTGTCGGTCATCAATAAATGCTACGCCACGCTTCTGGAGGATTCCTCCAACGAAGTGCCGTCAGGCGACACCCGGGTCCGATGTTTGCTCCGGCGCCGCCATGACGTCGTCGATCTGGTACCTGCCCGCGGCTTCGACGGCGACGGATTGATCGATGTTGCCGTCGCGTGCCAACCCCTCCAGCACGGCCACCGCGATCGACTCGGCGTCGGTGTTGTAGTAGCGCCGCGCCGCAGGCCGGGTGTCGGAGAAGCCGAAGCCGTCGGTGCCCAGGGTGACGTAGGTACCCGGGACCCACGGCCGGATCTGCTCGGGCACCGCCCGCATCCAGTCCGACACCGCGATGACCGGTCCCGCCGCGTCCTTCAGGGCCGTGGTGACGTAGGAAGTACCCGCGGGACGGTCGGGGTGGCGCAGCCGCTGCTTTTCGATCTGTACTCCGTCGCGGTTCAGCTCGTTCCAACTGGTCACCGACCACACATCGGCGGCGACGTCCCAGTCGTCCGCCAACAGCTGTGCGGCCCGCAATGCTTCGGGCATCGCCACACCGGACGCCAGGATCTGTGCGGTGTGCGACCGCTTGTCCGGCGCGGGCCGGTACCGGTAGATGCCGCGTAACAGCGCCTCGACGTCGAGCCCCTCCGGTTCGGCCGGCTGCACATAGGGCTCGTTGTAGATGGTGATGTAGAAGTACACGTTCTCCGGGTTCTCGCCGTACATCCGGTCCAGCCCGCTCTCCACGATGTAGGCGATCTCGTAGGCGAACGCCGGGTCGTAGGCCACCACGGCCGGGTTGGACGAGGCGAGCAGCAACGAATGCCCGTCGGCGTGCTGCAGACCCTCGCCGACCAGGGTGGTGCGCCCCGCGGTGGCGCCGAGCACGAACCCGCGGGCCATCTGGTCGGCAGCCGCCCAAAGTCCGTCGCCGGTGCGCTGGAACCCGAACATCGAATAGAAGATGTAAAGCGGGATCATCGGCTCGTTCTGGGTCGAGTAGGACGTCCCCACCGCGGTGAACGATGCCGTCGAACCCGCCTCGTTGATGCCCTCGTGCAGAATCTGGCCGATTTCACTTTCCTTGTACGCCAGCATCAGCTGGGCGTCCACGGCCGTATACAGCTGACCGTTACGGTTGTAGATCTTCAGGCTCGGGAACCACGAATCCATCCCGAACGTGCGGGCCTCGTCGGGAATGATCGGAACGATCCGCGGCCCGATCTCCTTGTCGCGCAACAGTTCTTTGAAGGTGCGCACGGTCGCCATCGTGGTGGCGACCTCCTGGTTTCCCGAGCCCTTCTTGAGCGCCTTGTAGATATCGCGACCGGGCAGCGTCAGCGCCTTGGTCTTGGTGCGACGTTCGGGCAGGAATCCGCCCAACGCCCTCCGGCGCTCGAGCAGGTAGCGGATCTCGGGTGCCTCCGGACCGGGATGGTAGTACGGCGGCAGGTAGGGGTTGGCCTCCAGCTGCTCATCTTTGATCGGGATGCGCTGACTGTCGCGGAAGTCCTTGAGGTCTTGCAGCGCAAGCTTTTTCATCTGGTGCGTAGCGTTGCGGCCTTCGAAGTGCTTTCCCAGCGTGTAGCCCTTGATGGTCTTGGCCAATATCACCGTCGGCTGGCCCTGGTGCTCAACGGCTGCACGGTATGCGGCGTAGACCTTGCGATAGTCGTGGCCGCCGCGCTTGAGGTTCCAGATCTCTGAGTCCGACATCTTCTCGACCAGCTGCTTGGTGCGCGGGTCGCGGCCGAAGAAGTGGTCGCGGACGTAGGCGCCGTCGTTGGCCTTGTACGTCTGGTAATCGCCGTCGGGCGTCGTGTTCATCAGATTGACCAGTGCGCCGTCGCGGTCCGCATGCAGCAACGCGTCCCACTCGCGGCCCCACACGACCTTGATGACGTTCCATCCGGCGCCCCGGAAGAACGACTCGAGCTCCTGGATGATCTTGCCGTTGCCGCGCACTGGGCCGTCGAGGCGCTGCAGGTTGCAGTTGATGACGAAGGTCAGGTTGTCCAACGCCTCGTTGGCGGCAACCTGGATGAGGCCGCGGCTTTCGGGCTCGTCCATCTCGCCGTCGCCGAGAAACGCCCACACGTGCTGATCGGAGGTGTCCTTGAGGTCGCGGTCGTGCAGGTAATGGTTGAACCGGGCCTGATAGATGGCGTTCATCGGGCCCAGGCCCATCGACACCGTGGGGAACTCCCAGAAGTCCGGCATCAGGCGGGGGTGTGGATACGACGGCAGCCCGCCGCCGGGATGGCTGTGCTCCTGCCGGAAGCCGTCGAGCTCATCGGCGGTTAGCCGGCCCTCCAGGAACGCGCGCGCGTAGATGCCGGGCGACGCATGGCCCTGGATAAAGATCTGGTCGCCTCCGCCGGGGTGTGCCTTGCCGCGGAAGAAGTGGTTGAAGCCGACCTCGTAGAGCGCCGCGGAGGACGCATATGTCGAAATATGGCCTCCCACCCCGACTCCCGGGCGCTGCGCGCGGTGCACCATGATCGCGGCGTTCCACCGGATCCAGGCTCGGTAACGGCGTTCGACGTCCTCGTCGCCGGGGAACCACGGCTCCAGTTCAGTCGGGATGGTGTTCACATAGTCGGTCGACGTCAGCGCCGGGATGGCCACCCGTTGTTCGCCGGCACGTTCCAGCAACCGCAGCATCAGATAACGTGCGCGGGCGGGCCCAGACCGCTCGAGCAGCTCGTCGAACGACTCCAGCCATTCGCCGGTCTCTTCGGTGTCGATGTCGGGCAGATACGATGCGACGCCTTCCCGGATCACCCGAACCCGGTCGGGTTCGGCTGCACTGCTGGAGTTTTGGGCCAGGTCTTGGCGCGCGAACTCGGTGGTCAACTTCCGCTCCTTGTTAGGCGGTATACATGCTCAACGTGATCGGTGCGGATGTTTTCCGCGCTCCTCACCTTCGCGGTCACTTTGCGCTCCTCGCGTGCCCGGTGCCTCCATCTTTCTCCAATCCTGCACCACGCGCACCGGTGGGGGTGCGGACTGGAATGAACCCGCGATCGTGGATCGGACCCGGTAACGTCTGCAGATCGTGCTGAGGAGTTGGCTGTGTCCGAAACGCCTGCGGATCGTCGCCCTCGTAGTGGGCATTTTGGCCGCCGCGGCCATGATCATCGTCGGCTGCAGCAGTGTCACCGAGGGCTCGCCGAAGGTCGACGCCGCGGACGCTCCGGTCTACAGGGCATCGGTCTCGGCCTCGATCGAGGAGTCGGCGGCCAGCTCCAGCGCGCGCGAGTCCGAGCGGCAGGAGTCGCTCACCACCGAGGCGGTGCACTCGTCGTGTGAAACGTTGAGCACCAGCAGCGTGGACGCAATCAAGGCGGTCAACGATTACGTCGACGCCTCCAATCAGAGCGCGGCCGACGCCGAGGCCAAGGCGGTCCCCGCGGTCGACGCGCTCAACCACAGCGCCGACCTGGTAGCCCGCAGCGTGTCCGATCCGCTGATTCCGGAGTTGAAGGACGCGATGAATGCCTGGGTCGACGCCGCCAGGGGCCTCGCCAGCGCAATCGCAGGCAATTACGGGCCTGATGAATTCAATGAGGCGGTCACCCGGCTGAACGACACGAAGACCTCTGCATTGAATCTCTGCGACGCCTCATATTGACTCAGATTGCCCAACCTTGCCGCCGGGCATCTGCTGCGGCACCTCGGCGTGCGACGATAGTGCTCGAACATCTCAATGCGCGCGGTGCGCTCGAGCTGGCTGAAGGAGGACCGACGGTGGTCGCGGCGGACGACGCCCCGAACTACGCCCGCAGACTGGGCATCCAAAAAGATCAGGTTGTGCAGGAGTTGGGCTGGGACGAAGACTCCGACGACGACATCCGGGCCGACATAGAAGACGTGTGCGGCGGCGAACTGCTAGACGAGGATGCCGATGAGGTCATCGACGTCGTGCTGCTGTGGTGGCGTGACGACGACGGCGATCTCGTCGACCGTTTGATGGACGCCATCACACCCCTGGCCGACGACGGCGTGATCTGGGTGGTCACCCCCAAGACGGGCAAGCCCGGGCACGTGCAGCCTGCCGAGATCGCCGAGTCGGCCCCGACCGCCGGCCTGATGCAGACCTCGTCGGCCAACCTCGGCGACTGGATCGCGAGCCGGTTGGTGCAGCCGAAATCAAGAGCCGCGGGACGGCGATGAGCGCTCGCGCGAAGAGCAGAAGATGCCGATGAGCGCTCGCGCGAAGAGCAGAAGATGCCGATGAGCGCTCGCGCGAAGAGCAGAGGATGCCGATGATCGACGTAGGCACCGAGGCGCCCGACTTCACGCTCAAGGATCAGAACGGTCAGCCGGTCACGTTGAGCGACTTCCGCTCTGTCAAGAACGTGTTGCTGGTGTTCTTTCCGCTGGCGTTCACCGGTATCTGCCAAGGCGAGCTCGACCAGATCCGTGACCATCTGCCGGACTACGAGAACGACGACACCGCGACGCTGGCGATCTCGGTGGGTCCGCCACCCACGCACAAGATCTGGGCGACGCAGAGCGGGTTCTTGTTTCCGGTGCTGTCGGACTTCTGGCCACACGGCGGGGTGGCCCAGGCCTACGGCGTGTTCAACGAGGACGCGGGATTCGCCAACCGCGGGACGTTCGTGGTGGACCGCACCGGGGTCATCCGTTTCGCCGAGATGAAGCAGCCGGGGGAGTCGCGCGACCAGGCGATGTGGACCGAGGCGCTCGCGGCACTGCAGCCCGGCTGACGGATTTCCTGTCGCACGTCATCGGCGTGTAGCTTGCCCTGCAAGGGCGCGTAGCTCAGTGGTAGAGCTCTGGTTTTACACACCAGCGGTCGGCGGTTCGATACCGTCCGCGCCCACCAGGGATATTGCAGGCGAACGAGGTTCGCTCGTATTGAGGCTGACCCCCCGGTTGTGCCGATAGTGAGTCAACGGGTCGGCCGTCAGCACGTCCAGGCATCATCGGGACCAGCTGTCGAATAGCCCTCCGCAGCGTCACCATCGTGTCGACGTCTGCTGTCCGCAAGTGCTGCAAGGGGATCGGTCTCGATCACCGGCTTGAGATGGTCTCGGTAGCCCGCGAGCGTGTTGGCACGCACGTCGCGGCGTCCGGCGGTGAGAGTGCGATAGGTGAACCGCTGCCGGTCGTGGGAGCCGTTCCGGTTTGACGCCGACGTCCACCTGAAACGTGTAGGTCAGCGCCGCTCTTGGCCTTGCGCCGGGCGATCGGCTCGGCGTGTGCGTTTGGGCTTCGTGTCAGCGGTGGCGTCGGCGCTCAAGATCGTCGTGCCTGAGCTGCCGCGCGTGCTGGCCGAGGCGCCTACTCCTCGGCGTGAGAGGTGAATCGGGTGAGCAGATCCGTCAGCTGCTCGGCCTCGCCTGGCCCCAGTACGGAAACCAGGCGCTCGGCCAGTGGCTCGGCGGCCACGTGAGCGGCGTCGAAGAGCTGAAGGCCCTTGGGGGTGATCTCCACCGCCCGCACCCGCCGATCCCCCGGAACGGGCTTGCGCACGGCCAGCCCTTTGCGCTCCAGGTCATCCACGATCCGCATGATTCCCGCCTTGTCCGAGCCCGTCGCTTCCACCAGGTCCCGCTGCTCCGTGGGCCCGCGATTGACCAGGACGATCAGCACTGCAAAATGTCGCAACTCGATGCCGAGCGGCCGAAGCGCCTCCGTCATCACCGCTGCCGCGCGCCAGTGCGCCCGGCGCAGCAGCAACCCGAGAGCGAAAGGCGAGGGGTCTCCGGGACGGTCGGTCGCGCGCGCGGGGCTCGCCTGCCGAGGAGCGTTGGCGGTCACGAGGCGACCTGCCCAATCGGAGACGCCTGGCAACTACCGTCGACGAATGTGACCGTCTCGTCGAGCGGGGCGCGGCCCGTACGGGTGTATCTCACTTTGGGGTCCTCGTAGCCGATCGACATGCCGCAGAAGAGGATCAGTCCGTCCCGGGGTGAGAGGATCTCCGCGACCGTCTCGCGAACCTGCGACCAGGCCATCTGCGGGCAACTGTGCAGGCCTTCGGCGCGCAGCAGCAGCATGATGGTCTGCAGATACATCCCAAGGTCGGCCCATTGGGCCGGGCCCAGATCACGGTCGATGTAGACGAACAGCGCGGCTGGCGCGCCGAAGCAGTCCCAGTTGGCGATGGCCGCCCGCTGGCGCGCCTCCCAGTCCTCGCGCGTAATGCCGAGTGCGCTGTAGCGCTCCTTGCCGAAGGCGGATCGGCGCTCGCGGTAGGGGGACTTCAGCGCGGCTGGGTACATCTCGTACTCCCGCTCGTCCCACGGGTCGCCGTTGGCCACGCGCTCGACGGCGCGCTTCTTCAGCTCGGCCAGCGGCGCGCCGGTGAGCACGTAGGTGCTCCACGGCTGGAGGTTCGAACCGGACGGCGACCAAGCCGCGGCGGACAGCACGCGCTCGAGCACCTCCTTCGGGACGGGCTGGTCGGTGAACCCCCGCACTGCCCGTCGGCTCGTGACCGCCTCATAGACGTTCATGATCTCCTACCTTCGCAACTCGTTACGTTCCTAACTGTAGTATTCAATACTATTTCAGACGATACTATTCCCGGAGCGGCTTGCGGCGCCCTCGCCGACTTCTTTGGCGTCGGCCCCGGCCAGACGGAACGGACCTGCCTATGCGGTAACCAGGCCGTTTCGGGAGAGCGGCGTTCCGAAGTAACTAACCTGAGGGTCGACGTTATTGGTCTTGGTTTCGCCTCGCCGGGTGGCGGTCGCGGGCAACGGCTTTCGTTGCGTACCGGCCGTCTGGGATTACTGACCGCTTGTTTGGGTTAGGGCCGAACTAGACGACTGCATGCGTTTGAACAACTGGTCGATCGGCGCCTCGTACGACTCCGCCCGTATCTACGTCGGCTTGGCTGTGACCGATGGGAGACTCCGCGGGTTCTTGACACCCACAACCAGCGCATCCCGGGTTCAGCTTGGTCGAGATACCCGCCGGTCGCGGCGCGCCTCGAGCTCGTCGTTGTCGACGACGACGAGCATCGGTTGGCCAGGGGCGCACATCATCGTGACGAGGTAGCGGACCGGGATGTCGGAGCGGTTGTTGCCATCCGAGTAGTGGATAACGTCTCCGCCGGGTTCCCAGAACGCCTCGCCGGCCTTGATGGCCCGCGGCGGCTCCCCCTCTAGCTCGAACAGCATTTCGCCTTCCAGCACGTAACCGAACGCCGGCCCCCCCGGGTGGCGGTGAGGGGGCGCTCCCGGATCGCCGGGCGGCCACTCGATCACCACAGTCATCACTTCGGCGTCCGCAGGCAAAAACGGCGGGGTGACGCTCTGAATCACGGTCAGCACGTCCTGCAAACGCGCCTCAAGCTCTTGCTGTTTCGACACTGATGCCCTCCTTGCTGAATTGAATCGCTACGCCGCCGCCGTCGGCGGCAGGATGGAACCGGTTGATGCGGCCTGCTCCGGTCGGACAGTCAAACATGCAGGCGCGCTGCTGTCACGGCACGCATAAGTGTTACCTCCGTCTCGGGCCGCGTGACAACGAGATCGAACATCTTTGGCGTCGGCGCCGGCTGGGGTCGACCGGACCTGCCTATGCGGTAACCAGGCTGTTCACGGAAAGCGGTGTCCCGAAGTAACCAGCTTGGGGGTCGACGACGACGGACTTGGTTTCACCTTGTCGGGCCAAGGCCTCGCGGGCCATCTGCTCGAACGAGATCTTCTTAGGCCCTCCGATGTTCTCGATGCCACCCAGTGGTTCGCCTTCTGCCACTCGGGCGACCTCGGCCGCGAGTTCGTTGGCGGCGATGGGCTGGATCAGCGCGTCTGGAACGCGCACTTCGTCGCCGACGGTCATCGAGGCTGTGATCCTGTCGGTGAACTCGGCGAATTGGGTAGCGCGCACGATCGAGTACGGAATCTCCGATTCTTCGATGAGCCTCTCCTGAGCGACCTTCGCCCGCAGGTACCCACTCTTCGGTAGCTGGTCGGCGCCCACGATTGACACCGCGACGTAGTGCCCAACGCCCGCGGCCTTCGCGGCAGCCTCCAAGTTAGTGGTCGATTTCGTGAAGAACTCCATCACCGGACCGTCCTCAAATGAAGGCGAGTTGGACACGTCGACAACCACGTCGGCACCGGCTAGAGCCTCGGCGAGGCCTTCCCCGGTAAGTGTGTTGACGCCAGTATTAGGCGACGCTGCCACCGCCTCGTCGCCGTGGTCCCTCAGTTTGTCAACCACTTTTGACCCCAGCATCCCTGTGCCACCAATCACGACGATCTTCATGGCTTTCCTTTCAGAATCTCTGCCGGAGCGTAGGAAGCCAGCCCAGTCACAAGTAGACGACCTGGTTGCGCGCCCCAGATTTACTTGGTGATCCGCAATATTGGCGCAGGGGCCAGGCTAAGCCGTCCGTGGTGGGTTCCACAATGAAGATTGCTACAAAACCTGCTTCCTAAAGCAGGGTCCGCTGATTAGTTAGCGGGAAATCACTGACGATCGGCGAAACATCGCGCTGAGCTTCAACGATGCCAGGACACGGCTGGTCAACAAATTGAAAAGGCAACCGTCCCAACATGTCCCCAGGAAATCGCCTCAAGCCACGGGCTGCGTTCCAGTGCCAGTATCCCCGAGCCCTCGGTGACGTCGGCATCATGCGCGCCCGTGTGATGCACCTCGAGGTATGAATCGGCGCTGTTCTTAAAGACCTCCGAGCGTCCCGGGTCCGCGCCCACCATCTAGCTCGGCGGTGCGAAGAACTCCAGCGCGATGCCGTCCGGGTCGCGGAAGCTCAGCCCCGACCCATACGGCGCGTCGACGATCCCGCCGTGTTCGATTCCGAGGCTATCGAGCCGTTCAACCCACTTCTCGAGCTCGCCCCGGTCTGCACAGCCGAAGCCGACGTGGTCCAGTCCCGCCCGGAACTCGGTGAAGCTCCCATCCTCGATCGCCCGGTCGTGCTGATGGATGCCGAACAGGGTGCCGTTCTCGAATGCCCACACCAGGTGCCGGAAACCGGTATCCGTGTGTTCGTCGAGGGCGGGTTCGGCGCCGATCAACTGCCGGTACCACGGGGCACTGACGTCGAGGTCACGGACCGTGAGTGCGACATGGTTGAGTGCCGGGAAGGTCATAGGGTTCCTCACTTCTCTCCTGGACTGGACGCTCGAGGCACGGTCTCGGGCCTCGTATGGTTCAGACTGCCTTCAGCATGTCCTTCCCTGTGGCCTGGACGACGCGTTTTCGGGCTAGACGACGCGTTTTCCGCGCCGCGCCCGGCCCCGCATGTCCCACAGATACAGCCGATAGCCGAGAATCCAGACGTCCCGCGGGATCACGCGATCGGCGATGCGCAGTGCGGTCAATAACCATTCGAATCTGCGTTGCTGCCCGGAAGTCCACGGCAACTGCATGTGCGCGCGAAACTCCCTCGGCAGAAACCCGGCCGTCGCGAACAGGTTGAACCGACCCGCCAGCAGCCGCAGCGGCGCAGGCAGGAAGGCCATCGCCGCGACGCCGTGCAGGTGTTCGCGCACGGGCGGGTCGATGCGAAGTTCATCCAGCGACCGCTTCCAGAACTCGTCGAAGGCGACACGATCGGGCGGCCACATGTCCGCGCGCACCTGCAGGGTGGTGCCCAACTTCTTGGCATCGGCGTACACCGCGTCGGCGGCGTCATCGTCCAGTGGGCCGTACAGGTATTCGTGCTGGTCGATGTAGTAGCGATACAGGCAGGCGGCGACCCACAGCTGCAGCCCCGGGTCAAAGGCGTTGTAGGACACCGGGCTTGACGATGTCGAACGGACCAGTGCATGCACCCGGTCCACCTCGTCGCGGATCAGTTCGCGGTCGGCGTCCGTGCCGATCGTCGCGGCGGCCAGGTAGGTGCCCGTAGTGCGCGCACGCTTGAACGGGTGCTTGTAGACGTTGCCGCGGTCCACGGGGCTTTCCAGCACGCCGTAGCCCACGCCCGGAGATGCCAGCTGCATGATCACGTTCGCCGCGGGCAGCAGCACAGCCGCGGGATTGAGCAGATCGGCCACCCGGGTCGGGTGGCGTGATGGACCCAGCCTCATGATTTCGAGTACATCACCTTGTGAGACGCTGCCGGGGTGTTTGCGCCAGCTCGTCGCGGCCGCGTCGCGGGAATCGCGGCGGGCTGGTTCGCCGACCTGCTTCTCGGCGACCCTCGCCGGGGTCATCCGGTGGCGCTGTTCGGCCGCGGCGCAGCGGCTTTGGAGCGGTTGAGCTACGCCGACTCCCGCCGTGCGGGTGTGGTACACACCGGGGCGCTGCTCGGAGCACTCGGTGTGATGGGCGTGGCCGCGCAGCGGGCGGCCGTGCGCGGAGGGCCGGTAGGTCCGGCAGCGGCGACCGCGACGGTGATGTTCGTGGCGTTGGGCGGGACGTCTCTGGCGCGCACCGGCGACCGGATGGCCGAGCTGCTGGCCTCCGGGGACATCGACGGTGCCCGGCTTCTGCTGCCGTCGCTGTGCGGGCGCGACCCGTCGGTCCTCGACGCCGCGGGCCTGACCCGCGCCGCACTGGAATCCGTCGCGGAGAACACCTCCGACGCCCAGGTGGCGCCGATGCTGTGGGGCGCCGTCGGCGGGGTGCCGGCAGTGCTGGTGTATCGCGGCGCCAACACGCTGGATGCGATGATCGGTCACCGCTCGCCGCGGTACGCCCGATTCGGCTGGGCTGCAGCTCGTTTCGATGACGTCGCCAACTACATCGCCGCCCGGGCCACCGCGGTGATGGTCATTGCGTGCGCACCCGTGGTCGGGGGGTCACCCGTCGGGGTCCTGCGCGCCTGGCGACGCGACGCGGCACGTCATCCCAGCCCGAACGCGGGGGTGGTGGAAGCAGCCTTCGCGGGCGCCCTCGGCGTGCGGTTGGGCGGGCCGACCCAATACGTCCATGAACTCGAGATCCGGCCGACGCTCGGCGACGGCCGACCGCCTGACGTCTCCGACCTCGCGCGGGCCGTGCGCTTGTCACGTGCGGTGCAGGTGCTCACCGCGGTCGTGGCGATGGTCCTCAGCGGCGTCGGCCGTAGCGGTCGGCGAGTTTCGCCTCGGTCGTGACCGGCGCGTCCGGCGCTGCTTTCGCCGCCTCCTGCGCCGCCTTTTCGCGTCGGCGCTGACGAAGCTCCGAATACACGAAATAGCCCACGCCGATCGGCGCGATGATGCCGAACGCGATCCACTGGATGCCGTACGACAGGAACGGGCCGGCATCGAGATGGGGCAGCCCGATGACGCCCAGGCCGCCGGGCTGATCCTCGACCAATTGCAGGTACGCATCGGCCAGCGGCACCCCGGTGACCGTCGCGATCTGCTCGATGTTGATCGAATACACCTGCTGCGTGCCGTCCTGGCGAATCGGTTCCTTGCCCTGCGCGAGCGGTTCGGAGTCCCGCAACCGCGCGATGATGGTCACCGATCCCGTCGGTGGCGGGGCGATGGCGGGCACCCGCGAGCCTTGCTCGGGTCGTACGTAGCCGCGGTCGACGAGCACCGTGGGACCGCCATCGACCGCGAAGGGCACCAGCACCTCGAACGCGGGTTCGCCGTCCACCACTCGCAACCGAGCCAGCACCTGCGCGTCCGGCTGATACCTCCCGGTGGCGGTCACCTGACGCCACTGGGCACCCGGGGCCGACGAATCCTGTTGCGGCAGAAGCGTTGTCACCGGTACCGGGGCGGCGGTCGCGGAGTGGGAGATCTGCGCGTTCTCTCGCGATGTCTTCGTGTTCTTGCCGAGCTGCCACGGCGCCAGGACGGTGAAGCACAGGTAGGCGAACGCGGCCACCACAACGAACAAGGCCAGCCAGGACGGCCGCAGCAGAAAAGCCCAGCGCCGCATCAGCTTGCGATTCCCCGACTGGCGAGCTGCTCGTCGACCCACTGGTGCAGGCCGGGCAGGGACGCGTCGATCACCGTGTAGACATCCTCGAAGTCGTCGTGGTCGCCGTAGTAGGGATCCTCGACGTCCAGCGCATGTGCCCCCGAGCGGGGGTCGAACGACCGCAGCATCCTGATCCTGTCCGCCTCCACGCCCATCTCCGCCAGCATGCGGACGTGGTTGCGGCCCAGCGCGACGACGAGGTCGGCCGACAGATGGTCGTCGTCGATCTGCGCGGCGCGGTGCGCGGTGGGGTAGCCGTGTTCGCGCAGCACATGGCTGGCCCTGCGGTCGGCGGGGTCGCCGGCATGCCAGCCGCCGGTTCCGGCGCTCGTCACCCGCACCGCGTCCGACAGGCCGCGCTCGCTGATCTGGTGGGCGAACATCTTCTCCGCCATCGGCGAGCGGCAGATGTTGCCCGAACAGATGAACGTGATGTGCAGGAAGTCAGACACAGAGCACCTCGCGGAGGGCGTCCACCGTGGAGACGTGGACATGAGCATGCGCGGCGACGGCGTCGGGGCCGTTGAAGTCGGCACCTCCGTAACCCCAGCCGACCACCACGGTGTCGATGCCGTGCTCGGCGGCGCCCTCGACGTCGTGTGACCGGTCGCCGACCATCAACAAGCGGTCCGGCAGTGGCTTCAGCTGGGCCAGCGCGTGCGCCACCACGTCGGACTTCGCCGCGCGTGAGCCGTCGATGCTGGCGCCCGCGATGACCTCGAAATGCTCGTCGAGGCCGAAGTGGGCGAGGATCCGCTGTGCCGTCGGCTCGGCTTTCGACGTAGCCACCGCCAGGCGCACTCCGGCGGCCCGCAGGTCGGCGAGCAGCGCCGGAATCCCGTCGAACAGGCGGTTCATCGCCCAGCCGCGGGTCATGTAGTCCTCTCGGTATGCCGCGATCGCGGCGTCTGCCTGCTCGCCGAGGCCCATATCTCGAAGCGTGTGATGCATGGGCGGGCCGACCACCATGCCGGCCAGGTCCCCGTCGGGGACGACGGCGCCGATGGATCCCAACGCGTGGCGGAAGCTGGCGATGATGCCCTGCGCCGAATCGGTCAGGGTGCCGTCGAGGTCGAAGATCACCAGCTGCGGGCAGGCCGTCACGATCTCATTGTCCCCGACGGCCCACTACTGTCGTGATGTGGCAAGCCAATCCCGCCCGGGCGCGCGCTATCACGGCGACCAGGCCGCGGGCCCCGGCATGCTGGACTTCGCCGTGAACGTCCGCACCGACGAGCCGCCGACCTGGCTGGTCGATCGGCTCGCCGCCCGCATGGCCGACCTCGCCAGGTACCCCGGCGAGGCCGACGAGACGCGGGCACGGTCCGCCGTCGCCGCGCGGCACACGCGCAGCATCGACGAGGTGGCGCTGCTGGCGGGGGCGGCCGAAGGGTTCGCCCTGCTGGCCAACCTGCAGCCGCGATCGGCCGCCCTGATCGCACCGTCTTTCACCGAGCCCGAGGCCGCGCTCGCCGCGGCCGAAGTCCCGTTTCAACACGTCGTACTCGCCCCGCCGTATCACCTGGCCGACGGTGTGGTGCCCGACGAAGCCGACCTCGTCGTCATCGGGAATCCGACCAATCCGACCTCAGTACTGCATGCGCGCGACCAGATCCTCGCGCTGTGCAGGCCGGGCCGCACCGTCGTGGTCGACGAGGCGTTCGCGGACGCGGTCCCCGGTGAGGCGGCGTCACTGGCCGCCGAGGTGTTGCCGAATGTGGTGGTGCTGCGCAGCCTCACCAAGACGTGGGCACTGGCGGGTCTGCGCGTCGGCTACGCGCTGGGTCCCGCGGAACTGCTCGACCGCATGACCGCGCGGCGCCCGCACTGGCCGCTGGGCACGCTGCAGCTCGAGGCGATCGCCGCGTGCAATGAGCCGGATGCCGTCGCCGAGGCCGAACTCGGCGCACAACGTCTCGGCCGGCTGCGCGCCGAGATGGTGGACGGCTTGACTACCATGGGGGTGGATGTCGTCGACGGATGCGCGCCCTTTGTCCTCTTCGCCGTGGCGGACGCCGAGTTGATGCGAAAACATCTCCACGGCAAGGGTATTGCCGTGCGACGGTGCGACACCTTCGTCGGAATGAATGGCAACTTCCTGCGGGCGGCGGTGCGGCCCGAGTGGCCGGTGCTGGTCGAGGCGATGGCCGAGGTGATGCCGTGAGCGCACGGCTGTCCGAGGTCATCGATGTCATCGACGCGGCGTATCCGCCGAATCTGGCGCAGGGCTGGGACTCGGTGGGTCTGGTCTGCGGTGATCCGTCGGAGACCGTCGAGACGGTGACCATTGCCGTCGACGCCACCGCGGCTGTCGTCGCCGAGGTGCCCGACGGGGGGCTGCTGCTCGCTCATCATCCGTTGTTGTTGCGCGGGGTCGACACCGTCGCCGCCAGCACGGCCAAAGGCTCGCTGCTGCATCAGATGATCCGCACGGGCAGGGCGCTGTTCACCGCGCACACCAACGCCGATTCGGCCTCGCCGGGAGTGTCCGACGCCCTGGCCGACGCACTGGGGCTCACCGTCGAGGAGGTTCTCGCGCCGGTATCGATCGGTCCGGGCTTGGACAAGTGGGTGGTCTTCGTGCCGGGCGAGAACGCGGACGCGGTGCGGGAAGCGATGTTCGCGGCGGGCGCCGGACACATCGGCGACTACTCGCACTGCAGCTGGAGCGCGACGGGCGTCGGTCAGTTCCTGCCGCACGACGGCGCCACACCGGCCATCGGCAGTGTCGGCACCGTCGAGCGCGTGCCCGAGGATCGGATCGAGGTGATCGCACCCTCGCGGTTGCGCGGTCACGTGCTCGCCTCGATGCGGGCGGCGCACCACTACGAGGAACCCGCGTTCGACGTCTTCGAACTGGCGCCGGTGCCCGGCGATGTCGGGTTGGGCCGCATCGGCTCCCTGGCGAGGCCGGAGCCGTTGTCGGCCTTCGTTTCCCGCGTGCACGATGCACTGCCCGGCACGTCGTGGGGAGTTCGCGCCTCGGGTGACTCCGAGGCGACGGTGTCGCGGGTGGCTGTGTGCGGGGGAGCGGGAGATTCTCTGCTCGATGTCGTCGCAGGCGCTGATGTGCAGGCCTACGTCACCGCAGACCTGCGACACCATCCCGCCGACGAGCACCGGCGCGCATCCGAGGTCGCGCTCATCGACGTCGCGCACTGGGCCAGCGAATTCCCCTGGTGCACACAGGCGGCCGATGTCATACGTGGCCAGTTCGGTGACGCACTACCCGTGCGGGTGTCAGCGGTTCGTACTGACCCCTGGAATGTTGAGAGAACGAGTGATGAAAGCTGAAGTAGACCAACAACGTTCGTTGCTCGCGCTGGCTCAGCTCGACGCGGAGCGCGGTCGGATCGAGCACCGGGCAGGCAATCTCGCCGAGTTGCAGCGGGTCGAAGCCATCCAGGGGACACATCGTGAGGCCAACGACCGGTTGGCCGCCTTGCAGATCGCGCTGGAAGACCTCGACGAGCAGGTGACGAAGTTCGAAACTGAGATCGACGCGGTGCGCCAGCGCGAGGATCGCGACCGCTCGCTGCTGGCCTCCGGTGCCACGGACGCCAAGCAGCTCACGGAGTTACAGCACGAGCTGGGGACTCTGGAACGCAGACAGTCCTCGTTGGAGGACTCGCTGCTGGAGGTGATGGAGCGCCGGGAGGAGCTGCAGGGCCAGCAGGCGGCCGAGCTCGCGAAGATCGACGAGCTGCAGAAGGACCTGGGCGAGGCGCAGCAGGCGTGCGACAGCGTGCGCACCGAACTCGACCAGTTGCGTCACCAATCTCTCTCGCGGCGCGACGAACTCGTCACCGGTCTGGACGCTGGTCTGGTTGCGCTGTACGAACGCCAGCGGGCGCGCGGCGGCGCGGGGGCCGCCCTGCTGCAAGGGCGCCGGTGTGGTGCCTGCCAGCTCGAGATCGACCGCGGCGAGTTGGCCAGGATCTCCGCCGCCGCCGACGACGACGTGCTTCGTTGTCCCGAGTGCGGTGCAATCCTGTTGCGGGTCAAGGGAACCGGACCATGAAGGTCCTCATCGAGGCCGACGGCGGGTCGCGTGGCAACCCCGGGCCCGCAGGCTACGGAGCGGTGGTGTGGACGGCCGACCACAACACCGTTCTCGCCGAGCGCAAGCAGGCGATCGGCCGTGCCACCAACAACGTCGCCGAGTACAGCGGCCTGATCGCCGGCCTGGAGGAGGCGGGCAAGCTCGGCGCCTCCGAGGTCGACGTGAACATGGACTCCAAGCTGGTGATTGAGCAGATGTCGGGCCGCTGGAAGGTCAAACACCCGGACATGGCGCCGCTGCACCAGCAAGCCACCTCGTTGTCGACGCAATTCGATCGCGTGACCTACACCTGGATTCCGCGGGCGAAGAACAGCCACGCCGACCGGTTGGCCAACGAAGCGATGGATGCGGCCTCCGAACTTCAGGCGCCCGCCGAGGAAGCTAAGGCGGAGGGGCAGCGCTCGAATCCCGCGAGCTGGACCGGCGCGCGGGGAGCGCCAACGCGGTTCCTGCTGCTGCGGCACGGCCAGACCGAATTGTCAGTGGAGCGCAGGTATTCCGGCCGTGGTAACCCGGCACTGACCGACCTCGGCCGTCGTCAGGCCGAGGCAGCCGCGCAGTTCATCGCGCAGATGGGTGGCATCGCGGCGGTCATCACCTCACCACTGCAGCGCGCGCATGACACCGCTTCGGCGGCGGCCAAGACGCTCGGTCTCGACGTCAGCGTCGACGCCGATCTGATCGAAACGGACTTCGGCGCCTGGGAGGGGTTGACGTTCAGCGAGGCAGCCGAACGCGATCCGGAGCTGCACCGAAAGTGGTTGCGCGACACCAGCGAGTCGCCACCCGATGGGGAAAGCTTCGACTCCGCCGCCGAACGCGTCGGCCGCGCGAGGGCGCGGATCATCTCCGAGCACCCCGGTGAAACGGTGCTCGTGGTATCGCACGTGACGCCCATCAAGACGCTGTTGCGCGTCGCGCTCGATGCGGGCCCGAGCATTCTGTACCGATTGCATCTGGATCTTGCGTCGCTGTCGATCGCCGAGTTCTATCCCGACGGTGCGGCCTCGGTGCGGCTGGTCAATCAGACCGCCTATCTCGGCTAGCCGTGCAAATGCAACCGTTCGCCGTGCGCGCCGAATATCGTGATCGCCTCCACGGGACCGTCCATTACTCCGAACCAATGCGGTGTCCACGTTGAGAATTCAACGGCCTCACCGGGTTTGACGGTGAAGTCGCGGTCTCCGAGAATCAATCGCACCTGACCGGACAGCACATACATCCACTCCTGTCCTTCGTGCACCGGTAGCTCCGCCGGTGGTGTTCGTCGCCGGGCACTGATGCGGATCTTGAACGCGTGCAGTCCACCTGCGGCCTGCTTGGTGAGCGGCCAGTAGGTGATTCCGTCGCGGGTGTGCGAGCTGGCCCGCACGCGCGGATCCTCGGCCTCGGGTGCGCGCAGGAGTTCGTCGGTGCTGACGGAGAGCGCCGCGGCGAGGCGGGGGAGATGGTCGAGCGCCAACCGCCGCTTGCCCGACTCCAGGCGACTCAGCGTCGAGACGTCGATGCTCGATCGGCCCGCAACCTCCTCGAGGGTGAGGCCGCGCTGCATGCGCAGGTCGCGCAGCCGCCGGCGCACCCGCAGATCGACGCTGTCTTCGTCTTTTGCCTCCATGGCAAGAAAGCTTGGCACTGTCGGCACCCCACATGCAAGGTGGTCGCATGGACGTTTGGGTGGTGCAGAGTCTGGTGGCCGACGAGTATGGTCTGGCCGTTCCTGAAGGGAGACGACATGTCAACGCCTGATGCCAAGGAGCACTGGGAAGAGCACTACGGCGAACGTGACCGCGTGTGGAGTGGGCGGGTGAATGCCGCGTTCGCCGAGATCGTCGAACCGCTGAAGCCGGGCACTGCACTGGATCTGGGTTGCGGTGAGGGTGGCGATGCCATGTGGCTCGCCGAGCGCGGCTGGCAGGTCGTCGCCGTCGACATCTCCGAGACCGCGTTACAACGTGCGGCAGAGGACGCCGACGCGCGCGGGGTGGGGAACCGGATCGAGTTCCAGTCGCACGACCTTTCCGAGAGCTTCCCCGAGGGCGCCTTCGACCTGGTGTCGGCTCAGTTCCTGCACTCCACCCTGCCACTGGACCGCACACGGATCTTCCAGCGAGCGGCAGACGTCATCCGTCCCGGTGGGCTGTTGCTGATCGTCGATCACGGCGGGGCGCCGCCGTGGGCGTCGAAACTGCATCACCACCACGAGTTTCCCAGCGCCGACGAAGTCGTGGCGGCAATGGATCTTCCTGAACGCGCAATGGGAACGAGTGCGGGTCGAGTCGGTCGAAAGGGAGGCGACGGGGCCGAACGGCGAAGCCGGAACGCTGGTCGACAATGTCATCGTTCTGCGTCGTCGCTAGATCTCCAGTCGCGGTAGCGGACCGGCAGGCACCGGGCGCACGGCCGGTAACCCGCTGCGACGGCGGTCGGTTCGTCGGCGAAGAAGACGCGATGCGCGACGTAGCCGCCGTTGTCGATCGCGCGCCGCGCCGACGGACAATCCAGGCGACCGTAGATCCGGGTTGCGCGATGTCCGCCGAGATGTCCGGGATGTGCGGACACATACGGAGCTGCCGTCAGGGCCGATGAGCTCTGTAGCGCTTCATGTCTCACGCCGCGTCGTGGAAAACCAGGCCGAGCGTGAACCGCTCGCCGGAGCGGACCGTCGGAGACGCCGTGTCGCACCGGCGACGCCGACCAACCGCGAGCCGAGCGCACCGGCCGCTCCCGGGTGGTGAACACGAAACCGTGTCCGCGCGGCAGCACCGTGGACGTGCCGCGCGACTGCGCCCGCGGGCGTTGCTCGACGAGCAGGAACTCACCGCCGGTGTGGTCGACGCCCGGATCGCTCAGGTTGATGACGACCTGCAGCGGAAATACCAACTCGCCGTACAGGTCTCGATGTAGTGCATTCCAGTCGCCCGCGCCGTACTTGAGCAGGATGGCCGTCGACTTCTTCTGGCCCGCCGCATGACACATGTCGAGCCAGTCGTCGAGGGTGTCCGGCCACGGCGACTCCCGGCCCAGCTTGGCGCCCAATCCCGCGCGATGGGGAGCAGCCGCGGGTACAGCGCCTGCTTGAGCGCCTCGATCGGCTCGGGATAGGGCTGGTGAAAGTATCGGTACTCACCCTCGCCGAACCGGTATCTGCGCATGTCGATGGTGGCGCGGAACAAGTCCGTCGTCGGGGTAGAGCCGCTTGATCGCGTCGGCCTCGGCGTCGGTGAGCAGCCTGGGCAGCAGCGCACCGCCGAAGTCGTTGACCTCAGCGGTGATTGCGTCCCAGTCGCCGGAGTCCACGCGTTTCTGCCAGTTGGTCCCGAGACATCAGAACAACCTCGCCGCCTTCACTTCGGCGGGCTCTTCGAGTTCGAGCAGGAACTGCTTGCGCTTCAGGCCGCCCGCGTACCCGGTCAGCTGTCCGTTGCTCCCGACCACGCGGTGGCAGGGGACGACGATGCTCAGCGGATTGCGGCCGACGGCCTGGCCGACCTCCTGCGGCGTCGTTCCGTCGGCGAGCGCGGCGGCGAGTTCTCCGTAGGAGACGGTGTCGCCGTAGGGGATGGCGGTGAGCAGTTTCCAGACGCGGTGCTGTCGCTCGTCGCCGTGCAGCGTGATGGGCAGGTCGAAGTCGGCACGGTCGCCGGCGAGGTAGGCGGTCAGCTGGGCGCCGGCCTCGGCGAGCAGATCGTCGGATTCCGCGTCGACCAGAGGGCCGAACGTGTCCTGAGCCGGCCGATGCCAGTGGTGCCGGAAGTAGACGCCGGTGAGCGCGTCGCCGTCGGCGACGACCGTGACCTCGCCGAGCGGGCTGTCGATGACCGAGTGTCGGATGTTCATACCTCGTAGACGATGGAGGTCGGCGGGCCGTGAGATTTGTCAGACTGTCCGTCTAATATCGAACGTATGTTCGAGTCAGCGTCGGATGGCGAGTTGCTCGACGTGATGCGGGATGCGCAGCGCGACGAGCGGGATGGGGTTGCGCGCAAGGTTGTGGCGGCGGGTCGGTTCACTGTGCAGCGAATAGCCGCGTCGGGCCAGGATTATCTGGATTGGTGTGTGGACTATTGGGATGTGGTGGCCGCGGAGATCGCCGCGGAGTTGGGTGTCAGCCGTGGGCGGGCGTCGTCGTGGATGGACTATGGGCAGACGTTGATCGAGCGGCTGCCCGTATTGGGTGAGGTGTTCGCCGCGGGTGCGGTGGATTTCCGGGTGATCCGGATCGTGGACTTTCGCACTGCGTTGATCACCGATGAGCAGGCGCTGGCAGCGATTGATGAGATGGTGGCGTACAAGGCGCCGGGCTGGAATGCGTTGTCGGATAAGAAGCTGGCCCAGCTGCTGGACTGGATGGTCCTTGACGTCGACCCCGATGCGGTGCGGGTGGCCAAAGAATCTGACGACGATCGCCATTTCGAGGTGGGGCCGGCGCAGAATGGGATGGCTGAGATCTATGGTTCGGTGCGTGCCACCGACGGGGCGGCGCTGAACGCGAGACTGGCCGCGTTGGCGGCATCGGTGTGTCGCGATGATCCGCGCAGCACCCGGCAACGCCGTGCCGATACCATCAGCGCGCTGCTCGCCGGGGCATCGACGATGGCCTGCCAGTGCGGTTCGGAGCAGTGCCCGGCCGGCGCCAATGCGGATATGACGTCCAACGTCGTGATACACGTTGTGGCTGAGGAGGCCACCGTCAACGGTGAGGGGACCACGCCGGGGTTTGTTGCCGGTTATGGGGTGATTCCGCCGGCGATGGTGCGCGAGGTGGCCAAGACCGCCAAACTCAAGCCGGTAATCGTCCCGAAGGAGATCGTGGCCGAGTCGCAGTATCGGCCGTCGACCGCGTCGGCGGAGTTGGTGCGCTGCCGGGATCTGACGTGTCGCTGGCCAGGTTGCGACAAGCCGGCATGGCAGGCTGATATCGATCACACGGTGCCGTATCCGCTTGGGTCCACTCACCCGTCGAACAACGTCTGCTTCTGCCGTTCCACCATTTGATGAAGACGTTTCACGGCGGGCCCGGTGGTTGGAATGTGGTCCAGCAGCCCGACGGCACAATGGTTTTCACCACACCGTCGGGCAGGGTGCACACCACGAAACCGTTCGGGGCGATGCTGTTTCCGCAACTGGCCGTCCCGACCGGCGAACTGGACCTGCCCGATAGCCCGCCACCCGGTGAGAACCGGGGACTTAAGATGCCGAAGCGAAAACGCACCCGCGCCCAAGAGCGCGCCTACCGAATACAACGGGAACGCAACGCGAATGCGGCCCGCTACGCCGCAGACCCACCACCGTTTTAGGTGTCGACGAAGTTCTAAGTCGACGAGGGCCTCCACCCCGTCAGGCGTGGTGTCCACGCGGGCACATTGCGGCGGTACTCCTCGTACTGCTCGCCGTACGTGCGAACCAGTGTGGGTTCTTCATACCAATGCACGAACGAGGCGGTGGCGATCCATCCGATGACGGCGTAGAGGACAAGCCACAGGTTGTCGAACAGCAGTGCCTGGCCGAGGATCGCGGTGAGCAGCCCGACGTACATCGGATTGCGCACGAAGCGGTTGAAACCCGTGACGACGAGCCGCTCGGTCGGCGCGACGGGCATTGGCGTTCCGCCCGCCTTGACGAACTGGATGAACGCGTGGATGGGCGGGATCAGGCCGAGGACGACGAACACCGCGCCCAGCACAAGACGTAAGGGCGGACTGGACCCGGGGATCTCCCAATGGGTGATCAGCCATGGGCCCAGCCCGACGAACGTTCCTGGGGCCACCACGAAGAACGCCGCTGAGCCGAGCGCAGCGGAGGTGGTTTTCACCTAGCCAGTATTGGCTCCAATGTCCGCCAATTGGGTCAGTCGCACGCTGTTTCCGGACGGATCACGGAATCCGCTGTCGATGCCGTACGGCATTTCGTGTGGCTCCTCGGTGAATTCGACGCCGCGCGCCTTCATCTCCTCATAGGACGCCTGGCAGTTTTCCGTGGTGAGAAACACCGTGCCGGCGAAGCCCTTGGCGGTCAGGTCCCGCACCTGCTTCTGCGTGGACTCGTCCATCACCGGCTCGCCCGGCACCGCCATCAACACGATCGACACGTCGTCCTGACCCGGCGGGCCGACGGTCAACCAGCGGAAGGTGTCATCGAGATCGGGCAGTGAAACATCTTGGCGCACTTCCATTCCGACGTTCTCAGTCCAGAACTTCAGGGCGGCTTCCTGGTCGTGTACCCACAGGTGGGCGCTTGCGATTTTGATCATGGGCACGACGCTACGGTCGGCCCTGCACGCTCGTCTTCTCCCCATGTGCTGTCTTGCGGACGCGGCTGTCCGCCGGCGGGCGGGTGTCGCGTTTGAGGATGCAACTGGGGACGCGCGCGTAGATCGCGGCGGGCGGCATGCTGGCGCGGTAGGCGGCAGGCGGTTGGCCGTACACGCGGGCGAAACTGGTGGTGAATGAGCCGACGCTCTGCAGGCCGACCATCACACAGATGTCGGCCACCGAGCGGTCGGTGTGGCGCAGCAGTGACGCGGCTCGCTCGAGACGGCGCGTCTGCAGGTATGCCCGTGGGGATTCGCCGAAGGTCCGCGTGAACATCCGGCTGAAATGCGCCCGCGACAGGCCGGCGGCAGCGGCCAGATCGTCGACCGTGATCGGCTCGGCGTAGCGGGCGTCGACCAGATCCTTGGCCCGCAGCAGATAACGGGCCGGGGGCACCTGCGGCATGAGCTAAGTTTATTGGGCGGATGAGTTGGCTGGGCGGCCGCGGATCACTGCAAAGTGATTCGAGGAAAGTCCGGACTTCACAGAGCAGGGTGATTGCTAACAGCAATCCGAGGTGACTCGCGGGACAGTGCCACAGAAAACAGACCGCCACCCTCGCGGTGGTAAGGGTGAAACGGTGCGGTAAGAGCGCACCAGCACTCCGGGTGACCGGAGTGGCTAGGCAAACCCCACCCGAAGCAAGGCCAAGAAGGCCGCACCTGGTGCGGTCGCGCAGGCGTCCGAGGGCTGCTCGCCCGAGCCTGCGGGTAGGCCGCTCGAGGCACCCGGCAACGGTGTGTCCAGATGGATGGTCGCCGCCTCACCGCCGTGGTAATCCGCGGCGGTGCGGGACAGAATCCGGCTTACAGGCCAACTCATCCCTTTTCTACGCAAACCCGTTGACCTGCGGTTTCAGCTAGTCGGAGCCACCTCGGTCCGCAGTGGGTCCGCAGTAGATCCGAGCACCGAGTCAATCGCGTCCCGCGTCCGGTCGTCGGAATCCGGCCACAAGTGGCTGTAGGTGTCCAGCGTCTCGACCGCGCTGGCGTGACCGAGACGCGCCTGAACTGTCTTCACGCTCTCCCCGTCGTACTTCGGGACCACAGTCGCGAACGGGCCGTCGGGACTCGCATCGTTGGGATCGGCGGATCGTGGCGAACCCGTGCGACGGTACGAAGTTGCCGAAGGTGCAGCGCAAGCAGGTTGTGCCGCTGACGACCGAGCAGGTGGCCGCAGTGCGGGATGCTTTGCCGCCGCAACTACAGGCGCTCGTCACACTGAACCCGTTGGCGATCACCAAGGTGACAAAGGCATAAGGGGTGCAGCATGGTTCGACGTGAAGTCAAGCACACCGTTGATGTCGTACCGGGATCCCGAAGGCCGGATCCGCCACGCGCTGCAAGGCGAAGGTGTCGACGTCGGCGAGGAATGGTTGGAAGCGTTCGACGAAGCTAATGGCTCACTACAGTCGAGGCCGAAGAAGCAGGCGCGTCCGAAGAAGCAGACGCGACCACGCAAGGCGTAACCCGATGGCGGTCCGGCGCACACCCGCTCATGCGGTGCGGGTACGGGTCGTATCTCCTCCTGGGGCCAACCTGGCGTCGGGGCCGTCACCAGGCGACCGAAAACACCCAGAGTAGCGGGCCGATTGCTATCCGGCGGAGACAATCCGGCGTAGCATTCGCTGTATCAGCGCAGGCTAGGGGGTGTGTTGTGACGACTATCCTGCCGATACTTGTTGTCTGCCATCGCGATCGCCGCGGGAGTGCTCTGGCTGAGTGACGCTGGTCCGTGATGCGGAACGAAAACGGGCTTCAAGTCAACTGGTCGAACGTCGACGTGAAGAGTGGCGCGCCGGGGGGTGCGTGGGGCCGGAGCCGGGATAAAGTATCGTGGCCACCGAGCGCAACGGACTGGAGAGGCTGGACGCAGGCGGAGGCCGCTGGCATGAACGAGGAGGCTGCGGCGGCGGAGGCTGCGGCGGCGGCGGCGGAGGAGACTGACTCAGGCACCAACCGCCCCGGCAGCAATCATGCCGACGCGAATCGATCCGCTGCACCGTCATGACACCACCTCCTCGCTGTAGTCGCCAGCGGGTACACCCTGTGCGTTGTCAGGGCCGCAGATCCGGTTGCCGTGAACCCGGCAGTCCCAACCTGACTCGTCTTCCATGATGATGCCGTCGCCGTTGTCGTCCCCGACTTCGTATGCGTAGGCGTCGACGCCGATTGGTGCGGCGTGAGCAGCTGGCGCGTGCGGTGCGAACGCGAGACCGACGGCGAGGCCGGTGCCGAGCCACACCCGATCTGGATTCGCCTTCACGGCGCGCCCGACAGCGCCAGCAGGGGCAGGCGCCCGCATGCCGTGAGCGGTCGGTGAACCAGGTCTGTCACCTCGTCGCGGGTGACCAGTTTCCAGCCGGCGCGGTTCAGGATGTCCAGGGCCGCGGTTTCGACGGGCACCGGCACGTACGCCACGCCGATGGTGTCGCACTGGTGTGGTACGGATGCTACCAGGATTCGCCACCGGGATTCGCACCCTCGGTCCGCAGTCGGGTCCGCAGGAGTTCTAGCCGGCAGTCACCACTTAGCCAACGTCACCAACGCTGTGACCTGCTGCCCAGATAACCTAATCCGGCTTACAGGCCAACTCATCCCTTCTGTACGGAAACGCACAGCCAAGCATCTGTATACAGAAATGGAGGATCGTAGACAGGAGGCCGGGATGGCATCCGAAAGTGCGGCGGCTCGCATCGCCTCGCAGCTCAGGGTGGAGATTCTGCACGGCGACCTCGCGCCCGGCTCCAAGCTCGCCCAGGTCGGCCTCGCCGAGCGGTTCGGCGTCAGCCGGATCCCGGTGCGCGATGCACTTGCGATACTCGCCGGCGAGGGCCTCGCACAGCCGCTGTCGAATGCCACTGCGGTCGTCACCCGCATGTCGGTCGAAGAACTGCAGGAGCTGTACGACCTTCGCGCGTTGATCGAACCGAGAACCACCGAGATCGCCGTACCCAACGTCGGCCGCGCCGACGTCCTCTTTATGCGCAAGCAGTTGGCGGTCATGTCAGAGCCCGTCGATGCGCGAACGTGGCTGGCGGCCAACACCGAATTCCATGCGGCGGTCTACCGGCGGGCCAACCGCCCGCGCGCGGTCGAACTGATCGAGTACCTGCGACGGCTGACGGACCGCTACGTGTACCTGCATCTCGCGGTGATCGGCCAGACCGGACACATCGGGTCCGAGCACCAGGAGATCCTGGCCGCCGTCGAAAGTGGCGATGCCGCCGCGACCGCGCGTCTCACCCGCGAACACCTCGCGAAGGCGCACGACCACATCCTCGACTATCTGGTCGAGAACCCGTCGGCGCTCGAACCGCACGCGGTGCTCTCATCATGACCGACCGCACCGTGATCCGACAGGCCATGGCGATGCTGTCGAGCCCGCACCGCGCCATGATCTACCGGGCGTACTACCTCGAGCGCACTACGGCGCAGATCGCAGCCGAGCACGCCACCACCGAACACGTCGTACGCGCCGAACTGCACGATGCGATGCAGGCGTTGCGGCGCATCCTTCGCGACGCGCACGTGACCGTCTGAACGATCAGAGTTCCTTGCGCACCGACTTGTCCAGCTTCTTCAACGCGGCCTCGAGTTGCTCGCGTGATCGGCGCGCCAGGTCGTCCTCCAGCTGATAGAGCAGGCCGTACGTGAAGGTGTCTTCACCGCAGGCGTGTGCTTCCTCGGACTGCAGTCTCAGGTGAGTGCGGCTCACCACGCTGTCCTGGTGATCGCCCAACAGCGACTGGATGGTCTTGGCGCGAGAGGAGACGTCGTCGGCCCCTGTCGCAGCGGCGGTGTAGCGAAGCCTCTTGGCGCCCTTGCGGATTCGATGCAGAGCCTCATCCCTGCCAGCTTCCTCGGCCTGGGCCGCTGCCTTGGCCGCCTTGCGGATCTTCTTGTACGCCGACTCGATCGTCACCGGGCCACGCCCCTCCTCCCCCGGGGGTGTCGGCGGTGGTTCGGTGGCCACGAGTCCATCCAGCGCGTCCAACAGCCGGAAGTAGCGCTGCGAGCGCATGGCGATCAGCGAGCGCCGCAGCCCTGACTCGTAGCGGCGCTTGGCCCCGTCGACCAGCCGTTCCCAAATGGGTCCACGGACCAGATCCACGGGCAGTTCCTTGAGCGCACTCTCGTACCGTTCGGCGAGCACCTCGGCATCACGCGCGACCCCCAATATGGCGGCCAGCTGCCGCAACTCGTCGAGGATCCACGCATCGTCGGAGATTCCGAACGCGTCCTCCGACGACTGCAGCAGGCTGCGGATCTTGCGTGTGGTCACCCGCATCTGGTGCACCGAGTCGTACACGTCGGCCCGGACGGCGCGATCCCACTCGAGCAGTTCTTCAACCTGCTCGGCCACGGCACGGTGAATGGGGTCGTCCGGCGGTTCAGGTGTCTCCACAACTGATGCCGTGTCGAGCACCCTGGCCAGTTTGGAGCCGTGCCCGGCCGCCTCGGCGCCGGCGTCCAGCAGCCTGTTCGACAGCCGCTCCAACAGGTCGCGGTCGCCGCCTGCCGCGAGTTCCAACTCCCATTCGCGCCACTGCTGTTCCGGGCCGTCGGGGTCGGCCTGTGCCGTCACCTGGTCATCGCAGAATTCGGCGAGGGCGGTGCCGTCCGCCGCACGCAGCACGTCGACGGTTCGGCTGGTCGAGATCCGCGCAACCGGTGCGAGCGGACGATCACGGACGATTGCCAACACGACGTCGCGCAGCGCCTCCGGTACGTCGCCTTCGGCCCCGTCGCCCAGCGGCTCGCGCAGTTCTGTGCGGGCATCCGGTCCCGCAGGCAGTTTGAGATGCCACCCGGCGTCGGGCCCGCCGGTGCGCCTGCGCAATGTCACGCGTCGGGCCGCCAGATCGCGGCCCGGCGTGTCGAAGTAGACGGCGTCGAGTTGGTGCGACGGGGACCGCTCCACCCGGGAAACCGCCGACAGACCGTCGAAGGACGGTGAGACCGTCGATTCGACGACGTCGAATTTGCGCTCGACCTCGAGAGCCTCGGTGGATTTGGCCATCGTGCGGGACAGACTGCCACACGCACGTAAACAAGCTGGCAGGGGGAGAGTCGAAGCGTTGAAGCGCGACGCTAAAGTCCAGGTGTGACCGAATACGAGACGCTCAAGGTCGAGCAGTCCGGCGCCATCACCCGCATCACCCTCAACCGGCCCGACGCCGCCAACGGCATGAACGACGTCATGACTCGGGAGCTCGCCGCAGCCGCCCGGCAGTGTGACACGGCCGCGACGAAGGTTGTCGTGTTGACCGGAACGGGGCGCTTCTTCTGCGCCGGAGGCGATCTGAAGTCCTTCGCGGCTGCACCCGACCGCGGATTGCACGTCAAGGGCGTCGCGGACGACCTGCACCGCGCGATCTCGAGCTTCTCGCGGATGGACGCCGTGCTGATCACCGCCGTCAACGGCACCGCCGCAGGGGCCGGCTTCTCGATCGCGGTGACCGGCGATCTGGTGCTCGCCGCGGAGTCGGCATCGTTCACCATGGCCTACACCAAAGTGGGGCTCAGCCCCGACGGCAGTTCCTCCTACTTCCTGCCGCGGCTCATCGGCGTCACCAAGACGAAGGAACTGATGCTCACCAACCGGGTCCTCTCGGCCCAGGAGGCGTCGCAGTGGGGTCTGGTCACCGAGGTGGTGCCCGATGACCAACTCGCCGCACACGCAGATGCGCTGGCCGAGAAGATGGCCGCCACCTCAGCCGGATCCAACGGCGCCGTCAAGGCGCTGATGCTGTCGACGTTCGGCAGCGGCCTCGAAGAACAGATGGAGTTCGAGAGCCGGCTGATCAGCGCCCGTGCACGCTCCACCGACGGCCGCGAAGGCGTCGACGCCTTCATGGCCAAGCGGAAGCCCGAGTTCTCTTAGAAGGAGTGCTCTTCGGCGGGGAACGTTCCGCTGGCCACCTCGTCGGCGTACTGCGTTGCGGCGCGGTGCAATTCAGCACCGACATCGCCGAATCGCTTGACGAACTTGGCGGTCTTGCCACTGGTCATGCCCGCCATGTCCTGCCACACCAGCACCTGCGCATCGCAGTTGGACCCGGCGCCGATGCCGACCGTGGGGATGGTCAGCTTGCCGGTGATCTGGGTGGCCAGTTCGGCGGGCACCATCTCCAGCACGACCGCGATCGCACCGGCTTCCTGCACGGCGATCGCGTCGTGGACGGTCTGCTCGGCGGCGTCGCCGCGGCCCTGGACCCTGAAGCCGCCCAGTCCGTTGACGCTCTGCGGCGTGAACCCGATATGGGCCATCACGGGGATGCCGGCCTGCGTCAGCGTCGCGATCTGGTCGGCGACGCGCTCGCCGCCCTCCAGCTTGACCGCGTGCGCACCGGTTTCCTTCATGAACCGGGTGGCCGTGGCCAGCGCCTGCGCCGGGCCGGACTCGTAGCTGCCGAACGGCAGGTCCGCGACCACCAGCGCATGCGGGGCGCCACGGACCACGCCGCGCACCAGCGGGATGAGTTCGTCGATGGTCACCGGCACGGTGGTGTCGTACCCGTAGACGACGTTGGCGGCCGAATCGCCGACCAACAGCACGGGGATGCCTGCGTCATCGAAGATGCGGGCGGTGGAGAAGTCGTAGGCCGTCAGCATGGCCCACTTGTGGCCCTCGGCCTTCCACTTCTGCAGGTGAAGGGTGCGCACCTTGGTGGGTGGGGTGCGCGGGGTGGAATCTGCAGCACCGTAGACAGTCTGCTCAGACATCGTTGTCCCTCATGGGTTGGTCTGGTCGATCCTCGAGGCCCATCCGGGTCCCCGGGTTCATCTGACCTGTTCAGTCTGCCACTGTCGGGGCCCAAAGTTATAAGCCTGTTGAGTGGATTTCCTCACACCTGTCCCCGCCCCGCCTAACATCGGCGACATGCAACGGCTCAGCGGACTCGACGCCAGCTTCCTGTATCTCGAAACCGCCCAGCAGCCACTGCATGTTTGCTCGATCCTCGAACTCGACACCTCGACCATGCCCGGCGGGTACACCTTCGATCGCTTTCGCGACGCCTTCAGCCTGCGGATCAAGGCCCTGCCGCAGTTCCGGGAGAAGCTCGCCGACAGCCGGTTCAACATCGACCATCCGGTGTGGGTCGACGACAAGGATTTCGACGTCGACCGGCACCTGCACCGCATCGGCCTGCCCTCTCCCGGCGGTCGACGCGAGTTGGCGGAGATCTGTGGGCATATCGCCTCACTGTCACTGGATCGCAGCCGTCCGCTCTGGGAGAAGTGGGTGATCGAGAACGTCGCAGGCACCGACCCGCACGAGGGCGGTCGCCTCGTCGTGATGACGAAGGTTCACCACGCCGGCGTCGACGGAGTGTCGGGTGCCAACCTGATGTCTCAGCTGTGCGGCACCGAACCGGATGCGCCGCCGCCGGACCCGGTCGACGGCCCCGGCGATGCGAGCTCCCTCGAGATCGCCGTTTCCGGCGCGATCAAGTACGCCACCCGGCCCCTGAAGCTGGTCAATGCGCTGCCCTCGACCCTGTCGACAGTCGTGGATACGGTCAAGCGGGCGCGAACGGGCCTCGCCATGACAGCGCCGTTCGCTGCGCCGAAGACTGCGTGGAACAGCAACGTCACCGGGCATCGCAACGTCGCGTTCGCACAGCTCGACCTCGAGGACATCAAGACCGTGAAGAATCACTTCGGGGTCAAGGTCAACGACGTGGTGATGGCACTGGTGTCCGGCGTGCTGCGCACGTTCCTCGCCGACCGCGGTGAGCTGCCGGAGAACTCCCTGGTGGCGATGGTGCCGGTGTCGGTGCACGAGAAGTCGGACCGGCCCGGGCGCAATCAGGTGTCGGGCATGTTCTCTCGGCTGGAGACTCATATCGACGATCCGGCCGAGCGGCTGAAGTCCATTGCGGAATCGAATTCGGTTGCCAAACAACATAGTTCGGCGATCGGAGCGACCCTGCTGCAGGACTGGACCCAGTTTGCCGCGCCTGCCGTGTTCGGGGTTGCGATGCGCGTCTACGCCGCCAGTCGATTGAGCGGGGCCAGGCCGGTGCACAACCTCGTCATCTCCAATGTCCCCGGCCCGCAGGTTCCGCTGTACTACCTGGGCTGCGAGGTGAAGGCGATGTACCCGCTGGGGCCGATCTTCCACGGCTCGGGACTGAACATCACCGTGATGTCGCTGAACGGCACCCTGGACGTCGGGATCGTGTCGTGCCCGGAGTTGCTGCCCGACCTCTGGGATATGGCCGACGATTTCAAAGTCTCCCTCGACGAGTTGCTCGACGCCACGCGTTAGCCGCCTAGCCAGCGCGGATGTGTGGTCATGGCAGCATGTGGTGCCATGTACCTCAAGATCGGGGTCCTCGTGACCGCGCTGATGCTGCTGGTCGCCGGTTGCACCAATATGGTCGACGGCCGCGGCGTCATCGCGGTGCCCCCTCCGGGTTCGCCGATCGAATGGAGGTTGTGCCAGGCCGACCCCTCCGATGAGTCGCGTGTGCCGTCCGAGGCCGAGTGCGGGATGCTGTCGGTGCCTGTGGACTATGCCAAGCCCGACGGCGACGTCGCGCGGCTTGCGATGATCCGCTTCAGGGCCACCGGCGAGAAGATCGGGTCGCTGTTCATCAACCCCGGTGGACCGGGGGAGTCGGGCGTGGAGGGCGCGGCATCGCTGGTCTCGGCGCTGCCGCAGTCGGTGCGCGAGCGGTTCGATCTCATCGGCTTCGACCCGCGCGGCGTCGCGAACTCCACGCCGGCGGTGTGGTGCAACTCCGACGCCGACAACGATCGGCTGCGGGCCGACCCCCAGGTCGACTACACGCCGGAGGGCGTCGAGCACATCGAGGGCGAGACCAAGGACTTCGTCCAGCGCTGCGTCGACAAGATGGGCGAGGAGTTCCTGGCCAACGTCGGAACCGCCAGTGTCGTCAAGGATCTCGAGGCGATGCGCATCGCGGTCGGCGACGACAAGCTGACGTACCTGGGCTACTCGTACGGCACCCGGATCGGGTCGTCATACGCGGAGGCCCATCCGGACAAGGTGCGGGCGATGATCCTCGACGGGGCCGTCGACCCCAACGCCGACCCGACCGAGGCCAACATCCGTCAGGCCAAAGCGTTCCAGACGGCGTTCAACGACTTTGCCGCCGACTGTGCGGCCACCGACGCTCAGTGCCCGCTGGGCGCCGATCCCGCCAAGGCGGTCGACGTCTACCGCAGCATGGTCGAGCCGCTGGTGGAGAAGCCGCTGAAAACCCGCGATCCGCGCGGGCTGAGCTACTCCGACTCGGTCGTCGGCACGATCCTGCCGCTGTACTCGCCAAACCTGTGGCGCCACCTCACGCAGGCGCTCACCGAGATGAAGGACGGCGAGGGCGACACGATGCTGGCCCTCGCGGACCTCTACATGGGCCGCGACGAAGAGGGTCACTACAACAACTCGACCGATGTCCGGGTCGCGGTCAACTGCGTCGACAAGCCCGCGGTGAAAGATCGCGCCAAGGTCGTCGAGGAGGACCGGCGGGCCCGTGAGGTGGCGCCGTTCATGAGCTACGGAGAGTTCACCGGGCATGCGCCGTTGGGCACCTGCGCGTTCTGGCCGGTGCCGACGACGACCGAGCCGCACGAGATCAAGGTCGACGGGCTGCCGCCGATCCTGGTGGTGTCGACGACCAACGACCCCGCGACGCCGTATCAGGCGGGCGTCGACCTTGCCCGCCAGCTCGGCGGCACGATGCTCACCTTCGAGGGCACCCAGCACACCGTCGCATTCCAGGGAAACGAATGCGTCGACGACATTGCGGCGCGCTACCTGGTCGATGTCGTCGTCCCGCCGCCGGACACCCGATGCACCTGAGCATCGACACCGTCGTCGATTCGGACCTGGCGGAGCTTCTGCCGATGCTGCGGGCCTACTGCGATTTCTATCGCGTGGACCCGCCCGATGACCGTCTGCTGGCGTTGGCGACCACGCTGATCGAGAACCCCGACGAGGGTGTGCAGCTGATCGCTCGCGGTGACGGGACACCGTTGGGATTCGCGACGATCTACTGGACATGGCAGACGTTGCACGCGGGTCGCGTCGGCGTGCTCAACGACTTGTACGTGCAGCCGGTGGCTCGTGGGTCGGGCACCGGCCGGGCGCTGATCGAACGGGGGCTGCAACTGTGCCGCGAGCGCGGCGCGGAGAAGCTGGTGTGGGAGACGGCGCTCGACAACGCAACGGCGCAACGGCTTTACGACGGCATCGGCGCATCGAAGTCGACCTGGCTGAGCTACGAACTCGACGCCTGATCACAGCCAGGTCACCGTTGTGTTCCAGGGGTAGGCCGGCCAGGGGTCGAGGCCGCCACACATGCAACGATGTCTGCCATGTGGCGGGCGGGGCGGCTGGTGCTTGCGTTGCTGGTGGTGTCCGCCGGCACGGGCCCGAGCGCCTATGCGACGCCCGACGGGCAGTCCACTCAGGTCTACGGACAGTCGCCGGCCTGGGGTGGCTGCGAGCGCTTCCTCGGCGACACCACCGCGATCCCGACCGCGCGGTGCGGCACCGTCTCCGTGCCCTTCGACTATGCGAAACCCGAAGGCGCACAGGCGCAATTGGCCGTCATCCGGGTGCCGGCCACGGCCGAGAAGATCGGTGTACTCGTGGTCAATCCCGGCGGGCCCGGCTCCTCGGCAGTCGACACCGTCGCAGGCATGGGCGTCGGCCTGGCCGACTCGGAAATCGCGAAGCACTTCGACCTGGTGGGCATCGACCCCCGCGGCGTCGGACACTCGACGCCGGAACTGCGCTGCCGCAGCGACGCGGAATTCGACGCGTACCGCCGCGAACCGATGGCCGACTACAGCCCGGCAGGCGTGGCGCACATCGAGCAGCTGTACAGCCAGATCGTGGCCTCGTGCACCGAGAAGATGGGCACCGATTTCCTGGCGGGCGTCGGCACGGCTTCCGCGGTGTCGGACATGGACGTTGTACGCGCCGCGCTCGGCGAGAACCAGATCAACTACCTGGGTTTCTCCTACGGTACCGAGCTCGGCGCGGCCTACGCCGAGCGCTATCCCGACCGGGTGCGGGCCATGGTCCTCGACGGTGCCATCGATCCCTCCCTGGACCCGATCGCCAGTCGTATCCGCCAAATGGCCGGATTCCAAACGGCGTTCAACGACTACGCGGCTGACTGCGCGCAGTCACCCGGCTGTCCGCTGGGCACCGACCCGACGCAGTTCGTCAACCGCTACCACCAATTGGTCAACCCGTTGGTGAACCAGCCCGCCCGAACGTCCGACCCTCGCGGCCTGGGTTACCAGGACGCGATCACGGGCACGGTCAATGCGCTCTACTCCCGGCGCTACTGGTCGTACCTGACCAGCGGCCTGCTCGGGTTGCAGCGCGGCACCGACCCCGGCGATCTGCTGCTGCTGGCCGACGACTATCAGGGTCGCGACACGTCGGGGCATTACTCGAATCAGCAGGACGCTTTCCAGGCGATCCACTGCGTCGATGCGCCGTACCCGCCGGAACCCGCGGTGTGGGCCTACGCCGATCGGCAGTTGCGTGCGGCGGCGCCGTTCCTGGCCTACGGGAACTTCACCGGATTCGCTCCCCGTGATTTGTGCACGATGTGGCCGGTGCCCCCGACGTCGACGCCGCAGCCGGCGTCCTCACCCGGGCCCGGCAAGGTCGTCGTGGTCTCGGTGACCCACGACCCCGCCACGCCCTATCAGGCCGGCGTCGACCTGGCTCGTCAGATGGGCGCATCGCTGATCACCTTCGACGGCACGCAGCACACCGTGGTGTTCAATGGCGACACGTGCGTCGACACCGCCGTGGCGAACTTTCTGGTCGATTCGGTGGTTCCACCGGAGGGCCTTCACTGTTAATTGCAGTCACCGTGTAACGTGCGCTGAAACATCTATGCGCTATGATCAATTGGTCGCAGACCAAAGGGTCGCGGACTCGGAGGAGAAACCAATGGCCTCAGCCCGTCTGAGCAGTCTCGTCGGTTTGTGCGCCGCGGCGCTCGCGATCACCCTGTCGCTTCCCCCAACCGCCTCCGCCGACCCTCCGTCCTGGAACGGCGAGTACGCGATCACGTTCATCGTTGGTCCAAAGGAAGGGACCAGCATGGCGGCCACTCAGCCCGAGGGGCAGTACACCGATACCTATGGATTCCGCTCGAGTTGTACGAGCGGAAAGTGCACCGCCACGATTACCAGCGGCCCTGCCCCGAGGAACCCGACGGTTCCGCAACCGGTTCAATTCACCTGGGATGGGTCGTCGTGGACACAAGTCAGCGATTTCCAATGGGACTGCATGATGCCCGACGAACACACCATCGAATGGAGTCCGGCCCGAGCCGACGTGCGCTACACGCCCCAACCCGACGGGTCACTTTCCGGCATCATGCACACCGAGATCTTGAGCGGCTGGTGCCAGGGCACAGTCGAGATCCACATGACAGCCGAGCGCGCATAACGGCAGAGACGTAACCCGGGCCACTGCAGTGCCGCTTCGGATGTAACACAGAATTAACAGCCGGTGCCTACGCTGCGGATATGGATCGGCAGAAGGAATTCGTGCTGCGCACGCTGGAAGAACGCGATATCCGCTTCGTCCGGTTGTGGTTCACCGATGTGCTCGGATACCTGAAGTCGGTCGCCATCGCACCAGCCGAACTCGAGGGTGCGTTCGAGGAGGGAATCGGCTTCGACGGATCCGCGATCGAGGGCTTCGCCCGGGCCTCGGAGGCCGACATGGTCGCCCGGCCCGATCCGTCGACGTTCCAGATACTGCCGTGGACCACCAGCGGCGGCGATCATCACTCGGCGCGCATGTTCTGCGACATCACGATGCCGGACGGCTCGCCGTCGTGGGCGGACTCCCGCCACGTGCTGCGTCGCCAGCTGTCCAAGGCCAGTGACCTCGGCTTCTCCTGCTACGTGCACCCCGAGATCGAGTTCTTCCTCCTCAAGCCCGGCGAGGACGACGGCAATGTGCCCGTCCCTGCTGATAACGGCGGCTACTTCGACCAGGCCGTGCACGATGCGGCGCCGAACTTCCGCCGCCACGCCATCGACGCGCTCGAGCAGATGGGCATCTCGGTGGAGTTCAGCCACCACGAAGGTGCGCCCGGTCAGCAGGAGATCGACCTGCGCTATGCCGACGCGCTGTCGATGGCCGACAACGTGATGACCTTCCGCTACGTCGTCAAGGAGGTCGCACTCGGCGACGGCGTCCGTGCGTCGTTCATGCCGAAGCCGTTCGCCGAGCACCCGGGGTCGGCGATGCACACGCACATGAGCCTGTTCGAGGGCGACACCAACGCGTTCCACAGTGCGGATGACGTGCTGCAGCTGTCCGACGTCGCCAAGTCGTTCATCGCGGGCATCCTCGAGCACGCCAACGAGATCAGCGCCGTCACCAACCAGTGGGTGAACTCCTACAAGCGCCTGGTGCACGGCGGTGAGGCCCCGACCGCGGCGTCCTGGGGAGCCGCCAACCGCTCGGCGCTTGTGCGGGTTCCGATGTACACGCCGCGCAAGGCGGCCTCGCGACGCGTCGAGGTGCGCAGTCCCGATTCGGCGTGCAACCCGTATCTGACCTTCGCCGTCCTGCTCGCCGCGGGGCTGCGCGGCATCGAGAAGAACTATGTACTGGGTCCGCAGGCCGAGGACAACGTGTGGAACCTCACCACGGAGGAACGCCGCGCGATGGGCTACAAGGAGCTGCCGGGCAGCCTCGGCGTCGCACTGACCGAGATGGAGAATTCGGAGCTCGTGGCGGAAGCGTTGGGGGAGCACGTCTTCGACTACTTCCTGCGCAACAAGCGAGCCGAGTGGGAGAACTACCGCAGCCACGTCACGCCGTTCGAGCTGAAGGCCTACTTGTCGCTCTAGACGACGGATCGAATAACGGCTGCGCTACCTTCGTCTTGTGCCCAAACCCGCGACGCAGCGCCCGAAGCTGCCAAGCGTAGGTCGGCTCGGGCTGGTCGAACCCTCAGCGCCCGCCGACCTGGGCCGGCTGGGCTGGAACACCGACGCCCACGTCGAGTTGTTGTGGTCACTGTCGCGCGCGCCCGACGCCGACACCGCGCTCGCGGCGATGGTGCGGTTGGTCGATGCGCTGGGCACCGGCTGGGGGGAGCTCAATGCGGCGCTGGTCACCGACCGCGGCCTGCGCGGCCGGTTGTTCGGCGTGCTCGGCTCGTCGCTGGCGCTCGGTGACCACCTGATCGCACATCCGGACGCCTGGCATCTGTTGGCGGGTGACGTGACGCTGCCGCCGGCCGACGATCTTCGTGCCACCTTCGTCGACCTGGCCGAAAAGGCAACGGACGCAACGGACGCGCTGCAACCGCTGCGGACCCTCTACCGCGACCGCATGTTGGTGCTGGCGGGCCTCGACCTGGCGTCGACCGTGGAGAACGAACCCGTCCTGGCGTTCCCGACCGTCGGTGAGCATCTGGCGGATCTGGCTGACGCCGCGCTCAGCGCCGCGCTGACGGTCGCGAACAAGGCGGTGGGGAACGACGCGGCGCCGCGGCTGGCCGTCATCGCGATGGGCAAGAGTGGCGCGCGCGAACTGAACTACGTCAGCGACGTGGACGTGATCTTCGTCGCCGAGAAGGCCGACGCGGTCGCCACCCGGGTGGCAGGCGAGATGATGCGGTTCGCCGCCGACGCGTTCTTCGAAGTCGACGCCGCATTACGGCCCGAAGGCAAGCACGGCCAGCTGGTGCGCACATTGGACTCCCATGTCACCTACTACCAGCGGTGGGCCAAGACGTGGGAGTTCCAGGCGTTGATGAAGGCGCGGCCCGCGGCTGGCGACGCCGAGCTGGGAAAGCAGTACATCGACGCGCTGATGCCGATGGTGTGGACCGCGTGCGAGCGCGAGGACTTCGTTCCGGAAGTGCAGTCGATGCGCCGACGCGTCGAGGAACTGGTGCCCGCCGGGGTACGGAACCGAGAGATCAAGCTCGGCACCGGCGGACTGCGCGATGTCGAGTTCGCCGTGCAGCTGCTGCAGTTGGTGCACGGCAGAATCGATGAGTCACTGCACGTGGCGTCGACGGTCGACGCGCTGGCCGCCCTCGGCGAGGGTGGCTACATCGGCCGCGACGACGCCGCCAACCTGACGGCGTCCTACGAGTTCCTGCGACTGCTCGAGCACCGGCTGCAGCTGCAGCGCCTCAAGCGAACCCACATGCTTCCCGACGAAGACGACGACGAGGCGCTGCGCTGGCTCGCGCGCGCCGCCCACGTCCGCCCCGACGGCAGGCACGACGCCCTCGGGGTGCTTCGCGAGGAGCTCAAGCGGCAGAGCATGCGTGTGTCCCGGCTACACGCCAAGCTGTTCTACCAACCGCTGCTGGAATCGGTTGGCCAACCGGCGCTTGGTCTTTCGGCGGGTATGACGCCGGAGGCCGCCGAACGTCAGCTGGCTGCGCTGGGCTATGAGGGGCCGCAGAGCGCGCTGACGCATCTGGCGGCGCTGACCAGTGCAGGGGGCCGCCGCGGCCGTGTGCAGCAGGTGCTGCTGCCGACGCTGCTCGACTGGCTTTCCGACACACCCGACCCCGATGCCGGTCTGCTGGCATATCGGCGCATCAGCGAGGAGCTCTCCGAGCAGCGGTGGTACTTATCGACACTGCGCGACGAGGGCGCGGTGGCCAAGCGGCTGATGCAGGTGCTGGGCACGTCCGCGTATGTGCCCGAGCTGCTGATGCGGGCTCCGGAGGTCATCCAGCTCTATGCCGACGGCCCGGAGGGACCAAAGCTGTGTGACGTCGACCCCGACGGGGTGGCGAAGGCACTGGTGGCGGCCGCAGGCCGACACGTCGATCCGGTGCGGGCGATCGCCGCGGCGCGCACCCTGCGCAGGCGGGAACTGGCGCGGATCGCATCGGCCGATCTGTTGGGCATGCTCGAGGTGACTGACGTGTGCAAGGCGCTGACGTCGGTATGGGTGGCGGTGCTGCAGGCCGCGCTGGAGGCGGTGATCCGGGCCAACACGCCTGAGGGAGGTGTGCCCGCGCGCATCGCGGTGATCGGGATGGGCCGTCTCGGCGGCGCCGAGCTGGGCTATGGGTCGGACGCCGACGTGATGTTCGTGTGCGAGCCTGTGGAAGGGCCGGCGGGCGCCGACGAGTCGGCGGCGGTGCGGTGGGCGGTGACCATCGCCGAGCAGGTCCGCACGCGGCTGGGCACACCCAGCGCAGACCCGCCGCTGGAGGTCGACGCCGGGCTGCGGCCCGAGGGCCGCAACGGCTCGCTGGTGCGGACGCTCGCCTCGTACGAGGCGTACTACGCACAGTGGGCGCAACCGTGGGAGGTCCAGGCGCTGCTGCGGGCGCACCGGGTCGCCGGTGATCCCGACCTGGGGGAGCGATTCCTGTTGATGATCGACAAGACGCGCTACCCGCCGGGCGGTATCTCGCAGGAGACGGTGCAGGAGATCAGGCGGATCAAGGCGCGTGTGGACGCCGAACGGTTGCCACGCGGCGCCGACCCGAACACCCACACCAAGCTCGGGCGCGGCGGGCTCGCGGACATCGAGTGGACGGTGCAGCTGATGCAGCTGCGCTACGCGGACAAAGTGCCTGCGCTGCACTGCACTTCGACGCTACAGGCATTGGATGCCATCGGCGCCGCGGAGCTGATCGCCGAGGGTGACGTCGAGTTGTTGCGGCAGGCGTGGCTGACCGCCACCCGGGCACGCAACGCGCTGGTGCTGGTGCGCGGCAAGCCCACCGACCAGCTGCCGGGGCCCGGACGTCAACTCAACGCGGTGGCGCTGGCCGCCGGCTGGGGCAGCGACGACGGCGGCGAGTTCCTCGACAACTACCTGCGAGTGACCCGCCGTGCAAAAGCGGTGGTACGAAAGGTTTTTGGAGGATAGGCATAGCGCATGAGCATGGACTTCGGGTTCGACGTGATCAGCGAAGATGAGTACCAGCGCCAGCGCGCTCTCTACGGACCTCTGACCGAGTCGCTGCGCAGGCTGATCGAGGCGGCACTCCACACCGAGGCCGATGAGCGCACCGTCAGCGACGCCAAGGACAGAATCGAGGCACTGACCGAGTTGCTCGGCAGTGACCGGCGCACGGTGACGACCACGCTGCGCCATGAGGCCACCGGCCGTCCGCTGGCGTGGGCCAATCCCGCTGTCGGACTGCGCAATGCGATCGCTCCGCCGATGGTCATCCACCACGAGGACGACGGGCGCTGCTGGAGCGAGTTCACGCTCAGCGGCGCCTACGAGGGTCCTCCCGGCTGGGTGCACGGCGGCATCTGCGCGCTGGTGCTCGACCACCTCCTCGGTGAGGCGGCCAGCGACGGATTGACCACGCCGAAGTTCACCGGCACCATCTCACTGCGCTATTTGCGCGGCACGCCGCTGGGGCCGCTGCGCGCCGAGGCCGCCGTCGAGCGGGAAGAAGGCGTCAAGACGTTCGCCAAGGGCTATCTCATCGACGCCGACGGTGTCACGGTCGAGGCCGAGGGCGTCTTCATCAGGCCGGCATGGGCGCGAGACGCCGGATGAAGTTCTATGTCAGCCTGGCGTTTCTCGATACGAGCGAAGTCACCGAAATCGCCAGAGCCGCTGACGATCTCGGCTACGACGGCCTCGGGATCCCGGACCACGTCATCAACCTCGAGACTCTGAAGACGCCGTATCCGTACACCAAGGACGGGAAGCGACGGTGGGAGGCGTTCACCGACTGGCCAGACCCTTGGGTGTTGATCGGCGCGCTGGCGATGGTGACGACACGGCTGCGCTTCGTCACCACGGTCTACCTGCCTGCGATGCGCGATCCGTACTCGGCGGCGAAATCCATTGGCACAGCGGCGCTTCTCGCCGACGGACGCCTGGAACTCGGCATCGGCGTGGGCTGGTGCGAGGAAGAGTTCACCTTGATGGGGCAGCGCTTCGACCGGCGTGGCAAGCGCACCGACGAGATGCTCGAGTTGATGAAGGAACTCTGGAAGCCGGGCTGGACGGAGTTCGACGGCGAGTTCTATCAGACCCCGCGCCTGGAGATGGAACCGACGCCACCGGACATCCCGATCTACGTCGGTGGCCTCTCCGACATCGCACTGCGTCGTGCCGCCCGCCACGACGGGTGGATCGGCGACCTGATCACCACGGACCGAGCCCTCGAACGCATCGGAAAGTTACGTGAACTTCGCGCCGAAAAGGGTCTGTCGATGGACGATTTCACCGTCATCACGCCGCTGACCGATGCGTTCACCCCGGAGCACTACGCGCGTGCCGAGGCCGGGGGTATCGGCGGCATCGTGACCATGCCGTGGATGTTCTACGCCGGACCGCAGGCCTCATTGGCCGAGAAGATCGACGGAATGAAGCGATTCCGTAAGGACCTCGCGCTCGACGGCTGAGCTTTGCGTTTGGCGCCTGGCGCTATCCCCAGCGGGCGATGACGTCGCCGACCGGTTGACCGGCGGCGAGGGCGGCCATCACCAGCACCCGGGCCTGGCTGGACCGCAGGTTGGGCACCATCATCGCGCCGGCCTTGACCATGTCGTCGCCGGGACCGTACTCGGCGACGACGGGTCCGGCCGGTACGCGGGTGGAGATCGCGAACGAAACCCCGGCGGGCGCATGCCGACGCACCGCGTCCACGACGCCGTCGCCGGCATTGCCGGAACCCAGTGCCTCCAGCACAATCCCGCGGGCGCCCGCTGCAACGGCCGCGTCGATCGGTCCCGGCCCGTCGCCGGGATACGCCGAGACGATGTCGACGCGCGGTGCACTGGCCGCCGACACGTCGGCCACAAAGGGCCGTCGCGCAGGCTGGGTCAGTATGAACGCATCGTTGCCGATCGTCCCGACGGGCGCCGTGCCACCGAACGGCGACAAGCCTGCGGTGTCCATCTTTCGGGTTCCCAAGGCCTGAAACACGTTGCTGGCGAACGTGATCAACACACCCTGGTCACGAGCCGCAGGGCTGGCGGCGACCGTCAGCGCGTCGCGCAGGTTCTTCGGTCCATCGGCGTCCGGGGCGTCAGAACTGCGTTGCGCCCCGGTCAGCACGATCGGCGTGCTGCCCTGATAGGTAACGTCCAGCCACATCGCGGTGTCTTCCATGGTGTCGGTGCCGTGGGTGATCACCACCCCGTTGGCTCCGTTGGCCACTGCGTTCTTGGCCGCCGCCCCGATCGCGTCCCAGTCCGCCGGCGTCAGCTGTGAGCTGTCCTTCTTCATCAGGTCGACGATCTCGACGTCGAGGCCCGCGGCGAGTTCGGCGCCGCCGACCGTCGGTCGCCGAACACCGCTGGGGTCGGTGCTGGTGGCGATCGTGCCTCCGGTCGTGATGACGACGAGGCGTGCGGTTTGGGCATTCGCGGGGGAGACGGTCGGGCCGAACATGCTTGTCGCTAGGGCGACCGCCAACACTGCGGCGAAGATTGATTTGCACATGGCGTTTACTATCGCCGGAAGCGACTGAACAGTCCGCGTCGCGGCGGCGCGCTCGCGGGCGCCGCGGTGCCGGTGACGACGCGACCGCGTGCCGCACGCCCGACGCGCGTACCGCGCTGCGCGTCCACCGACCAGGCGCCCGCGCCCATGCCGGCCAGCAGCAGGAACGCGAAACAAAACATGACGGCCAGCTCGCCGCCGTTGACGGTCGGCCAGAAGCTTGCCGGAGGGCCATCGAGCGGCGGCCAGTGCTTCCAGAAGTACGCGACCGCCATATGGCCCGCTGCGAGAAGAGCCGCGATGCGGGTGAAGACCCCGAAGGTGATCAGCAGGCCGCAGACGAGCTCGATCAAACCTGCCCACCAGGCCGGCCACGCTCCAACCTCGATCGGCATCGGCGACGCGACCGGCCAATCGAACAGCTTCTGTGTGCCGTGCAGTGTGAACAGCAGGCCGAAGATAATTCGAAAAATGCTCAGAACCGGTGAGGAGTAGCTTGCAAGACGGGCGTCCAGATTGGTCGTCATGCTCGCTGAGCCTACGCAGACGTCCCAGGAATTTCACAGCTTCGATGCGTCGGCCCCGCATCACGCACTCGGGCCGGGCGAGGATGCACTCCGCCCGGCCCGAATGATCGAATTGGGTTACACGTCGTAGTACAGCGCGAACTACGTGCTTGGCGTCGGCTGGCGCGTCGGCCACCCGCTGCCAGCCAGTCCTGCGGGGCGCGGGTGGGCTTTTTTCGGGGTGCTTTCCGGCAGAGGGGGACGAGCGCTGCTCCATACGGCCCAGCTCTGGGGAGGCTGATCAGCCATGGTTTTACTCCTGGGCTTCCTATTAGCCGCCATCTAAAACAGCTACGGGTTCAGGTGTTTGATAGATCGGCGCAGGAGGGACTCCCACTTGCTCATCGGTAGCCGCCGCCAACTGCTCCGGCGATGGCTTTGGGCGACTGTAGGCATCGTCAATCTGAGCGCGCTGCTCAGCATCGAGCCTGTCGGCCTCAGCATTAAGACCCCGCAGGCGCAGCCCATCATTTAGGGGCAGCTTTTGTGTCGGGATTAGAATCGCGGTGATGTTGCCCCTTGTGGTCACCACATTGGCGGGGTGATGAAGCTGAGCGTTGATGTAGTTGTGGACGTGCCGCTTTCCCGCATTAGCATTCTGTACCGCCAGGTTATAGCCCGGCGAGGCAGCATTATCCGGAAAGTCAGACCAGCCGTCATATTCGTTGGCGACCATGGTGACTGGAGCGGGAATGTCCCAGGGAACTCCTCTGCCCTCGTCAACGAGCTTCTGATTACTTTCGAGAGTGGCACCGTCAAGAATGAACTTCACTTCAGGCGGGGGAGTGTGCTGCGCCAGATACAAGCTCACTACCCGTTGTCCCAAGCTAAACCCCAGTACCGTATCGCCAGGTTTCAATGAGACCTTGGCAATATTATCTGCGCCTTTCTGGATATCCCTGGGGAGTCCAGTGGCGGGATACGGGATTTTGACACAAGGGCACAGCGAGCCACCATGATTCAACTGCGTTAACGTAAATGTTGCGATTACTCCGTCGCCGTCCCACGGTTCCAGTGTGTAGGTGATTGGCCCATCAGCGTGCGCCGGAGCGACACTGGTTAAGCCTGCGAGAACGCACAGGCTGGCGATCAACTTCCAAACCTTCGCCATAAAACAAACCCCTAGTTATCGCTCCCCGCCCGGGGAACAGCAACACCCATCACAGCCATGAAACGCTTGGGCGCGACGCAAAGGTTCCGAGCATGACAAGGTCATCACGCTGTAGGAGGCTTTCAGCTTCCACGATCTGCGCCACTACCTGGCGTCGCTGCTGATCTCTCCGGGTGCCGACATCAACACCGTTCAGGCGCGCATGCGGCACGCCAGTGCGCGGACGACTCTCGACACCTATGGCCACCTATGGCCGGACGCGGACGAGTCCACCCGTTCGGCGGTTGGGGCTGTGATTGCCGAGCGGATGGACTCGTCGCGAATTACTGCGGACGATCTAGCCTCCTTGCCTGCCTGTATGCAGGTCAAAAGGGCTTAGCTGACTTACACGTCGTAGTACAGCGCGATCTCGTACGGGTGCGGACGGATCTGCACCGGCAGGATCTCGTTCTCCCGCTTGTAGGAGATCCAGGTCTCGATCAGGTCCTCGGTGAACACGCCGCCCTCGGTGAGGTATTCGTGATCCTCCTCGAGGCGGTCGATCACCGCGGCCAGCGAGGTGGGCGCCTGCGGGATGCCCGCAGCCTCCTCCGGCGGCAGCTCGTAGAGATCCTTGTCGACCGGGGCCTGCGGCTCGATCTTCTTCTTGATCCCGTCCAGGCCGGCCATCATCATCGCCGCGAACGCCAGGTACGGGTTGCCCGAGCTGTCCGGACAACGGAACTCGAGGCGCTTGGCCTTCGGGTTGTTGCCGGTGATCGGGATGCGCACACACGCAGACCGGTTGCGCTGGCTGTACACCAGGTTGATCGGCGCCTCGTAGCCTGGCACCAACCGCTTGTAGGAGTTCACCGTCGGGTTGGTGAACGCCAGCAGAGACGGCGCGTGATGCAGGATGCCGCCGATGTAGTGCCGCGCCGTATCCGAAAGACCGGCATAGCCCGACTCGTCGTGGAACAGCGGCGTGCCGTCCTTCCACAGCGACTGGTGGGCGTGCATGCCGGAGCCGTTGTCACCGAAGAGCGGCTTCGGCATGAAGGTGACCGTCTTGCCGGCCGCCCACGCGGTGTTCTTGATGATGTATTTGAACAGCACCAGATCGTCGGCCGCGTGCAACAGGGTATTGAACTTGTAGTTGATCTCGGCCTGGCCGGCGGTGCCGACCTCGTGGTGGCCGCGCTCCAGCACGAAGCCGGCGTTCTGCAGGTTTGTCGCCATCTGGTCGCGCAGGTCGACGAAGTGGTCATACGGCGCGACGGGGAAGTAGCCGCCCTTGGGACGCACCTTGTAGCCGCGGTTCGCGCTGCCATCCGACTCGACCGGCTCACCGGTGTTCCACCAGCCGGCCTCGGAGTCGATCTCGTAGAACGTGCCGTTGATCCTCGAGTCGAAGCTGACCGAGTCGAAGATGTAGAACTCGGCCTCCGCCCCGAAGTAGCACGTGTCGGCGATGCCGGTGCTAGTCAGGTAGTTCTCCGCCTTGCGGGCGACGTTGCGCGGGTCGCGCGAGTACGCCTCGCGGGTGAACGGGTCGTGCACGAAGAAGTTGAGGTTCAGCGTCTTGGCGGCACGGAACGGGTCGAGGCGCGCGGTCTCGGGATCGGGCAGCAACATCATGTCGGACTCGTGAATCGACTGGAAGCCGCGCACCGACGAGCCGTCGAACGCCAGGCCGTCTTCGAACACGCTCTCGTCGAACGCCGAAGCCGGGATCGAGAAGTGCTGGACAACGCCAGGCAGATCGCAGAATCGGATGTCGACGTACTCGACCTCGTCGTCCTTGATCTGCTTCATGATGTCGTCGGCGGTCTTGTCTGCCACTGCGTACTCTCCTTATGTCTTTGGTAACCCGCGGGTTGACGCTATGAACACGATGTTGCAGGGTCATCAACCGCATGTTGCACCGAAGTTACGCAAATGTCGCTGCGGCGTGGCCGAGGGGGTCGTCGCGTCCCCGCATATCCTGACACTATGGCCCGCCCAATGGGGTCCTGGTTGTCGGGGTCCGAATCGGGCAGCGACGCCGGATCCAACGACTATCCCGGACAGCGCCTTGGATTGCCCGAGTCCGGGCCCGGATCGATCGCCAGGTTCGGCAGGCGCCTTGCGGCGTTGCTGATCGACTGGTTCATCGCGTACGGACTTGTCGGCCTCACCGTCGGGATCGGGTTGATCAGCCAGCAGACCTTCCTCTACACCCCGCTGGGTTCGACGTCGATCGCGGTGGTCTGGGCTGTGCTGGGCATCATCTCGGTGCGCCTGTTCGGGTTCACGCCGGGCCAGTGGGCACTCGGGGTGCGCGTCGCGTCTGTGGACAACCGGATGCACGTCGGAATCGGGCGCGCGACCGTGCGCGGGATTCTGTTGTTCTTCGTCGTTCCGGCCCTGTTCACCGACAGCGACCTGCGCGGCTACCAGGACCGCTTCACGAACACCGCCGTCGTGCGGCGCTGACGAGCAGGGCGGGTCAGCGTCGAACGTGAGCTTGTGCTCGAAAAACCGGGCGGGTTTCGAACACAAGCTCACGTTCGATCAGACATCCGCGCCAGCCGCCTGCAGTGCGGCACAGGTGCGTACGACGATGATCGCTCGTCGGTATCGCAACATGTCGGCGTTCACTCGGACGATCCGCCAGCCGAGCGCCTCGAGTTCCGCTTGACGCTCGATGTCGCGGTTGCGGACGAACGGGTCGGTCCAATGCTGCGGGCCGTCGTATTCGACGCCGACCTTCCACTTCGGCCACCCCATGTCGATACGCGCGACGAAGTCGAACCCGTCGAACACTTCGATCTGTGTATGCGTCGGCCGCCAGCCGGCGGAGGTGAGGACAAGGCGTGTTCGGGTTTCTTGTGGCGACTCGGCTCCGGCATCGGAGAGCTCGAGCGCCGCGCGCAGTCGAACCAGGCCACGCACGCCGCGGTGGCGTTCGATGAGCACCGCGACCGCTTCAGGCTTCAGATCGGTCGCCTGCCTCAGCGCGTCCAGTCGGATAACGGCTGTCTCGGTGTTGCGTCGCCGACCGAGGTCGAAAGCCGTCCGGGCAGGTGTGGTGGCCGAAACACCGTCGATGACGCCGGTCTCGTCGTCACTCAAGGTGTCGCTGTGCAGCAGGATGCCCTTCGTCTTGTGCCTGCTCGGCTGGTTGAGTTCGGCGGGCAATTTTGCGTCGATCCACCGAGATCCGTGTAGAGCAGCGGCGGAAAGTCCTGCGACGGTCCCGCGTCGGCCCGACCAGAGCCAGGCGCCTACCGCCTTGTCGACGGGCGTTACGTTCAGCCCCTTCGGCACATAGACGTTCCGAAACAGCGCTTCATAACACGTAGCGAGTTGGTACCGGTTGACGACACCGGCCGCCAACGCCTCGGTGCCGATGAAAGGCCACTCCACGTCCATTAGACGGCGTGGCGGCCAAACCGGTTCCGCCGTCGAACGTGAAGGTGTGTCCGAAAAGTCGGCCCGAATTTCGAACGCAAGCTCACGTTCGCGGCCCGGATTTGCAGCGCTGACTATTTGCGGCGGACCGTGCGCTGCACACCGCGCATCTTGGCCTGAGCGGGCAGCGGCCCCTTCGGCATCGCAGCGGGGCCGACCTTGGTGCCGAGCGCGGCCAGCCGCGACTCCAGCGAGTCCATCTGCTTGACCGTGATGTTGGCAGGCAGCTTGTTGAGGTGGCGTTCGAGCTTGGCCAGCGGAACCTCGCCCTCGCCGTTTCCGATGACGACGTCGTAGATCGGGATGTCCCCGACCAGGCGGGCCGTGCGCTTCTTCTCCTGGGCCAGCAGTGGCTTGACCCGGGTCGCAGAGCCCTCACCCACGAAGATGACGCCGGGCCGCCCGATCACCCGGTGCACCGCGTCGAAGTGACCGGTGGCGGCCACGCCAGGGGTAACCCGCCACTTGCCGCGCAGGTTGTCCAGCGCCCACGCCGCCGCACCCGTCTGGCCCTCGGCCTTGCGGTACACCGATTTCTGCGCGCGACGCCCGAAGATGACGAACGCCACCAGCGCGCCGAGCACGATGCCCAACGGGATCATCATGTACGTGGTGAAGCCGCCGGCGAAGATCCCGAGCGCCACAGAGCCCGCCACGATCAGCACGAACGCACCGATCATGTACGGCAGCAGCCGCTTGTCCTCTTTGCGCTGAATCTGGAACGCCTGCCACAGCTGACTGCGTCGCTCCTTGGATGCCGCCTTGCGGGCCGCCTTGGCCTCGGCCTTGGCGGCCTTCGACGCAGCAGGATTGCGGGTTTTCGCCATTATTGAGCCCTCGAGGTTTGTGTCGGAACTGACCCAAAGACTTCTGTTTGGGCCTGGTCGGGGCCTTCGGCTGCAGCCGTCAGAGAAGTCACTGGTTCAGGATACGGTGCCTTCAGGCCCCGCAATCCGAACGGATGCGCGCTGCGCGGCTTGCGCGTAGAGCCGGCCTGCCCGGTACGAAGACCTCACCAGCGGGCCGGCCAGCACGCCGGCGAAGCCGAGCGCCTTGGCGAACTGCTCGTGCTCGACGAACTCCTCGGGCCTGACCCAGCGCTCGACCGGGTGATGCCGCACCGAGGGCCGCAGGTACTGCGTGATCGTGACGATGTCGCAGCCCGCGTCGTGAAGGTCGGTCAGCGCGGTGCGGACCTCCTCGGGCGTCTCTCCCATACCGAGGATGAGGTTGGACTTGGTGACCAGGCCGTCGGCGCGCGCCGCGGTCAGCACCGAAAGACTGCGCTCATAACGGAACCCCGGACGGATTCGCTTGAAGATGCGGGGCACCGTTTCGACGTTGTGCGCCAACACTTCTGGGCTCGCCTCGAAGACCTGCGCCAGCAGGGCCGGGTCGGCGTTGAAATCCGGGATCAGCAACTCCACCCCGGTGTTCGGGTTGAGGTCCTTGATCGCGCGGACGGTCTCGGCGTACAGCCACGCACCACCGTCGGGCAGGTCGTCGCGGGCCACCCCGGTGACCGTCGAATAGCGCAGCCCCATCGCCTGCACGCTTTCGGCGACGCGGCGCGGCTCGTCGCGGTCGAGTTCGGCGGGCTTACCTGTGTCGATCTGACAGAAGTCGCAGCGGCGGGTGCACCGTTCGCCGCCGATGAGGAAGGTGGCCTCGCGGTCCTCCCAGCATTCGAAGATGTTCGGGCAGCCCGCCTCCTCGCAGACGGTGTGCAGCCCTTCGCGCCGGACCAGGGCCTTGAGTTCCGTGTACTCCGGGCCCATCTTGGCCCGGGTCTTGATCCACGGCGGCTTACGCTCGATCGGCGTCTCGGCATTACGCACCTCGAGACGCAGGAGCTTTCGGCCTTCCGGAGCCGCATGGCCGGCGACATCAGACCCAGGGGTGACTGTCACTGTGTCAATGCTACCGATAGGCGACCGTCGAGCGCGTCCGCAACGGCCTCAGTCACCGGTGCGATGACGTCGTCGACGCCGACCGGGCGGCCCAGTTCGGCGGTGAGCGACGTGACTCCGGCGTCGGAGATGCCGCACGGCACGATCGCGGAGAACGCGGACAGGTCACAGTCGCAGTTCAGCGCGAACCCGTGAAGCGTCGTCCCCCTGGACACACGGATGCCGACTGCGGCCACCTTGCGGGCAGGGCGGCGGCCGTCTGCGGTGTTTTGGCTGGGCACCCACACCCCGGAGCGACCGTCGACCCTGCCGGCCTCCAGACCGAGGCCTGCGCATACCTTGATGAGTGATTCCTCAAGGCGCCGAACGAAATTCACGACATCCAGAGGTTCGGCCAGCCCGATGATGGGGTAGCCGACCAGCTGCCCCGGTCCGTGCCAGGTGATCTTGCCGCCACGATCTGTGTCGATCACCGGCGTGTCGTCGAACGGGCGCTCCTCGGGCAGTGTGCGCCTACCTGCGGTGTAGACCGACGGGTGCTCGAGCAGCAACAGTGTGTCGGGGCCACCGGCGATGCGTGCTTCGGCGAGTTCGCGCTGCAACTGCCAGGCCTGCTGGTAGTCGACGGTGCCCAGTCGCCGCACGTCGATCGGCGTGGTCGCCGACCGAATGGACATCATCGCCATATCTGAAACGGTACGCGCTACGTGTTGTTCGGCGCGGTGGCGAATGCCAGCGCCTCGCCGATCGTGTTGTGGTGGAATTCGAATCCGGCTCGTTCCAACGCGGCAGGGATGGCGCGCTGGCCGCCGAGCAGGCCCTCGTCGGCGAACTCGCCGAACGCAGTCCGCAGGGCGAAGCCGGGAACCATCAGCGGTGTGGGGCGGTTCACAGCGCGTCCCATCGCGGCGGTGAACTCCGCGTTGGTCACCGGGGCCGGCCCCGTCAGGTTCACGGGCCCGGACAGCGCGTCGTGGGTGATCGCGAAGAGCACCGCGCGAACCTCGTCCTCCAGGCTGATCCACGGCATGTACTGGCGCCCATTGCCGAGGCGGGCACCCAGGCCCAGGGAGAACAGTGTCTTGAGGCGGCCGAGCACCCCGCCGGCCGCCGTCAGCACCAGGCCGGTGCGCAGCAACACCACCCTGGCGCCGTCATTCTCGGCCGGACCCGTCGCGGCCTCCCAGTCCTGGCACAACTGGGCCAGGAAGCCGTCGCCTGCCGGTGCGGTCTCATCGACGGTGCGGCTACCGGTGTCGCCGTAGTAGCCGACCGCGCTGGCATTGACGAGTACGGGGACCCCGGCCTCGACGACCGCCGAGGACAACACCTCGGTCGGCCCGATGCGGCTGTCGCGCAGGCTCTGCTTGAACGCGCCCGACCACCGCTTGTCGCCGACGTTGACCCCGCAGAGGTTCACCACGGCGTCGACCCCCGCCAACGCACTCGGATCGAATTCGCCGGTGTCCGGGTTCCAGAACACCTCGTCGGCGGTGGAAGGCGCGCGGCGCACGATTCGCAGCACCCGGCGATCGGTGGCCCTCAGGGCATACACCAACGCTGAGCCGATCAGACCGGAGGATCCGGCGATCGCGATCACGGCGTCGGGCACGACAGGCGCCAGTCCTTCCCGGGTTTGTCCTACAGGCCGAGATCAGCCTCGAAGGCGCCGTCTTCGAGGCGACGCTTGATGGTGGTGACGAAACGTCCGGCGTCCGCACCGTCGACCAACCGGTGGTCGTAGGTCAGCGGCAGATAGCACACGGACCGCACGCCGATGGACTCGTTGCCGGCGTCGTCGACGATCACCCGCGGTCGTTTCACGATCGCACCGGTGCCCAGCATCGCCGCCTGCGGCGGGACCAGGATCGGGGTGTCGAAGAGTGCGCCCTGGCTGCCGATGTTGGTGATGGTGAACGTGCCGCCGGACAGCTCGTCGGGCTTGAGGTTTCCCGAGCGTGCGCGCTCCGCGATATCAGCGATCGCCCGTGCCAGCCCGGCCAGCGACAAGTCGCCGGCGTTCTTGACCACCGGCGACAGCAGGCCCTGCTCGGTGTCGACCGCGAAGCCGAGGTGCTCGGCGTCGTAGTAGGTGATCTCCTTGCTTTCCTCGTTGTAGCTGGCGTTGACGTTCGGATGGATCTTCAGCGCGTCGATCACCGCGCGGGCGATGAACGGCAGGTACGTCAGGTTCACCCCTTCGCGCTCGGCGAAGGCGTTCTTCGCGCGGGCCCGCAGCGCCACGATCTTGGTCATGTCGACCTCGTGGGTTTGCGTCAATTGCGCTGTGGTCTGCAGGGATTCGCGCGTCTTCTTCGCGGTGATCTGCCGGATCCGATTTGCCTTCTGGGTGGTGCCGCGCAGATGCGCCAGGGCCGGTGCGGGCGTCGGTGCCTCCTTGGAAGGGGCACTGGGCTGGGCGGCCGGCGCGTCGGACTCGGGCGCGGGGGCCTTCTTGGCCTCCGCTGCCGCCAGCACGTCCTGCTTGCGGATCCGCCCTCCGACACCGGTTCCCTTCACCGCCGAGAGGTCAATGTCGTTCGCCGTGGCAAGTTTCCGCACCAGCGGGGTCACATAGGGTGAGCCGTCGCCGGACGGCGCCTCCTCGGCGGGCGCCGATTTCGGCTCGGGCTTGGATTCGGGCTCGGGCTCGGGCTCCGGCTTCTTGTCTTCCTTCTTTTCTGGCTTTTCCTTCGGCTCCGGCTCGGGCTCTTCTTTCTTCTCTTCCTTCGGTTCGGGCTCCGACTCTTCCTCAGGTTCTGCCTTGGCCTCTGGTTTGGGTTTGGCGGCGGGCTTCTCGTCGGCCGCGGCCCCCTCGTCGCCGATCTTGGCCAGCTCACCGCCGACGGCAACGGTGTCGTCTTCCTCCGCGGTGATGGACAACAGCGTGCCCGCCACCGGCGAAGGGATCTCGGTGTCGACCTTGTCCGTCGACACCTCAACCAGCGGCTCGTCGACCTCGACCTTGTCGCCAACCTTCTTCAGCCACCGGGTTACGGTGCCTTCGGTGACCGACTCGCCCAGTTCGGGCATCTTCACCGAGGTCGCTTTACCCGACGATTCAGCGGCCGGCTCGGATTCTTGCTCTGGTTCTTCGGTCTCTTCCTCTTTGGAGTCTTCAGCGGCGGGCTCTTCTTCCTCGTCGTCGTCGGCCGGCTTCTCCTCTTCGGCGGGCTCTCTTCGTCACCGCCCGAGTCGCCGTCTTCTTCTTTGGGCTTCTCCTCGGGCTCTGAGGCCTCCCCGTCGGATTCGCCTGCCTCACCGATGACCGCCAGCTCGCCGCCCACCTCGACCGTGTCGTCCTCCTGGGCGACGATCTTCTGCAGCACACCCGCCGCGGGCGAGGGGATCTCGGTGTCGACCTTGTCGGTGGACACCTCGAGCAGCGGCTCATCCCGTTCGACCGTGTCACCCTCTTGCTTTAGCCAGCGGGTGACAGTCCCCTCGGTCACGCTCTCGCCGAGTGCGGGCATCTGAACGGAGATGGCCATGTGTTCGGGCTCCCTCGAACGGTCTGTCGCAGGTGGTCGATTTGTCGGTTCCCATCCTGTCACGTCCGTACACACAGTTCGCGCAGACTCAATGACCCGCGGCTCTGGCACTATCGAGGGAGGTAGATGAAGGGAGCGCGACCCGAGGTGGGTGTGTTCGACAGGTTTCGGCGCGGTGCGCGCAGTAAAGGCGGCGGTAACGACCCGGCCGCGGATCTGAAATACCTCCGCGGATGGGTCGCCGAACACAACGGGGTCGAGGCGTACGTCGAACCGAGGACGACCGTCACCGACGTCACGGTCGTGTTGGTCGCGGCCGATGGCGAGTGGACGCGGCGGCGCGCCGGGGGAGACGCCGGAGCCCGCCGGCTCTCGGAGCGTCTCAACATCCCGGTGTACGACGTCCAGAAGGTCGGTTATCCGCAGCGGATGCGCGATTACGACGCGCGACGCCGGATCGAACGCAAGCGGGCCGCCCGCGAGGAGCTCGAAGAACGCTAGCCGGTAGTGTCAGCACATTCGATACCAGCGGTATGAGCTACTGACAGTAACACTAATTATCGCGGGGAGGTCTGATGCAGTTCGTCGACAGCAGTGACGGGGTCCCGATCGCGGTCTACGAAGAAGGCAATCCCGACGGGCCCACGGTGGTCCTTGCCCACGGCTGGCCCGATTCCCATGTGTTGTGGGACGGTGTCGCCCCGTTGCTGGCGGACCGATTCCGCATCGTGCGCTACGACAATCGCGGTGCAGGCAAATCGGGTGTGCCGAAGCCGGTTTCGGCCTATCGGATGTCGTGTTTTGCCGACGATTTCGCCGCGGTGATCGATGCCGTGGCGGCGGGCCAGCCGGTCCACGTCTTGGCGCACGACTGGGGTTCGGCGGGCATTTGGGAGTACTTGTCGCGACCCGGTGCGAGCGACCGCGTCGCATCGTTCACCTCGGTGTCTGGCCCCAGCGGCGACCACATGAATCGCTACGTACTCGGCAATCTCATGCGCCCGTACCATCCGCGGCGGTTTGTGCGTGCGTTCCGTCAGATGCTGCAGTTCACGTACATGGGTGGGTTCTCCATACCCGTGTTGGCGCCGCTGGTCGTCCGATCGTTCCTCGCCGACGGCTTGATCCGCTTGCTGAAGGTACGAGACGGCATCTCGGCCGCGAAGCTTTATCACGCGGAGACCTACAAGTCCGACGCGGCGAACAGTCTGAAGGTGTACCGCGCCAACTATTTTCGCACGATCGCATCGGCCAGAACCGACCATTATGTCGACGTGCCGGTCCAGGTCATTGTGAACACCAGGGATCAGTTCATTCTGCCGGGTGTATACGACGACACCGGCAATTGGGTTCCGCGGTTGTGGCGCCGCGACATCCATGCCGGCCACTGGTCGCCGTTCTCCCACCCGCAGGTGCTGGCGCAGTCGGTCCGCGAACTCATCGACTTCCTCGACGGAAAGCCGCCGAGCCGGGCCCTGCTGCGGGCACAGGTCGGCCGAGCGCGCGAATACTTCGGAGACACATTGGTTTCCGTGACCGGTGCGGGCAGCGGCATCGGGCGTGCGACCGCTCTCGAGTTCGCCCGCGAGGGTGCCGAACTGGTGATCAGCGACATCGACGAGGCCGGTGTCAAGGACACCGCCGCCCAGATCGCCGCGCGCGGTGGCGTCGCGCACGCGTACACCCTCGATGTCGCCGACGCCGAGGCCGTCGAACGGTTCGCCGAACAGGTGTGCGCCGAACACGGCGTCCCCGACATCGTGGTCAACAATGCCGGTGTCGGGCAGGCCGGAATCTTCCTCGACACCCCCCGCGAGGAGTACGACCGGGTGCTCGACATCAACTTCGGCGGGGTTGTCAACTGCTGCAGATCATTTGGGCGCAGGCTCGTCGATCGGGGAACGGGTGGGCACATCGTCAACGTGTCGTCGATGGCCGCATACTCACCACAGCAGATCGATGAATGCCTACGCGACGAGCAAGGCCGCGGTGTTCATGTTCGGCGATTGCCTACGCGCCGAACTGGACTCGGCCGGCGATCGGCCTGACTACGGTATGTCCCGGTTTCATCGACACGAATATCGTGCACACCACCCGCTTCGACGTCCCACCGGACAAGGCGGGTCGAGTCGAAGGGCGTCGTGCACAGCTCGAGAAGGCGTTCTCCGCGCGTCGATATGGTCCGGACAAGGTGGCCAAGGCCATCGTGTCCGCGGTCAAGAAGAACAAGCCCGTGCGGCCCGTCGCACCCGAGGCGCACATCGTCTATGCCGTCGCCCACCTGCTGCCGCAGGTGATGCGCAGTTCGGCCCGCGCAAGCGTCGTGTAGCGCCCAAACGGACGTTTCGGCGGATTTGTGCGAGTACAACCCGCCATTTCGTCGATCTCGGCGGATCGGCGCTAGCCGTTCGCGGCTCTCGTCTGATCAGCCGCTCGCGGCTCTCGTCTGATCAGCCGCTCGCGGCTATGTCCTCGAGGACGGCGAACATCGTCCGCGTCGGCACTCCGGTGCCTCCCTTGCCGGTGTAGCCCCACGGCCCGCCGGTGTTGTATGCCGGTGCCGCGATGTCGATGTGCGCCCACTGCACTCCGTCGGCGACGAACTCGCGCAGGTAGGTGCCGGCCACCAGCATTCCGGCGTAGCGCGAACCGCTCACGTTGGACAGGTCGGCCACCGTCGATATGAGGTCGTCCTTGAGTTCCTCCGGCAGCGGCATCGGCCACGCATTCTCACCGATCTGCTGCGAGCGCTCGGCGACCCGATCCCGGAACTCGTCGCTGCCCATCACGCCGGGCGTGCGCGCGCCGAGAGCAACGGTCTGGGCGCCGGTCAGTGTCGACGTCTCGATCAGGTAGTCGGGTTCGTCCTCGCAGGCCCGCACGATCGCATCGGCCAGGATCAGCCTGCCCTCGGCGTCGGTGTTGAGCACCTCGACGGTGATGCCGCCGTAATGGGTGAGCACATCGCCGGGGCGCTGCGCGGTCGACGACGGCATGTTCTCGGCCATCGGCACCGTGGCGATGACGTCGATCGGCAGCTTCTGCTTGGCCGCTAGGACCACGGTCGCGATGACGGCGGCCGCCCCGCCCATGTCGGAGGTCATGTGGTGCATGTTGGCGGCCGGCTTGATGGAGATGCCGCCGGTGTCGAACGTGATGCCCTTGCCGACCAGCGCGACCTTCTTGGCCTTCTTGCTCTTCCCGCCACGGTGAATCAGCCGAACCAGCCGCGGCGGGCGCGACGAACCCTTGCCGACGCCGACCACCCCGCCGTAGCCCTGCTTGGCGAGGGCCTTGTCGTCGAGCACCTCGACCTCGAGCCCGGCGGCCTCACCCAAAGCCTTTGCGCGCTTGGCGAATTCGGCGGGATAGAGGTGAGAAGGGGGAGTGTTGACCAGATCGCGCGCCGTGGCCACCGCGGTCGCGATGGCCGTGGCGCGTTCTGCCGCTGCCTTCGTCTTCGATCTTCGTGTCGGCGGTCAGCGCCGTGATCGCGCGCAACCCGTTGTCCTTGGGCGCGGTCTTGTCGCTGCGGAAATCGCTGAACCGGTACGCACCCAGGATCAGGCCTTCGATCGCGGCGCCCAGATCGATGTCCGACAGGGTAGTGATGACCGCTTCGGCGCCGTTCAGCGACCGCGCCGCCACCCCTGCGGCGCGGCGGATCACGTCGGCCGGCCACTCGTCACGACTCTTGCCCAGCCCGACCGCCAGCACGCTGGCCACCGGCAGCGACGGCGCGACCACCCGGGTGACCTGCTCGGAACCGCCCTTGGCGCCGAGTGCCGCCAGGGCGACCTCGATCTCGCCGACCGCTTCGGCATCGAGGAACGGGTTGGAGACGACGGTCGCGGCGGCGTCCTCGTCCTGCCCGCTGACCACGGCGACGATCAGCACGGAGTCGTCGACCTTGCGTTTGGGCAGCGACGAAGCTGACGGTGACGGTGGGGACCTGGAAACCGGTGCTAGCTGGGCTCACGAGCGATAACCCTATCGCTCAGCGGGACAGGTGCAGGTCGTAGGCCATCACAGGGGATTCGAAACCTTTGAGTATCAACGGATCCAAGGGAATCGCCGGCCAGTCGGGCAGCTCGTCGCGGACGTCGGACGGACGCCGAGGATCTGACCCGGCGCCGCCGCCGCCGACCAGGCGGGCCGCCAGGTTGACGGGTTGCCGAAGTAGTCGCCGCCGATGGCCAGCACCGGCCGTAGCCGAGTCCGGCGCGTACCTGCAGGCCGGCCTCCCGCGCCCGTGGGTGCTCGACGAGGTCGACGGCCACTTCGCCAACAGTTCGGGCGTCGAGGTCACCCACATCACCTCGTCGCCGATGAACTTCACCACCCGTCCGCCGTCGGCGTGCACGACATCGCTGACCGCGCCGCTGAATTCGACGAGGAGGTCGGACAACTCGGTCGGCGTGAGCATGCTGCGTCAGCGCGGTGAAGCCCGACAGATCCGCAAATCCGACACCGCACGTCACACTCGCCGACGCGTCACTGATGACTCTTCGAAATAGCGTTCGGGCACTGGTGATCTGATGCCGCGAGCACGGCATCGATCAGCGCTGCGAGACCGGGGGTGCATCTCGGCCATGCTGCGATACGCCGCGCCGTGGTGAGCTCGTCGCTGGCTGTGGGCCATCAGCAGGTCGGGCTGGGCGAGGCGGACCATCGTCCCGCCTGGCCTCGGCGAGCCGGGCCAACGCTGCTGCCGACCACCCGCAGAAACTTGAGCGCCGCGTCCTCGCCCGACCAGCGTCCTGATCGCGACCCACGTCGCCAGGCCGTCGACGTCGGCCTGGCTCAGTGCGAGCTGCTCCGGGTCGGAGATCGTCAGGCCGAGCGCCGCCCAGGCGTGTGCGACCTCATCGACGGGCAGCCCGAGCGCCTCGGCGGCCGTGCGCAGGCTGTAGGTCGGGCGGCCCGGGCCCTGCAGAACGTCGCCGGCCAACCCGAACAGCCGCCCGCGACGTTCGGCGTCGACCATCTCGTCGGCGGTGAACCCGAGACCGTCCAGGTACTCGATCAGGCCCGCCCGATCGCGCGCATTGGCGATTCCCGCGGCCTGCAGCGCGTCGAAATCGACCACAGGTGAGAGTGTGCCAGCACCGGCCGTACTGTGGACTGCCGTGAGCGAAGTCTTAGCGGGCCCACTCGAAGAACGGCACCGCCAGCTCGGCGCCAGTTTCGCAGAGTTCGGCGGCTGGCTGATGCCCGTCTCCTACGCGGGCACCGTCAGCGAGCACACGGCGACGCGCACCACGGTGGGGCTCTTCGACGTCAGCCACCTGGGCAAGGCGCTTGTGCGCGGCCCCGGCGCCGCCGAGTACGTCAACTCCGCGCTCACCAACGACCTGCGCCGCATCGGGCCCGGCAAGGCGCAATACACCTTGTGCTGCACCGATTCCGGCGGAGTCATCGACGACCTGATCGCCTACTACGTCTCCGACGACGAGATCTTCCTGGTGCCCAATGCCGCCAACACGCCGGCGGTGGTGGCCGCGCTGACCGAGCGCGCCCCGGCCGGGCTCACGATCACCGACGAGCACCGGTCCTACGCCGTGCTGGCGGTCCAAGGTCCGAAGTCCGCTGAGGTCCTCGGCGCGCTGGGGCTGCCGACGGACATGGACTACATGGGCTACGTCGACGCCGAATTCAACGGTGTTCCAGTGCGGGTGTGCCGCACCGGCTACACCGGCGAGCACGGCTATGAGCTGCTGCCGCCGTGGGATCAGGCGCAGGTCGTGTTCGACGCGCTCGTCGACGCGGTCGGTTCGGCCGGGGGTGAACTCGCCGGCCTCGGTGCCCGCGACACGCTGCGCACCGAGATGGGCTACCCCCTGCACGGCCACGAGCTGTCGCGCGAATTGTCGCCCCTTCAGGCGCGGTGCGGTTGGGCCATCGGGTGGCGCAAGGACGCGTTCTGGGGCCGCGACGCACTGCTGGCCGAGAAGGAAGCCGGCCCGCAGCGGCTGCTGCGTGGGCTGAAGGCCGTCGGACGTGGAGTTCTGCGACCCGAGCTCGCCGTGCTCGACGGCGACAGCACGATCGGGGTGACGACGTCGGGAACCTTTTCTCCGACTTTGAAAGTCGGCATCGCGCTCGCGCTGGTTGACACGGCTGCCAATATCGCCGACGGCCAACGCGTCTCGGTCGACGTCCGGGGCCGCGCGCTCGAGTGTGAGGTGGTCAAGCCGCCGTTCGTCGAGCCGAAAACTCGGTAGTCGGCAGAGATACAATCGCTCCATGACTGACGGCCCCCTCGAGTTCACGGTTGAGCGCAACGCGAACCCGGCGAGCGACGAGGTACGGGCATCGATCCTGGCGAACCCCGGATTCGGCAAGTTCCACACCGACCACATGGTGTCGATCGACTACGTGGAGGGCAAGGGCTGGCACGACGCGCGCGTGATCCCGTACGGCCCCATCGAACTCGACCCCTCCGCGATCGTGCTGCACTACGCGCAGGAGGTGTTCGAGGGACTCAAGGCGTATCGATGGGCGGACGGGTCCATCGTGTCGTTCCGGCCGGAGTCCAACGCCCGACGGTTGCGGACCTCGGCACGGCGCCTGGCGATTCCCGAGCTGCCCGAAGAAGTCTTCATCGAGTCGCTGCGCCAGTTGATCGCCGTCGACCAGCAGTGGGTGCCGCCCACCGGCGGTGAGGAGTCGCTCTACCTGCGCCCGTACATCTTCGCTACCGAGCCGGGCCTCGGCGTGCGGCCGGCGAACGAATACCGCTATCTGGTCATCGCCTCACCGGCGGGGGCGTACTTCAAGGGCGGCATCAAGCCCGTCAGCGTGTGGCTGTCGACCGAGTACGTGCGCGCCTGCCCCGGCGGCACCGGCGCGGCCAAGTTCGGCGGAAACTACGCCGCATCGCTGCTGGCGCAGGCGCAGGCCACCGAGAACGACTGCGACCAGGTGGTGTGGCTCGATGCGGCGGAGCGACGCTACATCGAGGAAATGGGCGGCATGAACCTGTTCTTCGTGTTCGGCACTGGCGGGTCGGCGCGCCTGGTGACGCCGGAGCTGAGCGGCTCGATACTGCCCGGTGTCACACGAGATTCGTTGTTGCAGTTGGCGACCGACGCAGGGTTCGCCGTCGAGGAACGCAAGATCGATGTCGACGAGTGGCAGAAGAAGGCGGCGGCAGGCGAGATCACCGAGGTGTTCGCGTGCGGCACCGCGGCGGTCATCACACCCGTGGCCCGGGTCAAGCACGCCGACGGGGAGTTCACCATCGCCGACGGCGGACCCGGCGAGATCACCATGGCCCTGCGCGACACGCTGACCGGAATTCAACGTGGCACCTTCGCCGACACGCACGGCTGGATGGCACGGCTGAGCTAGCTTGTGGACTCATGACGATGAGTCCAGTCATGATTGCCCGCGATGAGGGTGAGCGCTTCCACTTCCTGAACACGCTGCACACCGCCAAGATCAAAGGTGAGCACACGAACGGCACACTGCAGGCGGTGGAGTTCCTTGCTCCTCGCAACTTCGGCCCACCGCTGCATCGCCATGAGGACGAGGACGAGTTGTTTTACATCCTCGACGGCGAGTTGTGGCTGTCGTGTGGCGACGTGGAGGCCGTGCACGGCGAAGGCGCGGTGGTGTGGCTGCCGCGTGGGCTACCCCATACCTTTCAGGTGCGCTCGGAGACGGCTCGGGTGCTCACCGTCTCGACGCCCTCGGGATTCGAACGATTCGTAGCGACCCTCGGCGAACCGACCGAAAGCCGGGACCTGCCCGAGCCGGAGGAAATCGACCCCGCGCATGTCGCCGAGGTATGCGCCCAGTTCGACATCCAAGTGCTGGGCCCTCCGCCCGCGCCATTGCCTTAGCCGACAGCCAGGCCGACGGCGGCCACCGTCGTCGTCACCTCTATCGCGGCACCGAGCACGTCGCCGGTGATCCCACCGAACCGGCGGACACAGTGCGCGACCAGCACGGCGCTACACGCGACAGCGACCACTACCACGACCGGTCCTTGCCACGGCCGCGGACCGGTCAGCACCGCCAGCGCCGCGACCGCGACGAGCCAGGCTGCTATCACCGCGATCGGCTGGGTGCCTGCGACCCGCGCCCCGAGTGAACTGCCGGCCGCGGCGGGCACCGAGCGGCGACAGGCCAGCACCGCCGCTACCCGGCCCGTTGTCACCGCGACGATCACTCCGACGGCGTTCAGGTCCGCGAACGCGAACGCCTGGGCCAGGAGCACGACCACCAGCGCCGCCACACCGAACGGGCCCGCCGACCCGTCGCGCATCACCTCGAGCGCGCGCGGCGGCGGGCCGTAGCAGCCGAGGCCGTCGGCGGTGTCGGACAGCCCGTCGGCATGCAGGCCACGGGTGGCGAGCAGCACCACCGCCACCGCAAGCACGCCGCCCAAGGGTGCCGACGGGCCGAACGCCCACGCCGCCGCCCACAGCGTCGCGGCCGCCAGTGCTCCCAGCGCCACGCCGATGAGCGGGAGTGCCGTCAGCGCACCCCGGCCGAAGGGGGCGGTCGTGCGCACCGGCAGCACGGTTCCGAACGCAAGCGCCGCCGCGACCGAGCGGATCACGCAGTGATACCGGCTTCGTCGAAGGTGGCCATCGATGCCAGCGCCGCCACCGCGGCCCGCACGATGGGCAGCGCGACGGCGGCGCCGGTGCCTTCACCGAGTCTCATCCGCATGTCGACGATCGGCTCGAGATCCAGTCGCCGCAGCGCGACGGCATGTGCCGGTTCGGTGGACCGGTGGCCGGCCTGCCACCACTGCCGGGCACCGGGCGCCAGTTCCTCGGCCACCAACGCCGCCGCCGTCACCACCACACCGTCGAGCAACAACGGTGTGCGGCGCACCGCGGCCTGGGCGCAGAACCCCGCCATCGCCGCCAGGTCGGCACCGCCGCAAATCCGCAGCAGCGCAACGGGATCGCCTGCTGCCGCACGGCTGCGGAAGAGAGCGTCCCTGATGGCAGCGGTTTTGCGTGCCCACCCCGCGTCGTCGACGCCCGTGCCGCGGCCGACGACGGCGACGGGCTCGGAGTCGGTCAGCGCGGCGATCAAGAGTCGTTGCCGGCGTGGTGTTTCCGATGCCCATGTCACCGGCGATCAGGATGTCCGCACCAGAGTCGACCTCTTCGTCGGCGATCCGGCGGCCCGCATCGAGCGCCGCGGCGACCTCGTCGTCGGTCAGCGCGTCCTCCACGGCGATATTGCCGCTGCTGCGGCGGACCTTGTGCGCGCCGATCGACGGCGAGAGCGGCTCTGGGGCGTCGACAGCGACGTCGATGACGCGAACGGTCGCGCCCGCCACCTCGGCGAGGACGTTGATCGCGGCGCCGCCCGCATCGAAGTTGGCGACCATCTGGGCGGTGACCTCCGCCGGATATGCAGACACCCCTGCCGCCGTGACGCCGTGGTCGCCGGCGAACACCACGACGCGTGCCCGCTGGAACGGGCGGGGCGGGCACACTCCCTGACAGGACGACACCCAGACCGACAGATCCTCCAGCCTGCCCAGCGAGCCCGGCGGCTTGGTCAGGTTGTCGTGCCGGGCACGTGCCGCGGCGGCCACGTCCGGATCAGGCGGCGCGACGGCTTCGAAGTCGGTCACCGCACGCGCGTCCTTGACCGTGACGGGCTGGCCGGCGACGACGAGCACCACGCGGTCGCACACGGCGGCCAGGCGCTGGTTGAGGGTGCCCAACTCGTCGGCGAACCGCCGCCCCGACTCCGTCGCGGGCACCACGGTCAGCCCGACCTCGGGGGAGACGAGCGCCAGCGGCGACGCGAACGAGCCCACCGCGTCGAGCAGGTCATCGACGTCGGCGGACACGGAAGCTCCCGTCCACGCGCCGGCCCGATCCATGGCCGAGGTCAACCACGCGCCGACGTCGTCGACCACGGTCGCGGTGGTGCCGTCCGAGCGCAATTGCATTGCTATTTCGGTGGTTTCGACCGTGGACCAGTGGGCCGGCCTGCGTCGGCGGTGTGCATCCACCCGCGCCGACCACTCGGCGTCACCGGTCGGCCACGGGGCCGGTGGCCAGGTAGCGCACGGGCGCCGTGCCGTCGACCGACCCGGCGATCGCGGACTCCGCCCACTGCGACTTGCCCGAGCGAATACCACCGAGCACCAGGATGCGCACCGGGTTCAGGTGACCTTGTGGCCGCGCTCCACCTGCGGCCGGGGTGCGCGCATCCGGCGCAGCTGCGAGGCGCGGCTGGCCGCGTAAAAGCCTAACTTCCAACCGCTTTCGGTGTTGTCGGGAAACTTCTCGTCGACCAGGCGGTTGGCCTTGCGTCCCAGGATGAACCCGTCGATCACCATGACGAGGACCAGCACCAGCATGGCGGGGGAGATGGCGCGCTGCACCGCGACGGACGGCACCGAGAGCATCACGAAGATCAGGCCCAGCGCCGCGGGCATGAACAGGCCCAGCACGTTGCGGCGGGAGTCGACCACGTCGCGCACATATCGGCGCACCGGCCCCTTGTCCCGCGGCAGCAGGTAGGCGTCCTCGCCGGCCATCATCTTCTCGCGGCGCTCCGCCGTGTCCGCGCGGCGCGTGACTTTCTCCGCCTTGCGCTCGTCGCGACTCAGCTTCGTGCGCATTTCCTTGCGGCGCCGCCGCGCCTCGGCTGCGGTCATCGGGGCAGGCGCCACCGGACCCCGCTTGCGGGTCGCCTCGCTGCGCTTCGGTGTCGGTCTGCCCTTGGGGGCGGTGGTCCCGGATTCCTTCCGGCGTCGCCCGCCGGGCCGGCCTCGGCAGTGTCGTCGGACACACTGGTGTCCGGTGTTTGCGAGTTGTCTTTCTTTCGGCCCAGCAGCTTCACGCCTGCCAGGTTACTTCCGCCTGGGCTGGTGCCCGGCGGGGACCTGGGGACAAAGTCGGGAATAGGGCCGAGACAAGGTACCGTTGACTTAGTACGCCGCACTTTGATGAGGCCTTACAGGAGACGTAATGACTGTTCAGGAAGAATCGGCCACCGGAACCGCCACTCATGGCGCGAAGCTGACCGATGCCGCCGCCGCCAAGGCCAAGGCGCTGCTGGACCAGGAGGGCCGTGACGACCTGGCGCTGCGTATCGCAGTGCAGCCGGGCGGTTGCGCCGGGCTGCGCTACAACCTCTTCTTCGACGACCGGTCTCTGGACGGGGACGTGACCGCCGAGTTCGGCGGCGTTTCACTGACGATTGACCGGATGAGCGCGCCCTACGTGCAGGGAGCCGTCATCGACTTCGTCGACACCATTGAGAAGCAGGGGTTCACCATCGACAACCCCAACGCCACGGGCTCGTGCGCCTGCGGCGACTCGTTCAACTGATTCAGTACTGACCGGCCGTCCGCGGCAGGTAAGAGCAGACCAGCACCTCGTTGTCCTGGCTGAGCAGCTGCGCCACGCCCTGCTGCTCACCTTCGGTCTGCGGCTGGCCGCGCCGCGATCCGCCCGTCGGCTCCACCTGCATGGTGAACAAGACCTGCGCCTGATGCGGCGACCACATCACCATCTTGTCGATCGAGGTCACCTCGGCGCGACCGTACTGCTTGCGGAAGGCGTCACTGGACAGGCTGGCCAGTGCGAGGTCGGAGCGGCGTTCCTTGACCGCGTCGAACATCCCGCACAACGTGTGCCGGGCGACCGTCTCGTCGTCACCGTCGGTCATCGCATTGAAGTACTCCTGAATCGCCGCCTTCGCCGACGCGTCGGTCAGTGTGCTCGAGGAGGCGTCGCCGCCACGGGTTACGAGCACGATCGCGGCCACCAGTGCGGCGACCACGACGACCGCTGCCAGGGCGCCCGCGACGAGTGGCCAGCGCCGCTTCTTCGGATAATGCACCGGCGGCGGCAGCATGCCCGGATAGGCCGAGGGGACGTTCTCCGGATAGGGCTCAGAAAAGGGCTGCGGTGCAAACGGTTGCGGGGGATGGCCCGGATACATTTGCGGGCCGACCGGTCCAGCGCCGTATTCGGGCGGGTACGGACCAGCCATATGGTTGCTCCCCCGAAGTGTGTCGGAATTCGCCTGTCTACAGTGGCCCAACGGGCACTCGTAGGCAGGTTAGCGCACGCGACACGGGTGGCCCGCCGGGTAAGGTTTATCTAGACGGCTTAATAAAGAAGGGTGACGTTTCGTGACGATTGCGGTGACCGGATCAATTGCGACCGACCATCTGATGCGGTTTCCCGGCAAATTCTCCGAACAGCTTTTGCCTGAGCACCTGCAGAAGGTGTCGCTGAGCTTCCTCGTCGACGATCTGGTCGTACATCGTGGTGGCGTCGCAGGCAACATGGCCTTCGCGATCGGCGTTCTCGGTGGAGACGTAGCACTGGTCGGTGCCGTCGGAAAGGACTTCGACGACTACCGCATCTGGCTCGAGTCCGTCGGCGTGGACACCGACAGTGTCCTGGTCTCGGATTCGGCGTACACCGCGCGGTTCGTCTGCACCACCGACGAGGCCATGGCGCAGATCGCATCCTTCTACCCCGGTGCGATGTCGGAGGCGCGCAACATCTCCCTGGCGGATGTCGTGAAGCGGGTCGGCACACCGGAATTGGTGATCGTCGGCGCCAATGACCCCGAGGCGATGTTCCTGCACACCGAGGAGTGCCGCAAGCTCGGCCTGGCTTTCGCCGCCGACCCGTCCCAGCAGCTGGCCCGGTTGTCCGGCGAGGAGATTCGCAAGCTCATCGACGGCGCCACGTACCTGTTCACCAACGACTACGAGTGGGATCTGCTGCTGCAGAAGTCCGGCTGGAGCGAGGCTCAGGTGATGAGCCAGATCGGTCTGCGCGTCACGACGCTGGGTCCCAAGGGCGTCGACCTGGTGGGCTCGGACGGCACCTTCATGCACGTCGACGTCGTCCCGGAAAAGCATCAGGCCGACCCGACCGGCATCGGCGACGCGTTCCGGGCCGGCTTCCTGACCGGCCGCAGCGCCGGACTGAACCTCGAGCGTTCGGCTCAGCTGGCGTCCCTGGTCGCCGTGCTGGTGTTCGAGGCGCCCGGCCCGCAGGAATGGATCTGGGATAAGGAGACCGCCGTGAAGCGCCTGACCGATGCCTACGGCGCCGAGGCGGGCACCGAGATCTCCCAGGCGCTGGCCTGATTCACGGCACCGCCGTGGTGGCCTGATTCACGGCACCGCCGTGGTGGCCTGATTCACGGCACCGCCGTGGTGGCCTGATTCACGCCTCTAGAGCTGCACCGGGTATGTCGGCTCGCTGATCGTCGGCGTGATGCTGCGCTCCACGAAGATGGCGTGCCACAGCATGAAGATCAGCACCGTCCACAGTCGACGGCTGTGATCGCTTGCGCCACTTCGATGTTCGTCGAGCATTCGGGTCACCGCGGCGAGGTCGATCAGCTCGCCCGCCTGTGACGCGCCGACCGTCGCGTAAGCCCAATCGAGCAATTCGCCGGCCTGCAGCCAGTGCCGGATGGGCACCGGGAAGCCCAGCTTGGGCCGGTTGAGCACGTGCGCCGGAACGATGGGCTCGAGTGCACGGCGGAGCGCGAACTTCGTTGTCGTCCTGGTGATCTTCTGTTCCAGCGGAAGTCGTGACGCCACCGCGAAGACCTCGGGATCCAGAAACGGCACGCGCAGCTCCAACGAGTTGGCCATCGTCATCTTGTCGGCCTTGACCAGGATGTCACCGCGCAGCCAGGTGAACAGGTCGATGTGCTGCATACGCGCCACCGGATCCCAGCCCTCGGATGCGGCGTAAACCGGCGCGGTGACGTCGGTGTGCGTCCAGTCCTGGCGGAAGCCGGGCAGCACCGCCTGCAGTTGGACGTCGGAGAAACTGCGCGCATTGCCGTAGTAGCGCTCCTCGAGCGTGAGAGATCCCCGGTGCAGCAGGCTCTTGCCGCGCATCCCCTCGGGCAGCGGCCGCGAGGCCCGCCCCAGCGACCGCCGCAGCGGTCTCGGCAGATAGTCGAACGGCTTCAGGGACAACGGTTCCCGGTAGATGGTGTAGCCGCCGAACAGTTCGTCGGCGCCTTCGCCGGACAGCACCACCTTGACGTGTTTGCGCGCCTCGCGCGCGATGAAGAAGAGCGGGACCAGCGCGGGGTCGGCGACGGGTTCGTCCAGATACCAGACGATTTCGGGCAGCGCCGCGACGAACTCGGCCTGGCTGACGACCTTCGTCACGTGTCGTGCACCGATCGCCTCCGCCGATGCGACGGCGACGTCGACCTCGGAGAAGCCTTCGCGTTCGAAGCCCGTGGTGAACGTGATCAGTCGGGGGTTGTGCCGCATGGCCAGTGCCGCGATCGCCGTCGAGTCGATGCCGCCGGACAGGAATGCGCCCACCGTGACATCGGCGCGCATGTGCTTGGCCACCGAGTCCTCGAGCACCGCGGTGATCTCGTCGTAGCGCGCCTGTTCGCCGCCGGATGTGAAGGGAACAGCGGCGAACCGCGGGGTGAAGTATCGCGTCACCTCGGGCGGCTTTCCCGGCCGTACGCGGGCGTAGCTGCCCGACTCGAGCCTGCGCACACCGCGGTGCAGGGTCTCCGGTTCGGGCACGTACTGCAGCACCGTGTAGTGCTGCACGGCCCGCTCGTCGATTCCGAGGTCCACGCCGATCGTCGCGGCGAGATCCAGCAGGCACTTCTTCTCGCTGCCGAACACGGTGCCGCCCGTACCGGTCGCCATGTACAGCGGCTTGATGCCGAACGGATCCCGGGCGCAGAACAATTCACCGTCGACGGTGTCCCACAAGGCGAACGCGAACATGCCGCGCAGCCGGGTCAGCGCGTCCGTGCCCCAATAGTGGTAGGCGGCGACGATCGCCTCGCTGTCGCCGTCGGTGGCGAATACGGCGCCGTGGTCGGCTGCGAGCTCTGCGCGCAACTCGAGGTAGTTGTAGATCTCGCCGTTGAACACCAGGACGTAGCGGTCGGGGGACTCCGGCGGGCCCCACCGCAGCGGCTGGTGGCTGTGCGCGATGTCGATGATCGACAACCGGTTGAATCCGAGCACTGTAGTCGGTGCCACGGCGTCGTCCGCCCAAGTCCCCGGCTCGTCCGGGCCGCGGTGGCGCATCAGGTGCGACGCGCCGGAAACCGCATCTACGAGGGTTGTGGAGACCTCACCGATTCCCCGGTCGTCCCCCTGCCCTTCGGGCGCGGACGGGTCGGTCAGCAGGGCCAGCAGTCCGCACACCGCGCCAGTATGCCTAATCGAGTCGCGGACGAGAGGGGCGCCGAATATGTGAGGTGTGTCGAGACCGGCGTCCACAGGTGGTCTACGCTGCGTAGTATTCGGCTTGCTCTACCGACTCCTAGGAGGCGCCAGCGTGACACCTCGCGGTGTGAAGGTGGTGGCGTTATCAGTCGTTCTCGGCGGCATGGCGGTGCTGCTCAGCGGGTGTAGCTGGTCGGAGGTGCTCGGCCTCGGCTGGCCGGTGGGCATCACCCCCGAGGCGCATCTGAATCGCGAGCTGTGGGTCGGCTCCGTGATCGCCTCGCTGGTCGTCGGCGTCATCGTGTGGGGCCTGATCTTCTGGACCTCGGCGTTTCACCGGCACAAGAAGGGTGACACCGAGTTGCCGCGCCAGTTCGGCTACAACATGCCGCTGGAGCTGGTGCTCACGGTCGTGCCGTTCCTGATCATCTCGGTGCTGTTCTACTTCACCGTCGTTGTGCAGGAACGGATGCTGCAAAAGGAACCCAACCCCGAGGTCGTCGTCGACGTCACCGCATTCCAGTGGAACTGGAAGTTCGGCTACCAGAAGGTGAACTTCGCCGACGGCACGTTCAGCTATGAGGGAGCAGACCCGGAGCGCAAGGAGGCCGTTGCGTCCGGACCGGAGGGTGAAGAGGGTCCCCACGGCGGCGAGTTCGGTGTCATCGCCGGCAAGAACCCCGAGGACCGCACGTACCTGAACTTCGACAAGGTCGAGACACTGGGCACGTCCACCGAGATCCCGATTCTGGTGGTGCCCTCGGGCAAGCGCATCGAGTTCCAGATCGCCTCCGCCGACGTCATCCACGGCTTCTGGGTGCCGGAGTTCCTGTTCAAGCGCGACGTGATGCCGAACCCGGAGGCCAACAACTCCGACAACAAATTCCAGATCAGTGATATCAGCCTCCCGGACGGACAGCAGACCGGTGCGTTCGTCGGCCGTTGCACCGAGATGTGCGGGACCTATCACTCGATGATGAACTTCGAGCTGCGGGTGGTGGCGCCCAACGACTTCAAGGCGTATCTGCAGCAGCGCATCGACGGCAAGACCAACGCCGAGGCCCTGCAGGCCATCAACCAGCCGCCCACGGCGGTCACCACGGAGCCGTTCGACACCCGCCGCGGTGAGCAGGCGCCACAGCTAACGCAGGCCAGCAAGTAGGGGACACCGGATGCACATCGAAGCCAGGCTGTTCGAGTTCCTCACCGCGTTCTTCGTCCTGTCCGCGGTGGTTTACGCCGTACTGACGGAGATGTTCCAGTACGGCGGCGTCGAATGGGCCGGTGTGACGGCGCTCGTCATGACGTCCGGGCTGACATTGATCACCGGCACGTTCTTCCGGTTCGTGGCCCGGCGACTGGACACCCGGCCCGAGGACTACGAGGACGCCGAGATCAGTGACGGCGCAGGCGAGCTGGGTTTCTACAGCCCGCACAGCTGGTGGCCGCTGTTCATCGCGCTGGCGGCATCGGTCACCGCCGTCGGCGTCGCACTCTGGCTCCCGTGGCTGATCGTGGCAGGCACCTGCTTCGTGCTGGCGACCGTCGCCGGCCTGGTGTTCGAGTACTACACGGGACCCGAGAAGCACTGACCACCGGCCGGGGCCGAATATCCACTCCGTGCAAGGTCACAATCGGGGCATCACTTCGCCCGCGAACCGCGCTGCGAGAATCAACCAGATGACGGGTTTGGGTAGTGTTGCCGAGGCACGGTCAGCCGCTTGTGGAGCACACGCGGCGGATTACGCCAAAAGAGTGAGTCGAGAAGGATAGGCGTAAATGAGCGGGCCGAACCCCCCGGAGGACAAAGGGGCCGATCTCCCTGGTCAGGAGCCGGGCAGCGGCTCCGGTGGGCCGGAGAACAGCGAAAGCGACACGTACTCGCAGGCCTACTCGGCACCGGAGTCTGAGCAGTTCACCAGCGGCCCATACGTACCCGCCGACTCAGGCCTGTACGACTACGACAGCTACGAGCCCACCGAACAGACCGAGCCGACCGAGCCGCCGCGCTGGCCGTGGGTGGTCGGGGTGGTCGCGATCGTCGCGGCCATCGCGCTGGTCGTCTCCGTGTCGGTCCTGGTAACGCGGACCGACACCAGCACCCTCGCCACTCCGGACACCACCACGACGACGGCGCCGCCGGTGCAGGACGAGATCACCACCACGACCCCGCCCCCACCGCCGCCGCCACCGCCGACGACCGAGCCGCCACCACCGCCGCCGGAGACCGTGACCATCACCGAAGAGCCGTCTCCGCCTCCACCGCCGCCTGCCGAGGCTCCACCACCGCCGCCCGAGACGCCGGCGCCGCCGCCACCTCCGCCGGAGACGACCCGGGCGGGGCCGCGGCAGGTCACGTATTCGGTGACCGGGACGAAGGCGCCGGGGGACATCATCACCGTCACCTACATCGACGCCTCGGGGCGCAGTCGCACGCAGCGCAACGTCTACATCCCGTGGTCGTTGACCGTGACGCCCATTTCGCAGTCCGAGGTCGGCTCTGTGCAGGCGTCCAGCTTGTTCTTGGTCAGCAGGCTCAACTGCTCGATCACGACCAGCGACGGCACGGTGTTGTCGTCTAACACCAACAACTCCGCACAGACAGCCTGCTGATGCCCTACGACACCGACACCTCGCGGTTGGGCCGGGGCCTGAACCCCGGCGACCTCGATCGCACCGACCGCATCCTGCTGGGTTCCTGCGCGGGGATCTGGCTCGCGGCCCTCGGTGCAGGCGTCGCGGCGACGGTGGCGCTGGTCGATCTGGGCAACGGTCACGCCGAGTCGTCCGGCGATTCCGGAACGCCGTGGCTGCTGTACACCGTCATCGCGATCTCGGCGGCGGTGATCATCGGCGCCGTGCCGCTGCTGATGCGGGCCCGTCGCGAGGCGATGGCCGAGGCGGAGCCGCCCGCGCGCCCCACTGGACGGCCCGCACCGGGGCGAACGCAAGAGCCGGTACACGGCGACCAGGCGCAGACCGAGAAACTGCGGATCTCCGAGACGACGGCCGGCCGGATCCACGGTGGTCCGGGTTACGCCGCGGCGGTCACGCACAGCACGTCGCTGCCCGCCCCACTCGTGGCGGCCATCGATCAGGTGTGGCTGCGCTGCGCGGTCGTCATCACGTGTGCGATCGGCATCGCGACGCTGGCCATCGGGGTGGCGACCTACCTGCTGGCCGTCGAGAGCGACGTGGCGGCCTGGGTGTTATTGGTGCTGGCCGGGCTCGTCACGCTGGCGATGCCGGCCGTTCCGTGGTTCTACCTGCGCGAGTTACGCGCCCTGTTGGACGATCAGAGCGCGTAACCCGGCGTGTAACCCGTTGTCAGTGATGCCCGTTCGGCTGTCCGTTTGACGAGCCGTTGGAGCCGTTGCGGTCCTGGTGCTCCTTCAATGCGGTGAGCGCCCTGCGTTCGGCGGCGTGTGCGGCCTCGGTCAGCGCCTCGTTCTCCTCGATCGGATCGGCGCGGAGCAGGCTGCCGAGGCCGGGAGCTCCCGCGGAGCCGAGCTTGTTCATCCGCTTCGGAACCGCTGCGCCCTGGTACTCCAACGGAATTGGATGACCGTGCTCGTCCACCGGGCCGAGCGGCTGATGCAGCTCGATGTAGGCACCGTGCGGCAGGCGCTTGATGATGCCCGTCTCGATGCCGTGCTCAAGCACCGCGCGGTCGCTGCGCTGCAGACCGACGCACCACCGGTAGGTGATGTAGTAGACGATCGCGGGCAACACCACCATGCCGATGCGGCCGATCCACGTCGTCGCATTCAGCGAGATGTGGAACGTGAACGCGATGACGTCGTTCATCGCGCACAGGGTCAACACCATGTAGAAGGCGATCGCCATCGCGCCGATCGCGGTGCGCACCGGTGCATCCCGGGGCCGCTGCAACAGGTTGTGGTGCGCGTCGCCGCCCGTGAACTTGCGCTCGAGGAACGGATAGGCGATCAGCAGCATGAAGATCAGGCCCATGATCAAAGCGACCCAGACGGCCGCAGGGATCGTGTAGTTGCCGATGTAGAACTCCCAAGCCGGCCAGATACGGGCGAGGCCTTCCGTCCACATCATGTAGAAGTCGGGTTGGCTGCCCGCGGACACCTGCGACGGTCTATACGGTCCGAGGTTCCAGATCGGGTTGATCTGGAGCAGCCCGCCCATCAGGCCGAGAATGCCGACCGTCACCGCGAAGAACGCGCCGGACTTCACGGCGAACACCGGCATGACCCGCACGCCTACGACGTTCTTCTCGGTCCGCCCGGGGCCGGGGAACTGGGTGTGCTTCTGGAACCACACCATCGCGAGGTGAACCCCGATGAGCGCCAGCATGATTCCCGGGATCAGCAGAATGTGCAGCGCATACATTCGCGGCAGGAAGAAGCCGTCCTGCATACAGTTGTAACCCACACCGCCGCAGGGGAAGTCGCCTCCGAACAGCGCCCAGTGCAACCAGGTGCCAATGACCGGCATGCCGAGCGTGATCGACGACATCGCGGCCCGCAGCCCGATGCCTGAGAGCAGGTCGTCGGGCAGGGAATAGCCGAAGTACCCCTCGAACATCGCCAGGATGAGCAGCAACGAGCCGATCACCCAGTTGGCCTCGCGGGGACGGCGGAACGCGCCGGTGAAGAAGATGCGGGCGAGGTGCACCATGATGGAGGCGGCGAACAGTAGTGCCGCCCAGTGGTGTACCTGGCGGACGAACAGGCCGCCGCGCACATCGAAGCTGATGTCCAGGGTCGTCTCGTAGGCCTTCGACATCTGCACACCGCGCAGCGGTTGGTAGACACCGTTGTAGGTGACCTCGGCCATCGACGGGTCGAAGAACAGACTCAGGTAGACCCCGGTGATGAGCAGAACGATGAAGCTGTACAACGCGATCTCGCCCAGCAGGAAGGACCAGTGGGTCGGGAACACCTTGTTCAGCTGGCGCCGGACCGCCGCCGACGGGTGATAACGCGAATCGATGGCGTCGCCTTGGTCGGCGGCGATCTCGGCCATGCTCGGCGGTTTCGGCAATGTTGGACTCATGACTTCCGCTCCCAGAACGCCGGTCCGACGGGCTCGATGAAATCGCCGTTGGCGACCAGATACCCGTCCTGGTCAATCGTGATGGGCAGCTGCGCCAACGCGCGCGCAGCCGGACCGAATATGGGCCTTGCGAAGTGCAACGCGTCGAACTGCGACTGGTGGCACGGGCAAAGGATGCGATAGGACTGTTGCTCGTAAAGCGAAGAGGGGCAACCCAAGTGAGAACAGACCTTCGTGAACGCGAAGAAGTCGCCGAAGTTGAAGCTTTCCTGGTTCTGGCGCTTGACGACCCTTGGCATGTCGACCGACTTGATGCGGATCAGCATGACGGGGTTGCGCACACCCATCGAGATCTCGGCGAGGCGGTGGTGCGATTCGACGGTCGTGCCGTCGCCGTCGGACTCGCGCCAGGGAAAGACCGTCTCCATGCCGCCTGCGTCGAGGTCCTCGGGACGCATCTTCACGTAGGTGCCGTTGCCGGTCGCGCGCGCCAGATAGATCGTCTCGCCCTTGAAACGAGGCGTCCATCCCGACGTCCACAGCACCGCCTTCTTGCCGTCGGCGGTCTGCACGACCGGCTTCCACGGGTTCTTGATCAGCCCGCCGGCGAACGCCACCAGGGTGCCGAGACCGAACGCGCCGAGGCCGACACCCAGCGACAGCCCGATTAGCTTGCGCCGCTTGAGGGTCGACGTCTCCAGCCCATCGCCCAGGTTGGCCGCGATGGTCTTGCGGTGAATCTCGGGCGAGCGGCCGTCATGGCGGTCCTGGATCGAGATCTCTTGGGGGATGAACTTCTTCTGGTACAGCACCGCGCCGATACCGATGGCGAGGATCGACAGTCCGAAGGTCAGGCCATACAGCGGCGTGGCCAACGAGTAGAAGAATTCGCCCTCGGAGCCGTACGGCTGGTACTCCCACGGCCAGAACAGGAAGACCAGCAGCAGGGCCAGGCCCGAAAAGCCGCCCAGCAGAAGCCAGTAGGCGACCATGCGTTCGCTGCGCTTCTCCGCCTTGGTGCCCGCAACCGGCCACCGCTCGTCCTTGTAGACGATCTCTACGCCGTCGATCTTGCCGCCGAGTTCGAGCAGTTCCTCGCGGGACATCGCCGCGAGCTGCTCGTCGGTCGGCTGACCGGGTTCGCCCGTCTGGCCGGGGGTGTCTGTGCCCTTTACGTCACCGTCGCTCATGAGCGCGCTCCGATCCACAGGGCCGCGGCGATGACCGCGACCATGCCGATGATCCAGGCCGCCATGCCTTCGGGTGCGGGACCGTACCCGCCGAGGCCGTAGCCGCCGGGGCTGGGCGTTTCCGCCGACTCGCGCACGTAGGCGACGATGTCGCGCTTCTCTTCCGGCGACAGCTGGCGGTCGGAGAACTTGGGCATGTTCTGCGGTCCGGTCAGCATCGCGGTGTAGATCTGCGCGGGCTCGGCGTCGCCGAGGTCGGGCGCGTACTTGCCGGACGACAGCGCGCCGCCCTTGCCGGTGAAGTTATGGCACGACGCGCAGTTCAGCCGGAACAGGTCGCCGCCGCGGGCGACGTCGCTTCCGAGCAGCGACTCCTCGGCGATCTGGCCGTTCTCGTCGCGCGGGACGACCGGTCCGCCGCCGTTGGCCTGTACGAATGCGCCGAGCGCGTCGATCTGCGCCTCGTCGAACTGGGCGGGCTTCTCCGGCGCCTGGGCCTCACCGCGCATCGCGGGCATGCGTCCGGTGGAGACCTGGAAGTAGACCGCCGCATCGCCGACGCCGATGAGGCTGGGGCCGCGGTCCGCCACGCCCTGCAGGTTGACGCCGTGGCACGACACGCACGACGTGTCGAACAGCTGTTTGCCGGTGCGCAGCAGTGCCGACTGCGACTCGTCGGCGACGGCCACCTGCGGCGTCGGAGTCAGCGTGGCCGCCAGACCACCCGCGACTCCCAGTCCGACCAGCAGCAGCACCGCCCCCGACAGGCGACGGCGCAGTCGGCGTCGTCTGACTGTCGCCGGCCTCCTCCCCGGCCTTCCGGCTCCGGGCGCCTTATCGGTCATCGAACTCCTTCTCATCGGACGCATCGGTGAACCGATCATCGGACAAAGTAGATCGTGGCGAACAGGGCGATCCACACGATGTCGACGAAGTGCCAGTAATACGAGACGACGATCGCGGCAGTGGCCTGAGCGGGCGTGAACTTGCTCATCGTGGTGCGGGCCAGCAGGAAGATGAAGGCGATGAGCCCGCCGATGACGTGCAGGCCGTGGAATCCGGTGGCCAGGTAGAAGACCGACCCGTAGGCACTGCTCGACAGCGTGGTGCCGTGCTGGACCAGGTGGATGTACTCGTAACCCTGGCCGAGCACGAAGAACAGGCCCATCAGGAACGTGATCACATACCAGCGCCGCAGCCCGAACACGTCGCCGCGTTCGGCGGCGAACACACCCATCTGGCAGGTGAACGAGGACGCGATCAGCACGAGCGTGACCGGAACCGCCTGGACCAGATTCAGCTCAGTGGGCTCCGGCGGCCAGTTGCCGCCGGCCTGTGAACGTGCGGTGAAGTACATCGCGAACAGCCCGGCAAAGAACATCAGCTCGCTGGAGAGCCACACGATGGTGCCGACACTGACCATGTTCGGTCGGTTCAGTGAATGTACTCGCGACGTGATAGCGGTTCCCGAGGTGCCTACAGCGCTCGTCACACCGCAAGTATGACGCTTTGTAGTTGTTGAACTCCACCCGGGTGAGCAATTCGTCATAATCGGCGCGTGACTTCCGCTGACTCCCCAACGTGGCCCCAGGTCCTCGGCCGCCTCACCACTGGTCAGGCGCTCGTGCCCGGTCAGGCCGGCTGGGCGATGGACCAGATCATGACCGGCGCGGCGACGCCCGCCCAGATCGCCGCCTTCGGCGTGTCGATGAAAATGAAGCGCCCGACCCCCGCCGAGGTGACCGAGCTGGCCGACACCATGCTCAAGCACGCGCGGCGGGTGCCCACGGAGGCGATCGGAAACGAGACCGTCGACGTGGTCGGCACTGGAGGCGACGGCGCCAACACAGTGAACCTGTCCACGATGGCGGCGATCGTGGTCGCCGCGGCCGGCGTGCCGGTGGTCAAGCACGGCAACCGGGCCGCGTCGTCGCTGTCGGGCGGCGCGGACACGCTCGAGGCGCTCGGGGTGCGCATCGATCTGGGTCCCGATGACGTCGCACGCAGCGTCGCCGAAGTCGGCATCGGCTTCTGTTTCGCGCCGCAGTTCCACCCGTCGTATCGGCACGCGGGTGTCGTGCGTCGCGAGATCGGGGTGCCGACGGTCTTCAATCTGCTTGGCCCGCTGACCAATCCGGCGTCGCCGCGGGCCGGTCTCATCGGCTGCGCGTGGGGGGACCTGGCCGAGGTGATGGCCGGTGTGTTCGCCGCTCGTCGATCCAGCGTCCTGGTGGTGCACGGGGACGACGGCCTCGACGAGCTGACCACCACCACGACCAGCACCATCTGGCGTGTGCAGGCGGGCACCGTCGAGCGGCTGACGTTCGATCCGGCCGCGTTCGGATTCGGCCGCGCCGAGCTGTCCGAACTGGTGGGCGGTGATGCGGAGGCCAACGCGGCGTCGGTGCGAGCGGTGTTCGGCGGCGAGAAGGGGCCCGTGCGTGACGCGGTGGTTCTCAATGCGGCGGGTGCGATGGTGGCTCATGCAGGCCTAGCCAGCGACGCCAAATGGGTGCCGGCCTGGGAGTCGGGACTGGCCAGGGCCGCCGAGACGCTCGACTCCGGCGCTGCCGAAAAGCTGCTCGCGCGTTGGGTGGGGTTCGGTCAGAAGCTCTGAGCCGTCGCTGATTTCGGCGAGTTGCTCGGCCGCCACCCGCGCCGAGCGCGCGGATGCGGCCCAGGCCGCGAACCGGCCCGCGGAGCCCGCGGGTGAGGCATAACCCGATTCGGCGCGCACGATCCGCACTCCCGGCTGGGCGAGCCAGCGTGCGATGAGCGCGGTCTCCTCGACGAGTGCGCCGCCCAGAGGTGCCTGGTCCGGCAGAATCGCTTGTGCGCCAGCGCAGATCGCGTCGATGACGGGCATCGGGGGCACACCCCGAGGGGCGTTGCCCGCGGCCGCCAACTGCCCGTGCCGGATCACCGCCAGACGCCAGCCGCCTTCGCCGTCCGGACGCGCCGCGACCATCTCGGTGACGCCGGCCAGCGCGTGAAGCCGCTGGCCGCGCCAGAGCACCTCGATGGCAGTGGTGGCATGGTCCCTGAGGCGGGCCGCGGTTTCGTAGCGGGCGCGGTCGGCGAGGTCGGTGATGTTCGACAGCACCAGGGTCAGTGCACGGCTGTCGACCCCCTCGATCAGGGCTTTGGCGCTCGACGGCGCATCGGCGTAGTCGGCTGCGCAGACGTCGCGCGGCGCGGGACACGGCGAGAGTTCGCGTTCGGGGCACTGTGGCCCGTGCAGCGCGGAGCGGGCCAGCCGTGCCGTGCATGTCCGCACACCGGTGAACCGGGCCAGCAGCGCCGCCGTCTGCACTGCGTCGGCGCGCGAGCGAAACGGCCCCACCGCACAGTCGAAATCGTGACGACGCACTGCTGTGCCGGATTGCGGCGCTCGCACCGCTGTGCTTGATTGCGGCGCTCGCACCGCCGAAAACCGCGGGAACGCCTCGTCGGTCAACACCAGCCACCACCACCGGTGCGGAAACTTCGACCGGCGGTTGTAGGGCGGTGCGTGTGCGGCGAGCAGTCGTAGCTCGCGTACGCCCGCCTCCAGGTCGTGCGCGCACTCGACGTGGTCCACCGCGGTGGCCAGCGATGCCATCTCCTTCATGCGGGTGCGCGGGTCTGCGCCGTTGAAGTACTGGCCGACCCGTCGACGCAGATCAACGGCCGTCCCCACGTAGAGCACCTCGGCGGAGGGCCCGCGGAACAGGTACACGCCGGGTCGGCGGGGCAGCGCGGCGGCGAGGTGACGGTTGCGGCGCTGCGCAGGCGTCACATCGGGCAGATACGAACGCAGCTCGGCGTAGGTGTGCACGCCCTGGTTGCCGACACGCTCGATGAGCCCGTGCAGCACGTCGACGGTGGCGCGTGCGTCGTCGAGGGCACGGTGCGTCGGGGTGGTCGAGGCCCCGAACAGTTGGGCCAGCGCCGACAGCCGCACGCTGGGCGCCTCGTCGCGGGTGAGCACCCGGCGTGCCAGTCGCACCGTGCACAGCACCGACGGCCTCGGCCACGTGATGTGAGCCCGTTCGGCCGCCGCCCGGAGGAACCCGATGTCGAAGCCGGCGTTGTGGGCGACCAGCACCGCGCCGCGGGAGAACTCCAGAAACGACGGCAACACCGAGTCGATCCTCGGCGCATCGCACACCATCGCCGTGGTGATCCCGGTAAGCGCGACGATCTGTGGAGGGATGCTGCGGCCCGGGTCGACCAGCGTGGCGAGCTCGCCAAGGATCGCGCCGCCGCGCACCTTGACCGCGCCGATCTCGGTGATGGAGTCGTGGCCCTCTCCGCTGGCGCGCCCGCCGGTGGTCTCCAGGTCGACGACGACGAACGTGGTCTCCCGCAGGGTCACGTCCACATCAAAGGCCAATGGCTCGACGTCAGCGAAGCTGAGCTGGCCCATGCGCTGACCGTAGGGAACACCTCCGACAGCCTGGGGTTGCCACTCCGCAGGACATCGGTTGTCGGTGCCCGGAGATAGCGTGCGGTCAACACCGAGCAGGAGGACTGCGGATATGACACACGATGAGCCGCCCGACATGGGCACGGTGAAGATTGACTGCGACGACTGCGCAGTGCGGGGCCACGGCTGTCAGGACTGCGTCGTGAGTGTTCTGCTCGGCATTCCTGAGACTTTGCTGGACGACGAACGCCGTGCGTTGGAAGTACTCGCGGAGGTAGGGCTGGCGCCACGGCTTCGGTTGGTACCGATTCACCGCCACAACGATTCCGGCGTCGCATGAAAACATGCTTTGGACGGGGGCCGCTGATAACACTTTCTGTGTCAGCTGTTAAATTTGCGCTTTCCGTTGGACAACCCCGATGCCGTTTCGTAACCTATCTGAGACCTAAGTGCAATTCGACACGGCTTCGTCACGGCAGCTGAAGGACGCAATTTTGAGGCTCGACCAGGCGCATTGGTTCACACGTGTCTTCAAGCGACCCGTAATCGGTGCGATAGCCGGTGTAACGCTCTTCGCCGGCATCCTCGCCACACAGGTGCAGGCCGACCCCGCCGACGATGCTCTGGCAAAGCTCAATGAATTGTCGCGGCAGGCCGAGCAGACCACCGAGTCGATGCATTCCGCCCAGCTGGATCTGAACAACAAGCTGGCGGTTCAGCAAGCCGCCGAAGCCAAGCACGCGGCCGATGCCAGCGCTCTCGAGTCGTCTCGGTCGCAGTTGGCAACCTTCCAGACCTCCGTGAACAAGATTGCCGCTGCGCAATACATGGGCGGCCGGCCCGACGGCCTCGACGCCCTGTTGACGGCCACGTCGCCGCAGGGGCTCATCGACCAGATGTCGATCCAGCGGGTGATGGCCACCGAGATGTCGTCACAGATGAAGAGCTTCCGCGAGGTCGGCACACAGGCCGCCGTCGCCGAGGAGGCGTCGGCGAAGCTCGGCCGCCGAGGCGAAGACCGCCGCCGAGCAGGCGGCCGCGGTGCGCGCGGATCTGCAGTCCAAGCAGAGCCAGTTGCAGGTGCAGATCGCGATCGTCAAGGCGCAGTACGAGGCGCTGTCGCCGAACCAGCGTGAGGCGCTTGCCGCCATGCCGCCCGCGCCTCCGATTCCGCCGCCGGCGCCGCTGCCACCGCTGCCACCGAATGACCCCGCGATCGTGGCCGCACCTGCGCCGCCCGACCTCATTCCTCCCGGTATTCCTCCGGTGACATGCACCTCCGGTGACATGGCACCTCCTGGCGGGGCGCCGGAGGCAGCCACCGTCATTCAGGCTGCACTGAGCCGGATCGGCTCGCCGTACTCCTGGGGCGGGTCCGGCCCGAACGCGTTCGACTGCTCGGGACTGGTGATGTGGTCGTTCCAGCAGGCAGGCATCTCACTTCCGCACTCCAGCCAGGCGCTGGCGAACGGGGGAGCCCCGGTATCCCGGGACCAGATGCAGCCGGGAGACGTGGTCAACTACTACTCCGACGCGTCGCACTCGGCGATCTACATCGGCGACGGAATGATGGTGCACGCGTCGACCTACGGCACGCCGGTGCGCGTCGCCCCCGTGGACAACGCGCCGATCTACAACGTCCGCCGCTACTGACCGTCGAGCGTCCGCGCACGCGACGACCACAACATCTCCCGCGCGCCAGGAGTAGAACAACACTTGCCGCGCTACTGATCGCCGAGTTGCTCTGCGCGCTCCTGCTGGTGGGCAGAATCGAAACGGCCCCCGCCGGTCCGGCCGTCGCCGCGCCGGCGTCGCTGACCACACCCACATCGGCCTCGACCTCGCTGACCCTGCGTGACGGCCGCACCGTGCGCCTGATCGGGCTGGGCGAGCGCACCGAGCCGCTGCTGCGCCGAATCTCTGCGCAGCTCGATGATGCGGCCGACGCCGTCACCGCGTTCTGGGGTCCTGGCTGGCCGCGCGAGATCGTCGTGGTGGCGGCGGGCACCGACGCGCAGTTCGCGGACGTCGGCGGCGGCGATTCGCACACCGCGGCCACCACCACGGGCCAACGCATCATGTTCGCCCCGGGCGCGACCGCCATGAGCGACCCTTCGCTTCGAATCGTGTTGCGCCACGAGCTGTTCCACTATGCCGCGCGCGACGAGACGGCCGTGGACGCACCGCGATGGCTCACCGAGGGCGTCGCAGACTTCGTCGCCCGACCGCAGACACCGCCGCCCGTGGACGCCGCCTCGGCTCGCATCCCCACCGACGCTGAGTTGAGCGGACTGGGCCGCGAGCAGGCCTACGACCGCGCCTGGTGGTTCAGCCGCTTCGTCGCCGACACGTACGGCACCGCGGCCCTGAGGGCGCTGTACGTGCAGGCGTGCGGACACGGCCACCCCGACCTGGCTGCCGCGGTACACGGCACGCTGGGATCGGACCTCGCCGCACTGCTGACCGGGTGGCGCCAGTGGTTCACCGGCTAGCCTGACTGGCGATGAGCCGGGTCCTGCTGGTTACCAACGATTTTCCGCCGCGCCGCGGCGGCATCCAGTCATACCTGCGCGACTTCGTGAGCCACCTGGTCGAGGGGGGCGCCCACACGCTGACCGTGTACGCGCCCAGGTGGGAGGGCTCCGACGAGTTCGACCGGGCCGCGCCCTATGAGGTGGTTCGGCATCCGGGCACGTTGATGTTGCCCGAACCGTCGGTCGCCACGCGGATGCGGCGGCTCGTCGAGCGCAACGAGGTCGACACCGTGTGGTTCGGGGCGGCCGCACCACTGGCGCTGATGGCGCCGCTGGCCCGCGACGCGGGCGCGCGCCGGGTGATCGCGAGCACGCACGGCCACGAGGTGGGTTGGTCGATGCTGCCGCTGGCCCGGACGGCGTTGCGCCGAATCGGGTCCGGGACAGATGCGGTGACGTACATAAGCCGCTACACCCGGGGCAGGTTTGCTTCGGCGTTCGGCCCGCGCGCAGCGCTCGAGCATCTGCCCCCGGGGGTGGACACCGACCGGTTCGCGCCCGACGAGGTTGCGCGCGCGGAACTGCGCGCCCGCTACCGGCTCGGCGACCGTCCGGTCGTGGTGTGCGTGTCCAGACTGGTGCCGCGCAAGGGGCAGGACATGTTGATCCGGGCGTTCCCTGCGATCCGGCAGCGCGTGCACGGTGCCGCGCTGGTCATCGTGGGCGGCGGCCCGTACCGGTCGTCCCTGCGGCGCCTGGCGCACGGCTTCGGCGTCGCCGATCACGTGGTCTTCACCGACGGCGTGCCGGCTGACGAACTGCCCGCCCACCACGCGTTGGCGGACGTGTTCGCGATGCCGTGCCGCACCCGCGGCGCGGGACTTGATGTCGAAGGGCTGGGCATCGTCTATCTGGAGGCATCGGCCTCGGGAGTGCCGGTGGTCGCCGGTCGCTCGGGTGGGGCGCCGGAGACGGTTCTCGACGGCGAGACCGGTCTGGTGGTCGACGGCTGGGACGTCGGCGCCATCTCGGCATCGGTCGCTGACCTGCTCGCCGACCCCGATCGGGCGGCACGGATGGGCGAGGCGGGGCGACGCTGGGTGGTCGACAACTGGCAGTGGCGGACCCAGGCGGAGCGCCTCGCCGCACTGCTGGCCTAGGTCTACCCGCTCACGCATACCTAGGTCACGGCAGAAACTGCACCTGCGAAGCCTTATAGCTTTCTCCGACCTTCTCCACGGTGATCAGGAGCCGCCACGACCGCGGTGGCGGATCCGGCCCGACCGCATTGGTTGTGGTGACGTCGGTCGCGACGAAGACTCGGGCCCGGCCATCTTCGTGCGATTCGAGTTTCGCGTCGGAGACGGTGCTCGTGCTGGTCGACTTGGCGTCTAGGACGACCTGGGTGAATCCGGCGGACCGACCCTTGAAGCTGTCGTAGAACTGTCCGGTCGCGCCGTCGAGGATGCGTTGGACATCGCGGTCCACGGTGCGGTAGTCCACTGTGGTGAGGGCCAGCGCGGTCGCCTTGCCTGCCTCGATGTACGGCTGCCAGTCGGGGAGAGCGGCCGCCACCCTGTCGGTGCGGACGGTTCCGATGCCGGCGAACGCGGCCACGAGCAACGCGACCGCCAACATGGCCCGTAACGCACTTGCACTCCGCATCCACCGAGCGTAAACGGCGTCAGCCCTTGTCGTAGAGCGCCTCGATGTCGGTGGCGAACTTCTGGGCCACCACCTTGCGCTTGACCTTCAACGTCGGTGTCAGCTCGCCGGTGTCTTCGGTGAAATCGACCGGCAGGATGCGGAACTTGCGGATCGCCTCGGCCTTGGACACCGCCTGGTTGGCCTCCTTGACGGCCAGGTCGATCTCGGCGACCAGGTCGGGGTCGGTGGCGAGGTCGCCCGCCGACGCCGCGGCGTTCTTGCCGTTGCGTTCCTTCCAGCCGCCGAACGCCTCGGGGTCGATCGTGATCAGCGCCCCGATGAACGGCTTGGCATCGCCGACCGCCATCGCCTGGCTGATCAGCGGATGGGCCCGCAGCCGGTCCTCGAGGATGGCCGGTGCGACGTTCTTGCCGCCCGCGGTGACGATGATCTCCTTCTTGCGGCCGACAATGGTCAGGAAGCCGTCGTCGTCGATGGCGCCCAGGTCGCCGGTGTGGAACCAGCCGTCGGAGAAAACCGCCTTGGTCTCCTCGTCGTTGCGCCAGTAGCCGGCGAAGACCACGCCGCCCTTGACGAGCAGCTCGTCGTCGTCGCTGAGCCGCATGCTGTTGCCGCCCAACAACTTTCCGACCGAACCGACCTTCACGTCGTTGACCCGGTTCACCGTGATCGCGGCGCTGGTCTCGGTGAGGCCGTATCCCTCGTAGATGGTCAGGCCCACGCCGCGGTAGAAGTGCCCCAGTCGCGCGCCCAGCGGCGCGCCACCCGAGATCGCGCCGCGGCAGTCCCCGCCGAGCGCGGCGCGCAGCTTGCCGTAGACCAGCCGGTCGAACAGCGCGTGCTTGGCACGCAGCACCAGGCCGGCGCCGCCGGTGTCCTGGGCCTTGCTCCACTCGATGGCGGTGTTCGCGGCGGGCTCGAAGATCCAGCCCTTGCCGTCGTTGCGGGCGTTCTGTTCGGCGGTGTTGTAGACCTTCTCGAAGACCCGCGGGACCGACACCACCAAGGTCGGCTTGAAGACCGCGAAGGTGGGAACGAGGTTCTTGATGTCGCTGGTGAAACCGAGGGTGACCTTGCTCGTGAACGCCGCGACGGTGATGGCGCGCGCCAGCACGTGCGCGAGCGGGAGGAAGACGAGCATCCGTTCGCCCTTGTCCAGCAGCGTCGGGAAGCAGTCCTTGGCGCCGCGGATCTCGTAGAGCAGGTTGGAATGGGTCAGCTGGCAGCCCTTCGGCCTGCCGGTGGTGCCCGAGGTGTAGATCAGGGTCGCGGGATCGGAGGACTTCAGGCCGGCCAACCGGTCGTCGAGTTGCTCCGCGTCGACCGTCTTGGCCGCGTCGGTGAGCGCGTCCAGCGCTGCCACGCCCGACCCGTCGATGCGCAGCACCTTGCGCAGCGCGGGCAGCTCATCGGAGAGGTGCTCGATCTTGTCGGCGTGGGCATCGGTCTCGGCGAATATCAGCACCGCGCCGGAATCCTCCAGCACGAACTTGACCTGTTCGGCGGAGCTCGTCTCATAGATCGGCACCGTGACCGCGCCCGCGGCCAGGATGGCGAAGTCCAGGATCGGCCATTCGTAACGGGTCGCCGACAATACGGCGACCCGGTCACCGGGCGCCACGCCCTCGGCGATCAACCCCAGTGCTGCCGAACGGATCTGGTCTGCGGCCTGCTTGCATGTGACATCCGTCCATGCGCCGTCGACGAGGCGCTGGAAGATCACATGGTCGGGATCGTCGCGTTCGTGGCTGAACACGGAGCTGACGATGTTGTCGTGCTCGCCCACGGTGAACGAGGCGGGAACACTGAACTCACGCACGATCATGCCTCTCGACTGGCGGCTTTGCCTCCGCAGCGGGCGCTGCACAACAAGCAGGTCCAGCGTAGTCGGCCGTCTTCAGCGTGGGCCGGGGCATATGTGAAGCTTGTGGCCATGAACAGCATCCAGATCGCGGACGAAACGTTCGTCGCCGCCGACCCCGTCGAGGTCGGCAGGTCTGTCGGAGATCCCGCGAACTGGCGGCGCTGGTGGCCCGACCTGCGGTTGACCGTGGTTGCGGATCGCGGCGAGGTCGGGCACCGCTGGACGGTCACCGGTGCGCTCACCGGAACCATGGAGATCTGGCTGCAACCCGTCCTCGACGGGGTGATCCTGCACTACTTCCTGCACGCCGAACCATCGGGTGTGGCGGCCTGGCAGCTGGCCAAGATGAACCTGGCCAAGATGAACCACCGGCGCCGGGTGGCAGGCAAGGACATGGCGTTCGAGCTGAAGCGGCAGTTGGAGGCGACGCGACCGGTGGGGGTGTCCCGGCTCGCGTGACACTTGGGTCCAACGCAGCGCAGCGGGGTAGATTTTCTGCCATCGGCAGACCAGACGGGAAGAAGGCAGTGGCGGACAAGACGGCGCAGACCATCTATATCGAAGCCGACCCTTCGACGGTGATGGATGTCATCGCCGACATCGCGTCCTATCCGGAGTGGGTCAACGAGTACAAGGACTGCGAGGTACTCGAAGCGGACCCGGGAGGGTATCCGAAGACTGCGCGGCTGGTGCTCGACGCCGCTGTGCTCAAGGACACGATGGTGCTGGCCTACGACTGGAAGCAGGTCGAGGCCGGATCGGTGGAGTGGACGTTGGTGTCCAGCTCTCTGCTGCGGGCGCTCAACGGCGCATATCGATTGTCGCCCAAGGGTTCCGGGACGGACGTGACCTATGAACTGTCCGTCGACCTGATCATCCCGATGATCGGACTGCTCAAGCGCAAGGCCGAGCGCAGGCTGACCGACACGGCGTTGAAGGACCTCAAGAAACGAGCCGAGGCTGAGTGATCTCCCAAAGCCTACGGCCCGGATCAGTCTTTTCGTCGGTAAGGGCGGCGTAGGAAAGTCGACGTTGGCGACGGCCACCGCCGTACGCGACGCGCGCACGGGCCTGAAGGTGCTCATCGTGTCGACGGACCAGGCGCACTCGATCGGCGACGTGCTCGGCACGCCGGTCATTCCCACCGGACGCCGTGAGCCGACCCGGGTCTTCGCCGACCTCGATTCTGGGCGGGACGCCCGGTCAGGCGGATTCCTCGACGCGTTGGCACTGGACACGCTGGCCCTGCTGGAGACGTATTGGCGCGAGATCGCCGGTCTGCTCGCAGGCAGATTCCCAGACTCCGAACTGGGAAGCATTGCCCCCGAAGAACTTTCGGCGCTGCCCGGCATTCAGGAAGTGCTCGGGTTGCACGAGGTCGGCGAGCTGGCGGCATCAGGCGAGTGGGACCACGTGGTGGTGGACTGCGCGTCGACCGCCGACGCGCTGCGCATGCTCACGCTGCCGGCGTCGTTCGGGCTGTATCTGGAACGGGCCTGGCCGCGGCATCGTCGGTTGTCCAGCGGAGACGATCCGCGGTCCGTCGCCGTCGTGGCACTTCTGGAGCGCATCGGGGCGGGCACGGAGCGGCTGAGCGCGCTGCTCACCGACGAGTCCATCCTCGACGCCCATCTGGTGATGACGGCCGAGCGGGTGGTCGCCGCCGAAGCGGCCCGCACGCTGGGTTCCCTGGCGCTGATGGGTGTTCGGGTCGGCGAGCTGATCGTCAACCAGATTCTGGTGCAAGACGATTCGTATGAGTACCGCAACCTGCCCGAGCATCCGGCTTTCGACTGGTACTTCGAGCGGATCTCCGAGCAACAGGCCGTCCTCGACGAGTTGGACACCATGATCGGCGACGTGCAGCTCGTGCTGGTGCCGCACCTCGCAGGCGAACCGATCGGCGCCAAGGCGCTCGGTGAGCTGCTCGACGCCGCGCGCAGGCGCGACGGGTCGCCTCCTCCCGGGCCGCTGCGACCGGTCGTCGACAGGGAATCCGGATCCGGACTCGAAGCGGTCTACCGGCTGCGGCTAGAGTTGCCCCAGGTCGACTCCTCCGCCCTGTCGCTCGGGCGGGTCGACGACGACTTGATCATTGGTGCCGGTGGCATGCGGCGCCGTGTTCGGCTGGCTTCCGTCCTGCGTCGCTGCATCGTGACGGACGCACAGCTGCGAGGCAGTGAGCTGACAGTGCGGTTCCGACCGAATCCGGAGGTGTGGCCAGCGTGAGTGGAGAGCACTCCGACCTCGGTCCGGAACTGCGGCAGCTGGCGCAGACCATCCTGGACCGGCTGGACCCCGCCGTGCGAATCGCCGCCGCGCGTGCGGCAGGCAGCCGTGACGGCCCCGGCAAGTGCCAGCAGGTGTGGTGCCCGGTGTGCGCGCTCGCTGCCCTGGTGTCCGGCGAACAGCATCCGCTGCTGACGGTGGTCGCTGACCACAGCGTCGCGCTTCTGGCAGTGGTCAGGGCAATCATCGAGCAGTCAGCGGATGCAGCACCCTCGGGCGGCGAGCCGCCGGAGGGACCGCCGCCACCGCCGGATTCGCCGGACGGTGACGGGCCCCCGCCGCCGGAGCCGGGCCGGTATCAGCACATCCCGGTCACAGTCGAGGAGTAGCCGCCGCGTTTGTGGTCGCATCCACAGTGCGTGGGTACAGTTGTCGCAGAACACCGTCGGTGTGTGTTCGATCTTCGGGAGGGCCCGTGTGGTATTGGCTGTTCAAGTACGTCTTCATGGGTCCCTTGCTGCAGTTGCTGGGCCGCCCGAAAATCGAAGGGCTGGAGTATGTTCCGCGCTCGGGCGCGGCGATCCTGGCCAGTAACCACCTCGCGGTCGCGGACAGCTTCTACAAGCCTCTGGTGGTCCGCCGGAGGATCACCTTCCTGGCCAAGGCCGAGTACTTCACCGGAACCGGGCTCAAGGGCTGGTTTCAGCGGTGGTTCTACACCGCCGCGGGGCAGGTGCCGATCGACCGCACCGACGCCGACAGCGCGCACGCGGCGTTGATCACCGCCGCACGCGTCCTCGGTGAGGGCAAGCTGCTCGGCATGTATCCGGAGGGCACCCGCTCGCCCGATGGGCGGCTCTACAAGGGCAAGACGGGGCTGGCGCGGCTGGCGCTGGAAACCGGCGTTCCCGTGATTCCCGTCGCGATGATCGGAACTGATTCCGTCAATCCGCCCGGCAGCAAGATGTGGAAGTTCGGCCGGGTGGCGGTGAAGTTCGGCAAGCCCATGGATTTCAGCCGGTTCGAGGGCCTGGCAGGCAACAGGTTCATCGAGCGCGCGGTGATCGACGAGGTGATGTACGAGCTCATGCGGCTGTCCGGGCAGGAGTACGTCGACCTGTACGCCGCCGACATCAAGGACGGCAAGTCCGACAGCGCGGCGAAGCCGTCGGCCCGGATGCCCGAGGTCGCCGCCGGCTGAGCCGGCTATTTTCTCCGACGAACGTTCCTTACCGCTCGACATTTCCGCGAGAATTTCGAGCGGTAAGGAACGTTCGCGATCAGTTGACCGCAGGGACGCGCGCTTCGTCGACGGTCTGATCGCTGCGCTGCGCAGGACGCACCGCCACGGTGCCCGCCACGATGATCACCGCGATCGCCCACCACACATAGGACCCGCCTGCCAGCTGTCGCCACAGCGACGCCTCGGTCTCGTGGTGTTCGGGCATCAGCGCTATCGGCGTCCAGACCATCAGCGCGATGCCCGCCGCCGACACGAGGGCCAGCGCCGCGTGCCGCTGCCGATACGCCAGGACCGCGGTGACCAGCACCGTCGGCAGTACCCATACCCAGTGGTGTGACCACGACACCGGCGAGACCACCAGTCCGAACATCGCCACACAGATCAACGCCAGCACCGGCTGGTCGGCTTTCAACACGCGTCGTGCGGCCCATACGGTGACCGCGAGCACCGCGAAGCACGCGACCGTCCACAGCACGAAGCGCGCACTCTCACCGAGGCCGAGTCGGGCCAGCGCACCCGCGATGTTCTGGTTGGTGTTCAGCGTCGCGGTGCCGATGCGGTCGGTGTTGCGCACGGTTTCCGTCCAGTACTCCAGCGAGTCGCGCCAGGCGAAGGCCAGCCCGGCAAGTGTGGCCGCGACTGCCGACGCCGCGGTGACGGCCAGCGCACGGGTGTCGCGGCGGAGCAGGAAGTACAGCAGGAACACCGCCGGGGTGAGCTTGAGCGCGATCGCCAGCCCCAGCAGCATGCCGCGCGGCCACGGCGTCTTGCGCGGCACGCAGTCGGCGATGACCAGCGTCATCAGCACGACGTTGACCTGCCCGAAGTCGAAGTTCGACCGGATCGGCTCGAAGTAGATCGCCGCGGGCGCGACGATCGCCGCAGCGAGCCAGGCCCGGCGCAGCCACGCCGGCTCGCCGGTCACTCGGCTTTTGCCCCCCGGCGGATCCGGCCACACGTCCAGGCGGGTCAGCAGGATGGTCGTCGCGACGATGAGCAGGACCAGCGTGGTGAGGGTGATCGCGATGCTGGCGGCGTCCAGTGACAGCAATGCGAACGGCGCGAAGGCGACGGCCGCCAGCGGCGGGTACGTGAACGGCAGATCAAGCCCGCCGCGGGTCTGGAACGTGACGCCGTCGGCGTACAGCGGCTGTCCGTCGAGCCAAGCCCGGCCGCCCATCCGGTATACGTCGACGTCGATGCGGTACGGAATGTGCCCCAGCAGTCGCCAGCCCGCCCAGACCAACACCGCCACGGTGAGCAGCTGAAACAGTCGCCAGGCGAGCATTGGTCCCCAACCAGGCCCGCCGGGCGACCGCTGAGTACTCATGTCGCGACCAGACTATCGGTGGCCACCGGCGCGTCGGACGGTATCCCGGGCGTGACACGCGCAGGTCGGCGTAAGTTTCCGACCGTGCGCGCGACCTTCGATCTCGACTTCGGCATTCCACATGGCCGGTTACCGCTGGTGTTCTGCCTCGTCGCGTTCATCCTCACGTTCTTCGTGACACGCACCATCGTGCGGTACATCCGCAGCCATGCGGGCTCCGACGCGCCGCGCAAGTGGTGGCAGCCGCGCAACATTTCGGCGGGCGGCGGCCTGCACATCCACCACGTGGTGATCGGTGTGATCTTGGTCATGGTCTCCGGCGTGTCGATGGTGACATTGGCGGTAAACGGGGGAGTACCCGAATTTACGGTCGCAGCAACCTTTTTCGGCATCGGGGCTGCACTGGTGCTCGATGAGTTCGCGCTGATCCTGCATTTGCAGGATGTGTACTGGGCCGAGGACGGGCGAACGTCGGTCGATGCGGTGTTCGCAGCCGTCGCCGTGGCCGGCCTGCTCGTACTCGGATTCAACCCGCTGTCGTTCTTCGATATCGGGATCTGGCGCAACGATCACTCCATCGTGGCGCGCGCCAGCGTGATCGCCCTTGCGGTGCTGACCCTGGTGCTCGCCGTCGTCGTGCTTCTCAAGGGCAAGGTGTGGACCGGGCTGGTCGGAATGTTCATGACGCCCCTGCTCTTCGTCGGGGCGATCCGGCTGTCCCGGCCGCACGCGCCCTGGGCCCGCTGGCGGTACCGCGACCGGCCCAGGAAGATGCACCGGGCGCTGGAGCGCGAACGCAGGTTGCGGCGGCCGGTGGTGCAGGCGAAGCTCTGGCTTCAGCACGTCATCGCCGGTGAGCCGCACTTCCCGGACGACCACGAAGTCAACCAGCAACTCGACCGCGAGATACATGCCGCCCCGGCCCCGCCGGAACGGACGGCGGCCCCCGTGTGAGGTACTTCTACGACACCGAGTTCATCGACAACGGCCGCACCATCGAGTTGATCTCGATCGGCGTCGCGGCCGAGGATGGCCGCGAATACTACGGTATTTCAACGGAATTCAACCCAGATCAGGCGGGCAGCTGGGTGCGCAAGCATGTGCTGCCCAAGCTGCCGTCGCCCGCGTCGCAGCTGTGGCGGTCTCGAAGGCAGATTCGGTCGGAACTGGAGGACTTCTTCGGCGTCGACGGTGACGAGCCGATCGAGCTGTGGGCGTGGGTCGGCGCCTACGACCACGTGGTGCTGTGTCAGTTGTGGGGGCCGATGACGGACCTGCCGCCTGCGATACCGCGGTTCACCCGCGAACTGCGGCAGTTCTGGGAGGAGCGGGGGTCGCCCAGGATGCCGCCGCGGCCGCGCGACGCACACGACGCCCTGGTCGACGCGAAGCACAACCTGCTGCGATTCCGGCTGATGACCACGGGGGAAGTGCCAGTCCAGGGGTGAAAACACCGTTCGGCATCCGGTTACCATTGACGGGTGAACTGGACCGTCGACGTACCCATCGACCAGCTGCCGGCGCTGCCGCCGCTGCCTGATGACCTGCGGCATCGGCTCGACGCCGCCCTGTCCAGGCCGGCGGCACAACAGCCGAGCTGGGACGCGGAACAGGCGAAGGCGATGCGGACGGTCCTGGAGAGCGTTCCGCCCGTCACCGTTCCTTCCGAGATCGAGCGGCTCAAGGGGCTGCTTGCCGACGTCGCCCGCGGTGAGGCGTTCCTGCTGCAGGGCGGCGATTGCGCCGAGACGTTCGCGGACAACACCGAACCGCACATCCGGGCCAACATCCGGACCCTGCTGCAGATGGCGGTGGTCCTGACCTATGGCGCGAGCATGCCGGTGATCAAGGTCGCCCGGATCGCGGGCCAGTACGCCAAACCGCGATCGGCCGACATCGATGCGCTGGGACTGAGGTCCTACCGCGGCGACATGATCAACGGTTTCGCGCCCGACGCCGCGGTGCGCGAACACGATGCGTCGCGGCTCGTGCGCGCGTACGCCAACGCGAGTGCGGCGATGAACCTGACGCGGGCGCTGACATCAGGCGGCCTGGCGTCGCTGGATCTGGTGCACGACTGGAACCGGGAGTTCGTCCGGACCTCGCCTGCGGGCGCCAGGTATGAGGCTCTCGCGGGTGAGATCGACCGCGGGTTGCGCTTCATGAACGCGTGCGGCGTCAACGATCCCAACCTGCAGACCGCCGAGATCTACGCCTCTCATGAGGCTTTGGTGCTCGACTACGAGCGTGCGATGCTGAGGCTGGGCGACAACGGCGCGGGTGAGCCCTCGCTGTACGACCTGTCCGCGCACTACGTGTGGGTCGGGGAGCGCACCCGCCAGCTCGACGGGGCGCACATCGCGTTCGCCGAGGTGATCTCCAACCCGATCGGCGTCAAACTCGGCCCGACGATGACGCCTGAGCTCGCCGTCGAGTACGTCGAGCGGCTCGACCCGAACAACGAGCCGGGACGGCTGACGCTGGTGACCCGCATGGGCAACAACAAGGTGCGCGACCTGCTGCCGGCGATCATCGAGAAGGTGCAGGCCACCGGCCATCAGGTCATCTGGCAGTGCGACCCGATGCATGGCAACACCCACGAGTCGTCGACCGGCTACAAGACCCGCCACTTCGACCGGATCGTCGACGAGGTGCAGGGCTTCTTCGAGGTGCACCGCGCGCTCGGCACCCACCCCGGCGGCATTCACGTCGAGATCACCGGCGAGGACGTCACCGAGTGCCTCGGCGGTGCGCAGGACATCTCCGATTCCGACCTTGGGGGACGCTACGAAACCGCCTGTGACCCGCGGTTGAACACCCAGCAGTCGCTGGAGTTGGCATTCCTGGTCGCGGAGATGCTTCGCGACTAGCCCATCGGAGGGCGTGCTGACGCTAGAGAAGCATGCCGATGTTGCCGCCGAGGGTCCATGCGCCCGCGGCGATAAGCCCCGTGAGCGTCAGGACGACGACCACCCAGAACATCAGCGCACGCCTGGCGCGTTGCCGCGCCCAGTAGAACGCGTCGAGATCCACACCCGCGAATTGCTCTGATAGCGGCTGAAATTCGGGCTCTTGCGGCAGCCGGTCGTCGCGGGTGAGCTCGCGGGTCTGCTGGCGCGGCGGTTGGGGAGTCGGCGGGGGTTTGCGGGCCACGGTGGCTGCGGTGGCGGCCGCGGCGTGTTGCGCGGAGTTGCGCGGCGCCGGGACGCGGAAGGCGGGTAGGCCGAGTTGGTCGACGATCGCCTCGAGATCCTCGGCCATGTCGCGGGCATCGGCGTACCGTCCCGCCGGGTCGCGGGCGGTGGCGCGCAGCACCAGTTCGTCGAATTGTGTTGGCACCCCGGCGATCACCGTGCTCGCTGCGGGCACGTCGTTGTCTATCCGCTGGTATGCCACCGCGAGCGCGCTGTCTCCGGTGAACGGCGTGTCACCAGTGAGAAGCTCGTAGGCCAGGATGCCGACGGCGTACACGTCGCTGCGGGGGCTGGCGTCACCGGTGCTGACCTGCTCAGGCGACAGGTACGCCGCCGTGCCCAGAATGACGCTGGTCGAGGTGATCTTGGCTTCTGCTACCGCGCGAACCAGTCCGAAGTCGGCGATCTTCACCCCGCCGTCGTCGGAGATCAACACGTTCTCGGGCTTGACGTCGCGGTGCACGAGCCCGGCCGCGTGCGCCACCGCCAGCCCGCCGAGCACCGGTGCGAGCACCGCGGCGACGGCGTGCGGCGGCATCGGTCCGCGCTCGCGCAGCAGTTCCCGGAGCGTGCCGCCCTCGACGAGTTCCATCACCAGGAACGGATGCCTGCCCTCGATGCCCTGGTCGTACACGGCGACCAGGCCGGGATCCTTCAGCCGGGCGACGGCGCGCGCCTCGCGCTGAAAGCGGGTGAGGAACTGTTGGTCACCGGCGTAGCGGGAGTCCATGATCTTCAGCGCCACGGGCCGGTCCAGCCGAAGATCCAGCCCGCGGTACACAGAGCTCATCCCGCCGGTGGCGATCATCACCTCGACGCGGTACCGACCGTCCAGGACGGTCCCGGCGAGCGGGCCCGACTGCTGGTAGGTCTCCACCGAACACATGTTACGAGTCGGCGTTGGAGACCTAGACTCGATGCGGTGAGCAGCATTCCGGCCGCCGAGGACGTTCTGGATCCCGGCGAGGACGTCTACGACCTACCCACTGTCGCTGATCTCCTCGGCGTCGCGGTCACCAAGGTGCACCAGCACCTGCGGGAAGGCAACCTGATCGCCGTCCGTCGCGACGGGGTGGTGGTGGTGCCGACAGCCTTCTTCGACCACACAGGGCATGTGGTGAAGAGCCTGTCCGGCCTGCTCGCGGTGCTGCACGACGGTGGATACCGCGAGACCGAGATCCTGCGCTGGTTGTTCACCCGTGATCCGTCGCTGACCATCAGGCGGGACGGGACGACCGACGAAGTCCCTAATGCCCGGCCGGTTGACGCGCTGCACTCGCATCAGGCTCGTGAGGTGGTGCGTCGGGCCCAGGCGATGGCGTACTGAGTTCGGGCGCCTTGTAAAGCGAGTACCACGCCCCGGCGGCGCACGCGGTCGCCAGCAGCACATGCGCCCACGAGTACATGCCATGTGCTCCGTCGGGTTTCCAGATCACGGTGATCCACGTCGACAGGCCCGCGATGATCGCGATCGACTGCCGGCTCTGCGCAAGTGCCGCGACAACCGCCAGCGGCCAGGTGTAGTACCAGGGCAACGCGGCGGGCACGAACAGCACCACGACGCCCATGACCAGTGCGATGCCGACCAGTGCCTCGCGATCGGTGTGTCGAAACCGCCACCACAACAACGGGAGTGAGATTGCGATGACGGCGATACCGACGATCCTGGAGACATCGAGCACGGCGTAGAAGCTCACCGGCAGGAACAGGCCGCCGAAGACGTTGACGAGGTTGGCCGCCGCCGTCGGCAGCGTCAACCAGTTGATGATCTTCACCGAACCCGCGAGGGCTGTGAGCCAGCCGAGTCCGACGCCCGCCAGCAGTGACAGCACCGCGAACACGGCGATGAAGATCAGTGCCGATGCCGCCGTGGCCACCGCGAACGCCTTGATGGGCGGGTACCCGCGCCGCTGCCGGAGGTCTCGCGTCCACACCCACACCATGAACGGAAGCGCCAGTCCTGCCGTGGCTTTCACGGCGACTGCGACAGCGATCAGGCTGACGCCGCCGACGTGGTGGCCGCTGAACGTCAGCGCGATCGCGGCCATCATCAGGCCGACCATCAGCATCTCGTTGTGCACCCCACCCATCAGGTGGATGATCACGAGCGGGTTCAGCACGCAGATCCACAGTGCCGCCGCGCCGTTGGCGCCGACGTGGCGCGCCACCCTGGGGGCGGCCCAGATCAGCAGCGCCAACCCGGGCAGCATGCACAGCCGCAACAGCATCGTGCCCGCCACGACATCGTTGCCGACCAGCATGGTGACGAACTTCGCGACCAGGATGAAGGCGGGGCCGTAGGGTGCGGTCGTCGTGGTCCAGATGGGACTCACGTTGTCCAGCAAGGAGTTCGGATTGTCGATGGGCCCGACGATGTACGGGTCGAAGCCGTCGCGCAGCAGTGCGCCCTGCGCCAGGTATGAATAGGTGTCGCGGCTGAACACCGGGACGCTCAGCAGCAGCGGCGCCAGCCAGAACCCGGTCGTCGCGATCATCGTGTACTCGGTCGCGGTTCGGTCGATCACCCGGCGACCCAGCCACAGCCACGCCGCCAGCATCAACGCCACGCCACCCCACAGCAGCACCGAGGACAGCACCAGTCCGTGGCCGAAGCGCAGCCATGACAGGTGAAGCGACTCGAGCAGGGGGTCGTGCAACCGGGTGCTGCCCGCGCCGAGTCCGCCTGCGGCGATCAGGATGGCGCCCAGGCAACCCAGCCGCGCAGGTTTCGCCTGTGGCGACGTCGCGAACGCGGCGAGTTGTGAAATACGTTGCGCCATACCCGGATTTTTCGACGGGCGCGCCGGTGATGAGGTTGTCATTCTCAGGCGGACCGGTTGGCGGCCAATCTGGCGAGCTCGGAGAGGCCGATCTTGGCCTGCGTGTCGATCGGCGCCGCATTGAGGATCACGAGCGCCCTGCGGGTGAGTACGTCGATCCGGTCCTCGACGGCCGCGAGTGCGCCGACCGATTCGATGATCAGGCACAGATCCTTCACCTGGTCGTCGGAGAGCTCGGTGCCGATGGACGTGCGCAGCAGTTTGGCCCCCACCGGGTCGCGCTTCTCGGCCAGCTCGATCGCCTCGGCCAGCAGCACCGTGCGCTTACCCGAACGCAGGTCGTCACCCGACGGCTTGCCGGTGACGGCCGGGTCGCCGAACACGCCGAGGACGTCGTCGCGCAGCTGGAACGCGACGCCGAGGTTGTTGCCGAGCTCGTGGAAGATGGACTGCACGTCCGGACGGTCCGCCGCCGCGGCGACGCCCAGCTGCAACGGCCGCGAAATCGTGTACGACGCAGTCTTGTAGACGTTGACGGTCATCGCCGATGCCACCGACTCGGCGCCACTGGCCTCGGCGACGATGTCGAGATACTGGCCGCCGAGCACCTCGGTGCGGATGGCGCCCCAGATCCGGTGCACACGCCGATGCGCCTCGAGCGGCAGATCCACCGTCGCGACGATGTCGTCGGCCCAGACCAGTGCGAGATCGCCGAGCAGGATCGCCGCCGAGGTGCCGAACTGATCCGATGGCCCGTGCCAGTTGCTGGTGCGGTGCTTCTCGGCGAACAGGCGGTGCACCGTCGGCAACCCGCGGCGGGTCGCCGAGGCATCGATGACGTCGTCATGCACGAGCGCGCACGCGTGAAGCAACTCGAGTGCCGAGAACAGGCGCAGCGCCTGCTCCTCGTGCGGAGCATCGGGGTTTTCGGCCACCGCCCGCCAACCCCAGTATGCGAACGCCGGCCGCAACCGCTTGCCGCCGCGAAGTATGAACTCCTCAAGGGCAGCGGTCAGTTCGCCATAGTCGGCGCCGATGTAGGCGCACTCGCGGCGGCGGTCGGCAAGATAGGCCCGCAGTTGGTCGGTGACGGCACCGGCCAACTCGACGGCTGACGGTGCCGCTGCATACACGCTCAGCGGGCGCCCCTTTCTCTGTGCATTGCTCGCCTCGAGATGCATTCAGAGTAGAGCCTGCACATGTTGGTTTAGCAAGTCTGCTGGGCGCCCCGCCGCGACTAGTCGCGGCGTTCGCCGACGCGGGGGGTTTGGTCGCGGTTCATGTAGGCCAGTCCGCCGATGATCCCGGCGACCAGGAAGGACCCCACAGCGAGCCAGATCGCTGCGCCGGTGAACGAGCGGGCGCTGGGATCGGTGTAGCGCGCCTGGGCGTTCATCGTGCTGACCACGCCCGGCCGCAGTTTCCACTCGACGATCTCGGCCGACACCTGATCGCCGTTCGTCGACGTCACTTCGCCGGGAAACGACACCGACAGCGACACGTCGGCATCGGGGTCGCTCAGCGAGGTCAGGTCGGCGCGGCCCTCGAGAATCACCAGGTCGCCGGCGCGGCGCAGCGAGATGTCGACGCCTGCGGCGTCACGGTTCATGTTGGCCAGCTGGGGGAGTTCGGCGAACGTGAGGTCCGAGAACACCGCCTGCGAGCCGACGTAGTCGTCGCGGCTGTAGTCCGAGACCGCCACCTTGTTGGCGAACGTCAGGTTGTTGAGCAGTTGCGGGCCCTTGTCGTCGGCGTTTCGGGGCTTGGCCGCCGAGACGATCTGTCCCGACACCCTGTCGTCCGGCGAGACGGTCATCGACGCCCTGACCCGCACGCAGCCGACGGCCGTCGGCAGCACGACCAGGATCAGCAACACCATGGCGAGCAGCCGCTTTCTGCTCCGGTTTCGAGTCGCGACGGCGGGCACGTGGTCATCGTGCCAGACCCGCAGACTCACAGGGGCAGCGCCCGGCCGAGGATGGCAAAGGCCCGCGGATCACCCGCGAAGTGGTAGCCGCGGATCACATCGGTGAAGCCGAGTCGGCGATACAGTCGCCAGGCCCGGTTCGCTTCGCCGTTGATCTCGGGCGTCGACAGCAGCACATGCGATTCGACGCGGTCCGCGAGCAGACGGCGGGCCAGCGCCTCGCCGAGGCCCCGGCCCTGGGCCCGCGGATGGATGTGCAATTCGGTCAGCTCGAAGTAACTCGTCATCAGTTCGGATATGCGTGTTGAGTCCTCGCCGACGCGGTGCAGGCCGGTGACTACCTGTTGCTGCCACCACTGGTCCGGCGCCCCGCAATAGCCGTAGGCGATTCCGAGCAGGGGCAACGCGATCAGCTCGAAGTCCGGTAGATGGGAGCCGTCATGTCCGTCCTGGCTGGGCGTTTCGACTGCGGCCACGGCCTTCCACCCGCGCCTCTGGGTGTGCTCGAGCCACATCGACGCGCGTTGGTCTTCGGTGCCGCGCGGATAGCGCATGGCGTCCACATAGACGGCGAGCGCGTCACCGAGCCGGCGTTGCATATCGCTCGGCGACAGATCGATCAGAAATGTCGCCAAATTGGTCCTGCCCCTCCACGGCGTCGTGCTATCTCGTCCACACCATTATTGAGTGGAGGTGCTGCTGCTTCCCAGCGGCGGGGTCCGTCATACAATCGACCGTCGAACAAGGTGGTACGGCTCAGATTGACCTCGTATCATGACTGTCAGGCGTCCGTGAAAACGGGCGGACACGAGTTTGACGGTTTTGAGACCGGCCGCATCGGCAAGGGAGGGACGAATGCCACTCTCCGATCATGAGCAGCGCATGCTCGATCAGATCGAGAGCGCGCTCTATGCCGAGGACCCGAAGTTCGCTTCGAGCGTTCGCGGCGGAACACTGCGCGCACCCTCTACCAGGCGTCGTCTGCAAGGCGCAGCGCTCTTCGTGATCGGGCTGGCGATGCTGGTGGCGGGTATCGCGATCCCGGCCACCCGGATCGGGGACTTCGCGATTCTGTCCGTGATCGGCTTCATCGTGATGTTCGGGGGCGTGGTCTTCGCGATCACGGGCCCGCGAGTTGCCGGCGGCAAGGACCGGTCGACCGACGAGCTGGGAGCGGCGCGGCAGAAGCGTGCCAAGGGCGCCAAGGGCTCGGGCGGCTCGTTCACGAGCCGCATGGAGGACCGGTTCCGCCGTCGTTTCGACGAGTAGGCCCGCGCCGACCCAGGGGTAGCCCACAACCGGGCTACCTCTTTTTTGTGCCTGCGGCGATGTTCTCCCGCCAGGTAGGCAGCCCCACAACGCCCCACCTCATCCGTACGGCCCTTCTAGCTGGGATTTTTGACTCTCCCCTTTTTCCTGAGTTTCTGAGGGTTGTTCGATCCGCCCGGATCTTCCCGGTGAGTGGGTACGCACGGAGAAATTTAGCTTGTTAAATGGAGTGATGTGGGGAATTGTGGGGTAAAGTGGCGGACAACGGAGCAACCGGGGCTCCGGAGTGGCAGGAGGTGGCGGGATGTTTCTCGGCACCTACACACCGAAGCTCGACGACAAGGGGCGGCTGACACTGCCCGCCAAGTTCCGCGACGCGCTGGCAGGAGGGTTGATGGTCACCAAGAGCCAAGATCACAGCCTTGCCGTGTATCCGCGCACAGAGTTCGAAAAGGTGGCACGACGGGCATCGCAGGCGTCCCGGAGCAATCCGGAGGCTCGGGCATTCCTGCGAAATCTGGCCGCCGCCACCGACGAACAGCATCCCGACGCGCAAGGCCGGATCACCTTATCGGCCGACCACCGCCGCTACGCGAACCTCTCGAAGGAATGCGTGGTGATCGGATCGGTCGACTACCTGGAGATCTGGGATTCGGCGGCATGGCAGGACTATCAGCAGTCTCACGAAGAGAACTTCTCTGCGGCCACCGATGAAGCTCTGCACGACATCATCTGATCGCGGCTTCGAAGCCCGGTACGAAGACCGGCACGTTGCCCGTGCATCGTGGCCTCTGTCCGAACCGGCCCTGGCGTACTTCCCCGACGCCAGGTCCGCGATCTCGGACAGGGACCTCGGTGCAGGGGCTCTCACCGGAGGCAATGCGATGCCCGAAGACCATGCCGCCTCACGCGCCCACGGCCACGTTCCCGTCCTGCTCGACCGCTGCGTCGAGCTTCTGGCGCCCGCGCTGACGAGAAACGGCGCCGACGGCAGCGGTGCGGTACTCGTCGACGCGACCCTGGGCGCCGGCGGGCACGCCGAGCGATTTCTCACTCAATTCCCCCGGCTGCGGCTGATCGGCCTGGACCGCGATCCCAACGCGCTCTCGATCGCGGGCGAGCGACTGTCCGGGTTCGGCGACCGGGTCCTTCTGGTCCGTACCCGCTACGACGGCATCGAGGGCGCTATCGGCCAGACCGGTTACTGGGCAACGAAAGTGGACGGCGTCCTGTTCGACCTGGGGGTGTCCTCGATGCAGCTGGACCGCACGGAGCGCGGCTTCTCCTACTCCTCGGACGCGCCCCTTGACATGAGGATGGATCCCGACGCGACGTTGACCGCGGCGGAGGTCGTCAACACCTACGACGAGCGGGCGCTCGCACGGGTGCTGCGCGAGTTCGGCGAGGAGCGGTTCGCCGGACGCATCGCCGCCCAGATCATCCGCCGCCGCGCCAGCCAGCCGTTCTCCACGACCAGTGAGCTGGTGGAATTGCTGTACCAGGCAATCCCTGCGCCCGCCCGCCGCACGGGTGGGCATCCGGCCAAGCGCACGTTCCAGGCGCTGCGCATCGCCGTCAACGGCGAGCTTGACTCCCTGCGTGACGCGCTGCCCGCCGCGCTCGGGGCGCTGGCGCCAGGCGGCCGAATCGTCGTGATGGCCTACCAGTCGCTGGAAGACCGCATCGTGAAGAACCAGTTCGCAGCCGCCACCGCGTCGAAGACGCCGCCCGGCCTGCCGGTCGAATTGCCCGGCCACGAGCCCGAATTCGTCGCCTTGACCCGGGGGGCGGAGCGCGCAGGGGCCGAGGAGATCGCACTGAATCCGCGTAGCGCATCCGTGCGGCTACGGGCACTGGAAAAGGTTGGGGGATATAGATGAAACCCATGAAGGCCAAGCGGTCAGCACCGGCACGCGGGAACGACGAGCGCCGACGCGATGCGCGCAACGGTCGCCGCTCGGGCGACGCGCCACAACGGCGCAAGCCCACGCGGGAACAGCGTCCGCTTCGCTCTGGGCCCCAGACCAATCCGACTCCGCGACCCACGGACGCCCCGGCCCGGCCGAAGAACGCCAGCCAGGCCAAGGCGCGCGCCAAAGCGCGTAAAGCCAAGGCGCCCAAGGTCGTCCGGCCACCGTTGCGCGAACGGATCATCGTCAAACTGGCATCGATCGATCTGAACCCGCGCACGCTGGTCGCCAGGGTGCCGTTCGTCGTTCTTGTCATCGCATCACTGGGCGCGGGTCTCGGCACCACGCTGTGGCTGTCGACCGATGCCGCCGAACGGTCCTATCAGCTGGGCAGCGCCCGCGAGACCAATCAGGCACTGTTGCAACAGAAGGAAGCGTTGGAACGGGACGTACTCGAGGCGCAGGCCCCGCCCGCGCTGGCCGAGGCGGCCCGCGATCTCGGCATGATTCCCTCCCGGGACACCGCGCACCTGGTACAGGACGCCGCAGGCAACTGGATTGTCGTCGGCACGCCCAAACCCGCCGAAGGCGTTCCGCCGCCGCCACTGAACACGCCGCTGCCCGAAGACGTTCCGCCTGCGCCGCCGCCGCCGCCCGCGCCGCGCGTGGTGGAACCACGTGAGCTCACCGTCCGCATGCCGCCGAGGCCTGAGCTCGTCCCGGCGCCCGGGGTCGGGGGGCCGATGCCCATCGCACCCGCCGCGCCGCCGGCGACCGCACCGGGTGCCGAGGCGCCGCACGCCGCTCCGGGACCGTTGCCCGCGCTGGGGCCGGCGCCGGTCGCGCCGCCGATCGTCGCACCTGTGGCGCCTGTCGCGCCCGTCGTCGACCCACCGCTGACCGCGCCGCTGGACGCCGGAGCCCCGCACGAGCCCAATCCGGCAGCGCTGCCCGGTCCGGCGACCGAACAGTTCAGCCCCGCCGTTCCGCCGCGCGGCCCCGCCGCATGAGCCGCGGCAAGGACCCGGTGCGTGGCAAAAGCAAGAAGAAGGCCGGCCCGAAGGCACGCGCTGCGGTGAAGTCGCAGGAGCGGCCCGCCAAATCGCGGCGCACGCGCGCGCCGATGTCGGACAGCGGTTTGCGCAGTGCGTCGTTCGTATTCCGGCACCGGGTCGGCAACGCCGTCATCTTCCTGGTGTTGATGCTGGCGGCCGCACAGTTGTTCAACCTCCAGGTGCCGCGGGCCGAGGGCCTGCGCGCCGAGGCGGCGAGCCAGCTCAAGGTCACCGACATCGAGAGGGCGGTGCGAGGCGCGATCGTCGACCGCAACAGCGACAAGCTGGCTTTCACCATCGAGGCACGCGCGTTGACGTTCCAACCGGTCAGGATGCGAAAGCAACTGTCCGAGGCGCGCGCGAAAACGCCTGAGGCACCGGATCCGGAACGACGGCTGCGCGACATCGCGGCCGAGATCGCCACGCGCCTGAACAAAAAGCCCGACGCCGCCGCGGTGCTGAAGAAACTCAAGAGCGACGACTCGTTCGTCTACCTGGCCCGCGCGGTCGACCCAGCCGTCGCCGACGCCATCACCACCAAGTTCCCCGAAGTCGGCTCCGAGCGCCAGGATCTGCGTCAGTACCCGGGCGGGGTGCTGGCCGCCAACATCGTCGGCGGTATCGACTGGGACGGCCACGGCCTTCTGGGACTCGAGGATTCGCTCGACGCCGTGCTGTCCGGAACCGACGGATCGATCACGTATGACCGCGGCTCCGACGGCGTGGTGATCCCCGGGAGCTACCGCAACCGCCACGACTCGGTGGACGGGTCCACGGTCATGCTGACCCTGGACGACGACATCCAGTTCTATGTGCAGCAGCAGGTTCAGCAGGCCAAGGATCTCTCCGGTGCGAAGAACGTGTCCGCAGTGGTGCTGGACTCGAAAACCGGTGAGGTGCTTGCGATGGCGAACGACAACACGTTCGACCCCAGCCAGGACATCGGCAGGCAGGAAAACCGGGAACTGGGCAACCCGGCCGTGTCGTCGCCCTACGAACCGGGCTCGGTGAACAAGATCATCACCGCGGCTTCGGTGATCGAGTACGGGCTGACCAACCCCGACGAGGTACTGCAGGTGCCGGGCTCGATCGACATGGGCGGGGTCACCGTCGGCGATGCCTGGGAGCACGGCACCATGCCGTACACCACCACCGGCATCTTCGGGAAGTCCTCCAACGTCGGCACGCTGATGCTGGCCCAGCGCCTCGGTCCGGAGCGCTACGCCGACATGGTGCGCAGGTTCGGCCTCGGCCAGCGCACCGGAGTCGGCTTGCCCGGGGAGAGCGCGGGCCTGGTCCCGCCGATCGACCAGTGGTCGGGTAGCACCTTCTCCAACCTGCCCATCGGGCAAGGTCTTTCGATGACGCTGCTGCAGATGACGGGCATGTACCAGACCATCGCCAACGACGGTGTGCGCATCCCGCCGCGCATCATCAAGACCACGATCGCGCCCGACGGCACGCGCAGCGACGAACCTCGGCCCGAGGGTGTGCGGGTGGTGTCTGCGGACACCGCGAAAACGGTGCGGCAGATGTTGCGGGCGACGGTCCAGCGCGATCCAACGGGCCAGCAGCAGGGCACCGGGTCCCAGGCCGCGGTCGAGGGCTACCAGATCGCGGGCAAGACCGGCACCGCCCAGCAGATCAACCCCGGCTGCGGCTGCTACTACGACGAGGTCTACTGGATCACGTTCGCCGGGATCCTGCCCGCCGACGATCCGCGCTATGTCATCGGCGTGATGATGGACAACCCGCAGCGCACCGCTGACGGCCAGCGCGGCACGACGGTGGCGCCGCTGTTCCACAACATCGCGTCCTGGTTGCTGCAGCGCGAGAACGTGCCGCTCTCACCCGACCCCGGCCCGCCGATGACGCTGCAGGTCTCCTGAGCGCTGGCCCGGGTGCCAGCGCCAGGCCGGTACTGTGTCATCGCCATGAACCTGCGACCCAGCCACCCTGTCGGCCGCGCGCTCGGGCCGCTGGCCGAGCAGGTGGCTGCGGTGCCCGCCGGCGGTGTCGGGGTCGCCCACATCCGGATCACCGGGGTGACACTGCGCAGTCAGGACGTGCGGGACTGCGACCTGTTCGCCGCCCTGCCGGGCGCCTCGTCGCACGGCGCCCGCCATGCCCGTGAGGCGGTGTCCCGCGGGGCCGCCGCGATCCTCACCGACGCCGCCGGCGCCGCCGAACTCGGACGCGATGTCGACGTCCCGGTGCTGGTCCACCCGGCGCCACGGTCGGTGCTCGGTGAGGTGGCCGCCACGGTGTACGGGCATCCGTCGGAGAAGTTACGGGTCATCGGGGTCACCGGGACGTCGGGCAAGACGACGACCACATATCTCGTCGAGGCCGGCCTACGCTCGGCCGACCGGGTGGCGGGGCTGGTGGGCACGGTGGGCATCCGCGTCGACGGCCGCGATCAGCCCAGTGCGCTGACGACGCCGGAAGCCCCGGACCTGCAGGCTCTTCTGGCGGCGATGGTGGAACAGGACGTCGACACCGTGGTGATGGAGGTATCGAGCCACGCGCTGACGCTGGGGCGCGTCGACGGCGTGCAGTTCGCGGTCGGCGGGTTCACCAACCTGTCCCGCGACCATCTGGATTTCCATCCGACGATGGAAGACTATTTCGACGCCAAGGCGCGACTGTTCGATCCCGAATCCGCAACGCACGCAGATGTTTCGGTGGTGTGCGTCGACGACGATGCGGGCCAGGCGATCGCGGCGCTGGCACACGATCCGGTAACCGTGAGCGCGACCGGCCGCGACGCCGACTGGCGGGTCGAGGACGTGCGCACGGTCGATCGGGGTGCCCAGGAGTTCTTCGCCGTTGATCCCGCCGGTGTGCACCACGGCCTTTGGATCGGCCTGCCCGGCCGCTACAACGTGGCCAACTGCCTGCTTGCGGTGGCGTTGCTCGACGCAGTCGGGGTGTCACCCGAACAGGCGGCGCCCGGTCTGCGCGCCGCGAATGTTCCGGGGCGCCTGGAGCCCATCGACCGCGGGCAGTCGTTTCTCGCGCTGGTCGACTACGCCCACAAGCCCGGCGCGTTGCAGGCAGTGCTGCAGACGCTGCGGGAGCAGATCGGCGACCGGCGCGATTGGCCGTGGTGTTCGGCGCCGGTGGCAACCGGGACCCCGGCAAGCGCGAACCGATGGGCCGGGTCGCCGCCGAGTTGGCCGACCTCGTCGTAGTCACCGACGACAACCCGCGCGACGAGGAGCCCGCCGCCATCCGCGCGGCGATCGTCGCGGGCGCGGCGGACCGCACAGCGCAGGTGGTCGAGATCGGTGACCGCCGCGAGGCCATTGACTATGCGGTCGCGTGGGCGCAACCCGGCGACGTCGTGCTCGTCGCAGGCAAGGGCCACGAGCCGGGACAGACCGCCCGTGGTGTGACCCGACCGTTCGACGATCGCGACGAACTCGCCGCCGCACTCGAGGCCGCGGGGCACTGCGCGTGATCGCGTTGTCCATTGCCGCGATCGCCGACATCGTCGGTGGACGGCTCGCCGACATCAGCCCCGAACAGGCCGCTGCCACCCGGGTCACCGGAACCGTCGAGTTCGACTCGCGGTCGGTCGGTCCCGGCGGGCTCTTCCTTGCGCTGCCCGGCGCCCGCTCCGACGGACACGACTTCGCCGCCGCGGCGGTCGAGAAGGGCGCCGTCGCGGTGCTCGCGGCGCGACCGGTCGGAGTGCCCGCCATCGTGGCACCACCGGCCACCGGTGACGAGAACGCCGGCGTCCTCGAGCACGACACCGACGGCTCGGGCGCGGCGGTGCTCGCCGCACTCGCACGGCTGGCCGGGGCCGTCGCGACGGACCTGGTCGACGGCGGGCTGAGGATCGTCGGGGTCACCGGCTCGTCCGGCAAGACCTCGACGAAGGATCTACTCGCGGCGGTGCTCGCACCGCTCGGTGACGTCGTCGCGCCGCCAGGCTCGTTCAACAACGAACTCGGCCACCCGTGGACGGTGCTGCGCGCGACGGAATCCACCGACTACCTGATTCTGGAGATGTCCGCCCGGCACCGCGGCAACATCGCGGCACTGGCCGCGATCGCACCGCCGTCGATCGCGGTCGTGCTCAACGTCGGCACGGCACATCTCGGCGAGTTCGGCTCCCGTGAGGCCATCGCGGCAACGAAAGCAGAACTGCCCCAAGCGGTCTCGTCATCTGGTGCGGTGATCCTCAACGTCGACGACCCGGCGGTGGCCGCGATGGCCGAGGCGACCGCTGCGCGTGTGGTGCGGGTATCGCGGGAGCCCGGTGGTGCCGATGTGTGGGCAGGCCCGGTGACGCTCGACGAGCTCGCCCGGCCGCGGTTCACCCTGCACTCCGGCGACGGACAGGTCGAGATAGCGCTGGCCGTGCACGGCGACCATCAGGTGTCCAACGCACTCTGCGCCGCCGCCGTCGCCCTCGAATGCGGCGCGACCCTCGAGCAGGTGGCCGCGGCGCTGGCCGCAGCGGGCCCGGCGTCCAAACACCGCATGCAGGTCGCCACGCGAGATGACGGCATCACGATCATCAACGACGCCTACAACGCCAACCCCGACTCGATGCGGGCGGGACTCAAGGCGCTCGCCTGGATGGCGCGTGAGGCCGGGGGACAGCGCCGCAGCTGGGCCGTGCTGGGCGAGATGGCCGAACTCGGCGACGACGCGATATCGGAGCATGACAACATCGGTCGGCTGGCCGTGCGATTAGATGTGTCACGACTGGTCGTCGTCGGAACCGGGAGGTCTATGAGCGCCATGCACCACGGCGCGGTGATGGAGGGGTCGTGGGGGTCTGAGGCCACCATGGTCGCCGACGCCGACGCCGCGCTGGCATTGTTGCGGTCCGAATTGCGGGCCGGCGACGTGGTGCTCGTGAAAGGTTCCAACGCGGTCGGGCTGGGCGCCCTGGCCGATGTCCTGATCGCCGACAGTGGGGAACCGCGCGCATGAGGCAGATCCTCATCGCCGTCGGTATCGCGCTGACGGTTTCGATCCTGCTCACCCCTGTGCTGATTCGGCTGTTCACCAGCCAGGGCTTCGGCCACGAGATCCGCGAGGACGGGCCGCCGAGCCACCAGAAGAAGCGGGGCACACCCTCGATGGGCGGCGTGGCCATCGTCGCCGGCATCTGGGCGTCCTACCTCGGCACGCACCTCGTGGGTGTGGTGATCGACGGCAAAGGCCCGTCGGCGTCGGGCCTGCTGGTGCTCGGGCTGGCGACCGCACTGGGCTTCGTCGGCTTCGTCGACGACCTGATCAAGATCCGCCGCTCGCGCAACCTGGGCCTGAACAAGACCGCCAAGACCGTCGGCATCCTGACCGCCGCGGTGCTGTTCGGTGTTCTTGCGCTGCAGTTCCGCAACACCGACGGGTTGACTCCTGGCAGCCCCGAGTTGTCCTACGTCCGCGAGATCGCCACGGTCACACTGCCTCCCGCGCTGTTCATCCTGTTCTGCGTCACGATGGTCTACGCGTGGTCCAACGCGGTGAACTTCACCGACGGCCTGGACGGGCTCGCGGCGGGCGCGATGGCGATGGTATGTGCGGCCTACGTGCTGATCACCTTCTGGCAGTTCCGCAACGCCTGCGCGATCAGTCCCGGGCTGGGCTGCTACAACGTGCGCGACCCCCTGGACCTCGCGATCATCGCGGCGGCGACGGCGGGCGCATGTATCGGGTTCCTGTGGTGGAACGCTGCTCCCGCCAAGATCTTCATGGGCGATACCGGCTCGCTGGCGCTGGGTGGCGTCATTGCAGGCCTATCGGTGACCAGCCGCACCGAGATGCTCGCGGTCGTGCTCGGCGCGCTGTTCGTCGCCGAGGTCACGTCGGTCGTCGTGCAGATCATGGCCTTCCGCACCACCGGGCGCCGGGTGTTCCGCATGGCGCCGTTCCATCACCACTTCGAGCTGGTGGGTTGGGCCGAGACGACAGTGATCATCCGGTTCTGGTTGTTGACCGCGATCGCCTGCGGACTCGGTGTCGCACTGTTCTACAGCGAGTGGCTCACCACCGTCGGTGCCTGACATGAGCGACCTCTCCCTGTTGGTGCCGGGGGCGCGTGTCCTGGTCACCGGCGCAGGCATCACCGGCCGCTCGGTGAGCGCCGTGCTGGAGCCGACCGGAGTGCGGCTGACGATCTGCGACGACGACCCCAAGGCGCTGCAGCGGCTGATCACGCCCGTGACCGTGGTGACCACCGCCGAGGCGCAGGCCCACATCGCCGACTACGACCTCGTGGTGACAAGCCCGGGATTTCCGCCGACCGCGCCGGTGCTGGCCGCCGCCGCCGACGCGGGCGTGCCGATCTGGGGCGACGTCGAATTGGCTTGGCGCCTCGACAGTTCCGGTCACTTCGGCCGGCCGCGGCAGTGGCTTGTGGTCACCGGAACCAACGGCAAGACCACCACAACTTCGATGCTGCACGCCATGCTGACCGCCGCGGGCCGGCGCGCACTGCTGTGTGGCAACATCGGGAACCCGGTGATCGATGTGCTCGGCGAACCGTGCGACGTGTTGGCCGTGGAGCTGTCCAGCTTCCAGCTGCACTGGGCGCCGTCGCTGAAACCGGAGGCCGGTGTGGTGCTCAACGTCGCCGAGGACCACCTGGACTGGCACGGCAGCCTCGCGGCGTACGCGAGCGACAAGGCCCGCGTTCTCGATGGGCGGGTCGCGGTCGTCGGGCTCGACGACCCGGTCGCGGCGGGCCTGCTGGACACGGCCGCGGCCCCGGTGCGGGTCGGCTTCAGACTGGGTGAACCCGGGGTCGGTGAACTCGGCGTCAGCGGCGGCGTGCTCATCGACAACGCCTTCGGGCAAAGGGTTGCGCTGGCGGATGCGGCGTCGATCCCGGTTGCCGGACCGGTCGGGGTGCTCGACGCGTTGGCCGCGTCCGCGCTGGCCCGGGCCGTCGGCGTGCCGCCCGCGTCCATCGCTGATGCGCTCGCAGGATTTCAGGTGGGCCGACACCGCGCCCAGGTCATCGGCACGCACGACGGCGTGACCTATGTCGACGACTCCAAGGCCACCAACCCGCATGCCGCGCAGGCCTCCATCGCGGCGTACCCGCGCGTGGTCTGGATTGCCGGCGGGCTGCTCAAGGGCGCGTCGGTCGACGAACTCGTGGCGGCGGTGGCGAATCGCCTGGTCGGCGCGGTGCTGATCGGCCGCGACCGACAGCTCATCGCGAACGCGTTATCGCGACACGCCCCGGATGTCCCCGTCGTAGAGCCTGTGACGGGGGAGGATTTTGGGGTGCATGGGAAAGATGAGTCTGGTGTGACAGGCGAGGCGGTGATGACGGCCGCCGTTGACGCCGCCTCTGGCCTCGCCGGACCCGGGGACACCGTCCTGCTGGCGCCGGCCGGGGCATCCTTCGACCAGTTCAGCGGCTACGGCCATCGCGGCGATGCGTTCGCCGCGGCCGTGCGCGCCCTGTCCCGGTAGCTGCGATGAGCAACATTCTGACCCGATTGCGGCTGCGCAGAACGGGTGACGACAAGCCGGCCGAATCCGCTGCGGTGGAGCCGCGCACCCGGTTCGGTGCCTGGCTGGGGCATCCCATGACCTCGTTCCACCTCATCATCGCCGTCGCCGCCCTGCTCGTGATGCTGGGCCTGACGATGGTGCTGTCCGCCTCGGGCGTGTACTCCTACGACCAGGACGGGTCGCCCTGGATAGTGTTCGCCAAGCAGGTGCTGTGGACGGTGATCGGGCTGTTCGCGTTCTTTGTCGCGCTGCGGATGCCGGTTCAGATCATGCGCAGCCTCGCCTTCACCGGCTTCGCCGTCACCGTCATCCTGTTGGTTCTGGTGTTGATTCCGGGAATCGGCAAGGTGGCCAACGGTTCTCGAGGCTGGTTCGTGGTGGCGGGCTTCTCCATGCAGCCGTCGGAGCTGGCCAAGATCGCGTTCCTGATCTGGGGCGCGCACCTGCTGGCCGCCCGTCGCATGGAGCAGGCGTCGCTGCGCGAGATGCTGATCCCGCTGGTGCCTGCGGCGGTCATCGCGCTGGCGCTGATCGTCGCCCAGCCGGACCTCGGGCAGACGGTGTCGCTGGGCATCATCCTGCTGGGTCTGCTCTGGTATGCCGGCCTGCCGCTGCGGGTGTTCCTCTCCTCGCTGGTGGCGGTCGTTCTGTCGGCGGCGGTTCTGGCCATGGCCGAGGGCTACCGCTCCGACCGTGTCATTTCGTGGCTGAACCCCGGTAACGACGCCCAGGGGTCCGGGTACCAGGCCCGTCAGGCGCGCTTCGCGCTGGCCAACGGCGGTTTCTTCGGCGACGGGCTCGGGCAGGGCGCCGCCAAGTGGAACTACCTGCCCAATGCGCACAACGACTTCATCTTCGCCATCATCGGCGAGGAGCTCGGCTTCATCGGCGCGGCGGGGCTGCTGTGCCTGTTCGGGCTGTTCGCCTATACCGGTATGCGGATCGCCCGCCGCTCGGCCGATCCCTTCCTGCGCCTGTTGACCGCCACAGCGACGCTGTGGGTGATGGGTCAGGTGTTCATCAACGTCGGCTATGTGGTCGGGCTGTTGCCGGTTACCGGGCTGCAGCTGCCGCTGATATCGGCAGGTGGAACATCAACGGCGACAACGCTCTTGATGATCGGGGTGATGGCCAACGCGGCCCGACACGAACCCGAGGCGGTGGCCGCGCTGCGGGCGGGCCGTGACGACCGGATCAACCGGCTGCTTCGGCTGCCCCTGCCCGAGCCGTACGTTCCCACCCGCACCGAGGCGCTGCGTGACCGGCTCCGGTCCCGCACCGGGCAACGGACGCGGGGAGCCAAACCGCCCAAGGCCACCGCGAAGGCCGCCCGCAAGCCCGCCGGCGCGAACCGGCGTCAAACGCAGTCGGCTGCTCGGCCGGTGCGAGCCTCAAGGCATCATGGAGACGGCCGAAATTCGAAGGGCCGACGGGTTCGCACATTGGAAGGTCAGCATTACGGGTGAAAAGGACGTTGTCCGTGGTACTCGCGGGTGGTGGTACCGCGGGCCATGTCGAACCGGCGATGGCGGTGGCCGACGCGCTGCGGGCAATCGACCCTGATGTGCGCATCACGGCGCTGGGCACCGAGCGCGGCCTGGAAACCCGACTGGTGCCCGAACGCGGCTATCACCTGGAACTGATCACGCCCGTCCCGCTGCCGCGCAGACCGACGGCCGACCTCGCCCGACTGCCGATGCGGGTGCGGCGGGCCGTGCGGCAGACCCGCGCAGTGCTCGATGACGTCGACGCCGACGTCATCATCGGATTCGGCGGCTACGTCGCGGTGCCCGCATACCTGGCTGCGCGACGCCGGCGTGTTCCGGTGGTGATCCATGAGGCCAATGCCAGAGCGGGGTGGGCGAACCGCGTCGGTGCCCGATCGGCGCGACGGGTGTTGTCCGCGGTGCCGAATCCGGGATTGCGTGACGTCGAGGTGGTGGGCGTGCCGGTGCGTGCCGCGATCACCTCACTGGACCGCATGGCGCTGCGCGCCGAGGCGCGCGCACATTTCGGGTTCGACGACGACGCCAGGGTGCTGCTGGTGTTCGGCGGATCGCAAGGCGCCCAGTCGTTGAACCGGGCGGTCTCCGCGGCCGCCAAAGACCTTGCCGTGGGCGGGATCTCAGTACTTCACGCGCACGGCCCGAAGAACACTCTGGACCTGCGCGAACCGGCGGAAGGCGATCCGCCGTACGTCGCCGTGCCGTACCTGGACCGGATGGACCTCGCATATGCGGCCGCCGATCTCGCGGTCTGCCGATCGGGGGCGATTACGGTCGCCGAGGTGACCGCGGTCGGACTTCCCGCGGTGTATGTGCCGCTGCCGATCGGCAACGGTGAGCAGCGACTCAACGCACTGCCCGTCGTCGATGCGGGCGGTGGCGTCGTGGTCGACGACGCGGAGCTGTCGCCGCAGTTCGTTGCCGACACCGTCACCGCACTGTTCGCCGAGACCGGCCGACTGCAGGCGATGACGGCGGCCGCCGCGCTGGCCGGCCACCGCGACGCGGCGCAGCGGGTCGCCGAGATCGCCCTCGACGTCGCACGCAATTCCGGTCGAAAGCGCCTGCGGTGAACGCGAAAAGCCTGCCCGACGATCTGCAGCGGGTACACATGGTCGGCATCGGGGGAGCGGGCATGTCGGGTATCGCCCGCATCCTGCTGGACCGCGGCGGCATGGTGTCCGGTTCGGACGCCAAGGAATCACGCGGTGTGGTGGCGCTGCAGGCCCGGGGCGCGTCGATCCGCATTGGGCACGACGAGTCGTCGCTCGACCTGCTGCCGGGCGGGCCGACGGCAGTCGTCACCACCCACGCCGCGATTCCCAAGACCAACCCCGAACTGGTCGAGGCCCGTCGGCGCGGCATCCCGGTCATCCTGCGACCGGTCGTACTGGCCAAGCTGATGGCCGGCCACACCACGCTGATGGTGACCGGCACCCACGGCAAGACGACGACGACGTCGATGCTCATCGTCGCCTTGCAGCACAGCGGGTTCGACCCGTCGTTCGCGGTCGGCGGGGACCTCGGCGAGGCCGGGACCAACGCACACCACGGCAGCGGTGACTGTTTCGTCGCGGAGGCCGACGAGAGTGACGGCTCGCTGCTGGAATACACCCCCGACATCGCCGTGGTGACCAACATCGAGGCCGATCACCTCGACTTCTTCGGCAGCGCCGAGGCCTACAGTGCGGTTTTCGACGACTTCGTCGAGCGGCTCAAACCCGGTGGCGCACTTGTGGTCTGCACCGATGACCCCGGCGCGGCCGCGCTCGCCGAACGCACGGCGGCGCTGGGGATCCGCGTGCTGCGCTACGGCAGCGACACCGACCAGACGGCCGAAGGCACCCTTCTGAGCTGGGAACAGCACGACACCGTCGCCGTCGCGCACGTCCGGTTGGCCGGCGAACCGAACCCGCGGGTCATGCGACTCGCGGTGCCCGGTAGGCACATGGCCCTCAACGCCTTGGGCGCACTGCTGGCCGCAGTGAACGTCGGTGCGCCTGTCGACTCCGTGCTCGACGGGCTGGCCGGATTCGAGGGCGTACGCCGCCGCTTCGAGTTGGTGGGCACCGCCGACGGTGTGCGGGTGTTCGACGACTACGCGCATCACCCGACGGAGGTTCGTGCCACGCTGAGCGCGCTGCGAACGGTGACGGAGCAGGCAGGCGTCGGCCGCTCCGTCGTGATATTTCAGCCCCATTTATATTCGCGGACAGAGGCGTTCGCGAAGGACTTCGGTGAGGCGCTGAACGGTGCCGACGAGGTATTCGTGCTCGACGTCTACGCGGCACGTGAACAGCCGATGGCAGGCGTGAGCGGAGCGAGCGTCGCCGAACACGTCAGCGTTCCGGTGACATACCTGCCGGACTTCTCGGCTGTCGCCGAACGTGTGGCCGAGGTGCTCCGCCCCGGCGATGTCGCAGTCACCATGGGCGCAGGCGACGTCACCATGCTCGGCGGGGAGATTCTTGCCGCCCTGCAGATCAAGGCCAATCGCAGCGCGCCCGGCGGGCCGGGAACGGCGCCGAGATGACCGAACCGCAGGATCCCACGGACGGCGCGTCGGAGCCTGACGACGACGCCGAGCCGAAAGAGGCGACGCTGCCGGCGGCGGCACCCGACTACGAGGGCCCACGGCGCCAGGCGCGTCGGGAACGTGAGGAGCGGCGTGCCGCCCAGGCCCGCGCCACCGCCATCGAAACGGCCCGCCGCGACGCCAAGCGGCGCGCCACCGGAAAACAGCCGGACGATACGAAAAAGCTTGGGCGCGGCGCGGTTCGGGGCCTCAAGGTGCTCATGTGGTCGACGCTGATCAGCGTGATCGTCGTCGGTCTCGGCCTGCTGCTCTACTACACGCCGGTGATGGCCGCACGCAACTTCGTCGTCACCGGACTGGGCGCCGTGACACAGGACGAGGTGACCAACGCGGCGGCCGTGAAGCCGGGAACTCCACTGTTACAGGTCCACACCGATGCGGTCGCGGAGCGGGTGGCGGCGATCCGGCGCGTCGCGAGCGCCCGGGTGCAGCGGGAGTACCCGTCCACGCTGCGGATCACCGTCGTCGAGCGGGTGCCGGTGGTGGTCAAGGACTATTCCGACGGACCTCACCTGTTCGACCGTGACGGCGTGGATTTCGCGATCGCACCGCCACCGCAGGGCGTGCCGTTTCTCGACACCGAGCACCCGGGTCCCGACGATCCGCCGACGAAGGCGGCGCTGCAGGTGATGACGTCGCTGCGCCCCGAGGTGGCAGTCCAGGTCGCCCGCGTCGCCGCGCCCTCGGTCGCCGCAATCACCCTGCAGCTCAACGACGGTCGCCAGGTGGTGTGGGGAACCACCGACCGCACGGAGGAGAAGGCGCTCAAGCTCGGTGCGCTGCTCACCCGCCCTGGCCAGACGTACGACGTCTCCAGCCCGGACCTGCCGACTGTGAAGTAGGCGTCGTCGCCCGCGACCCCCCACCTTCTCGTGCCGCGACTTCATGCTCTGCTTCATGGCAGGCGGGGCTGGCCGTTGGCGGATCACCGTGATGTCCCGGCGCCGCGAGGTTGCGCCGAAATTATTGTGTGCGTGTCGGCGCGCCTGCACGGATAGCCCGCGGGCTCGCCCTACCGTTCTGGTTGCGCGGAACAACTTGACATAACTATAACCCTCTGGTTGAGGTTAAGAGTTGGCCGAAGCGTTCCGCGTGTCGAAGCCAACCAGGGAGGAAAGGGCGATCGTGATGACCCCCCCGCATAACTACCTCGCCGTCATCAAGGTCGTCGGCATCGGCGGCGGCGGCGTCAATGCCGTCAACCGGATGATCGAGCAGGGCCTCAAAGGCGTGGAGTTCATCGCCATCAACACCGACGCGCAAGCGTTGTTGATGAGCGATGCCGACGTCAAGCTCGACGTCGGCCGCGACTCCACCCGCGGTCTGGGCGCCGGCGCCGACCCGGAAGTCGGGCGCAAGGCCGCCGAGGATGCCAAGGACGACATCGAGGAACTCCTGCGCGGCGCCGACATGGTCTTCGTCACGGCGGGCGAGGGCGGTGGCACCGGCACCGGTGGCGCGCCTGTCGTCGCGACGATCGCGCGCAAGCTCGGCGCGCTGACCGTCGGCGTGGTGACACGGCCGTTCTCCTTCGAGGGCAAGCGTCGAAGCAACCAGGCCGAGACCGGTATCACCTCGCTCCGGGAAAGCTGCGACACCCTGATCGTCATTCCCAACGACCGTCTGCTGCAGATGGGCGACGCCGCGGTGTCGCTGATGGATGCGTTCCGCAGCGCCGACGAAGTGCTTCTCAACGGCGTGCAGGGCATCACCGACCTGATCACCACGCCGGGCCTGATCAACGTCGACTTCGCCGACGTCAAGGGCGTCATGAGCGGCGCGGGGACGGCGCTGATGGGCATCGGATCGGCGCGCGGCGACGGTCGGGCGCTCAAGGCCGCGGAGATCGCGATCAATTCGCCGCTGCTCGAGGCCTCCATGGAGGGCGCCCAGGGCGTCCTGTTGTCGGTCGCCGGCGGCAGTGACCTCGGGCTGTTCGAGATCAACGAGGCGGCCTCGCTGGTGCAGGAGGCGGCCCACGCCGAGGCCAACATCATCTTCGGCACGGTGATCGACGACTCGCTGGGCGACGAGGTGCGCGTGACGGTGATCGCCGCGGGGTTCGACGCCCAAGGGCCGGGGCGCAAGCCAGTGGTCGGTGTCGGGCAGGCCTTCACACCCGGAAAGGCCGGCGCGGTGAGCACGTCGCTGTTCGAGCCCTCCGACCCGGCGAGCGTGCCGGTGCACACCAACGGCGCGACGGTCAGCATCGGTGGGGACGACGACGACGATGTCGACGTGCCACCTTTCATGCGCCACTGAATCGCGGCGACACTGGGACCCGTGACCGTTCGTATCCGGCGCGTGACCACGACCCGCGCCGGCGGCGTGTCCGCGCCGCCGTTCGACACCTTCAATCTCGGCGACCACGTCGGCGACGACCCCGCCGCGGTGGCGGCCAACCGTAAGAGGCTGGCCGCCGCGGTCGGATTGGGTGACGACGGCGTCGTCTGGATGAACCAGGTGCACGGTGATCGGGTCGTGGTGGTAGACGAACACCGTGACGCCCCCGTCGACAAAACCGATGCATTGGTGACCACCAGACCTCGTTTGGGTTTGGCGGTGGTTACCGCAGATTGTGTTCCGGTTTTATTGGGCGACGCCCGCGCCGGTGTCGTCGCAGCAGTACACGCCGGACGCGTCGGGGCGGCCAACGGTGTGGTGGTGCGGGCGGTGGAGGCGATGCTCGACGTCGGCGCGCACGCCGAGGACATCTCGGTGCTGTTGGGCCCATCGGTCAGCGGACGCAACTACGAGGTCCCCGCCGCGATGGCCGCCGAGGTGGAGGCCACCTTGCCGGGCAGTCGCACGACCACCGCCAAACGGACGCCCGGGCTGGACCTGCGAGCCGGAATCGCAAGGCAATTAACGGGTTTGGGCATAACGGCGATCGATGTGGACCCGCGCTGCACGGTTGAGGACCGCAACCTGTTCAGTCACCGGCGTGACGCTCCGACGGGACGGCTGGCGTCGCTGGTGTGGATGGAATGACGGGCACTGTGGCGACGACTCGCGAACTGGAACTGGCCGACGCGCTGGCCGCCGTCCGTGCCCGGCTGGCGGCCGCGGCGGAGGCCGCCGGACGCAATGGAAATGAAATTGAATTGCTGCCTGTCACGAAATTTTTTCCGGCCGCAGACGTTTCCATTTTGCACCATTTGGGGTGCGATGCTTTTGGCGAATCGCGCGAGCAGGAAGCGTCGGATAAAGCGGCGGAAGTCAGCAATATTCTGGGCGGCGTCCCGATTCGCTGGCACATGGTCGGGCGGATCCAGCGCAATAAGGCACGGGCGATCGCCGGCTGGGCGTATGCCGCACACTCCGTCGACAGCGCCAGGGTCATCGACGCACTCGAGCGCGGCGCGACCCGGGCGCTGGCCGAGGGAGACCGGACCGCGCCGCTTCGCGTCTATATACAAGTCAGTCTGGACGGCGACGAGGAACGGGGCGGTGTGGACGCCGGCAATCCGGGGGCGGTCGACGAGTTGTGTGCCGCGGCCCAGGCCGCCGAGGCGCTGGAGTTCGTCGGGCTGATGGCGATTCCGCCGTTGGGAGCGGACGCGGACGCGGCCTTCGCACGTTTGCAATCCGAGCTCGAGCGGGTACAACGCAGCTATCCGCAGCGCCTCGAGCTGTCAGCAGGGATGTCGAGCGACCTCGAGGTGGCGGTCAAACACGGCTCGACGTGTGTGCGTGTCGGTACCGCGCTTTTGGGGCATCGTCCTCTAACGTCACCATGAGTAGTCACTCCAGTCACATCTTCATCACAGACACCAGAGCGACAGGCATGAGAAGGGTCGAGGATGAGCACACTTCACAAGGTCAAGGCCTACTTCGGGATGGCGCCGATGGATGACTATGACGACGAGTACTACGAGGCCGACGACCGCGGCACCACCTCCCGGTACACACGTCGTCCGCGCGAGGACCGGTTCGAGGACGACGGGTACGGCCTGCGGCTACGAGGATCGCGAGTACGACGACGCACCGGCCGGGTACCGCGGTGGCTACCGCGACGACGACCGCTTCGAGCCGAGGCCGCGGGCACCGCGTGAGTTCGAGCGGTCATCGTCGCGGCTCGGCGCGCTGCGAGGGTCGACCCGCGGGGCGCTGGCGATGGATCCGCGCCGGATGGCCGAGCTCTTCGAGGCGGGCAGTCCGCTGTCCAAGATCACCACGCTGCGCCCGAAGGATTACAGCGAGGCCCGCACCATCGGCGAGCGGTTCCGCGACGGCACCCCGGTCATCATGGACCTGGTGACCATGGACAACGCCGACGCCAAACGACTCGTCGACTTCGCCGCCGGACTCGCGTTCGCGCTGCGCGGCTCGTTCGACAAGGTCGCGACCAAGGTCTTCCTGCTGTCGCCGGCCGACGTCGACGTCACCGCCGACGAGCGGCGGCGCATCGCCGAAGCGGGCTTCTACGCCTATCAGTAGGACTCATCAGCGGTAGCGCTGCTCGTAAACGTGCCAGGTAGGCTGGCGGCGTCGCGTCAGCGCTGCTGTTCGGGCGTCGGCGGGTTCTTGCCTGTATCGAATGTCACATCTGTAGTGAGGTCGGCTCAGTTGGCGCTCTTCTTCGAGATCCTGGGTTTCACCCTGTTCGTATTCTGGCTGCTGCTGATCGCCCGGGTCGTGGTCGAGTTCATCCGCTCGTTCTCCCGTGACTGGCAGCCCAAGGGGGCGACGGTGGTGATCCTCGAGCTGATCATGACCGTGACCGACCCGCCCGTGAAGCTGCTGCGCCGGATCATTCCGCAGCTCACAATAGGTGCCGTCCGGTTCGACCTGTCCATCATGGTGCTGCTGCTCGTGGCGTTCATCGGCATGCAACTGGCGTTCGGCGCAGCGGTCTGAGAACCGTGCGCCCGCCTCACATTTGGGGTTAGCGGCCGACCACGCCGGGGGTTTGCCGCGATCGATATTCGACGGACGAATCTGATCTACCGCGGCGCAGAACATTGAAATTCGCTCTTAATTATCGGCCTATCCTGCAACCGCAGGGTCACGTGTGACAGGATGGGCGCCAGTTACCTTCCACTGACGCTCTACACTTTGAGATCGGTTTACGGTCCAGACTCCAAGGGGGCAGACAATGCCGCTCACACCAGCCGACGTTCACAACGTCGCGTTCAGCAAGCCACCCATCGGCAAGCGCGGCTACAACGAGGACGAGGTCGATGCTTTTCTCGATCTGGTTGAGAACGAGCTGACCCGACTCATCGAAGAGAACGCCGATCTGCGCCAGCGGGTAGACGAGCTGGACCAGGATGTTGCGTCCGCCCGCTCCGGTGGTGAGCAGCCGGCGCAGGCCGCTCCGCTCTACGAGCCCACGCCCCAGCCCGCGCCCGAGCCGGCCCCGCAACCGGTCCCGCAGCCCGCGTACGAGGCGCCTCCTACTCAATCCGTTAACGAGGACCAGGCGATGAAGGCGGCGCGGTTACTGAGCCTGGCGCAGGACACCGCCGACCGGTTGACCGGCACCGCCAAGGCAGAGTCCGACCAGATGCTCGCCGACGCACGCGCCGAGGCCGATGCGATGGTCAGCGAGGCCCGGCAGACCGCGGAGACCACCGTCGCCGAGGCACGCCAGCGGGCCGACGCGATGCTCGCCGACGCCCAGACCCGGTCGGAGGCGCAGCTGCGTCAGGCCCAGGAGAAGGCCGACGCACTGCAGGCCGACGCGGAACGCAAGCATTCCGAGATCATGGGCACCATCAACCAGCAGCGCACGGTGCTGGAAGGTCGCCTGGAACAGCTCCGCACGTTCGAGCGGGAGTACCGCACCCGCCTCAAGACCTATCTGGAATCGCAGCTCGAGGAACTCGGCCAGCGTGGCTCTGCCGCGCCGGTGGATTCCAGCGCCAACAACGACGGCGGCGGTTTCAACCAGTTCAACCGGGGCAACAACTAGTCGCCGGCGGTCCACGTCCGTGATCCAACGACCCAGGGCTGATCAATGCTGATCGTTGCGCTCGTCCTCGCAGTCATCGGCCTTGCCGCGCTGGTGACCGCCGTAGTCACCAGCAATGAGCTGATCGCCTGGGTCTGTATCGCCGCCAGCGTCATCGGCGTGCTGCTGCTGATCGTCGACGCGGTGCGGGATCGCTCCCGCGGTGACGCGGACGAAGCCGGGGACGACCAACTCGCGGAATTCGACGAGGACTATCCGGACGAGGAAAATCCAGTCGAAACAGAGCCCGAGAGCGACGCCGAGACGACGGTCGTCGAACAGTCCGATGACGTCGCCGGCGAGGACCGTAACCGCTAAACCGTTGGTGTGGCCAGCAATTCGCGCACTTCGTCGTCGGTGACCTGGTGGAAATCCACGAACACCTGACCGACCGCCGCGAATCCGGGCGGCATCGTCGCGCATACCACGTCATCGGCTTCGGCCGCGAGCTCGCGGCACGCCGACGGTGGGCCGACGGGTACCGCGACCACCACCCGGACCGGGTTGCCGGCCCGAACCGCACGCACCGCGGCGAGCATGCTGGCACCGGTGGCGATCCCGTCGTCGACGAGGATCACGGTCCTGTCGACGAGGTCCACCGGCGGGCGGCCACCGCGGTAGGCCTGCTCCCGGCGGTGCAACTCGTCGGTTTCCCGTTCGATTGCGGCCTGCAGCGCGTCATCTCCGATGCCGAGGCTGCGCACCAGAGAATCGTTGATCACCACGCCGCCGCCGGAGGCCAACGCGCCCATCGCGAGTTCCTCCCACTGCGGGACACCGAGCTTGCGAACCAGGAACACGTCCAACGGTGCGCGTAGCGCGCGGGCGACCTGCCATCCGACCGGAACCCCACCCCGGGCCAGGCCGAGCACCAACAGATCGTTGCGGTCGCGGTAGGACGTCAACTCCTGCGCCAGGACCTCGCCGGCCTCACGGCGGTCCCGGAACACACGGCCCGCATCTCGGTGGGCGAGTCCGCTCCATCGGCTCATTGCAGTCATTCTCGATATCGGGGGACATTCTCAGCCTACGTCCTGTGAATACCCAGCCTGGGAACAATCCGACGCCTCGGCGGCTGCGAATATCCATATATGGGCATTGAGTACGAAAGCGTCGTCGACCATCCTTTGGCCGAGGTCTTCGCGTGGCACGCGCGCCCGGGTGCGATGCGGCGCCTGGTTCCGCCGTGGCAGCCGATGAAGGTGGTTTCCGAGGTCGACTCCCTGGCCGACGGCCGCGCCGTGCTTGGACTTCCTGCCGGGTTGCGCTGGGTGGCGCAGCACGACCCGACCTCCTACGACCCGCCGCACCGGTTCGTCGACGTGCTCTCGTCGGAGGGCCCCAGGTCGTGGCCGCCGCGGATCGTCGGACGCTGGACGCATACGCACGAGTTCAGTGAGGTGTCGGCGGGAACGCGGGTGTACGACCGCATCGACGCTCCCGTGCCCGCCGCGGCGCTGCGCCCGATGTTCGTCTACCGGCACCGGCAGCTCGCCGATGACCTGGCCGCCCATCGCGACGCGCGAGACATGGGCACCCAAGGCCTGGTCGTGGCGGTCACCGGCGCGACGGGCCTGGTCGGCATGGCGCTGTCGGCATTTCTGAGCTCCGGCGGACACCGGGTGATCCGACTGGTCCGCCATCCCGCGCAGACCGAAGACGAACGGCAGTGGAATCCCGACGACCCCGCGCCCGACCTGCTGTCGGGCGTCGACGCGGTCGTGCACCTCGCCGGGGCGTCGATCGCGGGGCGGTTCACCGCCGCCCACAAGGAGGCCGTCCGCGACAGCCGGATCGGGCCGACCCGCCGGCTGGCCGAGGTGGCTGCGGCCGCCGCCGACGGGCCGCGCACCTTCGTCAGCGCCTCGGCGATCGGTATCTACGGGTTCGACCGCGGCGACGCCCTGCTGCGCGAGGAAAGCGTGCGCGGCGACGGCTTCCTCGCCGATGTCGTCGCCGACTGGGAAGCCGCCACCGGGCCCGCCGTCGAGTCGGGACTGCGCGTCGTCAACGTGCGAACCGGAATCGTGCAGTCCGCGGCAGGCGGCACGTTACGTCTGATGCGCCCGCTGTTCGCCGCGGGATTGGGTGGCCGAGTCGGCAGTGGGCGGCAGTGGCTGTCCTGGATCGGGCTCGACGACCTCATCGATGTCTATTACCGCGCGCTGTACGACGTGCGGATGTCCGGGCCTGTCAACGCCGTCGCGCCCGCACCGGTGCGCAATGCCGAGTACACCAAGGCGCTCGCCGGGGTGCTGCACCGGCCGGCGCTGCTTCCGGTGCCGTCGCTGGGACCGCGGCTACTGCTGGGGAAGCAGGGCGCCCGTGAACTCGCCGAGGCCGATCAGCGGGTGGCGCCGACCAAGCTCGAGACGGTGGGCCACCGGTTCCGCCACCCCGGCATCACCGATGCGCTTGCTCACGAACTCGGGCACGGCTGACGGACGACGTGGGTCACGAAACCACGGACCAGGTCGCGCACCCGTGCCGGCGCACTCGCGACTAGTTCTGTTGTGCGGGAACGTAATTCGTCGTGAGTGAGCCCGACGCCGACGACCTCGTCGTCGTGGTCTTCGGCCAGCCACAGCTCCAGCAGGTCGTGGTCGACCTCCGGGTGGAACTGCAGTGCGAGGGCACGGCCGAGTACGAACGCCTGCGATGCGGCCGCGGTGCGGGCGATCTCAGAAGCTTCCGGCGGCAGCGTCCACCGGTCGAAATGCCACTGGAACCACGGTCCTGCGGGAATCACCTCGGGCCGGTCGCTCGCGACGTCGTACCAGCCGATCTCCGGGGAGGACGAGCGCGCGACCGACCCGCCGAACGCCTGCGCAAGCAGCTGGCCGCCGAAGCACACACCGAGCAGCGCAACGCCTGCGTCGGCGGCATCGCGCACCAGCTGCATCTCGGCGCTCACCCAGGTGCGGCGCAGCGCGTCGTCGTAGACAGGCCACCGTGCGCCGAGCGGCACGATGACGTCGTAGCCGGTGGGATCGGGAAACGTCACGTCGACGGCCGGGTCGTCGAGGCGCTGCGGGGGCACCACTTCGAACACCTCGATGTCGAACCCCTGCTCTGCAAACGCCTCGCCGAGCAGTGCCTCGGTCGCGAGATGCTCGTTGTAGAGGAACAGGACCTTAGGCGCCACGACTCACATTATTTCGGCGCGCGCGCCGGTGGCGCATCGTCGGGGGCCAGAACGGCGCCGATCTTGCGGAACAGCGTGTCCGCCGCGTTGGTGTAGTCGCCCGTGTCATCGAACGCGTCGGGTAGGTAGGTGGCGGCGACGGCGATCGCGATCTTCTGCGAGGGCAGGTAGGCCTCCACCGCGGCGTACCCCGACATCAGCGGGTTCTGAAGCAGCCAGTTGCCCGAGATGACGATGCCGAGTCCGTAGGTGTAGACGTCGTCCAACGCGTCGCAGGTGGTGCAGCCGGGCTGCTTGTGGGTCTTGCCGCGAAGATCGGTGGACACCATCTTCTGGTGGGAGTCGGATGACAGGAGCCGGCCCGAACCGATGCCGACCGCTGTGGCCTCCATGTCGTAGATGTTGGTCGTCTGGATCGCACCGTGGGTGATGGTCCACGACGGATCCCAGTAGGTGCTCTCCTCGTAGAACGGCGTGCCTGCAGGAATCTTGAGGAAGGCGCGACGCTCCGAACTGAACGCATGCAGTGCGGGAGCGGGGATCTCCGGAGTCAGCGAGTTGACAGTGTTCGTCAGCCCGAGAGGGCGAAGCACCTTCTCGGACAACAGCTTCGGCATCTGTTCGCCGGTTGCCTTCTCCAGCGCCAGCCCGAGCAACACGTAGTTGGTGTGCGCGTAGTTCCAATTGGTTCCGGGCTCGTAGAGCAGCGGCTGGGCGACGGCGTACTGCAGCATCTCGTGGACGGTCCAGCGTCGGAACGGATCGGCGTACAGCGCGTCGTTCATCTTGGTGTTGCCGATGACGTAGTCGACGTAGCCCGACGTCATCTGGGCCAACTGTCCCAAGGTCACCTTCTCGGCGTGGGGTGTCTCGGGCAGGAACTTCGACAGCTTGTCGTCGAGGCTCACCTTCTGCTCGTCGACGAGCTTGAGCAGCAGCGTGGAGACGTAGGAGATCGCGACCGCGCCATTGCGAAAGTGCATATTGGTACCTGCGGGCACGCCGGTCATCGACTCGCCCACGGCCTCGGTGACGACCTCCTGCCCGTCGACCGTGACGCGGACGATGACCGCCTTCAGGTGCTCGGACGCCATCGTGTCGCGCACCGCCCGCATCACCGCATCGGCCTTGGTCGTGTCGGTCGTCGACGAGGTGGGTGGTTCACCCGGCAGGGTGCCGGGGGTGCACCCGGTAAGGACAAGGGCGCAAAGCGCCACGAGCAGGCGCCGGACGACGGGCATGCCCGGATCTTCGCAGAGCACATCCTCGCTTTGCGTAAATAACCGTATAAGTGGGCATTCCACAGCGTGTCTGTCCTGGCCGAATGGTTCCTCACGTCAGGTGAGCGCGGCAATCCCGACTGGGATCTCCCGACGTGGAGTGAGGGCAATGAGGCGGAGGCCCTCATCCACGGGGCGTCCTACTTCGACCGCCTCGTCACCGAAGTAGAGCAGTTGGGCCCTGGCGATCACCTGTTCTTCGCCGACTGGCGAGGCGACGCCGATCAGAGGCTGCGCGAGGGCGGGCCGACGGTCGCCGAACTGTTCCGTTCCGCGGCCGAGCGCGGTGTGCTCGTCAAGGGACTCATGTGGCGGTCGTATCCGAACGTGCTCCAGTTCAACGAGGAGCAGAACCGCCATCTCGCCGAAACCATCGAGCGCGCAGGCGGGGAGGTGCTGCTGGACCAGCGGGTGCTGCTCGGCGGGTCGCACCACCAGCGGCTGGTCCTGCTTCGTCATCCCGAGGAGCCCGATCGCGACGTCGCATTCATCGGTGGCATCGACTTGTGCCACTCCCGCCGCGACGACGAGTCGCACCGCGGCGATCCGCAGGCGGTGCAGATGTCGCAGTCGCTACGGCGAGCGCCCGCCGTGGCACGACGTGCAGCTGCAGTTGCGCGGTCCCGTCGTGGGATCGCTGGACACCACGTTCCGGGAGCGCTGGACGGCCAGGGCGCCGTTGAACCTCTTCAATCCGCTGGCCTGGCTGCGCGACAGGTTTGCGAGCGGGCCCGCGACGCGGCATCCATTGCCGGAGCAGCCGCCAGATCCGCCACCGTGCGGATCGCACGCGGTGCAGGTGCTGCGGACCTACGGTGACGCCCTGATCCAGTACGAGTTCGCCAAGGACGGCGAACGCACCATCGCCCGCGGCTACACCAAGGCGATCCGGCGCGCTCGGCGGCTGATCTACCTCGAGGACCAATACCTGTGGTCGGAGGAGATCGCCGACCTGCTCGTCGGAGCGCTGACCGAAAACCAGGATCTGCATCTGGTGGCCGTCGTCCCACGGTATTTCGATCTCGAGGGCGGCTTTGGCCGCCCGCCGACTCTGGTCGGTCGCCAACTCGCTGTCGACGCGTGCCGGCGCGCCGCCCCGGACCGGGTACACCTCTTCGACGTCGAGAACCACGAGGGCACACCGGTGTACGTGCATTCCAAGGTGTGTGTCATCGACGACACCTGGGCCTGCATCGGCAGTGACAACTTCAACCGGCGGTCATGGACGCACGACAGCGAGTTGGCGTGCGCGGTGCTGGATTCCGACGATGTGTTCGCGCGCGACGTCCGGTTGCGGCTGCTGCGCGAGCACCTGGACTGTGCCGCGGACGGCACCGAGGACGGCCAGCTCGCCGATCCAGTTGCCGCCGTAGGCGAAATCATCTCCTCTGCACAGGCTTTGGAGGCCTGGCATGAATCCGGATGTCAGGGGCCGCGTCCGCCGGGCCGACTGCGACCGCACGAGATCGAGCGTGTCGATCCGCTGACTCGGCTCTGGGCCGAACCCGCCTACCGGGTGATCTTCGACCCGGACGGACGGTCCTATGCCGATCGGCTGCTGGGGCGTGGGCCATGAATGTCACGGACTGGTTCCTCACCGAAGCCGAACGCGGCAATCCGGCTTCCGCGATGCCCGCCTGGTGCGAAGGCAATCTCGCTGAGCCGCTGATCCACGGCGCGACGTACTTCGATCATCTGGTCACGGAAGTGGAGGCACTGCGCAAAGGCGACTATCTGTTCTTCACCGACTGGCGGGGGGACCCCGACCAGAAGATGCGCGAGGCAGGCCCGACCGTCGCCGAACTGTTCTGCCGATGCCGCGCAGCGGGGCGTCGTCGTCAAGGGTCTGATGTGGCGTTCGCACCTGGACAAGTTCGCCTACAGCGAGGAGGAGAATCGACACCTCGGCGACGACATCGAACGCGCCGGCGGCGAGGTGCTGCTCGATCAGCGCGTCCGCATCGGCGGGTCGCATCACCAGAAGCTGGTCGTGATCAGGCATCCCGGTGCGCCGGAGCGAGACGTCGCGTTCGCCGGCGGCATCGATCTGTGCCATTCCCGCCGCGACGACGCCTCGCACCGCGGCGACCCACAAGCGGTGCAGATGGCCAAGCAATACGGCGAGCATCCGCCGTGGCATGACGTGCAACTGCGGGTACAGGGCCCAGCGGTCGGCGCCCTCGATGCGACATTTCGCGAGCGCTGGAACGACCCGGCGCCTCTGGACATGTTGTCGCCGATCGCGTGGGTCGCCGACAAACTGCGTCGGGCGGACCTGACGCCTGATCCGCTGCCCGAACAACCCCCTGATCCGCCACCGTGTGGGTCACATGCGATTCAGGTGTTGCGCACTTATCCCGATGCGCATTTCGAGTACGACTTCGCGCCGAGCGGTGAGCGCAGCATCGCGCGCGCCTACAACAAGGTGGTGCCGCGAGCACGGAAGCTGATCTACGTCGAGGATCAGTACTTGTGGTCGAAGCGGGTCGCGCAGTTGTTCGCCCAGGCCTTGCGGGACAACCCGGATCTGCACCTGGTCGCAATCATTCCGCGACACCCCGACGTCGACGGCCGGCTGGCGCTGCCACCCAACAAGATTGGCCGTAGCCAAGCGCTGGAGACGTGTTTCGAGGCGAGTTCGCACCGGGTGCATGTGTTCGACGTCGAGAACCACGAGGGCACACCGGTGTACGTGCACGCGAAAGCGTGTGTCATCGACGATGTGTGGGCGTGCGTCGGCAGCGATAACCTCAATCGGCGGTCCTGGACGCATGACAGCGAGCTGTCCTGTGCCGTCCTCGATGCGGATGGTGAGTTCGCCCGCGACCTGAGGCTGCGGCTACTGCGCGAACACCTCGATCGCGCCGCCGACGGCAGCGAAGATGGCGGTCTGACCGATCCGGTCAGCGCTGTGGATGAAATCGTGTCAGCGGCAAAGACGTTGGATGACTGGCACACGTCAGGCCGGAAGGGGCCACGCCCGCCAGGTCGACTGCGCCCGCACAAGGCCGAGAAATTGGGCTTGTTCACGCGCCTGTGGGCCGAACCCGTGTATCGCCTGACGTACGACCCCGACGGACGGTCGTACCGTGATCGGCTCAGGGGCAGGCTGTGAACTCGATCGGCAGGCTCGCCGGTCCGCTGATGCCGGTCATCGACTTCCACGGGACGGGGCCGGTGGTTCGAATGTTCGGCATGCGACGCGCCATGGTGGTCAACGCCTCGGCGAGTTCGATCCGGGCGAGGTGCGCGCCGAGGCAGTAGTGAACGCCGCCGCCGAAGGTCAGCATGGCCGGGGCATCTTCCCGCGTGATGTCGAAGCGATCAGGTTCGTGGTAGACGCCGGGGTCACGGTTGGCCGCAGCGGTGTTCGCGATGACAAGTGTGCCTGCCGGGATCCTGACGCCGGCGAGTTCGACGTCCTCGACCGGCACGCGCATCGTATTGAGGATGACGGGGGAGTAGCGCATCAGCTCGTGCACGGCCGTGGACTGCGAGCTCGGGCCGCTCGGCCAGAAGGCGCCATTGATCGGGGTGTTCGCAGAAGACCTGCACCGCCGCGGCCAGTTGGTTGCGGGTGGTGTCGGTTCCGGCCATCAGCAGCGTTGCGGCGAGGGTGAGCAGTTCATCGTGCGTCAGGCGGTCACCGTCGACCTCAGCGCGCATCATGTCGGAGAGAAGGTCATCGGTGAGCGCGTCTCGTCTGCTGGTCACCATGTCATCGACATAGCTCTCGAGGGCGCGCCATGCGCGCAGGATGTCCGGTTCGTCGTTGACGACATTCCAGTCGAAGGCTTTGAAGATGTCGTCGGCCCAGGCCGAGAACAGATGCCAGTCCTCCCGCGGGGTGCCGAGCATGGCGCAGATGATGGGAATCGGGTACTGCCTGGCGATGTCGGCGACTACATCGCAATGACCGGCACCCGCATGGGTGGCCACGAGTTCGGAGATGATGTCGGTGCAAGTCGCGCGAAGACGCTCAGCGGCCCTGGGCGTGAAGGCCTTGGACACAAGTCGGCGCTGACGACGGTGTGTTTCTCCGTCGAGGCTGAGCAGCCCTTTCAGCGAAAGGTCCCACAGCTCGCCGGAGGTGATGCCCTGCGCCGCCAGGGCGAGGCCCTTCGGCATGGCGAAGCGGTCGTCGCGCAGCACGGTTCGGACGAGGTCGTAGGACAGCACCTCGGGCCCATGCGGCCCCATGGCGATGGGTCCCTGCTGCTCGAGCCTGACGGATCAGCTCGTGGACCTCGTCGGGACTCTGAGCGTGTTCGTAGGCGATGGTCGGTAGTTCGGTTCCAAGCGCAATGTCGATGGTCATGTATCGACTATCTGGTGCTGCGGGCGTCACAAGATCGGTCGAAGGTCGTATTTCCGCACTCGGGAGGTCGTAGATATACGCGCATACGCCGATGTTTTGACGTACGCGCGTCTCGCATGCTGGCTAGCATGAGCGCGACTGAGTGGAGCGAGCTTGCGGTGAGTGGTCTGCCGACTGGAACGGTGACGCTGCTGTTGGCAGACGTCGAGGGCTCGACGCGGCTGTGGGAGACGCAGCCGGAGGAGATGACGGCCGCCATTGCTCGGCTGGATGACACTCTGTCGAGCCTCGTCGCGGCCCATGACGGGGTCCGGCCGGTGGAGCAGGGTGAGGGTGACAGCTTTGTGCTGGCGTTCGCGCGGGCGAGTGATGCGGTGGCGTGTGGGTTGGCCTTGCAGCGGGCTCCGTTAGCGCCGATCCGGCTGCGGATCGGGATCAATACCGGTGAGATCCAGTTGCGCGATGAAGGCAACTACATCGGCCCGACGATCAATCGCACGGCGCGGCTACGCGATTTAGCGCATGGTGGGCAGACGGTGCTCTCGGGCGCGACCGAGCCGATGGTGCTCGACTACCTTCCGGCTGACGCGTGGCTGACCGACCTTGGGACGCACGCGTTGCGCGATCTGCCGCGTCCCGAACGCGTTGTGCAACTGTGCCATCCGGATATCCGCAATGATTTTCCGCCGCTGCGCGTCGCAAAGGCCGTTGCCGTCCGACGTCTGCCGACCCATCTGACGAGCTTCGTCGGACGGGAGTCGCAGGTCGCGGAAGTGCGCAGCCTTTTGAACGAGAACCGACTCCTCACGCTCACCGGAGCGGGCGGAGCAGGTAAGACGCGGCTGGCAGTTGAGGTCGCCGGTCAAATGGCCGAATTCGGTGACGGGCCTTGGTATGTGGACCTGGCGCCGATCACGGATCCTGAACTCCTTCCGGTCACTGCGGCCCGCGCACTAGGGTTATCCGACCAACTGGGCAGCTCGACGATGGACACAATCGTCCGATCTGTGTCCGATCGGCGGATGCTGCTGATACTCGACAATTGCGAGCATCTGCTGGATGCCAGTGCCGCATTGATCATCGCCGCTCTCGATCGGTGCCCCGGCGTCACGTTGTTGACGACCAGCCGCGAACCGATCGGAGTGCCGGGCGAGGTGACGTGGCGCGTGCCATCGCTTTCGTTGGATTCCGAAGCGCTGAGCCTCTTCGCTGATCGCGCCCGACGAGCCAGGCCCGAATTCGAATTGACCGATGACAACATCGCTTGTATAGCCGAAATATGTCGGCGCCTCGACGGCATGCCGTTGGCTATCGAACTCGCGGCGGCGCGAGTTCGCGCCTTATCCCTCACCGAGATCCTCGACAGCCTGCATGACCGATTCCGGTTGCTGACCGGGGGATCGCGGACTGCGGTGCTCCGTCAACAAACCCTGCGTGCCTCTGTCGACTGGTCGCACGCATTGCTGACCGAATCGGAACGAGTGCTGTTCCGGCGGCTGGCGCCGTTCATGGGCGGGTTTGACCTGGACGCCGCGCAGGCGGTGGGTGGTGGCGACGACGTGGAGCGCTACCAGGTTCTGGACATGCTTGGCCTTTTGGTGGACAAATCGCTTGTGGTCGCTGAGGACTGCGCCGGACGTACGCGGTACCGACTGCTCGAAACCGTCCGTCAGTACGCATCGGAGAAGCTCGGTGAGTCCGGCGAGGCGGCTACAGTCCGCTCCCGTCACTGCGACTACTACGCAGCGATCGCCGCAGCGCTGGATGCCCCTGCGCGCAAGGGCTATCAACAATTGCTCGAGCAGATGGAATCCGACATCGACAACCTGCGGGCCGCCTTCGCGTGGAGTCTTGAAAATGCGGATGTCGACATCGCGATGGGTCTTGCTGTGTCGTCATCTCCGCTGTGGGCCGGTAGGGGAAAGTTTCGCGAAGGGATGGCGTGGCTCGATGCGGCTCTCGCTGCACACCGGGAATCGAGCGGCGAGGTGACGCCCTCCATGCATGCACGCGCCATTGCGGAGAAGGCCGTACTGGACCAGGTCGTCCTCGGAATTGACCGTGCAGACCTTGCCGAACACGCCGTGACGATGGCGCGGGAGTCCGGCGACCCGATCGCGTTGGCACATGCTCTGTCTGCTCGCGCCCGGGGTATCGGCCGTGATGCGAACGCTGCCGCACCGTTCATCGCCGAGGCCATCCGGCTCGCCCGCGAAGCGGGCAACGGCTGGATATTGAGCCAAGTACTCGGCCGTCAGGCGAATTTGGCGATCATGTCGACGGGTGATCCGGTTTTGGCGCGCACGGCGGCCGAAGAAGGCCTTGAGATCGCCGACATGGTCGGAAATGGATACGATTCACGACAGTGTCGCTGGTGTCTCGGCATGGCGGATTGGTTCCAGGGCAATCTGGCGGACGCCGTAAAACAGTTCGCTGTCCTGGCCGAAGAGGCAGCGGCTCAACACGATTTGGTCTGGTGGGCCGTCTGCCGGGCTGGCGTGAGCTACGTGTTGGCATACCAGGGGGATGCGGCGGCGGCGCGCACGGCAGCCGTTGAGATTGTCGAATCCGGCGGTGAGGTCGCAGAACTGTACGAAGGCGTCGGCTATGCGGGTCTATCGGTGGCAGCAATGGCGGAGGGTGACACCGCCACCGCCTACCGACAAGGCGAACTTGCCTGGCGGTGCGTCGGAATGCAACGTGAAACCGTCGCTGTGACACTCGTCGCCCTGAACACGCTTCAGGTCGGAGACGTCATCAGCGCTCGTCGGTTGGCGGACGAGGCCGTTCCGACAATGGCGGGCTGGCATCGCGTGATGGCGCTGAATGTCCGTGCCCGGGTGGCGGTCGCCGAAGGAAGGCCGGAACTTGCCGAACGCGACGTGCACGAGGCGCTCGCATGTGCGGCAGAAGTACAAGTACGACATTGCGTTCCCGATGTTCTCGAGTGTCTCGCCGCGCTGTCCGGTGATTCAGGAAGCTACCAAGAGGCAGTTCGGCTATTCGGTGCGGCCGAAGCGCTGCGGCAACAAACAACTGAAGTGCGGTTCGGGATCTTCCAATCCGATTACGACGCATCGTGCGCCGCAGCTCGAGATGCGTTGGATATCGATGCTTTTCACGCTGCGTGGGCCGAGGGTGCTTCACTGTCCATCGAGGAGGCGATCGCGTACGCCCAGCGTGGTCGGGGTGAGCGTAAGAGAACATCGACTGGCTGGTCGTCGCTGACGCCGACGGAACTAGACGTCGTGCGCCTGGTCAGCGAGGGCCTCGCCAACAAGGACATCGCGACCCGGCTGTTCGTATCGCATCGGACCGTCCAGACCCACCTCACGCACGTCTACACGAAGCTCGGGCTGACGTCGCGCGTGCAATTGGCGCAGGAAGCCGCTCGCCGCGCCTGATATACGCGGTTTCGCTGATGTTTTGCCATATATGCAGGTCGCATGCTGGCTAGCATGAGCGCGACTGAGTGGAGCGAGCTTGCGGTGAGTGATCTGCCGACCGGAACCGTGACGCTGCTGTTGGCAGACGTCGAGGGGTCGACGCGACTCTGGCAGACACGGCCGGACGACATGACCTCCGCCGTAGCAGCCCTTGACCGCCTGCTGACGGAGACCACTGCCGCGCATAACGGTGTGCGCCCCGTCGAGCAGGGTGAGGGCGACAGCTTCGTCGTTGCGTTCGCTCGCGCCACCGACGCAGTCGCCTGCGCCCTCGAACTGCAGCGTGCACCGCTGTCACCGATCCGGATGCGCATCGGCCTACACACCGGCGAGATCCAGTTGCGCGACGAGGGCAACTACATCGGTCCGACCATCAATCGCGCCGCCCGACTGCGTGATCTAGCCCACGGTGGTCAGACGGTGCTATCAGGTGCTACCGAGCCGTTGGTAATTGACTGGCTACCTACTCAGGCCTGGCTGGCCGATCTGGGAACGCACCCGCTGCGTGACTTCCCCCGGCCCGAGCGTGTCGCCCAGCTCTGTCATCCCGACCTGCCCAATGATTTCCCGCCGCTCCGAGTCTCCGATGTTGCCACATCCCAAAAGCTTCCCGTGGTGTTGACGAGCTTCGTTGGGCGACAACTGCAGACCGCCGAGTTGAGCCAAATTCTCGCCAGCAATCGCCTGGTTACCCTGACTGGTGCCGGCGGTGTAGGAAAGACGAGGCTCGCGCTGGAAGTGGCTGCCCACATGGCCGGCGATTTTCGTGACGGCGTCTGGTATGCCGATCTGTCGACCATCACCGATGCCGGCCTCGTTGCTCTGACAGTCGCTCGCGCGTTCGGTCTACCCGATCAGCCCGGCCGTTCGACCGTTGACACGGTGGTCAAGTTCGTCGGAGACCGCCAGACGCTGGTGGTGCTCGACAACTGTGAGCATCTTCTCGACGCAAGCGCCGAACTCGTCGAGACTCTGTTCAACCACTGCCCTTCGCTGACGCTCATGACGACCAGCCGCGAACCCATCTCCGTGGCCGGAGAGGTGACGTACCGCGTTCCGTCGCTGTCTCTGGATGACGAAGCGATCGAGCTGTTCACCGACCGCGCACGTCGCGCGAACCCGAGTTTTGGCGCCGCCAATAATGATCGCGAAGCGGCCGCTGAAATCTGTCGGCGCCTCGACGGTATACCGCTCGCAATCGAACTCGCGGCCGCGCGTGTACGCGCATTGTCTTTGGGGGAGATTCTCGACAGCCTTCATGACCGCTTCCGATTGTTGACAGGCGGTTCACGAACGGCGGTGCGCCGCCAGCAGACGCTCCGCGCTTCGGTGGATTGGTCGCATGCGCTGCTCACCGAGCCTGAACGCGTGCTGTTCCGCAGGCTCGCGACTTTCATGGGGGGATTCGACCTTGACGCCGCGCAAGCAGTGTGCGTCAGCGCCGACGTTGAGCGCTATCAAGTCTTGGATCAGCTCACGTTGCTCGTCGACAAATCGCTTGTCACTGCCGAGAATGTCAACGGCACGACGCGATACCGGATGCTGGAAACGGTGCGGCAGTACGCGCAAGAAAAGCTCGGGGAATCAGGCGAGAGTGATGACGCGCGGACACGTCATCGCGACCATTACACCTCGCTAGCCGCGATGGTCGACTCGCCCTGGCAGGTCGGGCACGAACAGCTCATCGCACGAGCCGTGTCCGAAATCGACAATCTGCGTGCCGCTTACACGTGGAGCCGAGAAACGGGCGACTTGTCCTCTGCCGCGACACTCGCAACGTCGCTGCACCCAATGTGGATAACACGCGGCCGCCTCGTTGAGGGGCTGTCCTGGATTGATGATGTGGTCGCCGACATAGATCAGGGCGGCACCGGCACAACGGACCCCGCATGCATAGCCGCACTGGCCCGTAGTGCGGTCCTCAACGTCGCCGTCAACGGCGCTTATCTGGTTGATCGAGCCCAAAGAGCACTCGACGCTGCGCGCGGGGTCGGCGATCCAGTGCTTCTAGCACGCGCTCTGGTGGGTCGCGGCTACGTCGTCATGTTCGACCCCGAAGCTGCGCATCCGTACTTCGCCGAAGCAATGACTTTCGCGGAGAAGGGCGGAGATGTATGGACCACTACATCGATGACTGCCATGCAGGCAATTCAGATACTGCTCGGGGCGGGTGATCCCGTCAGCGCCTTCGCGGCCGCGCAGAAAGGGCTCGACCTGGCCGACGCCGCCGGAATGGGATTCCGCTCGCGTGAATGCCGAACGTACCTCGGAATGGCGCTGGCGCTGAAGGGCGACCTCGCGCAATCCGCCGTACTTCTGAGTGACGTTCTGGCGCAAGCCACCGCCACTACGGATGGTGTGATGAGAATGCTGTGCACGACCTCCTACGCACGAGTTCTCGCTTGCCAGGGACAGACCAGCACTTCTCGGACGGTGGCCGACGCCGCGATCGCACTGGCGAGGGAACTCGGCGGTTATTACGAAGAGACGGCCTACGGGGTCGCTGCCGTGGCCGCGCTCGCCGACGGTGACATCGAGGCCGCGGCGGCCGCCTGTGACGCAGCGTGGCGCAACGCCAGTCCTGAGCGCAGACGGAATATTCTCAATCTAGTGCCGAGGAACGAAAGCGCCTTGGCCACCGGAGACTTGGACGGCGCCCGCGGGATTGCGGACGAGATGGTCGCTGGCGCAAACGGCTGGCATCTGGCTCACGCGTTGACTGTCCGGGCCCGCGTCGCGATGGCCCAGGGTGATGAAACATGCGCCGACCAAGATCTTTACGACGCACTTGCGGTGGCCGTGCACATGAAAGCCTTTCTGGGCCTTGCCGATACGTTCGAAGGAATTGCGACCAGGGCCGCCCATAACGAGAGTCACCATGAAGCCGCGAGGCTACTGGGTACCGCTGGGGCAATGCGCGATCGCACTGGAGAGGTTCGGTTCAAGGTCTACGACGCAGCATTCGAGTCCACCCTCGGTGTCCTTCGAGGAGCCCTGGGCGACGACGAGTTCGACGCCGCGTGGGCTGAGGGTGCCGCGCTGTCCTCCGAGGAGGCGATCGCATATGCACAGCGCGGTCGGGGTGAGCGCAAGCGCCCCTCGACTGGATGGGCGTCGCTGACGCCAACCGAGCTAGATGTCGTGCGGCTGGTCAGCGAGGGCCTCGCCAACAAGGACATCGCCGCACGGCTGTTCATCTCACCGCGCACCGCGCAGACGCACCTCACTCATATCTACGCCAAGCTCGGCCTGACATCGCGCGTGCAGTTAGCCCAGGAAGCCGCTCGGCACAACTGACGAAATTTGATGTCGGCCTGTTGCCTCATGTCAAGATGCGCGCGAAGGCGGATTCGTTGCCTCATGTGAACGTGCGCGCTTGGGACCTTGGGCTTTGGTGGTAGGTCCAGCTTTGCTGGTGGTCATTGTGAGGAGCTGAGTGGTCAGGGGTTGGACCTGGCGCTGGGTGGCGGCGGTGTCGTGTTTCGGACACCTTAGGGCCGTCGCGGACCTTGGAATCAGTTTCTGCTGTGGTTGGTGCCTGAGTCAGTCTCCTCCGCCGCCGCAGCCTCCGCCGCAGCCTCCGCCGCAGCTGCCTCCGCCGCCGCTGCAGCCGCGGTATCTGCTGTAGCCCGGCTCTGGCCCGACCCTCCCCCCGGCCCGCCATGCTTCTCGTCGACGTTCCATCCGTTGACGTTCTTCTCGCATCACGATCCGCATGACCAGCCAGATCACTACCGGGACGCTCGCGAGGCCAACAAGCATCAGGATGGTCGTCACAACACACCCTCTAGCCTGCGCTGATACAGCGGATGCTACGCCGGATTGTCTCCGCCGGATAGCAATCGGCCCCCTACTCTGGGTGCCTCCCCGTGGTGTGGTGGCGGCCTGGCGCAGGTACATCAGGAGGGACTGCCCTTGCCCGACTAGATGGCGGATTTGACGCCAAGGCCGCCACCGAGCAGCTGGTGCTGAACGCCGCAGGCGGGGCGGGTGAGGTGTCTGCGGCGGAATGCGCTGACCTGGTTGGCATCTCGCGGGTCAGTGCACGCCCGCTATCTCGAGCACTACTTGAGCGCAGGCGCATTGGAGGCTGCTGCTCGAATACCCCAAGCCGGTGCTGGCGGTCAAGCCCGCCGAAGGCTGACCCGAACCGTGCCGTCGACCGCCTCCACGGGATAGCTGCGGACGGACATCTCGTGTCCGCCCGCCTCGCAACCGGTGGACAGATCGAAGGTGTGCCCATGCAGCGGGCATACGACAACCGTGTCGTCGGCCAGCCCGTCGGCCAGTGGGCCACCCATATGCGGGCACACCGCGTCCACGGCGCGTAGCGCGCCGTTTCGCAGCCGGAATACGGCGATCTGCTCGCCGTCGACTGCGAACGTGCGGCCTTCACCCACCGGTATCTCATCGATCGATCCGAGATCCACGTCCGTCATCGCACCGGCACCTGGGGCAGCGGCATGAGCGGCAGCGATGTGCGGAATTGACCTTGCGTCACCGGTTCTCGGCCGTCGTGCCACGGATCGCGATACGCGTCGACGGACTTCTGCATGTTCGCGTCCAGTTCTGCGGCGATACCCTCGGCGTCGTCGACGACGACGGCGCGGATCTTGTCGATGCCGACCCGCGGCACGAACGCGTAGGTGCGCTCGAGCCAATTCGCGTTCTCCCGGTAGTACTGCAGGAACCGGCCGGTGAGCGCGATGACCGTCGCCGGGTCGTCGACGGTGGCGAGAAGGTCGCCCTTGCGGACGTGCGCGCCCGCGGCGCCGCCGACGTAGATCTCCCACCGGCCGCCGTCGATCGCCACCACGCCGAGGTCCTTGCACAGTGCCTCCGCGCAGTTCCGAGGGCAGCCCGTGACGGCCAGCTTCATCTTGGCCGGGCTGGCGAGGCCCTGGTAACGCTCCTCGATGGCGATCCCCAGCGCGGTCGAGTCGCCTACCCCGTACCGGCAGAAGTCGGTGCCCACACAGGTTTTCACCGTACGAAAGCTCTTGCCGTATGCGTATCCCGACGGCATGTCGAGGTCTGCCCAGACCTCGGGCAGGTCCTCCTTCCGGATACCGAGCAGATCGATGCGTTGGCCACCGGTCAGCTTGATCATCGAAATGTCGTATTTCTCTGCGACATCGGCGATTCTGCGCAGCTGCGCGACGTTGGTGACGCCACCTTTCATCTGCGGCACTACCGAGAAGGTGCCGTCGCGCTGGATGTTCGCATGCACCCGGTCGTTGATGAACCGCGCGTCGCGCTCGTCGACGAACTCCTCGGCCCACATCGTCTCCAGCAGCGACGCCAAGGCCATCTTCGAGGTCGCGTTCTCTTTTCCGTCCGGGGCCAGAGCAGCGAAAACAGATGACACAGAATGCAGTTCGAGATCGCGGATATGGCGCATCAATGCCGGCTTGTCATACGGAATACTCGACACGTACCACGACGCGGACGGATCGTCGGTGACCGCGCCTCCGGCGGCCCACTCGACGATCTGGCTCACCAATTCTTTGCACGAGCCGCAGCCCTTGCCCGCCTTGGTCTTCGCCATCACCCCGCTCACCGACATCTCACCGTCCTGCACACATCGCGTCAACGTGGCCTTGTTCACGCCGTTGCAATTGCACACCTGAGCGTCGTCGGCCAACTCGGCCACGCCGACTTCCACGTCCGGGGTGCCGATGTCGAACATGAGCGACACCCGCGCCTCGGGAAGCGGTAAACCGCTGTCGAACGCCTGAGTGAGAAACGACACCTTGCTGACGTCACCGAGCAGCGTGGCGCCCACCAGCTTTCCGTCCCGGATGACGATCGTCTTGTACACGCCATGGCGGGGTTCGGAGTACTGCACGAACTCGTCTTCGGGAAGCTCGGGCGCCTTCAAACCCATTGCGGCGACGTCGACTCCAGCGACCTTGAGTTTGGTCGCGGTGCGTGACCCGTGGTAGGCGGCGGTCCTGTCGGCGCCGGTCAGATGGTCGGCGAGCACCCCGGCCTGCTCCCAGAGTGGCGCGACGAGCCCGTATACCTGCCCGCGGTGCTGGGCGCACTCGCCGACAACGTAGATGTGGTCGTCATCGACCGAGCGCATGTGGTCGTCGACGACGATCGCGCGCTCGACGGTCAGTCCGGATCGCTGGGCCAGGCCGACGTTGGGGCGGATACCCGCAGCGATCACCAGCATGTCGCAGTCGATGGAACTGCCGTCGGAGAACATGATCCCCGCCAGTCGGCCGTTGTCGTCGGTGCGGACCTCGGTGGTGCGCTTCGACGTGTGCACCAGAATCCCCAGCGCCTCCACCGACCGGCGCAGGATCGCCCCGGCCATGTCGTCGAGCTGAGCGTTCATCAGCGCGTGCCCGGCGTGCACCACCTCGACGTGCAGGCCCCGGTTCTGCAGGCCCCGTGCGGCCTCCAGGCCGAGCAGCCCGCCACCGATGACGACCGCTTTTGTGCGGTGCTCGGACTGGGTGATCATGCCCATGCAGTCATCGAGGCTGCGAAATCCGAAGACGCCGTCGGTCAGCGTCTTGTCGTCGGCCCACAGGCCGGCCATCGGCGGGAAGAACGACCTGCTGCCCGTCGCCAGGATCAGGTTGTCGTAATGGGTGACCGTGCCGTCGTCGGCCTGCACCAGCTTCGCGAAGCGGTCGATGCGCACCACCCGCACGCCCGCCCGCAGGTCGATTCGGTTGTCGGCGTACCAGTCCATCGCGTTCAGATAGATCTCGCCCGCATCGTCACTGCCGGCCAGAACGTTGCTCAGCAAAATCCGATTGTAGTTTCCGTAGGGTTCGTCGCCGAACACGGTGATGTCGAAAATCTCGCCCCCGCCGCGGGCGAGGACCTCCTCGATCGCCCGCACCCCCGCCATGCCGTTGCCGACGACCACCAACCTGGGAGCCATCTCAGATCTCCACCAGTCCGAGGTCGACGATGACCGTTCCCCTACAGCCCGCCGGTGCGGCGACGAACAGTTCGAGCACCGTGTCACCGAGAAGGTCTTCGACCACCCGTAGTGCCACGTGTGTCGCACCGCGGGCCGCAATGGGGAAGTAGCGCATCGGTTCTCCGTCACGAAAGAGCACCACGGTCACCATGTCGTCGCTCGAATTGCCGCCGCGGAAGTACACCGGCTGGGTTACACAGCCGGCGGGCACCACGTAGCGCAGTGAATCGTCGATCAGCAACGGTTTGTCCAACCCGTTGCCCTCGAAGTCGAAGGGGCCCTGCAGGAATCGGGGAGTGCTGCCGTCGCTCACCCTCCCTGAAGTTAGGGCGCATATGTTTCCGTTCCGTTTCCCCGGTGAGTCGGCCATGAATCTCCTCGCGCACCCGCCCCCGTGGCGTGGATGTGAGCGGGTGTTGACATTGGCGACATTGCGGTGCAATCGAACCGGAATGGCTCGACCGTAGAACTGATCCTCGTGACTACTTTGACCCGCAACCGCACCATCGAGCACTGGGACGCCGAAGACGTGGCGGCCTGGGAGGCCGGTGGTAAGCAGATCGCCAAGCGCAACCTGATCTGGTCCATCTTCGCCGAACACGTCGGCTTCTCGATCTGGTCGATCTGGTCGGTGATGGTGCTGTTCATGCCGCAGAACGTCTACGGAGTCGATGCCGCGGGCAAGTTCTACCTGGTGGCGATTCCGACGTTGGTCGGCGCGATCATGCGCATCCCGTACACGGTCGCGCCCGCCAAATTCGGCGGCCGCAACTGGACGATCGTGAGCGCATTGCTGCTGCTGATCCCGACGGTGCTGACATGGTGGGCGATGAAGAACCCCGGCACGTCCTACACCACGTTCATGGTCGTGGCGGCGTTCGCCGGCTTCGGTGGCGGAAACTTCGCCTCATCGATGACCAACATCAACGCGTTCTACCCGCAGCGGCTGAAGGGCTGGGCACTCGGTCTCAACGCAGGCGGTGGCAACATCGGCGTGCCGGTGGTCCAACTGGTCGGCCTGCTGGTCATCGCGGCCGTCTCCAATACCGCACCGGAGATCGTCTGCGCCATCTACCTGGTGCTGATCGCCTGCGCCGCCACCGGCGCCGCCTTTTTCATGGACAACCTCGGCAACCAGCACTCCAACCTCGGCGCGTTGGCAGAAGCGTTGCGGTACAAGCACTCCTGGGTGATGAGCTTCCTCTACATCGGTACATTCGGGTCCTTCATCGGCTTCTCCTTCGCCTTCGGGCAGGTGCTGCAGATCAACTTCCTGGCCGGCGGTGACACCGCGGCACAGGCGTCGCTGCACGCGGCGCAGATCTCCTTCCTGGGACCGCTGCTCGGGTCGATCTCGAGACCGTTCGGCGGCAAGCTCGCCGACCGGATCGGTGGTGGGCGGCTCACCATGTACACCTTCGTCGCGATGATCTTCGCCGCAGGCATCCTGGTGGGTACCGGGATGATCGACGACGGCATGGCCGGGGCACCCACGGGTGGCCAAATGATTTCTTACGTCGTCGGATTCATCGTGCTGTTCATCCTGTCGGGTATCGGGAACGGCTCGACGTACAAGATGATCCCGTCCATTTTCGAGGCGAAGGCCCAGGGTCACGACGACTGGAGTCCCACGGAGAAGGCGGCGTGGTCGCGAAGCATGTCGGGTGCGCTGATCGGTTTCGCCGGTGCCGTCGGAGCATTGGGTGGTGTGTTCATCAACGTGGTGCTGCGGGCCTCCTACGTCGGTGAGGCAAAGTCGGCGACCAATGCGTTCTGGGTGTTCATGGCGTTCTATGTGATCTGCGCCATAGTCACCTGGGCGGTCTTCCTGCGGATGAAGACCGCGCGCGTCGACACAGGGGAGCACATCGGCCGCGCGAGCGTCCCTGTCGCTGCGGGCTGACCTGCCCAAACGATGCTCACCGCGGGGCAATCCCCGCGGTGAGCATCAGTTTTCCTCTGCATAACGTGCGCGGAAACATTCCGGAACAGGACCCGCACACGATGGACCCATGGCCGTCACCCGAACCGCGTGCTCGTACTGCGGAGTTGGTTGCGGCATCTCCGTCGAGACCACGACCGAGGACGGCCGCGTCGTGATCGCGCGCGTGTCGGGAGACAAGCTACATCCCACCAACTTCGGCAGGTTGTGCACCAAGGGCGCAACGCACGCGGAGATGATGCGGGCTGACGACGGCAGAATGAAATCGGCGCTGCTGCGACCGGGTCGCAACGACGAGCCCGTGCCCACACCGGTCGACGACGCGATCGCCGAGACGGGCCGACGGCTACGCGCGATCATCGACAAGCACGGACCCGACGCGGTGGCACTGTACGTGTCTGGTCAGATGTCACTCGAATCACAATATCTGGCAACGAAATTGGCCAAGGGCTTCCTGCGCACCAAGTACATGGAGTCCAACTCGCGGCTGTGCATGGCCAGCGCGGGCACCGGGTACAAGCAGTCGCTGGGCTCTGACGGGCCGCCCGGCTCGTACACCGATTTCGACCTGACGAACCTCTTCTTCGTCATCGGGTCGAATATGGCCGACTGCCATCCGATTCTCTATCTGCGGATGGCGGACCGACTCAAGGCGGGCGCAAAGCTCATCGTGGTGGACCCGCGCCGGACGACCACAGCCGAGAAGGCCGACCTCTACCTGCAGATCAGGCCTGGTACCGATCTGGCTCTGCTGAACGGCCTGCTGCACCTGTTGGTCGAAAGCGGCGACATCGACGAGCAATTCATCGCCGAACACACCGAGGGCTGGGACACCATGCCGGCGTTCTTGGCCGACTACGGGCCGGCCAGGGTCTCCGAAATCACCGGCATCAGCGAGTCCGACCTACGCCTGGCCGCGGCGATGATCGCCGAAGCCGGGGACTGGATGACCTGCTGGGCGGTCGGGATGAACCAGAGCACGCACGGTACTGCGAACACCAATGCGATCTGCAACCTGCACCTGGCCACCGGTGCGATCTGTCGTCCCGGCAGCGGGCCGATGTCGTTGACCGGCCAGCCCAACGCGATGGGCGGCCGCGAGATGGGATACATGGGGCCCGGACTGCCGGGGCAGCGGTCGGTGACCTCCGCCGAGGACCGGGCATTCGTCGAAGACAAGTGGGGACTGCTGCCGGGCACGATCCGCACCGACTTCGGACCGGGTGCGGTCGACATGTTCGAACAGGCTGGCCGCGGGTGACATCAAGGCCTGCTGGATCATCTGCACCAATCCGGTGGCGACCATGCCCAACCGCAAGACCACCATCGCCGGCCTCGAAGCCGCCGAACTCGTCATCACCCAGGACACGTACCGCGACAACGCCACCAACCGCTACGCCGACGTCGTCCTGCCCGCGGCGCTGTGGGCCGAGTCGGACATGGTGATGGTCAACTCCGACCGCAACATCACCCTGCTGCAGCAGTCGATCCCGGCGCCGGGTCAGTCGCGGCCGGACTGGCAGTTGATCTGCCAGATCGCCGGAGAACTGGGTTTCGGTGAGCACTTCGCATACGGCGACAGCAGCGAGATCTTCGACGAGATATGCGAATTCACCAATCTGCGCACCGGGTGGGACATGCGCGGCGCCAGCTACGACCGGCTACGTTCGACCCCGCTGCAGTGGCCGGTACCTCCTGCCGGTATGCCCGGAGGCGACGACGACCGGCATCCGATCCGTTACCTCAATGACGGTGTCAGCCAACACCTCTTCGTCGACGAGAACGGACATCAGCCACGGCTTGCGTTCCCCACTCCCTCGCGGCGTGCGGTGTTCTTCGCGCGGCCGCACGTGGATGCCGACGAACTGCCCGACGCCGACTATCCGATCGTGCTCAACACCGGACGGCTGCAGCACCAGTGGCACACCATGACCAAGACCGGCAAGGTCGACAAGCTCAACAAGCTCGACAGCGGGCCGTTCGTCGAGGTGCATCCCGTCGATGCCGTCGCACTCGACATCACCGAGGGCCAACCGGTCGAGCTCAGCTCCCGCCGCGGCAGGGCGGTGTTGCCCGCGGTTGTCAGCGACCGGGTCCGCCCGGGCAACTGTTTCGTGCCGTTCCACTGGAATGACGAACACGGCGAGTACCTGACCATCAACGCGTTGACCAACGACGCCGTCGATCCTGAGTCGCTGCAACCGGAATTCAAGGTCTGCGCCGTCAGCCTGCGACCGGTGAAGGTGGTCGGATCACCGTCCGCGGGTGACCTGATCGCCGCCGAACTCGGACTGGGCAACACCCGCCCCACCCTCACCGAGGACGAAAAGCTCTATCTGGCAGGCTTTCTCACGGGCATCGGTGCCGAGCCCGCCGGTGTTCCGGTGCTGCCGGGCGGCGCGCCGGTGCGAAACGACGTTCGGCTGTGGATCGACGGGTTGCTGGCCGGGCGCTACATCAGAGCCGCCGACGGTGCGGCGCAAGCCGGCGGCCGTCGCCGCCGGCGATGGCCCGCTTGTGCTGTGGGCGTCCCAAACTGGCAACGCTGAAGAGTTTGCTGGCCGGGTGGCCGAACGGATCGAGGGCGCGCAACTGGTCAACATGGACGACGTGACACTGCCGGATCTCGCCGCGGCGCGCGACGTCCTGGTGGTCACCAGCACCTTCGGCGACGGCGGTCCTCCCGACAACGGTGCGGCGTTCTGGGATCGACTGCGCGGCAGCGATGCACCGACTCTCGCCGGCGTGCGCTACGCCGTGATCGGCATCGGGGACAGGTCCTACGAAAACTTCTGCGGCCACGCCAAGTCGCTGGACTCACGGCTTTCCGCGCTCGGGGCGTCGAAGATGCTCGAGCGCGCCGAGTGCGAGGCCTACGACGACGAACCGATGCACGACTGGGCCGACGAGGTGTCACGGCTGCTGTCCGACTCGCCCGCATCCGCGCCATCAGGCGGCATCGGCACCGTCACCCGGGCCACCACCGTCGCCGAACCGTTCACCCGCGCCAAGCCCGTGCTTGCGCCACTGGCCCGCAACACGGTGTTGACCGGTGCCGCCTCGGCGAAAGAGGTGCGCCAGTTCGGCTTTGACATCTCCGAGCACGACGTCGCGTATTCGGCCGGCGACTCGCTGGGCGTCTTCGCCCACAATGACCCCGCGATCGTCGACGCATGGCTCGACGCGACCGGCCTGCGCGGCGAGACGGTGGTCGAGGTCGACGGCGACGAGCAGCCCCTGCGCGACGCGCTGATCAGCCGCTACGACATCCTCAAGGTGACCCCGAACGTCGTGCGGTTCGTCGCCGAGCACAGTCGCGACGCGAGTCCGCTGCGGGCTTCGTCGGACAAGCTGCAGCGGTGGCTTGAACACAATGACGGCATCGACCTCGTGACGAAGTTCGCCGTCCACGCCGACCCCGTCGAGTGGCTCCAGGTCCTGGTGCGGCTGACGCCGCGCAACTACTCGATCTCGTCGAGTCCGCTGGTCAGTCCGCACGAGGTGCAGTTGACGGTGTCGGTGGTGCGCTACCGCGGCTCCGACGGCGGCCGGCGCGGCGGTGTCTGTTCGACGTTCCTGGCCGATCGCGCGGCGTCTGCCCCGGTGTTCCTGCAGCGCTCGCCGAACTTCCGGCCACCCGAGGACGGGGCCACACCGATGATCATGGTGGGCCCGGGTACGGGCATCGCGCCGTTCCGCGGTTTTCTGCAGGAACGTCGCGCACTCGGTCATGCCGGCCGCAACTGGCTGTTCTTCGGCGATCAGCATCGCAGCGAAAACTTCTACTACCGAGACGATCTGGAGGATATGGCCCGCGACGGCTTCCTCAGCCGGCTCGACCTCGCGTTCAGCCGTGACCAGGCCGACCGGCTCTACGTGCAGCACAAGATGCTCGACTGCGGTGCCGACGTGTGGCGCTGGCTGGACGAGGGCGGGCATTTCTACGTCTGCGGCGACGCCACGCGGATGGCCAAGGACGTCGACGCCGCGCTGACGACGATCATCGAGAAGCACGGCGGGATGTCGCACGAGCAGGCCCACGACTTCAAGCGCGAACTGGTCGCCGCCAAACGCTACGTCCGCGACGTGTACTGACCGGCAGTCCGTCGTAGACGCCCGATCTCGCTTTCGGGGCAGTCAATCGGTGTACGTTCCCCCTTAGCCGAGCTTCGCTTTCTGGATAACGGGGGCACTCGATGAGAAGACGTGTGTTCCTCGCCGGTGGGGCCGGTGCCGTTGTCGCTGTGTCCGCGCAGTCGGTCGTCGGGTGCTCAACGTCGGCCGATGACACCAGCGCGGGAGGCGGCCCGTCGGACGAGGTGGCCCGGTTGCGCGCAGAGTATCCCGACTTCGACGCCGACTACGTCGACAATGCGATCGCGCCGTTCCTTCGGAACAGCGTCTTCGATGGCCAACGCCCGGTCCTGCCCATGATCGACGTTGCGCTGACGAAGGAAAACGCGCTGCCGTCCGATCTGTGGGGCCTGCTCAGCGAAACCTGGGGTCCGGACCCCGAGAAGGGCGTCACCGTCTTTCTGCAGGGGCTCGAACTGCGTGGACCGGACAACCGCCGCAAGCGGATCTATATGTCGGCGGTCACGCCCGACCTGTACGACCGCATGTACAAGGGCAAGGTCGTCCGTTTCTGGGATGAACTGCTGAGTCGGCAGAACACCGAAAAGCCCTTGATGCGAATCTATCTGGATACGTTCTGGGATCTGTACTGGGATCTGCATCTGGGTGTGCGTGGCGCCGAGATTCCCGATCAGGTGCGCGAGATCGGCGCGAGCTTCAACGCGGTGCTGGCCTACCGGGATCCCACGCAGAAGATCGTCTACGACAACTACATGGCCGTCAGGGAGCGCCTCGGATTCCTGAAGTCATGGATCGACGATCGGCTGGCGGACATCGGATCCGGCAAGACGCCCGAGCCGGAGAAGACGTTCGCCTGGTATTGGCTGAAGAACGGTGAGGAAAGCGAGTACTTCAACCACCAGGACGTCGTATTCGAGTGCTTCCACAACTTCGTGGCATTCAGTCAATGGGGCAACAGCCTCTACAACGTGATGTCGAACCTCGGCGCCGACGGGGGTGACCCGCAGGCGAAGGACTGGTTCGCGAAGACGATGACGGGCGACTTCGACAAGCCGGACGGATCTGCGTTCCCGCCGCTGGAACGGTTGGTCATGGAGTTGTTCCGCACGATCTCGCCCAACGGAGGAAGCATCTCGGCACTCGAGCCGACGCGACCGCCGGCGTTCGAGCGCCACGGTTACATCGCGACACCGCACCCGTCGACGAGCAGGGATCCGGTTCAGTGGTCGAACCCCGACGACTTCGATCCGTCCCGCTATCAGTCGGCGCCCACGAGCCAGCAGATCGACGAAGCGCGAATTCGCCAGATGGGTATGGCCAACTGCCCGTTCACGCCGACTGACTTCGCGGTGAAGGACGGGCGCAAGGCGGCAATGCGCAACAGCGCATTCGGCACGGTGTTCGGTGTGGTCGACGACCAGCCCAAGCCGGTGTGCGACTACGCGGGTTTCGCGCCGTTCGGCTTCGGTTACCGACGATGCCCGGGCGAACAGCTGACCACGATGGCGTTCGAGGATCTGCTCCGGAAGGTCGCGCGCGACCGCATCGAGTTCGTCAAGGTTCCGGAGACAACGCGGAGCAGCTGCCGATCGGACCGAACACGGTGATCGGCGACGACATCGGGTTCCGCTACCGATAACCGCCAGTGGGCGTGTTCCAGGCTTCTCTAGAGATCGGTGTCCATCGCTGCCGCGACTTCCGCGCTTCGTAGTGCTGTTCTGCGAGCAGGCCGCTGACGACCCCGCGGCGGTCGGCCTCTGAGCGGTTCTGGCTCAGCTTCGCCTTGCCCTCGACGCGGGTGACGGTGATCTCCAGCCCGACGATGCCCGCGAGCTGGCCTTCGATGTAGCGCTGCGGCGCGTCGCTGGGTTGCCACGGTTCGTTGCGCCCGTCTTCGTGGATCCCGGTCAGCCGGGTGACACATCGCGCAGCCAGTCCCGGTCCTCGTGCACTCGCACCGTGCCGGACAGGTGCACGGCGCTGTAGTTCCACGTCGGCACCACCCGGCCGTGTTCGGCCTTCGCCGCGTACCACGACGGGCTGATGTAGGCCTGCGGTCCCGAACAGATCAGCAGCGCCGGGCTGTCCGGCTTGATGGCCTTCCACTGCGGGTTGGCACGCGCCATGTGGGCGACGACCGTGTCGCCGTCCCACATGATCGGCAGCAGGGTGGCGACGGGAAGCCCGTCGGGATCGACCGTGACGAATTCGGCCGATCGCGCCGCGGCCACGAAGCGCCGAATCTCGTCGTTGTCGTCGATCCGGTTGAAGGACGGGGTGTACATCTT